>CAXBMO010000051.1:0-3002 GCA_963977015.1 uncultured bacterium | reverse complement strand
AGCTTGTAGCTTGTAGCTTGTAGCTTGTAGCTTGTAGCTTGTAGCTTGTAGCTTGCTAAACATGGCTTGGGAACGGTTTGAAGATCTGGAAGTTTGGCAGGATGCTCGGGAGTTGAATCGCCGGATCTGGAGTCTGATTCAACGTGGGTGTTTTTCGCATGACCGGCCGCTGTCCGATCAGATCAATCGATCGGCAGGTTCTGCAATGGATAATGTAGCTGAAGGTTTTCGGTCGGGAACCAATCCCGAGTTTGCAAAATTTGTCGGCTATTCTCAGCGCTCAGCTGCTGAAGTCCAAAGCCAGCTGTATCGAGCCCGGGATCGCGAGCACGTCAATGAAGTCGAATTTCAGGACGCCATGGAACTCGCACGAAAAGTTGAACGAAAATCCGGGGGATTAATTAGGCATTTGCGCAGTTCGTAGCGGATCTTGGCCAGCAACAAACAACAAACAACAAACAACAAGCGACGAGCAACATGTTTAAAGATCGATCCATCCTGGCTGTGGTGCCGGCGCGCGGAGGGAGCAAGGGCATCCCTCTCAAGAACCTTCGGGAACTTTGTGGCGTTTCGCTGGTTGGAATCACAGGGCGGGTCATCCAACAACTCTCCTGGATTGATCGAGCGGTGGTTTCGACGGATGACGATCGAATTGCGGAGGCGGCCGAGGCTGAGGGGATTGACGCCCCGTTTCGTCGACCGGAATCGCTTTCAGGAGACCGGATTGGAGATTGGGATGTGTTGAAGCAGGCCTTGGAAGAGATGGAAGCGCAGGATGACCGGCGCTATGACATTGTGTTGATGCTTCAGCCGACTTCTCCGTTGCGAACTCCACAACAAGTGGAGGCGTGTGTGCGGAAATTGATGGATGGCAACTTTGATGCGGTGTGGACGGTTTCCGAAACCGACTCGAAAGGGCATCCGCTCAAGCAACTGGTCGTCTCAGCGAATGGAGAGATGGACTATTACGATCCGCGGGGAGCAGAGATCATCGCCCGGCAACAGCTCCAGCCGGTTTACCATCGCAATGGGGTGGCTTACGCGATTACCCGGGACTGCCTGTTGAACCACGGTAGCATCAAGGGAAATCGCAGCGGCGCTTTGGTCGTGGATGAGCCGCTCGCCAATATCGATACCGAGGCGGATTTGGAATGGGCCGAAATCGTGGCGGGCAAACTACAGTTGGAATGGCTTCGACCTTGATTGGCTGGAAAGGACAGGTTGCCGGCAAGATGCTGGGGGTCGGCACGCAGCTGGAGTCTGCGTCTGTGGTCGCGTGGATGCTGAGAAAAAGCATTCGCGAATGGGGGAATAAGGATGCGAAGCATCGGGTGCTTTGTATCCAACGAAGCATTTTCGAGGAGGATGTTCGGGCGATGGCGGAACGAACTGACGATGTTTGTTTCGGCATGTTGCCGAAGGCGAAGCTGCACGACATCTTTCGGCAATTTGTGGATCGCCATCCGCAGGCTCGGGAACTCACCGAATACAACTACCATCATGGCTGCTGCCGTGAGGCACTTGAGGCTTATGGAACCTTCATGGAGAAGGTTCTTTCTATTTTGGGAAATCACTGGCCGTTCGATGCCGTGTTGTCAGGGAACTTTGGTTATCTTCAGCAGCAGGAAGTCGCTCGCATCGTTGAAAACCGCGGGATTCCCTTTATTACGCTCTTCAAGGAGGGCCTGGTGATTCCGGCCTATTTGGATGAGCTTCCAAAAAAGGTGATCGATCGGAAGCGATATATTGGCAGCAAGATCATCTTCTATAGCGAACAGATTCGCGATGCGGTTCTGAAATCCGACGCGTTTGATGGAGCTGAATTTGAGGTCGCCGTCAGTGGGATTCCCCGGATGGATCGATTGGTCGGTGCGCCTGCCGCCAAGAAGAAGCGGATGGTGCTGTTCTCGTTTTATCCGGAAGACAAATTTCGCTGTTTTGACTCTTCACCGGATACCCTGAAGCGAGCATGTGACGCAGCTGATGGATTTCACCGGATCATTTACCGGTTCGCGAAGGACAATCCCGATTGGGAACTGGTCGTCAAGACGAAGGTTGGGGAACGCTATTTGACGTATGCCAGGGATCTACTGGTAGCCGAGTGCGGTGAGGTGCTGGCAAATGTCCAAGTCACTAACGCGGGAGCGGCTGTAGACCTCATCGAGGAGGCCCGCGTGGTTGTGGCTTTCCAGTCCACCACCGGGATCGAGGCGCTTGTGGCGGGAAGAACGGTTATCTGTCCGGATTTTGGGGAGTTTTTCGGTGATGAACCTTGGGATTATTTCCAGGACCACCCGGAATTGGTAACCTATGCCAAATCGCTAACCGATATCGAGCAAGCCGTGAGGGGCAGCGGCGAGAACGTGGAGAAACAAGGACCGGCACCACAACGGCGGGATGAATTCCTGCAGAAGATGGTTCACGGAGCGGACGGCAAGGCCTCGGAGCGAGTGATCGAAGCAATCGTCGCCAGCATTGAGAGCCGGAAGCAGAATCGGGAGGGGGCGTGAGATTTCGATGGTTGAGGGCTTGTCTGTTTGTGGGCTTCCTACTGGCGATTGGCGGAGGATGGTTGTTCTACTCCGGTCCAAGCTCCGAATGGCTGATCCAGATTGGCACGGTGTTTGGTGGGTTTCTGGTGGTTGAGTGGCTGATCTCGCTCTGGCTGGCTGAAGCGGCAGAGTACCACGAGAACGCTCCGCCATCGCGTCCGGGACAGTCGATGGCCGACTGGAGATGGTCCATGGGAATGCTCTTTTTTGGGGGCGGAGGTTGGCTCGTGCGGGAGACCGGCTGGGATGACTGGGGAAACTTGCGATACTATTTGGCTGCGGCAACGCTTCCCTTGCTTTGGAAGAGCGCGGGGATTGATTATCACTATGTGTGGGGCAAGGCGCTGCTGCCGGAGCGGTTGGTCATTTTCGCTCTCTGGTTGCTGATGGTGCTCTTGACCTGTTTCCCGAAAAATGGACACTTGAAAACTGAAGTTCTGCGCTACCCTA
>CAXBMO010000050.1:0-3117 GCA_963977015.1 uncultured bacterium | reverse complement strand
ACTGCTGCACAACCTCCCGAACCTGGGAAGCCAGCTCCCGGGTCGGAACCAGTATCAAGGTGTGAATCTGCTTCGGCTTATCACGGGTTCCTTCCAGCCATCGCTGCAGCAGCGGCAACACATACGCGCTCGTCTTTCCCGAACCCGTCTTCGCCGTAGCCAGAATATCTCCTCCTGCCAACACGGCAGGAATGGCCGCCACTTGCACTGGAGTGGGAGAATCATATTGATCGACTGCGCGAATCAAAGCATCGGACAGCCCGGGAACGGAAAATGGCATGACTACCTATAGAGCAGAAAGAGGATTTATTCCGCTGAATTTCTGCTGCCACTATCGCCTGCCGATCGGATGTGCAGAGGAAGCGGATTGGCAATCTGCTCTACCTCGGTAAGCGTCAAATCCAGCCCCCATTGAACCTGGCATTGAATACGTCGTAGGCTTTGAACCTATGACATCTTCAACCGATCTCGACTCTGACCCTGGGCACGAACTGCTAAAGTTAGACTCGCGAGGTCGAGTCCAGATCTCACCGGAGCGCCGCGAAGCCCTCCTTGAGGAGTTCGACCGGAGCGGAATGACCGGAGCCGGGTTTGCGCGTCACTACGGAATCAAATACACCACCTTCGCTCACTGGATCCGGATGCGGAAAAGGGCTCGGGGACATGTGGAGCAATCCAGCTCCCGTGACAAGTTCATGTTGGTGTCCCAGGAGGGAGCCGCGTGCACATCCACGTCCGGCCTCACGATTGATCTGCCACACGGAGCGAAGGTAACCATTTCGACTCCCGCTCAGGCCGAGCTGGCGGGAGCCCTGATCCGCAGCATCGGCACCGGGAACTGATCATGCTCACTTTCCCCGGTAGCCTCAAAATCTATGTCGCCATCGAACCCTGCGACATGCGCAAGAGCTTCAACGGCCTCTATGCACTCGCCGAAGACAAACTCCAGTCCGACCCGAAAAGCGGGGCCCTGTTCGTCTTCACCAACAAGCGGCGCAACCGGATCAAGATTTTATACTTTGATGGAAGTGGACTCTGGGTCATGGCGAAACGCTTGGAACAGGGAACGTTCTCCTGGCCGAAGCCGTCCCGCAGTGGGCAGGAAAAACTCACCCTCACTCCTGAAGCGCTAACCCTGCTCACCGACGGGATCGATTTACGCGACGGATGCCGGCGGGCCTGGTATGAAGGAAAGTGAACCATTTTTTTAAGGAATTCGAAGCAAAACGGATGACAAACTTTACCCGTCGGTTAGGGTGAGTTCCATGACGGAGATGGAGCAGGCTCAAGCTGAACTCGAGAAGCTCCGCGAAGAGAACAAAATCCTCCGTCAGAAGCTCGACTACATCATTCGTCAGTTTTATGGGTCCAAGAGCGAAAAGCTCGACCCCAACCAGCTCGACCTTTTCGGAGACCTTGATGGACTTGGCTTGGGAAAGCCGGAACCCTCCGACGCGGACGAAAGCGCCTCGGAGGAACTGATCGAGACGGCAAAGCCCTCCCGCCGCAAGTCGGTTAAATCGCGTAAACCACGCCTGCCGGAAGATCTTCCGGTCGAGGAAGAGGTCATCGAACCCGAGCCGGTCAAAGCCTGTCCTGAAGCATGGCGTCGCATTGGTGAAGAAATCAGCGAGGAGCTCGACTACGAACCCGCCCGCTTCCTCTGCCGCCGCACCATCCGGCCGAAGTATGTGCGAATCGCGAATCCCGAAGCGGCGCCCATTGTGGCAACCCTTCCCGAGAAACTTCTGGAACGCGGCATGCTCGCTCCGGGACTTTTGGCCCACATCATCGTCAGCAAATACGCCGACCACCTTCCGCTGTATCGCCAGGAAAAGATCTACCAGCAGCGTCACGACGTCGGCCTGTCCCGGCAAACCATGGCCAATGGAGTAGCCCTGGTGGCGGAATGGCTAAAACCCGTCTTCGGGGAGATGAAGAAAGAACAGTTCGCCGACGGCTATGTTCAGATCGACGAGACGCCCGTGAAATACCTCTCACCCGGCAAAGGCAAAACCTCGCAGGGTTACTTCTGGGCAAGTCACCGGCCGGGAGGCGACTCACTCTATCATTGGTATACTGGGCGCGGTCATCAATACCTTGAAAACATCATTCCTCATGACTTCCGTGGCACCGTCCAATGCGATGCTTACGGTGCCTATCGAACCCACGCCCGGAAACACGAAGGCGTCGAGCTCGCTGGATGTTGGGCGCACGCACGACGCAAGTTCCACGAAGCCTACCAACAGAACGAGGCCAAACAGCGGGCCGCCTGGATCCTGCGTCAGATCGGACTTCTCTACGACATCGAACGTGACCTGCGCAACAGCCGGGCAGGCCCCCGGCTCAGGGAAGCGATCCGGCAAAGTCGCAGTCGGCCGATCATCAAGAGACTACATAGCGCCCTGAAGCGGTTCGAAGCGAGCCGGAAACATCTTCCCAAAAGTTTAATGGGCAAGGCAATCCAGTATGCTCTTGGACAATGGCCGATGCTGAATGCTTGGCTTGAAGACGGTCGAATCGAGATCGACAACAATCTCGTGGAGAATGCAATCCGTCCAACCGCGCTGGGCCGGAAGAACTGGTTGTTTATTGGCGACGAAGATGCCGGATGGCGAAGTGCGGTGATCTACTCGATAATCATCAGTTGCCGGAACCGTGGCATCGATCCCTATGCATATCTGAAAGACGTCCTGACAAGGCTGCCCACGATGACGAACCATCAGATCCGGGAGATCACGCCGGAGGCTTGGGCCAAAGCGCAGGACGAGTCGGAGAAAATCAAGAGGCGGTCAGCTTGACGCTTACGTTTGAGCTCTACCACCGTTTTAATAAAGGAAGATGACGTGGTAGATGATAAAAATTCATATTTGAATTCGGGCCAGTATAAAAAGGCTTTAAAGTTCGCGCCGCAAATTGTCATCATTATGTTGGGGACCAATGATGCGAAACCTACAGCGTTTCCCTTACACAAAGATAATTTCGTGAAGGATTATATTACTTTGATCGAGGGTTTTGAAGCTCTCCCAACCAAGCCGAAGATTATTTGGGCCTATCCACCAGCTGCGGGGGAGACCAAAAAGATAAAAGGATCGGTAGTTGTTGAAATACTGCCCT
>CAXBMO010000049.1:0-5457 GCA_963977015.1 uncultured bacterium | reverse complement strand
AGAACGAGAACGAGAACGAGAACGAGAACGAGAACGAGAACGAGAACGAGAACGAAACACTCTCGCTTCGCCACCCTTTTCGCGAATCGTCCTCATCCTCCTACTCGTCCCTCGTCCTCGATCGCGGAGCCCATTCGCCACGCCTGAATCGCGGCCCGATACTTTTCACCTGACCAAACCACCATTCAGATTTAAAATACGGGGTGGCAGATCCGATCAAATATCCGCGAACGTCGCACTTGCCCTGGTCCCCCGGCGGTTCCAGCGATGATGCGTATTTGATCGATACCGCGCACTTCACCGGACGCGAAGTCGTTATCACGGAGAAGATGGATGGGGAGAATACGTCGATGTATCGCGATAGGATTCATGCGCGGTCGGTCGATGGCCGGCATCATCCTTCGCGCGATTGGGTGAAGGCGTTGCATGGCCGGATTGCGATGGAGATTCCGGAGGACTGGCGGCTTTGCGGCGAGAATGTGTTTGCGATGCATTCCATCCCTTACCGGAATCTGGAGAGCTACTTCTACCTGTTCAGCATTTGGAATGAGGCGAATGAGTCGCTGAGTTGGGACGAGACGTTGGAGTGGGCGAGTTTGCTGGGGTTGGCGACGGTTCCCGAGCTGTATCGCGGCGAATGGGATGAGGCCTGGACGCGCGATCTCGAGATCGATCCGGCGGTGCAGGAGGGGTACGTGGTGCGCGTTGCGGATCGGTTTGCGTATGACGATTTTGGCGTCTCTCTGGCCAAGTATGTCCGCAAGGGACACGTGCAAACCACCGAACACTGGATGTTCGCGGAGATTGTCCCCAATCGGCTCGCCGAACCGGAGGAACCATCGTGAAGGCACTGGTCGACGAACTGCGAACGGGCGGACGACCTTCTCCAGCGGCGTTGCTGGATCAATTGGCTCCTCACTTCCCGCTCATCGATCAGATGGAGGATACGCCGCAGGACGCGGAGTGGCATGCCGAGGGGAACGTGCGCATTCACGTGGAGCGTGTGATCGCGGAGACGTATTTGGTGCTGGAGAATGAGGGAGCGGATTGCGATGCCGAGCAACAGGTCGCGCTCATCCTCGGCGCGGCGCTCCATGATATTGGCAAGACGCTGACGACGCGGAAGGAAGAGCGTCACGGAAGGATTCGCGTGGTCTCGCCCTTTCACACGGATCGCGGCCGTTCCTATGTTGCGCCACGGCTGCCCGCTTTGAACCTGGTTCCGGAAACGGCGAAGAACGTGCTCGGCATCATTGGCCGTCATCATGCGCCCAAGAGCCTGGTGCAACGCAATGCGCCGGTCTCGGCGTACTTCCGCCTTGCGCGATCGCTTCCGCCCCGGCTGATCTACCTCGTTGAGTTGGCCGATCTGCGCGGGCGCGAGATGAATGGGCCGGACGATGCCTTCGAGATGCTGGAACTGTTTCGCCTGGGAGCGGAGGAGTCTGGTGCCTGGATGACGAGTGATCCCTACCGTGAATGGCGCGAGGTCATTTTCAACGAGGTCGACGAAGCCGAGAACCCGCACTACGTCCTGGACGAAGCGATTCGCGACTTTGAGCATCACCGCATTGCTGATCCCCACGCGGCGATCGCCCGCACCTATGAGTGGCGCACGGATCATCCCGAAGTGATCGTGACCTGCGCGCCGAGCGGCTCAGGCAAATCCACCTGGATCGATCGAAACTGCCCCGATCACGAACGCATCAGTCTCGACGACATTCGCGAAGAGCTGACGGGCGATCGGCAGGATCAATCACGCAATGGCGAAGCGCTCCAACTCGCGAAACAGCGCCTTCGCCAACACCTGCGCGATCGCAAACGGATCGTCTGGGATGCAACAACGATCCGGCGGGATGGCCGCTCCATCGTCATTGATCTCGCCCACAATTACCACGCGGCGACGCGAATTGTCACCTTTGCCACGCCGCCCTCGATCATCGCCCACCGCAATCGCGACCGCCCCCACCCCGTCCCGAAAGCCATTGTCGAGCGGCAGTTCGATCGCCTGCAATGGCCTGAAGTTTGGGAGGCTCATCGCGTCGAAACCATCGTCGATGATGCTTAACCCAATGAAAACTCCGCCCGAATTAGCGGTTGAAACCCTAGCGCTTCGACCGACCCTTTGAACATGCGGCCCCCAACGCATCGCTCGATTTTGATTCTTGGGCTCGTTGCTCTCGCAATGATCTCAACCGGTCTCGTCGTGGCTCGTCCCGTCGAAATCCCAAATCAGGAAGCCATGCGCGAAGTGGGTCAGGACGCGGGAATCGGCGTGCAGATCAGCCAACAAGGCAATCGCCTCATCGTGCTCCGCGTCCTTCCCGATGGTGCGGCGGACAAGGTCGGCATCAAGGTCTGGGACGAAATCGTTCAGGTCGAAGAACGCTGGTTCAAGGGCATGGAATTTGAAATGGCGATCGAGTTGATTCGCGGCGACCCGGGCACCCAACTCAATCTCTTCATCCAGCGTCGCAACTTGCCGAAGCCCATCAAGCTCGTCCTCACCCGGGGGATGTTGCCGGATGCCAAGTAGAAGCCTGACATCGGCTCATGAACTCGGCACCTGCTGGGCACAATGAAGCGGCGTCTACCGAAGAAGCACTTCATTATACTTCGGTAGAACACCGCTCAGAGGAAACCGCTTCGTGCGGCTACTCTTCGGACCCGTCCGCTTCAACCACGTTGGTTGCAAATGATTCGTAGGCTTCGCCGAACTGCTTGGCCA
Source organism: uncultured bacterium (assembly GCA_963977015.1). Classification (GTDB taxonomy): domain Bacteria; phylum Verrucomicrobiota; class Verrucomicrobiia; order Verrucomicrobiales; family DEV007; genus JBCDHN01. The sequence continues at coordinate 2,729 of CAXBMO010000049.1, read as the reverse complement.
CCGAATCGGGGAAGAGATGGAAATCGCCTACTCTGAGCGCCGTAACAATTCCGTCACCAACCACGGAGGGAAGCTCTGCGGCGTCCCCAAACCCTGCGTCGGAGGCCATCTCTGTCGCGATCGGCCCGGGATGAACACTCAAGACCACAGTCCCGTTTCTGCCGAGAACATCGCGCAAAGCCTGGGTGATGGAATACGACGCAGCCTTGGAGGCCGAATACGTGGCAATGTCGGAAAAACACTTCAGCGACGCGACCGAATTCAGCTGCACAAGCGCCCCTCCCCCATTGGATTTGAGGACCGGTGCAAATGCTTGCGCCATGGCAAGGAGACCATGCACATTCACCTTCATCTCGAAATCGAGGGCTTCATGCACAGCGGGATCAAGCGGGCCCGCCGTCTTCAGCACACCAGCGTTGTTCACCACCACCTCGACGTCGTCCGCCGTTTGCGCGGCGGCCCGGATCGTGGCGGGATCGGACACATCAATCAGGATCGGAACGACCTTGTCGCCAAATTGCTCGACCAACGGCGCGGCCGAATCCAGCCTACGCACTGCCGCATACACTTTGGCCGCGCCGTGATTGAGAAAGGACTCGAGAATCGCTTTTCCGATTCCCCGATTTGCGCCAGTCACCAGCGCGACTTTGTTTTGAATTTCGTAGCTCATCGTAGTTGTGGGTTGTTGAGCATTCGTCGGCGCTCTCACACTTTGCTTACGTTGGTTCGTTTCAATGGTTGAGAGCCCCGGAGCCCGGTTGACCTGGATTTCGCAAACTCTGTTCCCAATAAAATCGACACCATCTGCATTTTAGACTTGCATGACTTACAGTTGTAATCTGTAATTCAACTTACATTTGTAATCCAAGCAGAATGTCCAGCGATCCTTCCTCACAAGCTCCCCAGATCTCCGAAGCGGAATGGACCGTGATGCGCTCGTTCTGGCGCATGGGCGAAGCGACTTCTGCCCAGATCATTTCCGATTTGGAAGGAAAAACGGATTGGAAGCCCAAGACGATTCAGACCTTGATTGGTCGCCTGGTTCAAAAGGGAGCCCTCACCTTTGAGAAGAATGGCAGAGAACACCGCTACCGAGCTGCCGTCGATGAAAAGACCTGCGAGCTGGAGGCGAGCCAATCCTTCCTCGACCGGATTTTTGACGGCAAGTTGGCGCCATTCCTGGCGAACTATGTGGAACGACAAGATTGCTCGCCGGATGAACTGGCCGAGCTAAAACGCATACTGGAGCAAAAGACCGATGGAAACGCTGATTGATTGGCTCCTTGCCGCAGGTTCCTGGACGCTGCGAAATTCGCTCGAAAGCGTCGTTCTCATCGGACTGATCGCGGCAATCCATTTCCTCTGGCGCAGTCGGATCTCGCCCCGATTCCGAGCCACACTCTGGATCATCGCCGGAATCCGGTTGTTGCTTCCCATCGCGCCGGAAAGCGGATTCAGCGTGTTTAACTTCGCACCTGAGCTCGCGAATCCAGGGACGGAGGCTACCGTTTTTGTGATGGAACAATCCGGAGGATCGAGCCCAATGCCTGAAGTGGTTGAGCTGGCTACTCTCGCAGAACCATCGACCTGGAACTGGCCTGTCGCCATGACCGGCCTGTGGCTTTTGGGCGCGCTTTCCATCTTGGGATTCGCGGTGTTCCGCCAAATCGCAACCGCCCGCTGGGTTCACCGATTGCCGGAAGCCAGCCATCCGCGACTCCATCACCTGCTGCAAACGAGCGCCCGGGAAGCCGGGGTAAAACGCATCCCGCGCCTGGTCGAAAGTTCGCGAATTTCCGGAATCGCCGTCTTCGGCGGACTTTGGCCCAGCCACGTCATCCTCCCGTCCAGGTTTGCCGAGCGCTACTCCGAAACAGAGATCCACGGCATCTTCCTGCACGAACTCGCCCACGTTCGCCGCGGCGATCTGCTCTGGAACTGGCTCACGCTCGGGATCGAGGCCATTCATTGGTTCAACCCCCTGGTTTGGTGGGCAGGTCGCCAGTTTCTCGCCGAGCGCGAGTTGGTTTGCGATCGCTTCGTCCTTAGCCGCCTCCCCACGAATCACCACCTCGACTACGGTCAGGCGCTGCTGAAAACGCTCGAGTTCGGCAGCCGGTCGATGGCTCCAAATCCTGCCATGGCACCCTTTCTCTCTCGAAAATCCGAAATCAAACATCGACTCCACATGATCAAAAAATCCCACTCGATCAGTCCGCTCATTCAGACTCTGGCCGCTGTCGTCGCCATCACCGCTTGTGCCATGACCTTCACTTCAGCCCTGGCTGACGACGAACGAAAAAGCGCGGAAGGCGAAGGGCGCCGCTCCGCCGAAGGCGAACGCCAAAGTCCCCGTGATGGCGAACGCGCCGGCCCTCGAGATGGCGGGGAAAGAGTTCCTGCCCGCGGCGGAGACTTGCAAATCACCGTGCTCAAGGACGGAGTGATGTTGGCAGGCGAGAAAATCCCCCTGGTGAATCTCCGGGGTGAACTGGCAAAGAGCAACGCCAGCAGCGCGGTGATTACCGCCGAACCAAACGTCCCGTTTCAAAACGTTGCCACGGTGATGAATTCCCTGAAAAGCAGCGGAATTGGCGACGTCCGAATCGCCACGAGCCAAAGCGAAAGTCGGGCAATGCGCGGTGATGGTGACGGCGCGCCTCGAACCGGCCCCCGCGACGGCGAAGGCGCTCCCCGAACCGGTCCTCGCGACGGCGAAGGCGCTCCCC
>CAXBMO010000048.1:0-7549 GCA_963977015.1 uncultured bacterium | reverse complement strand
CCTAGCAGAACTATCGTTTTGAGGTGTCCAGCTTTCTGGATCAGGTCAGTTGGATCTCAGGGGGCGGTTCCGCTTTTGACGGACCAGGCTCAACCAGTGGCGGCGGCTCCGAAATCGGAACTGCCGCTGACTTCGCATTCGCGGCCTGCATCAGGCCAATCAACTCATCTAATTCCTCCGCGATCGCTGCAAACACGTCACGACGATTTCGAAGCTTGTAGACCAACTCAAGCGCATCATCCACCGTCGAGTTCCCGCGCAACCCCTTCTTCAACTCCAGAACCAGTTCCGCTTGACGTTGATAGGGTAGATCCGCAGAGGATTGGATATCCTGAGACGCCTGCGATAAATACGACAGAGGTACTGGAGGCTCTGGCGGAAGCGGATCCGGCAATGGAGGCGAAGCTGTAATGCTTTGCAACGCGCGAGCAAGGCTCAGCGTCTGCGCCTTGTCTTTCAATCGATAGTCAACAAAGTGAATCTGACACAGTGCCGGGGGAAGGAGATTCACCGAAACCTGATCCGCCACCAGCACTGGCAAAATTGTCTTCCCAAGCGCATGAGCATACTCATACTCCCGCTGGCAAGCTGTTGAGTCCAGCGAAGACCGCGAAAGCGCAAAAAGATACAGGTCGCAATCGCGAATCGACTGCAAAATGCTTGTCCACCATGCCTGTCCGCCACTCAATTCCCGGTCAAACCAACAGGTAAACCCGATTGCACCAATGTCGGTTGCCAAGTCTTGAACGTGCTCGACATCAACTCGGCTGTAACTCAGAAAAACGTTCATCGGAGTATGTTGCGTAAGGTGTGTGAGACAGCCTGCTCCAAAATTTCCGCAGACCCAACGAGGGAGAATAAAGCTAACGATCTGCAACGCAACCCTGAAATGAGCGGCGTCATGGGCTTTGTTGGCCTGGTAGGGAGTTTGGCGTTTTTGGTGCCGGGCGGCGGTCGAATGTCGTGCGGTCCCGGAAACACAGAATAGAGTAGTTAGTCTAGCTGCTAGCGAGGCGTCGCCCCATGTAGACGTGGTCCCACTCTTTTTCGCCGAGTTCGGCGATGTTCGGGAGGCGTCCCCATTCCTCGAAATCGAACCGCTGGAGGAGGCGAATGCTGGCGTGGTTGGGCTCCAGCAGGATGGCGACGAGCGTCCGCAGGCCGAGGCGCTGGCAGTCGGTGAGGGCGTGCTTCATGAGGAGGGTGCCAACTCCCTGGTTCTGATGTTCCCGAGCGACGTAGTAGCTGACTTCGGCCGTGCGGCGCAGGGCGGGTCTGCCGGCCCGGTAGGTGCTGAGGCTGAGCCAGCCGGTGACGTCTTCGTTCTGCCCGCACGCATAAATGGGGTAGGAATCCGGATGGTGTTCCCTGAGCCAGGAACGTCGCGATTCCACCGTGACGGGCTCGGTATCCGCAGTTGCATAACCAGTATCAACAGCCTGATTGTAAATTTCGATGAGGCGGGGCCAGTCGCCTGCGGTTGCGAAGCGGATGTTCATGCGCTGGGCCCATCAAAGCCCTGATCGACCGCAAAGCCCAGCCAAAAAGAGAAGGGGCTCAGTTTCCCGGTCGACGGGTTCACTTCGTTTCACGTTCCGCCGCGCAACTGTCGCCAAGCTTGAATCGAGCGCTCGAGGTTCTGGCGTGGATCGCCTTTGATCGCGTAGCATTGGAGGCCGACGGGGCCACGATAGCCAATGGAGTCGAGGGCAGAAAACAGAATGGCTTGGTCGAAGGTTCCCCGGTCGAGCGTCTGGATCAGTTGGCCCCAATTCTCACCGCCGAGGTCCGCTCCCGAGGTACTGACCTGCCAAAGATACGGCTTGGCGTTCTCCAGTTCGTGGTGGAGGTCCGCCTCCGGCTGGACTTTGAGAAAGTGGCAGAGGTTGAACATGACGCCGACGTTTTCCCGATCGCAGAGCGTTGCGATTCGCACCGCGTCGGAAAGCGTGTCGACATAGAACCCGGCATGCGGATAAAGCACGACCTTCAAACCGGAGTCCTGAGCGAGATCAGCCACGGCCCGAACGTAGGCGACCGCTTGCTCATCGGTGTTGGACGAGCTTCCCTGCACATAGAGTTCGATGACGGTCTCGCGACCGTTTAGTTGCTGAATCGCTTCCTTGATGTCAGGACTGACCTCGGTGCCTTCCGGATTGAGGCGTCCCCCAAGGTACAGGCTGAAAATTTTGAGTCCGGCGGCGTCGTAGAGCTTCAACCGGTTCTCAAGGTCCTGCGGGTTGGTGGAACCGATTCCGTCGTAGCCGAGTTCCTTCAGAACGTTGATGCGTTCTTCGGCGGAGGAAAACCGAACTCCGTTTTGAAACGCAAAGAACGGGCGACTCTTTTCGGACGCGGAGACATGGAAACTGGTTGTCGCGTTCAGGAGCAACGCGACGAGGAAGGCCAGCCAACGAGTCATGCTCGGAATTCTACAGTTGGCCGCAATCTGCGATCACGATTTTTTGGGAGGTGGCGCCGGAGCGGGAGCCGAAGCTTTCGATTTTGGTCACGACGTCCATTCCCTCGACAACGTTGCCGAAGACGACGTGTTTGCCGTCGAGCCAGCCGGTGGTGGCGGTGCAGAGAAAGAATTGGGAGCCGTTCGTGTTTGGGCCGGCGTTGGCCATGCTGAGAACGCCGGGGCCGGTGTGCTTGAGCTTGAAGTTTTCGTCCTCGAACTTGTTTCCGTAGATCGATTTGCCGCCGGTTCCGTTGTGATTGGTGAAGTCGCCGCCTTGGCACATGAAGCCGGGAATGACGCGGTGGAAGGAGCTGCCTTTGTAGCCAAATCCTTTTTCGCCGGTGCAAAGTGCACGGAAGTTTTCGGCGGTTCTGGGGACGGCGTCGGAGCGCAGTTCCATCACAATGCGACCAATGTTTTCGCCGCCGGCTGTGATGTCGAAAAAGACGCGGGGAAGCTGGTTGGGATCTGCCTCTGCGATTTCGGTGGAGGGAGCGGCTTCCGGCTCGTTGGCCGTTTCGGGTGCGGTGGGTTCAGGAGCCGACGCATCAGCGGTTTCCGCAGCTTCCGGTGTGGTTTCGGCGGGTGCTTCGGTAGAGTCCTGGCATCCGGTGAAAAGGACGAGACTGAGTGCGGTGGCGAGAATGGTAAGGGGGCGTGAAAGCATGATGTTTAGATCAACGATTTTGGGGCCGTTTGATTCAACGGGCGTGGAATTTGGGGTGAGGTGGGGCGGATGACAAGGGGAGATTTGGAATCTCGCGCTTCCGGAGGAGGGGGCGTGTCCTACTTTCGGCGGACTTCCCACCCAAAGCTTTCGAAGCGCGAGGTGAATCCTCCGGCCGAGCATTCGATGACGTTGAAGGCTTCGTCTTCGCCGTGCACATCCCCCTTCCACCAGAGACCACAAACCGCGCCCGACTGGATGTGGGTGAGGCCGCCGAGCTGGATTTGCTCGCGGACGTGGCCATGACCGGAAAGGATGACCTGGACGTTGTGACGTTTCAGGAGTTTCCAGACGGTGTGAAAATTGCTGACCGTGGCGTAGGGGCCAAGCGGTTGCAGGGTGGGGTTGGACGTCAACTGGTGCATCGCGGTGTGAAACGGAATATGGGTCACGATGACGATGGGCGTGGTGGCGCCGGTTTGGGCGAGATCGGCTTCCAGCCATTTTAGCTGTTCCGCGTCAATCCATCCCCGGTAATCCGGCGAGCCCGGAATCTGGCCGATCGAGTCGAGGAGGATGAAATGCCAGCCCTTGTGATCAAAGCTGCGATAGGTTTTTCCCTGCCCGTAGTGTTCGCGGAACCAGGATTTTCCATACCAGGGGCTCGATGCGTCCATCTTCGCCCGCGAAGACCATCCACCAATGTCGTGGTTGCCGATGACGTGATGAGCCGGCACTTCCAACTCGGCAAAGCACTCCTCGCAGAGCTTCCACTCCAGCGCAGCCCGCTCTTCGGTGACGTGAAGCGCATCCATGATCAGGTCGCCACCGGTGATGACGAAATCCGGCTTCAAGGCGTTGACGGCCCGCAGGCATTGCTTCAGTCCGTCGGCGCCACCACGTTCGGGTTGCACGTGAGGGTCGGTAAGGTGAACGAAGGTGAAGGAGGGGGATTCCTCCTCGACCGCTTCGGCGGATTTCATCCCGGCGAGGGGAATCATGGCGGCTGAGGCGGCAAACTGACGGCGATTCAGGTTCATGGTGTTGGGGGCAGGGGTGAACGGGCGAGAAGCGGGGGTTGCGTCTTCAGGCGTAGACTCAGCGAATCCGTCCTTGCGGTCAAAAGCGAAAACATCGAGTGGAAATCGTTTCATTTTCGCCCCAATGCCCCAGAAGATCATCATCGATACCGATCCCGGCGTGGATGACGCCATGGCGATCCTGTTTGCGTTTCAGTCTCCCGAACTGGAGGTGATGGGACTGACGAGCGTGTTTGGCAACGTGGAGGTGGCGCTCGCAACCGACAACGCGCTGCGCCTGGTCGAGTTCGCGGACAAGCCGGAGGTCGTCGTCGCGCAGGGAGCTGCCGGTCCCCTGGTCGGCGAGTTTGGGGGTGCGGCGGATTTTGTTCATGGCGCCGACGGATTTGGCGATGTGGGCCTGCTGCCGAATCCCACGTTGAAAGCGGTCGAGGCGCCGGCTGCGGAATGGATCGTGGAACAGGTAATGGCGCATCCGGGCGAGATCACGCTGGTGCCGATCGGCCCGCTCACCAACATCGCCCTGGCTCTGGAGCTGGAGCCCCGGATTGCCGAAAACGCCGAAGTCGTGTTGATGGGCGGTGCCGCAACGGTGCACGGAAACATCAATCCCGCGGCCGAGGCGAATATCTACAACGATCCCCATGCCGCGGATCGAGTGTTCACCGCCGGTTGGCCGCTGACGATGGTGGGCCTGGACGTCACCACGAAGATCCTGATGGAGGAAGCCTACCTCGAGTCCCTGCGAACCTCCAAAATGGGCGAGTTCATCTTCCAGATCAGTCGCTATTATCAGCGGTTTCATGAGAAATATCACGGGCTCCAGGCGCTGCATACCCATGACCCGGCCGCGATCGCGTATCTCATTGATCCGACCCTGTTCACGGTCGAGACCGGGCCGATTCGCGTCGCCACCGATGGCGTCACGCGCGGTCACACGCTGTTGGACCGCCACCAGAAATGGGTGGAGCCGAATGCGTGGTCCGAACAGAAACCGGTGAATGTTTGCGTCGAGGCCGATGCCGAGCGACTGCGCGCGCTCTTCAAAGCGCGGATTGGTGGAAATCCCGAAGGCGCTGGGGCGAAAAATTTGCGGCAAGGTCGAGGTTGAATCGCCCGGACTCCTGCCGTTACCAGTAACCCAAGTTTAACCAGCAATCCCGTGAGCGACTTTCACTACCAAAAACCATTCCCTCTCAGCCCGGACACGACCGAGTACCGCCTTCTCAGCACCGACCACGTCGAGGTGGTGGAATTTAACGGACAGCAAATGCTCAAGGTCGATCCCGAGGCGCTCACCTTGCTGACGAATCAGGCGATCAAGGATATCTCCTTCATGCTGCGGCCCAGTCACCTGAAGCAGGTCGCCAAGATTCTCGATGACGAAACCGCGACGGACAACGATCGCATGGTCGCGCTGACCTTGCTGCGAAATGCGGAGATTGCGGCGCGGGGCGTGTTGCCGGGATGTCAGGACACGGGAACCGCGATCGTGCTCGGCAAAAAGGGGCAGAACGTCTGGACGGGTGGCGGCGATGAAGAAGCGATCAGCAAAGGCGTTTGGAAAACGTATCAGGAAGAGAACCTGCGTTATAGCCAGATGGCGCCGTTGACGTTGTTCGAGGAAAAGAACACGAAGAACAACCTTCCCGCGCAGATCGAGCTCTACGCGACCGATGGCGATGCCTACGAGTTTCTCTTCATCACCAAGGGCGGCGGATCGGCCAACAAGACCTTCCTCTTTCAGGAAACCAAGGCGTTGCTGAGTCAGGAGCGGTTCGTGGAATACGCGATCGAGAAAATGCGCTCGCTCGGCACCTCCGGTTGCCCGCCCTACCATTTGGCCTGGGTCATAGGCGGCACCAGCGCCGAGGCGACGCTCAAGACGGTCAAGCTGGCATCGGCGCGGTATCTCGATGGTCTGCCGACCGAAGGGAACGAGTACGGTCAGACGTTTCGCGATCTGGAGATGGAGGCGCTTCTGCTCGAGAAAGCGCGCGAGATCGGAATTGGGGCTCAGTTTGGTGGGAAGTATTTCGCCCACGACGTTCGCGTGATCCGGTTGCCGCGTCACGGCGCGAGTTGCCCGGTCGGCATCGGGGTGAGTTGCTCGGCGGATCGCCAGGCCAAAGCCAAGATCACCAAGGACGGCATCTTCCTCGAACAACTCGAGACGAATCCCGGCCAATACATTCCGGAGCGCTGGAAGGACCACAAATTCCACGGCGTCAAAGTGGATCTCAACGCCGGGATGGATGCCGTTCGCGCCACGCTGTCCAAGTATCCGGTGACCACCGCCCTTGAACTGAGCGGAACCATCATCGTCGCGCGCGACATCGCCCATGCCAAGCTTCGCGAGATGATCGAGCAGGGGCAGGAACTGCCGAGCTATTTCAAGGATTACCCGGTTTACTACGCCGGACCCGCCAAGAAACCCGAGGGGATGCCGTCCGGTTCCTTCGGGCCGACTACCGCGGGCCGCATGGATCCGTATGTTGACCTCTTCCAGTCCCGGGGCGCGTCCATGGTCATGATCGCCAAGGGCAACCGCAGCCAGGAGGTCACCGATGCCTGCAAGAAATACGGTGGTTTCTATCTGGGATCGATTGGAGGCCCGGCCGCCATTCTCGCCCAGAACCACATCAAAAACGTCGAGGTCCAGGATTTCCCCGAGCTCGGCATGGAAGCGGTCTGGAAAATCGACGTCCAGGATTTCCCTGCCTTCATCCTCATCGACGACAAGGGCAACGACTTCTTCAACCAGATCAATCAGTGTCCTGTGGCGTAACCTTGTGATTCGATCGCGCCCCTCTGATGGTCTGTGACATGTTGAGGTGGACTTGGAAGCGCGGACTTCCGGTCCGCCGGTGAACGAGCTGGAAGAGCTGGAAGAGCTGGAAGAGCTGGAAGAGCTGGAAGAGCTGGAAGAGCTGGAAGAGCTGGCCTGAAGGGCCGGAACATGGCAGCCTGGGTCACGGCGACCCCAGTTGCGAGCGCTGAAAGCGCGAGACAGAGGCGCGATTGTCTCGCACTTTCAGTGCTCATTTCTTGTTGATCTCTTACCCGGGGCGGTTGCTCGCCTTGGGCTCGCAGTGCCCCGGGCTGGCATGTCTCAGCCTTTCAGGCTGGGCTCGGGTAGGGCTCGATGTGCCACGCCATCAATTTTGGTCAATCAATCATTACCCGTGTGTCTCGCTCTCTCATACTTTAAACGCTCCCGAGCGACTCAAGCTGTCCATCTGATGGGCTGCGGTGGACAAGGAGCGTGGATTTGGGAGCGCGGACAGAGCATGAAACGAGCGATCCGAAAGGTAGGAGGACGAGTAGGAGGACGAGTAGGAGGACGAGTAGGAGGACGAGTAGGAGGACGAGTAGGAG
>CAXBMO010000047.1:0-19472 GCA_963977015.1 uncultured bacterium | reverse complement strand
CTTCGATCCCTTCGATCCCTTCGATCCCTTCGATCCCTTCGATCCCTTCGATCCCTTCGATCCCCGTCGATCCCCGTCGATCTGAAGCGGGGCGGCAGGCGATCCACCTGCTGGGTCACCATCGCCGCCAATGGCTCGTTACTGAACAGGTTATCGACCGAACGCTCTTTGCCGGACGATCGAATGATCCGGGGCTGAAGGCCCCTCCGCACAAAGGCCAGGGCTTCAGCCCCGGTTTCACCGTTTCACCAATGCCAGTGCGGCCTGAATGGTCGCCCGCGAGGTTTCCATTCCTCCATGATTGCTGGCGACCTTTCAAGGCCGCAAGGCTGATCGATCCGAATTCCGGGGCCTGAAGACCCCGGCTTTGCGCTCTCGGGCTTTCAGCCCGTTTCCCGAGGGTACGGGCGTCGAGAAACTCCGCGCCGTATTGCTCCAACTTGATGTCGCCGATCCCGTTGATCTTGCGCAGGTCGGCGGGGGGTTCTTACCTGCTCGGTCACCATCGCGGCCAGTTGCTCGTTGCTGAACAGGTTGCGGCTGGGTGGGACGATTGGGGCGAGGCGGGCTGCGAGCGATTTTTTCGGCTGGAGGTTGCGGCTCGGGGCGGCGATGAGCTTCCTCACACAGCCCCGAACAATGCCTCCAGCCGGAAAAAGCGCCGCATCTCCAAATCGGCGAAGCGACTTTCCGCCCCGTTCCTTCCCTTTGGCCGCCCGTCCCAATCGGCCCATCCTGCCGAGACCTCCAGCCCCTCGTCTTTGGCCAGCTGTTTGCGCAGGCGACGCAGCCGGTCGTAAATCGTGAAATCTTCCGGGGAGAGGATTTCCCGGTAATCGACCTGATTCTTGAACGGGGCCGACCGCTTCGCGGCGTTGCCGCTCGGACCAGAACCTGCGCTGTATTGGACCGAGACCGCCCAGAAGGAACTCGCCCCTTCGGCCACAAAGTGCTGCTCCAGGCGGATGACCTTTTTCCCGGCCAGAAACGCGTTTAACTCGGCCTGGACAGACTCGCCGTCCGCCGCCGGGATTTGGAAGTATTGGAATGCCATGATGACCCTAACGCTCTACCGCTTCGCAAGAATTCAAGCGCAAAGTACGCGCCGCTCCGCCTTCAACGCCGCATGCCTGACCGCCCTCCTCCGTCGGGCCGCTCGTCCCTCGCTCGGTCCGACCTACGGCGCGGAAGGCTCCGCTCCTATTCCTGTGGGCGGACCTGAGTAAGGACTGGGCGAAAACCCAGGGCGCCGTTGCTCCGGCTGCCCGGGCCGCTCCCGTAGCGGCTCGCCGACCGGCAGCCGGACGCGCCGTTGATCCAACTGCCGCCCCGGTGCACCCGGTTCGTGGCCTGCCTAGGATCTGAAAACGGGTCCTTGGTTTGCTTAGGATCGTAATTACCGTAGCCGTCCAGACACCATTCAAAGACGTTGCCGTGCATGTCGTAGAAGCCCCAGCGGTTGGACTTCTTCAATCCCACTGGATGAGTATGAAGAAAGGCGTTGTGTAAGTACCACCCCATCTCTGCCAAACTGGGCCCGGAAAACGGAGCGGAACTCCCCGCCCGGCAGGCGTATTCCCACTGCGCCTCAGTAGGCAGGGTGTATTCCCAGTGGATCGGAATGGTGCCCGTTGATCTTTCCAACTCGGTCAGGTGACGGCAAAACGTCGTCGCGCCATTCCAACTCACGCGCTCCACCGGATGACGTTTGCTGAAACGGAAGAGGCTGGGATTCTCTGCCATCAGTTTGCTCCACTGCCCCTGGGTTACCTCGGTTCGCGCCATCCAAAAACCGCGAGTCAGGCGAACATCCCGCGACGCTTCCTCGTCGAAACGACCAGGTTCATCGCGAGGGCGGCCCATGGTAAAGGTACCAGGCCAACACCACATCATTTCGATGCCGACACGATTTTTAAAGCGATGAAACGGCCTTACCGCCGCCTGTGGGTCATCCAGAAGGGGCGGTGGCTCAGGCATCTGCACGTCCCCTTCATAAACCTCCTCATGGTAGTCTTTCAATTCCATATCACTGGGAGCACCTATCCCCAACAGAACGAGAAATAGGCCGAGGAAGCCTACGATCAGGGCGAATCCCGCTATCGCGAGGATCACCGTCCAGAGCCAAAATCGTCGCCAGAAATGACGCCGTTTGGAACGCCTTATGTAGTCGCGTACCGGGTCATACTCTTTCCCGGCCAGCAGGTGTGGTGCCTGCCGAAGCAGGCCGAGGCCCTCCGCCAACTCCAAACCTCGGGGCAACAGGAGCGAGGAATGCTGGTTGCGGCTTTGCCAGCGGCGCATCGCTTGCTCGACGCGGGAACGGATCCGGAGGTGCTGGCGGTTGTCGCGGACCCAGTCGGCGACGCGGTCCCATTTTCGGAGAAGTGCCTCGTGGGCCAGGGAAACGCTCGGGCCGTCGGCAGTGAGGAGACGGGCGTTGATGAAGGCATCGACCAGGGCGGTTTTCTGCGGGGTGTCCTTGAGGGCGGCGAGGTTAGCGCGGCGGCGCACGTCGGCATCCGCCTCGACGGTGACGAGGGCGTGGAGGATTTCCGGGCAGGTCTTTTGCTGCTCCGGGGTCAGCTTGTCGAACTCCTTGTCGGCGCGGGTGCTCAAGGCGCCTTCCAGGCCGGTGACGCCCTTGGCGGGATCCCCGAGCGATTCGTAGGCGGCGAAGGTGACCAGGTTCTCCGGGGTGCGGCGCTGGTAGAGTTCCAGGAGCAGGTCGGAGAGCAGCGGGAGCATGTCCGGCTGGTTCTTGGCGTCTTCCAGGATCTTGCCGACGACGCTCTGGCCGCCGAGTTCCGGGGCGCGGCGCTCGAAGTGGAGGCCCGCCATGCGAGCCGGTTCGGTGATGATGCGGCGGAGGGCTTCCGGGCCGGGGGCGAGGAGATCGAACTGGCCGGTTTCTCCCTTGAGGCGGAGAAAAATCTCCGATTTCTGGGCCACGGGGTAGAAATCGCTCCGCATCGTGATGACGACCCAGCAGAGGCCGGATTGGGCGAGGGCTTCGAGGGTAGTGAGGAAGGCGTCGCGGGATTCGCCGGAGATGCGTTTGTCGGTGAACAGTTCTTCGAACTGGTCGATGATGATGAGGAGTTTTTGCGCAGGGAGAGGCGACAATCCTGTCGCCTGCGTCGGTCCGGCTTCATCGGCCAAGGCTCCGGGGGCGACAGGATTGTCGCCTCTCCTTGAATCGCGTAACAGCGCGGGCTTAATCGTGAGGTTGACGGTAGGTTTGGGCGATTCGGCGAGGTTCTGGGCGATTTCGGGGAGCGGGATGCCCGACTCTTTCAGTTCGGGCAATGCGCCGGGCTGGACGAGGCAATCGAGGAGGTGGGAGATCGGGTTTCCTGCGGACTGGGCGGGCATCATGACCATGGAACGCCATTCGGAGATGGATTCATCCAGGTTGAACCGAGTCAGGTTGGCGCGGAGACCGGCGCGGACGAGGGAAGATTTGCCGGAGCCGCTCGCCCCGATCACGGCGACGAAGGCGGTGGGTGGCTGTACTCCGGACATTTGTCCGGAGGCCGGGCCAGGGGAATTTCCGGACAAATGTCCGGAATACGTTTCGGCGGAGTCCGCGGCTCGCTCGCGTTCCCTCAGTCGGCTCTCCAGTTCCACGATTTCCCGCTCACGCCCGAAGAAGATGTCGGCGTGTTGAAGATCAAAGGTTTCCAACCCGCGATACGGGGCGTCCGCCCAGGTCGCTTCCCGGCTCAAGCCGAAATTCTCCAGGCGTTTGTCGATCAGACCCTGAAGGTGGACCTTGAGCCGTCCGGCGAACTCGACCGGCTGGTGGAAGGAATGGTAAGCGCGGTTGTTCTGGCCGTGCTCATCCCAGAAATGCTCTTGGACGAAGGATTGGGCCAGCTCACTCTGGTTGAGCATCTCCCGGATCTCCGCGGAATTACCTTCGCCGGTGAGCCTGCGTTTGAAGCCATCATCGTCGTCCCGCCGGTAGAAAATGATATCGGGCCGTTCCCCGCCGCTGGAGTCGAGCGCCTGAAGCATGAGATCGAATTCGCGTTCCGTCCCGGAGTTGTAATGCTTGTCGCCAATCGTGACCGGCGTCCCAATCCGGCTCCAGAGGATGAAAACGGCGATGTCGATTCCTTTGTCGCCGGAAAGAATCACGTCGATCCCATCCTGGAATGAGGCGTTGATCTCCAACGGCAGATCCTCCCACAACACCGGCACCAACCTAACCGACGACCCATACCACTTCTGAAGCTGGGCGATGACCTGCTTCGCCTTATCCCGCTCCGCGTTCACATCGCCCGGTGAGGAGATGAAGATGCGGAGGGTTTTGGGTTCGGTAGGAGTGTTGATCTGCGAATCTGCTTCCATGGTCCAAGCCTGCGTTTGCAGTGGGATTCTAGAGTCCATCGAGCGGGCACGTCAACGGTTAGGTGATTTTATGAGCCCGAGTAGAATTCTTTGACAACTTCTGGAGCCGAAGCTTCTCCGGGCGCCTTGCCGATGAATGGTGCAGGATTCACTCTACCGAGGTTGCGGTCGCGTAAGATGTCTCCTCGAATTCCCGTGTGTTCGGAGGATGAGATTGGTTTTTCCCCAGCTTTTTGCCGCCGCGCTGCTTGTGGCTCCAGGACATGCCCAAAACGTGGACTTCAATCGGGATGTTCGGCCGATTCTGAGTGAGTATTGCTACGCCTGCCACGGTCCGGATGCGGAAGCCCGAGAGGCGGATCTGCGGCTCGATCTTGAAGCGGAGGCGAAGAAGGATTTTGGCGGCTATTTTGCGCTGATGGCCCAGCGCCCGGATGAAAGCGAAGTTTGGCTTCGGGTGGAGACGGACGATCCGGACGAAATCATGCCGCCACCGAAGGCGAAGAAACCCCTTTCCGACACGCAAAAAACCGTCTTGAAACGATGGATCGAACAGGGCGCGAACTATGCGAAACACTGGGCGTATGTGAAGCCGGAAAAGGCAGACGTTCCAAAGGCTGAAGCTCCCCATTTCCCGGCTCGCAATGCCATTGACGGCCATGTGCTCAGCCGATTGAAGGAACTGGGTCTGACGCCAAGCGCCGAAGCCCCACCCAATCAATTGATGCGCCGCGTTTCGCTGGATTTGACGGGGCTGCCGCCTTCTCCCGAAGAATTGCAGGCATTTCTGACCGCTTGGGAGACCGATTCGGAGAAGGCGTATGAAGCCCTGGTCGATCGACTTCTGGATTCGCCACGATTTGGGGAAAAATGGGCGCGTCCCTGGCTGGATCTGGCGCGCTATGCGGATTCGAACGGCTTTCAGGCCGACCAGCTTCGCGATTCGTGGGCTTATCGCGATTGGGTCATCGATGCGCTCAATGCTAACATGCCCTACGATCAATTCACCATCGAGCAACTGGCCGGTGACTTGCTCCCCAACGCAACGTTGGAGCAAAAGATCGCGACCGGCTTCCACCGGACCGTGACCTGCAACGTGGAAGCGGGCGTTCACCCGGAAGCGAATCGCGTCGACCAGGTGGTGGATCGCGTGAACACGACGGGAACGGTGTGGCTCGGATCGACGATGGAGTGCGCCCAATGTCACGACCACAAGTATGATCCGTTCACGATGAAGGACTACTACTCGATGTTTGCTTACTTCAATCAGACACCGGTGGAGGTTCGTAATCCGAGTGGCAAGGGAGTGAGTTTCGACTTCTACGGTCCGAAAATGGAGCTTCCCATGAGTTCGGATGACGCGGCAAAACGTCAGGCGCTGCAAGCCGGGTTGGCGGCTTTGGAAGCGCAGCGCAAGCCAATCGCAAAGGCCGCAAACCAGAACCGTCACGCTTGGGAGGAGTCGTTGCGGGAACGCGTCGCCCGGGAGCCATCCTGGGAGGCGTTGCAGATTGAGCACTTTGCCGGAAGCGAAGGAGAAGGATTCAAACCGTTGGATGACGGATCGATTTTGGTAACGGGCAAGGTTCCTGACAAGTCCAGCTACACGATTCGAGCCAAGGGCGATCTCCAGGAGGCCGGGGCGATTCGGCTCGAAGTTCTCGCCGACGAATCGTTGCCGGCAAATGGCCCCGCCCGCGGCAATGGCAGTCGCCCTAACATTGTGCTGACCGAGTTCCGGTTGCTCGATGCAAACGGGAAGGAAGTCGGCCTCTCCGGTGGTGTCGCCGACTACTCGCAGCCCTACTTTGATCCCAATCTGGCGATCGACGGAGATAATCAGCCGCGCAGCGCCTGGGCGATCAACCCGGAATTTGGCAAGGATCACTGGATTGCCTTCAAGACGGATCATCCCGTGAATTCCCGCGAAGGCTTGAGGATCGAACTCGACCAGTTTTACGGCGGCAGCCGGGTGATCGGGCGACTGCGGTTGGCGGTGTTGAAGGGAGATCCCATCGCGATCAGCATTCCGGAAAACATTGCCAACATCATCAAGACGGAAGCCGGAAAGCGTTCCGCGAAGGACAAGAAAACCCTCGACGATTTCTTCCTGGATGAGAACCCGGAGTTGGCCAAGCTCAACCGTCAGATCGCGGAGACGAAGCGCAAGCTTTCCGGCATCGAACCGGACACAACCCTAGTGATGGTGGAACAAGAGGAAATGCGTGAGACCCGTGTAATGAAACGCGGCAATTATCTGAATCCGGCGGAGAAAGTTGAGATGGCGACACCGGCAATCCTTCATCCGCTGGATCCGGGGCTGCCGGGGAACCGTCTCGGCTTTGCTCAATGGTTAGTCAGCACGGACAATCCACTGGTCGCACGCGTCGCCGTCAATCGTTGGTGGAACGAGATTTTTGGACACGGAATCGTCGCGACTCTCGAAGATTTTGGTACCCAATCCGAGCCTCCCACGCATCCCGAGTTGCTCGATTGGCTTGCCGTGGAATTCATGGAGAGCGGTTGGAACATGAAACAGGTGCTGAGGAAGATCGTGCTGAGTTCAACCTACCGGCAGGACTCGCGCATGCGTCCCGATTTGAAGCAGGTCGACCCGATGAATCATTTTTATGCGCGAGGCCCACGGTTCCGCCTGAGCGCAGAGGGGATTCGCGACCATGGCTTGGCGGCAAGCGGGCTGCTCTCGACCAGGATGGGTGGCGAACCAGTCATGCCGTATCAACCGCCGGGAATGTGGCGCCAAGTCGGTCGCAACGAGCCGAAATGGATTGATGCGAAGGACGAAAATCGCTTTCGCCGCGGAATCTACATCGTCTATCGCCGGGCGGCCCCCTACCCCAGTTTCGTCAGCTTTGACGCGACTGATCGCGGAGCGTGCACCGTAAAACGTGGCCGAACCAACACGCCACTGCAGGCGCTCACTCTGCTCAACGATCCGGCTTATATCGAAATGGCGCTGGGATTGGCGGACCGCGTTCTGACGACCGCGCCGGGTTCCGACTTTCAAGCACGTCTCCACCATGCGTTCCAACTCGCCCTGCAGCGGCCCGCCACAAACGCGGAGCTTCATCATTTGCAGACGCTATACCAGGGCAAAATGTCAGAGTTGACGCCGGAGAGCGCGAATCAGCTTATTGCCGAGCCGGCGAAAGTCGTGAGGCCGCAGTTCAAGGGTTCGCCTTCGGAACTGGCGGCGTGGTTTTACATCGCCAACATCCTCCTCAATCTCGATGAGGCGATTTCGAAAGGTTAGCCCCAGCTAGAACCGCTCGCCAACCCGGGATCCGGTAATCAAGACGTGACGGGTGTGGGGCGGTCCTTCATAACCGCGCTCCACCAAGCTCAACAACACGGCGATTCGGGTTCCCTCAGGATTCGGAATATAACCAACCAGGCTCGCCGAAAGCGGAAACCATTGCGGCCATGACTTCTCCAAAATCGTTTTCTCCTTCCCCTCATTCGACAGCTTCAGTTCCAGCTTATTGATTCCATCGTAGAGAAAATTGGGTTCCTCCTTCCAGTGGGTTCCAAGATGCGCCTCGTAAATGTCCTGACCATTTCGCCCCAGAAGCGCGGGAAAGGGATGAACCCGCATCGCCACTCTCTCAACGCCTTGCTCACGGCAGGCGGCTTCCACGGCATTCCCGTGCTCGGACCAGAATCTCGCGAATCCAGCCTCGGCCGGATACTGAATCGCCTTCGTAAATACGACCTTGTCGCTCGCCAAATCGGTGATGACGACTTCCCAATTCCGCTCGTCAGCGGCTTCGTTCGGCTGGGCAATGAGAAGCGCGATGTGGGTGCCGTTGTTGGCCCAACCCAGAGGATAAACCGCCGCTTCCAGGTCGGATTTTCCGGGAAACATCTCCAGGGGTTTGGGAACCGGTCCGGCGGCCACGAGTTGCAGGATCAAACCTGACAGAATGGTGCAAATTAGGGTAGTTTTCATGGCGTGCAGGTTGCAGTTGCTGTTTAGGGGCTTTGGTATCGAAGCTTCATACCTCCATCGAAATCATGCCCCCTTCGTCACGGCTTGTCCCGCTTTTTCTCACCTTGGCGCTCCTCGTGCTCGTCCCCTTCCTGATCTGGGGCGACTACTTTGAGGCGATGTTCACGTGGGAAGGATCCCGCGCCTGGCTGGACGGCTTCAAGTCCTGGGCCTGGCTCGCCGGAATCACCCTCCTTGTCTCCGATCTCTTTCTCCCGCTTCCCAACACGCTCATCATCGCGGGTTTGGGCTGGAGATACGGCATCCTGATTGGCGGCTTGCTCGGAGCGGCGGGGTCGATTCTTTCCGGACTGCTCGCCTACTGGCTTTGCCGCCGTTTTGGCCGCGGCATGGCGCTACGCTTCATCGGGCAAGGCGATTTGGAACGTGCCGAACAGATGTTCAAAAAGCGTGGAGGGTGGATCGTGGCTCTCTCCCGCTGGCTGCCGATGTTGCCGGAAATCATCGCCTGTTCCGCAGGCCTGGCCAGGATGCCACTTCGCCTCTATGTTCTCGCGCTGGCATGTGGCAACCTTCCGCTCGGCTTCGTCTTTGCTGCGATCGGGCACTTCGGACACGAGAATCTCCCCCTGGCGACCCTCCTCAGCCTGGTGATTCCGCCGGTGCTCTGGCTCATCGTGCAGACCGTTTCCAGAAGAGTGGCGAAATGGGATGATCAGGTTCCCCCTTCGCGATCAGAGCCTTCCTGACCTGGGAGCTCGACTTCCGAAGGGATCGCCTCCCGAATTTCATCCATCGGCAGATAAGGCGTCACGTCAAAATTCCGATACTTCTCCACTTCTTCCGCGGGCAGAAAGATCTCCATCGCAACCGCTCCAAACAGGTAAAGGGCAAGGGATGCGACGATGGCCAGAAGATAGGCGAAAAATGCGGTGAACCACCGGTAACCGGCTCGAAAAACCCGCAGATTCAGGAAATAACCAATGGCCCCGCAAACGGCCCCCAAAATACCACCCGCGACAAACATGACAGCTAGCTGGGTGAGGCAAAGGAGATGCCGAAGGGCGAAACGGAACGGCCACAGGAACCGGCCTGGATTCTTAACGGGCTTTCGATAATCCGCCGCCTGTTTCTCTTCCTGCTTGGCATGCAGGAAATCCACCGACGCGGTTGGAATGACCGGTTCAGTCCTTACGTTTTTCGCGATCTCAGCGATGTGAGCACTTGCCGCTTCGGAATTCAGATCCGAGTTCGCAACCAACAAGCGAACCGCCACTTCGGTCTGCCCATCCCGAAGCAACGTTTTGATTTGCTCATTGACCCCAGCCTCAATTTCCATAGTTCGCTTCTTCGTTATTACCCTTACAGAATCCCAGATCTCTCCTTTGCTGCCAATGAAAAATTGTCGCCAATTACGGACAATGCCGTAACGAAACGGTAACTCAGCCCACGCATCATCTCCTACCATCCCAGTCATGACTGCCAAACATGTATTCTTTGAAGGCCGCGTCCAAGGCGTTGGCTTCCGGTTCACCACCAAGCAACTCGCGAAGGAATTCGACATCTCGGGTTGGGTCAAAAATCTTCCTGATGGCAGAGTCGAACTCATGGTCCAGGGCGACGAGGAAGAAGAAGTGAATGGATTTGTTCAGGAAATCCGCGATAGCTCCCTCGCTCACCACATCCAAAAAGTCGATATTTCCGAAGCAGAGCCCCTTGACGAAGTCGTTGGCTTCAACATTCGGTAGGTCTCGTTTCCCATCTCCATGAGCCAAGCCCCTCCAGCCGTCCTTGTTGAAAACCTGACCAAGGTGTTTCACACCTCGTTCATGCGCCAAAAAGTCGCCGCCGTGATCGATTTGAGCTTTCATGTCGGTGAAGGCGAGGTTTACGGGCTGATCGGTCCAAACGGGTCGGGAAAATCGACCACGATGAAGGTGATTCTGGGGCTGATTCGCGCGACGATGGGGTCAACCGCGGTTTTCGGAGTCGATAGCGGAAAGGTCGGCAGCCGCGCGGATGTCGGGTTTCTGCCGGAGAATCCCTACTTTTACAAACACCTGTCCGGACGGGAGACCCTGCGATTTTACGGGAGGCTTTGTGGGTTGAGTCGTCAGCATCTCGACGAACGGATTCCGGAGCTGCTGAAGATGGTCGGATTGGAGAAAGCCGCAGAACGCCAGTTGAGCGGTTACTCGAAAGGAATGCTGCAGCGAATCGGTCTGGCCCAGGCCGTCATCCATGAGCCGCGACTGGTCGTGCTGGACGAACCAACGGCCGGTGTCGATCCCCGGGGCTCGCGGGCGATTCGTGACCTCGTCTTCCAAATGAAAGAGAGCGGAAAATCGGTGATTCTGTGTTCGCACCTGCTCGAACAGGTTCAGGAAGTCTGCGATCGCGTTGGCATCATGTCACAGGGCCGCATGGTGCGCGAGGGGACGCTGGAGGAACTCACCAAAGTTGAAGGCCAGGAAGAACTGATTCTGGAAGGCGCGAACCCGGAATTGTTGGGCAAAATTCGGAACCTGATCGACGAGGAGAAGGAGGCGCGACTGGTCCGAAGCGGAAAACCACGAACCTCGCTCGAACGACTCTTCCTCGACGCGACCGACGCCCAGGATGCTCCGGAAAAAACACCTTTAAACCCAACCTAGTCGACTTCTGTGAATTCCGACCACTCGACAACTTCCCAAGATCAGCCGTCTTCGATTCTGCCGGCATTCGCGTTTTCGCCTTCCCGCATCTGGGTTCTGGCGCAGAACACGATCGTGCAGCTCGTGCGGATGAAGGTGTTCTACTTTCTCCTCGTTTTCGCGGCTTTGATCCTCGTGATCGTGGCGATTGGGCTGTTGTGGCAGCCGGTTGATCACCTATTGCAGATCAAACGGTGGTCGTTCGGAGCGATGTATGTCTTCTCGATGGTCTATTCCATCTCGGCGACGTCCCTCCTCCTCCCTCGCGATGTGGAGGATCGAACGCTTTACACCATTCTCTCCAAACCGGTTCCCCGGTTCGAATACCTGGCGGGGCGCCTCCTCGGCGTGATTTCGGTCAACGCGATCGCCCTGTTCGCGATGTTTGGGCTCATGTGCCTGCTCGTCATGTGGAAAATTCCCGCGGTGGAAGTCCAGATGATGTCGGAACTGCAATTCGCGGCGAAAGGCGAAGCGATCAGTATGGAGGATCAGGCCCGAACCATCGAAGCGGCCCGGAAGCAGGGCGTCACCCTCAGCCTGTTCTGGGGATTCTGGGCGCTGTTTCTCAAGGCGAGCGTCATCACCGTGGTGACGCTTTTCATCTCGACCTTTGCCTCCAGTTCGCTCTTCACGATTGTCTCGACGACGATGGTCGTGTTCATCGGGCACTTTCACCAAATCGCGATGGACTACTGGTTCGACGAAGGGGTCGGACTGGGAGGAATCATCGTCTCGAATCTCCTCAGACTCCTGTTTCCCAATCTGGCGATGTTTGACGTCGTCGATGAAGTGATCACCGGCTCAACGCTGGCGACGGGTGCGGCCCTGCAGATGACGGGACTCGGCTTTTTCTACCTCGCTCTCTTTCTTCTGCTGAGCCAGTTGATCTTCGTGGACAAGGAACTTTGAGCGAACCTGATGAAGCTTCCCGAACCCATTCTCAAATTCGCACGGCTCCTGCCGCACAAACTGACGTTGGTTCTGACCGTCGTGATTCTGGCGGGATTCGTCCGGGTTCCGATTGAGAATTCGCTGCTCAAGAATCTTCGTTCCGAAGGGTTCCTGCCCCAACACCAGGCATCATCAGCCACCGAACAGATTGGCGTTCAGGGGTTTATCGGGATTTTGGGAGGTTTGCGATACATGGTGGCCACGTTTTTCACCCTGAAAGCAAACGCCTTCTGGGAAACGCAGGATTGGGATCAGTTGGAGGAGAAATATCGGCTGGTGATGCTGCTTCAACCACGGGATGCGGAGAGTTGGGCGACCGGAGCGTGGCACCTCTACGCCAACGCGAGCGCCTGGTATCGCCTGGACGATCGCACCCTGCCGGAACCGCTTCGCGAGCCGCGCGCCAAGGAATATGAACGCCGTGGCGAAGCGATTTTGCGACAGGGCATCAAGTGGAATCCTCACGATCCGTGGCTTTGGCGGGATTTGGGAGGCGTTTATCGCGAACGATTTAAAGATCCCTGTGCCACCGCCCAAATCTACCTGGAAGCCAGCCGGATTCCAAACGCGCCGAGCTTCTTTTACCGCTTTTACGCCTACCAATTGGCCAAGTGTCCGGGAGAGGAGAAAAAAGCGTATGAAGTGCTCATGCGGATCTACGAACAGGGCAAACAGGTCTTGATCCAACAAGGCGTCATGGTCTGGCGACCGACCCTGATCGTCAGTATTCGTGATCTCGAGGAGAAGCTGGGCATTCCCCAATCCCAACGCATTCCCGAGCGGGTCGAGAACGAGAGAATGCGGATAATCAGCCCGATTCGCCCTTGAAAACGAAGGCAAGGCAGCCGAAAGGTGTTCGTTCGATGATGTGAGCTTCGATCCCGGGCTTACACCAACCCCATTTTCGGACAAACTAACGAATGAAATACGCGGTCTTTGGCGACATCCACGCTAATCTCGAAGCTCTTGAAGCGGTTCTCATGGATGCAGCCAACAATGACTGCACTCACTATGTCTGTTTGGGGGATGTTGTCGGATACAATGCCAACCCGACCGAATGCGTAAAAATCGTTCGTGATTTGGATTGTCCGGTGGTGAAGGGGAATCACGATGAGGAAGCCTCCATCGACACCCAGTTGGATGCACTCAACCCGTTGGCGGCTCACGCGTTGCGCTGGACTCGCGAGAACTTGAGCGAGGAAGATCGCGAGTGGCTCAGAACCATGAAAATGGTGCGTCAGGTGCGCGATTTCACGATTGTTCACGCCACATTGGACACCCCAAGTGGCTGGGGCTACGTCACCAACAAATTCGATGCGATGGCGAGCTTCAGCTATCAATTCACTCCCGTCTGCTTTCACGGGCACACCCATACGCCGCGATTTTATGTCAAGGACGGCTCCGTTGATGCGGTGGCTGGAGATACCATTCACATCGAGACCGGCCGCAAATACTTCATCAACGCGGGAAGCGTTGGCCAGCCCCGCGATGGCGATTGGAGATCGTGCTATGCGATTTACGACGCCGAAAACATGGAGGTGACCATCCGCCGCCTGGAATACGATCTGGCGACCGCGCAGCAAAAAATCAAAGACGTCGGCCTGCCTGAAATGCTCGCAAGTCGACTCGCGGTTGGCAAGTAGGCTACTTCGCGCGAACGCCGAGAAGGTTCCGCACCGATTTCCACGGTGGGTCGGAAATATCGCCGCCCGTCGTTCGATCGTAGAAAAAACCGGTCGACGAACCTCCGTCCAGGTTGAGGGCGCGATTCACTTTCCAACCCGTCACCGGATTGGAGCTCGCCAGGATTTCGGCCAGTTCCGCGAGCGTCACGGAAGACGTCGCGCCAATCGCCCAGTTTCCCCGCCAATCCGTCGCGATGAAGGATCGACGGCGTGATTTCGTAGCTTCCAGCCCACGAATTCCTTGGGCATTCTCAACGAGATATGGGCCGGATTGGAGCAGGGCATTGATTTTTGGGTGATCGCGAAACGCGCTTCTCCGGACGATATGGATTCCCTTGTGATCCGAATAAACAACGCCGCTCAAAAGCCTCGTCGACGAAAAGCGATTGATCCGTTTCCCATCGGAAACGACCAGGCCCATCGGCTGATGTTCCGGGGTAAAGAAACCGCCGTTGACGCCCGCAAAACAGGATCGCTCCTCAAATTTGGTCGCAAAGGCGGTCGCATTCAGCGACGCACGATTCGGCAGATCAATGACATCGAGTCGACACTCCGAGGAACGAAAAAAGGTGAGTTCAACCGCCGCCACCCGCCCCGGAGTCGCCTGCACCAGTCGCTTCACATAGAGCAAATCGGGCGCGCTCCGTTCAGTGCGCGCCGTCTCATTCACCATCTTCCAATCCGCCGCCGGAAGTGAAACGGTCAAAAACGTGAAGATCGTCGCGAGGGAGAAAATTCGATTCAAAAGTCTAGGAAGGTTTGGTTGCAATGCTGAGGAGCGTGTTGAAGTGCGGATGCTCGCTTTCACGGTCGACAATCGTCATCTCAATCGCCGAAAAGCCAGCAGATTTCAGAAAATCGTGCAATTCGACCTCGGCAAACCCGAGCCAGGTATCCAGGTAGATTTCGCGCGCCTCCTCGAACGTGTGTTTTAAGAGATCCAGAATTACGATCCGGCCCCCCGGCTTGAGAATCTCGAACGCGGCTTCCACCGCTCGTTCCGGTTTGTTCGCGTGATGGAGCGCCTGGCTGAAGAACGCCAAATCCACCGTTTCCGGTTCGATCGGCGGATTTTCGAGGTCGCCAAGGCGATATTCCAGATTCTTCACGCCGTTTTGGCGGGCCAGATCCGCGCCGTATTCGACCATTTTCTCGGCGTTGTCGATCGCGATAACCCGTTCCGCCCGTTGCGCCAACAGTTGCGAAAACGTCCCCTCGCCGGCTCCCAGGTCCGCGATCACCATCGGCGGCATCAGTTTCAGAAGCGTCTCGGCCAGCGACTTCCAACTGCGGCCCGGAAGATAACTTCGGCCAAACTTTCCCGCCAATTGGTCAAAATACGCCCGCATCTGATCGCCCCGCTTTCGGAGCAACAAATCCAGCGCCGCCTCGTCTTTCGGCGCCTCATCCACTTCCAGCCGCGCGGCATTCAGCAGGGACGTCAGGTCCAGGCTCTCGTCCCCGGTATCCAATCCATAAATCACATTCTTGCCGGATCGCCGGTCTGTCACCAGGCCCGCTTTCTTGAGCTGCGCGAGTTGTGTCGAAATGCGCGACTGCCCCATGGCGAGGATTTCCTGCAACTCGGCCACCGTCAGATTTTCTTTCTGCAGGAGGAACAAAATTCGGAGCCGGGTAGGATCGGCCAGTCCACGAAGCGATTTTAAGATTGACGCCATCAGTTTCCAGTCCAATACATCAACATATCACGATTTGTAAATATGTTCTTCATCTAAGACCATGGCTTTTATCTTCTCTTCCGAATCCGTAACCGAGGGTCACCCCGACAAAGTAAGCGATACCATCAGTGACAGCGTGCTCGACGCCTGTCTCGAACAAGATCCCGATAGCCGGGTTGCTTGTGAAACGATGGTCAAAGATAATCTCGTCGTTTTGGGCGGAGAAATCACGACCAAAGCTGATTTCGACTACCAGAAAATCGTCAAGGAGGCGATCACCGAGATCGGCTACACCAACGACGACTGCAAGTTCAACGCCGACACCTTCTTCCTCACCAACGCCCTCGGCCAGCAGTCTCCAGACATCGCGCAAGGCGTGGATGTCGGCGGAGCGCAGGACAAGACCACCGACGAGCAGGGTGCTGGCGATCAGGGCCTCATGTTCGGTTTCGCGGTCAAAGAGACGCCAAGCTTGATGCCGGCACCGGTCGCCTACTCTCACCAACTCGGCAAAGCATTGACCGACTTGCGCAAGAACGGCACGCACTCCTGGTTGCGCCCCGATTCCAAGACTCAGGTTTCGATTCAATACAACGATCAAGGCGAGCCCGAGCGCATCACCGCCGTCGTCGTTTCAACCCAACACAGCAAGGACATCACCACTCCCGAGATTCGCGAAATCCTCGAAGAAGATCTCGTCCGCAAGGAGTTGCCGGAAAATCTCCTGACGGATGACACCGAACTCCTGATCAACCCGACCGGCATCTTCATCATTGGCGGTCCGGAAGGCGATTGCGGTCTCACCGGACGCAAAATCATCGTCGATACCTACGGCGGAATGGGAAGACACGGAGGAGGCGCCTTTTCCGGAAAAGACCCTTCCAAAGTCGACCGCTCGGCCGCGTATTTCTGCCGCTGGGTTGCCAAAAACATCGTGGCGGCCGATCTCGCCTATCGTTGCGAACTCCAGGTTGCCTACGCCATCGGTCACCCGGATCCGGTCAGCATCAATGTCGCGACCTTCGGTTCCAACACCATTGAAGAAGCCGCGATTCAGCGTGCCGTGAAGGAAGTTTTCTCCTTCAAGCCTGCCGACATCGTCGATCAACTCAACCTCAAGCGCGCCATCTACCGCAAGTCGACCAACTACGGTCACTTTGGACGCGAAGACGACCTCGACGCCCTCACCTGGGAAGATACGAACCGCGTGTCTCAGCTCCAATCCGCAGCCGGCGTCAGCTAACCACCCCACTCAACTACTCTACTGAACAACTGACTCATGTCCTCTGACTTCACTGATTACAAAGTTGCCGATATCAGCCTCGCTGATTTCGGCCGCAAGGAAATTGAAATTGCCGAACACGAAATGCCAGGCTTGATGGCGATTCGTGAAAAATACTCTGCGGAGAAGCCCCTCGCCGGCGTTCGCATCACCGGCTCCCTTCACATGACGATCCAGACCGCGGTCTTGATCGAAACGCTGAACGAACTTGGTGCCGATGTCCGCTGGGCAAGCTGCAACATCTTCTCGACCCAGGATCACGCCGCTGCCGCCATTGCTGCGACCGGCACTCCGGTTTTCGCCTGGAAAGGTGAAACGCTCGAAGAATACTGGTGGTGCACCCAGCAGGCCCTCACCTTCCCCGGTGGCAAAGGCCCTCAGCTCATCGTCGACGACGGTGGTGACGCAACCTTGCTCATCCACAAAGGTTACCAACTGGAGAACGGTTCCGACTGGGCCAAGACCGAGTCCGAATCCGACAGCTACGAAGTTCAAATCATCAAGAAGCTTCTCGTCGACATCAACGGCGAAACCCCCAACCTTTGGCACGAAGTTGTTCCGGAGCTCAAGGGTGTTTCCGAAGAGACCACTACTGGCGTTCATCGCCTCTACCAAATGGTCGAAGCTGGCGAACTGCTCTTCCCGGCCATCAACGTGAACGATTCCGTCACCAAGTCGAAATTCGACAATCTCTATGGCTGCCGCGAGTCCCTCATCGACGGGATCAAGCGTGCCACCGACGTGATGATCGCAGGCAAGGTCGCCGTCATCTGCGGTTACGGCGATGTCGGCAAAGGTTGTGCGCAGGCCATGAAAGGCATGGGCGCCCAAGTCGTCGTTACCGAAATCGATCCGATCTGCGCGCTGCAGGCGACGATGGAAGGATTCAAAGTCACCACCGTCGAGGAAACCCTCGGCTGGGGCGACATTTACGTCACCACGACCGGCAACTACGACATCATCCGCTTCGAGCACATGGAGAAGATGAAGGATCAGGCCATCGTTTGTAACATCGGTCACTTCGACAACGAGATCCAAATGGACAAACTCGACAAGGCCGAAGGCGTGACCTGCACCAAGATCAAGGAAGAGTCCGAAGGCGCGGTCGACAAATACACCTTCCCCAGCGGAAACAGCATTTACATCCTGGCCAAGGGCCGTCTCGTCAACCTCGGTTGCGCCACGGGTCACCCCAGCTTCGTGATGTCCAACAGCTTCGCCAACCAGACGCTCGCGCAGATCGATCTCTGGAAGAAGCAGGACGAATACGAGAACAAGGTCTATCTCCTTTCCAAGGAACTCGATGAGGAAGTGGCCAAACTCCACCTCGGGAAAATCGGCGCCAAGCTCACCGAACTCACCCCCGAGCAGGCCGACTACATCGGCGTCAAGCAGGAAGGCCCTTACAAGCCGACCCACTACCGCTACTAAGTCAGCACTCCAATGGGGTCTTTACCCCTTCAATTACCAAAGACAGCGGCGTCCCTTGGGCGCCGCTGTTTTGCGTTCAAGAGGGACGCATTTATGGTTATGACGATATTCTACGTAAAAAAAGCCCGCCCCCCATAGCATCTAATTATTGTTTTATTCACCAAGAGAATTACCATGACCGTATCTTTTTGCCAGTAATCCACATTCTTCTTACAATCAAAACCAAGATTGTTTGGCGAATCGAACTTTGACATTTAATCAAATTACTAAGAATCCCCCACAAAGATCAAACCAAATCAACGGGGACCCAGTCGATGTTAAGTCTGTTTTGTTTACACCAAGAGGAAAATCGCTTTGAAGCAATTACCCAAGGACGAGCTGCATTTCTGACCTGAGGCCAGTGCCACGTTTCCATTGTTATAGCAACATCGAAACTACTTGGCAGGACCTTGCGGTCGTACTGAGGTTGGTGTGGCATAAAAATGTCTTGAATCGCGCAGCCTTTTCTTTTTTCACCTTTAAGCACCTCTCCTGAGGCTTCGTCTACAACCGTGTTCATCACTTGAGGCAAGATAACCGAAGATGACAATTCAACAATAGGAGCCTTACCTCTAACCCCTCGCTTGGTTACCTCGGGAAATAAACATGAGATTTCATGGTAAAAAGTATCTAAACAATATACGCCTCCGTACCATGCGTATCCAATTGGCTTACTCTTTTTCCAAGTATCTGCCTTAAAGTCCAAAACCCCGTTACTATCAGGATCACCTCTTTGCTCAGCGATTTGGTCAACAGGTCTGCAAACAAGATACTCAGCATTGTCAAAATCAGTTTTGTCAAAAACACGACATCCTTCAACTTGATGACCAAGAGTTTCCGATGAAAATGGATATTTTTCCCAAATTAAAGCAACCCCAAGAGAGATGAGTTTTTTTACGACCTTATCGGTCGCTCCATCTCCCAAGCAACCTTCAAAGTGGAATAATTCAGATGACGGGTGAACAAATTCAGGAAAGGAGTCACACATTTCCTGAAAGACCCAATAGGAGCTCTTAGTAAGCCCTTTCTTCTGTGCCGACAGGGATTCCACAGAGACATTCAGGGTTATAAGCTCCTTCATAATTGAATGTTATTTGCTCGCGCCCAGTCCTCCACTACTCGGGCCATATCACTTTCTGGGGATGTCCCTGTGATCGTTAGAATTGCAGACAGACGTGGAAGCAGTGGTTAGTGTTTAGAGCAGGGGCGGCGCGGATGCAACTGCTTCCTGCGACGCCCCCGAACTGCTCGGAGTGGAAGAGCCGGACGCGTCAGCGGACGGCTCTGGAACGGAGAGCGGTTCGGGGGCGTGCGCCAGGGCCTCCACCAGGTGACCTGATCCAGAAACCTGGACACCTCAAAACGATAGTTCTGCTAGGATTTGGT
>CAXBMO010000046.1:0-20398 GCA_963977015.1 uncultured bacterium | reverse complement strand
TACGACAATGAAAAATTCAACGATCACCTACCGCGGAGCCTCAGCCGAACTGTCCGAACTCAAAAATGGACGCTCCGAGCAGTTGCAACAGCAACAAGGCAGCCAACTCGTCCAATACCGCGGCGCAACCGGCGAAACCAACACCAAGCCTCATCAGAAAAAGGACGTGGAAATCACCTTCCGCGGCGAAACCGGAACCTTCAATCGCTAACGAACCTCTGATTCGCTCAATCAACCAATTCAATCCCATTCCAACCAAAATACGACAATGAAAAATTCAACGATCACCTACCGCGGAGCCTCAGCCGAACTGTCCGAACTCAAAAATGGACGCTCCGAGCAGTTGCAACAGCAACAAGGCAGCCAACTCGTCCAATACCGCGGCGCGGCCGGTGAAACCAACACCAAGCCTCATCAGAAAAAGGACGTGGAAGTCACCTTCCGCGGCGAAACCGGAACCTTCAATCGCTAAGCTAGGGAATCGCTGACTCGGTCAGCAAACTCGACGTGATCAAAGGCGGTCTGAATTTCAGATCGCCTTTTTTCGTGCTCGAAGATCGCTTCTTATCCTAGGAGCATCAGCCGCTTTCGAAATCGACATTCTGAACTTCAGCCCGCCACTTGCTGACAAAATTGCCATTACGACGTTCAGAAAGAAGGCTGAAGACATCGCCATCGAAGTTCTCCGCGTGGTACTACCCGACATTTACGAAAAGCACCCGCGGGCTACGCTTGAAAAACTAGCAAGCGGAGAAGCGCTCAAGGAGCTGCAAACTGAGTTGGAGTTGGCGACGGAAGAGCTGAACGAGTATCGGTGCCCTCACTGCAATGCTCCGATCTCAGAGCGCGGCGGAGCCTGGGTTGGATCCGAACACTATGCGCTGCACGAGATTTTCGAATGTGGGTTTCATCGGGTTGATTGGATGGAGGAGAAACCCTGCCCAAACGCACGAAAGTCGTAGTTGCGATCAGAGTTCCACCCGTTCAAGCCTGTGTTTTCGGCGAACCCAGTCTGGACAGACTCGATCCTGGAGCCGGTAGAATGCAGGAGAGTGTTCGAATTCCTTGAGGTGGCAGAGTTCGTGAAGAATCACGTAGTCAATGCAATCGACGGGCGCTTTGATCAATTCGGGATTCAGTAGAATCTCACCAGCCCTGGAGCAAGATCCCCAGCGCTTAGCCATCCGGCGAAGCTTGAAGCCTTCGCTCGTGATGCCATGGCGGCGAACTTGTTCGAGGCATCGCTCAAAGCGCTCTGAGAATCGAATCTTGGCGCGTTCACGAAGCCATGATTCGAGGCGCCGTTGTATTTCCTCCGAATCGTGCCGATTACGCACCGAAACTCGAAGGTGAGGGCGGGACATCGCGACTCCAAGCGGTTCTTGCTCGACCACCCGCAGCCGGTATTGCCGGCCAAGGTAACGACAGGATTCTCCGCTAACATATCGTCTGTCATCGGCCCTGTTTTCGTAGGTCTCAAACTCACGTTGTTGCTTGCGAATCCATTTCGCTCTCTTCAAGACGCGGTCCTGAATCGCCTCAAGCGGCTTTTTCTTTGGCGCAATCACTTCGACTTCCCCGCTCGGTTTTACGGTGAAGCTGATCGAATCCGCAGCGCGATACCGCAGCTCGAATTCAATCTTGCCGGAGCCGTAGTCGATCTCGTGTCTCATCGGTGATAGCGCGTCTCCGCGGTAGGTAGGACATCATCGAGAAATCGGTCAATCTCATCGAAGCCAAACTCTATGTCCTGCTCCTTGGCGAACTTGAGAAGGTAGTCTTCAATTTCATTTCGAATGCGGTTCTTGATTTCATCCTTATCTGTCCAATCGACAACCAGATTGCCGACTACGATCTCGTCCACAGCCAGGCCAATCTCCGCGCACCAATTTTTGCGGTTCCCGGCGGATTCGAGCGTATCCAACGCGTGCCCGTAAAACGCGCGAGCTTCCTCACGATGTTTCAAGGGCTCGGGCGTTTCGTCTTCACCTCGATTTCGAACCGTATGCAGCACGTCGGTGACTTTCTCAAGGTATTCAGCATCGGTGATACGCTGCGCCCTGAAGTCGGCGATCACTTTCTTGAGGATCTTTGAGAAGCGGTCGTAGAAGACAGGGTCTTCGTCCCACTTTTCACGAATAGTTCGCTCTGTGCGGTGGGCAATGGTGTCAGCACGCGAAGCTTTGCCTTCTAACTGTTCGACCTCGGCATCGAATTTTTCTTTGTCGAAGATATCCACCAACTCAGTTACCTGGGTAACTTCTCCTGCTCCGACATAGCGATCGATGAGCTTCTGAATTCGCTTTTCGTATTCCTGGTAGTCAACTTCTTCTGCGTAACGCTTGCGAATCCTCGTCCTGAGCTTCTGGAAGTAGCGCAGATCCTCACGGTAACGCTGCACGGTCGCCTCCGGTGTCTTTTCGAGAAACTTCATCGACGACATGGCCATTTCAAACAACCGGGAGAATCGATTCAGCCGCTCGTAGAACAAATCGCGCCGATCCTGAAACTGAAGGCACTGCGCAAATTGCTCGTCGTCCTTCCGGTTCTTCACTTCCGCGAAGACTGCCCAAAGATCGGCGTGGGCCTGGGGAAGATTCTGCGTCTCCTCTTCAATCGGGGTCAGGGCGCGGGCCAAATCGTCCTCCTCAAACTCCGCCAAAGCTTCGTAGCTGGATAGCGCTCGGTTCAAATCCCCCAAAACACCGTAGTAGTCGATGATGTAGCCAAAGTCTTTTCCTTCCCGCCGTCGATTCACCCTCGCGATAGCTTGGAGCAGCGTGTGCCCTTTCAGCGGCTTGTCGATGTAAAGAACGGTGTTGTTAGGCGCGTCAAAACCGGTCAGAAGCTTGCTTACCACGATAATAATCTCGGGGTCTTTGCGCCCTTTGAACCGGTTGATCAAACTTTCGTTGTAGCGCTCCTCCGTTCGGAAGCGATCCATCATTTCCTTCCAAAATTTGCGAACCGTTGGCACTGCCGCCTCATCACAATCCTCCTCATCCTCCCGGTTGTCTGGCCCTGAAATGAGAACCTCGCTGCTAACCATACCAATCTGGTTCAACATATGATGATAGCGAAGGGCCACGTCCTTTCGTGGGGCCACCAGTTGCCCCTTGGCTCCTGTGCTCTGAAACCGATTTGCAAAATGTTCGCTGATGTCCCAGGCAATCGCCTCCAGCCTCTGTTCAGATCGATTGACATGATCGGCGTTGCCAAACTTCCGCTTAAAATCGGCTTTCTCTCTCTCTGAACGATCGCGCATCAGGCGTTCAAACCACTTGTCCAGAGTCCTCTGATCGACCTCCTGCTCGATGTGGCGACCTTCGTAAAGCAGGCGAACCACTGCCTCGTCTTCCACCGCTTCATCAATCGTGTATTTATCGATGAAATCTCCAAAGACCTTCACATTGTTCCGATCCTGCTTCATCACCGGCGTGCCGGTAAAACCCAGGTAACAGGCACGGGGCAGGGCTTTGCGCATGAGGGCATGAAAGGAACCGAAGTTCGTCCGGTGCCCTTCATCGACCAACACAAAGAGGTTCTCGTCTTCATCCAGGTTTTTGCGCCCCTTTACCGCGCGTTCAAACTTGTTGATCACCGTGGTAACCACCGTCCGTTTGCCGCCTTCGATGAGCTGTCGGAGATCCTGACCATCCTTGGCGAGAACCGGGTCATAGCCACAGTAGCGAAACGTATCGCGAATCTGCTTATCCAACTCCACGCGATCCGTCACCAGAATCAGGCGAGATCCCGCAAGGTCCGGATCGAGTGCAATCGATTTACCTAACATCACCATCGTGAGCGACTTCCCACTGCCTTGGGTGTGCCAAACCACTCCACCTCGACGCACGCCTTCGTCCGTTCGAGTTTTCACTCGCTCCAGAGCATTGCGAACCGCGCGGTATTGCTGGTATCTCGCAATCTTCTTCTCTCCGGCGTCATAGAGGACAAACAGGCGGGTCAACTTCAGAAGCTCCTCTGGCCGAAAAAGGGCAAAAAGGAACCGGTCTTGGGCAGTTGGGAGCCGTTCCGCAGGATCTTCGGCGACCCGGGCAGATTCTGCACGTCTCCAAAAAAGCCTCACTCGATCTTCATCCGGCAAATGAGCATTGACGATTTTGCGCAAGGCTGATTGATTGACCTCGGCCTTCCACTGACTCCAAAACTTCTTCTTCGTCCCCAGCGTGCCATACATCCCGGATTCTTTGTCGATGGCTCCAAGAATCTGACAATACTGATAGAGCTTGGTGATTCCGTCTTCCTGCTGCTTAAGCAGGTGATCATCGATTCCTTCTTCGACGTGGCCAGGAGGCTTGCACTCAATAACTGCGAGGGGGATTCCATTGACGAAAAGCACGATATCCGGCCTGTATTTGTCCTTGGAGCCACTCCGCTCTACGATGAATTCCTCCGTGACATGAAATGCGTTATTTTCCGGGTTCTCCCAGTCGATAAAACCGATATCAAAGCTACGCCGGTCGCCCTCAACAGTTTGGAGAAAGCTCTTCCCCAGAGAGAGCAAATCATAAATCTGCTCACTTGTAAGCAGCAAGCTTTCGTAAGCTAGATTGGTGATTGCGGCAATCGCGCCATCGATTGCGGTATCATCAAACGGATATTCGTTTCCGCGGTAGGAAATGCGGTTCAGCTTTTCCAGTTGCTGCCGCAGAATTGAGGTGAGAATGACCTGCGATGTTCTGCCTCCGCGTAATTCATTCGCCTCCTCCGGTCGGAGATAGGTGAACCCCATTTTCATCAGCAGCTCGATCGCCGGAATTTGAGAAATCAGCCGTTCCTCGGAATCGGGGCGTTCACCGTTTTCGGCGCTGTCGAAGTAGGAGGTCATTTCTTTCGCCTTCTCGTCTGTTTCCGAGATGCCTTGTCCTTCTTTTTCGCCTTCTTGCGAGGCTTTGGCACGTCGGCCTCTTCATCCACGCTGACTTTCCATTCACCAGTCAGTAGCTTTTGCATCAGTCCGCGTTTTTGCTCCCGCAGAGCATGCAGTTGACGCTTGAGGAGGACGATTTCGCGATCGCCGGTGTCGAGTAATTGAGCGATGCGGCGTTGTTCTTCTATCGGAGGTAACGAAAATCTTATTCGCCCAAGATCCTTGAAATAGATCCGAACTCGCACACTCCCATTTCCAGAAGCATTCACGAAATGTTCCCACAATCGCGTCCGGCGAAGATGATCGAGATATTCAGGCGCAAGCAGTCGTTCGTCGCAGGAAAACACAACGTAATCGCCACTCACCATCACCTCACGTTCACCTTGCCAACGCGCGATCGAACCGATGTTGAGACGCATTGGATTGTAGGCAAACCAATTCGGCTCAACCAACTTGCAGCGCTCGAACTTCTCGCCTTTCACGTGTTCGCGCATCGGTATCACTCCTTCCGTTTTGGTTACTCCATAGAGCCTGTCGGTCCCGAACCGGCTACCGTTCCGCTGCGATTCATTTTGGGCCACATCCTCCAATCGACGCTCTACCCAAGGCTTATTGCGGTATTCTGGAAAGCGAGTTGCGCCGCTTAGTAACTGTTGCCGCAATCCGCGTTGACGCTCAGTTCTCGCCTCAATGAGTTTCTCTTGGATTTCGATTTTCCGATCAATCGTGGTGAGTATGGCTGCGATTTTGCGTTGAACCGGCATCGATGGCAATCGCACTTTCCATTTCTCTACGATATTCTTCTGGGTATGAACCAATCCGGCAGCGCCATGAGCATCACTCTCAATCTGCAATGTCAGTTGTTGTAAGACAGCGAAAAAAAACAGCTTATCAACCCGTTCCGAACATTCGATCCGCCAAATGTGGTAATTTAGGAGTCCATTTTCGGAACGTTTCCAAAAATGTGGGCCAAACGATGAGCCGCGGCTGCCAGACCAAGCAAAGAGTAGATCACCTTGGCGAACTCTGATCTTTTCAGCAAACTCTCCTGTGTAGAAATTGAATTCACTAGATCCGTTTAGATTCTGAATTCTTATTATGGGCAATCCTGTTGAAGACCACTCATGTGGCTTGAAACCCCGACCATTTATGAGCGTGGCAATCTCGCCAATCTTGACCTCCTCCCAGTTCATACTCCTAGCTCCTCCAAGTATTTTCGCATTTCCCTCCTTACCTCAACCAACTCGCCCTCTAGCCGATCGATCTCCACCTGCACTGCGTTCAAATCTACTGGGGCTTCCTCCTCAAACGTATCGACATACCGCGGTATGTTCAGATTGTATTCATTCTCCCGAATCGTCTCCACCGGAATCCGTGCCGCAAACTTCTCGATATCCGAAAAACCGCGAAACGCCGTCACAATTCGCTCGATATCCACCTCGCGGAGCCGGTTCTGGTTCGTTCCCTGCTCAAAACAGTCCTTTCCGCTAGCATCAATGAAAAGTACATCACTGGTGGTTTTTCCTTTGTTGAAGAGCAGAATTGCGGCGGGAATTCCCGTCCCAAAGAAGAGGTTTGGCGGCAGGCCGATGACAGCTTCGATCAAGTTTTCCTCAACAAAGGACTCCCGAATTTTTCCCTCCGAGCCGCCACGAAAAAGCACGCCGTGTGGCACAATGACACCGACTTTTCCAGAACCCTCAACCGCAGTTTCGACCATGTGACTGATGAACGCAAAATCGCCCTTGCTCTTGGGCGGAATACCGCGGTGAAAGCGAGCATGCCGGTCCGAGGCAGCATGTTCCGCTCCCCATTTGTCGAGCGAAAACGGCGGATTGGCGACAAGAACGTCGAATTTGATGAGGCGGCCTTTGTTATCAACCAGTTTGGGAGAATTCAACGTGTCGCACCATTCGATTCGCGCACTATCCAACCCGTGAAGAAAGAGATTCATCCGCGCGAGTGCGTAAGTTTGATTGTTGTTCTCCTGCCCGTAAGCTGAAAAGTTTTCGCTGCCGACTTCCTTGGCGACTTTGATAAGCAGGGAACCAGAACCACACGCCGGATCACAGATGCGGTCGCCCGGTTTTGGATCCAGGAGGCGCGCCAAGAGAGTGGCAACTTCGCCGGGCGTATAGAACTCGCCGCCTTTCTTGCCGGCGTCGCTTGCAAAGCGCGCGATCAAGAATTCGTAAACATCTCCGATAATATCGGCATCACCAACTGAGGCAGGCCGTAGATCGAGCGGATAGAAATCCTCAAGCAAGTGTTTTAGGCGGCGGTTCCGGTCGCGCGTTTCGCCAAAGTGAACTTCGGAGTTGAAGTCGATTTTCCGGAAAACGCCTTCGAGCTTTGCTTTATTCTCGTCCTCAATTTCGTCAAGGGCGCCATTGATGAGTGCGCCAATGTTCTCGGCGTTGCGGTGTTCGAAGAGGTGGTAAAAATCGGCCTTCGCCGGAATGAGAAAACGTTCACGACTGAGGCGGCGTTGAATCATTGCTTTGTCATCGCCAAACTGTTCGGTTAGCTCTTCAATTTTCTGGCGACGCACATCGCTCAGATATTTGATAAACAATGTCGTTAGGACGTAGTCTTTGTAGGTGGACGAGTCCATCACGCCGCGAAACGTGTCGCAAGCGGCCCAAGCGACGCGATTGATTTCGTCCTTTCGGTCTTGGGTGGTTGGCGCGGTAGTTTTTGCGCCCGCATTTTTGCGCTTGGTAGTCTTTCGCGCAGACTTACCGCGTTTAGTGGGAGCGGATTTGGCTTTGCTCATGTTGAAGGGAAATTTCGATTAAGATTGGAGGATGCCTCTCAGCATTTGTTGGCGTGTCTTGTAAAGTTGCTCGGCCAATTCACGTTCCTTCTCCGCAAGGCGAAGCAGTTGAACAAAACGATGCTGCGATTGGATGGAAGGAGTCGGAAGGGGGAGCGAAAGGAGCGTTTTCTGAGTGATCATGGGAATGGTGGTTCCGCTGATATTGCTTACGAGCCACGATTGGGCAGTTTCGTCATTGATTGCCCAGACCAAATACTCAGGCAAAAGGAGGTCAGTGTTAGGGACCAAAACATGAAAACTGGAAACCGCCACAGTTTGAGGAGGAATCGTTTCGTCCACGACCGTGGCCATTAAACGTGTTCCCCGCGCCATGAAAAGCACTTCGCCAGGCCGGAGGCAGTTCCGTTCAGGGTCTTTGATGTGGCGCTGCTCAACGCGGGTCAATTCGTCCACCACGATTTTCCGGCTGCGGTTGATGTCCTTGCCTTGCACGATTCGATACTCACCCTCCGGCTCCGGATCGATCCGGGACCGGAACTGGTGTCCGGCACGAATCGATTCCAGGAGCTGGGAGAGTGGCGTGGTTTGCATTTTTGGCGTGTGAGGATTACGTGATGCTGGGCCAACGGGCAACAATTTCGTCGCATGCAGCGGTGAGGCTATTTCGACGCTGGGCGGTCGCCTGCGGCCCCACATGGATGTTGTTCGCGAATACGTCAATCACGAAGCAATGTCGATGATTTACCCGTTCTTGGGTGGCATTGTGGCGTTCTGTGTGCTGCTTAACGACCATTGCAACCATGGCCCCAGCATCCACGGACAGGGGATCCGATTTGCTGAAGTACAATTTCAGAGCGCCAAGACGATTCCCGGTTCCGCGGTAGATCAACTCAAACTCCGGTCGAACGCTAATCGACAGGCCATTGATGGTGGAGTGGGGAGCCTGGTTGTCCTTCCGCTGAAAATCATAATCTCCGAGAGGGAAATTTTGAATTCCGCTAAGGAACAGCCTCAGGGCTTGGACATTAACGTCTTTGACCGATTCCTGATGGTCGTTCAAAGCGGGCTTCGCCCGAATTACGGAAATTGCACCTGTGATAATGGAAGTGTCATGGTTTGGATCCGTCAAAAAGTCCGAAATCGGGTCCATTGAGTCTTTGTACCACGACACGATGTAATCCTTCGGGAACTTTTGCCCCCGAAGAATGGTCAGACGTTTAAGTGGACTGCTGGTGTCCCAATACTTCGCGAGAGAATTGATGCTCATTCTGGGTGCTTGGCGCACCTGAGCGGATGGAGTTTGCTGAATAGCAATACTTGTACTCATGATGTAATAATCAGGGTTGGTTAATTAGTTTTAGGATTTGAAAATCCAGCCACTTGCCATCATCATGAGTTGCGACGTCTGACTCCGGCTTCGGCTGGATAGATGTTTGGGGTGATCGGTTACTGCCGAAAGCCCCAACTTTTTGGTCGTGTGGCTTTCTCCAGTACTGGCGATACTCGATACATGTAATCGAGTGTTCGCTTATTTCAACTGAAAATATCCATTAAAACTTGAACGATTAAGGATACTGCAATCATGGAATTGGCTTTGGAGTGCGCGGGCGTTACATTTTTGTTCCCAATAATTTTTGAGGAAGACCTACGCCTTTTCGTTTCGCAATGCATTCCAGGTCTCAGAAGGTAACTCGGGTTCAGGTCTGTGGTAAATGAGTTACCACCGGGTGGAAGAGCGGTGATCAGAAAGGGGGCTGAAATTTCGGGAAATACCGAAGCGTAATTTTTTAAACTCCATAAATCCCTGGTAATGAGTAAGTTAATGCCGGGTGAGAAAAAGTTGGCATGATTGGCGCTTAATACTCTTTCAACGAAACAAACAGGTTTCCCTCAGCGAAAGCTGAAACCAACCAATTCAATTCAATCCAAACCAATTACGACAATGAAAAATTCAACGATCACCTACCGCGGAGCCTCAGCCGAACTGTCCGAAC
Organism: uncultured bacterium; assembly: GCA_963977015.1. Lineage (GTDB taxonomy): Bacteria > Verrucomicrobiota > Verrucomicrobiia > Verrucomicrobiales > DEV007 > JBCDHN01. The sequence goes on along the minus strand of CAXBMO010000046.1, from coordinate 10,734 downwards.
TCAAAAATGGACGCTCCGAGCAGATGCAGATGCAACAGCAACAAGGCAGTCAACTCGTCCAATACCGTGGCGCAACCGGTGAAACCAACACCAAGGCTCATCAGAAAAAGGATGTGGAAATCACTTTCCGGGGCGAAACCGGAACCTTCAATCGCTAAGGAAAAACTGATTCGCTCAACCAACCAATTCAATCTCATTCCAACCAAAATACGACAATGAAAAATTCAACGATCACCTACCGCGGAGCCTCAGCCGAACTGTCCGAACTCAAAAATGGACGCTCCGAGCAGATGCAACAGCAACAAGGCAGCCAACTCGTCCAATATCGCGGCGCGGCCGGCGAAACCAACACCAAGCCTCATCAAAAAAAGGATGTGGAAGTCACCTTCCGCGGCGAAACCGGAACCTTCAATCGCTAAAGAAACGCTGACTCGATCAGCAAACTCGACGTGATCAAAGGCGGTCTGAATTTCAGATCGCCTTTTTTCGTTTGGGCGTTAGAGGATGCTCTTCATCGCTCCAACGTCTGCCCCCTTGTGGAATTGCCTTGGGCGCAAAAACAGCCGTCCCCGAATGTTGGTGGAGGCCTTGTAGACTCGAGAGCCGTCAACCCGTTGAGATGCGGTGGTTGCCCCAGAGAAAAAAACGTGCACGGAGAGGGATTTGAACCCCCGACCGCCTGGGTGTAAACCAGATGCTCTACCGCTGAGCTATCCGTGCAGAAACGGGCCGGTAAAATGGCTTATCACGATCACCCTGCAAGTGTTTTTCACGCTTAGCTGAGGGTTTCTGCGACGAGGAAGCAGCGGGCGGTATCTCCGGCGCGGAGAGTTTGCTGGGGATCGACGCGAACGAGGGCGTTGGTGCGGCTGAGGGCGAAGAGGGCGTGGGATTGCTGGAGGCCGAGCGGGCGGAAGGTGAGGGCGTCCAGGTCCAGCCAGCCGCGCAGATAATGGGGGCGATCCCCGCGATCGTTGATGGCGTCGCCTTCGAGTTTTGCGGTGACCCGCGGAAGGGGAGGAGCGTCGGCGGAAACCGTCATTCCCTGCCATTTGCGGAGGACGGGGAGGGCAAAGAGCAAGAAGGTGATGTAGGCGGAAACGGGATTGCCGGGAAGGCCGAACACGAGTTTCCCGGCTTTCTGACCGAAAAAGAGCGGCTTGCCGGGTTTGATGCGGACGCGCCAGAATCCGCCGGAAACGTCGAGCGCGGCGAGCTGATCTTTGACGTGATCGTGTTCGCCAACCGAAACTCCGCCGGCGATGAGGCAAATGTCGCTGGCTTGAATCGCCTGCTCGAGTATGGACTTCAGCGTTTCCGGTTGATCGGGCGCGTGAAAGACGGTGACCTCACCTGCGCCGAATTGCCGCACCAAACCGGAGAGCATGGGACCATTGCTGTTGTAGATGGAACCTTCGGCGAGCTCGGTTCCCGGAGCGACGAGTTCGTCGCCGGTGGTAACGATGGCGCAGCGCGGCTGTTTTCTGACCGGGATCTGGGCCAGCCCCTGCGAGGCAAGAACACCAATCCGGGCGGGATTGAGGCGGTCGCCTTGACAAAGGATTTTCTGGCCCGCACAGAGGTCCGAACCTTCGCGGCGGACAAATTCTCCGGGTTCGGCCGACTCGTTGATGCGAATGCGGGTTTCATCGATCCGATCGACGTCTTCCTGCATGACGACCGCATCGGCCCCGGCTGGCATGGGGGCTCCGGTGAAAATTCGGACGGCTTCGCCTGGGTTGACGGTGAGCGGGATTCGCGGGCCGGCGGGTTGCTCGCCAACGAGCGTCAATTCGGCGTCCTTCTGTGCTTCGGCGGCGCGAACGGCATAGCCATCCATTTGAGAATTGTCGAAGCCGGGGAGCGCGGTGGTGGCGAGGATGTCGCGGGCGGAAAATCTCCCGAGAGCTTCGCCCAGGGCAATGTCCTCGATCTCTCCCAGTGAAGTGGCTTCAAGAATGCGCGATCGCGCTTCGGCTTCCTCCAGCATCTAATCCAGCACCTGATACTCGCTTTGTTGGGACGCAGAGGCGGCCTTGGGATCCGTCACGACAAGGTGTCCGGATTTTGGGTTGCCCTTCACCACATCGGCGACAAGAAACGATCCCTTGCGCTCGGCACTCATTTTCAACTTCACAGACTGAGGGATGCCCTCCTTGTTGACGGTGGTCAACGGAGTCCCGGGAGGAACGGATGCGTTGGTGGGGGAGTAGATCAGGACAAAGTCCTCGTAACTGAAACGAACCGTGCCGACCAGTTTTTGCGGTTCCGACTCCTCCTCCGTTTTCTTTTTGTCGGCCTTCGCGTCTTTCTTCTCTCCACCCGATGGAACTAGGCTGCTGAAGAGGCCGGCGGTTGCCGTGAGCGGCAACTTCAGCACATCAAGCGCAGCACATCCCGGCATCATCAATGCCAAGGTTGCGACAAGGCTAATTTTGTGTGCGTTGGCCATGTTTCGTCGGGACTCTACAGTACTTTGCGTCAACCTTGCAAGCGCCGTCAATCGTCAAATTTGAAGCATGTTTTCCGGTTTCTTTGCGTATTTCTCACTATTTCAACAATACAGCCGGTTGATTCGGGACTTTGCTTAATGAATATTGAAATCTGGCAGGGGTCAGATAAAGATGAGGAATTCAGATTCCCTGCCAATTGTCCCTCACGTTCATTGTAGATCCTCCCTCACTCCGCCATTGTGAATATCCCATTAGCCAAATTGGACTGGGGGACCGAAGGGTTCTCCTACGCCTTCCAGCAAGCGCATTTACCGGGGGTGATCATTTCCGGCATTCTCCTGGCGCTTTCGGTCATTAGCTGGTCGGTCATGTTCAGCAAGCTCTCGATGACGGCCAAAGTCGCGCGGCAGAATTACAAGTTTGTTCATGGCTTCCGCCAGGCTTCGAACGCGATGGAGCCTCACCTGCGAAAGTTTTCGGTGGCCGGGGCGCCCCTCTTTCTCGTGTATCGGGCGGCCTGCCGCGAGTTGTCGATGCAATTGATCGGAACTGGCGAAGTTGACGATACGACGCATGCCCGGATGGCGAATGCCGGTGCCCTGACGCCGCCACAAATGGAAACGGTGAGAATGGCGATGGATCGCACGATTGGCGAGATGGTTCTGTTTCTGGAGCGGCGAATGACGTTTTTGGCCACGGCCGTGAGTGGTGCGCCCTTTCTGGGACTGCTCGGAACCGTCTGGGGAGTGATGGAGGTGTTCAGCCGTGTCGCGAGCAGCGGTGCGTCGGCGAGCATCAAGCTGATGGCGCCGGGAGTTGCGGCTGCGCTGGTCACCACCGTGGTGGCCCTGCTCGTCGCGATTCCGGCAATGTTTGGCTACAACTTCCTGATCAACAAGATCCGGACCCTGATCCTGGAGATGCACAATTTTGCGGCGGAGCTGGGCGCGATGCTCGAACGCCAGTTTGTCGATTACTATGCCCTGGCTCGTCAGGGAAATGCGGCCCCGGCAGCTTCCCAACCCCATTACGAGCAACCGGCGGCATCGACCGGGTTTAACGCTCAACCTGCGACGGGCCCGGTGGCGAACGAATCCTTTCCGCCTCCTTCCCAAGCCCGCGAAGAGGGAGGCCCTCCCATCAACCCGATTGCGCAGCAGGCTCGCCGTCCGCGTCGCCGGCCCGTCTGAGCGAACGATTTGTCGATTGACCAGGAATTGGAACTGACCGATGCGCCGATCTTCTCAAAACCAGCCAACCGAAATGGGGACGCTCTCCGAGCTGAACATTACCCCGTTGCTCGATCTCGCGTTCGTGCTGCTCATCATCTTCATGATCACCGCGCCGTTTCTGGCCGAGAGCGCGGATTTGATCATCCCGACGAGCCGGGCGTCTCGCGAAGCGGTTCGCGAGGACCAGGTGACGACGGTTTCCATCACCCGGACCCAGCAAATTTATCTCGGCAAGGAGTTGGTCACGATGAGTCAGCTGAAGTCCCGGCTGGGCCAGAGCTTTCGCTCCGACCCGGAAATGGCGGTGCTGATCAAGGCTGACCGAAAGCTGACGGTGGAAGATCTCGTTTCGGTGATGGATGTGGCCAAGAATGTCGGCATCAGCAAAGTCGGGGTCATGACCAAGGCTGGCGAGAATTCATGAACCGGCTCGGTCCAAACTTCGCCCTGTGCGTCATCGTTACTGCGATCCTGCATGCACTGCTGTTTCTCGGGCTGTTCCTGTTTTTCAGAAAGCACCCGCCCATGTCGGAACCCCTGGCCGAGCTTGCTCCCGCGCCGGAGCTGGTCGAATTGCAGAACGCGCATTGGTTGGAAATGGATGTCGACCAGATGACACGTCAGGCCGAGGCTCAGGATTCAGAGGCGGAAGCGGAACATGAACCCGAAAGTGAGATCCCGCTTCCCAAGCCGAAAGAGAAAACTCCCGAGCCGGAACCGAAACCTGAAGAGCCTGAGGTAAAGCCGGAACCACCCAAGAATCTGGCGTTGAATCGCCTCAAGCCCATTCCGAAACCGGAGCCGAAACCGACACCACCCCGGCCCAAGTTGACGAAAATCGAGCCCAAGCCGACTCCGAAACCTCAACCGAAACCCAAGCCGGTCGTCGAACTCAAGCCCGCGCCAAAGCCAAAAGCTGAGCCGAAGGTTGAGCCGGTCAAACTGACGCCTGCTCCCAAGCCGCAACCCATCAAGCCGACGCCCATCGTCAAAACGGAGCCCAAGCCAGATCCGCCGGTTCCAACGCCCGAGCCGGCCCCCAAACCGGCAACCACAGGTTCGTCAGGCATGACGGCTTCCACCGAGGGAACTGCGGGCAATTCCGGGCAAAGCCTCAACGACTACCATTTCATCGTGCAATCCGCGTTTCGCTCAAATTGGGCTCAGCCCCGCTCGATCATGACCGCCGGAAAGAAGTATCGCGTCAAAGCCCGGGTCGCAATCGCCCGGGATGGCCGAATTCTCAGCGCGCAAATCGTGCAGTCGTCCGATCATCCACAAATGAACGAAACCGTCGCGACCGCGTTATCGGCCGTGCGGAATGTTCCGGCTCTGCCTTCTTCGGTTCAAAGCGATCCCTACGAGATTTATCTCAATTTCGATTTGTAGTTGGCTTGGCCTATCCGTCACCGCGCCGTTTCTGGAACGGTGCGCTTTCGACAACGCCGTGAATGAGCTCTCGAAGGCTGCCGCCTTTGCTCAGCTTGGCTGCAATCCCGTCAATGGTCGGCGCATCGTAGTATTCAACACCGCGCCCCAGTGAGTAGGTTAGCATTTTCTCGGCAAGGCATCGATAGAAGTCCGTCTTGCGTTCGGTCGCCAGCACCTGGGCCAGTTCCGCCGGCGTCGAAAAGGTCTCTCCCGTGATCAGTTTGCCGGCCGTGTCGATCGGCTTCCCATTTTCGTCGTCACGCCACATTCCCAAGGCGTTGAAGTTCTCGAACGCCAGGCCGATGGGATCCATTCGCGCATGGCAGCCGGCACAAATCGGCTTCTCGCGATGAATCTCCATCATCTCGCGCATCGTGGGCCGGCCCGAGGTTTGCTTCTTGACCGCTTCCAACTCGGGAACGTCTGGCGGAGCGGGTGGAGCCGGTGTCGCGAGGAGATTCTCCAGCACGAACAATCCGCGTTTGACGGGGGAAGTCCGGGAAGGGTTTGAGGTGACGACGTGAAAGGTTGCCTGCTGCAGAATGCCGCCGCGATGGCTTTCCTTCGGAACGTCCACTTTCCGCAAGTGCGATCCTTCAACTCCCTCGATCTCGTAAAACTCGGCCAATCGATTGTTGAGGAAGGTGTAGTTTGCCGTCAACAGCTCGGTGGCCGGGCGGTTTTGCGTGAGGATGTGGTGAAAAAAGAGTTCCGTCTCCCGCTTCATGTCCTGACGAAGCGAGCGATTGAAGACCTTGTAGGCGTCCGTGTTGGAGCGCAGGCGAAGCACATACTTGGGATTGACATTGATCGTCGGAACGTCCCTTGCCTGCAGCCATTGACCGACGAAATTTCGCGAAAACCGCTCCGACTTCGGATCATCCAGCATGCGGTCCACCTGCGATTTCAGATTCTTTCGCAACTCCCCGCGCGAGGCGAGCGAGTAGAGTTCGTAATCCGGTAGGCTGCTCCAGAGAAAGTAGGAGAGGCGTGAGGCGAGCGCGAATTCATCCAAGGTGACGACTTTGCCGGGATCATTGGGCTGAGGCTGAGCTTCGGCGCGGAAGAGGAAACTCGGTGAGGCCAAAATCGCAGCGATGGACTGGCGGATCCCTTCTTCAAAGCTTGTGTTGGGCTGGCTGTCGGTAAACAACGCAATCTTCACCAATTTGCCAAGATCTTCGTCACTCACCGGACGTCGAAACGCACGGCTGGCCAGGTTTCGCAGAATCACGATCGCGTATTTCTGGCGGCCTTCACCATCTTCCCAATGCGGTGGCGGGCCGTTGACCATGATTCGATTGTAAGCGGGCGAAAACTCCTTTACCGAGCCATCGAGCGGCCCTTCCAATCGAAACTTGTGAACCTTCACATAGAGTGGGTTTTCCCCTTCTTCCGGAGGGTCTTTGGGCGTCACCGTCAGGGTGAATTGCGCTTCGCCTTTCTTGAAATCCCGCTCAGCACCCATGTAGACGTGCTTGCCGGGATCCCAGCCCAGGTCTCGCTGATTCGCCTTCTTCCCATTGATGTCCATCGTGAAGGTGGCGGTGTTTTCCGTGGCTTCATCGGAGCCGCGAACTTCCATATCCACGACCACTTTGTAGCGGCCATCGTGAGGCACCCACGTTTTCGCAGTCACGGTTCGGTCCTTGTCAAAAGGCATGTAGTTGGACGTGATCTTTGGATTCGATGCCTGTTTGAAATCAGAACCCGTGAGGTATTTCCTGGGGATTTGACCGGATTCCAAGGGAAGCGCGGCTTTCGCGACTTTCTGCGCCGCATCCAGATACTTTTCCATCAGCAGCGGCGACAACGTCAGCACATCCCCGATCGTATCGAATCCGTATCCGGTGTCGTCCGGCGGGAAGTTGTCGTCCACATCATAATCAACCCCGAGCAGGTCCTTCACCGAATGGCGATACTCCTCGCGATTCAGCCTTCGAAGCGTGACCCGGCCCGGATCCGGATTTTCGGAGTCCATTTTAAAGACTTCGCGCTCAATCCAGGCCGTCAGCTTGGCGGATTCCTCGGCCGTAGGTTGGCTTTTCTCACTGGGAGGCATCAGCTGCGACCGCATATTGTGCCAGACCCGTTCCCACAATTCATGATCGGTGAAGTGTTCCTCAAGCGATGCGTAGTCGTCCAACGTAATGCCTCCCTTGTCTGCGCCGTCACCGTGGCAGTCGAAACAGTAATCGATCAAAAGTGGCTCAATATCACGGATAAACGCCGATTCATCGGCCGCGAAGGCTGGTGCCGAAAGCGTGACGGTCAGGGCTAAAACCCAGGTTGGGAGGAGGGAGGTTCGAATCAATCGCGTCATTGGGTGACAATGGACACTCGAGTTCCGGATTTGCTCAAGGAATCCACCGATTTGTCAAATTTAAGAAAAATTGAATATCAATCTTGCGAGGTATCTTTAATTAGTTAAATTTAACGACTCATCCCCCTGACACGCCCAAATCCAAAAGACCACTAACCCAATTCATTGATGAAACTGAAAAGGACTCGTCTTGCCGGCGGTGCTGGCGGGCAAATCTTCGGAGCCTATCTCATTCCCAAGGGAACGCGCCTCTCCTCCATCTATATTCATGCCGGCGACGTCATTGACGGCCTCCAACTCGAAACGATGGACCGAACGGAAACCCCCGGCTTGCTTCCCTTCGTCGGCGGAGTCGGCGGAAACCGGATTCAATACCGCCTTGGTGAACGCGACAAATTGATCGGAATCACCGGCCGAAGCGGCAAGCACATCAACTCCATCCAGTTTCATACGACCCGCGAAAGCTCTCCCCTGTTCGGATGCGACAAAGGGACGCCTTTTGTCCTCAAGGTCGATCAATCCGGCGAATTCAAAGGCATTTACGGCCGCGCGGGCTGGTTCCTCGACTCGATCGGGCTGATTCAGGCATTCGATCAGGAAAATCGTCCTTCTCTCGTGATCGAGCGAACCCAATCTTTGGGCAAGCGCATTGCCAAAGAATGGATTGACCCGATTCTGGAGATTCCGAAAGCGTCCTGACGCCGAATCCTTACTTCAGCGCCTCTTTGAGGATGTCGTATCCGCGTTTCAGCAACGGCATCTGGCTGTCGAGCAATCCTGCGGCCAACAACGCGCTGTCCAGCAACTGCTGAGCGGCCAACTTGGCGAGCTCGGGATTGGACTCGTGCTTTGCAGCAAGATTCTTGATCAGCTCGTGACGTGGATTGATCTCCAGCTGCACCTTCATCGGGCTGGCGCCGGCCTGATTCATTGCCTTCAGCATTTCGCGAACCTGGGGCGACATCTGGCCTTCCGGATTCATCGCGGCAACGGGTGAATCGACCAATCGCTTGCCGACTTCGACCTTCTCGACAGCATCGCCAAGTGTCTCCGTGAGGAACTCACACAACTTGGTCGCGTCTTCGTCGCTCAAGGCTTCGCCTTCCGCTTCCGGTGCGTCTCCCAGATCCAAATCCGCCTGCGCGGCTGAAACCAGATCCTTTTCGTCGAACTTCTGAAGCGAGGAAACGACGTATTCGTCAATCGGCTCGTCGAAGTAGATCACTTCGAGTCCGCGCGCTTTGAACGCCTCGAGATACGGCCCTTGCTCGATCGTCTCTCGATCGTTGCCGACCAGGTAATAGATCTTCTCCTGGCCGTCTTTGGCGCGGGTCAGGTAGTCCGACAAGCTGGTGAACTCGCCGGGTTCCGTCATGGAAGACTCAAAACGCAGTAGCTTGGCGAGCGATTCCTGATGCTCGGGATCGGTCGCGATCCCTTCCTTGATGAAGCGGCGGAATTCCTTGTAAAACTCCATGTACTTGTCGCCATCGCTCTGGGCTTCCTTGCCCAGGTCCCGCAAAAAGCGTTTCGTCACCACGCGGTTCAGCTTCTGAATCAGCGCGCTGTCCTGCATGCTTTCGCGGCTGATGTTCAGCGGTAGGTCCGCACTGTCAATCACCCCACCCAGGAACCGCAGCCATTCCGGCAGCAACGCCTTCGGGTTCGGATCGATCAGCACCTTCTTGCAATACAGCGCCACGTGCGGCTCCTGCTGGCCCATGCCCCACTTCTCCTTGTTCTCGGACGGCACAAAGAGGAGCGAGTTGATCACAATCGGCGAATCCGCCTGGAAATGCATTTTGAAGCGCGGCTCATCCCAAGCATGCGCCACGAACTTGTAGAACTCGGTGTATTGCTCGTCGGTAACCTCTTTCTTCGGCTTCAGCCAGATGGCCTCCACCGTATTGATCCGCTCGCCGTTCAGATTGATCGGGAACGGAACGAAATTGGAATACTTCTCCAGGATTCCCTTGATCACGCTGGAGGTCGAAAACTGCCCGTAATCGTGGTCTTCCTCGTTGTCGCGCAGTTCGACCACGATCTTGCAGCCGCGCCGTTGACCGGGGGCTTCCTCGATCGTGTAACCGGTTTTCCCGTCGCTGATCCAGACGAGATGCTCGCCGTCATTCCTCCAGCTGTGCGTGTAAACCTTCACCTCCTTCGCCACCATGAACGCGCTGTAAAAGCCGACCCCAAACTGACCGATCAACGAAGACTCCTTCTTCGCATCCTCGTTCATCGCCTTCAAAAACTGCTTCGAACCGGAGTGGGCGATCGTACCGATGTTCTCAACCAACTCATCGCGGGTCATCCCGATTCCGTAATCCGAAATCGTGATGGTTTTCGCCGTGTCGTCGGTCGTGATATTGATCTCCAATGGCAGATCGTGATCGAAAATTTCCTTCTCGGTCAGTTGCAAATGGCGGAGTTTTTCCAGCGCATCAGACGCATTCGATACCAACTCACGAACGAAAATTTCCTTGTCCGTGTAGAGCGAGTTAATGACGATGTCGAGCAATTGCTGGACTTCGGCCTGAAACGGTTGCTGTTGTTCGGTTTCGTCAGACATTTTGGATTGGTATTGGGTATTAAAAGGTGAGTTGAAGCGAGGGGAGCAGAGCGTCGCCTGACCAGAACATCTTGATTCCGCGACGGCCACACCCCAAAAACACTCCGGGTAAAAATCGGTTGGGATCATAGCCACGCTCTCGCAAACGTCAACTGCTCGCGTTGAGGCAAAAATCAGGATCCTGGCGACACCTAAAGCTGCTCTTGACTCTAGTCTCCGCCGATAAATACTGAGACAAATGAAAGTCTCCACAGTCACTTGCGCAATCGTTGGATTGATGCTTACGGGTTGCCAGACTAGCGATCCAACTCAGGGTGGCTACTTTGGTTGGTCATCCAAACGTGCGGGTGAACGGCAGCGTGTGCTAAAAGAGAACCTTGATCGTATTCAGGATGAAGATAAGGAGTTTGCACAGGGAAAAGGTTTAAATAGAGATCAGCGATTTGGAGCCAAAAGGACGCGTGGCCCGCTTCATTTGGACTAAAATTGTTTGCATTTCCTAGCTTCGATGTGGCGTGAGTCGACCTGGACTATGAACAGGGTTGAGCTATTCTGAGTCGCAATGAGGAGGCGTTGGAAAGAGGCGACCTATTCTGAACTGAAGGTTAGCAGTCAGAAAAATGCCAACTATTGAATTCACCTTCACAGAGGGAAATTTTCTCGCGACTTTCTGACCTGTTTCCCGAAAAATGGACACTTGAAAACTGAAGTTCTGCGCTACCC
>CAXBMO010000045.1:0-23804 GCA_963977015.1 uncultured bacterium | reverse complement strand
TCAGCAATTAGCCGTGGGTTGAGCGAGGAACGAGCGACACCCACGGAATACAGAACCCCATTTCCGCATCCCGAAGGGATGCCAGCACCGAAGTCAGTCCTAGTATTTCGGGTGGTAGTCCACCCCAGCCTCATCCAGAAACTCGACGAATTCTTCGCCGCATCGGTGACATCTCCCCTGAAACTTCCCTACTCCAGGAACTTCGCCAATTCAGGGACTGCGCCGCGCAATTCCTCCACGATGAGGTTCGCGATGATGTCGGCTCCGGTTCCGAAAAGATGTGTGCGGTCGATTTTTCCATTCTTGCCGGGCGGATTGAACTCGGCGGAGGCTTCGAGGCCGAGTTTCTCGTGGAGTTCGACGCTGCGGGCAAATAGATCGATCAGCGGAATCTTTTCCTCCTCCGCGACCTTGCGGGTGGCATCGGCCCAAGGTTTCAACTCCCCCTGAATCCTGCCATCGACCCAGATGCGCCGAGTCAGCGAGGTGATGAGAATGGGTTGTGCCCCGGCGGCCCGGGCTTCCCGAACATAGCGGGTCATGTTTTCACGAAACGTGGTTTCAGGGTCGGTCTCGCGCTTGGGGCCTTTGCCTGGCATGTCGTTGTGACCGAACTGGATCAGCACAAAATCCGGCTTCGCTTTCAGGACTTTCTTCCAGTGGCCTTCGTCGCGGAAGCTCTTCGAACTTCGGCCTCCGACTGCCAGGTTGATGCATTTCGCCTCAGATGTCAGCCGCTCGGCAAAGGCCGCGCCCCAGCCCTCCGAATCCGTGACCGTGGAGTCACCGGCGAGAACGACCCGTATCTTGTCAGATTCGGCGGAGGAAAGGGCGACGGATAACCCAAGAACGAGGGAAAGGAGGTAGCAATGCATGGGCGTCTTTCGTATCAATGGACACCGATCCTGTCGAACCAAATTGGGGGCAGCTAACCACGCGCTGAAAAATTCGCCCGCTGTGCCAGAGCCCGGACGTAAAGTGGTGGCGAATCAATCCACTCATTGACTCGGTTTGGAGCAACTCAGAATGGCGATACCGAGCCCCCATCGGAAAAACCATCTATTTCTCGTGTTCATATCCGAAGGACACTCGTGAGTAGCGCTGGTTCTTCCTTTAAATCTTGTTCTTGTTCCCCTGCGCTCCAGAAACGCTGAACACGCAAGATGCTCCACCGAAAGGAAGTCGACCGCAGGATCTCTGTTACAACGGGCTACATTCCCACAGAAATGGCTCCTCAAAAACGCTCTAGCTTACCCCTTCAACTTCTTCCGGAGGGTGGTCCGATTCGCACCCATCGCACTGGCCACCCTGGCTAACTTTCCGTCGTGCCTTGCCAAAAGTTGTTTGATAAGGATTCGTTCAACATCATCAGCCAACTCACGATAGGTCGGCAATTCTTGGTGCGAATCGAGCCACGTTCCCAAAGCGTCTCCAAGTTCCTTCCCAATATCGAATTCTTTCGGAGAATCGGCAGAGATGAGATGTTCGGGAAGATGATTGAGCCCGATCCTCGATCCCGCTCCGCACGCGGTCAGAGCGTAGGACGCCACGTTGCGAAGCTCGAGAAGGTTCCCGGGCCAGGCATACGATTCCAGACGGGACAAAACGTCATCGTCAGCGGAAATGCCGCGTCCCGGTTGAAGTTGCGCCACGAAGAATTCGAACAACGCCGGTAAATCCTCCAGCCGATCGCGCAAGGGAGGGAGACTAATTTCCAGAACCTGAAGTCGGTAAAACAGCTCACTGCGAAACTGACTGTTTTCAACAGCTTCCCGCAAATTCGTTCCAGTTGCGGCCAGGATACGGGGAAAAGTCTCTTGGTCACGTTCCCAATTTTGCAGAAGCTCGGCTTGAGCGTCGGCTTGGAGCTCACCGACATCATCCACGATGAGAATGCCGGTTAAAGCTCGCTCCAAGGCTGCAACCAACTCCGCAGATTGATTCTGTGAGCTGGGGCGAAACGTGATCACCGGCTGGGATGAGTTCTCGCTGTTTCGTTGAACTAGGTCAGCCACGAGAGATTTGCCGGTTCCGGTCTCGCCCGTGATCAACACCGTCGCATCACTTGCGCAGGCATGAGCGATTTGCTGGAACACCGGACGCATCGATGGAGCGGCGCCGATGAAGGCAGCGGAAGGCTCTTGGGCCGGTTGCGCATCCCGAACTTCGCCAATCAAGCTCGTGAGTGTGCTCTTGAACTCGTCGAATTCGAGCGGTTTGGGAAAGAACTCGCGCACCCCGAGTTTGCGAGCCTGGATCGTATTCTCAATCCCACCATGTGCGGTAATTACGAGCGTCGGAGGGCGCGCCCCATCAGGCAGACTATCCAAAAAGCTCAGCCCATTCTCATCGGGCAGGCCGATGTCCAGGATCATTGCCGAGAATGGCTTGGAAGCCTCGTTCAGCTTCCGGCGGGCTTGCGCGGCAGTCGGGGCCACCTCGCTTGTCGCTCCAGCCTGGCGAACCGCTGCCGCCAAAGCCAGACTGAGGGCTCGTTCGTCTTCCACGATCAGAACTTGCGGCATACTCATGATGTTTTTTTGGTGGCACGGTCAGGGTTCGGAAAACGGCAGATCACGCGCGCGCCACCTTTCGGGTTATTCTCCGGTCGAATCGAGCTCCCATGCGCCTCCAGCACTTCCTTGGAAAGCGTTAAGCCAATACCCATCCCACCTTCGCGCTCGGAGAAGAACGGCTCGCCAAAGCGTTGTAACGCCTCATCACTGAATCCTGCCCCCTCGTCCTCCACCGTTAGAATTACCAGGTCCGATTCGCTCCCGGTGTCGATTTTTGCCCGAATCTCCCCGCCCTCCGGCATCGCCTGTGCCGCATTCAAGAGTAGATTCCGGATCACCTGTTCCATCCGTGGCGCATCCACCTCCACCATGGCAGGACCTGATTCCTCCAAATGAAAACGCACCTGGGCGTGATCCAGCGCGGGCCTCAGCCTTCGACTCACACTGTGGACCAATTCCCGCAGATCGCGCTTCCGCGTTTTTCCGGGCTGCGAATTGGCGACAAAGAGCCATTGATTGACCAAATCAGTGATTCGCTCGACCTCCTCTTCAATCAAATCGACCGACTCCCTCGGTTCTCCAGCCACCTCCGCCTCCAGCAGCTTCGCGTGCATCGCGATCGCCGCCGCGGGGTTCTTGATTTCGTGGGCCAGACTTGTCGCGATCCGTCCCAACGTGGCAAGCCGTTCCGATTGCTGACGCAGGCGCTGCTCCTCGATCAGGCGGGCAGTCGTATCCTGCAGCGCACGGCCGAGTTGACCGATTTCGTCCTCGCGCTGCAAAATGGGGGCGGTAATTGACGCGGGCTTGGTTCCGGGCGACACCTCCAAGTTTGGCAACCAAGCCGTCAAGACGCCCAACGGCTGAACGACACCTCTTGCCAGCACCAACCCCAAACCGCCACAGACGAGAGCCAAGCCCAAGGCCGGAATCAGAATTCCTTTCGCAAATTCAGCGCCGATCTCTTGGACTGGCCTCAACAACACCAGATGCGCATCGGTTTCGGCCAGCGGCGCGGTGGCGATTTCGTATCCTTTGGCGCGCCCCGAAGAGGGCACGGGTTTCGCCGCCAGGCTCTCGATAGCCCGGCCCAAACCTTCAGGCCACTGCCCCGGTTCCCCCTCGGCAAAGTGAAACCCCACCCCCAGCCCCAGCACCGTGGCCAGTCGCTGAGCGAGGACAGGCGAATTCGGCAGGCGAGTTTCGCTGATGAATGCCGCATTGCTCTCCGCCAGCTCCCGGAACGCATCCAGGGACTGCCGTTGATTCCAACTCCGCATCCAGCCAGCCAGCGCGAGGGAGGCGATCAGGACGAAAGCGGCCAAAGTTAGTGCCAGACGCCGCGACAGGCCGTTGGAAAGCAGTTTTCGAGCAATCACCCGTCAAAGTGGCCAACTTTTGTCCACTTGGCGAGTTTTAACACCATCAAAACGCGTTTGCCCCCTCCCTTCTAGAAGCGGATCTCCGCGCCGAAGACAAAGTTCAATCCCGGTTCGTTTTGGCCCGAACCGTGAGCGCGGTATTCTTCGTCGAAGATATTCTCCACCGCAGCGGTAAGAAGCGTATTCTCCCGCAACCAGTAGCCGCTGCGCACCGTGGCCAACCAGTAGCTTGGGGTGCCGCCGGGCGGGATCCGTTGGGTATCACTGCGGTCGCGCGTGTTAAGACGATCACCGGGGCCAACTGCGCTAACAAGCCCCTCAATCCAGAAGTGCCCATCAAGCAAGTCCCAGCGCACGCCACCAAATCCGTTCGTCGGCATCACACGGCTGAGCACCTCATCGCGCAGCACCGGCTCGGAGGTTGGGTAGGTTGAAACCTTACTGTCTTGGTAAGCAAATCCGCCGAACAGATTCACGTTGTCCGTCAGATTGATCGCACCGTTCAGTTCCACCCCCTGCACCTGTCCGTCGCCAATATTCAGCTTGGTTACCTCGAACAAGTCATCTACAACCGCACCGGTCGGCGTGCGCAGAATCAGGTTATTCACGTTCGTGTAGAAATAAGACAGGCTACCGGAAACGCGCCCGGTCTCCGCCTTAATCCCGATTTCGTAGGTCAGGAACTCCTCCGGCTCCAATTTGGGCGCAGGGGTTTCGATTTCATTGCTGCGATTGCTGTCCAGGCGCGACAGATCGGAGAATCCCGGTGCCCGGAAGGCCTGCGACACACCCCCAAAAAGGCGAAAACGGTCGTCTTGGTCAAGCCGGTAGGACAGGCGCCCGCTCCCCACCACATTGTCCCAACTATCCTGAATCGAAATCTGATTTCCGGACACCGGGTCTTCCACCTTTGCAAGATCGACTTCGGCATAGGTGTAACGCGCGCCGACATCAGCGGTTAGCCGTTCGCCCAGTGGCGTAGAGCTATTCACGAAACCACTGGCAAGATGATACAGCCCATCGTCGCCGATTGGTCCTTGAATTTTCGCGCCTTTGAAGGAGCCATCAGCGTTGAAATCGCGGCGAAACGAATCACTCCGGTCCTGGTAATAGCTCGCGCCGTAAACCAGATCGGTGAAACTCAACGGTTTCTCAAACTGCGCCCATGCGCCGTAGCTGTTCACATCGAATCCCTGCCGATCGACGCGTCCGTCACTACGCTCGCGGAACTGACTCTCCTCCTGAAGCTGGTGACTAACGCTAAGGGTGTAGTGCTCGAAGAGCGGAGAATCTGCCGCACCGTCCAATTGGAGATAGCTCAACATCCGGCTTTGATCCAAAATCCGCGCGTTTTCACTGCCAACCGACGTGCCGGCAAATGGCTTGGCGAACTTGGTTTTGTGAACTCGCCAGGCGTCATCAATGTGGACCTGCTGATGAAACAGCGTCAACCGAGTGTCCTCGTTGAGAAAAAGCTCCAGCTTGCCGTCGAAGTCCCACTCATCGTAACCGGTGAACGGCAACGTGCCCAGCCCAGCGGCTTGAATGTCGCCAAAATCCTTGTAGCTACCTCCGATAATGAGCCCGTATTTCCCAGCTTCACTCATCGAAACTTCGCCACGCTGGATGAAGCTGTTCTCCGCAGTCGAGTATCGCGAGTAACTGCGCCCACCCATCAGAGAACCACCCGGCTGCGACGGATTCTTCCCATCTCCCGGAATCTCATCAGCATAGTAGGGCCGATGGGTAAACGCCTGCACCGTCCCGCCAACTGAATCGGCTCCGTAGAACACGGAACCTTGCGACTTGACCAGCTCGATGGCGCGGAGTCCTTGGGAATCGACCGTGTTCCAGTATTGATTCGGCCCGGACCGAAAGGCGGCGTTATTCAGACGCACTCCGTCAATGAGGAACAGATTGTGATACGCGGTAAACCCCCGAATGTAAGGCGAACCTTGACCATGGGATGTCTTCTGAACGACCACGCCCGGCGTCTGTTCAAATGCTTCCGGCACGCTGCGAACGGAGCGTTCCTGGAGTGTTGTCCCGTCAATTTGGTCGACAACGTAGGGTGCCTCGAACCAGGTTTCATCGACGCGTGAAGCAGTGACAACAAATGGTTCCAACTCGCCAATCACAGGATCGGGATTGACCGGGAAAATGGCATCCGATGCGTTGTCTTGGGCAAACGTGGTGGATGCCAACAACGTGGCAGAAAGGAGATAGCTCGGCAGTTTCATGGATGATGTGGGGTTCGTGTGTGTTGGGTGTCGGTATCACCAAGAAACGCAATCGTGGCAAGGCTCTTGACCGGATGGAGCCGGGAAGTTTCCGCGTGGACAAATTTTAGCCACTAGCTGGACAGAATCTGCCCGATTTGAAAGTGTCACCGCGGCAGAAGCCGCTTTCACTTGTGTCACCGCGGAGCATGGATTCCCTGCAAGCGATGAAAACCCGATCGACCCCTTTCCTGGTTGCCTTGTTCACCGTGGCTCAACTCTCCGGCGTCATCGCTGATGAGGCATTGAAAACTGAAATCGAGGCCACCCTGGCCAAAGGCGCGGCCTGGCTGGAATCGAAGCAGAATGAATCTGGATCCTGGGGCGACGAAACCTATCCCGCGCTGACGGCGATGCCCCTTTCCGCGCTGATGCGTAATTCAGGCTTGGAGAGCAACGCCAAATTACCCGAAAACCTTGCCAAGGGTTACGATTTCATTCTCTCCAAACAACATCGCAACGGCGCAATTTACGGCAAGGGCCTGGCGACCTACAATACCGCGCTTTC
The DNA here is from genome assembly GCA_963977015.1 of uncultured bacterium. Classification (GTDB taxonomy): domain Bacteria; phylum Verrucomicrobiota; class Verrucomicrobiia; order Verrucomicrobiales; family DEV007; genus JBCDHN01. Next base: position 17,119 of record CAXBMO010000045.1, on the reverse strand, counting down.
GCTGATGTCGTTGACCCACGTGGCCAATCAGCCCGGAATCGAGGAAGCAATTCGCCAGGCGCGGCGTTTCCTCATCAACCAACAGGCCGATGAAGACGTGAGAGGCGAACTGGATAGCCCGTTCGACGGCGGCATCGGTTACGGAGGCAGCCACCCGCACTCAGACCTCTCCAACACCCATCTTGCAATGGAGGCTCTCTATTACTCCAAGCAAGTGCTCGCCGACCGGCCCGGAGGAGTTGGGCTGGATCTGGATTGGAACGCGGCAATCCATTTCGTCTCGCGCTGCCAGAATCTGGAAGGAAGCAATGACTTGGACTACATCGCGGTGGCGGATCAGGATCGCGGCGGATTCGTTTATTTCCCCGGTGATTCCAAGGCGGGCGAAGTGGAGGAGCATTCCACCAAAACCAAGGTGGCGCTGCGCTCCTATGGCAGCATGAGCTACGCAGGTCTGCTCAGCTTCATTTACGCCGACATGGATCCCAACGACAAACGCATCACAGCAGTAAAGAAGTGGCTCGGCAGAAACTACACACTCGAAGAGAATCCGCACATGGGCGCGCAAGGACAGTTTTACTACTACCACACCATGGCAAAGGCCCTTTCGTTGGCCGGAATTGATGAGTTGTCGCTTGCCGATGGTGGCAAGGCGAATTGGAAGCAAGAGCTGGCGAAAAAGCTCATCGCGTTCCAAAAAGCGGACGGTTCATGGATCAACGATGGTTCGAGCCGCTGGTGGGAAGATGATCCCATTTTGGTCACCAGCTACGCAATGCTTAGCCTGAAACACGTGCTTCAGGCGCTTTAGGGGGGGTGTTTGAAAATGAGGTCGAGACGCGCTGCGAGTGATTTTGTCGACTGGGAATGATGGCTCGGGGCGGCGATGAGCCTTCTCACAAAGCCCTCGAACAGCATTTCCATTCCAGTCGGGAAAAGCGCCGCATCTCAAGATCAAGCGAAGCCAATCTTCAAAGAAGAGGAACAACTTGCGCGTCCGTCATCATCTTAAAACGCTCCCTCGGAGCATCAACGCACTTGGCGTCTCCGGGCCGCGCCCTGAACCCGATCGGCTAATTCTGAACTTCGAGCCTCGCGGCATGTCTAAGCGAGCCCGATGAGAATTTTCCCAATCACGTTCCTGATCCTGTGCAGCTGGAGTTTGGCCTTTGGCGACGACACAAAATCCGATGCCGAAGAAACGTGGCAACGTTGGATTGAGCGCGATTTCCCCTTCTTTTCGTCGGTCGTGAGCGCGAAGACGGAGATTTCTCCGGACAACATGACGCCGCGCGGGATCGTCTTCCACTTCGGCGACACCTTTGTCTGTTGGGACGTCGATAATCTCCGCATCTCCGCGATTTGGGAAGCCGATGGCGCACCGTTTCAGAACTACGGCATGGCGCCATTCAGCTATCCGGATCAGTTCCGCAAGATCCCGGGCGGGCAGAACAGCGCCCCGGCGGCAAACGGCGACATCTGGATGAGCAACCGGATTTACCCCGGTGTCGCCACGGGCGAATTGGAACCGAGGGATCAACGCCCGCCACATCCACGAAGGGTTCAGGAAGTTGGCAGGGGCGCGATTCCGCTCGAAGTCGGGCAATTCGTGGGGATGAGCTACGAGAATGGCGGCACCCTGCATTACGAGATCGGAAGCGTGCCCATTCGCGAACGGATCACGGTGGACCAGTCCGGCGTGTCCCGGGTTCTGACGATCGCTCCGCATGAACAGGAGCTTTCCTTCGTGCTCGGAAAGAAAGATCCCGAGATCGTCCTCGGCCCCGATGCAATCAAGAACGGCGCCCGGATCTACGACAAGCCGCATTGGCACGAGGACAACGTCCGGATTCTGGGCGTGGCTCCGGCGACGAAAGAACGGGAAATCCGGGTGACGTTTGCGCGCAACCTCGAGAACGCTCAGAATTCGAAGCCGCGATCGGGACCGTTCTGGCCGGAGAAGGTCAAGGTTGAGATCCCGCCCTTTCAGCCGGGAGAAAGCGCGACCGAACTCGAGGAGATTCCCCTCCCCCACGACAATCCCTGGAATCGCGCCGTCCGCGCGGCGGGCATGGATTTCTTCCCAGACGGCACCATCGTCGTCGTGACGTTCGACGGCGACATCTGGATCGGCGACAAGCTCAGTCCCGGCGCGAAAGCGATCACCTGGAAACGCTTCGCTTCCGGATTGCACGAGCCCCTCAGTGTCGTGATCCACGACGAAAAAATCCACGTCTTCGACCGAAACGGCATCTGGCGAATCCTCGACACCGACGGCGATGGCGAGGCGGATTTTCACGAAATGGTCAGCAACCAGTTCGACCAGACCGCCGAGAGCCGGGAGTTCGCTTCGGACATGAAGATCATGCCGGACGGAACGTTTCTGATCTGCAAACCCGGCCAGCAGAGCAGCTCCATTGGCAAATCGTCCGGCACCATTCTGCGAATCCCGCCGGATGGGAAGTCCTTCGCGTATGTCGCCAGCGGGCTTCGCCAGCCCTTCCTCGGTTTCGATCCCAAATCGGGGCAAATCGCGGTGAGCGATCAGCAAGGCCACTTTGTCCCGAGCACTCCGGTTCACTTCGTCAGCGAGGGCGACTTCTTCGGATTTCTCCCAAGTAACGACGACGAATACCCCGGCCCCATCAGCCCTCCCCTCACCTGGATTCCGCATCATGTCTGCGCCTCGGCCGCTTCGATCCACTGGTTGCACGGCGACCGGTTTGGGCCTCTCGACGATGCCTGTGTCCTCGTTTCCTTCAATGCTCCCGGCCTGTTGCAGATCTTCGAAGACCGGGAGAGTCCCGTGAAGCAGGGAGCGGCAGCCCGGCTTCCCATCGAGGCCGATTTCGGTCCATTGAAAGGCGCGACCAACCCGGCGGACGGGATGTTCTACATCGCGGGCTTCAAGGTTTGGGGAACGACCGGGAACGAGGTCACCTCGCTTTCCCGGTTGCGGATCCATCCGGAAAAGGAATGGCCGCTGCCCGTGGAGGTAAAGCTGTCCCGGCGGGGCGCTTATCTGCGTTTCTCATTCGAGTTGGATCCCGAATTCGCGACCACCCCTTCCCGATACGAAGTGAATCGCTGGAACTATCTCCGTTCGCCCGCCTACGGTTCCGCCGCCTACCGGCTGGACGGATCGAAGGGCCAGGACCGGTTGGCCGTCTCCTCGGTGAAGCTGTCGGCGGATGGCAAGTCGGTCTTTATCGGCGTGCCGAACATGCTGGAAGCGATGCAGATCGAGGTCGATTACGACGTCCAATCGACCTCGGGCGGAAAACACAAAAAAGAGGTTTTTTTCACCGCTCACCAGTTGGTAGAACTGGATTTGACGGAGCTGGGCTTTGCCGACAACGAGGTCGACCTGAGCCATTCGGAAATCGTGAAAGAGAACATCATGAAACCCGACGCGGAAATCGGGAAACAGCTCTACACCAACTTTGGCTGCATCGCCTGTCACTCCCTCGATGGCAGCCTCGAGGGCAAGACGGGCCCGAGTTGGAAGGGGCTCTTCGGTTCCGAACGCACGCTGATCGGGAACGGCCAGACGGTCGTGGCGAACGAGGCTTATCTCAAGGAGTCGATCAAGTCCCCGGCTGCCAAAATCGCTCAGGGCGCCGTCAACGGCGAGGCCGGCATGCCGATTTACGAAGGAGTGCTCTCGGATGCGCAGATCGAATCGCTGATTCTCTTCATGAAGTCTCTGGCCGATGAGGGATAGCAGCTAGTCAACAATTCCATTGAAAGGCGCGCCCCTTTCAACTAGTGCATAAAAACCCCAAACCAGCATGCGCAGCGTTGTTCACCTTCTCCTTCTGACTCAACTGATCGTACTGGCGACGCTTTCCGCGGCGACGGAACCAGCGGTCGTTCCCGAAAAGATCCAGCAATTCTTCAACGACAACTGCGTGCGCTGCCATGGCTCGAAACGGCAAAAGGCCAATATTCGAGTTGATAAGATCCCCACGAAAATCGCGGACGAAGCCATCGCGCAGCAGTGGCAGGATATTCTGGATGTGCTGAACCTCAGCGAAATGCCGCCCGAAGATGAGGACCAGCCATCCAAGGAGGACATGCAGGACATACTCGAAACGCTAACCGAGACCCTGCGCGAGGCTCGCGAACGACTCACCGATACCGGCGGCTCAATTGTGATTCGGCGGATCAACAATCGCGAATACAAAAACACGATCCGCGATTTGTTCGGGATCGATCTGGATGTGGAGATGCTTCCGCAGGATGGCAATCTCGATGGTTTCGACACGCCAGGTCAGGCGCACAGCCTCTCGTCGCTGCACATCGAACGCTACCTGTCGGTCGGCCGCAAGGCCCTGGAGGAGGCCTATTTCCCGATCACCGGGAAGAAACTACGGCATGGTCAGGTCGCGAGAAAAGTGGAGGTGGAGACGAAGATCAACGAAACCATGCGGAAAGTGCTGCCCGGCCTGAAGAAGAAGCTGGAGCAGACCCGCAAGGATGTGGCCAACGGCAAGAAATGGCGTAAAATTGGGATCACGACGAAGGAAACGGAGATTCCGATTGCGGAGGAATACCTGACCCGGCCGGAAATCGAGACCGGGGTGCTGCTGCCGTTCAAGGGAGCTCCGGGCCAGATTTCGTTTCCGCTGGCGCCCTGGGGAACGGCGCCGAACGGGCGTTACCGCATGAAGATCCGGTTCGGACTCGCTGGCGACGAGAAGCATGACGACGTCTTTTTGAAGGTGGTGCGCGGCGAACCGGGCAGCACTTCTCCGGATGAGGTGCGCTATTTCCACGTGACCGGGACGATCGACGAGCCGCAGGAAATCACGTTTGATCTGGTCGCCGATGGAGTGATGTCGAACCACTTCTATGTTCGGCGACGCTCGCTGGAGGATTACAAGAAGCCGCCATTCGAGAAGACCGAAGGTTACCATTGGGGTTATGATCGTGTCTCCTACGATTACCTCGACGAAGGCCCGCAAATCTGGGTCGATTGGATTGCGGCCGAAGGTCCGTTCCCGAACGAAGCGCCCCTCGCTCCGGCCAACCTCCTTTCCGGCAAGCCGTTTGCGGAGCTGAGCCGCGAGGAGATCCAGGAGAAAGTCGCCACGGTGGCATTCCACGCGTTTCGCCATCGCCAGCCGCAGCCCGGTTATCTCGACCGGCTCATGGCGATTTACGATGCGGCTCTGGAACATGGTGCGCCGAAGCAGGACGCGTTTTTCGACGCGCTCAATCCCATCCTGGCCTCGCCCGAATTCCTTTTCCTCTACGAGCCGCGCGAGACCGAGGAGCGCCGCCCGCTGGACGGCCTGGAGCTGGCCTCGCGCCTCTCGTATTTTCTGTGGAGCGCGCCGCCGGACGACGAACTCTACCGCGTGGCCGAAAGCGGCGACTTGCTCAAACCGGAAGTGCTCGGCGCGCAGATCGATCGCATGCTTCGATCGGACAAGTCGGCGGCGTTCGTCGATGCGTTCGTCGCGCAGTGGCTGGAGCTGGACCGGCTCGGGCACGTGGAGCCCGCGCAAGGCGCGCAGCCGACTTACGACGATGCTGTGCGCCGCGCCTCGCGCGAGGAAGTGATCGCGACGTTTCATCACTTCTTCCGGGAGAACGAACCGGCCACCGCGCTGGTCGATGCCGACTTTGTCGTCGTGAATCAGGTCATGGCGGATTTTTACGACATTCCCGCAGAAGCCGGCGATGCCTGGCAGAAAGTCAGCCTGCCCAAAGACTCGCCCCGGGGCGGTTTGCTCGGTCAATCCGCGATTCTCGCCCTGACCGGCACGGGCGAACGCACCTCGCCGGTCGAACGCGGCGCTTACGTGCTTCGCAAGATTCTCAACCGCCCCCCACCGCCGGCTCCGGCCAATGTGCCGATGCTCGACGAGGAAGCAGCCGGCACTCAGTCGATTCGCGAGACGCTCTCCCAACACATGGACTCCGCCCAGTGCAGTTCCTGCCATCGCCGCATCGATCCGCTCGGTTACGCCATGGAAAACTTCGATCCGGTGGGCCTCTGGCGCACCGAAGTGCTTTCCTCCGACGGCGCGGCGAAGTTTCCCGTGGAGACCGCCGGCCTCATGCCCGATGGCGAGCGCAAGTTTGCCGACTTCACCGGAATGAAGGCGCATCTCGTCGATGACCGCCAGGCTTTCGTCACCGGCCTGACCGAGGCGCTCATGATTTACGGTTATGGCCGGTCCGTCGGGTTTTCCGATCGCCCGCTCATCGAGGAACTGGTCGCCAAGAGCGAAGCCAACGGCCACGGTCTGCGCGATTTGCTGACGAATATTGTCCTTTCCCAACCGTTTCTGACCAAGTAAGTACCAACCCCAAAAAACCCGTCATGATTACCACCGATCCGACCACCCGCCGCACGATCCTCCGCGGTCTTGGCGCCACGATTGCCCTGCCAATGCTCGAATGCATGGGTGCGGCCAAATCCGCAGCGACAGGAGCGGCCACAACACCTCCCAAGCGCCTCATCTTCCTCAGCTACGCTTGGGGCGTCGCCAAGGCGGACTGGTTTCCCACGGCTACCGGCGCGGATTACGAATTGCCCGCTTCGTTCAAGCACATGGAGCGCCACCGCAAGGATTTCTCCATTCTCAGCAATCTCTCGAACAAGAACGCAACCCAGGGTCACTGGGGCACGACCACCTGGATGACCAGCGCCGACGTGACCGCGACACCGGGCAAGAAATTCCAGAACACGGTCTCGGTGGATCAGCTCGCGGCTCGGGTTCTGGGGCGCGACACGCGCTTCACCAGCCTGCCGCTCGCCGGTCCCAAGGAAGGCAAGAACGACGCCGGCTACGGTCCGGGGCTTTCGATGTCGTGGTCCGACGCTGGCAATCCGATTGCCGGGGAAACCAGCGCCGTTGGCTTGTTCGACCGACTCTTCGGCGCAGGCGAGGTTTCGCTCGAAGAACGCCGTTATCTGCTTTCGAAGCGCCGCAGCGTGCTCGACGCGGTGATGCACAACGCCAAGTCGATGCATACCCAATTGTCCTCGACCGATCGCGAGAAAGTCGATGAGTATTTTCAGTCCGTCCGCGAAATCGAGGTGCGTCTGGACAAGTCCGAAGAGTGGCTCGACAAGCCGAAGCCGAAGGCGCCCTTCGCCCGGCCCGAAGGCAAGCTGAGCACGTCCGAGCAGATCAAGCTGACCTACGATCTGATGGCCGCCGCGATCCAGACCGACATGACCCGGGTGATCAGCTATCGTCAGCCATCCGCCGGCCTGTTTCCGGAGCTGGGCTTCAAAATCGACGGACACAAAACGACCCACACCCGCAAAGGCCAGGAGCCCTACAATGCCGCCTTGGCCCGCGATCAGAAACAACTCGAACTCGTGGCTTACCTCATCGATAAACTGAAGGCGATCAAGGACGTCGATGGCAGCTCGGTCTTCGACAATTCCCTCATCGCCTACGGCGGCGGAATCACCATCAACCACGACGTTCGCGACACCCCCACGATGGTCGCCGGTCATGGCGGCGGCGGGCTCAACCAGGGCCAACACTATCGTTATGAATCCAACCAGACGCCGCTGGCGAACCTCTGGTATTCGATGCTCAACCAGGTTGGCTACGAGACCGAGCGCTTTGCCGACAGCGACGGGAAGCTGAAAGGCTTGTTCGCCTAGTTAGCAGTATGATCCGAGCGACGCGATCAGAGCCTAAAACGTAGAATCAGTCTTTGTCTCCGAGCCGGGACACGGAAAAGGATTCGATTTCGAGGGTGCCGTCGCCCGCCGGAGCCGGGCCGGGCGCGACGATTTGGAAACGCAGCCCGATGGAACTATGAGCCGGGGCTGCGATCTGGCCGCTCCAGGTGAAGTGATCCGCCAATTCCTTGCCGCGATAACCGTCCGGGGTGTTGAGATCGACTTTCTCGAGTTCGATTCCGGTTTCGCGTCCCGCATCGAGCTGGAAAATCTGCGCCCGGGCGTAACCGGCACTGGCAAAGCGTCGATCCCGGAGCCGGGCGGAAATCTCGACCTGGTAGTGAGCCGCTTCGTCGACTCGGTAAAGCACGGACCGGGCCGGCCCCGCGCAAACACCCTCGCTCGAGCGTCCGAACAACGCCGTCTTTGGACCGCGGCCCAGTTCCGCGAACGGCGCGGCCAAATCCGGATTCTTGCCCTTCTGCAGGCCGTGAGACCACGCCGCGACAGAGTTGGCGTCCGCAATCTGGTCGGCGGCCTCGACCTCGTCGCCCGCCGGCGAAATCGCTTCGATCGCGGCGGTGAATTCCAGCTTTTTCTGGCGAATTTCCGCGTTCTCCAGCTTTTGCTTGCCGCGAAGTGCGGGTGGCGACGTGAACCTGAGCGGCTCGATCGAAAAGGTGCTTTTGCCGGCGCCCAGTTCTTGGAAAGGCCCGGGCAACACGCTTGAAGTCTCGATCGTGCTCCCGGTGAAATCGCGGTCCATTTCGGGCACGGGAAGACAGGTCGGCGGCTCCCAGTTTTTCGGGAATTCGAGGGTCAAACTCAGCGCGACCGGGTCGATCGCGGCTTCGAGAACTTCACCCGCGACACTGTTCCGATCCCAACCGGTGAGCAAGCGCCACTGCGCCTCGGTCAATCGCGGATTCTTCCGCCAAACCTCCGCTGCCGGGATCTCCGCCGCGTCGGTCACCGCAGCGACAAGACGGCCATGAACCTCGTCCCAGGAGAATTTTCCCTGGTATTTGTTGAGATGATAGGGTGCCGCCACCGCCTCGGTTCCGGCTCGCTTCAGATACAGGTTGTGGTCCGACCAATTGCCCTCGGCCCGCGGATTCGAATACGGCAGGCTGATGGTTCCCCCATTGCCCAAGAAGATGTTGTTCACGATCTCTTCGTTGGAGGCATTGACCGGCTGATTCCAGATTTTGCGGTCCGTGATGACGCGCATGCAGACGCCGTGAGCCGCGTTGTCGAGCAACAGGTTGTGGGCGACCCGGACGCCCGAGGCGTCGTGGCAATACACACCGTTTCCCGCGAAAAATGTCCCGCCGGACCGGGTTTGGGCGATCACGTTGTTGTCGACCAGAACCGACCCGGCACCCAATTCCAGAAACACGCCGCTGCCCCGGTTTCCCAGGATGCTGTTCCCGGTGATCCGGGCCTGGTTGTAGTCGTTGTCGATCCAAATCCCGTGCGCTTCGTTGTCGCGAACCAGGTTCCCTGCGATCACCGCGTTGGTCCCGTGCAGTTTGATCCCACCCCACTCTTCCCAGCTGCTGTTCGCCTTGGAAAAATGGAGCCGGTTGTTGCGCTCGATCAGGTTGTTGTAAATCCGCACGCCCGGGCTGTTCCAGCCGGCGATCCCACAGAGCCCGTTGTCGCTGATCGTGTTGCCCCGGACGATGTGGGAACTCTGCACGATCAAGCGCTGGTCATCCGGATGCGTTTCCCGAAGACCGGCGAAGTTCCAGGTTTCACTCCCGACATCCAGGCCAATGGTTTTGGCGAAGCGGATTTCGTTGTTCTCGAAGACCCAATTCCGACCGCTGCGAGGAGAAACCGCGCCGATCTGGGGAAACGGACCCTGGTTGGCGCAATGCTGGAAGCGAAACCCACGAACGTGGATGTGGCCGAGCCCGCGTCGATACGGAGCGAAAACCCGTTCCCGCACCGACCATTCAATCTCGGCGTTGTTCGGCGTTTCGAGCCCGTCCGGGAGATGGAGCAGCAGTTCGCTTCCGTCAGCCGAAACGATCCAGGAATTCGCGGTCGCTGCCAGATTCTCGAGCGTGGTCACCTGAGAGGCCGGTTTTCCATCGATGAAAACCTGGCCCAGCGTCACAGGCCAGGGTTCCTCCTGCTTTTCCGCCGGGATGGGCCGGGCCGCCTCGCTTCTGTCCGAAGAAGCCACCGAGATGGTCCGGGAATACGGGTTTTGGGTTCCTTGGAACCGTTCAAGATCGATTTTCGACCGAAACACGCCCGACTGATCCTCAACCGCGATCCATGGTTCCGCCCAAACCTCGCTCCCCTTGACAAAAACCGCTTCGCCCGGTGCCGCTTCATAAACGATTGGTACGTCGCCGGTTCCACCCCGTGCCGGACGCACCCATTCCCGGTAAGTGCCGGCGTGAACCCTAACGGTGTCGCCCGGTTGCGCCAATTCCGCTGCCGCACTGATAGTTTGGAGCGGTTTTTCGGCCGTGCCCGGATTCTGGTCGGAAGCGCCCGGCGCGTTGGCATCAACCACCAGGGTTGCGGCATCGACTGGGGCGAGAAACACGCTGAAAAGCGCGACGAGTTGGAGAATCGGGAAACGGGACATGGGTTTGGCCCCAACTAGGTCAAATGTCCCGCCAAAGTCACGAAGAAGAATCCGAAAGATTTGGCCTGCTTTCCCCGAAAACGGCAAGCAATTTTGGGAAGGCGAAATCTCTCTAAATTTTGGTGAAAGGAAGAGACAACCCAAGCGTGTTAGGCTTCGTTCGCCCCGTCGAACGGAATCGTAAAATGCCCCGGGCCCCCAAATTTTTCCCTACCAACTCCTGTCTCGCGTTGATTGGCGCGAGTGTTCTCGCATCCGCCGGTTTTTCACTGGCGCAGCCGAACTTCGAGAAGGACATCCAGCCATTTATCGAGACGCACTGTGTCCGGTGTCACGGTGACAAGAAGCAGAAAGGCGATTTTCGGGTCGATACGTTGTCGCGGGAGGTGGGCCTGAAGGACACGCCGTATTGGCATGAGGTGATGGAGAAAATCAGCTCCGGCGAGATGCCGCCGGATGACGAGGATGTTCTGCCCAGTGTCGAGGAAAGCGCGGCAATCGTGGAGTGGCTGGCGGCGCGGATCAAGGAAGGCGAGTCGGCCCGGATGGCGCAGCGCGACCGGGTTTCGTACCATCGGCTGACGCGGGAGGAATATGTGAACACGGTGCGCGACCTGATCGGCGTGGAGTATGACGCGACCGATCCGGGCGGGCTGCTGGAAGATCCGGAATGGCACGGGTTCGAGCGAATCGGCTCGGTGTTGACCTTGTCGCCAACCCACATCGAGAAATACATGAAGGCGGCGGAGATCGTGCTGGATGAGGCGTATCCGGATAAGCCGGTCGAGTATCTGGAAGCGACCACGCCGGCGGTGATCATGCGCGACAACCACCCGCATTATGAGCGCTTGAAGAACGAGGGCTTGCTCGACAAGACACGTTTTGAGATTGTGACCTCGGGCGAGGTGTTTCGGAACTCGAATCCGTATCGGGATGGGCTGAAATTTCCGGGGCCCGGGATGTATGAGATCAGCTACACGTTGAGCGGATTGAAGCCGGAGAACAAGGCGGCGCCGCGGATGCAGGTTTACGAGCACAAGCTGGACCGGGTCTTGTTCGAGCAGGACATCATCGCGCCGGAGGACGAGCCGGTCACGGTGAGTTTTCGGGCGCATTTTCCCGATGTGCGTTCGCCTTCCATTCACGTTTTGAACCTAACCGGCCCGCCACGGCATCCGCGCTCGACGGCGCACAGTCAGATTCCATTTATCAGCACGAAGGAACGTCGTGCGCCCTGGCAAATCAAGATTACCGATCAGGACGGCAAGCCGCGCTATCCCTTTCTCATTCTGGATTCGATCACAATGCGCGGGCCGATCGTAACCGAGGAAGAACAAAAGCGGCGGGATGACTACATGCCGAAGGAGGAGTCGCTGGATGCGGCGCGGGAAGGCCTGGGACGGATGGCCAAGCGCGCCTTTCGCCGACCGCTTTACGAGGGCGAATTGGATATCTATCTGGATATCGTCAGCGGCGAGTTGGAGGCGGGCGCCGATTTCAAAACCGCAGTGGAGGCCGGAATGGTCGCGATCTTGTGCTCGAAGAGTTTTCTGTTCCTGGCCGAAGGCGACGAAAACTCGGACCGGCATAACCTGAACGATTGGGAATTGGCCTCGCGTTTGTCGTATCTGCTGTGGAGCACGATGCCGGACGACGAATTGTTCGCGGCGGCGGAGGCGGGCAAGCTTCGCGACCAAGCGGAGTTGCAGCGCCAATTCGAGCGCCTGTTGGCGGATCCCCGTTCGGAGCGCTTTAAGAAGTCTTTCTCCAAGCAATGGCTGAACCTGCAGAAAGTGGGAATGTTTCCGCCAGACAAAAAGATCTACCCGCAATACGACGCGCACCTGGAGCAGAGCATGATCGGAGAAACGCAGGCGTTTTTTGCCGAAGTGCTGGAGCAGGGACTCTCCCTCCGCGAGTTTCTCGATTCCGACTGGACGATGGTGAATCCGCGATTGGCCAAGTTCTACGGAATCCCCAGCATCACCCAGGACGAGTTCCAACGCGTCTCGCTCAAGCCGGAATTCAACCGGGGCGGTTTGTTGACCCAGGCCTCGATTCTTTCGCTGACGTCGGACGGCACGCGGCATCGCCCGGTCCATCGCGGCGCGTGGGTTTCGGAGGTGATTTTGGGCAAAACTCCGCCCCCGCCACCTGCGAATGTCGATCCGATCGAACCGAATCCGGTCGATTCACCGAAAGCGACGCTACGGATGAAGCTGGAAGCCCACAAGGCCGATCCGAGCTGCGCATCCTGCCATGCCAAGATCGATCCGCTCGGACTTGCGTTCGACAATTTCAACGCGATCGGCGAATGGCGCACGCACGAAAACGTCGAGGGAACGGGAGATGATCCGGCAGTCGATCCGAGCGGGGAATTGCCGGATGGACGCGCGTTCCAGAACGCGGAGGAGTTCAAGCAGTTGCTGATGGCTGACCTAGATGCCTTTCAGGCGACCTTCATCGAAAAACTCGCCACCTACGGCATGCGGCGGACCTTAAGCGTGGACGATCACGATGATCTGGAAACGATTGCCGAAATCGGCCGTGAGAAGGATTACCGGGTAAGAGATATCTTAGAAGCTTTCATTTTGTCCGAACTATTTCAGAAGAGGTAACAGGTTTCAGCGAACAGACTTCAGCTTGCGAATGAGAGACTTCAAGAAACTCCAGGTTTGGGAAAAAGCGCATGAACTGACGCTGTCAGTTTACAGGGCGACTAGCGGCTTTCCCAAGTCCGAAGTCTACGGGCTAACCAGTCAGATGCGAAGATCAGCGAGCTCCATTCCCACCAATATCGCCGAGGGTTGCGGTCGATCCACCGACACGGATTTCTGCCGTTTTCTCACAATCGCCATGGGATCCGCCAGCGAACTTCACTACCAGATCATCCTCGCCGGAGATCTGGGCTACCTCGACCAGCATCTGTCCTCCGACCACTCTGCCAAAATCGAAGAAATCAAAAGAATGTTGACCGGCTTCATCCGGAAGCTGGCACCTGTAACCTGATACCTGCCCCCTTTTTCATGAATATCCAGACTAACCAATGGCGCCTCAATCGCCGTCACATGCTTCGCGGAATCGGAGCCACCATCGCGTTGCCCATGCTCGATTGCATGCAGGCCGCCGGATTGCCGCAGCCAACCGCGCCGAAGCGCAGCGTGTTTCTCTACATCCCGAACGGGGTCAACACCCTGACGTGGCAGATTCAGAAGTCCGGAAAGGACTATGAGTTCACCGAACCGCTGGCCTCGCTGGAGCGGCATCGCAATGAGGTCACGCCGATCAGTGGCCTGCACCATCCGTTGGTCTTGGGCAAGCATCACAATTGCGACAAGGTCTGGCTCACCGGCGCCGACGTGCCCCGCGACGGCGGAGCGTTTCGCAACACGGTCTCGGTCGATCAGCTCATTGCCGAAGTTCAGGGTGTGAACACGCGGTTTTCTTCACTGGAGATGGCGATCGAGGGTCATTCGCTGGCTTGGTCGCGCGATGGCATTCAGATTCCGGCCGAACGCAATGTGAAGACGATTTTCGAGCGACTCTTCGGAGAGGAATCCGGCGGCAAGGAAGTCGTTCGACGCCGTCTCAACCGGCGCGGAAGTATTCTCGACGCGGTGCTCAATGACGCGAAGCGCGTGAACCAGAAGCTCGGCAGCGAAGATCGCAACAAGCTGGATGAGTATCTCACCGCAGTGCGCCAGATCGAGGTGCGCACCGAACGGGCCGACGCCTGGCTCAATGTTCCGAAGCCGAAGGTCGACGGCAAGACCGTCGGCCGCTTCACGGCGAAAATGGATAAGAGCCAGGTTCAGGATTATCACCGCTTGTTCTATGATCTGATGGTCCTGGCGCTGCGCACGGACATGACCCGCGTTATCACCTGTATGATCTGCAGCGAAGCTAACGGTGGGGCGATTCCGGACATCGGCATCTCGCAGACGCGTCACGCGCTATCGCATCACAACGGCGATCCCGAGCAACTGCGTCGCCTGACGCAGACGGACACCTTTTTGGTCGAGCAACTCAGCTATTTCCTCGACCAATTGAAAGCCATCGAAGAAGAAGACGGCAATCTGTTGGATACGACCCAGGTTCTCTGGGGAAGCGGCATGGCTTACGGGCATAGCCACGGAAACGCGAACTTGCCGACGCTCTTCGCCGGAGGCAAAAAGCTGGGCGTCAAGCAGGGGCAACACGTCGATTACAATCTTCCCAAAATCGGCCAATACAACGTGGCGGACGCCGGCGTGCATTACAAAATCTGCGGTCGCCCCGTCGATGGCAATGCCCGGTTGAGCAATCTGCTACTGACGATGGCCCAACGCGCCGGAGTGGAGAAGGAGCAGTTTCAGGACAGCCTGGGAGCGATCTCAGAAGTGGTTGCTTAAGGAGCACTTTTTATGACACAGATTCCGGTGATCAATTCACGGTCCAACGTTGGGCTCCTCAATGTACTACGGACATTTGTCCGTAAGCACCCCGTTCTATTTCCGGAGAAATCTCCGGAATACATTACCTGTCCCGAATTGGGTGCTATGATAGGCCGCATTTTGGCTATCGTATTTTTCCTGGGCGGACATGCCTCGATTGCCGAAGACGGTGCACCAACCTACCGCACGGACGAGAACGACGATCCCAGCTTGTCCTGGTATCAGTTGGTCGATGGCGAGTTTCCGCCCGAAGGATCCGCTCACTATATATCCGGCGAATTGGTCGACATCGACCATCTGGAGCGTGAACTGGTGTTGCGCGTCGATCGCAGCGACGACCAGACCGCTGGCATGAAAGACCGGACGATCGACGCCACCATGCTCCCGTATGGAAGCGTCTATTCCAACGGGCAGCCCGCCACGCTGCGTGATCTTCCGATCGGCACCCATCTTCACGGATGGTTCTACGAACGTCCTGAGGGAGAAGAAAAGGTGTGGACGATGAAGCATGGCAAACTGACAAGCTCGGTCGGTCAGCGCGTTTCGAACGAAGTCGATTTCACCCGTTGTTTGCGCTTGGAAGACGACTTTTCCTATCGGGCTCGGCAAAACCAGATCTGGAAAGTGGATGCGGTCGATTTGGAAGCGAATGAGCTGAAGGCGATCTTGCACCAAGGTGGCAAGCCAGTCGGCGACGCCCAAACTTTCGAACTGAGAACCAGCACCGAAGTGTATCAAGAAAAGGGATTTGGATCGTTGACCGATATCCAGCCCGGACAGGAAGTGCTCATGAATCTCACCTGGGCAACGCTCTACAACTCGGGCCGCGTTCTCCAAATCTGGCTGGACGTCGAAAGCCGCAAATTGGCGAGCTCCCGCCAACTTGAACGCCACCGCAATCACGTTCGCGATCGCGGGATTCCGGGTTGGGTCGATGCAGTTGACGACAAAAAGAATCTCGTCACGATCACGTTTTTCGAAGGAGTCGATCCCAAGCTCTTCGAGGATTTCGACATCATCGTTCCCGAACCGCTCGGCTGGCCGACCTCCGGCGGCGCCAAGGATGACCTCAAGCCGAAAGGCACCATCGCCGTCGCGCGCGACTGCCTCATGACCTACGAACCGGTCAATGACCGCAAAGGCGGCAACATCCTCAAGGTCGCCAGCGTTCCCAAATTGCCCGGCTCCAGCGGCCTGCAGATCCAGGTTCAATGCGGCATGCTGCTGGAAGGGTATCGCCCCGGCGGGATCGTCCGTTTCTACCCGGCGAGTTGGAAAGTCGTCTCTCTGCCACTGGAGGAACGCTACTTCGGCCGGGAATAATCGATCAGCCTTTCCATGAAAAACATCGTCACTGTCTTTATCGCTCTCATCGTCGTCACGGGCGGCCCGCCCTTGGTAACCGCCGAAGAGAAGAAGCCCGCGGAAGCCGTGCAGAAAATCACGCCCGGCCAAGTCATCGTTCCGTACAAGCGGATGCGGCGAATCTGGGGCGAACTGCTCACGCTCGACCTCGAAACGCGCACCGGAACCTTTCGCGCCGAGCACAACGACGAAGTTTTCCGCTTCACCGCGATGCCCTATGCCGAAATGCTGCATCACGCGACCTTTGGCGATTTGAGCGATTTCAAGATCGGCGAGCGCGCCATTTTCCGGATGCACGAAAACGAGGCCGGCGAGTGGGTCTGGCTAACCTATATCCAGGACGAGATGAACATGCTCAACGGTCACAAGGAATACTACTTCGTGGACGCGATCGACGCCGAGGCACGGAGCCTGGCGTTCACTTGGGCCAAGGGCGACAAGAGCTTCGTCCGCGAAACCGGCCTGACCTTGCAGACTGACGAGAACACCAAATTCTGGAAAGGCGGCGAACCCGCAACCTTCGCGGATATCAACATCGGCGACAAGCTGCGGGCCAAGACACGCGGAACCGGTCAGGGCAAGGGCCGGATTGCCTGGCACGTCTTTCTCGACGACGAGAGCCTCACCAAGTTTCAGGCCGAGCAGATCACGGTTCACACGAAAAAGATGACCGAAGAGGGGCTTCCCGGTTACGTGGATCGGGTAGCTGGAAATGAGTTGGATCTGACCCTGTTTCAGGAAGCCACCGTCCTCGCCCTGGAAACCGAGCCCGGCCAGAAAATCCGCGTCGCGCCCGCTGGCGTGCACCGCAAGCCAACTGGAGACGCCGTTTCCGGGAAACTCGTAAGCTGCGATCGCGAGCGGAAGATTTTCCGGGTGAAGGTCATGCTGGATGCGCCCGCGAGCGGATTCCGCATCACGGAACTGGCGCGGCTCTGGGTCAGGTGTGAATAGGACCTCAGCCGAATGAGCGCCAGGTTAACTGGGTGCTTCGTAAACCTAAGCCGGAGGCTTATGGAGCCATTAGCCGCGGATTGAGCGCTAGCGACATCCGGG
>CAXBMO010000044.1:0-24559 GCA_963977015.1 uncultured bacterium | reverse complement strand
CAAATCCTAGCAGAACTATCGTTTTGAGGTGTCCAGCTTTCTGGATCAGGTCATTTCCAAAAACGTCGCCAAATCTCCAAAGGAATCATGGCCATCACGATTCTGAAGTTTCTTCTCATCATTCATCTTTGTTACCGCGCGATCGATCGATCGATGGAACTCAGTTCGCAACTTTCGCAAATCGCCTTTTAGAAACGAAAAGATTTCGAATCGGTTGACTGAGGAAGAATTTGTCGCAGAAGGGCCCGCAGGAAGCACCTCGCTTGGATGGACAGCATTCACGAAAGCGGTTTGTTTAGCGGATGGCCTCTTGTTGTTTCAAGGTCAAGAACTCAATAACTGGCTGCCATTTTCGGCCCTGGTTGAAGGCTCTCCCGATGATGCCGTTGGTATTGTTCAACGCAGGGTCGCGGACTTCCTGACACTTTAGCTGCGATTCTGTTTGCTGTTTGGAGGCTCGGTCAGTTTCTCGCCCTTCTTCACTTTCCTGGCTGGCTTGATCTTCATGATCACTTCGAACGGGAAGTGGGTGAGTTTGCGCAGCCCGGCAACGTTGGAAACGTGGGCCATCGCCTTCCGGGTCTCGTGGAAGAAGCTCGGCAACCCGAGCGGATCCGTCGAACGGCTCGATTCCTTGACGTAAGCCAACCGGTGCATTGCATAGGCGCCAACGATCGCCGAAAGCAGAAACACAAAGTCGAGACCGCGAAGATTAAATGTCGGGACGTCGATCGTCGCGCCCTCAGCCAGTTGTGTATAGCTGAGGGTGAACTTGAGTTCGCTCTGAACGAAGAAATCTCCCAACAGACCACCCAGAAGTGGGCCCAGTGTTGCCGCGATTCCGGCGACGACGGTGTTCGATGCCAGATACGCGGTTGCCTTGCCTTTTGGAGCACTCTTCAGGGCCAGGTTCCCGACGCAAAGGTTCACTCCCGCCGTGGAAATCCCGACGAGCACATGGATCAAAATCAGAAGCGGCAATGTGTAGGCATGCTTCTCCGGCATCGTCGTGAACGGCCACAGCAGCACACTGAAAAAGAAGAGCTGGCCAGCAACAAGGAGGGCACTTCGGTTATTCCAGCGATCCGCCAGGTTTCCCCATACTTTGAAGAAGAACACGTTCACAAACTGGCTCGAAACGGCCAGGAAAATCACGGTGGAGATATCGACTTCCAATCGCTTCAGCAAGTAGACGCCAAAGAATGCTGCGGCCATGTTGAGCGCGAAATTCCACGGTCCCGTGAAGTAGAGCAGCTTGCGGAAATCGGGTGACCGAAACGGCTCAGCCAACAGTTCCCACGGGCTTTGCGACGTGCTGGGGGCTGCTTTTGGTTCTGGGATGCGCATCAGAAACACCGAACCGAAAATCCCGAGCACCCCGCCCAAACCCAGAATGATGCTGTAGGGCATGATCTCGCTCCCGGTCCATGCCTTGAGCGGAGCGACCGCGAATGAGGTCAGCAACGTCAGAATCGCGCCGGCCAGGGTGATCGTCGCCCAGCGCTTTCCAAAAAAACTGCTGAATCGCTCCTCCGGAATCAAGTCGCGGATCCAGGAATTGTAGGCACATCCAGCCGGAACGCTCAGGGCAAAATACCAGAACAGAAGAGCCACCAACAGGGGGACACGGACGGCTTCTGGAAACCAGAATGGCAAAAAGGGCACGAACAACCAGGCCGCCCGAGCAATAATCACCGGAATAACCACGAGCGGTTTGCGCTTCCGAAACTTTTCGACCAGCAGAATACTCGGAATCTGCAACAATTGGCACAGCGGCATGATGGCGGCGAAGAAACCAACGACAAAGTTCGACGCGCCCATTTGCAGGGCAAACGCCACCAAAAACGCGCCCCCGGTCAGCACCCCCATGCTCTGGGAGCAAACCCCGTCCAGAATCAGGTTGCGCAATCCGCGCTCCAACTCGTTTTCGCTAATCGTATCCTGTTGTCGGAAAAGGGACTTCACCGAAACCCGCTGTAGCAGGTTGTGGGCCAAGAGTTCTACCCGGTCGACGGGTTCTGTTGCAGGCTCGCTTCGCTGCGGGATCCAGCGTTCAGAATTTCGAGTAGTCGAATTGCTCAACCACGCAATTGGGGTCTGCAACCGTCTCAAGGAGAGTCTGGAAGTCGGAGCGCTTCGCGATTTCTTCGGCTTTGTTGATGAGAAAATCCCGCTGACGGGGTTTTACGCTGAGTGAGGCCGCATCTTTCTCCGAGGTGTGATGCCAGTCGAACCGGGCAATCTGTAGGTTGGGGACAATAGACTCCAGGCGGCGAGCTTCCTGCACCTGCATATCAATTGACTCTCCCCGGCTTTGGGAATTGGTGATGTAGTCGAGCAACTGGTCGGTCTTTCCCAGCTTGCGAATGGCTTGGGGAGAACGTTCCTCAAAATTGTTTCCGCAGCCTAACGAAATGACCGTGACCAAGCTGTCGGGATGAGCGAGCGCAATCCGGATGGCTTCGTGGGCGGTGACGAGTAGTGTGCACTGCTGGGTGCCCTGCCCTCCGTCGGCAAAAGCAGCGCCTTGGACATCATAGGTGCTTCCATCGGCCAGCGTTTTGCGGGTTACAATGTGGGGAGCCTGGACTTGGCCAAAGAATACGGGAGCAGACAGGGCGGATGCCGTCATGGCGTCGATCAGCTGGAGTTCGCGGGCATTCCGTGGAGTGTCGAATAAGGGCGAGTTGCTCAAAAAGACGGTGTGTTTGCTGACGAGATCGTAGGATGTAATGATAACGACAGGCGAGGGGCTTAACTCACCCAGGCGAACGTTTCGGGGATAGTCAGCCCCCTCATCCATCGACCGATACCAACAGTCCTGAAACGCTTTGCGCTGAAGGTTGTGTTGTAGCAAGGGACGCAGTGGAAGGCGACCGTCTTTGCGGATGAGGTTGTAGGCATCAATTCGGTAAATGTCAGCCACGCGATCAGCCGGGACACCTGCGACCAACCCTCCGATAATCACGGCGCCCGTGCTGGTCCCAATAAAGACCGACGTGATGTCGCGCAACTCGGTATCCTCCTGTCCGGGACGCTTGTTGTAGGCACCTTCGATTTTTTCGAGCAGGATGGCCGGGGTGATTCCCTTGATGCCGCCACCATCGACCTGAATCAGCAGGAAGTTTTTCTTTTGGCGAGAGAGTGGTTTCGGTGCGGCAGCTTGGCTGGGAGAAGATGCCAATTTTCCCAACCCGTTTTCAGGGACTTTCGCATTCTTTCCCAAATCAGAATCAGGATGGTCAAATTGGCCCGGGATCATCGAATTGATAAGGTTGTTTTGGGTGGCGCAACCGGAAAGGAGGATTGCGACAATGAGGATTGGCCACAAGAATAATCGGGAAGAATGGAAGGCCACAGTCTACGGATTCTGGTTTGATTCATCTCGCTGGATGTAATTGCGCTGAGGCTCAATCACGACCCCCTTCAAAAGGAGAAGGTTGCTGATTGCCATTCCCATAACCATGAAGAACCCACCGACAAATTTGGTGAAGGTGTCGCCATAAATTCCCAACAGGGTCCCGTATGGCGATTGGTTCCATGCATTGATCGTGGCCACCTCTTCGTCCTCGGTCAGGTTGAGGTGTTCGTAGGTTTGGGGAATACCGCCTAAAAAGAGTTCCTTCGTTGGTGGGACATCCTTGAGAAGCTCCATGGGATTGATAATGAGCGCGAACGCCCCGAAGGCTGTAACGATGAGTGGGACGAAAAGCATCCACATTTTGGGCAGGATGAGAAAAGCGATGCGCCTCATGGCACGGCGCAAGTCCCGGAGACTCTTCATCGCGCCAGTTTCCTGATAAAACTGACGCATCTTATCTGAAAGGCGAAGGGAATTATCGATGGCGCCAAGCCCCACGCCCAGCCCGAGACTGGTAATAAAGAACGCCCAGCCTCGCATGTTCTCGAGGTAGGGACGCCAAAAGATCGGTCCTTCCCCAATCCGCCAACCAATCCCTTCCAGGGTGTGGGGTGAGTGAACCTGGCCAATGGAGAGGGAAACCACGGTACCCCCAATCACTCCGCCAATGAAACCGGCCACAATCGTCCCAAATGGACGGCACATTGAGCGGGCGCTGTACTCAGCATCGAAAACCTGACGGTAGACGGTGATGCATAAAACGATCGCCCCTCCGAGAACCACGCCTGCAAAAATTCCTGCAAAGATCCCCGGACCAAGTGCGGCACGTTCTGCGCAAGCCGTGTAGTTGAGCGCGGTATTCAGTTTGGCAATGCCCGCGCCGATGGCCGCCAATGTGATCGCAGGGAGAATCTGGAGGACAATTTGGAAAGGCGAATCCTTGAAACGCAAGTAGCAGGAGCGCCACCAGATCCGAAATCGAACAAATCGTTTCAACTTCTCCAGTTCCTCATGAAAGGCATTTTTCTGCCACTTCGCCTCCGAAGAGCGAAGCAGCCTTGCCGCCCCCATCAGGGTGTTGAAACTAAACCCATCCTTCCACACTTCGCGATAGGCTTCTGGACTATCGATTTGGGTGAGAGCCTCAGCACAAGCCGTTCGGAGTTTGGATGATGCGTCGCTGACCAAAACTTTGGTAAGCAGCTTCTTAGTCAGAGCGGTAGGGTGATCCGCCACCTGTTGAATTGCGCGAATCCGTTGCTGCTCGGGACTGTTTTCAATAAAACTCTCAATCACGGAGTCCCACAAATCTGGGAACCGTTGTCGAAGATCGCCGGAGGCCTCATCGACATTCAGCCCACTTCGCAGGGTATGCTCAAATTCGGTACGAAGCGCCTGCGCGATCGAAGCGACGACAAACTGGACTTCGTTATCGACCAAAAAGCCGTTCTCCAATAATTCCTCAGCTTCGTTGAGCTTACTTCCTTTGGGATACAAATACCCTGCCTTGCGCCCATTTTGGTCCCATTGCCGGGCATCAGAGGCAATCGTCTCGCGAACC
Source organism: uncultured bacterium (assembly GCA_963977015.1). Taxonomy (GTDB): domain Bacteria; phylum Verrucomicrobiota; class Verrucomicrobiia; order Verrucomicrobiales; family DEV007; genus JBCDHN01. The sequence continues at coordinate 19,637 of CAXBMO010000044.1, read as the reverse complement.
TTGAGTGACGTCTTGTTCTCGATCAACCAATCGCTCAACCGTGGCCAAGCCCTCAGCAGTGCCTCATGCGCGATGCTGACTGAGCGGCGATCCTCTACTTCGTCCCGCAGCACAAAAATCCGCGAATTACGGTCTAGAAACGCCTCCAGAAAAGCGCGGTTGTCCTCCGTAATCGCCAAGTGATCGTAATCCGCCCAGCGACGGGTGAAATCCTGGTTCCGGTCCATCGGAACCGTTGTGACCTGTCGCATAATCAACGAAAACTGGTGTTGGGCCGAAGGGGAAAGGCTCGTGAAAACATTCTCCGCTCGCTGCGAAAGCGCGCCACTCACCCCGCCCAACTTCTCATAGCTTTCGTAAAGCAAGGTGTCGTTCTCGTCCCGTTGCTCGAACAATTCGCGAAGAACGAACCCGACCAGGGGAAGCAACTCGCCCTTGTCGCGGATCTCTTTCATGATCTCATTCACTAGGGGAATCCCGTTCCGCTCGCCCCACTTGAGACCAGCCAGGCGTGCGGGTTCCTCGATCATGCGGCGGAAAGAAGCGTCGTTCGGCACCGTCAGGTCAAACGAACCTTTGGCGCCTTTGAGCTCCTTCAGAGCCTCCGAACTCAGTGCCGTCGAATAAAAATCGCTCCTCAGCGTTCCGACAATCCAGACATCCCCGGTCTGGCAGAGGAAGTGTAGAGCCCGGAACAACACCTCACGCTCCGCCTCCATCTCCTCATTTCCGGTGAAGAACTCTTCAATCTGGTCGAGCAACAACAAGAGCCGCCGCGAAGTCCCTCGTCGACTCACAAAAAGGGGACTCAACTCCATGCTGAAAAACGTCACCGGATTCTCCCGAAACCGTTGCGCTTTGGACTCCAGTTCCACCAAATTGAAATCGACCTGAAAACCTGCAAAAATTTTCTCCAGCAAGTTGCGAAACATCTGGTTGCCGAGCTCGCTCGGGGTGAGCATTACGGGAATCCACTCCGGCATTTTTTCGTCGACCTCATGCACCACGATCGATGGAATCACTCCCGCTCGCGCCAGTGACGACTTACCGGAGCCACTCGGACCGACGATCAGGACAAAAGCCGAACCTTCCCGGGCGCGCTCCTTCAGGTGTTGCCGAATCTCCAGCTCCTCATCTTCCCGGCCAAAGAAGATCATCGCATGCTCGTAATCAAAGGGTTCCAACCCGAGAAACGGCGATCCTTTCGTCTCCACATCCCACACTGGATCTCCTCCTTCGATTCCGCTGATGGGATCCAGAAGTTCCTGCAAATGCACTCGCAAGCGCTGCGAAAAACTCGGAGGATGACGAAACGAGTGATAGGCCTTCACGTTCTGGCCCGTTTCTGCATCCGTAAACTCCTCCGACAGGAATTGCTCGGAAAGTTCTTTCTGCCGCAACAGTTCAGCCTGCTCCTCGGTTCGACGTCCCTTCAGCTTTTCATCGAAACTCACCTTGTCATCCCGAGTGTAAAACAGGATCGCAGGACGCTCGCCGCCGCTCTGTTTTCTCGCCTCCATCATTAAATCATACTCCCGCTCCGTTCCCGACCGGTATGGCTCTCCATTCTTGCGAAGCAGCGTCGGCTGAAACGGTGAGCCCAACCGCGACCAAAGGATGAAGATCGCGATGTCCACCGCGCTCTCCTCTGCGATCACCCGATCGATCCCCGACTGAAACGAGGTGTCCGCCTGCAACGGGAGATCCTCCCATAACATGGGCAACAACTTCAGTCGCCCGTTGTAGCGCTTCCCCAAGCCCTCGATTACCCGTCGAGCACGGTCGCGTTCTTCCGCCACGTCGCCGGGGGAGGAAATGAAAATACGAATGACCTTTGCCTTGTCCATTGCCTCTGCTTCAAGTCGAGTGGAATGTTTCAGGTTAGGCGAAAAATTGCAACATCTTTTCCGTTACTGGGTTGTCGCATTGTTCGGTTTCCACACCAGGAAAGGATTCGCCGCCCTAGCTCTTTTCGGGCTTGCCTGTTTTCTTGCAATGCGGTTCCTCCTCCCGAGAATTGCCTTTATCCATGACCATTCAAACCCCTTCGTTTCTGAGCAGCATTGCAGGTTTGCTGTTCACGCTCTTGTCCACTTCACCGGCACTTGCTGAAGTCCCGTCGTTAATTCCGGAGGGCTGGGATCCCGTCCGGGCCGGCGATGTCGTGATGGAACGACTCGTCACCGTGACCGCGCCGGCCGTCAAAGGCGCCCACGATGCCGAGATGGTGCTGTTTGGCGACCACGCCTACATCGTTGCCGAGGTGAACGACCTCGGTTCCGGCGAAAGTGCGGCATGGCCCGAGATTTACAGCGTGTTGTCGATCGTGAGGCTCGACACGCTCGCCGTTGAGGCCGTGATCCCGGTTGCCCGCAGCGAGGAGGCTTTTGAAAACGAGACGCTTCCGGTTGGCGCGTGTTTCGTGCCGCGCATCATCCAAAAAGACGACAAGACCCTGCGCTGCTACTTCGCCAGCGAACAGCCGGGCAAACGCCAGACGCAAATGTGGTTTCGCGATTTCGACCTCGGCAAGCGCGAGTTCGCGCCGACGATCCACCGGGTGAAGCTGAAGACCGCGGCGGGTGTTTTTGACATGCAACCGCAGCATTTTCACGCCGACGCCGTGGCCCAGGGATTCACGAAGCCAGCCAAGGATTACGGGATGTATCTCTTCGATTCCTTCAAGACCTTCGATGGCCAGGTTTACGTGGCGCTGAACAACTTTGTTGGAAAACAGAACGCCCTCGCCCGGATGTACGAAGATTTCGCGACAGTTGAAGTGTTAGGCCATTTCAACGAACCGCAGGCGCAGCAGCTCAGCGAGTCCGCCGTGAACCGCCTCCCGGACGGAACCTGGATGGCGATCTGCCGCAACGACAGCGGCAACTACCACTTCACCACGAGCGTGGACGGCGTCACTTGGACCGTCGGAAAGGAGCGCGAGTTCGTTCCCAACGGGGCTAATTCGAAACCGACCTTCGACAAGTTCGGCGACCTCTACTACCTCGGCTGGCAGGAGGCGACGAAGATTCAAGGCGTCCACCGCAGCGTCTTCAATGTCGACGTTTCCCGGGACGGAAAGACCTGGGAGCGCAAGTACCGCTTCGAATCTCCGAAGTCCTTCCAGTATCCCACCTTCCGGGAGCACGACGGAGCGATCTGGGTCTGCGCGACGCAGGGCGATCATTCACAGAGCCGCAAGGAACGGATCGTCTTCGGCAAGCTGGAAGAAACCGGTGCCTTCGAATCTCTCCATGGGCAGGAAAACCCTCGGGTTTCCACGAAACTCCATCGCTCGTCGGACTTGGGTTGGAAGGCGGGTCAAGACGTCACGGAGGCGTTTCAACAGTTGCTGGAAAGTGGCAAACTCAATCCTGGCGAGGAACTGCGCCTCGAACACACCTTCCGAATCTCCGGAAGCCACCGTCTGCCAGACGACTTCACCATTTCCGCGGCCGAGGACGCAGGATTCGATGTTACCGACGCAGCGGACCCGAATGACAATCGGCCGCTCTTGGAGCTTGGAAATGGTGCCATTGTCAGGAACCTGACGATCACCTATTTGAACACACCTCCGCTCGGGCCTACCGGCGAGAAGCATGATGTGAACTTCACGAGGCGGCTTGGGATTCAGGCTCGTGAAAAGAACGGGATTCGGATCGAGAACTGCCGCTTGAAGGGGTCGATTGGTCATCACCTGAAATTCACCGACTGCAGCGACATCGAGGTCATCGCTACGCACGTTGCCGGTGGGCATTGGTCTGTGCTGCTGACGGGGTGCGACAAGTTGGTCTTCCGGCGTTGTGTGATCGAACAGTGTCAGGGCGACGGCATCAAGACCGGGGGCGGCGCGAGTGGTGCGGTGCGACGGGTGTTGGTGGAGGACTGCGTTTTTCAGGACAACCTTCGCGACGGCATCGACACGACGGGCGGCTTCAATGACTCGGTCATTCGGAATTGCGTTTTTCGTCGTCTTGGAACTTCGGGGCTTGATCTCAAATCCCACTATGAATCTCGGACTGGGAAGATCGGAGGGCTCGCGCCGGAGAACATCGGCATCCTCGTCGAACGATGCCTGTTTCACGACATGCCCAACGCGTTGGTGATCACGACGCTGGATTGCGGACGCCGGTCAGGACCAGGGAACGAGCTCTTGAACGCCACCAACATGAAAGACTACGCGCCGCATGATATTGAGGTGAATGACTGTGTTTTCGGCCATGCTGAGAAACCGCTTCGATCCAGCAGGGAGGGCGGTTTTGGCGTGAATTATCCCAGCGACCAGAACGAACACATGCGGATGATCCTTCTGAAGGATGCCTATGATGTTCGGTATCGTAACGCGAGGTTTTTCGGCGAGCGGATCCTGCCGGTTCATGTCAGCAGTATTGGAGGCTCGAATCATCTCTCTGAGGAAGCCGCACGGGCTATCGAGCCGACCATCAGCGGAACCATCGGCAAGCCGGCGTCGCCAATTCAGCCCGGTCAGACCGAAATTCCCTTTGAATGCGGGCCGAAGCCCCTGTGACGTTCCAAGAGGTTCAGGTCAAAATTACCCTTGGCTGCAACGCCAAGTCACGAACCCCTGTACCCGTCGGCCGCCTCCGGGTTGCTCATTTTTCCCGCACACTGGGACCATCGACCCACACCGGCGGAATCAGGATCTGGCGGGGCGCCTCGGGAATGCCGCCTTCATTCTGGAGGAGCTGGGCCACGACGAGGTCGACGGCGGCGGCGGCGACATGCTCGCGACGGTGGTTGATTCCGGCAAAGTCCGGCATTTTAGGTGACCAGTCGTGAGCGGCGAGACCGATGTCGTGGGGAATCCGGAGTCCCTGTTCCGCGAGCCACTTGGGGATCTCCTGGTCGAAGGTCAGGAGCACGTCGGGTTGATGCGCGTCGACCCAATCAAGGAAGCGATTTTTTCCGCTGGTGATGTCGTTGCCGGGAAACTGAAAGGGCGGCACGCGATTCGTCGGATCGATCTTCTGTTGGTAATGCAGGAGCGATGCGGTGTAGGCGTTTTCGGCGCGCGCTTCGACCCATTGGGACAAGGCGAGACCGATCCGGCGGTAGCCGCGCTTCTCCAGTTCGTCCGTGGCGAGACTCACGGCGAGGGTCATGTTTCCCGCAGAGCGGTGAAGCGAGGGAGTCAGCAGTCCGTAGCCGAAGGTGGCGGCAGCGAGCCGAGAATAGTCGAGTTCCCGCACCGGCATGCTGGCGGATTGCGGAGAGACGATGACCCCGCGAATGTTCCTCGTATGGAGAATCTGGTCCATCCGCTTCGGCGTCATGCCATCGATGCCAAGCCAGAATTCCTCGACGAGAAATCCGAACCGCTCGGCCCGGTCGCGAATTGCTTCAATCGGGACATACTGGTAGGTCGGGCTGGGAAGGTCGGTGCCGGTTTCGGCTTCGCGAATCACGGCGATCGTTTCCCGTTCCTGCTTTCGACGCCGCCCCTGGAGTTGGGTCATGATTCGGGACAGCTGAGGATCCGGCCGATGTCCGAGTTCGCTCGCAACTCGAAGAATGTGATCGCGGGTCGCGGCGGCCACCCGCGGCTCGTTGCGTAAGGCGCGAGATACGGTCATGGTCGAAACGCCCGCTTTTTCAGCGATGGCACGAAGCGAAATATGGGGGTCAGACATGAAAATCGAAGGGGAAAGCCATCAAAATGTTACGGTAACACTGAAAAGCCGTCGCGCGACTTGCAAACCCTGATGATGATCTGCGCAGCATCATCAGAAAATGCCTTTCAAAAAACCCCATCTGATCCCGTGGACGATCGTCTGCCTGGCCCTGCTCGGCTCTTTCAAGACCCGTGCGGAACCGGCCCGGCTTCCGGGCGGGGTCGTGGAGTTTACAGAAGGCGCCAAGCTTTTCTCGAATCGTTCCTATCCAGTTCTGGAAGTGCCGGACTCCCTTGCGGGGTTTTCGTTTCTTCGAACGGATATTGAATCCCAAGTGCTCCTGGAATGCGCCAAGAGCTTCACCGTCTACGCGATCACACCGGTGGAGCACCCCACCAACTCGCTCGCGAACGCTTTGGTGAGCCAGGGCTTTGAACGACTCGAAATTGAACCGTTCCAATTGTTCGGAACCCAGGAAGCCGACTTGGCCGGAGTCTACCGCAAGACGCTGAAGCCCGGCGAGATCGTCGAAACGCGGAAGTGGGTCGTTCTCCTCGCCCGCGAAGCGTTTTTCCTGAAACCCGTCTCCTTGAATTGGCAGAAAAACGACGGGGAAATTCTCTACAACAACATCCAGCTACCCCGCGTCTGGCCGCCGCGTACTCTCGACCCGAACTCGTATGAACCGATACCGGTTCCCTACTTGGAACATCCGCCAGAAACGATCGATATCTCCGTGGGTCGTCAGTTGTTTGTCGATGATTTTTTGATCGAGGAAACCACCTTGAAGCGCAGCTGGCACACGGCGAAAAAGGATGCCCGCAATCCGGTGTTCAGCGCAACGACCAAAGTTGAGCGCAAGAACGGCGTGTGTTATCTCGGCAATGGCGGCGTCTTCTACGATCCGGCGGAGCGGTTGTTAAAAATGTGGTACAGCGCCGGTGAACTCGACGGGGCACTCGCCTACGCCACCAGCCGCGACGGCGTGGAGTGGGAACGACCGGACCTGGGCTTGCCGGCCGGTGGCAATCTCGTGCTTCCCCAAGGCGGACGGACTCGGGGCGATCACGCCGGCGGCGACAACTGTCTCTGGCTGGATGTGCAGACCGAGGACCCTTCGCAGCGGCTGAAGTTTCTGACGCAACGGGACCCCCGCGATCCGCATTGGTTGGCCACCTCCGCCGATGGAAGAATCTGGTCGTCTCCGGTCCCGGCGGGCAAGGCGGGCGACTACTGCTCGTTTTTCCACAATCCGTTTCGGAAGGTCTGGAGCTACAGCATCAAGCGCGGCACGAAGCACGGTCGATCCCGCTATTACGCGGAGGCGCCAGAATTTCTCACCCCCGGGGCGTTTGATCGCTCGGTGTTCTGGTGCGGCGCGGACCGGCTCGACAAACCCGATCCCGAAGTCGGCGATTCGGCGCAGCTCTACAGCTTGAATGCCGTCGCTTATGAGTCGCTGATCGTTGGCGCATTCTCAATTCACCTGGGACCGGACAACCGGATCTGCAACGAAGGAAAATTCCCGAAAATCACCGAGCTCAAACTCGGATTCAGTCGCGATGGGTTTCACTGGAGCCGCCCCGATCGGCGCGCATTCATCGCGGCTTCCCGAACCGAAGGCTCCTGGGATCGCGCCTACCTGCACAGCACCGGGGGCGTCTTTTTTCTGGATGGGGACGAACTGGTGTTTCCCTACTGCGGGTATTCCGGAGTCGCGCCCGACGGGAGAAAAGGCATGTATTTTGGAGGCGCGATCGGACTGGCGAGATTGCGACGGGATGGCTTCGCGTCGATGGATGCGGGAGATGCTGCGGGAACCCTGACCACCCGCCCGTTGAGCTTCGAAGGGAGCCACCTCTTCGTTAATGTGGACTGCCCGGAGGGAGAACTGCAGGCCGAACTTGTTGATGTGTCAGGACAGGTCATCGAGCCTTTCACTCTGGAGAATTGCGAGACCGTCAGCACCGATTCCACACTCGTAGAGATTCGGTGGAAAGGTGGCCCCGAGATCGCTTCGCTGCCGGACGACCCTGTCCGCATTCGATTCCGGTTACGCAAGGGAAGCCTCTATTCCTTCTGGTTCAGCGACACGCCATCTGGCCTGAGCGACGGCTACCTTGCCGCCGGGAAACTCGGGAATTCCTCCATTGTCGACCAATAGCCGTTCTTTGGAACGCCACCCCATTTTTGCAAATGAAACGCTTCTTCGAAATCTTCAACAGCCTCTACACCGTCTGGCTCGTGGGCCTGTCGCTGGTGGCCTATTTCAAGCCCTCCACGATGCTCTGGTTCGACAAACCGTGGATTCTCTGGTCGCTCGCCGCGTCGATGCTGGGGATGGGGCTGACACTTCGGATCGAGGATTTCCGGAAGATCGCCCGGATTCCCGGAGCGGTCGCAGTCGGATTCGGCTCGCAGTATTTGCTGATGCCGCTGATTGGTTGGAGCATCGCCACGGTCCTGAAATTCGAGACCGGTCTCGCCCTCGGGATCATTCTCGTGGCGAGTTGTCCCGGTGGAATGGCTTCCAACCTGATTGCCTATCTTGCCAAGGCGAACGTCGCCCTTTCCGTGGTCCTGACGCTCTGCTCGACCATGCTCGCCTTCTTTTTCACCCCGATGTGGACCAGCGTGCTCGCCGGAAACCGCGTCCCAGTGGATGTGCTGGGCCTTTGCCTTTCAACCCTCCAACTCACTGTGCTACCGGTGTCGCTCGGAGTCCTGATTCGATGGAAACTACCGCGCACCGCAGACCGGATGGGCGCCTGCGGACCGACCGTGGCCGTCGTCGCGTTTACTCTGGTGACCGGTGGAATCGTGGCGGCCAGTGCGGACAGCATCGCGGAAAACTTCGGGCGCCTCGTTCTCGCCGCGGCACTGTTGCACCTCATCGGATTCGCAGTCGGCTACGGGGTGTGCAAATTGTTCGGCTATCCCGAGTCCGCCGCCCGCACCGTCAGCATCGAGGTTGGGATGCAGAATGGAGGCATGGCGGCAGCGCTGGCGCGAGCTCATTTTGCCGCGATGCCGCTTGCTGCTGCGGCGGCGGTCTTTAGCGGGGTGATGCAGAATATCCTTGGTGGATTCGTGTCCGCCTGGTGGAAACGCCGTTCGACGGAATCCGAGGAATGAGCCGACGCGACATTTACTACTGGAAGTGCGACCGACCGGCGGCGTTTCACGGAACCGCGCCGAGGAACGAGGATGCTGGCGTGTCCGAGGAACAGCTCCGCGTCGCCCTGACAGAACACTTTCAGCCCGCCAAACTCGCGTTCCGGCCTTCGTCGAGTCAGGGAAACCATCTCACCTGGATCGTGGAAATGGATGGGGAAACCGGTTTTCTCCGGGTGGAAAACGGTCCCGAGGGAGATCAGCACCTCGAGATCGAATCGGCGGTTCTCGGCGAAGTCGCAGCTCGCGAGATTCCCGTTCCCCGTGTCCTCGGATGCGACGCGAGCCGAACCAAGGCGCCTTTCGCGTGGCAGCTGTTGGAGTTCCTTCCCGAACCCGATTTGAACCAGTGGGCAAAACAGGACGCGCTGGACGAAAACACGGTGGCTTATGAAATCGGGCAGAACGTGGCGCGTTGGCAAAAGATCCGACCACCGGGCTTCGGCCCGTTTCAACTTGCCACCTGGCAACGTGAAGGGCAGCTGCGAGGCTGGCATGAGACCTACGCCGATTACTTCAACCTTCGGCTCGATCGACACCTCGATTTCCTGGTGAAGGATGACTTCCTAACAAAGACACGACGTGACGAGATCGCCTCGGTGGTGGAAGACCACGCGGACCACCTCAATCTCACCGAAGGCTGCCTCGTCCACAAAGATCTCGCGCTCTGGAACGTGATCGGCACCCCAGACCACGTCACCGCATTCATCGATTTCGATGACGCGATTTCCGGTGATCCGATGGACGATCTTTCCCTCCTCGCCTGCTTTCACGACCGCGCGTTCCTCGAACGGGCCTTCGCCGGGTATGAAAGCGAGGCGGCGCTGCCCGACGACGCCATGCCGCGATTCTGGCTCCATCTTCTCCGAAACCTGATCGTGAAAGCCGTGATCCGGGTCGGGGCGGGCTATTTCCGGCGAGACTCCGGTTTCTTTCTCATCGGAAGCGGATGCAGTGGCGGGGACCTCCGCACCTTTACGGAAGCCCGCCTCGCAACCGCCTTGCATGGCCTTCGATCCCAAGCTGATCTTTCTCTCCTATGAACTCACCGTCCCTGAAAATCGGAACCTGGCTCTCGGTCGGTTCGCCTGTAGTCGCGGAACTTGCCGCGCTGTCCGGGTTCGACTGGGTCCTTTTTGACCTCGAACACGGCTGCGAGGCCGAGGCCCGGCTCCCGGACCAGCTCCGCGCGATCCGGGGAACCACGACCCGGGGAATTGTCCGGGTCGCGGGGCCATTTCCGGACCAGATCGCCCGGGTGCTCGATTGGGGGGCGGATGGCCTCATGGTGCCGCGGGTGGAGACGGCGGAAACCGCCCGGGTGATCGTCGACGCTGCCTACCACGCGCCCCGGGGACGACGGGGATTTTCCCGAACCGTTCCGGCGACCGGCTACGGGCTGACATCACACCCGGAAGCGCCCCTCGTGATGGCGCAGATCGAGACCCGTGCCGGCGTCGCCGCTTCCGCGTCGATTGCGAAGGTCGAGGGCATCGATGTGCTCTTCGTGGGGCCGTCCGACCTGCGACACGATCTTGCAACGGCCGATGACGAATCCGCTCCGGACTTCGACGGCTGTATCCAGCAAATCTCCGGCGCGGCCCGAGCCGCCGGAAAAGAGACCGGCATTCTCCTCCGCGACGCGGAAACTTTGGGTGCCCACCAGGACCTCGGATTCACCCATATCGCGATCGACTCCGACCTTTCGATTTTACGCAACGCCTACCAGGCGCTCCTGAACCAAAATTCTCCCAATTAAACCACCGACTATGAAAAACCTCCCGATCCTCTCGCTGGCCCTCGCCACGTGTTTTTCCCTAAGCCTCCCATTCTCCGGTCACGCTGCCGGACCCGAAACGACCCTCCATCCCCTGGAGGAAGGCGCGAAGCTTTTCACCAATCGAGACTACACCCTGATCGAAGCGCCGGACATTCTGCTCGGGAAGCAATTTCTCCACACCCGGATCGAGGGCTACACCATCGAGTGCACCACGCCCGGCGAGCTCTACGTCATGACCTTGAGCCAGTCACATGCCGCCAATCAGTCCGCGGCTTTGCTCAAGCTGGGCTTTGAAAAAGTCGACACGCCCGAGTTCCAGATGTCGCAGGGCGACGTGCATCGCGCCTTCGCCTACCGCAAGCGAATGGAGCACGGGGAGAAACTCTCGCTCGGCAAGACCACCGTGCCGGTTCTCGGAAACAATGTGGGGATCAAGCTGCTCGCGGTCGCGTCGCCACACCGTCCCGCAATTACGGAGACCCCGGAAGAACAAGCCGCACGGATCGCGAAGATGGAGAAGATCGCCGATCACGCCTTGGTGCCGCCGGTGGTGAATACCTCGCCGCTTCCGGAGTATGGCTACAACAAGCTCGACTACGGCATGACCATCGGAATCGAGCGCACGCCCGGCGGACGGCTCTGGGCCTGTTGGGTCGGCGGCGGCGACAGCCCCGACGCGTTTTTCGTGCTCGCGAGCAGCGACGATGAGGGCGCAAGCTGGTCTGATCCGCGAGTGGTGCTGGATTCCCACGAAGAAGGACTCGGCGAAAAACGCAGCATTCTCGTTGGCAATCTTTGGACCGATCCGAAAGGCCGGCTCTGGCTCTTTTTCGATCAATCGATGCACATGTTCGACGGGCGCGCGGGGGGGTGGGCGACGCGTTGCGATAATCCCGATGCCGACGAGCCGACCTGGTCCGAACCGACCCGCATCTGGCACGGCGTCATGCTCAACAAGCCGACCGTTCTCTCCACCGGCGAATGGATGCTGCCGCTCTCGCTCGATCAACGTCCCGGCATGAGCGGATTCCGGGGCTGCTTTTCCGAACTCGACCCGCTGCGCGGAGCCAACGTGTTCGTCTCCACCGACGAAGGCGAAACCTGGGAACGACGCGGCGCGGTGAAGTTTCCCGATCCCGACTGGCACGAGCACATGATCGTCGAGAAAAAGGACGGATCGCTCTGGATGTTGGCCCGGACCAGGCGCGGCATCATGGAAAGCACTTCCATGGACAGCGGAAAAACCTGGAGTGAGCCGGTCGAGTCAGCAATCAAGCATCCGGTGGCGCGCTTTTTCATTCGCCGACTCCAGTCCGGCAAGCTTTTGCTGGTGAAACACGGCGACAAGATCGATGCGCACTCGGGTCGTGTTCAACTGAGCGCCTGGCTCTCCGACGACGAGGGCGTGAGTTGGCAGGGCGGGCTCGTGCTCGACGAGCGCGAGGGCATTTCCTATCCCGACGGCTTCCAGGCACCGGACGGAACCATCGTCATCTCCTACGATCGCAATCGGGCCGCCGACGGCGAGATCCTGATGGCGCGCTTCACCGAAGAAGACGTCATGGCGAAGGAATTCCGCGGGCCGAAATCAGAGGCGAAGATGTTGATCAGCCGCCCCATGGGCTTGGAGAAGAAACACGGGTTCACCTTTCTCACCGATGGCGAGACCTTCGACGGCTGGGAGCAAAAGGGCAACTGGGTCATCGACGACGAGGGAGCCTTCTATCGCAAGGAGCGCGGGGGCGATCTCGTCTACACCGCCGCGAAGGTGCCGGACGATTTCGAACTGCGTTTCGAATGGAAGGTGTCGAAAGGGTGTAACTCCGGCGTCTATTACCGGCCCGGCCAGGTCGAATACCAGGTGCTCGACAACATCGACAGTCCCTATGGCGAGAATGCGCGTCAGGCCGCGGCTTCGCTCTTCTTTTGCATGGCGCCAAAGAAAGACAATACCCGTCCCGTTGGCGAGTGGAACACCGGACGCATCATCTGCCAGGGCAGCGTGATCGAGCACTGGCTCAATGGCGAGGCGGTGATTTCCTTCGACTACAAGGATCCGAAGTGGGCCGAATACGTCGAGTTGCTCGGCATTCGCGGTGGGGACCTGACCGGCCGAGGCGGACAGATCAAACTGCAGGATCACGGGCAGGACGTCTGGTATCGCAATGTGCGCTGGCGCAAAATTCCGGAAGGGGAAACGGTCACGCCCGATCCCGATTTCGAGCCGATGCCGGTCACGGGTCCCGCGCTCGAGAAGGAGCAGGCGCGGGTGAAGCGGATGCTTGAGGCGAAGCGGTAGTCGCGGTCGGGTTGACTCTCCGGTTTCCTGTCAGAGAATGCCAGATGCGCTTTCTCCCGATTTGGTGTCTCCTCATCCTGGGCCTCGGGCAAGTCTGCGCAGAGGACTTGGGAATTACCCACGCCCGGCAGCTGGAGATGCCGCAGCTCCCCAAACCCGGCTACCTGGAAACCGTTGTCGATCCCGTTTTCGGCAGTGAAATCACGCGTGTCACGGGTGATACCGGCGCGGCGATTCCTGGAGTGGACAGCGTCTGGAACGCCGTCGCGCGTCACGGTTACTCCAAAGAGGGGGCCTGGAATTGTGACCAGTCGCTGCTGTGGATTCGCACCCATCACGGGTTTCCTTCCATGATTTTTCTCGACGGAGCGAGCTACAAGCCGGTTTTCGGACGCAACATCGGGCCTGGCTCCGAGGCGCGCTGGACTCCGAATCGTCCGGATTACATGGTGTTCGTAAAAGACAACACCATCGGATTTTGGAATGTTCGGGAAGACACAACCAAGATCGTGGTAACCTTGCCGGGATACTCGGAATTCGGCATCGGGCCGTGGGAAGGTAATCTCTCAAACGACGGACGGTTGGTGGCGATCTCGGCAAAAAATGGGGGGCGGCAGGTGGCGTTTGTCTACGATTTGGAGAAGCGGGCGAAGTATCCGGACGTGGAATTTGCCATAGCCAGGTTGGATTGGGTGTCGATTTCCACTTCTGGGAAATACCTCGTGGCAAATGGGAAATTCAGCGAAGGGCAGGGTGATCAATCCCAAGTCTACGATTTGCAGGGAAACAGGATCGGAGCGCTGTGGAGCGAGTATGGCCGACCCAGCCACTTCGACCTCACGATTGACGAAAACGGGGATGATATTGCCGTGGGAGTGTCAAAATCGAAGCCCGATCTGGGGCGCGTCATCAAGCGCCGCCTTCGGGATGGCGCGGTTACCGTTCTGACTTCAGGCGGCTTTGCCGGACACTCCTCGACGCGCAACCTGGACCGGCCCGGCTGGGCCTACGTCACCTATCAATACAGCGGCCCGGACTGGCCTCCTTTCTGGAACGAGGTGGTCGCGGTGAAACTCGACGGGAGCCAGATCGTGGAACGCATCGCCCATCTTCATGCGCCGCGGACGGACTACCTGACCGAAGCACACGCCGTTCCATCTCCCGACGGCAAGCGGGTGATTTGGGCCTCGTCCTGGGGCGCGAAAGCTTCCGGCCGCCCCGTCAGCGCCTATGTCGCGCGGTTGAAAGGGCGGTAAACATCGACGCACCAATTGCGCTTTGACGACGGTCGACCATCTCCCGTTCACCCGATCGGTTTGATGTAGTAGCGGGTCGAGATTCCCTCGACGTCATGATGGAACCAGAAGGCGTCGGGACAGGATTCCTGAACCCGGTCGAGGATCTCCGGCAGCTCTTCGTGGGTGATGATGGTCCGGACCAGTTTCATCTCCTCGTTGCTGTATCCGCCCACCGCATTCTGAATCGTGTAGGTCCGGTGCGGCGCCACATCGGTAATGCAGGAACCGATCTTCTTCGGGTCCTCCCCGAACGCGGTGAAGAGCACCAGCTTGAACTTGCGGAAGAAATTGTTGAGCGTCTCCGCCGAAGTGAAAATGTAGATGCTGGTGTACATCAGCGTGTTCACCACGGGTTCGATATTTCCCTGCTCCAGGTAAGCCAGGATCAATCCGTAGGTCGTGGATACCGCGGCGGCGAAGATGGCGATGTGGCCGACCGGCTTGAGATAGCGCATCGCGAACCAGGCCCCGAGAATGTCCTCATCACCGGTCGAGCCCCGGAGACGCAGGGCGAGGGCCTTGGCGAGGCCCGCGAGAATCCCGCCGAACAGCACCAGGATAATCCGCTCATTACTCGACTCCGGACTGGCGAACTCCAGGTCCGGCAAAATCAGCAGCGCCCCGATCACGGTTCCGACGGTGAGCACGGTGCGGAAGGCGAACACCCGGCTGATCCGAAAAAAGGCGAACACGATGAGAATGGCCTGCGAGATCGCGTAGATCAGCAGGAAGAGACGCTGATCGTCGAAGTAATAGGCGGTGGCAGCGGCCAGCCCTTCGAACCCTGTTAGGATGACTCGTGATGGAAACACGAAGTAGTGCAGCGCGATTGCGTAGAGCAAACCCGCGATGCAGGTGCCGAAGCAACTGAGAACGGAGTTTCGAAAGGAGATCCAGCGGGAAGTTGTCATGAAAGGGAAGAGAAAGCGCGAGAGTTCGTGTCGCGTTAGGGAATCGTCAGAAAATCGTGCGCCCGCTCTTTGACGCCAGCGCAGAACCCGGGTGACAGCCGATTCCCTTTTTCGCGAAAGAAACTTCGCCGGAGTTGTTCACCCGTCCAAGATTTTCCCTCACCGAAGCAAATATTTTCTCGAAACCAGGGCCCTTGCGTCTAGGGCATCGTCGACAGCGGCTACGCGATCTCCTCAAACGTGATCGTCGCGTTGAACGCGAGTGAGCGGCGTTCGCCTTTTCCCTGAAACGGTTCCGCACCGTGGAGGAGCCAACCGGGAAAGAGGTAAAAATCGCCGATCGCCGGTTTAAAGCTGACAACGGATTTGGAGAACGGCTGTCGTCCGCCCGTGATGAAGTTGATGTATCCTGCCTGACGACCGGAGATATAGGTAAGGCTGTCCTGCTCCTCCTCATTCTCAACTTCCGGCAACTTCAGATACAGAACGCCGGACACATCTGAGGAATGAAAATGCACCGGGCTTGGAGTTCCCGCATATTGGCTCACCACCCAGAAATTCTCGAAGTTGACGCCTTTGACCGGGATCTGATCGACCGCCTGCAGATAACGCGCGATCCAATGCGCGGTCAGGTACCCCAGCGATCGCTTCTCACCCTCATAAACAATGGAATCCGGAACCAGAAACTCCGAACTCGTCGCGGGTTTGATTTGGGAATCGGCAAATGTGTTGAGCTGGTCCAACAACGGCTGCGGCAACCGGTAGCGGCCGATCATCGGCCCAAACGGCGAAAACAACTCCATCGGCGGATCACCACCTTCGGTCGCAAACACGGTCGGCTCGGCTTCGTAACGCCGGAGCATGCGGGTTTTCAGGGGAATTGGCGGATCTTCGGCCATGACGCTAACATGCCGAGAATCAACCCCGGGTAAAGCCGGACGATTGGGACTCGATGGAACGCGGTTTCACGCGCGAATCGCCGCGGACCGGGGCTCAGGACTGGCGCACCAATTCCGGGAACGTCTTCGTCGCGATGCCGATGTTGCGATCCAGCGGAATGCCGGCGCAGCCGAGAATGGTGGTGAGCAGGTCGCCCTGGTTGCCTTTGGTGTTGGGAAAGAATTTGCCGGTATTGAGCGAGCCGCTTCCTCCTCCCGCAATGATGAATGGCAGATTCTCGCGACTGTGCCGGTCGCCGTCTTCCAAGCCGGTTCCCCACATCATGATGCAGTTGTCCAGCAGGGTGCCGTCGCCTTCCTTGAGGCTGCGCATCCGCTTTATCATGTAGGCGAATTGATCGATGTTGAACTTGGTAATCGCAGCGACTTTGCGGACTTTTTCCGGGTCCTTCTTGTGGTGGGTCATGGCGTGGTGCTCGTCCCGGAAGCCCAGTTCCGGATAGGAAACGCCGTTCGGCAGGGAGCCGATGTAGGTGCTGACGCGGGTCGTGTCCGTCTGGAAGGCCAGGATGTTGAGGTCGCACATCACCTGCATGTATTCGCTGCGCTTGCCCCCCTCGGGGATCTTGATTTCGATGGGTGGGGAATCGGTCGCGCGCTTGTGGGTGCTGACGCCGGCCTTTTCAAACGCGGCCTCTTTCTGGCGGGATTCGATCGCCGCGATTCGGCGTTCCACGGCGCGCACGCTGTCCAGATATTCGTCCAGTTTGTGCTGATCCGACTGGGGCAACGTCCGGCGCAAATTCTTGGCGCCGTCGAGGACGAGGTCCAGCATCTTCTGATCCATCGGGTCCACCTGCGAAACTTGCCCGGCTTTTTCAGATTGGCCGAAGAGCCGTTTCAAGACGCTGCGCGGATTGGTGATCGCGGGAACGGGCTGAGTCGACGAGCGATAGCTGCAGTAGTTGTAATAGCCTTCGTGCAGGCCCTCCTGGTTCTCCTTGTGCGTCTGAGGCATGGTGGCCAACTCCAGGGACGGCAGTGAGGTCAGGGCGCCGACGTAGTTTGCGGCGATCTGATCGGCAGAAACCGAAATGTTGATGCGGTGCCGCGTGGGTGGATCGGGCAACTGCGCCGTGAGCCAGGTGGACAATTCCAGCGCGTGCGGCGCGCCGTTGAAGGGAGAAATTGGCACGCCTGAGATGCCTTTCATCATCAGGCACTGGTCGAGCACGGGCTGGAGCGACTTCAGCGCCGGAGTCGGATCGGTGAGAAAGGTTTCCGGATTGGTGGGCCAGAATTGATCCGGGATGACGCCGTGGGGCATGTACATGAATCCAAGGCGGAGCGGCGGCTTGGACGTCTTGGCGGCCCAGCCCATGGTCTCGAGGAGCGGAAGGGCAAGGGAAACTCCGGCCCCTTTCAGGCAGGTGCGGCGATTGATCAGGGTGCTTTTTTCCATGGGTTATTTGGCGTCGATTTTGCGGACTCGGCGTTGCGTAAAGGGATAGCTGGTCACGATTTCGCTGATCAGCGTCTGCATGCGATAGTCATCCTTGGCGATGGTTTCCACCAGGTTATCCACCACCACCTCGTCGTAGCCGTCCAACTTTCGACAAAGTGCGTAGGACAGAAGTTTTTCCGCCAGGTTCCTCGCCAACGCCTCTTTCCGGGTGGCGATGATGCTCTTCAACTCCCGGGGCGTTGTGAACTTCTCGCCGCTCGGCAAGACTCCCGCCGAATCAATCGCCCCGCCGGAATCATCCTGATCGCGCCAACGGCCGATGGCATCAAAGTTCTCCAGGCCAAAACCAATCGGGTCCAGAATCCTGTGGCACGCGGCGCACGAGGCGTTGGACTGGTGCAGCTCCGTCCGCTGGCGCAGCGTCAGATTCGCCACCTCCTTTTTATTCTGCTTCTCCAAAGTCGGCACATTCGGCGGCGCGGGCGGCACGTGTTCCCCCAGCACCTGTTCCAGCACCCACACGCCGCGTTTCACCGGGCTCGTGCGGTTGGGGAAGGACGTCGTCGCCAGGACGCCGGGCATTCCCAGAATCCCGCCGCGATTCTGGTTCGTCAGGCTCACCCGGCGCATCTCGGGCCCGGTCACGCTCTTCTCCAGCCCGTAAAGCGTTGCCAGCTTCCCGTTGAGAAAGGTGTAATCGCTGTCGATGAATCGCACCACGCTCTGGTTTTCCTGAACGATGCTCTGGAAAAAAAGCCGCGCCTCATCGGACATCGCCTGACGCATGTCCTCGGTCATCAGGGGAAACTTGTCGGTGTCGAACGTCTTGGTCTTCAGGTCAGCCAGCCCCAACCACTGAGCGCCAAATCCATCGAACAACGCCCGCGACCGATCGTCCGCCAGCAGTCGTTTTACCTGGGCCCGCAGCACCGCCGGCTCGTGCAGTTTCCCGCGATCCGCCAACTCGAACAACTCTGCATCTGGCATGGTCGACCACAACAGATACGAAAGTCGCGACGCCAATTGATAATCGTCCAGCGGAACAATTGCCTTCTCCGTTTTCACCTCTCCGGCTGGCGTGATGTAAAGAAACTGCGGCGAAACCAGGATCGCCTTCAGCATCAGGCGCAGGCCCGCCGGATGAGTCAGGTCATTCTCGCGAGCCAAATCGTAAACCTGCATCAGCACCGCCACCTCCGCGTCCGAAGGGGGCCGTCGAAATGCATCCCGCGCCAGCGACCGAGCCACGTTATCCGCCGTGGCGCGGGCGTCCGCCTCCGAAGCGGGCGTCTCGCCGAACAGACGCTTTTGAACCTCCGTCGGCGCTTCCCCCTCAGCCGCCAAAACCTGATCCACCACCGCGTTGGCGATTCCGAGATACTGCTCCGACTGCAGTGGCGACAGCGAATTCAGATACCCGGCGCCAATCACTTCATCCGGCAACTCATCGGCAATCGACGGATCCACTCCGTAAAGATCGCGCAAGGTATTCCCAAACTCCATCTTGTTCAGGCGGCGCATCTCAAACGGCCCGGGATCCTTTGGGCTCAGATATTTGAGTTGGCCGACCCACTCCTTAAACTGGCGGCGCTCCTCATCCGTCGGCAGCATCTCCTCATCATCCGGCGGCATCTCCAGCGACTCGATGAACGTCACCGCCGCCTTCCAATGCTTGCGATACGTCACTTTGCCCGGGCTCCTCAGCGACCGTTGAAGATTCATCCCCGCCTTCGCCCGTTTATCCCCGTGGCAATCCGCGCAATACGTCCGGATGAACTTGTCCACGCGCCCGCCTTTGCTGAACGTCTCGATCGCCTCCGCCTGCAACGCCGCGAACTCGGGATCCTCCTCCGTTGCTGTCGCCGCACGGCCAGGCAGGACCGAAAGCGGCGAACCAGCCAACATCAGGAAAACAATCAAGCCACGGGATGAGGAGTTGCGGGGTTTAAAACTCATTGATGCGCACTACTGAGGCTTGGAACACGGGATTTTGGACACTTTCCTGCGCGATTTTTAACCAACTCCCAATTTTTCTGCCGGTGACGACGGATTGACGAGAATTTGCGCCCGTTTGCCAGTCTGGGTCATCGCGATCCCTCGGCATGCGACCGTCCCGGGTAAAGGGTAGTGTAACAAATCTTCTGCAAATGTTAGGGCCATGGTATCGTCGCGGTCACC
>CAXBMO010000043.1:0-26524 GCA_963977015.1 uncultured bacterium | reverse complement strand
TAGGGTAGCGCAGAACTTCAGTTTTCAAGTGTCCATTTTTCGGGAAACAGGTCACAACCATCAGCCGAAGCCAAACCTGAGTCTTTGCACAGTGTGAATTCAACCACCAACCAAGCGGCGGTTGCACAACAACCGGTGAGGAAGAAAAAACCTGCCCGGAAAGTGCTCAAGAAGCGCTCCGTTAAGGACAATCGCAATCACCCGCTCTTTCGCACGTATCTCAATTCTGACACCGCCTACAAGGCGATGAGCCGTGACGACCAGATCAAGGGTTTCAACACTTGGTTGGACACTCAGAGAGCCAAACACGGGAGTGATGAGGCGATGATGGAGCATTGGAACGCAAGCCAGAGCCACAAAGTCACAAGATCCCAGGGAATAATCAATCCCAACTTCAAGGAGCCCGGAGCGGCAGGCCCCGGGTGTATCATCGCGTCTACCATTGGAGCAGGTCTGTTCTTCGTTTTTGTAGGATTTGTCTCCCGGGAGGATGCCGTTGCCGCCTTCGGTGGATTTCTGGCGATTCTGGGCCTGATTTCGGGAATGGTATACCTTGCGCGAAAGCGCGCCGGGTAAGTCCCCATCCAGGTCACGCAATGGGTCCATGGCGTCGCTCTTACTCGAGGCGCGCGGGATGAGTTTTAGCCCTTCTGCCAACGGCGCGGCGAGTTTACACAATTCGGCAACTTCCGGTTTCGAATCCATGAGCTTCGGCCGTTTCGGAAAGACGTAGATCATGGATCGGACTTCGCTGGCGCTTCTCCGGGCGATGGAGAGAAAGTTCAACAACTCGGGTGCTGTGCCTCGCTCAAAGCCTTCGGCAATGTTGTTGGAGAAGGACAGGGCGGCACGCTCGATTTGATCTTTGGAGGAGTAGGAGAGCCGTCGGTCGGTGGATTCGGTGAACGTGTAGACTCGGGCCTCCAGCTTCAACCTCTCCTATCAATCAGCCAAACCTCAAATCGCTCCAACTCCGCCCCACCAATTTATTATTTTCGTTTTTTGCTTGCCTTCGAATTTCCGAATTCCTAGCATCGTTACCAGTAGCAGGGGTTATCTTCAGGCAGGAACTGGTGCGCCTATCGGCGCGAACCCGTGCCCACATCCTTAACACTAATCATTCCATAACAATGAACCTCAAGGTATTGGCAGCTCTATCATTATACGCATTGGCATTCGGTTTCACCACGGCCCATGCACAACGCCCGATGTGCGGGTTCACCCAAGGAGGCGGCTTTGCCCAGGAGCCTGCTCATCCCGACCGGGGAGCGGCATTTCAGGAAGTCGTCGCCATTTGCCGCGTTCACGGCGCGGCCCCCATTCCTGTCTTTTCCCAACGGGGAGTCAACAACGCCCTTGCGTTTCCTCCGGTCCTCAACCGCACCGGTTACATCGTCTTTGACCCGGACTTCTTCAACGGAATCGTGGCCCGGCATGGACGGGCGGCCACTGTGGGAATCCTCGCGCATGAGGTTGGCCACATCCTCACCGGCATACGCGTTCCCAACATGATAGCGGATTGGTCCGATGAAGCCCGAGCAGACTACTTTGCCGGTTATACGTTAGCGAGAATGAACATTTCCCGCAGAGGTGTTCAGTCCTGGTTGGCAACCGAGGGGTTCTTTCCCAGCCACCGGCACCCGGATGGTTTTACCCGCATTCAAATCGTCGAGAACGGATATATAGCAGGGGGCGGCAATCCCTTTAGTCGCTAAAAGCTTTTCGTTCCCTCATACCCTGAGTCCAGCTTAAAAATTTCAAAAAAAGGCAGATCAAAATGGTTACCAACGCCAGTCTCGAAAACGCGGTTTCCACCCTCAAAGAAGAAGTGGACGGACTCCAGGTGCAATTCACGCGCCTCCGAGGTCCTTGGTATCGCAACCCATCTACGGTTGTCGCCTTTTTGGCGCTTCTCTTCTCGTTCGGCACAACCCTTGTCTCCTACCTGAAAGAGGAATCCGCCAAGGTGGCTGCCGCAAAGCGGGAGCTGCGTGAACTTATCCAGCAAGTTAGCGCCATTCCGCAGCGCAACCTGGAATACGCAGCCGACTTTGCCCAGTATCCACAGTTTCAAACCTCGATCAACGGGCTGCTGACCCAAGAAAACGCGCTACTCGCCTCTCAGGCGTCGGAGATCATGGACAGTATTCCCAACGTCATCACCTCCAGCGAGTACCTCATGATTGCCAACGCACTGGCCGCGAGTGGAATCAATAACCGGGTGCAAAGCTATTATGAGAAGGCTATCGTCCTGGCAACGAATGCGAATGATGATGTGACAGCGCATCGGAATCTGGGGTATTATCTGATTCGCAGCCAGGACCTGGAGGGTGGACGGGCCTACTACCAAAAAGCCCGGGAGGTGTTTGATCGATTCCCTTCCGATGATGCCCAGTACATCATCATGACCAATGCAATGACAGAAGCCGGGGCAGGAGTGTCGGAATCCATGGTGGGGAATACGGCCGAGGCCATTGCCTTATTTGATCGCGCCGAAGTGCTGGTTCAGGATCTTTTGGATCCTACCATGAAGCAGCAACTGTTGCGAAGCCTCCAACAATCCCGAAGCGGGACATCGATGTTGGTTCCATCCCCTGCCCCATCGGCTCCCCATTCAGCTCCAACCCCAGTGCCAAGTGGAACTCCCGCGATCAGTAAGGAAGCTGCAGCAGGAACTGGGGCTGGAGCAGGTCCCCCCATTGGTTTGCAGATTCAGTAGATGCGATAGGGTTAGAAACGCCGCGTCGAATTGCGCTCGACCTCGCCATGCGATTTTAAGCCACACCCCCGCGAAGAGGGCGACGAACAGCTGGCGATCCGCATCGGCATGAGCACGAAGTTTCCTCGCAAAGTGGGCGACATGCCTTCTTCCGAGATCCATGCCGAGCTGATCGCCCCAAATAGCCATGCCTTAGCGGGAGATGAACGAGGTTGGGTGCGAGACCACGAAACGCATTGCGTGGATCAGAATCCGCGTTCTATGCTGGTGCCATGAGAGCGTTTTTCTTCCTGATGTTGGCGGCGACGAGTTTGGCGCAGAGTTCGGCGACCGAGATCGAGATTGCGGCGGATCCGACGCGGTCAAAGGCGATTGCGACTTGGGTGGAGTCCAATTTGCCGAAGCTGGTGGCGACGTATCGGCAGGCGCATCAGAATCCGGAGCTTTCCCTTCAGGAGTTCAAGACGAGTGCGATGATTGGGCGCGAGCTGGAGAAGGCGGGGTTTACAGTAACGACCGGAGTTGGGAAGACGGGCGTGGTGGGGGTGTTGGAAAACGGCGAGGGACCGACGGTGTTGATCCGCGGGGATATGGATGCGTTGCCGGTGGTGGAGGAGACGGGGTTGCCGTATGCGAGCAAGGTGGAGATTACGCGGGCGGATGGATCGAAGGCGGGGGCGATGCATGCGTGTGGTCACGATGTGCACATAGCGATGGTGGTGGGGATGGGGCGGTTGCTGGCGGATTTGAAGGAGCAGTGGAGCGGGACCGTGGTGATGATTGGTCAACCGGCGGAGGAGATCGGGCGCGGGGCGAAATTCATGATTGCGGACGGATTGTTCGAGCGATTCCCGAAGCCGGATTTCTGCCTGTCGATGCATGTGAAGAATGATCTGCCAGTGGGGCAGTTGGGTTACACGGCCGGTTGGGGGACGGCAAATGTGGATTCGGTGGACATCACGATTTACGGGAAGGGTGGCCACGGTGCTCAGCCGCAGGCAACGGTGGATCCGATTGTGACGGCGGCGCACGTGATTACGGCGTTGCAGACGATCGTGAGTCGGCGGGTGCATCCGATCGATCCAGCGGTGATTACGGTCGGTTCGATCCACGGCGGGTCGAAGCACAACATCATTCCGGACGAGGTAAAGCTGCAACTGACGGTGCGGAGTTATACCGATGAGGTGCGGAAGACGTTGCTGGACGGAATTCGCCAGATTACGACGGATACGTGCAAGACGATGAATTGCCCGAAGCCGCCGTTGGTGGCGATTGATGAGGAGGAGTACACGCCGGCGGGTTACAATGATCCGGAGTTGGCAAAGGCGGCGGTGAAGTTGTTTGGCGAGCTTTGGGGCGCAGAGAATGTGGTGGAGCTGCCGCCGACGATGGGCGGGGAAGACTTTGCACGTTATGCGAAGAAACTCGGCGTTCCCGGGTTGCAGTATCGGGTGGGAACGATTGCGCGTGAAAAATGGGAGGCTGCTCAGCAACCCGGCGCGGCTCCCCTGCCCTCGCTCCATTCCGCGCTCTATTATCCCGAGCCGGAACCGACCATGCAGTTGACGGTGGAGTCGATGGCGAATCTGGCGTTGGGGCTGATGGCGCGGTGAGGGTGGCGGAGTCGGGTCGGCAATTTTTCCAAAAAAATCCTGAAACGATTGATTAAAGATCGGCGCGGCGCGTTCTAATAAAGTGTCCGGATTGCAGCGCTCATTGCGAGCCGGACAACCAGCAACAACCTCCTCCTGGCAAGGAAGGGCATCCCGGGGACGCAGTCGGGGTGCCCTTCCACTTTTCAGGGATCGCGCGAAGCGGGGATACGGGCAGAAACGACGACTGGGAACGGGCTGAATTCACGAACAATCAACGCTCGACATCCGCGCAGAGTTCGTTGTTAGATGTGGCCGACATGGCAGATTCATCGAATTATCAACCCACCCCGATTGACACGTCGAGCGTCAAACTTCCCCACGGCCTGGAAGATCTCACCGAGAAGATTGCGGAGAACGCTCACGACGTCTGGGCTCGCGGAAGGATGGCGGAAGGTTGGACTTATGGCGAAAAGCGCGATGATGATGCGAAGAAGCATCCGGATCTGTTGGCCTATGATCAATTGAGCGATGGCGAGAAGCAGTATGATCGCGATACGGCGATGGAGTCGATCAAGGCGATTTTGGCGATGGGATACCGGATTGAACCTCCCGAGCATGCCCCGGCCCCGGCTCCGGCAGATGCGCCGACGGCCGACACGGTCTTGATGCGCCACTTTGACGGAACGCATCCAAAGCGGATCCTGGCGCTGGACGGCGGCGGCATCAAAGGCGTGATGACGCTGGGATTTGTCGAGCGACTGGAAAACAAGCTGGCGCAGCGACTCTACAAAACCGGGAAGATCGCGAATCCGGGCGATTTCCGGCTTTGCCAGTATTTTGATTTGATCGGCGGGACCAGCACGGGGTCGATCATTGCCGGGGCGTTGGCGATGGGGATGAAGACCTCCGACCTGAAGGCGATGTATTTGAAACTGGGCGGCGATGTATTCAAGGGCGACAAGGGAACGTTCGGGATGCTGACGCAGAACAAGCGCTTCGACAAAAAGGCACTGGAGAAACACCTGCGGACGATCTTTGGCGATGCGAAGCTGGGTGGTCCGGAATTGCAGACCGGGTTGTGCATTGTCGCAAAACGGGCCGATACGCGGAGCACCTGGCCGCTCATCAATCATCCGCGCGGGAAATACTATGAGTACAACGCACCGCTCAATCTCCGCCATTCAATCCGGGCGAGCACAGCCGCGCCAACCTTCTTTGAGCCGCAGGTTTTGCCGACGGGCGATGTGGATGAGAAGGGCAAGATGGTGAAGGGCGCGTTCATGGATGGCGGCGTGAGCATGTCGAACAATCCCTCGCTCCAGTGCTTCCTTGCCGCAGTGCTGAAAGGCTTTCCGTTTCATTGGGATACCGGCGCGGACAAGTTGTTGCTGGTCTCGATGGGAACGGGCAATGCGCGGATTCGCTTTACGATGAAGGAGGTGATGAAATTCGGCCTTTTGCGTTTGGTGAAGGAGATCCCGCAAATGCTGATGGATGACGCGAACTGGCAGAACCAGTTGCTGATGCAGTCCTTCTCGACTTCGCCGACCTGCTGGGAAATCGATTCGGAGATCGGTGATTGCTATGAGGACCTGATCGGCGGCCAAGCGCTGCTGCACTACGTGCGCTATGACGCGATGCTGGAAGAGAAGTATCTGGAGGAACTGGGGCTTCCGCCCGCGATCGTCAAAAAGGCGGTCCCCATGCGCGAAATGAGCGATGCGAGCAATACGGATGGATTGGCGAAAGTCGGCGAAGCGGCTGCGTTGCGGGACATCCCCGAAGCGGACGAACAATTTGCGCTCCATATTCCTGAGCATTTTGATACGGTGATCGTCTAGAGCTGTTTCCCCGCAACATTGGCGACGCCTCCGCTTCAAATGCCCTAAAATCCAATTCCAGATCGAGCGACATTCCACTTGAAAGCGCTGCTGGCTGTCGAATCGTCCAACGGTGTCTGACTCCTCATCCAACGAAGATTCTTCCAACAATCCCGAAAGCACGGAGATCCGCCGATTGCGTGCTGCGCTCCGGGAATCGCGCTGGCAGAACTACCATTTGTTCAACGTCCAACGGCAACGGGCTTATTTCGCGCACCAGCGGGAGAAGGACCTGGTTCGTGACCTGAAGAATCAGACGAAAGCGCTGCAGCGGGCCAAAAACCTGATGGGGCAGATTCGCGAATCGGTTGAGCGGCTCAAGGCCAGTGTCGCGGGATTGATTGGGAACAAGCGGGTCACGCAAATCGAGGAACTTCTCGTCAAGAGCGAGAAGGAGTGGGAGCCGAATGTGCCTGACACCATCCTCCAAGTCTCGGATTTGGACCGGCCCGAAGATCAGGATGAGGCGCTGCACGTTCCGTTTCTCACGCCGACCATTGAGATCGTGATTTGCGTTCACAACGCGCTCGGCGACGTGAAGGTTTGTCTGGATTCAATCGTCGCGCGTTCCCCGAAACTGCAGCGAATCGTGCTGGTGAATGATGGTTCCGACGATGAAACCAGCACCTACCTGGAGGAATTTGCCGAGAATGCGCTGGTCCCGACCGACATCATCCGCAACGTCGAGGCGCGCGGCTACACCATCGCCGCGAACCAGGGATTGCGCCATACGCACGCCGACTACGTCGTCCTGTTGAACAGCGACACGATCGTTCCCCATCTTTGGCTCGAAACGCTGGTCGCCTGTGGCGAGGCGGACGAGAAAATCGGGATACTGGGACCGCTCTCCAATGCCGCGAGCTGGCAATCCGTCCCGAAACGTTTCGCGGATGTCGGGGACTGGGAGGTGAACGAGTTGCCGGAAGGAATCACGGTCGATGATGTCGGCAGTTCTCTCCTGCTTCGCCATCAGCCCGCCTATCCGCAGGTGGAGTTGATCAACGGCTTTTGTTTTGTCATCAAACGCGCGGTCATGAACACGATCGGCTACCTGGATGAGGAGACGTTTCCCAAAGGCTACGGTGAGGAGAACGACTATTGCCTCCGCGCCCGCGATGCCGGATTCAAGCTGGTCGTCGCCGATGACGCCTATGTGTTTCACGCCAAGAGCAAGAGCTTCACTCACGAACGGAGAAAGGTGCTCTCCAAAGCCGCGACCCAGCTATTGAAGGACAAGGTCGGCGAGCAAAATCTCGGCGATGCCTGCACCGTGACCCGCGAGCATCCGGATTTGGCGGTCATCCGCGAAAAGTTCAAGGACCTTCAGACGCACAAGGTGCCGTTTCGGGTTTTGTTTCTGCTCGACTTCAAAGGCGACGGAGGCGGCACCCACTCCATTGTTCAGGAAACGAACGGACTTTGCGAATTGGGAGTTTTCGCCCAAATGGCGATTCGCGACGAACACGCCGACTTCTACGCTTCCAAGTATCCCGGTTACCCCAAGGGAAGATTTTATCCTTACCAGAGTCAGTATGAATTGGCGGCGTATGCGGAAACCTTTGATGTGGTGGTCGCCACCTTGTTTACGTCGGTTGATTTGTTGAAGCACATTTCCACGCTTCATCCAAACATCGTTCCCGCCTATTATATTCAGGATTACGAGCCTCTCTTTTACGACGAGAGCGATGCTCTTTATCTCCGCGCGCGGAAATCCTATCAGGCCGTTCCCAACGCGCTTTGCTTCGCCAAGACCCAATGGCTTTGCGATACGCTCAAGGAGAAGGAAGGCGTGGAGATGCACAAGGTTTCCCCCAGCATCGATCACGAGGTGTATTTCCCGTCCGATGAAGCCACGAAAGGCCCGCTCGTCGTTTCCGCGATGATTCGGCCGGCAACACCGAGGCGTTCCCCCGAGCTGACCGCAGACGTTTTGAAGGCTTTAAAGCAGGAGTTGGGAGACAAGATCAAGGTCGTCGTTTTTGGCTGCGCGAAGGACGATCCCTTCTGGGAGTCGACCGGCCAGGATGGAATTGACGAAATTCGCGGCGTCCTGACCCGCCAGGAAGTGGCAGATGTGCTTCGTCAATCCACGCTGTTCCTTGACCTCTCGACTTATCAGGCGTTTGGCCGAACCGCCCTTGAAGCCATGGCCTGCGGCTGCGTTCCGGTCGTCCCTGCCAATGGCGGCCCCGGCGAATACACAACCGACGGCAAAGACGGCTTCATCGTCGACACCTCCGACCGCGAGGCGATCCTGAAGACCGCGAAAGAGTTTCTCGCCAATCCGGATTCTCATGCTGAAATGCGGAAAGCCGCGATTGATACGGCGGCCAACTACACGGTTGCCGCCGCCGCCAAGTCAGAGATGGATCTCTTTGCCCAAGCATTGTCGAAACGGAAATGAACAAACTCCGGCAACTTGAGCAACAGGTCGAAAACCTCCGCTCCAAAGTTAAGGCCGCGCGAAAAGCGGATCGAGACGTCGGCAAACTGGTAGAGTGGTTGGATGAACTGGTCAACGAAACCGAGGACTACCGAAATGCGCCCTGGTATGACAAGGAGAAGCTAAGCCAAAGCCACAGCTACTTTTTCAAAGGCCAAACCCGCAAGGGCCGTGAAATTGCCAAACGCTTTCTCCGCTGGAAGGCAACTCGCCGCAGTGCCGCCGAAGTGGAAGTGCAGGCCGATGAGTTGCTGAAAATCGTTCACGATGCTGCCGAGGAAATCGACGAGATTGAGGCAGCTGAGCAATGGGACGAAGCGCTTGAAACCTTCGAATTAGGGAAGGAACCGGTCAACGATCCAGCCATGGCCAACGTGGATCTGGTCCTGATCGATCTCAGCGGAAAGGCGATCGATCTGGAGCACACGCTGCAGTCCAGCAAAGTCGACTTCGCCAGTTTTCATTCCGCGACGCTGGTGAGCCCTTGGCCGACACCCCCGATCCCGGAGGGGCTATCGTCTCTCCACACCGAGTCGGTCGATTCCGGATTTTTTGACCTCTTTTCCCGGCTCGATTTGGTTGCCAAACGCCAAACTGCCGACTTCGTCATGTTCATGAGCGTGGGTTCCGCCCTGATGGAACCGCTGCAGCTTCCGGACAACTGGAAAGATCACGCCTTCATTCTCCCCAATCATTTGGATGCCTCGAATCGGAAAAGTCTTCCGGTTTGGGATCGAATCGACCTCCCGAAGAACAGTCTCTTCCCCCAACATCCCGCTTGTTTCCTGGTGCAGAACGCATGGTTAAAGGAGGACCGATCCAGCTTTCAGCACTTTTTGAGCTACCGTCCGTGGAATCTCTGGCTGAGAGCGATCCACCAGGATCACGGCTTTCTCCAATTGGCCAATCCATCGGTCCTGAGCCCTACGACCGAGGAACCCGACTTGAGCGCTCTGAATCGCCGCTGGTTGATGCAGCAGAACCCGGATTTGCTTCCGGAATTGCGGAGCGCCGTCGAAGAATGGGACATTTTGAAGCACGATCTGATCAATCGCGTGGTTGATCATAATTTGGAATTCTTCCAAAAACATGTTGCTTACTATGCTGCGGTATCGCAGACAGGTATAATACGTTGAATTTTCTCCAATTTTCAGGACGCATCGAATCTCCCGTCCCAGCGGTTTCTAATTTTGAGGCAAAGCACAATTTCAATAATAAGGGAGTATTTGGCACGCTCTCTGCTACAGTCTGACCCCACACCCTTTCCCTGTCTTCGTGTTCAAAAATTACCAACCTGAAACCTTTTTCGACGAAATGTTCGAGAAAGGTACGACAAGGCCGTTTTCCTGGTATGAGGAAATCACCGGCGAATTCTCCAAGCTCAGCAGCAAGAACATGGAGGAGAAACAGCGTCAGTTGGATCGCTCGTTTCTGGAGCAGGGTGTAACGTTCACCGTTTACTCGGACAACGAGGGCACGGAGCGCATTTTCCCGTTCGACCCTGTTCCCCGCGTCATCCCGTCCCATGAATGGGAACACCTGGAGTCAGGACTGAAGCAGCGCATCACGGCGCTCAACATGTTTCTCAATGATCTTTATCATGATGCCCGCATCGTTAAAGAAAAGATCATTCCCGAATCGGTCATCAAGTCGGCCAAGCACTATCAGCCGGATTTTGTGGGAATCGATCTTCCCCACAATGCCTACATTCACATCTGCGGATCGGATCTGATTCGCGATGACGATGGAACCTACCGCGTTTTGGAGGACAACGGCCGTTGCCCGTCAGGCGTCTCCTACATGCTGGAGAACCGCGCGGCGATGAAACGTGCCTTTCCGCAGTTGTATCAGCGCATGCGGGTCGAACCGGTTTCCCATTACCCGACAGCCCTTCGCGACATGCTCCGATCCGTCTCTCCACAAGGGGGAACCGATCCCGTTTGCGTGGTTTTGACACCGGGCCAGTACAACAGCGCCTACTTCGAGCACACGTTTCTCGCCCAGCAAATGGGAATCGAGATCGTTGAGGGCCAGGATCTCGTCGTTGAGGGCGATCGTGTTTATATGCATACGACCAAAGGGCCGGTCGCGGTGGATGTCATCTACCGAAGGATCGACGATCAATTCCTCGATCCCAAAGTTTTCCGGCGCGATTCCCTGCTGGGAGTCCCCGGTCTCGTGGACGCCTATCGCAAGGGCAACGTGACCCTGGTCAACGCAATTGGAACCGGTGTTGCGGACGACAAAGTCGTTTACGCCTACGTTCCAGACATGATTCGCTTCTACCTTTCGGAGGAACCGATCCTTGAGAACGTGCCAACTTATCTGGGCCTCGACAAAGAGGATCGCACCTACATTCTCGAGAACTTGGATAACTTGGTCGTTAAAGCAGCCAACGAAGCCGGGGGCTACGGTATGTTAATGGGTCCCACCGCCTCCAAAAAGGAAATTGCCGCATTCCGAAAACTCATCATCGCCAACCCTCGGGAATACATCGCACAGCCGGTCGTCTCCCTCTCGCGCCATCCCACCCTTTGCGATTCGTCCGCGGAGGGAAGGCATGTCGACCTTCGTCCCTTTGTTCTCTATGGCGACAAAATCACCGTTGTTCCAGGCGGTTTAACCCGGGTCGCCTTGAAAAAGGGATCACTCATTGTCAACTCTTCGCAAGGAGGAGGAAGTAAAGACACCTGGGTATTGCGGAACACTCACTCCATGAATGGAAACTAGTCACCATGCTTTCCCGAGTCGCAAATAACCTCTATTGGATGGCCCGCTACATTGAGCGCGCCGAGAATCTCGCTCGCCTCATCAACACTCACGAGGAAGATCTCATGGATCTGGTCTGGAGTGGCGACGATACCGCAAAGTCATGGAGTTCGATGCTCGAAGTAACGGCTCTTGAAGAACTCTATGCTGAGCAATCCAAGGGCAAGAAGCGCAAACAACCGATTGCAGACTTCATGAGCATCTCTCCAAAGAACCCGGAGAGCATTGTCAGCTGCATTGCTGCGGCGCGCGAGAACGCCCGGGCAGTTCGCGATCAGATTTCCGAAGAAGTTTGGTTAAACCTGAACGGTCTTCATATCTTTTTGAGAGATAACGGCCGCCAGGAATGGAGAAAGTCCGCCTCCGACTTCTGTACTAAGATCATCGAGTCCTCATTGCTGTTTCATGGAATTACCGATGCCACGATTCCCCATGAGGAGGCCTGGGCCTTTATTCAGCTTGGCAAATATATTGAGCGGGCGGACAAAACGACCCGAATTCTCGACTTCCCCCACTTCCTGCCGAAAGGCAATCGCGGATCCGCGTGGCCTACCGTCGTGCGGGCCTGCAGTGCCGCATCCGTTTACCGGGCACGATTTGGCGGTGAAGTAACGGACACCAAGGCTTCCGCCATCCTGATCTTTTCCAGTACATTCCCGCGCTCCGTGCGCTTCTGTCTGCGTCAAGTTCACACCATTTTACATAGTATCTCCAGCACTCCGCCTCATCGATATAGCAACGAAGCGGAACGGCTGGCCGGCGCCACCTTGGCGAGGCTTGACTTTGCGGGTAGGAATGAGGTTGCAGAAATGGGTCTTCACCAGTATGTAGACTCTTTGCAAATAGATCTGAATGCCATCGGGCTGGAGATCTTCGCAAAATATTTCTATATTAGAGAAAGAGAACCTTTGGAAACAACTTCCAAATCTCAATCTCAGTCGCAATCCACCAAGTCTGTATCAGCGTAGCTTCCCAAGTTTCCGGAGCGACCTGTTACCTTTGAAACATCGACAATGTCAATCCACGTTGCTCTTACCCATCGTACTACGTACGATTTCGATCGACCAGTTACCCTGAGTCCTCATGTTGTTCGCCTGCGGCCCGCGCCCCATAGCCGGACTCCAATCCTCTCCTATTCGCTAAAGGTTGAGCCGGAAGATCATTTCTGTAATCTGGTTCAGGATCCGTTTGGAAACTACGCCTTCCGGCTTGTTTTCCCCAAAAAGACGCGGCGGCTCAACATCGTTGTCGATCTTGTCGCGGACCTGACGACGATCAATCCGTTCGACTTCTTCTTGGAGGAGGAAGTTGAAGAGTTCCCGTTCACGTATAGTGACGAACTGCGGACCGAGCTGAAGCCATACCTCGAAATCAAGGAACGAGGAAAGAAACTCAAGGAGTTGGTGGAGGACCTTCGCCCGGTCGAACCGATGCGAACCAACGACTTTCTGGTCAGCATCAACCAGGAGCTGGAACGGATGATCGACTACAACATCCGGATGGAGCCGGGGGTGCAGTCGTGCAAGGAAACGTTGACGAAGGGCTCGGGCTCCTGTCGTGATTCAGGATACCTGTTGGTACAGCTTCTCCGTCACTATGGCTTGGCGTCCCGCTTT
Source organism: uncultured bacterium (assembly GCA_963977015.1). Lineage (GTDB taxonomy): Bacteria > Verrucomicrobiota > Verrucomicrobiia > Verrucomicrobiales > DEV007 > JBCDHN01. The sequence goes on along the minus strand of CAXBMO010000043.1, from coordinate 13,502 downwards.
GTATCCGGTTACCTCGTTCAATTGACTCCAGACGAGAAGCCGCTTGAGGGCCCCGCCGGTGCCAGCGAGGATTTTACCGATCTCCACGCCTGGGCCGAAGTTTTTCTCCCCGGCGCTGGCTGGGTTGGTTTGGATCCCACGTCCGGGCTGTTTGTCGGGGAAGGACACATCCCCCTGGCCTGCACTCCAGATCCTGGAAGCGCCGCTCCGGTAACGGGAGCCTTGGAGAAATGCGAAATCGAGTTTTCCTATGAAAACAAGGTCACCCGCGTTCATGAGGATCCCCGGGTCACGAAGCCTTATTCGGACGAAGAATGGCAGGCGATTTCCTCAGTCGGTGATTTAGTGGACAGCCGGCTGGACAGCCAGGATGTGCGCCTAACCATGGGAGGCGAGCCCACGTTTGTCTCCATCGACGACATGGATGGCGACGAATGGAATACCGGCGCGGACAGCCCGTTCAAGCGGGAACGGGGAATGGATTTGCTGGTGCGCCTGCAGCGTGCCTTTGCCCCGGGCGGCCTGCGTTGGTATGGCGAAGGAAAATGGTATCCGAGCGAGCCTGTGCCGCGCTGGGCGTATGGATGTTTTTGGCGAAAAGACGGGGTTCCGTTGTGGGAGAACGAAGAACTCCTGGCCGACCTGGATCAACCGGGCACCTTGAACATCGATCGAGCCCACGATTTCGCGCATGCCTTTGCGAACCGCCTTCGTATCGACGAAACCTTCATCCACCCGGCGTTGGAAGATGTGGACTACTATCGCTGGAAAGAGTCGACTCTCCCAACCGACGAAATTCCAAGCGAGGCGGAAAACTCCGCTTCCCTGGAGCGCCGAATGCTGGCAAAACTGATCCGGCGCGGCGTGGAAGTTCCCTCAGGCTATGTGCTGCCCATCTACTACGATGAGGCTTACGGCGGATTTTGCGGAGGTCGTTGGCAGTTTCGCCGAGAGAATCTCTATCTGATTCCAGGGTCGTCACCGATGGGATTCCGCCTGCCATTGAATTCACTCACCGAGAGTCGTCCGCACGACTTCGTCGAACAAGCTTGCCCGTTGGAAGCCAGAGAACCGCTTCTGGTCAATCCCCTGACTTCGATTCCCGAGAAACCACCGACTCCTGAGGACTTTCGCCAGTATTATCTGCGCCATCAGTCGTCCAGCAAATCGAAGGGGAAGAAACAAGGAAAAGGCAGCAAATCTCCCGTTACCGATGAAAGCAGCGCGACGGCCCCCCATACCGGGCCGGGATCCTGGTCCCACCTTCACCAACAATGGATGCCGCGCACGGCTCTCTGCTTTGAAATCCGGGAAGGCCGCCTTCACATTTTCTTCCCACCGATCGACACGTTGGAGCGCTACGCCCTCCTGCTAAAAGTGGTCGAGGAAACCGCGATTGATTTTGAAATCCCGGTCGTGATCGAAGGCTACGAGCCACCACACGATCCCCGGATTGAGCGCCTCAAAGTCACACCTGATCCCGGCGTGATTGAGGTGAACATGCACCCGTCCTCCAACTGGAAGGAACTCTCCGAGCGCACCGAAATCCTTTATCAGGAAGCCAGACTTGCCCGCCTTTGTGCGGAGAAGTTCATGCTCGATGGACGCCACACCGGCACCGGCGGCGGCAACCACGTTGTGGTCGGAGCCGAAACACCTTCGCAAAGTCCATTCCTTCGTCGTCCCGGCTTGCTGCGCAGTCTGATTACCTATTGGCAGCATCATCCTGGACTCTCCTACCTGTTTTCGGGGATGTTCATCGGGCCAACCAGCCAGGCCCCCCGCGTTGATGAAGGCGTCGACGACCGCCTGTTCGAGTTGGATATTGCCTTTCAGCAGCTTCCTGAAAACTCCGAAACGCCGTGGGTGCTGGATCGCGTGCTGCGAAACCTGCTGACCGACCTGAGCGGCAACACGCACCGTTCGGAGTTCTCCATCGACAAGCTCTATTCACCCGACAGCTCCAGCGGTCGCCTCGGATTGCTCGAATTGCGCGCGTTCGAAATGCCTCCGCATGCTCGTATGAGCCTGGTGCAATCGCTGCTGGTCCGCAGTCTCATCTCCCTCTTCTGGGACAAGCCGTATCGCCACAAACTGGTGCGGTGGGGAACTTCGCTGCACGATCAATTCATGCTTCCCCAATTCGTTTGGGATGACGTGCGTGACGTGGTTCTGGAACTGCGGGAATCCGGAATCCCGTTCGAACTCGAATGGCTCCGCGCGTTTCACGAATTCCGTTTCCCGGTTTATGGCCGGGTCAATTACCACGGTGTCGAAATCGAACTGCGATTCGCGCTCGAGCCATGGCACGTTCTCGGTGAGGAAGTCACCTCGCAGGGCACATCCCGCTATGTCGATTCCTCGGTCGAACGGCTCCAGGTTCGCGCTCGCGGGCTCACCGAAGGCCGCCACGTCGTTCTGTGCAACGGCAGACGGGTTCCTCTCTTCCCGACCGGAGTTCAGGGCGAAGGTGTTGGCGGCGTGCGCTATAAGGCGTGGGCCCCTCATTCCGCGCTGCATCCCACCATTGGCGTGCAGACTCCGCTGCGCTTCGATTTGGTGGATACCCGCAATCGGAAAGCCTTGGGAGGCTGCGTTTACCACGTCAGCCATCCGGGCGGACTGTCCTACGAGTCCTTTCCCGTCAATGCGATGGAAGCCGAATCCCGCCGCGTGAATCGATTCTGGGATCATGGGCACACTCCAGGAATTGTCGAAACCCGCTCTGCGAAATCCAACGTTTCGGGCCGTTTCTTTGAGGAAACGCCGGGAGGTGAAATCCTCTACGTTCCAGCGGAAGAGCCGATTCCAGAATTCCCAGTAACTCTGGATTTGAGAAATTCCCCGGAATCGCTCTCGACCGGAGTCCGAAAACTGGCCTGACCTTGCGCGTTGCGGAATGCGGCGCTAGGCTTGCGGCCATGACCGCAGTTTTCTTTAACCTCGACAATGCCTCCGAGCCCACCCCCTCCCGGGAAGCTCAAAGCAGGCTAATTCGCCGGGTTCCAAGGAATTACTCCACCATCGTTGCTGCAGTTTCAGCAACCTGCTGAGACCGAAAGGCGCTCCACACACCTCCTAACAGGGGCCGCGTCTCTCGAGTAATTTGGCACTTGCCGACGCTTCCTCTTTGATCGATTGGCTTCCCAAATAGCGCCGTAGTGTCCGACTCAAACGAAATACCCTACCAACCCCTTCCCAAGCAATGGGATGAAGCAGTCCGCTCCGACGGAACGCTGAATCCAGCTTGGAAAGAATGGATGCATTGGTGCAGTAACAACAGCCCCAAGGTCTTCCAGACCTGGGATCGGGCCACGAAGCGGTTTGTCCATGAATTCGGGGCGGTCTATTCCAACGAAAAGGACGCCGACAATGCGACCGATCGCTGGGCGCTCGATCCAGTTCCCTGGATTATCTCCGAAAAGGAGTGGGATGGCATCGAGGAAGGTGTAAAGCAGCGCGTCGAGTTGGCCGCCGCCGTTCTCGATGATCTCTACGGCCCCGGTCGTTTGCTCAAAGAGCGCGTCATCCCGGCGGAGATCGTTTTGCGTCATCAGGGATTTTTGCGCGCTTTCTGTGAACGTGATTCCAAAGGACCCATCTCCCCCTCGGTCGGCATGGCCGCCTTTGACCTCGCGCGCGGCCCCAAGGGGCAAATGTGGGTGCTCAATCAACGCGCCGACTCCCAGGTCGGACTGGGATTCGCGCTGGAAAATCGCAGCATCGTCGGCCGCGTCATGCCATCCACCTTTCAGGCATGCAAGGTTCGCCGCTTGGCCGGATTTTTCCGCTCCTGGCGTCAGGAATTGGAAGGCCGCGCCTGGCCCGGCCGGGAACCACGCGTCGTCATTTTGACGGATGGAACGGAGGGCAGCAACTTCGAGAGCTTTCTTTTGGCGAACTACCTTGGCTACACCCTGGTTCGACCCGGCGATCTGTCGGTTCGGAATCGCCAGGTTTGGCTGCGCTCGCTCGGCGGTCTCGAGCGCGTTCACGTGATATGGCGGGCGATGCCCGGCCGGGGGCTCGATCCCCTCGAATGCGAAAGCCATGATACGGGCGGAATTCCCGGATTGTTCGAGGCGATGCGCGCCGGCAACGTGATGGTCTATGATCATCCCGGGATTGGGGTGTTGGAAAGTCCTGGATGGTTTCCATTCTTGCCGGCGATCTCCAAACTGCTGCTCGATCAGGATCTCATTCTCCCCAATGTGGCGACCTGGTGGTGTGGACAGCCCGCCGCGCTGGACTATGTGCTGCAGAACCTGTCGCAGATGGTCATCAAAAGCGTCAATATTCGCTGCACCTTCAAAACGCAATACGGCTGTAATTTGACGCAAGCCGGGCTCAACAAACTGCGAGACCGGATTTTGGCCGATCCCTCGATGTTCGCCGGGCAGGAACAGGTTCATTTCTCGACCGTCCCCTCGCTGGTTGATGGGAAACTTCAGCCTCGCACTGCGGTGCTGAGAACGTTTGCGATGCGGACGCGCCGAGGCCACATCCGCGTCCTTTCCGGTGGCTTGGCCCGGACGGCCAGGGATGGGCAACCCATCGTTTCCACCCACGAAGGCGGCGTTTCCAAAGATGTCTGGATTCGGTCGGAAACCGAACTGGCGCAGCACAAATCAATCTGGGCCGAAGATCAGACGACGGACGCAAACAATCCGTTTCAGCTCCCGAGCCGAACGGGAGAAAACCTGTTTTGGACAGGCCGCTACGCCGAGCGGGCCGACGCCAAGGCGCGATACCTGGGACGGTTGCTCTCCTCCCGGATTGATGGATTCGATCAGCCTCCGGATATCGAGAATAAACATGAGAAATTTCTTCTCACCATTCTCCTCGATTTGTTCGAGATCCCCCCGCTTACGACCAAAGACAACCTGGATGTCGATCGCGAGTTGATCTCCCTGCTGGAGAATCCCCAGCGACGCGGCAGCATTCCGGCTGAGCTTGCTGGTTTGCACTACGCCTCCCACGAAATTCGTGACATCTGGTCAGGAATCAGCCTTCGAGCCATTGAGGCGTGTGTCAGTGGCTGGAAGGAAGCGAGGGGAAAAGCCAACTCCGTTTTTGACTACTACGCGCCGCTCGAACGCCTCCTGCTCGACCTGACCGCGTTTCTGGGACTCAACCTGGAAAGCATGACCCGTGATGCTGGTTGGTGCCTACTCGATGCCGGCAGAAGAATCGAACGCGCGGTCCTTTTGACCGGAATTCTTGAGGACGGAATCGCCAAGCAGATCCCCGGTGAACTGGAGTCCCTCGTCTACGAATCCGTTCTTACCATCTCGGATAGCCTGGGAACCTTTCGCCGCCAATACCGGCGCGAACTTCGTCCCGACCGCATTCTCGATCTGATGCTGAAGATCGACAACAATCCCCGATCGCTCGCCTATCAACTGACGCGGCTTTCCATGATTTTGAACGATCTGCCAGGAAAGGCGACCCGCAAAACGCCCAAGGCCCGCATTCTGAACATGGTTGAGACGGTGAAAACCAAGGTCCACGACGCTGACCTGAAGGTCTTGGTCGAGCCGGATCCGAAAACCGGAATTCGAACTGACCTCACGAAGTTCCTCGGCCAAATTCGCAAAACCCTGCTTGAGCTCTCCGACGAACTCACGGTCACCTATTTCACTCATACGTCCCGGGAACGCTAAGCCATGCAAGCCAAATCCCAGCGCCAGTATCAGATCAAACACCGCACGCGCTACGATTACGGCGGCCGGATTGATTTGTGCCACAACGAAGCACGGCTCTGCCCAATTGACTCGGATTTCCAAACCCTAAAGTCCTTTAAGATCGTGGTTGAGCCTTCGTCCGAATCCGTGAACGAACGGATCGACTGTTTCGGAAACCGGACGCACTTCTTCTCGATTGAACACTCGCATGACGAGTTGGTGGTGACCGGCGAAAGCCGCGTCCTGGTTTCGACCAAACCTCGCCCCTGGACCAAGGCAACGTTTGTCGACCCGACCCGCGAAAGCGTCCTGACATTTCTAGAATCCCTAAGCGGCGACGACGTCATCGAGGTGGGGGATTTCGTGTTTCCGTCACGGGCCGCGCCCTGGCACCCGGAACTGCGCGACTACTCCCTCCCCTCGTTTGCCACCGATTCGAATTTGATCGCATCAACCACCCATTTGATGCACCGAATCTTCACGGACTTCACCTACGTTCCCGGCGCAACCGATGTTTCGACGCCGGTGCTCGACGTGCTGAAGGGGAGACGGGGCGTTTGCCAGGATTTCGCGCATTTGATGATTTCCTGCCTTCGCAGCCTTGGGTTTGCGGCGCGCTACGTCAGTGGCTACCTCGAAACTCAACCGCCTCCCGGCCAACCCAAGCTTCAGGGCGCGGATGCCTCGCACGCCTGGGTCGAAGTCTACATTCCCGATTTCGGCTGGGTTCCGTTCGACCCCACCAATGATGTTTGCCCCGGCGCCGATCACATCGTGCTCGCTACCGGTCGCGACTACTTCGATGTTCAACCTGTCCGGGGAATTTTCGTCGGCGTTGGTCACCAACTGTTGAGCGTCGAGGTCGACGTGATCCGGCTCTAGACTGCGTTTAAAACAGCCGCTTGGTTTCCAGTAATTCGACGAATTCCAGCAACGCCGGGTTCTCCGCTTCGGAGCCATTCGGCTTCCAGATCACCCCGAGTGGCCGACTCGTATCGATGGCGGCATCGCTCAATGTCGCCTGAGCAAGCCGCCCGCCTTCCACCTCGGCATAGGCAGCCCGCTGCGGCACGATCGAAACGGCGTTCTCCAGCTCGACGGCCCGTTTTACCAATTCCACGTTGTCCAGTTCCATCACCTCATCGACGGACACACCTGCCTGGGCAAACATCGCATCGATCGCAATTCGAGTCGGCAAGTCCGGCTCAAACGAGACAAATTTGGACTTCTCCAAGTCGCGCAGCGAAACCGAATCCATTTTCGCGAAGGCGTGACCCGGCGTGCAGATCAACACCAGTTCATCCTGCCAAAACGTCTCGGCCTTTAGACCCGATCGGGATTCCGGATACGCGACCAGCCCCAAATCCGCCCTGCCCAATTCCACATCTTCGTACACTTGATTGGCACGCCGGTATTCGACCCGAACCTCGACTTCTGGGTAATGGTCGCGAAACCACTTCAGGTAGGGAGGCAACTCGTGAAGGCCGATCGAGTAGACCGTCGCCACGCGCAATCTCCCTGCAATCGCCTTGTCCGGCGAGCGCAACCGCGCCCGAAAATCATCGAACGTTTCGAGCATTTCGTGAGCCGTTCGCAGGAGCAAATTCCCTTCCGGGGTCGCCTCGGTGCTTCGTCCGCGCACCAAAAGCGTTACGCCGAGTTCCTTCTCCAGCGCGGCGATTCGCTGACTCACGGCGCTCTGGCTAATATGATGCTTCTCGGCGGCTATGGAAAAGCTGCCTGCCTCAACAAGGTCACAAAATAGCCGCAGGGTTTCAATTTGCATGGAAAAGGGGCGGAGGATACTCTGTTGTTACAAATATGCCAACTTCCGACTCCATTGCCCAAAACCTTGAAAAGGTTGAAGCAAGAATCGCAGGGGCTTGCGAAAAGGCAGGCCGACCGCGCGATGAGGTGGAGTTATTGGCGGTTTCCAAGACGTGGCCCGCAGAGACAATTTTTCAAGCCGTTGACGCCGGAATTACCGCGTTTGGCGAGAACAAGGTCCAGGAAGCCATCGCCAAAGTCCCGCTCCTCCCCGAACGTATTACGTGGCACCTCATCGGTAATTTGCAGAAGAACAAGGTCCGCAAATCTCTCGCTGTAATCGACACCTATCACGGTATCGACAGCCTCGATTTAGCTCAGCAAATGAACCGCATTGCCGAGGAACTCGGCCTTCACCCCAGCGTTTATCTGCAGGTGAATCTGGCCGGCGAAGCCAGCAAACACGGTTTCAGTCCTGACAATTTGCGACGCGACCTTGACGCGATCCTTGATCTCGACCGCCTTGAACTTCAGGGCCTCATGATCATTCCGCCCTTTGATCCGGAACCCGAGAATGTGCGCCCTCACTTCGCCAATCTCCGTCAATTTCGCGACGAACTGGCTGAAAAAAGCGGCGTTCCGTTGAACGGTCTGTCGATGGGGATGAGTCACGACTTTGAAATCGCGATCGAAGAAGGCTCGACGGTGGTTCGCGTCGGCAGCGCGATCTTCGGCTCTCGCAAATAGCAACTTCCCGCCTCATTTCCGGTTCCGGATTGCAGTTGTCAGCGCCGTCTTTCCCTTTAAGACTGTGGCATGCACTTTCGCCTTTTCCTTTTGAGCATCGGGTTAGCGCTTCCGGTGTTTGCCCAGCAGGACTACGAGCGGCTCTTTGACGAGCACTACCTGCCGAGGACGGTCGAACTGCTGAAACGTGGCGAATACCGAACGGTCGGCCTCGCCTGTGACGCCGCCTTTCGCCGGGGGCAGAAGAATCCGCAATGGCAGGTGGTCCGGCTTCGCATGCTGAAAGCGCAGGGAAAGCTGTCAGACGCCCAACCGGAGTTCGCCAAACTCACGGAGATGTATGCCGACGATCTCCCGTTCCTCATCGCGATGCATGAGTTTCATCTTGAGCTAGGCGAAACGGAGGCAGCCGCCGGGATCTTGAAGCGATTCAACGCAGCGGCGCTGAAGAAGCCGCTGAAGGACCGAACCGCGGAGGAGTTGGTTGCGTTAGGGACGGGCGCATTCCTGCTCGGGGCCGATCCCAACAAGGTGCTGGACGAGTTTTACGCGGCGGCCAAAAAGAAGAAACCGGAGTTGGTCGACAGCTATTTGGCGGCGGGAAACCTGGCGCTCGCCAAATATGATTATGCGCGGGCCTCCCAGGAATTCCGCCTCGGTCTCAAACAATCGGCACAGGACCCGGATTTGCGCTTCGGGCTCGCCAAAGCGTTTTACCCAAGTGACCGGGAGCAGGCAATGGCGAACCTGGACCGCGTTCTCAACTATCAAGCCAACCACACCGGGGCACTGGTGATGAAGGCGGAGCACCTGATCAATTCGGAGCGTTGGGAAGCCGAGGAATTGCTCGACACCGCGCTTCTCTTCAATCAGAACCAGCCGGCCGCCTGGGCCTTGAAATCCGTCATCGCCACGTTGCGCGACAACGATCCAAATGCGGCTGAGGATGCTCGTCAGCGGGCACTGACCAACTCTGCCAAGCGCGCGGAAGTCTCGCATCTCATGGGGCGCGTTTATTCTCGACGATATCGCTTCAAGGAAGGCGCGGCACTGCAACGCGAGGCGCTGGAGCTGGATCCCGGCTTCACCGCGGCGAAGATGCAACTCTCCAGCGATCTGATGAAACTCGGCCAGGAGGAGGAAGCCTGGCAACTCGCTCAGGAAATCGCCGACAGCGATCCTTACAATGTGCTCGCGTTCAACTTCACGGTATTGCGCGACCAACTCGCAAAGTACCAAACGATCGAAACGGAAGACTTCATCATCCGGATGCATCCGGACGAAGCCGAGATTTATGGAGACCGGGCGTTGGTGATTCTCAACGAGGCGCACCGGGTGCTTTGCGACAAGTATGACCTCGAGCTGGAAGAACCCACGTTGGTCGAATTCTTCGCCGAACAGCAGGACTTTGCGATCCGCACCTTTGGCGCCTTGGGCGGAGCGGGCTACCTCGGCGTGTGTTTCGGGCCCGTCATCACGATGAACAGCCCGGGGGGTTCCGCATCCGGCTTCAGCAACTGGGAGGCGACGCTCTGGCATGAGTTCTGCCACGTGGTCACCCTAACGGCCACCCATAACCGGATGCCGCGTTGGCTCAGCGAAGGAATCTCCGTTTACGAAGAGAAGGTGCGGAACCCGGTCTGGGGCCAGCACATGACCCCCCGCTATCGTTCACGAATTCTGGAAGAAAACAAGGTAACGCCAATCGGCAGCCTAAGCAGCGCGTTCCTCAATGCGGAATCCGGCGAGGACCTCATGTTCGCCTACTATCAATCCGCAATTGTGGTCGAATTCCTTCTCGATCAGTATGGCCAACAGTCCTTCAACGCGATCCTGGGTTCCCTTGCCGATGGTACGCCCATCAACTCGGCCATCGCCAACCACACCGAAACCCTGTCGGCGGTGGAGAAAAAGTTCAGCTCATTCATTGAAACACTCGCCAACGCCTATGGACCGGGCGTGGATTGGTCGACGCCCGAAGGCATTGAGACGCAGAACCCGAACTCGCTGCTGGATTTCCTCAAGGAGCATCCCAACAATTTTCAAGCGCTGCAAATGAAGGTGCAGGCCCTCCTCAACGGCAAGGATTGGTCGAGCGCGGCCGTGGCGGCTCAGGAGTTGATCGATCTCTTCCCCGCGTATGCTGAAGGGAACAATGGTTACCTGTTGTTGGCGAGCGCACATCGTGGTGCCGGAGATACCGAGGCTGAGGCAGCGGCGTTACGCGAACTCGCCACGCGCAAAGCCGATGCCACCCCCGCGTTTTTGCGTTTGCTCGAAATTGATCTCGAATCGGAGAACTGGGAACCGCTCCTCGCCAATGCCGATCGCCAGATGGCGGTCAACCCCTTCATCAAAACCGCACACCACTGTCGCGCCTGTGCGGCCCAGGCCCTCGGCGAAAAACCCGTCGCGATCGACTCCTTCAAGAAACTGCTCAAGCTCGGTCCGGCCAGTCCCGCTGATGTCAACTTTCGACTCGCGCAACTGTTCGGTCCCGAAGAACCCGAAAAAGCCAAGCGGCACGTCCTCGACGCCCTGGTGGATGCACCGCGCTTCCGCGAAGCCCACGAACTGCTTCTGGAACTCAAAAACAGCGAATGAACGACCCCCTGGATGAGCCCCGGATTCGCCGGGCCCTGGAAATCGGATTGCGTTCGGGAAACATCGCCCCTTCCCAAATAGGATGTGAAATCGTCGTGCTCGACGAAATCGGATCCACGAACGACGCCATCGCCGAACGCGCCCTTGCCGGAGCCAGCGATGGACTCGTTTTGGTCGCCGAAAAGCAATCGGCCGGTCGCGGAAGAAAAGGTGCTGCCTGGATTGCCCCACCCTCCCACAACCTAACGTTCTCCGTTCTGCTCCGTCCCACCTTCCCCATGGAACTGTGGCCGCGATTGAGCCACGTTGCCGGACTCGCCGTCGTCAATGGCGTGGAACCGTGGCTCAGCGGAATCGACCTCCAATTGAAATGGCCTAACGACGTTTACGCAGACGCAAAGAAGCTGGCAGGCATCCTCGTGGAAACGCGCTCATCATCAACCGGCGCTTTCGTCGTGCTCGGCATCGGATTGAACGTGAACTCGCAACCGGCGGACTTTCCTCCGGAACTGGCGCACACCCTGACGTCGGTCGCGGGTTTGACGGGAACACCGTCTGCCAGTCGCAACGAGATTTGCGGATCGATTCTCGCCGAGCTAAGCCGGTTTTATGAACAGGGCACCCAGGCCTTTGATACCCTGATTGCGGAATTGGAGCAGCGCAGTTTTCTGCTGCATCAGAAGATTCGGTTTCGCACGACCGAAGGCTGGAACCACGCCACCATGGTCGGAATTGGGGCAAATGGGGAGATGTTGGTGCAGAAACATCCTGACGAACCCGTAACGGCGATTCTGAATGCGGAAGACGTTCGCATCGCCTAGCTCACCCGAACTTGCGGCCGCCTCGGTTCGTATTTTTCGTAACCTTCATAACTTTTACCCCGTTCTGAAAAACAAATGCGATAACATCAATAATTTTGACTTGATTTAGTAGTTAGGGAAGTCTAACTATCCTACCATGTTGGTATCCAACGACATTACTAAACTCCGGAGTCAATTTCTCTTCGCGGACCATCTGGTTCTCGATGAATCACCAACTCGCGACTTCTATAAAGAGCTCCTTCGCGGCCTGGCTCACAAGAACAACAACGTTCTCGCCGTGGTGCAGGGCTTTTCCAGCCTCATCCTGATGAATGATCTGGACGACAACACCCGGGAGAACATCGAGCAGATGCGGAGTTCATCGCAACATTCGTCTTCCTTGAGCGAACGCATTCTGACGGCAGGCGGTTGTGCCCGCATCAGCCCGCAAAGCCTTAACCTGGCAGACTTTTTCCCGTTGATGGACGGCAATCTCCGCTCCATCTGCGAAGGCCATGAAGTGGGTTTCACGCTCAACGTGGCAGAAGGGTTGTCGCCGATCACGGCCGACACCTCCCGCCTCAAGGAAGTGCTGGTGGAACTCATCAAGAATGGCGCCGAGGCTGCGGCAAGCGAATCCGCCGGCCACGTTCAGCTCGACGTTCTGGCCTCCGGGGTCCTCTCTCCCGAATCCGAAGAGCGCGTCGACATCGTGATTCGCAACAACGGCCCGACGATCAAGGAAGAGCGTCTTCCCGAAATCTACAAGCCGTTCTACTCTACCAAAGGAAGCGAGTATTTCGGCATCGGACTGACCACGGCCGGTGTTTTGTCAGGACAAATGAAAATGCGTCTCGGAATCGCCAGCGGCGATGGAATTACGACGGCTTGGTTGAGTGCTCCGATTGAGAAGGGTTAGTGCCCCGCGGAGGGTTTTTGGAAGTTACCGGGCGATCCAACGCGGAATCTGCGTTGGCAACGGGTTCCAGTCAGGTCACCTTCTCGACCGCGCTTTTGATATCCTGTAGATCTTGGTCGATGACCTTGCAAAGGGACTTCTTCGCCATCCAACCCGTGAGTACCCAGAGCACCTTGGCCCCCAAGGAGACGGGTTGACTGCTGAACCTCATCGTCAGGCGTGTCCCCGTTGGAGTCGCCTCAAGTTCCAGGCGGGAGGTATAAATGGAGCCATGGCTCTCGGCACGGGTCTCATAGTAAGATGCTTCGCATGCATCCGTGACCCACATAACTTCCACCGCATCCTGCCCCATCCATTCGCGGGTTTCCCGCCACTTCAATCCGGCAATTGACGGCCCCGAAGCCGCTTCAAGAATCTCCACCGCCTTGATTCCCGAGACCACCGCGACCGCATTCTCAATGTCCGCCACCACGGCCCACACCGCCTTGGGCGACGCCAGAATTTCCGTTGACCGGCTAAGTTGCATATCCATGAGGCGTTTTCAGCTTAAGCACTCCTGTTTCAATCGCATTCTGTCGAGCGTTCTCAATCTGGAACTTGTCGAAATCGATCCCAACAACGCGCCCACCCGCCGGCTTTCCACTTCGGGCGGGGCCAGTCTTTTTCAACTCGGCCGTAGCCACCCCAACAAGGGGATTTGGCCACTTATTCGCCCGAATCCAGAATCACACCCTCGCCTTCAAAGGCCTCCTCTTCATCACCAAGATTGGCCATCTCCGGCGTCACTCTACCGCCCCCGCTCACATTGACAGAAGGATCGGAGGAACGGGGATTTGCCGGCGTTTTGCCGATCCTGCGGGCATTGCGATACCCCAGAAAAAACTCGGGATTCTCCTCCTCAAACTGCGCCATCAACGGATCGATCACTGACCTGTTTCCCGAAAAATGGACACTTGAAAACTGAAGTTCTGCGCTACCCTA
>CAXBMO010000042.1:0-28804 GCA_963977015.1 uncultured bacterium | reverse complement strand
TTTTTGATGGTCTCAGACCAAGCCCCGCATGTCTACCGTTTCGGGGGAAGTTCACAGCTACCCAATCAAGTTGGATAGCTGGCGGGGAAAGGATGGCTATTCTTTCGCTTTGTCTTTGCTGTGGTCGTGACCGTCGTGGTCATCATGATCACCGTGGTCGCAGACGCAGGCATATTCCTTGAAGTCGCAGGTTGGGCAATCGCTGAAGTTCAGGTTGAACTTCGCCATGACCGGTTTGCCGTCTCCGCTCTTGATCTGAAGCACGACGGGAAAGTCGTTGCCCTCCGGGAAGGCTTCGTTGGATAGAAGCACGCCATCTTGGCTAACGAAGGTCATGCGGGTTGGACTAGAACGGTCGCCGCCGGTGAGTTTGACGGTTTGGCCCGCGATCGTGGCGGGTTTGTTGTCGTCGTCCAACGCGGTAATCTTCACCTTTCGGTCGTCGAGCACCAGGAATTCCAGGTGTGGCTCCACATCGGTGATGACGCGGCCGCCGTTTGGGCCCGCGATTTTTTCGGCATGATCGTGGTCGTCATCACCATCGGTATGACCTTCGTGATCGTCGTCATGATCATCGTCGTGATGAGCGCTTTTTTCGGAGTGATCGTGTCCGTCGCCTTCGTGGTGCTCATCTTCACCGCATGAGGTGAGGGTGATGGCAATGCCGAGCGCGGCAAGCGCGGCGACGAGCCTCAATAGATTGTGATACAGGCTTTTCATATCTGTGACTTTAGTGTGGATTCGGATTCGACCGATGGAATTGCCACCGGCCTCGTTCATCTTGCTCCCAAGCGCCAGCGTTCGCGGTATTGGCTTCTTCCCGCATTCCAGCGCAACTGACCAATGCAAGCGCCGCAAACAGCGCGCCGAGTGCAAAGTAGATCGTTTTCATCGCTCCAGGTTGGGAGAGCCGGGAGTTCAAGACTCCCGGCTCGTTGGAATTGAGTTAGTCTTTCTTGGCTCCCTTTTCCTTGTGATCATGGCCCTCGTGATCGTCGTCGTGATCGCAGGTGCAGGCGTATTCCTTGTATTTACAGGTCGGGCAGTCGGCGAGGTTCAGGTTAAACTTCTCCATGACTGCTTTGGCGTCACCGCCCGGTTTGATTTGGACAACGACCGGAAAGTCGTTTCCAGCCGGAAACGCGCCGTCGGAGACCAAAGCGGTGCCTTCCTTCGCAAACGAGAGGCGGGTGGGATTGCTGCGGTCGCCGCCGGTGACGCTCACGCTTTGCTCGCCAATTGCGACGGGTTTATTGTGATCGTCTAACGCGGTAATCTTCACCTTGCGATCTTCCGTCACGAGGAATTCGAGATGAGGTTCCACGCTGGTTAAAACGCGACCGCCATTGGGCCCGGCAATCTTCTCGTGATGATCGTGATCATGGTCATGGTCCTTGTGATCATCTTTTTTGTCGTCCGCGAAGGAGACGCTCAGGGAGTAGCCGGCGATCAAGATCGCGGCGGTGGTTTTCAGGATGGTTTTCATATCTTAGTTGGAGTTTGGGTTGGGTTTGGAGTTGGGTTGGTTTTAGCCGCAGGCAGCAGCTTTGAGTCGAATGGAACGTTCTGCGGCTTTGCGGCAGAAGGTGTGAAACACGGCGGGCGTCACGCCCAGGCCGAGGAAAGTGGAACTAACCAGGCCGCCAACAATGACGATGGCCACGGGGTTGAGGATTTCCTTGCCCGGTTCGTTGGCGGCTAGGACGAGGGGTAGAAGCGCGATCCCGGCTGAAATTGCGGTCATTAAAACGGGAACGAGTCGTTCTTCGGTTCCGCGAATCACCATTTTGAGGTCAAACTGCTCACCTTCATGCGCCATGAGGTGGAGATAATGCGAAATCATCATGATGGAGTTTCGCGCCGCGATGCCGGAGATCGCGATAAAGCCGACGAGGGTTGCGATGCTAATATTATCCAGTGTTAACCGGGTGTAGATGATGCCACCGATGACTGAGATGGGAATATTGCTCAGCACCAAGAGCACGAAGCTGAAGCTTTGGAAATAGCTATATAGCAGGAAGACGATGACCACCAAAATAATGGCCGACATGACGAAGATGGTGCGGCGCGCTTCCTGTTGTGCCTGATATTCGCCCTCAAAAGCGATGGAGTAGCCCTCTGGCAATTTGACCTTTTCAGCGACCTGGAGCTGAAGCTCCTCGACTACCGCGTTCAGATCGGTGGTAGTCGGGTTGATCGATACGACAAAGCGCCGCAGGGTGTTTTCGCGTAGAATCGTGTTAGGGCCACTTGCTTGGCGAATTTCGGCGACGTAGCTCAGCGGAATTCGTTGGCCGTCCTGGGTATCAATATAGAAGTTGCGCAGCTTTTGCGGATCTTCACGCCACTCGACCGGAAGGCGCACGACGAGATCGTAAACACGCTGATTTTCGTAGATTTCCGCGACGTAGCCTCCGCCAATGAGTTCGGCCAGCTCCTCGTTCAATTCACCGGGAGTCACGCCATAGGCGGCTGCGCGGTCGCGGTCGATTTCGATCCGCAATTGGGGCACGGAAGCTTGCTGCTCGGTGCGTGCCTCATCCATGCCGGGGATTTCCCGCGCGATACCCGCGATTTGCGTGCCAAGACGCCGCAGCTCTTCCAAATCCGGGCCGTAAATTTTCACCGCGACCTTGGCGGAAACACCGCTGAGCATGTGGCCGATGCGGTCGGCCAGCGGCGTGCTCATCGCGCTGAAGGTTCCCGGAATGCCGCGCATCGTTTTGCGAATTTCCTCCATCACTTCGTCGCGATGCTCCTCGCCATGTTCATCGAACTCAATGTCGAACTCCACGGTAGAGACGGGCACCACGTGGTCGCCCCGCTCGGCCCGGCCAACGCGGTAACTCACGACTTCGACGCCTTTCACGCCCAAGAGGAGATCTTGCGCGGTTCGCGAAATCTCGGTCGTTTTCTTCAGCGAAGTGCCGGGAGCCATCGTCGTGGCGACGAGCATGGTCGGTTCGCGGAAAGGCGGAAGAAAGTTGCCGCCCATCTTGGTGTAAATCGCTCCAGCGACAACGAGCAACCCTATCGTGAGCGCCAAAAGCAGCAGCGGCTGGCTGAGGGAGAACTTCAGCCAGGTGGCGCTGAAGACCTTTTTCAACATTCTCACGATCCAGGCGTCGCCATGCTCCTTGCCCGGCTTCGGATTCAGGAGATACGAACTCAGCACGGGAATGACGGTGAGCGAGACGACGAAAGATGCCGCCATGCTGATCATCGTGGCTACCGCGATGGGGGTGAAGAGCCGCCCTTCGACACCGCTCAAGGCGATGAGCGGCAGGAAGACTAAAATGATGAGAATCGTGGCGTAAAGAATCGACGAGCGCACCTCGGCCGAAGCGAGCGCGATGACTTCCAGTTTCGGCTTCGGTTCCTCCAATTCGGCGTTTTCGCGCAAGCGGCGGTAGACGTTTTCCACGTCCACAATCGCGTCATCGACCACCATGCCAATTGCCACGGCCAATCCACCGAGCGTCATCGAGTTCACCGTCATCGCCATGAAGTCGAAAACCAAAATCGTGATGCCGAGCGAGAGCGGAATCGCGGTAAGCGTGATCAGAGTCACCCTAACATTGAGCAAAAAGAGGAAAAGCACGATGGACACCATGATCGCGCCATCGCGCAACGCCTCTTCCAGGTTCCCAATCGAAAGCTCGATGAAATCGCGCTGACGATAAGTGGTCAACAGCTCGACGCCATCGGGCATCGTCTTCTGCAATTCGTCGATCGCAGCCTCAACCTTTTTGCTCAACGCAATCGTGTCAAAACCGGGCGATTTGCGCACGCTCATGACGATTCCTGAGTTGCCGCGGTAACCATCCGCGCCCGGCTCATCGCCTTTGCGGCCGACGCCAGCGTCTCCGCGCATCGGCTCGATGTCCCAAACCACCTCAGCCACATCGGAGAGCCGAATCGCGCGGTCGTTCTCGTATTTTACCACCGTTTTGGCAATCTCATCGACATCGGTCGTCATCGCCAAGTTGCGCACCATGATTTCCTGATCGCGTTCAGTCAGGAAGCCGCCGGTGGTGTTTTTCACGGATCGTTCCGCCGCCAAGCGGATTTCCTCGAACGAAACCCCCAGCGCGAGCATTTCATTCGGGTTAGGCTGAACCTGAAGTTGTTTCACCCCGCCGCCCATCGACAGCACCTCCGCGATCCCCGCAATCGACTGCATGCGTCGCGCGATCACCCAATCGGCCAAGACGCGCAAATCGCGGTCGCTCGTTTTGCCGGTGGGATCGCGCAAGCCGACGAGCATGATGTCTCCCATCAACGAGGTTACCGGCGTCATGTAAGGGGTAATGCCGGGCGGCAAAAAATCGTCCGCGCCGGACATCCGTTCCTGGACGAATTGGCGAGCGCGGTAAATGTCCGTGCCCCACTCAAACTCGACGAAAATGAGCGAGAGCGAAATATCGTTCACAGTGCGCAAACGGGTGACGCCACTCACGCCCATGAGCGCGGTTTCCATCGGGACGGTGATGAGCGTCTCCACTTCCTCCGGGGCGTAACCGGGAGCCTCGACCAAGATCGTCACCGTGGGCTTGGTGAGATCGGGCAGCACCTCGACCGGGAGCTCGAGCGTCTTTTTCACGCCCAATACGAGCAAGACCACCGCTGCCGCGAGAATGAGCGAGCGCTGCGCGAGGCTGAATCTGATGAGTGCGTTTAGCATAACAGGTTAGGCGGCGACAGGTTGGCTTTTGCGTTTGCGCAGAATGGCTTGCAGCCAAACCAGCAGGAGCACGGTGGCCACGGCGGCCCAAATGCGAATAATCCAATCGAGCATGCCCGGTTCGCCTCCAGCTCCGTGTCCGTGGCCGTCTCCTTCCGACTCAGCAGCCGCTTTTTGCTCTGCCGTCATTTCGGAACCATCCTCGTTGTGTTCGTGGCCGTGGGCCGCGTCCAGCGCCTCTTTGAGCGACATCCCGCCGCCGCTACCGGCAAAGCTCAGCTCGTAGGAACCTTTCGTCACCACCTCGTCACCGGGAAACAAGCCCTGGATCACTTCGAAATAGCGATCGTTACGTTCGCCCAATACCAGCGGCGCTTTGACGAATGCGTTGGGAAGGTCGAAATCCTTCACAAACACCAGGCGCTTGGTCGGATCGCCTTGCACCGCTTCCCGCGGCACCGCCATGACCCAATCGCGTGTACTCGTGATGATGTTGAACTCGGCGCGCATCCCCGGCTGAAGTTTTAGGTCAGGATTCGGTATCTCAAAAATACCCTCCACCGTCCCGGTTTTGTCATCGGCAGACGTTCCGTATCGCGTCAACGTGGCCACAATGGTTTCGTCGCCTAACGCGGGAACCCGGATACGCGCCTTGGCCCCGATTTTGGTCGCGGCATTCTCCTGCTCCGGGATTCGAGCCACGGCCCACATGTTGCTGCGGTCGGAAATGTCGAGCAACTCCTCCGCCGGCTCGACCGGCTGACCGATGCGCACATGCGAGGCGATCACCATGCCGGCAATCGGCGATTCGATTCCGACTGATGGAGGAGGGTTCCCGGGTTGGCGACTTTCCACCACGGCAAGGACTTGGCCCCTTTTCACAAAGTCACCTTCGTAAACATTGATGCTCTTGATACTGCCGGGAATTCGGGAAGAGAGTGCCGCGCGTCTCGCGGGAATTTCGTGAATCCGACCAATCGCGAAGACGGTGGTCTCGAAATCGGTTTCCAGTACCGGTTCGGTTTTGATGCGCAGGTTGGCTACGCCAATGTCATCCAGAATGATGGTGTTGGCGGCGCGCTCGGGATCGATCGCCTCTTCGGCGAAGCCGGTTAAAGGGAACAAACAGGTGAAGGAAAAAAATAATGTTCGGGATATCATTTTTGAGGTCAGTGAGGAGTATGCGAGAAATGTTCCAGATCCAAAGCGGCAGCTTTGCGTAGTTTGACCAAGAGCAGGAGATAGTCGCGCAGTGCTTCGATCGCACCTTTTTTTGAGAGCCAACGGGGGAAGAAGTTTTCCTTGCCAAGTTTCCGCACTTCGCGCACTTCGCGAATGTATAGCGAGAAGGTCGGTTTTCGCCGATGGAGGTTGTTAATGGTGTCCGTGATGGCTAAAGCCACCACGGTGTCCGTGATGGTTATGATGAAAGTGATGGGAATAATGTCCGTAATAGCCGTATCTTCTGTAGGTCGGAATTGCATAGTAGCCGTGGTAAGGTGCAACGCGCTTGTAACGCCGGCGAGTTGTGCGCCAATTACCTTTTTTCACCGCCGACGCTTTTCGGTGAGAATAATACGGAGAAGTCGCACGGGTTGATTGACCAAGCGCCTTAAGAAAACAGTTTGATTTTCTTGAAGGCCCCGCCCACCCCGAACCCATCATCAGGGCTAGAGTTGCAATCATGGCTAAGCAGATTTTCTTGTTCATTGTTAGGACTTTTTGGAGGTTTTGGAGGTCTCCATGGCTTAAACGCCGCCAATTCGGCTACCCCACACAATTTTCGAATTTCTATGCCTGTTTAAGTCTCGCAAGACTCCGACTCGTCTCGGCGACGGCGAGAAGGTCCGCTTCCAATGCGGCGAGGTCACTCATCGCTGCGACGAGATGATCGGCGTCGCTCCCGGCTGCATCAATCGCGGCGCTCATGTCCGATCGAACTTTGCCCAAGTGTCCGATTGCTCGCTCAAGCGGCGCGTTGTCCGGCGCTGTTTTCAAGCGTCTAACGAGCAGATTTACGCCTTCGGCCACCGACCGAATTTCCTGGATCCGAGAATCCATTTCGAGGGGCTCAAGTCTTCCCGAACCGATTCGGTAAAGGTGCCCGAAAATTTGCCGGACCGGCTCCACTACCAATTTGTGGAGAAGCACGGTCAGGGTCACCCAAACGATCGATCCAATCACCGCGGCAGGCAGGAAGTGGTGAGCCCAGAAATCGCGGGCACTCATCGTTGAATCCGTGAAGAATAATTCGAAGGCTGCGTAGGCGGTCATTCCAACAAGAACTGACGCCAGCGTTGCGGAAACAATCGTCAGGTTGAGAGTGAATTCGGATCGCCCGCCGTGCGATCGTCTGTTGGGTGGTGGGGTGGAGTTGGTCACGTGAGCTTAAACGCCTCTGTTCCAGACACCCCACAAAAAAAAGATTTGCAAGAATCGCCAACTCGCGAAGAAGCACAAATCCTGCCCGCTGCTATTTCACTCTTTCGATTATTTCTGCACAATTTGAAATCGACCCAAAACTTTCCAATAAAAAAGCGTTGGCTGGCACGAAAAGTTGAGGGGTAGGCGAGGCCGGTGGCGTTAAACCTTTGAACAACAAACCTCACACCAATGAAATACCCAATCTATATCGCAACCCTTCTTGGAATCTCTGCCGCTGCGGCGTGGTCCTTTCCGCCCTCGAAGAGCCACTACTCGATGTTCATGAACAAAGACAAGAAGGAGCGCCAGGAGCAGAAACAACAAGAGAACCAATCCGGTGCCCAGCGTCCGAAGACGATCGCGTTGGACGTTAAAGGCAACGCTAAGACCAAAACCACCGAGAGCCGAAGTAGCCAGTTCCAGGCTTATCATCACCGCAACAAGGGACACTAACATCCCTGCCCAACCTGCCCTAACCAACCGGAGAGTCGAAGCGCACCGCTTTGGCTCTCCCTTTATTTTTTCGACGATACCATGGCGTTGGATTAAAGCGCAATTCGGCGGTCGTGGAGTTCGCACCAGGGCTTCCGTTCCCCCTATATCGGCATCGATGATTGAGGCAGTTCTGCCAACTGACCACGGACGGAAACCGGCTTTTCCCGGTAGGCGAGGAGTCGCAGGGCATTGAACACGACGAGAAGGGTGGAACCTTCGTGGAACAACACGGCGACCCCCATTTTCAAACCGAACATGGTGGAGGGAATGAGGATCGCGACCATCCCGAGACTGAACCAGACGTTCTGTTTGATGATGCGGCTGGTCTTACGGCTGAGCCCGACGGCGAAGGGCAGATGGTCGAGATCGTCGGCCATGAGAGCGACATCAGCGGTCTCCAGCGCGACGTCAGATCCCGCCGCGCCCATGGCGATGCCGACGGTGGCGTTGGCCATGGCGGGGGCGTCATTGACTCCATCGCCGACCATGGCGACTTCCTGCTGCTTACGCAGTTTTTTGATCGAGGATACTTTATCCTCGGGCATGAGATCGCCCCACGCTTCGTCGAGTCCGACTTCTTTGGCGATCGCGGTGGCGACTTTCTGGTTGTCGCCGGAGATCATGATCATGCGTTGGATGCCGAGTCCACGAAGCCGTTCGATCATGCCCCGAGCGGACTTGCGTGGGGTGTCCATCAGACCGAGCACGCCGAGATAGCGATTTCCCCGGCGCACAATCATCGTAGTGCGTCCCTCGGTTTCGAGCTTCTCGACGGTTTGTCGAATGGCATCAGGAAGAGTAGGACCTTCGACTTCTGAAAAAAGGTCGTCTTTGCCGATGTGGACAATCTCCCCTGCGATTTCCGCGCTAACTCCACGACCGGTGATGCTCTGAATATTGGAGGCTTCGGTTCCGGCGGAGCGACCGAGCCGTTCGGTGCCATCGCGGACGACGGCGGCTGCGAGGGGGTGATCGCTAAGTTGCTCGACGGCGATGGCTGTATCGAGCAGATCCTCCTCGGAGGCTTCACCGGCAGGCACGACGTCGGTGAGACGAGGTTTTCCCTCAGTCAAGGTGCCGGTTTTGTCGAAGGCGATGGCTCCAAGTTGCCCTAGATTTTCGAGCGGGCCGCCACCCTTCACGAGGACTCCTCCACGAGCTGCCCGTGCCACTCCACTCAGGACGGCGCTGGGTGTCGCGATGGCGAGGGCGCAAGGACTCGCGGCGACAAGGACCGCCATGGCGCGATAGAATGATTGAGCAAAAGTTTCGTCAACGAGAGCCCAGGCGAAGAGCAAGAGCACGACGAGAATCAGGACGGAAGGAACGAAGACGCGCTCGATCCGGTCGGTGAACTGTTGGGTCGGTGATTGTTGCGTCTCGGCCTCGCTAACCATCTGGACCACACGGGCCAGAGTGGATTCGCCGGATAGTTTTGTCACCTGCATTTCGAGCGCTCCGCTCTGATTGATCGATCCGGCGAAGAGCCGATGCTCGGGAGCGATCTTCCCGGAATCTACGGTGGTCGCAATCGGATCATCGACGGGTCGTTTATCGACAGGAACGCTCTCGCCCGTGATCGGGGCCTGATTCACGCTACTCTCGCCCTTAACGACAAATCCGTCGGCGGGAACGCGTTCGTCGGGTTTGATGACGACGATATCGCCTACTTCCAAATCCTCGACCGACACCTCTTCGAGCGAATCACCCTGCCGGACGAGGGCCGTTTTCGGGGCAAGCTCGCCGAGAGCCTCGATTTCCCGGCGGGCGCGTCCCATCGCATAGTGTTCCAGAGCATGACCGAGGCTGAACAGAAAGAGAAGTAGGGCACCCTCCGCCCATTCGCCCAGCGTTGCCGCACCAATCGCGGCGACGAGCATGAGAAAATCGATCTCGAACTGGCGTTTCAGGATTTTTTCAAGGGCTTCTTTCGCGGTAAACCAGGCCCCGAAGAAATAGGCCGTGAGATAGAAAACCCAAGGGATGAGGGTATTACCAGACGAGATAGTTTTCGAGAGCACGAATCCCACAAGGAGAAGCGCGCCGCAGATGAGGGAGAATATCAGTTCGGTTCGTTCCCCGAAGATGCCGCCGTGGGCATGCGGAGCCTCGGAATCCTCAGTGCCTTGATCGTGAGCGTGGTTTTCGTGGGAGTCTTCCATTATTCATGATCTCATTTTAAGTCCAGGAAAGGCGTCTCCATCGACTGGCCTTCGCTATCAATCCGATCGCTCCGAAACATCTGCGGCCGCCGCTTTGCGCAATCGGGCGAGTGCCAGATGATACTGATGGAGCGCTTCGATCGCGCTCTCTTCGATGTCCAGCGCGCGCTCCTGAGCGCGTTGCAGCCGGACGAATCCTTCCTTTCCCAGACGATAGGATTCGCGCACTTCCCGAACATTTTGGCGAGCGAGCGGAAGAGTCTCCGCTGTCACTTGAGCCCAGGCTTGGCGACGCTGCGCCAGTTCCTCGTTCGCCGTGGTAATGTCGTTGCGAATCATCGCGGCCAGCGCGTCCGTGGAAGCTTCCGCCGCTGCCAGTTCCTGGCGGGGCGCATCGGTCAGGCGCGCTTCCGGCGTGCGCAGGGGAAGCGGCAAGGAAAAGCCGACGCCAACAAAGGTGTTTCGCTCCAGACCCTCTGGTTCGTCCACTGCCGCATCGCGTTCCAAAAACAAGCGCACCGCTACATCTTGCCAGCGCCGCGAACGGGCCAGTGCAATCGACGCCTCGGCGCGGCGCTGTTGCAGCAAGCTCAGTTGCAGATCAGGACGCTGCGCCAGCACTTCCGCGTCCGGCGCAATGCGGTAGCCAGATGGTTCATCCAGGTTTCCGGAGACCGCTACAGCGGATTCGGGCGGCAGTCCCAGCAAGCCTCGCAAACCGCCCATCACGCGAACCAGTTCCGCCTCCAATTCGCGGATCGTCCGCGTTTGCGTCTCCACCTCCAGCTTGGCCTCGGTCAAGTCCAGTGGCGAAGCCTCCGCGACTTGAAACGCTTCTTCGATCTGCCCGGCCAATTCCGCCAGCACCCCTTTCAACTCTTGTCGAAGCCGGATTTGCCGCTGAAGCGCCAATGCATCGACGGTCGCCTGGCGGACTTCGGCAGCCAAGTTCCATTCGGCCACATGCACTTCGGCCTTGGCCAGGGCCAGGTCCACTTCGGAAAGATTGCGCTCCCGCTTGAGGCGGTCGGTCAGCGGAAATTTCTGGGAGAGGGCGACTTCGACCAGACTTTCGTTGTCGTTCAGGCCCCATTGGTCGGTATTTGCTCCCAGTTCGAATTCGGGATCATTCAGCCGACCCGCCCACTTTAAGTTTGCTTGCGCCACTGCGATTTGATAGCGCGCCGCCCGTAATTCCGGGTTGTTAGCCAGGGCGTGATCGATGGCGCGTGCCGGGGTGAAGCTGGTCGAATCATTTGTGGGGCCAGAGTTCGCGACGACACTGGGTAACTCAGCAGCCTCCGTTTCGGAATGGGCCGGGATGGCGCAACTGGTGACGAAGCTCGCTCCAAAGAGCAAACTCAGATGGGCGATGAGGAGGTGGATATTCGGAAATGAGGGCATGACTTAAATATCAGGAAAAAATTAACAAAATAGGCGCATCCTAACATGACGCAAATGCTTTTGGTGGTTGGAGGGGCGACGGAACACCGTCTTAAACGCCGGTCTTGCACCCACCCCACAGATTATTTTCCCAGGAATCGGCACTTGCGAAAAAAGTCCGAAAATTTGTGGGATTCATATCCACTCGGCGTTTACCCCCCTAAACACACACATCATGACGCCACAACACATCGACGAATTGTTGGAGAACCTAAGTGTCACGTCGCTCCCCGTTGCCCCACCTCCTCATCAAGTGCTTCGGGCGGTGCGCAAATTGCGCGATTCCGAAGCGACTCCCGAACCCTGCTTTGCCTGGCTGAGTTTCTCGCAGTTAAGTGCTGCCTTGGCCTGCGTGGCTCTGGTGTTCGGCTTAGTTTGGGGAGGGATCTCAGCATTCTCACAAAACAAAGACTCGACCGATCCCCTGCGCGATTCATTGAGGCTGGCCGTTTTCGACGCAGAAGCCTCCGGCATGCCGTATCAAATAATCTTGGGCCGATGAGTTTGACCTGGAAAAACGGGGCGCTTCTCTTTTTGTGCGTTTTGACCGCCGCTGCGCTGGGCTGTGCGTTGGCTCTCCGGTTTTTCCGGCCAGCCGATCACCATCCCCAACTTCACGCCCATGCTCACGAAGTTCTCCAGCGGGATTTGGGGCTGAGCCCGAAGCAAGTAAGCTCGCTGGAAACGATCGAACAACACTTTCTTGACCGCGAAGCCGAACTGAAAGCCGCTAACGCCAGGGCGGTCTCCGAATTGGCCGACGCACTGGAACGCGACCGCGCCTACTCGTCCCAAGTAGACGCCATCATCACCGAGATCCATGAAATCCAAGGGGAACTCCAGAAGGCAACCATCGAGCACCTTTTGGAGATGGAAGCCGCCCTCACTCCAGAGCAATTTGAAAAGCTGCTAAAGCTGGTAACGGAAGCGCTGCGCAACCGGTCAACTGGTCCGAGCAAGTAACCCAAAACTTCTCTATGTCCGGGAAGGAGGATGACGATTCGTCGCTGGTCGAGCGATTCAAGACGGGGGATGAAGCTGCCCTTGAAGAGCTGATTGAGCTTCACAACGAAGGTCTGTTCCGCTTTATTTACTGGCACCTTCAGGATGCCCATGAGGCATCAGATGTCCTTTCCCAAACGTTTTACAGAGCGTATTCCAAACGTCACCGCTATCGAGTAAGATCGGACGCTAAATTCCAAACCTGGCTCTATGCCATCGCTGCCAATTTGTGCCGCGACCACCTCCGAAAACGGAAACGGCGTCCGGGAGACTTTGCCGCCGTCCTTCAGGAATCCAACCTTGAAAATGACGGAAGACTCGCGCTTGAAGCCGCCCCCGATGAAGAAGCGTCGCTGTCTGAAGAAATTGCCCGATTGCACCAAGCTATCTCTACCCTACCGCCACCGCTAAGAGACGCATTAATCTTGTTCGCGCTGGAAGGTCACTCCCAAGCTGAAACCGCAAAAAAGCTGGGATGCACGGTGAGGGCGGTGGAATCCCGGGTGCGCCGGGCAAAACGCTTTTTGGCCCTGAAAATGACGAAAGAGAGCTGAGCGGCGGAAATTACCAACGCCTCTCCAGCGGGCAAGAGCGGTCGAATGAGCGATCGTGCCCATAGTAGCGATCGTGACCTTCGGAATGGTAATCATCGTAACGCGAAGTGTGTCCGTGCAGGTAATCGGATGAATCTCTGCGGGAGCGAGAATGGGAATAATCATCGTCGCGATGGTATAAGTCGTAGGAACGGGAATGCGTGTAGTCGTGATGGTCCCGCGAATACCTCTCGCGGGGAGCGGAATGTGTGTCGCCGTGCTGATCAAATGGGCAGGAAAACGAACCGTGCTGATTGTCGTCGGGTGCATATCTGGAGTCGTAACGGGGCTCTACACGCTGACTGAACTGGTTCGTGCGGTTTTCGTTGAATTGGTTCGGTTGGGAAAAAGAAAGGCCCGGAGGTGAAGATTCGGCGGTTTCGGAGCCGGACTGAGTGAGGAGTTCCGTGCCGTTTGCCACAATG
Source organism: uncultured bacterium (assembly GCA_963977015.1). Taxonomy (GTDB): domain Bacteria; phylum Verrucomicrobiota; class Verrucomicrobiia; order Verrucomicrobiales; family DEV007; genus JBCDHN01. Next base: position 15,576 of record CAXBMO010000042.1, on the reverse strand, counting down.
TTGTCGCCAGGGAAAACGCCGCTCACGGCCTCCACAAATTCAGAATCGCTAGCTCCCAATTTCACTTCCCAACGTTCGAATTGGGATTTGTCATTCTGAGATTGAGCCAGAACGTAGGTTTTGCCGTTTTCTTGAAATACGCTGCTTTTCGGAATCGCGATAACCGCGTCAGTCCCGTTGCCAAACTCTCGCAGGTCAACCATGCCTAGCCGGATTCCCAGTCGGTCGCGAGTTTCCTGATTCAGAGTAATTTGGTCGCTCTGATTGATTTGTGGTGACTTGGCAGCGGCAGAACCATGAACATGATTATGGCTGGAGTGGTCGTGACCGTCGTGGTTTTGGGCAAATGCGAAGGGAACGGAAAGGGCAGTGAACAAACCCACGATGGACAAACGGAGGGGAGGTGTCATGCGCGGGTAGACGCTAGGAAAAGCGGGTCCTGCGAAAATGCCTCAAGAAATCGGTCGTCGCTTCGAAATTGGGAAGCCAGCACTAACGTTTACTCAAGGCGTCACCAAGAATCTGAAATCCTCGAAGCACGACAACCGGTGATGGAAATGCCGATCGTGTCGATCGGTCTGTGGTAGCGGCATTCTACGGCGATGATGCCGATGAGTTCTCCTCGTTCGTAAGCTGTTCGAATTCGCTTGAACCGTCGTATATTGAGACGGCTCAATGAGTTTGCCCGCCCAACCTTTGCCGCGAATTTCTGGGAATCTTGGTCGCGCAAATGGAAAGTTTAAACAAAGACTCCGGCACCTACACTTGCTGACCAAACCAGCCCCGCGCCTTCTGACAGACACGAACTAGAAAGAGCATCAGCGGCACCTCGATAAGCACGCCGACGACAGTGACGAGCGCAGCCCCTGAAGATAGGCCGAAGAGCATTACCGCCGTAGCGATGGCTACCTCGAAATGGTTGGACGTACCAATCATGGCCGAAGGAGCAGCGTTTTCGTAGCTGAACTTTAGAAACTTCGCTGCGATATACGTCAGCGTAAAAATCAGCAGCGTTTGTACGGCAAGCGGGATGGCGATCCAGAGAATGGTGAGCGGATTCGCAAGGATGGTTTCCCCCTTAAAGCTGAAAAGTAGCACTAAGGTGGCTAGGAGTGCCGTAATCGACACCGGCGTCAGGAGGTGGAGAAATTTTTGCTCGAACCACTGTGGGCCTTTGGCCTTCATGATCCAGCGGCGCGATAGGTAACCCGCTACCAACGGCAGCGCGACGTAGATGGTGACCGAAAGCAATAGGGATTGCCAAGGAACAGGCATTCGATTGACACCCAGTAGCCAGCCCCCGAGGATGCCGTAGAGCAGCAACATCGTGAGGGAATTGATGGCTACCATTACCAAAGTGAGTCCTTGGTTTCCACGTGCGAGGTATCCCCATACCAGCACCATGGCGGTGCAGGGAGCAATCCCGAGCAGAATCGCACCGGATATATAAGAGCGGTAGAGTTCAACTTCTGCGCCACCTTTGAACTTCAGTGCCTGGAAGGAGGTCTTTGAAAAAGTAGCTGAGAAACAACGTAGCGATCCCCAGCATGGTGAAGGGTTTGATTGCCCAATTGACAATCAGGGTGAGGAGAACCGGCTTGGGATTACGGCTTGCCTGGACCACTTCGCCAAAGTCGATTTTCACCATGATCGGGTACATCATGAAAAAGAGGCAAATGGCGATGGGAATGGAAACCACCAGAGCGCCATTCACGTCGATTGCCATCCCGTCGAGCGTTTGAGCGAGATTAGGCGCAAGTTTGCCGAGGGCAATGCCCGCGATAATACAAAGCGCCACCCAGACGGTAAGATGGCGCTCAAAGAAGCCCATCGAAGATTTGTCGACACTCATGGTGATGAATATTATTGGGATAGATTCTTGATCTCCCCCCAGGTCAGAACGCTTTCTGTAGCGCAAGCTTTGCCATCGATAGATTGTAGCATGCTAACTTTTAGACTAGTCCTCACCGAGAATCCGAAAGTCGCCTTTGCAAAAGAGCTTGAGACCATCGGCTTCGCCGTATCGCTTGGCTAGGGTTTGGGAAATGCTCGTCAATGCATGTCGAAAGTCCCAGCGTTCTCCCTCTTCCCCATCATAACATAGCGAAAAAGCAGGAATTTCATGGTCAAATCCCTCGGACACAATATCTTGGACACTGCCGCTCAGACCGAGAGGGCGCATCGACTGAAATACTCTTTCACCTTTCGAATATGACCACGCCATGTCCTTAAAAACTGGCTGTCTAACATAGAGTGTTTCGGTATTTGAATCCTCTGCATAACATCCAAAAACCCACAAGGTTTTCAGTTTCTCAGATTTTCCCGCCTTGCTCCCCTCGCCATTCACGATTGAAGAAATGATTTGATGAAGCAACTTGGTGCCTTTCCTGATTGAGACGAGTTCGTCTTGATCGTCGGAAAGTTGATCTATTTGTGGAAGTGATTCAGGGAGCGGGACTACAACCAACTCGTTTTTTTCCCGTTTGCCCATGCTAGGCGTCCTCAATATTTTGGAGTAGTTGAGTAGGTAGTGGGCAAATTGGCCCTTTAGGATTGCAATTATATCTTCGGCATTTTCAAAGGTATGAAGCCAGTTTGATTCGTGACCTGACGAAACATATTCGATGAAGTGAAATACTTTTACATTGTCCACAATGCCGCTAAAATCACCCTTTGGATTCTTTTTGTAAATCGGAACTGCGTTGAAGACCGACCGTCGGACAAAGGCAATTACAGGAATTTTCAATTTCTGTGCCTGATTGAATTCTTCGTTCGTGATAGTGCTGAGGGATTCGATGTAGGCACTACCAGCACGCCCCCCAATTATCAGCAGTAGATAGTCACTATTCGCAACCTCTTCGATGCAGGCCGTATGTGAATGAGTCCCGGGATTGACTCCGAAGCCACTCGTATCTTGTGAATTGAGAACTTCGAAGCCATAATCAGACAAGAATGCAGACAGACCAGATCGGACGTCGTTCAAATCGAAACATGTGGAACTGAGGAAGGCGCGGGGCTTTGCCATGATTACAGGTTTTGCCTCTTTTAGCCAAACGATTATAGGTGACAGAAGCAACTGCAGATTTCAATTCTGCGACAGCGAGATCGCCTGCTTCCTGGCAAGGATGGAATCCATTCCCATTTCACGGAACCAATCGTTTCAAAGGCTCTTGGTCAACTCGAATTTGGGTGAGGGAGTGGGAATTACGCGGAAGCTTTCCCGTGTTCAGCAATGAAGTGACTAGCAGGGTGTTGAAAAACTGTTACTCATCTAAAAAGGTTAGTATCTCAAAATTTTGACTGCTGAAAATCAACGAGTTACAAATGCCGCGACATAACGAAATATCCTCGACGAGAAAAATACACGACTAAATCAACACCCTGCTAGGCGAGCAAACCTTTTCTTCGGTAAAATGCACTTGAGCAACACGCCAACGGGACTTGTACATCCGCCACAAGAATCCCCCTACGATTCATGGAGAGAGACGTCCGATGACATCATTGAGTCCTTCGTTGGGGCAACTCGTATTCCAGAAACTACGCCATAACGTCGCCAACGGCATCCTTCAGCTTGTCCCGCAAAAGCTTCCGCGCACGGTAAAGTCGTGTTTCCACGGCTTTCGGTGTGCAACCTAACACGTCACCTATCTCCCGCTGCGTCATCCCTTCATACTCGGAAAGCAAGACCACCGTGCGCAAATCGCCCGGCAACTCGCGGATCGCCTCGCGCACCATTCGCGCACGATCGTTTCCCGCCGCGGCATCATCGGGCCGAATTTCCGCGGAATCCAACGCAGCCAACTGCCGTTCGTCTTCAGCCGCGCCCGACATCGCGCTTTGCGGATTTCGTTTGCGCCAACGCGCCTCATTTCGGGCCAAGTTCATCGCGATTGAAAAGAGCCAGGTCGAAAACTGCCCCTTGGGCCGATAGCGCATTCGGCTCTGAAACACTTTAACGAAGGTTTCCTGCGCCAAATCCACCGCCACGCTCCAATTGGTGGTGTAGCGATAGAGAAACGAAAGCAACGGCTGCTCCCAATGCTCCATAATCGCGTTGAGCGCCAAATCGTTGCCCTCGCGAAGCTGAGTCATCGCAGCCTTGTCTGCGGCGTCACGCTCGGATCCCTCCTTGTCGCTTTTCATCTAGTGGTTCGCTGGCTGATGACCGTGTGAGCCCTTCCAATCCAGGGAAGTGGGCGAAATAGCGGTGCGGTGGTGCAGTCCGGAATCCACCAAGCGCGCCGTCATCGTCTCACGGTAACGCTGCGCAGATTCGGTGTTCATGTGTTGGCTAACCTCGTAGATGTGTCGCAAAGTCGAACGTCGGCATTCTTCGCGCAGTTCCGTTGCCGCTTGGAGGGCCGTTTCGATTTCTGGCGTGATCTCCGTGCTCTCCCGCATCAGGCGAAACAACCGATCATTGCTGAGCGCAAGGGCTTCGCAGTGTCTGAGGCATTCCAAATCGTGAGCCGCGTGAAGTTCGCGCACCGTTTCAAACTGATCGGCCGAAAGAGAGAATTCGTGGCGCAGCCACTCCAATTCGGCGTCTTGCGACTGGCTCATCATCGCGGTATGGGCATACGACCAGCGAAAAACTGCGCAATAGGCGACTGCGCCAGTCAGAAGAATAGCGACAAAGATCAAGAGTCCCTTTTTCATGGCTTCTCAGGATGGAAATGGCTTCTCAAAAGCGGGTCGATGCTGACGACGTATTGTTCGCTCAACTCGTGCATTCTTTGTTGGGCAGCGATCCCTGAATGGACTCGCGCACTGGCGACGGCAACGCCGATCACCAAGAGTGCCACCCCTCCGGCGACCACGGGGTGGGCGAAGAACTCGCCAAAAGACTGAAAGTGACGCACCCAAAAGGCCTTGGGTTCGCTACGAACTGCGATCCGCTGCCAGACTTCCCGGCGAAAACCGGGCGGAGCGGTCATTTCGACATCCCAGGATTGCAGCGTTTCGCGGAGCTTGGGATCGTTATCGGAATCTGGATTCGGAGGATTCATGATTGTCGTAAGATAAAACACCAAATGGTCGGCAAGCCCTCAGAAAAGCTGAATTTGGCTTGGTTGCCGTTCTTCCGGGCCCCAAAAAGACCGAAATTTCAACGAACGTGAGGGGTGATGCTTTGGGCGGGTTTAAACCCTATGAACAACCTCTATATCAATGAAAAAACCCATCTACTTAATATCCTTTTTGGTCTTGGCAGTCGGCGTTTCCTGGGCTGTACCTCCAACCAAGTCCAACTACCAATCGTTCCAGCGTGTTCGTAAGGAGCACCAGGAAAAAGCGAAAGAGGCAAGGGAATCAGGGCAAACCGTGCAGCAGTCCACGCAACGCCAATCGACAGTCGGCCTCAACATCGGCAAAGAAAAGAGACAAACCTCAATCATCCGAAGGCATCTGCAGCGCAAGGGCTACTAATTTCCCTACCCTCCCAACCTGACAACCAATCGGAAGCCGGAGCGCGAACCTGCCCTCGCGCTTCGGCTTACGCCTCCGACAGTTTGGCAGCCTTTCTGGCTTCCCCAACGATCTCGACCCCGCCGCGAAAGACGACGGTGACGATGATCAAACCAATCGCGAGGTCAGGCCATCGTAATCCGGTCAAATGGACCAAAACCGCCGCCGCGATGTTTCCGATATGGGCAATGACATCGTTTTTGGAAAAAATCCAGCTGGCACGGATGAGGACTTCGCCTTTGCGATGCTTGGCGGGGAGCATGGGGCAGGCGAAGTTTGCTCCTAATGCGACGAAGCCGACGACAAACATGAGGGTGGATATTGGTTCAGCGGGCCAAAGACTTCATTCGCCTTGAGATGTCGGAACTCGAATGAAACTCTCATTCAGGCGTGGCGTCGCTACCAGGCGTTCCGCCTGAGCGGACACTGGTCGACCTGATTATCGCGATCGGGATGGGACAAGCGGTCGTACCCGCGATCTTGGTGATCCAGTCCTCTACGCGCATTGAAAACGGACCGGTCGTAGCGGCACCCTCGGTCAAACTCTTTTGCCAGAAACTTTTCCATGTTTCAGGTTTCGGCTTTTGTTGAGTCGATTTTGTAGACTCGATAAAGATTTCCCAGTAAATCGTCATTCGGGCGGTATCCGGGCCATTTTACGATCTTATTCTGCTTCACCCAGGATTCCGGAATCGGTTCCCCGACATTGAGGATGCGTTGGAAATCGTCTGGATTGCCGAAAAGAACCGTGATTTGCCGGGGATGATTGCGCAGGGAGTCGGCCAAGTTCACAATCACGCGATCCAAGGTCGGTCCGCGAAACGGATTGTAAAAATGCAGGATGGTAGATTCCGCGGGTATCGAAAATTGTTCGGCATTTGTTTCGACGACTTCCCAACTTTTGCACCGCAATCGTTTTCGGGCCAGTTCCATATTGCTGCGGGCTTGTTGCGCCAGTTCGGGAACCAATTCAACGCCGATCACCTTCCGAAAACGCCGGGTACCGGCAACCACGAGACAACGGCCACGGCCAACGCCGAAATCGACAAAAACGTCTTCCGGGACAATCCGGCAACGGTTCAGGGCAATCCAGAACGCCCAGTAGGTTATCGGTGCGTAATCGACAAAATCCTCGGATTCATAGCCAAGGCCGGCCAAATTCACACACCGCCTTGTGCCAATTCCAAACCAGGCGTCCGCCGCGCGGTCCACGCCATAGTGGATCAAGACGCCAACTCCTTCGGACAAACCATGTTCCCGGAACACCGCCGCCAGCTTTCCGGCAAGGCTAATCGGATTAGAATTCGCAGAAAGTTTGCCCCCATTCGTTGCGTTGTCAGAATCAGTCATGTGCGCTGCTCTTTAAACGCCGGATGCACGTTTACCCCCCAAATTTCCCACGGAAAAGTTTCTCCCTGGGAATCAACCTTCCGACGCCGCCCTTTGCCTGATGGTAGAGAATGGGTGCATGGCTGAATTCCCGCAAATCTCTTGCACCGGCGTATGGTTAGATGTTAATTGACGGTTGCGATGAAGCGGAAAGAAATTCCAACGAAAATCGCGGCTATTCTATTGGCGGCAACATGTCTTCTTGGTCTGACGAGTTGTTATTTATATCCCTATGGGTACGGCGGACACTATGGATATTACAGTGGTCACGGTCATGGCTACTACTCGAATCGGCATTATCCGTCGCGGTACCATAGCTATGGTCATGGCCATCATGGTCACGGTGGTCATTTCGGCTACGGTGGGCACCACGGCCATCACGGGCACGGCCACCACTGAATTACGCGAGGCAATCCAACAGACTCCCACCATCACCGTCTCTGAAGCCGCCGCCCGGCATGTTGGACGAAGGGCTGGACCAGTTTAGGAGCGCCCAGCTGCCGGGTATTGGTTCCTCAACACACATCAAAGGACTGAGGATAAACGAGAATTCTTGCGAAAGCTGTCACCGCAAACGTCATCCGAGGCTGAATAAATCAGTCTTCATAGTCAAGACAGCTCTCGTTCTTGGCATCCTTGGTGATCTCCAACCCACCACGAAAGACGACGATCACGATTAGAAGACCGATTGCAAGATCGGGCCATTTTTGACCAGTCAGATGAACCAACACTCCAGCGCCCATCACCCCCAGATTCGCGATGACGTCGTTTTTGGAAAAGATCCAGCTCGCCCGGATGTGCACCTCGCCTTTGCGATGTTTGGCCAGCAGCAAGAGGCAAGCCACGTTTGCCGCCAAGGCAACCAGCCCCACCCCAAACATCAGCGTCGAAACTGGTTCGCTGCCAAAGATGAACCGGCGAACGATGTCGAGAAATACGCCGATCGCCAAAGCAATCTGAAAATAGCCACTCAAGCGCGCGGCATTCGTCTTGACACTCGCTGCCCGGCCCACCGCATACAGCGAGAGGCCGTATACGGTGGCGTCGGCCAGCATGTCGAGCGAATCGGCGATCAGGCCGGTGGAGTCGGCCAGAATTCCCAGGCCAAACTCGGCGGCGAACATGAGGCCATTGATCGCTAACAGAGTCGCCAAGACCGACCGCTGAAGAGTGTCGGTTTGCTCTGAATGACAATCGCAACTGCTCATCGGGACGAGCCGGGTTCCCAATCACTCGTCGCAAGTGCAGGCATATTCGGGATTGCCGCAGGTGCCGCCGCAGATGTGATTCAAAAACGTGAACCGAAAGTTCTCCGGGCGCGAATCGGCATCGGGGCGAACCTGGACCACCAGGTTGTAGCCATCGCCTTCAGGCAGCGGCTCGGTGGAGACGAGGGCGTCCTCTTTCTTGGTCAGGGCCAGTTTGGCTTTCTTGGCTCCGGTTGCGATGACCGTGACTTGCTGCGTGGTCGGCGCCACGACTTCCTTGGCTTCGTTGTAGAACTTCACCGAAACAGTGTGGTCTTTCTCGACAAAGAACTCGGGACGGGGGCTTTCGGTGGCGAGGAGACGCCCGCCGCGGGCTCCGGCTTCGACTTCTTTGGCCTCTTCATCGGCCATCGCCGGGAGGGCGACAGTGAAAGCGAGACAGGCGAGGAGGGTTTGGATTTTTGGTTTGGTTTTCATCGTTTATTTGTTTTGGGTTTGGTTAAAGGAAATTCAGGAGGCGGCGACGGGATCGGCTGCTTGCGACGGTTCGAATTCTTCGCGCTCGATGAGCTTTCGGCGCTCGGAATTTTTCTCCAGCCATTCGTAAAGCGTGGGCAGCAGGACGAGGGTCAGGATCGTGGAGGTGATGATTCCGCCGATCACGACCGTGGCGAGCGGTCGCTGCACCTCGGCGCCAGGTCCGGTGGCGATGGCCATGGGGATGAAGCCAAAGGAGGCGACCAACGCGGTCATGAGCTTGGGGCGGAGGCGGGTCAGTGACCCCTGGACGACGGCGTCGCGCAGGCCCATGCCGCCCTCGCGCAGTTGGTTGATGAAGCTGATGAGCATGATCCCGTTGAGGACGGCAATCCCGCTCAGCGCGATAAAACCGACACCGGCGGAAATGGTGAAGGGCATCCCGCGCAGGTAGATTGCGAAGATGCCGCCGGTGATGGCGAGCGGAACGCAGGTGAAGATCAGCGCCGCCTGCCGGAAACTGCCGAAGCTCATGAAGATGAGCACGAAGATGAGTCCCATCGCGACAGGAACGACGACGGAGAGGCGCTTTTTGGCTTTGATCAGATTCTCGAACTGGCCGCCGAACTCGAAATAGTAGCCGTCGGGCCAATCGACCTGTTCGCGTAGAGCGGCCTGCGCTTCCTCGACGAAGCTTTCGGTGTCGCGGCCTTCGTTGTTGATGAGGATCGAGACGCGCCGTTGGGTGGCTTCGCGGGCGATGGTCCCGACCTGCTGCACCATCTCGATGTTGGCGACCTGGCCGAGGGTGATGAGCCCTTCGTCTTCGGTGCGGAGGGGAAGACGCTTGATGGCTTTGATGTCGGTGCGGATTCTTTCGGGCAATCTCACCACGATCTCGTAGCGGCGGTTTCCGTCGATCATCATGCCGGTTTCCTCCCCGGCGAGGGCGGCACGGACGACGGCGTTGATTTCGTCGGCCTGCACGTTGAATTTGCGCATTGCGTCGCGGTTCGGAGTGATCTCCAGCGTTGGGTTCCGCCCCACGTTGTCAAACTCGACCTGGCTGGCTCCTGGGATCGCGACGATCAAGGCACGGGCTTCTCCGGCGAGGCGTTCGAGTTCATCGAAGTCTTCGCCAAAAATTTTGCAGAGCAAATTGGCCCGGGCACCGGCCATGATCTCATTGAATCGCATCTGAATGGGCTGTGTGACGAGGTAGCCTTGTCCCGGAACATTCAGGGAGAGTTCGTCGCGCATGAGACTACCGAGTTCCGCTTTGGTGATGGTGCGGCCGTCGATCTTCCGCCACTCGCTTCGCGGCTTCAGCATGAGGAAGGTGTCGGCGAGGTTCGGCCCCATCGGGTCCATCGCCACTTCCGAGGTGCCGATCCGGGCGAAGACGTCCTCGACCTCGGGAAATTTCTCAAGCAGCAGTTTCTCGGACTTGAGCTGGAGATCGAGCGAGGCGTCGAGTCCGGCGCTGATGCTGCGGATGAACTGGATCGTGAGATCGCCCTCGTCGAGTTCTGGGACGAATTCGGCCCCCATCCGGCTGAAAAGGAACAGCGAAAAGCCGAACAACCCGAACATCGCCAGGGCGACGATCCAGCGAAAGCGCAGCGCGAATTGCAGGATCGGTGCGTAGAGAAACTTGAAGAAGGTGACGAGCCGGGAGTCTTTCTCTTTGATCTCGCCTTTCAGGAAATAGGAGCAGAGCACCGGCATCAGGGTGAGCGAGAGGATGAGCGCGCCGATGAGGGCGAACATCACGGTGAGCGCCATCGGGCGGAACATTTTCCCCTCGATCCCGGTGAGAGCGAGGATCGGCACATAGACCACCGTGATGATAAGGACGCCGAAGAACATGGGGTTGGCGACCTCGCGGGCAGAGACGAGCACTTCCTCGAAGCGTTCCTGCGCGTTGAGTTTGCGGCCGAGAGCTTTCTGTTTCTCGGCGAGGTGGCGGACGATGTTTTCCACCATGACGACAGCTCCGTCGATGATGAGGCCGAAGTCGATCGCGCCGAGACTCATCAGATTTCCGGATATCTCGTTGGTGACCATTCCGGTGAAGGCGAACAGCATCGAGAGCGGAATCGCACAGGCAACGATCAGCGCCGCGCGGAAATTTCCGAGCATGAGGAGCAGGACAACGACAACGAAAATGGCTCCCTCAAAGAGGTTCTTCTCCACCGTGTGAATGGTCGCATCGACCAGATCCGACCGGTTGTAAAGGGCTTCGATGATGACGCCTTCGGGCAGTTTTTCCTGGATCTTGCCTAGCCGATCCGCGACGGCGACGGAGACGGTGCGGCTGTTCTCGCCGAGCAGCATGACAGCCGTGCCGACGACGGCTTCCTTGCCACGCACCGTGGCGGCCCCCGTGCGGAAGCTGTGGCCGATGCGAATTTCGGCGATGTCCTCGACCAGCAAGGGATCGACGCCGGCCCCGAACTTCAGCGGGAGTTTGGCGGTTTCCTCGATCGTGGCGACACGGTTGTCTCCCCGGATGACGACCTGCTCGCCGCCGAGTTCGATGAGCCCCCCTCCGACGTTCTCGGTGTTCATCGCGATCTTGTCGGCGACGTCTTCGAGCGTCATTCCGACAGCGGTGAGTCGCTCCGGGTAGGGCTGAATGACAATTTGTTTCTCGTAACCACCGGTCACATTGATCTCGGTGATACCGGGAGTGGCCCGCAGGAGTGGTTTGACCTGCAGATCGTGAATCAGCTTCAACGCCATGAGTCGCTCCAGCGGATCTTCGGGAGCGTTGGCCGCGTCCTCCGCGTAGTCGATGAAGTAGTAGAAAATCTCGCCGAGCCCGGTGGCGATCGGGGCGAGTTGGGGCGTGAGGCCCTCGGGAATTTCCTCCTGCACGGTCTGGAGGCGCTCCGCGACGAGTTGGCGAAGCAGGTAAATGTCCGATCCGTCCTCGAAAACCATCGTCACCTGGGAGAGGCCGTATTTCGAGAGCGAGCGGAGGTCGGTCATCCCCGGAAGACCCGCCATCTCGGTTTCGATCGGGAATGTGACGAGTTTCTCGATCTCCTCGGGAGCGAGCGCGGGGACTGCCGTATTGACCTGAACCTGGACATGGGTGATGTCCGGCACGGCGTCCACGGAGAGGTTCAGGGCAGACCAGATGCCCGTCCCGATGAGAATGAGCGTGGCGAGCACCACCATGGCGCGCTGCCGCATTGCTTGGGTGACGATCCAGTTAATCATGAAAATCGGCGTGTCATGAGATGTCGGGGTTGCAAATCGAGTTCGAGGGTTTGGCTTCGAGAGTGCCGACCGGCACTCAGTGGGCGCAGCTTCAGGCCTTGCCCGATTTCAGGAGTTGCAGTTCCGTCATCCAGAGCGCCATGACCGGCTGCGTCACGACGCGATCCCCGAAGTAAATCCCGTCGATGATCTCGGCTTTACCTCCAGCGATGGCACCGACTTCCACCGGTGTGCGAACCGTCCAGCCGCCGTTGTCGACGTAGGCGAACGCTCCCTCCGCGGAATGGATGATGGCCTTCTCCGGGACCACGGTCACCGGGCCGTTACTTGAGATCGCGAGATTTCCGGATAGAAACTTCCCGACTTTCAACCCACCTGCGGGATCCGCGATTGACAGCAATACCTCTGCCTGACCGTTCATCTTCTCCGAAACTGCGGTAATCTCTCCAGCCCGATCTCCATCGAGCAGGACCGCCTGACCGGATTGCACCAGCTTCGCTTCTTCTTCGGGAAGCCACGCGCTGGCCTGAGCTGTGCCGTCGCCGGGATTGTCATACACCCGGGCCTGGAGTGTGAGCGTGGAGAAGATCTCGGATTCATCTACGTCGGCCATTTCCAGGCCGAGCAACTTTGCGGAAAACGGGGTCACGTAGAGGCCCTGCTTCTTGTCATACTTGATGCCAATGTTCGGGTTGTCGCCCGTCACCGGGCCGGGGGGGCGTTCCAGTTCATCGTTCGCGTTTGCCGGGATGGCGAAGCCCAAGGCGGCGCTCACGGCCAAGCCAATAACGCGGTAGCCATGTCTCAGTTGTTTTTTCATGATTTGGTTTGGGTTGTGGAATGTGTTGGTTAGTCAAATTCAGGCGTCGCGCCGGTCAGTTGCTCGATAGTTAGCCAAGCTTCCAGAGCATCGGCTTTCACGTCGTTGACGGCCTCCAAAGCTTCTAGATATTTCTCCTGAAGCTCGATGTAAGTCGCTACAGGAACCGCACCCAGCCGGTAATGCCGGTCCGCCGACTGCGCCGAATCTTGAAGCGCGTCGATTCGTTCGGCCGGCCAGCCTTGCAGTTGCTTGCGCGAGTTCAAATAAACCAGCGCGGCGGACGCCACTTCGCGCTCCAACCTCCGGGCGGCAGCATTAATCGTTGCCTCGGCCTGGGCTTCTCGGGCTTGGGCCTGGGACACCTTGGCTTTGCCGTTTCGAAAAATGGGCAGCTCTAGCGAGAAACCAATTCCGGCCTCGCTCTCCACCTCACCGGCCTCCTCGCGGGAGACGTAGGGGCCGACCTTAATCGTGGGATAACGTTCATTTTTCGCCAGCGAAACGCGGAAGCCTTGCTGCGCCAGTTCCGCCCGCAGCACCTGCATTTCGTAATTCCTTTCGACCGCCAGTTCCATCAGTCTGGCGACTTCCGGCATGTCGGGAAAATCGGTTTTCGCGCGGGCAACTACCAGAGGGGAGACCGCAGACCTGCCCATCAATTGGTTTAGCTCCAGAAGCGCCATCTGAACCTCCACCGCCGCCTCCAGCGACTCCTTCTCCATCGTCATCGTGGCAGCGTCGATGACTTTGATTTCCAGGTGGGGAGCGATTCCACCCACTTCGCGCTGGAGCAAAACATCCTTCACGGCGTTAAACCGACCGGCCACATCGCGAGCCACGGCGGCCTTTTCCTGAGCGATTGAAACGCGGAAAGCCAACTGCCGCACCTGACCGGCCAAGGCGTATTTGAAACGCTTCAGGCCAAGCTCCGCCAAGTCGATTTCGCCATCTGCAATTGCCTTGCGCAAACCGATTCTGCCCGGCCATTCCAGCGGCTGCGCCAAGGCCACGGCATAAGCCACGCCTTCGCTTCGAAAATCGGCGCCGGTTGACCTTTTCCGGCCGAAGTCGAAGTCGAGTTCGGGATTTCCAAGTCTGCCAGCCTCCCGCCGGCCAGCCTTCGCGGATGCAATCTCAGCTTCGTAAAATTGAAGCTCGGGATTGCTTTCCAAAGCTTGAGTGACCAACTCCTCAATTGTAAACGGAGCAGGTTTCTCTTGCGCGAGAAGGAGATGGTTCGCAGCCAGTAAGCTGATGAAGAATAGAGGTGTGAGTGAGTAACAAGACGGAAGGATCATAGGAAAGAAAAATGCAATTCGCTGGCAAAGGGCGCACCACGTGGGCACGAGGAAGCCGAAAAAAGACCAGAACCGTGCGCCTGAGAAATGGGCGGGAACGAGCGGTCCCCGGAAATTCTTCTCCGGCGCAGAACTACACCGCCGGGCCGCGAATGGGCCGCGAAATGTGAGCCCAAGCTGGCTCACCACAGGAAAAAAGCGCCTCCGTGGATTTGGGACGCTGATTCAGCAAAACCAGTTGCCTGATCGAGTCGCCTGCCAAAGACGCATGGAAGACGCCTTCTGTATCGCGACTCTCCATCAGCTTAGGAGAAAAAGTCTCCGTTTCAGCTAATTTTGCGATCGAGTCGCAATCTCCGCAGGGCCTCTTTTGCTCTTCTGGGACAGGTTGATCGTGAGGGCAGGTTGAACACTCTGCGCGAAAATCACCGCCCCTAATTTCTTCACTGAGTTGCGCAAACAGTCCCGTGGTGCAGTTGAGATAACAACTCACCCAAAGAAAAAGGATTGTGATGGCGGTAGGCACCCGCATGGGGAGGAAGAGAAACTGCAATTGGGCGATTTGCAAGCCTTAACTATTCTAAATTATCAATCTTCATGAACTACAGGAGCCTCTAGCGCTTCTGCTGTAGAATTCGCTAGGACTCCCGTTTGCCCATCGATTGGGCCGCGAAGAGAGAGATTTAGTGACCTTTGTTGCGATGATGATAGGCCTGGAATTGATTTCGCTTCCCTTTCACAATCGCTTTAGCTTTACCCTTACCAACGTCCAGAGCGATGGTTGTGGGGCGCTGACTCGCGGTCTGCTTCGTTTGTTGCATCTGCTCCTGGTGGGCCTTGGCATTTTTTGCCCGGACGATGGAGTGGTGGCTTTTGGTTGGAGGTACGGCCCAGGAAACGCCAGCAAAGAGGGCAAGGAGAGTTGTTGTGTAGATGGGGTATTTCATAGTTTTTAAAGTTGTGCTTTAAAGGGTTAAACGCCGATTTTTTGAAGACCCCTCACATTTTTTCAGGAATCTGCGCAAAGTGTGAATTGCCGTTTTTTTAGGGCATCGCTACATCTGATTGGCACCGTTCTTACTTCCTGTAGCAATCATGCGATTCGTTGCCCTAAGTGTCCATTTTTTCACAGCATTCTCCCTTGCCGGGACGATTTTTGCTAGTCAATGCTCAATCACTACCAAACGCGGACTCATCTGGACGAATGTAAGTGTCGGGGCCCAAAAGACTCCGCTTCAATTTGCTGTGGACACGGGAGCGGAGGAAACCGTGCTCGACCTTAAGGCGGCCAAGAAGCTGAATTTGGCCTTGGGTCGAAAAGAAACGGTTCAAGGTGTCGGCGGCTTGTCGCATGCCTACCGATCGGCGAAAACGAGCGTTCATAGTGCCGGAGTCACCATCCGAAAATCGTTTCTCACGTTGGACCTGGCGCCAGCCAGCCGCAAAGCTGGCCGCCGGTTGGATGGCCTACTGGGCGCTGATTTCTTCCATGGTCGAACCGTGCAGATTGACTATCGAACCAACCAATTGCGAGTCTTGACGGGATACTCTCCCGGCTCCAGCGCTGAAATCCTACCGATCCGTCGTAACTACGGAGCCATGTGTGTTCCCGTTCAAGTCGGCGCGGTTCATCTAGGTCGTGTTTTAGAACCTAGAAATTACCTGATCCAGTCGAGAATGCATGCGA
>CAXBMO010000041.1:0-30515 GCA_963977015.1 uncultured bacterium | reverse complement strand
CAAAATCACTCGCAGCGCGTCTCGACCTCATTTTCAAACGCGCCCTGGGTTGCGAAGCCCGCGGCGAAGTTATGACGCGTTGCCGGTTGGAACTTGGCACAGAAAACGCTAGGCATTTCGCCACCCATGGAAAACGACAACCGCGTCCTCGCCGACTTCTTCCGGATCCATCGCTCCCACGTGACCTGGGCCGGAGTTGCCGCGATCGTGATTCTGGTCGCGGCGACCGGCGCGTTTTCGGCCTTTGGCATGACCGGCCCCGCGCAAATCGCCTTCGCCATTCTGATCGTGGCGGCCATTCTCTGGATCACGGAGGCGATTCCGCTCTTTGTCACGAGTCTGTTGATCCTGTTTCTCTCGCTCGTCTGGCTTCAGCCGGGATTGGAGCGCGCGGGCACGACGGTTTCGAGTTCGGTCTTCACCGCGCCGTTTTTCTCGAACGTCATCCTGCTCTTTCTCGGCGGGTTCGTGATTTCGACGGCGCTGAACAAGTTCCAGCTCGACGAACAGCTCGCGCGGCGCATTCTCCAACGGACCGGTTCCTCGCTGCCCCGGCTGCTCCTCGCCGTCATGGCCATCACCGCCTTCCTTTCCATGTGGCTGAGCAACACGGCGGCCTCGGCCATGATGCTCGCGCTCATTCTGCCGATGGCGAACAGCATCCCGGAGGGGCAACCGGCTCGCAAGGGCCTCGTCCTCGGCATTCCCTTCGCCGCGAACATCGGCGGCCTCGGCACCCCCATCGGCAGTCCCCCCAACGCGATCGCGATGCAGTATCTCGCCGGGGTGGACCAGGCCCCCAGTTTTGTCCGTTGGATGACGATCGGAGTCCCCATGGTGCTCGTCCTCATCGTCGTCGCCTGGTTTCTCTTGAGGAAGCTGTTTCAGGTCAAAGGCGATCTGGAAACGAAAGACCTTACCAGCCGCAAGTTTGTGCCCAAACCCGGCGTCACCGTCGTCATCATTGGCACGCTCATCACCGTGATCGGCTGGATGACGACCGAGTGGCACGGACTTTCCTCCGGGACGATTGCCCTGATCCCGGTGCTGCTCTTCTTCGGCCTGCGACTTCTCAACGTGCGGGATTTTCGCTCGCTCTCGTGGGATGTGCTTTTTGTGATGGGCGGTGGTCTCTGCCTCGGCGCGGCGATGTCGCAAAGCGGCCTCGCAGATTGGGTGGTGCAGCAGCTCCCCATTGATGGAGTGGGCACCTACAGCCTCGCGATCATTGTCGGCATTGCCGCAGTCTCCATGTCGTCGGTCATGAGCAACACGGCGACAGCCAACCTGCTCCTCCCGATTGTCGTCGGCATGGGAATCGCGGATTCGGCTCCGGTGATGATTGCGGTCGCCTTCTGTTGCTCGCTGGCCATGCCCCTGCCGATTTCCACGCCCCCCAACGCCCTCGCCTTCAGTTCGGGCGAACTCCGCGTTGCAGACCTCATCAAGCCCGGCCTCGCGCTCACCGTCCTTGGCGTCTTCCTCGTGTTTGCGCTCGGATGGAGATGGTGGGACGTTGTCGGAATCTTCTAACCAAAGCCCCCAACCGATCATGGAAATCCATCGTCAACGCTGCCAAAACTGCGATTCGCTTGAGGTTCAGAACCTCCTCACCCGTGAGCAAGGCGAACCGGACACGGTTTATGTGCGCTGTGCCCAATGCGGCGAACTCGTCGCCCGATACCGGCTCCGCGCCTACTACCATCATGGCAAGGGGATCGATTCGTTTCTCCGCACGCAAGGTGGATCGTCCCTGGAAAGTGGTCGCGAAGCCCTCGCCGATTTCGAGCGAGCCAAATCCGATGCGTTGAAGGGATTCCAGAAAGTGATGGAGCAACTGGAGAGCGAAGGAAAGCCCTTGGATTAAGGGGCGAAGCTCCCCCGCGGCGACACACTTGCCGTCAACTTAGGGTTGACCAATCGCCCGGACTCCCTACCATCGCACTGTCTCCGGGAAAAGCCTGGATACACCATCGGGAAGTTCGCCATCTGGTGGACAGTTAACAAAGAGGAGAATCCAGTGTAATTCTGGAGCGGTGCCGCCACCGTGAGAAGAGTTTGTCTCTTTGAGCCGGATCGCCCGCCTGATGGAAACTTTGAACCAGCCAGCGGTCCACTGGCCAGGACATTATGAACATCACCAAACTCATCCGAACGTCGGGTGCAGCGCTTCTTGCCGTCTCCACGGCGACTGTCGCGCTCGCACAGAGCCCAGAAACGTCCATCCCTGCCGATCAAGCGATCTCGCCCGAAGCGAGTTTCGAGCTTGAAACGATGGTGGTGACTCCCACGAAGTTTCCGCTTCCGCAAACCGAGGTTGGCAGTGCCATCACCATCATCCCGGGCAGCAAATTGGAAGCGAGCCAGATCCGCAGTTTTGAGGACGCGCTCAAGTTTGCGCCGGGCGTGACCTTCGCCACCAGTGGGCAGAAAGGCTCCAACTCCTCGGTCTTTCTGCGGGGCGTCAATTCGAACCAGACCCAGTTCCTGGTCGACGGCGTTCGCATCAACGACTCCAACATTCTGTCGCAGCCGTTTACCGGTGCCGCGGCGGCTCACGGCCTCAGCTCGATCGAAGTGCTGCGCGGACCGCAAAGCGCCCTTTACGGTGGCGAAGCGATCGGTGGCGTGATCAGCCTGAGCACCGAACGCGGCAGCGGAACGCCCGTCAGCCAGATTGAGGCGATGACCGGCTCCTTCGGCACGTTCGGCACCCAGTTTTCGAGCAGCGGCGAGTTGGGAACCACCGCCTATTCGCTTTCGCTCGGTTACGACGAAACGGCGAACGATCGCCCGAACAACGACTTCGAGAACTTCTATTACGCGGGCCGGATCGACCAACCGCTGAGCGAGGCGACCACCTTTGGGTTCACCTTTCGCGGCGCGGAACGCGAGTTTGGTTCTCCCGGCAGCGTCTTTGATCAGGATCCCGACAACCTGGATCGCGACAGCTTTTTGCTGCTCACCTCCTATCTCGATCACCAGTTCAACGACCAACTGAGCACCCGGCTCGTCGCCGGTTTTCTGGATCAACAGGTCGACTTTGAATTCCCCCCGACGGGCAGCAGCACGATCGACAACGAGAAGATCATCCTCGACTGGCGCAACACGCTGGAATGGGGCGGCGGCCACACCTCCCTGCTTGGCGTGGGATTTGAGGACACCGCGGTTTCCAACACCGGGTTCGGCGGCGTGGACGATTCCGAGCAGCTCTTTTCGCTCTACTTCCAGCAACAGCTCCAACTGACCAAGGCGCTGTCCGTCACCGGCGGCGTGCGTTGGGAGGACTACGACTCCTTTGGCGACACCGTGAATTATCGCGGTGCCGGCGCCTATCATCTCGAGGAAACGGGCACGACCTTCCGCGCCAGTGTCGGCACGGGTTTCCGCGCCCCGTCCTTCTTTGAACTTTATGCCACCAGCCCGTTCTTCGTCGGAAATCCCGAACTGGATCCCGAGGAATCTCTCGGCTGGGATGTCGGCGTCGAACAACAAATCGCCGAACTCGGCACCATCGCGGTGACGTGGTTCGACAACCAACTCGACGACCTCATCTCAACGAGTTTTGCCGGTCCGGTTTCCTCCGTCGAAAATTTGGAAGAAGCCTCCACCTCCGGTCTCGAGGTTGCCTGGGCGGGATCCCTGCTGAACCAGATCAACTACCAACTCGCCTACACCTATCTCGAAGCGACGAATGACGCCTCCGGCGACCGGCTCGTCCGCCGCCCCACCCACACGCTCGGGTTCGACCTGAACACGCAGCTTTGTGATCGCTTCACCGTCGGCATGGGCGGGTACTGGCTCAACGACCGGCTCGACATCGACGCCACAACCTTCGAAACCATCACCGGTGACGACTACTTCATCGCGCGGTTCTACACCAACCTCGCCGTGAACGAAGATCTCGACGTCTTCTTCCGGGTCGAAAACGCCTTTGACGAAGACTATGAGGAAATCTCCGGATTCCCGGGCCGCGGCCTTGGCGTCTTCGGCGGTGCCAAACTTCGCTTCTAACCCACACCACTTTTAAGATTCATGAACCCATCGCGCGAGACCTCCGAGCAACACTGGTTAGCCTTCATCCTCCTCATTCTGGGAGCGGCTTTCCTGTTGGTGAAATCGAACGTCGACGCGATGGGGAACTTTGCCCCGGTGATGGCGTTTGCCTTCACCGGGGCCATCATCATGCCGAAACGCCTGCGCATTCTCGTGCCTCTCGCGCTCGTCATGCTGACCGATCTTTTGCTCTATGGAGCCGGGGCATTTACGCACGGATTTGCCTTGATCAAATATGGGCTGTTCTCCGGAGCCGCCCTTTGGGGAGCCTCGCTCAACCGGCAGACCAGTGTCGTCGGCACCCTTGGCCGGGTTCTGGGATGTTCGATAGTCTTCTACCTCGTTGCCAACACCGCAGCGTGGTTGGGATCCCCCGCGTATGCCAAATCGGTTGCCGGTTGGCTCCAGGCGAACACCATCGGTGTTCCCGGCTACCCGCCATCCTGGCTTTTCCTCCGCAACGCAATCGTCAGCGACCAACTCTTCAGCGTCGTGCTCTTGCTCGCGTTCAACTGGGAATCGGCTCGCAAGCATCTCCCGGTGCTCCCCTGGATTTCAGAGCCGCATCGCGCCTGATTCGTGAAAAAGCTGCGGACCAGTTTTCTGCCCAAACCGAGTGAGCCACTCCCGACCGAGAGTTCACCTCGCCGATTCGGGATCGCTTTGGGAAGCGCTCTCGCCGTCCACGCCGCCCTCATCGCCGGGTTGTTGATCGCGCCATCCCGGAACGCACCTCCGGCCGGAGCTGATCACCTCTCTCCGCTTTCGGTCGCCTTCACCGCCTCCGAAACCCTCGCCCAAAACCCGGCCAACGCGAATCCCTCGCCAAAACCTGAGATCCATCCGGTCGGTCCCACCGAACAACCGCTTGAAACGATTGTCGAAACGCCCCGGATCGAAGCCCTCCTCGTCAAAGCCGATCTTCCGGCTCACTTCGAAGTCCGCTTCCATCCCGGAGCCCATTCCTACGAACCCGCCCTCGATCTCCCGAAACCTCCTCCGGTCAAGCCCGAGCCGCCCGCCCAACCAGCGTCCTCAGCCCCGGCCTCTCGCGCCACCGCCGCCAGGACCGGAACGCCCACCAAACCCACGCCCCGCAAACCGGCCATCGCCAGCACCGCTCCCCGCCCCCTGCGCACACCGGCCCCCGTCTATCCCCAATCGGCTCGCGCCAAGAATCAGCAGGGCACCATCATCTTCACCGCCTCAATCAGCTCCACCGGCAGGATCCAGTCCCTCCGCCGCGCCAAATCCTCCGGCTACGCCGCCCTCGACCAGGCCGCCGAACGCACCGTCCGCCGCTGGCGCTTCGCCCCCGCTACCCAGAACGGCGTCGCCGTCGCCGCCAGCCTCCGCATCCCGATCGCGTTTCGGCTGCAGTAAAACGGGGCTCCGTCCCGTCTTACTTTCCACTTGCCAATCATGGGCTCTTCAACGAGGCCACCATCACGAAGATGGATCCAAGCCCGCGGCTCCTCTCCACCGACGAAGTGGACGACCTCGACACCCCACTGCCGGAAGACTTTCAGCCGTTTGATCCCCATCAAGTTTCCTGCATCTACCACCGCAACCTGCCGCATTGGCGTCAGCCGGACGCGACCTACTTCGTGACGTTCCGGCTGGCCGACTCCATTCCCAAGGAACAGTGGGAACACCTCCAGGCCATGGCCGAACTTTGGAAACGGGAATTGTCGCACAATGACGACGGCGAACCCGGCGATCACCAACAGGAAGAATACGCCATCTTCCAGCGGCGCTACCAGGGCCGGGTCGAGAAGATGCTCGATGAATGCCATGGTGAGTGCCTGCTGCGCGATCCCGTGCACCGGGCGGACGTCGTCCGTTCCCTGTTGTTCTTCGACGAACGCCATGAAGGCGCCCAAAAGCGCGGAGACCTTCGTTACCGCATCGACGCCGCCACCATCCTGCCCAACCACGTTCACCTCGCAATTCGCCCGGCCCCGGGATTTGTCCTGGAACGGTTGTTGGGCGGGATGAAATCAGCTTCCGCGCAACGGATCAACCGGCGCCTCGGCCGGGAGGGACAGTTGTGGATGGAAGAGAGCTTCGACCGGATTGTTCGCGGGGAAGAACATTATGGCGAGGTCGTGCGATACATCCTCGACAACCCTGCCAAAGCGAAACTACGGCAGGGCGACTTCTGGTGGATGGCGCCGGAGATCATCGTGTAGCCCAGGTTTTCGCTGTGTTCTGCCGTTCGGCGTTGTCCGTTCTTTGTGATGTAAAACGGGACACCGGCCCGTTCCCGCGGACGACGCGCCCGATCGACCGGCGGGAGTCTCCGGGGAACGGGCCGGTGTCCCGTTTTACGTTTAGCCGTCTAACCTGCGCACCATGCGGGCTAGCTGGAAGAATTCGCTCCTCACCCGAACAAACTCAACTGCGGCGATCCCTCCGCTTCTTCTCCCTCACAGACCTTCGGCGAGGCCTCGCATTTGCGCTTGGCGAGTTTCGGCTTCTTCATGTTGAGCGCTTCGATGGCATCCGCCGCACATTGCTCCCCATGCATCGTCCCGCTCTCCAGGCCCACCCGATGATCCCGTCCGGCACCCCGGCTAAGCTTGCCCGCAACTCCGGGCCACGATCCCCTCGATGATCTTGCGAAAGAAGATGATTTCGTCGTTGCCGCGCGGCCCCGGGTGAAGATGCCATTGGCTTCCTGATGGGCCGGAAAATCTCACCTCTTGGACAGTTCGGCAGCAATGACACTGGGATCTTCACGACAATCAAAGACGCCTTCAACAATGACGTCGTCATCCACCATTTCATAGAAGACCTGAACTGAAAACTTCTTGGTTAGAAAGCGGTGAAAGTCGCCATAGCGTCGGGCGTGCTGACCGGATTCAACCAACTGCAGGAGCCGCGAAAACTCTTCCCGCAAATGAAGCAAATATTCACGTCCCAAGCCCGCCTGCCGGTTCTCCCAGAATTCGGCGCGGAGATCCATATCCCATTCCGCACGCCTGACGATCCTCAGATTCACCCTGGGTACTTTTTCAACAAGCGGTCAAAGACTTCGTCGGCCGGAGCAGCATCCATTGCACCCGATTTGTATTGCCGACTACGCTCTTCCAAAACCTGCAGGATCTGGTCCGAAATAGGATCGTTGTCCAGATCCTGCCGCAACGCGTCGAAGATTTCCTGCTTCTCCTGCTCAGGGAGGGCCAAAACCTCTTTTTTGAGTGCGGTCATACGGCAAAACTAACACCGTGGCGCAATTCGAGCAAATGCGATTCACCCGAACAAACTCAACTGCGGCGATTCCTCCTCTTCTTCTCCCTCGCGGACCTTCGGCGAAGCCTCGCGTTTGCGCTTGGCGCGTTTCGCTGTTCTCGGTGGCGTTGTTGGCGATGAACGCGGTTTCGTTCATCTCGACCTACGGCAGGGCAGCTTCTGGTGGATGGCGCCGGGGATCATCGTGTAGCCCAGGTTTTCGCTGTGTTCTGCCCTTCGGCGTTGTCCGTTCCCGTAAAACGGGACACCGGCCCGTTCCCCGGAGACTCCCGCCGGTCGATCGGGCGCGTCGTCCGCGGGAACGGGCCGGTGTCCCGTTTTACGCCGCCTGCCTTATCCTACAAGAGGTGAAAATCTCTTACCCAAACAAACTCATCTGCGACGACTCGTCCTCTTCTCCCTCACGAACCTTCGGCGTCGCCGCGCGTTTTCGCTTGGCTCGCTTTTTCGGCTTGGAATCCGGGGCGGCGAGCGCTTCCAGTGCCTCCGCCGCGCATTGCTCCCCATGCATCGTCCCACTCTCCAATCCGGCGAGAATCTCCTTGGCCCGCCCGATGATCCCATCCGGCAATCCGGCTAACCTGGCCACCTGAATCCCGTAACTCCGGTCGGCGGTTCCCGCGATGATCTTGCGGAGGAAGATGATTTCGTCATTCCATTCGCGCACCGCAACGTTGTAGTTTTTGACCCCGGGGCGGTCGTTGGCCAATGCGGTGAGTTCGTGGTAGTGGGTCGCAAAGAGGGTCCTCGCGCCGATCTGGTCGTGGAGGTATTCGGCGACGCTCCAGGCGATGCTGAGGCCGTCGAAGGTGGAGGTGCCGCGACCGATTTCGTCGAGGATGACGAGGGAATCCTCGGTGGCGTTGTTCACGATGAGCGCGGTTTCGTTCATCTCGACCATGAAGGTGGATTGGCCTCTCGCGAGGTCGTCATTCGCGCCGACCCGGGTGAAGATGCGGTCGACGAGGCCGATCTCGGCGTTGTCGGCGGGAACCCAACTACCAATTTGGGCCATGAGGGTGATGAGGGCAACCTGCCGGATGTAGGTCGATTTACCCGCCATGTTGGGACCGGTAATGAGAAGGAGCCGGTTGGCATCGGGTTCGAGAACGGTGTCGTTGGGGACGAATTTTTCGTCGACGGTATTCTGGTCGAGCACCGGGTGGCGACCGCCCTCGATGTGGAGGTTGCGCGATTGGTTCAGCAGCGGCTGAGTGTAGGCGAAGAGGCGGGCGGTTTCGGCGAGACCGGCGATGACATCGATCTCGGCAAGGGCGCCGGCAGTGTCCTGGATGTCGTCGAGGAACCCGAGAATCATCTCGCGCAACTCACTGAATTTCTCGAGTTCGAGTTGCTTGATCCGCTCGTCGGCCCCGAGGATTTTGTCCTCCATCTCCTTGAGTTCGGGCGTGATGAAGCGCTCGGCATTCGCGGTGGTTTGCTTGCGGGTGTAGTCGTCGGGAACGTTGGCGAGATTCGATTTGGTGATCTCGATGAAGTAGCCGAAGACGGCGTTGTACTTGACCTTGAGCGACTTGATTCCGGTGCGTTCGCCCTCGCGAACCTGGAGATCGGCGATCCACTTTTTGCCTTCGGTGCTGGCGGCGCGCAATTCATCAAGTGCGGCACTGAAGCCATCCCGGAAGATGCCGCCGTCCTTGACGGAAACAGGAGGTTCCTCGACGAGCGCGTCGTCGAGGTTGTCGGCAAGTTCGGTGAAATCGCGAAGGCGGGGTAGCAATTCAGGAAGGAGAGAGGGGAGAGGTGAGAGGGGGGAGGCGCTGGCTTTGGAATTCCCATTTTTTCCTCCTCCACTCTCTCCTCTCTCCTCCTCCCCTGCGCCGAGCGCATCAAGAAATTCCCGCAGCTGAGGAATCTCCCGCAGACTGACGCCCAGCGACTGCATATCGCGCGGGTTCCCGGATCCCTGGCTGAGCCGGCCCATGATGCGCTCGATGTCGCGGACGCTCTTGAGGAGATCCTGGGTTTGGCTGAGGACGAAGGGTTCTCTGACGAAGCCGCCGATCAAATTTTGCCGAGCTTGCAGGGTCTCCAAATCGCGGATCGGGTGAAGCACCCAGTCGCGCAGTTTGCGGGCACCCATCGGCGTTTTGGTGCGATCGAGGGCGTGAAGCAGGGTGTGCTTGGCGCCGGCGCGGCACATCGTCAGTTCGAGGTTGGCCTGACTGGCGGCGTCGATGAGGACATGGGCGTTGCAGGAATAGGATTGAAGGCAACGAATGTGTCCGATGTCCCGCCGCATCTGGTTGGTGAGGTAATGGAGAACGGCGCCGGCGGCGGAAATGGCGGCGGTGAGCCCGGTGCAGCCGAATCCGTCGAGGCTCTGCACCTTGAAATGGTCGCGCAGAGTGTATTCCGCCTGATCCGGGAGAAAGGCGTAGCCGTCGTAGATCTGGCGGCTCGGGACCAGGGCAAAATCCTCCTCCTGTTCCTCACTCACCAGCAACTCGCTCGGGCGGATCCGACTCAACTCGTCGCCGAGCGCTTCGGGATCGCCGAACTCGGTGACGCGGAATTCGCCGGTCGTGAGATCGACAAAGGCGAGACCGAACTTGCGGCCTTGTTGAAAGATCGCCGCAAGATAATTCGGCCGATCGTCTTCCAACAGGTTCATGTCGTTGACGGTTCCAGCGCTGATGACCTGCGAAATTTCGCGTTCGACGATTTTTCCGGGCTGGGGAACGCTGGTTTGCTCGGCAATCGCGACGCGAACGCCGGCTTTGACCAATTTCCCGATGTAGCCCTCCGCAGCATGAAACGGCACCCCACACATCGGGGTTCCCCCGCGTTTCGTCAGGGCCACGTTCATGATCGGCGCGGCGCGTTGCGCGTCCTCAAAAAACATTTCGTAGAAGTCTCCCAGGCGAAAAAACAACACCACGTCATCGGGCAAACTCCGCCGCATTGCGGTGTATTGCGTCATCATCGGGGTCATTTTGCCGGATTTGCTGGCCATCCGACGACCCTAGCAGTGCAACATCAAGGTTCAAGTGGACAGAAAAATTTGGGACAGGGAGACTGCGCTTCTGGATTTCCAGAAATTATTGCTATCCTTGTTGATCGACGGATTGGAACCTGAGGTTGGGATGACCGCTTTGGCCCACAGCCATGTTTTCAACGAACTGAGAACTTAACGCGATCGAAGGTTTGGCGACTTCGCCGATGTTGAACATCGCCTATTCAAACTGGTTTAATCGGATTTGTGGTGGTTTTCAGTTCGAGCCGGAGGCTCCCAAAGAGCCTAGCCGGTGGTGGAGCATAGCGGAACCACCGGTTTCAATTCGAAATTGAGTGCGCCCCGAAGGCGGCGCTAGAATGCACCCATGCCTTCGACCCATACCGCGCTCTATTTCCATCTGGTCTTCAGCACCAAGAATCTCGAAAATTGGAACAGATGCGAAATTCGCTCAAGGATTCACACCTATCTGGGAGCCATCGTTCGGAACCAAAACGGATTCGCCTTGGCGGCCGGAGGAATTAACGATCACGTTCACCTTTTGGTGAGCCTGTAAGCGACTCACCAGTTGTGGAACGTGATGCGAGAGATCAAAGGAGATTCCTCCCGATGGATCAAACAGACCTTTGATCTGCCGAAGTTCGCGCGGCAGGAAGGACATGGTGCATTCACCGTCAGGCCACTGGACCTGGAGATGCTGGCGGCGCGGATTGGTAGAATACGACGGCTGCTACCTCTGGTGACCTCGCGCGCACCTTCGGAGCGCAGCATACCTTTGATTGCGATCCGGTGGTTTCGCTGCGCTCCACCACCGGCTAGGTTCGGATTGAGCCTCCGGCTCATTTTTGAAGCTGAATTGAAACCACTCCAAATCCGAGAAAACCTTCAAATTGAGAGACCCATTTTATACTTTCCATTTTCCCAAATTTCAGTAGATCAAATTGGGACACATGTTAGCGTTTCTACCATCAAAGAACCATGGCTACTGACTACTTTTATCGAAATATTCCTCCGAGGCATGTCATTGAAAAGCGCGTCGATGGGGCCATGGTTGAGGACTATCAACTGGATCAAGAAGGTCTGCGTGCATTGATTAAAAACGCAGGGAAAGGTTGCGTCTTTCGTGGCACCTCCATTCCCGAGGAGGTAGTCAAGAACCTTATCGCAAAACAATATGCCAGTAATCCCGATGCAAAGATACCGAAGTATTACAGCTGTTACAACTACAAGGGAGGCATTGGAAAAACAGCTCTCACTGCCGGATTAGGATTAGCACTGTCAAAACGAGGAAAAAAGGTTCTCCTCGTTGATGCAGATCCACAGAGTTCCTTGTCTATTCAATTTTTGGGATGGGAAATTTGGCACAAAGCAGGTGAGAACTCGGCATCGATTTGGAACGCGTTCGATCCATTGGAGAAGAAAGATTTTAAGCGTATTGGTGATCCCTCTTTGGTGGCAAGTGGTGTTAGACAGCTGGAATCCCCTTTCAGCAATGGGGGAGAAATGTCCCTACTCGTTGGTAGTCCACGTATAGCAACGCTAGAGGCGTCAGTGGCTTTTGGAGACAAGGTCAAAGAATTCCAACGACAATCCATTCAAGTGTATTATGGAATTCCGGATTACGCCGTCTCCAGAAACTTTGACTACGTCATCTTTGATGCGCCGCCGTCTTTTACCCTTTCATCGATCGCGATCCTTCTGGTTGCTGATAAAGTGATAGCCCCAATTGATGATGACTTATCCACTCTCTACGGGTTGTGGATGTTCGATGGTCTCCGCGACAACGTCATCAAGAACAGCCGAATCCGTGGAAATATTGTTAAGGAAAGAGAATTCCAAAAAGCAGTAGCGCGATGTACTCACGCAGTCCCTTCCAGGGTCGAGAATCTCCAAGAATTGAAGAGTCAATGGGAAGCCTATAGGGGATCTCCTATCTGGCGTGAAATTCTTGGTGATATCAATCTCGTAACTCCTGGAATCCCGTTTAATCGCAATATTTCAGACACGTTGAGGGAAGGAGAACCCAGTGAACTAGCCGAGTTGGAAGAATTCAAATACTTTGAAAATACAGCAAACCAAATTTTCCCACTATGAACCCATCTGCTGACGATAAATTTAAAAAAGCGATGACTCAGAAACCCAACCCACTATCCAAATTTCTGCGGCATCGAAAATCAATCTTAGAAAACGAAGTGAAGAATCTTGATATTGCCAATGAGGTTGGACTTCCAATCGAATACCTGAATGAAATGTGGGAGGTTTGGAATGAAGAAAAACCAGTTAGATCTTTTGTCGTATTTGTGAAAAATGAAATTGACGGCGCAAAGGCTTCCGAAAACGAACTGAAGGAGATTCTGGAACTGTCCAAGGAAGAACGAATGAATGCGCTTGAACAAGACAAGACAAGAAGCCTCCACAGAGCATTGGGGTGCCTATCCACAAAAGATGCGCTTCGGGCATTGAATAAGAGATCAAAGATCGGACAGATCAATTCGCGGCTATCCTTTTCATAGGGTCATCTGGCGTTGGCAGCAGACCATTAACACGGTTCGGGGTAATGGCATAGGGATCGCCATAGCACCCCAGCGTTTCGTCGAGGTCTTCGCAATTGATCCAGACGATGTTGGGGCGATCCGGTTCCGCCGAAAGTCCGGCCGCCAGCCAGAGCGCGGCGAAGACGACACTCAGCTCCAATCGGATTCGATTCGCGAGGCGCAGGGGTTTCCACATCCTGAAATCCTACGGATCTCAAAATGGGATTCAAGCCCGATCAGGAATCGCCTGCCGTTTCGTCCGCCTCCCCGTCTCCATTCAAGAGATTCCGGAAGGCCTCCAGCCAGCGCGTTGCGTCGGGATGATCAGGATTGGCCCGCAAGATCTGGATCATCGATAGTGCGCCCTGTTGCTGGGAGGCACTGCGATACAGATCAACCGCCTTTGCCCAATACATGCGTGGAAGGCGCTCGGTCTGGAAATTCTCCAACGCCAGTTTGTTGTCCGCCTGGGTGAGCTCGAGCATCCGCTTCTCCAAACCGATGCGGCGATCCCACGCGGCGGAAAGGCCTTCCGGATTCTGCTCGCGATAAAAGGGAAAGACCGACTGATCGTAGACGGAACCGATGTTGCCGGGCGAATAACTCCAATCCTCGACTTGAAGCGACTGGTTCAGCTCGTAGGCCTCGGCAAAGACCGTCCGATTGACGGCACTCCGAAGCGCCTTCATCCCGTTTCCCTCCAGGTCCTCGACGTTCGCGACAATTCCCGCGACGAACTTCTCAAGCTCGGGAACGATGAGTTCACGGTCGACGCCTTCCGCGGCGCGGAGGGTGAGAACGAGGTATTGCAGCTGGAGACGCATCGCCGCAACCATCGAATCCTCCTTGAGGCGCGCCTCGTTCTTGTCCCGCCAATCGCGGAACTCCGAAAACCGCGCTTCGCGGCGATCGAACTGCAGTTCCTTGACACACGTCATGTAAAACTCGTAGGCCGCCTTGTCGCTCCCGGAGGCGCTTCGAAACATGTCCAGGGCGCTCGCCCGCGTCGAAACCCGCTTGCCTTCAACGACCGCTTCGATCGAGGTCAGTTCCGCCAAAATCTTTTCCAGCTGCGCCTCCGTGAGTTCTTCCGCGCCGAAGACCGGAGAACTGCTGGGAAACAGAATGACAGAGCTGAGAAGGACGGAACCAAGTGAAACGCGGATTTTTTGCATGGAGTGGCAGAAGATTGGGTTGAAACGTGGCTGGAGCGTCCGCCTTGCAACGGTCGGATCGCCCCACGCAACGTTGAGACGTGTCCCCGACTGCCGTTTCTCTCAACTTTTTCCCGAGAATTTCTCCGGACCTGTTTACTCGGCAAAGGCGAGTTTGCCGCTCAATTCGCCCGTCTCGAAGTCAAACGTCATTGCGCGGAGCCGACTGAGCAGGTCGGGATCGCGCTCAAAAAGCAGGCGAACCGCTTCAATGCGGCGGTTGATCAACTGGCGCTCGCTTTGGTTCCCGATCTGCCACCAATCGGGTTCCTTGCAGAGGAGCTTCCCGTAAACCGCCTCGGCTTTGGGATCGCCCTTGCGCGATTCCAGGCTGAAGAAGCTCTTGATGGGCGTGTTGTGGCGCAGCATCCCCGCAACCCGTTTGCGGTAGGCGGCGCCATCGTTCCAATGCAGGACCACCGCAGCTATCGCCGCATCGGCTGCGGAAACGCGCCGGGGAACGCCTTCCAGCTTCATCAGACTCTTGATCACGTTGTCTTTGGAGGGCTGAACCTGGGCCTCGCGCATCGCCGGAGACATCGACCACATCAGCCATCGCGCCGCGAAGTGAAGCTCGGCCTGGTTCATTTCGGTGACAGAAGGATTGCAGAACCGCACAAAATCCTCCCGGAAATAAGCCCAGCTCGGAGAACGCCTGAACCCTTCGTTGGAGTTGCGATGCTCGGTGCATTCCTCAAGCGAAACGATCTCTCCCGAACTCAACTTGTAGCCGAGCTTGCCGTCCTCCGTGATCCCGAGCTCCGGAAACCAGCGCTCCGGGTTGGCATACGGATCCTTCTTCAGTTCCTCGTCCTGAATCAGGTGCCGCATCAGCGAAATCATGTCGTCGGGCGTGTGCGCCGCCATTTGGATGAACCCCACCGTCATCCCGGCCTTATCAAAAGCATTGACGATCATGAAATCGCCACCGCCTTCCGCCGTCACCACCGGAAGCAGGAACCGCTGCCAATCGGCGTGCCGACAATTCGGGTTCACGTGAAAATGCGGAACATCCAGCGGCACCGATCGCTCGCTGGAAAACTCGGCGGGATTCACGTACTTGCGCGAAAGGCCGCGTTCGCCGGTCCAGCGGTGAAAACGGGTCGAGAAATCGTTGAAATCCCAACCGAGAAACACAGGCCGCTGCGGATCCACCTCCAACTCGGCAATCGGCGGTCCTCCCTGCCTGCGATAGTCCGCATAGTCGAAGTGAAGCAGGTAAAGGTGCTCATCCAGCCCTTTCGCAGTCGGGTTGTCCTTGCTCTTGACCCCGTTGGCTTTGCGGTCCCGGCCGCTTTCGCGCAGAAAAACCTCACGGCTCCCCTTGTACAACGTCTCAATTTTCCAGCCCTTGATCGGCTGATGTTCGGTCCTGAGGCTGTATTTGGGGTAGTCCGGCCATTTGTAAGGCGGGAGACTGGGATCCTCGCCGGCCGTTGCAAAAACGGCGACGCAGCAGACTGACATGGCGATCCAAAAAGTCTTCATCATCCTGGCAATGGCAGATTTGGCACCGTAAGAGCAAGGTAAGCAAGTCTTTTTGCGCAAATCAGACGGTGAAACTTCCGCCCCAAAACCCGCAAATTCTGGAGATCGTGGACAGATTCTGATCCTTGTAGTGGGGACAGCCCACATTCCCCATCACCCCTCCATTTTCGGGTAAAATGCCATTGCAGCAAGTTGGGCAAACTGGTAGTGATAGTCCATGTGGCAGTCAACGGAGGCAGTCTCCATTTCAATCAATACCACAAACGCAAGCAGGGATCATGAATCTCAAACCCATTCGCCCCCACGGAAGATCCTCAACAGGTTCACTTTTGGGAATTGGATATCGCCCGTGAAGCGGAACAATATCTGTTCGTCTGAAGAAAGATGATTGATCGAATTCGATACGACTACTCGAGGATACGGAAGGACCTCGTATTTCGATTTCCGTCTCTCAAGTTTCTACCTGAGGTGAATGACTCGGGGTATTGGGAAAAAGAAATCTTTCGGAGAATCGGATCTGGAAACCTCCGAAAGCTACGCCAATTCGTTCAGTATATGGGATATGAAGGAATCCAATTTTCTCCTGACGAAGCGCTTCGAGACATTGAAGAAGCACACCTGACCAAGACTCCGACGAGGTCGCCATTTTCGATGTATCCGTTGGAAGAGGTTGAAAATCGAATGGGCTATTCCCCAGTCGGATTTGCAAAATTCAAGCGATTTGACGAGATCGCTGAATACCTTGAATACACTATTGATGAGGCCAACAAAAACTGGATGAAAGCTTACAATCTGGCAATGGCGTCGAAGGGGACCGCAGAGGCAAAAGACGAAACGAAGACGAACAATGGCATTGTGTCCGACGCCTAATCGGCGCGGCACATGCCCGACGTTATCTCAAGAAAATGCTCCCAGCGTTCACCTACCATCCTCAGCCGATTGAGACCGGCGCCATCAAGGCGAGCGACGCGAAGTGCGAATGCTGTTCGAAGGCTCGAGGATTCATTTACACGGCAAGCCTCTATTGCGCGGATGAGGTCGAATCTGTTTGCCCGTGGTGTATCGCCGATGGCAGTGCAGCGGAGAAATTTGATGGCATGTTTTCCGACGACTATCCGTTGGTGGATGCCGGTTTGGATCCTGAAATCATCGATGAAGTCACTAAGCGGACTCCTGGATTCAGCAGTTGGCAGCAGGAGGTCTGGCTCTCATGCTGTAGTGATGCTTGCGAGTTTCATGGTGATGCCTCCAAAGCTGATGTTTCGGCCATGACCCTTGAGGTCTTTCGATCGACGTTTGATGATAGTCGGCTCACAGAGGAATTCTTCACAGAATTCAAGCAGAACTATTCTCCCGGGGGCAACCCTGCGATCTACAAGTGGAAATGCCGGAAATGCTCCAAGGTGCTATACTACGCCGACTACACGTAAGGAGATAATCGAACATCTGAGGTGGTCTGTCGATAGTTTGTTGCTTTGTAGTACAGGTTGCCATTGAATTCTTCTTACCCTTGATCGAATACCATATTCAGGCTACGCCGGCTTCGACAGAAGGGCGATCCTTGCGGATATTTTTCGTTCGTGAAGCGCTTTTTCGATTCCTCTTGGCCCGGCGAAACTGCGAATTGACTGCCTCGCCTTGATAAGCTTGCTTCGTATTTGAGATCGTCTTCGGTTCCCCGCGTTGCCAACACGCGAACATGAATCGTTGCCATTGTTTTGGGAGGGCGATCGCTCCGTCGTCGCCGTGACTTCGCTTTTGGCGGATGGGCGCATGACAGGCGCGCGGTCCGCCCATCTACCTCCGCCCCCGCCAGGCATTCCCAAGAATCGGCGATGACGGAGCATCGCCCTCCAGTTCAGGACAGGCATCGAGTGGTTGATGGCTCCGTGAACATAAGACTGCAGTTCGGCAATCTGCTTGGAGGGAGATACGCCATGCGTGCTCCTGATAATATACCGGGCATTCCCCTTAAAGCGCTTCTTCGATTTCTCACTCCAGCGCACTCGGCGTTGCATTATATTGAAACCGAGAAACGCGGCTTCACGAAGCGGGACCACTCGGCTTCTAGCTTCGTTGACGATCAGCTTCAGCTTGCGATGCAGGGCGTGATGGCGGCCGAGTCGTCGTTTTGCGGAAATCAGACGGTGAAACTTCTGCCCTGGAACCCGCGTGATAGGGAACAGCATGCCTGTTGCCACTTCCATTTTCCGACGTTCGCTCGTGTTTTCCCTCTTCCTCGCGGGTGGATTGGATGCCGCCAACCCGCCGAATCCGACGATTCACGGTCGCGCCGAAGCGGATTCCATCGTTTTGATCGGTCCCGACGCCCGCCAGCAACTGGTCGTGATGCAGGAAGGACGCGATGCGACGCGTTCGGTCCGCTACTCCACCCATCCAGCGGGCATTGTCGAAATCAGTGCGACGGGGTTCGTCAAGGCCACCGCGAACGGAGAAGCCACGATCACGGCCGATTCAGACGGGCATCCCTCCGCCTCGATCCAGGTTCGCGTCGAACAATTTGACCAACCCCAGGCGGTCAGCTTCGCCAACGACGTCGTGCCCGTTTTCACCCGCAGCCATTGCAACGCCGGGGCCTGCCACGCCAAGTCGACCGGCCAGAACGGGTTTCAGCTTTCGCTCCTCGGGTTCGATCCGGGATCCGACTTTGAGATGATCGCGCGGCAGTCGCGCGGACGCCGGGCCAACCCGGCCGCACCGGATCACAGCCTGATTTTGCTGAAAGCCAGTGGCGAGATTCCCCACGAAGGCGGCGCCCGTCTCGAACGCGACTCCGAGGATTACCGCACGATTCGGCGTTGGATCGAATCCGGCCTCCCCTATCACCCCGAATCGGAAGCGACCGTCGAGCGGATCGCGATTTTTCCCCGCAACGTCGTCGCGCAACCGGGTTCCCGGCAACAACTCGCGGTGACCGCATTCTTCAGCGATGGAACGACGCGTGACATCACCCGCGCGGTGCAATACGAGGGCAATCAACCGGAAATGAGCGAAGCGGATGAACACGGGCTCGTCAGCTTTGCCAACCGATCCGGCAGCACCTCGGTCATGGTTCGCTTTCAGGAGCACATCACCGTGTTCATGGCGACGATTCCGGTTGGCGGGACGATTGCCGAGCTACCCAAACCGGCGAACTTCGTCGACGAGCACATCTTCGCCAAGCTCCGCGTTCTCGGCCTCCCGGCATCCAAAATTTGTGACGACCAAACCTTTCTCCGCCGCGTCACGCTCGACATCGCCGGTCGCCTGCCCACCCTTGAGGAAACCCGGACCTTTCTCGCTTCGGAAGCTCCCGACAAACGTTCGGCCAAGATCGACGCGCTGCTCGAATCCACCGATTACGCCGACTATTTCGCGGGAAAATGGGCCGGTTTGTTGCGCAACCAGGTCGGTCGCGGCCAGGAATGGGTTGCCCAGGAATCCTACGCCTTTCATTCCTGGATTCGCAGCAGTCTGCTCACCAACAAGCCCTTCGACCAGTTTGCCAGCGAACTCATTCTCGCGAGCGGAAATGCCCGCGAAAACCCGGCCGTGAGCTGGTATCGGGTCGTCAAGGATCAGAAGGAGCAAATGCAGGACATTGCCCAGGTTTTTCTCGGGATTCGGATGCAGTGCGCCCAGTGCCACCATCACCCCTATGAGCGCTGGAGCCAGGACGACTACTTTTCGTTCGCCGCGTTTTTCTCGACCCTGAAGCGGAAGAAAACGCCCAAGCTGCCGGCCGAAGATCTCGTCTACCACAGCCGGACGGTCGCCCAGATGCAGAACCCGATCTCGGGTCAGCAGCTCAAGCCCAGATTGCTGGGTGAAGGAGATGCGCTGGAGATTCCGGCGGATCGGGATCCCAGGTTTGAACTCGCCACCTGGGTTCGCGCCAAGGAGAATCCGTATTTTGCCCGCGTTCTCGTCAATCGCTACTGGAAGCATTTTTTCAGCCGCGGCCTCGTCGAGCCGGAAGACGACATCCGCCCGACCAACCCGGCAACGCACCCCGAGTTGCTCGAAGAACTGGCCCGGAATTTTGCCGGGTCCGGTTTTGACCTCAAAGTGCTGATCCGGACGCTCTGCAACAGCCAAACCTACCAGCTCAGCTCCCTGCCCCAGGAAAACAATGGGGCCGACGAACAGAACTACGCCCGCTTTTATCCCCGCCGCCTCCCGGCCGAAGTCCTGCTCGATTCCATCAACGACGTGACCGGTTCGCAGAACTCGTTCAACCAGCAACCCGTCGGCGTCCGCGCCATCGCGCTGCCCAACGAGAAGGCGAACAATGAATCCGAGTTTCTCACCGTGTTCGGTCGCCCCGCGATGGATGCCGCCTGTGAGTGCGAGCGCACCGACGAAGCCAATCTTGGCCAGAGCCTCCATCTCATCAATTCCAACCTGATCCAGACCAAACTCAACGCCAACTCCGGTCTCGCCGCCGAACTGTCCAAAGCGGGCGAGCGCCCCGATGCCGACCGGCTCACCGAACTCTACCTTCGCGCCGTTTCCCGCGAACCGGATGCCGAGGAACTCGCCATGGCCCAATCCCACCTCGCCAAAAAACGGCAACTCGCTGCTGAAAGCGAAGGGAAGCTGACCCCGGAAGCCGCTGAACGACAGGCCTTCGAAGATCTCCTCTGGGTGCTCATCAACACCAAGGAGTTCATGTTCAACCACTGAAACGCGCGACGAATTAGGACTTGAGTGTTGGGAAGGTCGCGGCAGAATCCCCTGACCCAACATGGATAACGAAGAGGAGAGTTCAAAGACTGTCGAAGTTGGCTATTTCAGCGACAAGGAACGGGGCGGTCAGGAAAAGTTTTCGAGTTGGAGAACGGACACCTTTGGCCCGGTGATTCGTCCGCTGGTTCAACGTGGGCTCAAGGCGGATCACCTCACCCTGGCCGGAATCCTGACCCTCATTCCCTATGCACTGCTTTTTGGCGACCACCTCAAGGCTGCGGCCCTTGTGGTCTGGATCTACGTCCTCTTTGACGGCCTGGACGGGATCGTGGCCCGCGTCTCCAAAACCGCCAACGGCGGTGGCGCGCTCGCCGATGTGTTCGCGGATCAAATGGGCATGGTCGTGACCTGCCTGCTCGTGATTGCCCACCACT
Source organism: uncultured bacterium (assembly GCA_963977015.1). Taxonomy (GTDB): domain Bacteria; phylum Verrucomicrobiota; class Verrucomicrobiia; order Verrucomicrobiales; family DEV007; genus JBCDHN01. The sequence goes on along the minus strand of CAXBMO010000041.1, from coordinate 9,868 downwards.
TGGTCGATCCCGTGCTGGCCTGCTTCTACTGCGTGATCTACGTCACGATGATTTCCCTGTCGGTCCTCCAGAATTTTCTCGAGATCCCGATGCAGACCATTTTGCGAAGCAAATATCTGCTTTATGGGGCCGTCGGCATCTACGCGTTCTTCGATCTCAACCTTTTCAAATGGCTGATGATCGTCTTTTCCATCACGATGACGATCAACACGCTGCAATCCTTCTTCCGGGTGAAGAAACACCTGTCCAACTACCAATCGTGAATTGGCGAGTCATTAGGCACTTCCTTTCCGCGAAGGATTGACATTTGAGACGTGGCGTGGTGCCATCTTCGGCAACGTTGTGAGGTTGCATCATTATCCATTTCTGATTGTCGTTGTCGGATTCGCCTGGTTCGCGATTCCTTCAACCCGGGCCCAGGATCAAAACCAGTTCGAGGTCAGCTGCGAGCTCGACCCGCTTCTTGAGTTGGGAGAACTCTGGAGCGTGAAGCCCGACCAGCTGAGCAACATGTTCGATGCGGAAGATTTTTCCGTGAATCCCTACTTCCAACTGCTCGCCCGGCAGGGTTCGAGCGATCAACGGGCCATGTTTGCGCGCAAGCTCTATGGCAACGTCACCTGCAACATGACCAGTTTCGGCGGTCGCCTTCCGGTCGAGCGAGCCAGGGTGGATTTCGCCGGCGACCAGGCGGAACGAATCGTGATCGTGTTTCACGATGAAGACGCCCCGCCTCTCTCCGTCGCGGATTACACCAAGCTTCGTGAGACCGCCACGGAAACTCTCAAAGGCCTCTTCAGCACCAAACCCACTCCGCATCACTATGCGCACGATCCCCGGAAGACGCAGGCCGAAATGCTAAGCACCGGCATTGGCCGCACCCGCGGCACGGCCTTGGAACCCGCCGTCGTCACCAAGGCCGAGGGCTACAAGTGGGTGACGAAGGACTACATCGCGTTGCTGGATTACAACGTGAATCCGGACGCACCAGGCGAGCTCCCGGACCGGCCACTCGTCCGGCTGCGATTCGTTCCACCGGACCAAGCGGGCAACCTTCTCCTCGATGAATTTGTTCACGAAAGCCGGCAGGGCCTCCTGAACTGCCCGCTCGACCCACTGCTGAACCTCCCCGCCGTCTGGAAAATGACCCCCGCGAAGATGAGCACCCGGTTCGCGCCGCCACCCGCGTTCGCCGAGCTTTCCGACGGAGAAAATCCCTACTTCAAGTGGCTCACCCAAAGCAAGAACCGCGCCCTGTTCTACCGCAAGACGTTCTCGAACCAACACGTCGATCTTCGCCTCTGGAATGGTGCCGTTGAGGCGCAGGAAGCCATCATCGACTTCAAAAACGGGCGAATTTCAGAGATGACGTTCTCGCTCTACAATCGCGGGGATTCCGGCAAAATCGATCCCGGCGAATTCAAGGAACTCTTCGTCAAATGTGGTCGCGCCCTCAGCGAAATGCTCGGGGTTCGGGCAACCCCACGGCGTCCCGACACCAAAACGGGCATCGACATCAAGGGCTATCGCTGGCAGGGCAAAACCGGGACCGCCGTGTTGGAATACAACCCCGAGGCGATGGCGGAAAGCGGCGCGGATCCTCAATATCTGCGGCTCCGCCTCAGCCCGAAGGAAATCGCGCGGCAGGGAGTCCGGCTCATCCAGCTTCCCGCCAACGTCGAGCGCGTAAAGCCTTCCGGCGACGTCCTGATCCCGGAAATCCCGATGGTCGACCAGGGCGCCAAGGGCTACTGCGTGGTCGCGGCCTGCCAACGCCTGTTTGAGTACTACCGCGTTCCGATCGACCAACACCAACTCGCCCCGCTCTTCCAAAGCTCCGCCCAGCGCGGCACGCGGCTCGATGAAATGCAGGATTCACTCGAGCGCATCTCCCACAAGTTCCACATCCGCTTCACCCCCTTGCAGACGCAAAGTCCCGGAGCCTTTCAACAGGTCATCAAAACCAACATCGACCAGGGAATCCCCCTGCTTTGGGCGCTCCAGGTGGGCATCTTTCCGGAAAACCCGCCCCTCACCGCCCAAACCGGCGGCGGTCACATGCGCCTCGTCATCGGCTACAACTTTGAGACCGGCGACGTGATTTTCTCCGATACCTGGGGCCTCGGTCACGAGGTAAAACGAATGAGGCTCGATCACGCCTTCCGCGCCCGAAGCAAGCTCTTCCGGGTCGAGCCGACCATGCGGTGATTCCCCGGAGATTTGCCCGGTCGCGGGAAAGGCAGCCGCAAGCCATGATTGATGTTTAACCGCCAAGTGGTAAGATTCCTCAGACATGAACGTCACTCTGCAACTGGAAGAAGAACTGGGTGAGGCCGCCCGGCATCGAGCGGACGATGCGGGCACTTCTTTGTCAGTTTGGATCACGAATCTGTTGAAGCGAGAGTTGGTCCAACCCGGTCCCCAAACAAAGAGCGAAACGCTTCTCGAATTGTTGGGAAGCGACGATGAGGGAAACGTGGATTTTGCACGAGCCGCAGATTCACCTCGGGAAATCGATCTATCCTAACTCACTCAATGGCATTCCTGCTCGACACCAATGTGATCTCGGAGTTGCGCAGGAAAAAACGGTGCAATGCCAACGTTGCGGCGTGGCAATCCGGTATCAAGCCTGTCTCCTGTTTTATCAGCGTGATTACTCAGATGGAGATCACCAACGGGATCGAGGCCACCAAACGCAAGGACGCCGAATTCGCTGCGATTTTGGAAACATGGTATCAAAACCAGGTAATCCCGAACTTCGCCGATCGCATTCTCCCCGTGAATTCGGCCATCGCGGAACAGGCGGGGAAAATCTTGGCAATTCGAACCCGAAACACGGCAGATTGCATCATCGCCGCAACGGCCTTGGTTCATGAACTCACGTTGGTGACGAGGAACCTGGTTGATTTTGCCGATACCGGCGTTGACCTGATCAATCCGTGGGAAGAATAGGCATGGAAGTTTACAAAGGGTGGTAGAAATAGCCCTCCAAACCGCTGATTCCACTGCGATTTGCCCGCAAGGCTCTCCCCAATTCCACCGTGTATTGGGGATATGCGGTTCTTCCTTACCCTTTCCTATCTCGCGGGCCTCACCCTGGCTCACGCTTTCATGCCGAACCCCGATCTGTTGATGATCGCTCCGGCGGTCGGGAAAGCGGGCGCCACGGTTGAGGTCACCATCAAGGGCTCCAACCTCGACGAGGCGACGACGCTGCGCTTTGCCGATCCGCGTTTTCAGGTTGAGACGATCACCCAGTCGGCCGACGAGTTTCATCCCGAGCCACGCCCGGTCGCGAACCGGTTCAAGATCACGATTCCCGCCGATGCCGAGCCCGGGCTCTACGAGGTTCGCTCGCTCGGTTACTTTGGCCTTTCCACGGCGCGTCCCTTCATGGTCGTTGACCAAAATGCGGTGGAAACTCGGGAGGAGGGCAATCACTCGACCCGGGAAACAGCGATGCCGCTGGAACTCGAGACCGGCGTGCTCGGAACGACTGACAATCGCAAAATCGATTGGTATCGCTTCACGGGCAAGGGCGGCGAGCGACTCATCATCCAGGCTTGGGCGGAGCGACTCGATTCGCGGGCGGACTGCCAGTTGGCCGTTTTTGATGAAGCGGGACGCGAGTTGGACAGCAATCGCCGTTCGATCGGGGCCGATCCTCTGGTCGACTTCACGCCGCCGACTGATGGCGAATACTTTGTGGCGCTTTCGGAGACCTTGTATCGTGGCAACAGCGAGTATTTCTACCGACTCCAGATTTCCCGGCAGCCCAGGGTCGACTTCGCCTTCCCTCCTGCGGTTGAACCCGGGAAAACGGCGAAGCTTACCCAGTTCGGACGCCATTTGCCGGATGGAAAGATCGACACCGGGAATCTCCTCGATGGCAAGCCGATCGAAACCGCAACGATCAAAGTCAGCGCCCCGGCGGAGGTCGCCTCCCCTGCCGGAATCCAGACCGCCAAGCCGCGCGTCGCCGCGTTCCCGGGATTCATCGCCGGATCGACCAAGGTCGGGTTCGCAACCGCGCCCGTCGTTCTGGAAGATGCGGACGCGATCGATCAATTGGTGACGGTTCCCTGCGAGATCGCCGGCCGGTTTGACGAACCCGGCGACATCGACAGCTTCCGGTTCACCGCGGAGAAGGATCGCACCTATGCGTTGGAGGTCTATTCCGACCGCCTCGGCGTGCTCAGCGATCCGGTCATCTCCGTTCGCAAGGTTGGCGATGATGGTAAGCTGTTGGCCGAAGCCGATGACCCGGCCAGCTTCTACGGCCCCGACTCGCTCGACGACCTGAACGCGAACACGCTCGATCCCGCCCTTCAATTCACCGCCCCGGAAGCGGGCGACTATCTCATCACCCTGCTCAACCAAAGCGGCGGCGGAAGTCTCGCCCATCTCTACCGGCTCGCGATCCGCGATCCCCAACCGGACTTTCAACTCATCGCCGGAACGGAACGCACCAAAACGATCAACAACGACGCCTACCCGGCCGCACCGCTGTTGCGACGCGGCGGAGCGATGGTGTTTCGGATCCTCGCCCTGCGCCAGGACGGATTCGAAGGCGACATCACAGTGGAGGCACACGACCTGCCGGAAGGCGTCATCGCGCCACCGTTGGTGATGAGCGGCAAGACGACGGAAGGCTACCTGATGCTCCAGGCCCGGGCCGACGCACCGCGCTGGACCGGCCCCATTCGCATCACGGGAACCGCCGACATCAACGAGAACGCCGTGACGCGGGAAGCACGAAACGGCTCCATCATCTGGGGAATCCGCGTCTTTGGAAACCAGCGCCAGGTGCGGTCGCGGATCGACGAGGAGATCGTCCTTTCGGTCATGGATACGGAAGCCGAACCCACGATCCTCGCCCCCGCCGAAGACAAGGTCTGGACCGCCGAACTCAACCAGACGCTGGACATCCCCTTCACCGTCCACGACGCCGGTCCGCGCAAGGGCAGCCTCCAGGTCGAAGTCTTCGGGTTTCCCGGAATGCTGAGAAGCCCGCCGAAAACCTCCATTGCCGAGGGCGCGACCGAGGGGAAGGTAACGATCAACTTTCGGCCGAGCGGCAACTTCAAAATCGAGCCCGGCAGGTATCAATTCGTGCTTCAGGGCGTGGGCAACGCGCTTTACCGGCACAATCCCGCAGCTGCCGAACGCGCCGAAGCCGAAGTCGCCCGCCTGACGGATCTCGCCAAAACCGTCGCCGGCGACGAAGCCAAGGCCAAGACCGTCGCCACGCTCAAAACTGCCGCCGAAAAAGCCGCCAAGCAGAGCGCCGATACCGCCAAGGAGAAAACCCAGCAATTCGCGACCTACTCGGTCCCCATCACCGTGGAAGTGACCGCGCCAGCGCCGAAGAAGTAGCGCCAAGAATTGGCTTGGATTCCCAACCCACTCCAGCCAGAGTGGGAGCACATTTTGTGAAGCGCCTCACCCCCAAAGCCTGGATTACGCTGGGCATCCTCCTGCTGTTTTTGGGCTCCGCCATTTTCGGTGTCTCGCAGCGCCCCAGCACCCGTCACTTCAGCTCGCCCCACGAAATCCGCCTGACGGAGTCTCGCCGCAACTGGGATCCCACCTTTGCTCCACCCTCGGGTTCGATTCCGGCCAAACCCTATCGGTTCGGCACCTCAACGTCTTCGCTCACCGAAACCGAGATTCGCATCGAATCCCAAATCCAAAACGCGACTGGCGGCGCGGTCCCTCACATCCGGGTCATTGACGCAGGGCTCGGCAAAGAAGGCAGTTTTGGCCCGGATTTGACAATTCGCCTGAAGGCCCTGTCCGTCTTCTGGCCCGACAAGGAATCCCTTACCGGAGACGACAAGCGTTTCCCAGCCAAGTTCATTGATCCCCACACCCATGATCCGGTGGAAAATTGGGATGACCAAAAATCCTACGGAACGCCCAGCTTCTACCTCAGCTCTCGCACGCACTGGCCCGAAGTCATGTTCCTGGTGGAGACCTCCAACGATGACGCCTTTCGCTGGATGGGCTTTCGCATCCTCAACGCGGAAAACCAGACCTCGCTTTCCAGCGGTTCGAGTTATCACCACGCCAAGCTCTCCCAGATGTCGACCCGGTTTGAAGCCTGGCACAATCCCCCTTTCGTTCTCGCGATCGACTTTGCCTATGGCCCGGCCGAACGCCGGATGCTGAAGCTGGAACCCGGCGCAACGGCGTCGTTCAGTCAGGCCGAAATCCGATTGCACGAACTCCACACCGGCAAGTGGTCCCAGTCCAGCAGAAGCGGCGACAATGACTCCGTGACGCAAACCTTGACGCGGAGAGACCCGGAGTCCGAAGGCCACCTCGGCTTGCTCAACTATGCGCCCAAGGAATTCGGCACCCAACTTCAAGTTCGCTTGCCCGACGGCTCGAGCCCCTTCGTCCATGCCTACCAGGGATTCGCCTACTGGACGTCGCGAAATCCGCTCCCGAACGAGGAGATCGAATTCCTCTTTCTCCCCAATCGCGGGAGGATCCTCTTTCACCTGCCGCCGCTTCCCGGCGGGCCGAACAACGGTGCTCCCGTGGACAACCTCTTCGACCTTCGCATCCCCTACCTCGAAGCGGAACCGAACTACCAGCTTCTGGAACTCATCCGCAAATCAACCGACCTCACCGCCAACCTTTCCGGCTGGACCAGCTACTCCTCCGGCACCGGCGATCCCGAAGTCTTTGAAGACGCAACCATCGCAGAACTGCTGGACTACTACGTCGCGGGCGTCGGGATGGGGCGCGTCAAGGTTGACCAACAGCAGCACAAGATCGTCAACACCACCCCTCTTTGGGAGCGGATCAAGAAGTGGCTTGGATTCTGAGGGCAGCACGGGTCCCGAGGTTCCGTAGCAACGCAGTTTCCGGACCTTCGCACTTGCATTATTTGGATACTTTGCCAAATATCAATGTATGCCCGAATCCTGCGACGCCTCGCCTGCCGGTGCCTCCAATCTTGATGCCCAGGACTTCGAGAAAGCTGCGGCCGTTTTCAAGGCGCTCAGCAATCCCAACCGGCTCGTCATCATCAACGCCGTTGCCGAGGGCGAACGCTGTGTCGCCGACCTAACCGCATTGCTCGATCTCGACATGTCCACGGTCTCGACTCATCTCACCGTCTTGCGAAATGTCGGCATTCTGAAGCAGGAACGTCGCGGCACCCAGATCTTCTACTCGCTTCGCAAGCCCTGCCTGCTGAACCTTTTCTGCTGCCTCAATGACTTTCACGAAGCCGCGGACGATTGAGTCAACAAAGCCACACACCTCCCCTGTCTAGCCCGCGCCCACCACGCCTTCGAAACGTCGTCCACGGCATCACCGCGCCACCAAACTGACACATCCCCATTTCCCATGAGTCTCGACAAATCTTCCATGAGCTTCTTTGAGCGTCACCTCTCCCTTTGGGTGACGTCCTGCATCGTCGTCGGCATCGCCCTCGGCAAACTCGCCCCGGGCCTTGCCGAAACCCTCGACGGCATGGCGATCTACGTGAACGACGCCCCGGTTGTCTCCATCCCCATCGCCATCTGCCTCTTCTTCATGATGTATCCCATCATGGTCAAAATCGACTTTGGCGAGGTCGTCCAGGCCAGCCGAAGCCCGCGCCCCGTATTTCTGACTCTCTTCGTGAACTGGGCCATCAAACCGTTCACCATGCTCGCCATCGCGACGCTCTTTCTTGGCGTCTTTTTCAAGGATCTCCTTCCCGGCACCGAGATGGTCAAGGACGGCACCGAGGTCGAACTCTATCGGTCCTACATCTCCGGCGCCATCCTGCTCGGCATCGCCCCGTGCACCGCCATGGTGCTGGTGTGGGGCTACCTCGCCCGCGGCAACCAGGGGCTCACCCTCGTCATGGTCGCGATCAACTCCCTCACCATGCTCGTACTCTACGGCGTCCTCGGCGGATGGCTGCTCGGGGTCAACCAAATGCCGGTTCCGTGGGAGGCGCTCCTCCTCTCCGTTGGCATCTACGTCGCCCTGCCGCTCGTGGCCGGTTACTTCTCCCGCAAGTGGATCATGAACGCGAAGGGGCCCGAGTGGTTCGCGGACAAATTTCTCCGCTACCTCACCCCGGTCTCGATCGGCGCCCTGCTTGTGACCCTGGTTCTGCTCTTCAGTTTCAAAGGCGATACCATCCTGGCCAACCCGCTCACTATTCTCTGGATCGCCATCCCGCTCGCGCTTCAAACGCTCCTGATCTTCGGCCTCACCTACCTCGCGGCGAAGCTTTTGAAATTCCGCTACGAAGACGCCGCCCCCGCCGCCATGATCGGCGCGTCGAACAACTTCGAAGTCGCCATCGCCACCGCCGTCATGCTCTTCGGCCTCTCGTCCGGGGCGGCCCTCGCCACCGTCGTCGGCGTCCTCATCGAGGTGCCCCTCATGCTCTTCCTCGTCCGCACCTGTCAACGCACCCGCAATTGGTTCAAGCCAGACGCCACCGCCACACCATCCTGACGCCTCAACTGCGATGATTTGACGGGGCTCCCACGAAGCGCCCAGTGGCTTCCGACACGATGTTGTTAGGGTCCGAAATCAGAAGAGTCACCACCCAGCAGTCTCCCCTCCAAGTAAACTCCCCACCTCGTCGGAACTTCCTTGAAGAAAACGACGAAACCCCGTATTGCTAGTCCATCTGCAATCCCTTGGCGGCAGCTCGATACTGGACAATTTTCACACTCCTCCAGAAAAATCATGAATTCCGAAATCAAACGATCAACATCCCTTAAGAAGTTGGGTCCAATTTCATGAATTGGATATCAGTCTTTCAAGTGGAATAACATACTGTTATGCCAAGAGATGGTAGCGAAAGCAAAGATCGTCGAGTTGATACGAAGGTATGAAGAGAAGGAGATCAACTTCACTACTGTTGCGAATGAAATAGAAGCGATTGCAGGGCACTCGGTCACAGAATATGAAATAGAAAACTATTGGCGGTCCACTTCCTTGGACGATTTTGCCGCAGAACTCGCGATGCCCGCCCTTGAAGATTGGGAAGACCTAACGGATGGCGAGGCAATTGCGCTGATTGAAGAGGCGCTTGCTGACACAACAGGTCCGATTTTTGCTCGTAACGGTGAAGCCTTGGAAAAGCGCTACGCCAAAGTGACCGGCACATTTTCTGGTCTTGTATTTCACGACGATATTTCACAAGCGCCCGAAATTCTCAACAAACTCAAAGAGGATTCTGTCATTCGGCTCTGAAGGTCGCCCTGAATTCAACGCGGTAAGCCAAAACGGGCATAATCGAACATCTGAGGTGGTCTGTCGATAGTTTTTTTGCTGTTTGGTACACTTACCAGTGATTTTCTTCGTAATCTTGAATTAGTACATTGTTCCGGCTTCGCCGGCTTCAATAGAAGGGCGATCCTTGCGCGCCCGTTAACCCGTAGAAACGCTCCCTGAACTCAATCGCCCGCGCGCCAGTTTCCGGGTCCCACATTCCCTATCACCCCATCCTTTTCGGGCAAAATCGCATTGCAAAAAACCGGCCAAGCCGGTAGTGATAGTCCATATGGCAGCCAAGGGCAGTAGCCCGTGAATCGACAATTTTCATACTCATTTAGAATAATCATGAATACTCGAACCAAACAATCAACATTTCTTAAGAAGTTAGGGTCCAATTGCGTGATTTGGATATCAGCCCTTCAAGTGAAATAATATACTGTTCGGCTCAAAAAAGATGACGGATCACTGTGGGCAATGCGGAACAAGTTGGGAGGTTCCCGACTCTGTCGACTGGGGGGACAACCGCTGGGATCCTGAAGGCGATATGCCCATCACCCAATTGCGCCTTTTGAATGGAACTCCCCCGAAAAAGTGGACACGAAAAGCTTGGTCTCTTTGTGTTCAG
>CAXBMO010000040.1:0-32065 GCA_963977015.1 uncultured bacterium | reverse complement strand
GGGATCAGGGATCAGGGATCAGGGATCAGGGATCAGGGATCAGGGATCAGGGATCAGGGATCGCGAAGCGTTTCCGCTCTTGTCCCGTTACTCCATGGGATGCTCTTTGAGGAGCACGGCAGGATTGTACATCGGGGGAACGGTTTTTGCTTTCTCCCGGATCGCTCCAACCTCTGCGGGTTGAATGGCTGAGGCTTTGTTGCCGAAGGCATTGCGGACGTAGGTCAGCACTGAGGCGATTTCCTCGTCGTTGAGGAGCGATTCAAACGGAGTCATGGGGACGACGCCCGGGTAGGGCTTGCCCTGAACCTCGATGGGGCCCATCAGACCTTTGAGGGTCAGCTTGATGAGGCGTTCGGGGCTTCCGTTGACCCATTTGGTTCCGGCCAGCGGCGGGAATCCGGTGTCGGGGAGGCCTTTGCCGTCGGGTTGGTGACAGGTGATGCAGTGGGCTTCCCGGCTGTAAACTTCGGCGCCTTTGACGAACAGGTTTGCGTCCGTGCCCTTGAGATGGGCGGGAGGCTTGACCGCTTCGTGCTCCGCAATCATGAGGGACTGACCGGCGAGGGCGGCTTTGGCATGATCAAAGCTGGTTTTGGAGAAGTCATCGAGCCCCTTGGATTCGGCAATCGCGAGAATGTCGCCACCAACCTTGCGACCAAGCCGGGACGCGGCGGTGATGGCCTCGAGCCGAACGCGACCGTGTTCATCGCCGGCGGCGGTCATGAGGAGATACTTCTGAGTTGGGACCTGACTGCGGTTGAACCTCAACACGCGAACGGCTGCCGCGCGGATCCGGTGATCGGAAGACTGGAGCAGTTCTTCGAGCAATTCGGTGTCCACGCGATCGGCTCCCCAGGAAACCCAGAGCGCTTCCAGTTTCAGGCGATCGTCCGTCTGTTTTGCGGCCCAGGGCTTCAGCGCAGACAGGACTTCATCGGCGTTGCGTCCACGCAATTCGCGGCGGGTGCGATAGCGGGTGCGGTATTCGTGAAGCTTGAGGTTTTCGAGCAATTCGGGGATGGAGGCTCCAGCCACTTTCGCCGGTTTGACGAGTGGGCGGGAGGGGTAGGTCACGCGATAGATGCGACCGTGCTCGTGGTCGCGGTTTGGGTCGCGAGCCGAATGCTGCATGTGACCAATCAAGGCGTTGTGCCAATCGACCACGTAAAGCGAGCCGTCGGGGGCGAATTCGAGGTCGACCGGGCGGAAGTTGAGGTCTTCGGAAACGAAGAGATCGTGGCGGTATTCCGTCGTGAATCCCGTTCCGGATTCGATCATCTTGTGTTGTTTGGCGCCGAGAAACCCGATGTTGTTGTTGATCAGGATATCCCCCTGGACTTCATCCGGGAAATGGCGACTGGAGACGAACTCGAGACCGGAAGTCGGGCGCACCTTGTTGGAAGTAATGAGGTCTGGAGCGGCGATATTCACTCCGTAGACCGGCTTGACCGAACCCGGCATCATCCAGGTCAGGCTCGTTCCCGAGGTGTGGAGGAAGAAGTCTTGTCCGTAGTCATCAAAGGCCACGCCCCAGGGGTTGGGGATCCGGAATTGTGCATAGTTGATGAGCTTTTTGCGCTGCGGACTGTAGCGATAAAATGCGCCGTTGTTTCCGCGAACCGGCCCGTAGGCTGTTTCCACATTGGAATGGAGAAAAACGCCTTCGCACATCATCAACGCGCCCGAAGGATCCGCGCAGAAGGCGGAAATTGCGTGGTGGGTGTCGTGATCGTCAAACCCGCTGAGAAGGACTTCCTTGGTGTCGGCCTTGTCGTCGCCGTTGGTGTCTTTCAGCAAGACCAGGTTTCCACTCTGGGAGACGTAGACTCCGTCGTGACTGATCTCGAAGCCGATCGGAATGTGGAGATCATCGGCAAACGTGATCTGCTTGTCGGCTTTGCCGTCGTTGTCGGTATCTTCGAAGATGAGGAGCTTATCTTTGGGCAGCGGATCACCAATCTTGTAGTGGGGATAGCTCGCCATCGTTGAAACCCAAAGCCGTCCCTTGTTGTCGAAGGCCATTTGCACCGGGTTGGCGAGATCCGGGAACTGGGCCTCATCGGCGAACAACTCGATCTTGTATCCTGGCGCGGTTTTGATCTTCGTTTCAACGATCTTGCCGGGGCGGTAATCGACTGTGCCGTTCTTGACGCTGGGCTTGTAATTGGTTTCGACCGGAGGGAGCTTGGACGTTTTGGCGTCTTCCGCCGCGAGATCGAATGGTTTTCCGGCCAACGTGGCCCAAATGTTGCGGTCCCGAACGGCGGTCATTTCCCGCGTCTTCTGCAACTCAAAGGGATAGTTGTCCGGGCCGTAGGGGTTGTAACGGCGACCGTAAACGTGAACGCCGTTGGGAATCTTGAAGTTGTTGAGCCAGGCCCAGTTCTTTTCCATCACGGCGGCGTGAACCGCCTTCCGCTTGGCTTCGGAAGGGTTGGCGGAGCCGAACAGACCGTTGGCGAGCACGGGCGCGAGTTTCTGGTAACCGAGGTCGCTCAGCAACGCACCGTCGATCGTGTATTCCTTGCCGTCGTTGTACCACTGGCTCGAAGCGCCAAAGACATCGACAAAGTGAACGCCATTCTCTTTCGCGACCTGGCGCATCGCGTTCGCGTAAAGGGAAAGGTTGATGTTCGTTTTTGAGCCGTCGGGGACGTTGTACTTGGCGGAGAGATCCTGGAACGCGGTTGGCGAAACGAGCGCGAGCTGGGGAACCTTTTCGCCATTGTATTTCTGGCTCAGGGTATGCTGGATGAAGGCTTCGAGCTCCTTCTTGAACCGGTCGAGGTGATGCGGGCCGTCGAACGAGGAGTTGAATCCGAAAAACGCGATGATCGTGTCGGCTTCCAGACGGGTCAGCCACTGATCCGGCGTCTCGAAATGACCGCCCGGACGTGAATCCACCTGAAATTCCTTCTTCACCAGTTCCTTGCCGCCGGGAAACGCATATTGCTGGTCTTTGTTACGGCCGGGATGGGGGCGGAAAGCCGGGGTATTGCCCTCATCACACATGTTGCGGATGGTGATCTCCTTGTCCGGGAAGCGCAGAAAGACTTCGGTTTCAAAGTGTCCGAAGTGGTTCATGCGGGATCCAAGGCCGGAACCAACCATGACGATGTGATCGCCCTGGTTGACGGTGAGCTTTGCGGGCGCGGGTTGGAGCTTGAAGGGAACCGACTCAGGATTGATCGGGGGAATCACGCCCGGAGGAAGTCCGGTTTTCTCATCCTTCTTCGCGACCGGCTTCTTTTTGGGAGTTGGTTTGGGCTTCGGTTTCGGCGTTGGGGCCGGAGCTGGTGCGGCATTCGCGGCGAGCGCCTTGGCGAACTTCGGGGCTCCGAGCAAAAAATCGGCTGGCTTCAGGCCCACCTTATAAGCTTTGAAGCTGTAGGCAGACGGGTTGTAGGGACCAGGGATTTCGACATCCGCTTTTGCCGGAACCTCGAGGCCGAGCCCCCAGAATGTGGCATTGGCAATGAGACGACGAAGGTTCTCGTCGGTCAAATCGGTCGCGGCTCCCATCGTGGTGGTGAAAACCTTGTTCTTCTTGCCATCGGCGTGGGCGAACTCCCGAACCCAGGCAATGGGCTGCATGGGGTTATTCTTGTCGCCTTCGACCGGCGGTGACTTGGGATCGAGGGTCTGGGTGACCTGACCGCGAAGCAAAATCGTGGATGGCTCGATCGGTGCCGCGCCGTAGACGTCGGTGGTTCCAAAAATGGTGCCGACTCCATTGAGGATCGCATGTGCCTTGTTGGCGGCCTCGACCACCGAGCGCGTTCCCTCTTTCTTGTGTTTGCCGTGGTGACTGACCCAGGTTTCTCCGAGAACCTGGCGTCCAAACCCTTTTTCCCAACCGGTTTCCTTCTTCGCATTGAAGGAGTATTTGGCCCACTTGCTGTCGGCCGGAAAATTGAAAGCGTGGGTGGAAGTTCGCAGGGCGATGACGGGGACGCCGCGCTGAAGCGCTTTCTCGAACCGCGTCATGGAGGCGTCATCCCAATGCCGAAAGCGCAGGCTCATGATGATCGCGTCCGCGGAATCGAGCGCCTCGGAGTGGGACAAATGGCCACCGTTGTCGGGATTGACGGTGCCGTCGGGATTCAAGGAAAACAGGACCGTGCAGCGGAAACCGTGCTTGGACATGACCTGGGCCATCATTGGCATGGACTCTTCCGAGCGATATTCCTCATCGCCAGAAAGGAAGACGATGTGTTTGCCTTTGCCGGGCCCAGCGGGGCCTTCCATGGTGAGATGATCCGTTGTGGCAAAAACGGATCCGATAAAACAGAGGAGAAATGCGATAATCAGTCGATTCATGAGGGTTTGGAGAATAACAATCTGAGTTTCGGCAGAGAAACGCAGGATTCCAGCACTTTTAGCGGCTCGGGGTGGTTCTATGCCGAATCCGACACAAGATTTGCCTGTGGGACGCCTTTATTTGTGGTCGCTAGGTGCCGCAAAAGGTCGCCTGAACCACTTCCTCCGGCCGGGGCGGAGTTTCGTATTCCTGAAATTCGGCGTCTTCCTCGAAGGGACGCTGCAACGCGTTGTTGAGTCGATGAAAGGGCTCAAAGTCGTCCTCGTAACCGGCCCGGATCGCTTCCTCCACGCGATGATTTCGCGCAATGATGACCGGGTTGGCCTGCTTCATCCGCCCCAGCGCTTCATCGCGATCATCGGTGGCGAGCCGTTCGCGCCAACGGACCAGCCACTGCGCGATTTCCGCCGGTTCTCGGAAGAGACCGGTGATGACCTCGTCGTTGCGGTGTTCGAACGCCACTGCGGAGAGGTGCCGAAACACCAAGGTGAAATCCGCTTCGCCGGCCTTCATGGCCGCCAACAACTCCTCGACGAGCTTCCAGTCTTCCGCGTTTTTTCGGTCGAGACCGATTTTCATGGCAAACCGGCGTTCCAGTGCCGAGCGATGGAGATCCGGAAAACGGTCGAGGGCGGTTTCGGCCTCACCGATTGCTTTTTCCGGATCATCATTCAGCAGCGGCAACAGCGCCTCCGCGAGCCGGGTCAGGTTCCAGTGGGCGATGGTGGGCTGGTTGCCGAATGCGTAGCGCCCGTGTTGATCGATCGAGCTGAACGTTTTGGCGGGATCATAATGATCGAGAAACGCGCAGGGACCGTAATCGATCGTTTCACCGGAAATCGTCATGTTGTCTGTGTTCATCACCCCGTGGATGAAGCCAAACTGCATCCAATGGGCGATGAGATCGGCCTGCTTTTCGATGACGCGGTCGAGCAGCGCACGATACGGATTTCCGGCTTCGCGGCATTCGGGGTAGTGGCGGTCGATGGCGTAGTCGGCGAGAATTGCCAGGTTTTCATCGTCCTGACGGGCGGCAAACCATTGAAAGGTGCCGATTCGGAGATGGGATTGCGCCACGCGGGTGAAAACCCCGCCCGGTTCCATCCCGGTGCGATAAACCTGTTCGCCAGTGGCAACGGCAGCCAGGGCGCGGGTTGTCGGAACACCAAGCGCGGCCATCGCCTCGGAGAGAATGTATTCGCGCAGGACCGGACCCAACGCGGACCTTCCATCGCCGCGGCGGGAAAACGGGGTCGGCCCGGCGCCTTTGAGCTGGATGTCTCGCCGAATTCCGTCGTTTCCGACCACCTCACCCAGCAAAATGGCCCGTCCATCACCCAATTGTGGAGAAAATCCGCCGAATTGATGCCCGGAGTAGGCCATCGCCAGAGGCTCCGATCCCTCGGCTTCCGCGTTTCCACTGAGGATCGCCAATCCGTCGTCGGAGTCGAGCTGGTCGAGATCCAGCCCCAGCCCAACCGCCAAGTCGCAATTCAGACGAATCAGGCTGGGCGACTTCACCGAAGTTGGCGAAACGTGGGCGAAAAATCCGGGGGGAAGTCGCGCAAAGGAATTATCAAACGGGAAGATCATGAAGGGGCTGACGCCTCAACCTTGGGGTGCATCAACCATTCGTCGAGTCGATTCTTGGAACTCTGACCAACTCGCCATTCCGCGGGAATGCATCGGTCAGGATACCCGCTCGCAAAGTGCCTTCCATACGCCCGCGGCAGCCACATCGGCGGAAATTTCGAGCATTCGCTGGCCATGGGAGTTGTAGATATCGAGACAGGCAAGGATCTCTCCGTCGCGTTGTCGAAAGCGAATTCCCATGGCGTGAAGGAAGTAGAGATTGGTTTGAAGCCTCACATCAGGGCTGCTCAACTGGATCCAACCCTTGGAGGATTGCAGGTCCGTTGGAGTTAGTTCCGCCGTCAGGTCGACGTTTTCGTCACGCAACCTCAAATGAAGTGGGAGTTTCGATTCCACCGCCATTTCGAAAATCTGATAGATCGGGTGTTGCCGAGGATGCCGGGCACGCCACATGGATTGCTGCACGCAGCAGGGGCACATGGAGACAGCCTGTTGGGCAGACATTCGCCATTTCTCCAGGGAGTCGACAGGAACCGGTTCGCGGGCAAACCCGGTGATCAGGTTTCGCATCCTTGGAGCTTCTTCGGAATCGCAGGTCACCCCAAAATTGAGCGCGTTCATCCGGTCTGCCAGATCGAGTTCCATGCGAAACTCCGCTTCGGGCTCCAAACGCATCGTCCCATGGATCGCCTGACAACTGGCGTGAGAAAATGAGAGGCCCAGTTCCGGAAAGAACAGGCTCTTCCCATCAGCGTCGGGAATTGCGGAATCTCCGCGTGCGGTTTTCTCCAGGGTGAATCCCACGTTTTGGGCCCGGACGGATAACGCATTGAAGTCGCAGAGCCGATCAAAGAACTGTGGAGTTCGGGGATCGATAAAGAGGGCGTGCTCGGGATTGGGCAACAGGATGAGATCGGGATTCATGGAGTCCTGATTTACGTGCTCCGTTCCCCGGGTGCTTGCGCTGAATTGTTCTCGGTTGACGCCTGATTGCACTGCAACGTGTCGCTAACGCCAGTACAACGCAAAGCGAGCCCGCCTGGTGGAATCGTCCATGGTTTCGGCATGAACGCGTCGATTCAATTACGCAACTGCCCGTTGGCAATCCTGAACCAGCTTTTCCATCTGGATGCCGTTCAAATGACCGTTCGGGGGAATGGGCTTAGCCTGACGAAGCAGACGGAGTTTGGCGTCTTCTTCCAGGTCAGGGATGGAGACCGCATGCTGTGGAGTGATCCCGTCAGTGGGGTGACGATTGATCCATGCGGACTTCGCGGCATCTATGCGATACCCGTTTGCGATACGTTGCCCCCCGCTTTGGAGTTTGAGTTTGTGGGGGAGCGGTTGGCGTTGTCAATCCAGCCCACGGTCCGGGTTCCTGCGTCCAATACTCTGGATCGAATCCTGGAGGTCTTTGCGGCCAAACCCACGTCAACCCAACGCCTGCTCGAGCACGGTGCCGGTGCATGGTTGGATGAATGGAGTGACGGCCGGAATGGAAGCGCCGGCGAGACCGATGAAGGCCACATTCGAAATGCGTTGGAGGAAACGGGGCGATTGCGGGTTCTGATGGAGCTTCCCGGGCTGACGGCAGATGCGGAGATCTGTCCTGATTGGGTCGATGCCAACGGCAGCATCCTCAGGATTGCGAACGTCAACGACGGCTCGGTTGCCTTTGTTGACCTTGGCTCGCCCGCGAATCGCTTTGAGGACAATCCCGGGGCTTTGAATCTGTTTCATCAGGTCGATGGGAGTCCTGTTTCGTTGAGCCGATCCGTCATCCCTGAACTTCATGAGATCAACACCGTTAACCACTAAACCTTAGCCAACTATCTATTCGATGATTCACCTTATCTATGCATCTGAAACCGGCAATGCGCAGTCCATCGCCGAAGACGCTGAAGTCCATTTTAAGAATCAGGGGCACCGTGTCAGGCTGATTGATATGGAAGATCTTCAACTGAAGGACTTCGAAACGATGGACATCCTTCTCGCTGCCGTCAGCACCTGGGGGGACGGCGATCCTCCCTGTTCGGCCGAGGACTTCTTCTCCGAACTCCAATCAAGTGACGAACCGTTGTCCCATGTGCGCTTCGCCGTGTATGCCCTGGGAGATACGGCCTATGACAGCTTCTGCCAGTTTGGCAAGGACCTCGATGCTGAGCTTGCGCGTCATGGCGCACGTCAACTGCTTCCGGTGCTTGAGAACGACGTGGATTTTGAAGAGAATTTTGACTCCTGGTTGGAAGATCTTGACGCGTTTATGGATGCTCCTCAGCCGGATTCGGTCATCGAATCGAGGCCCCCGTCTGTGGTTGCATAAATAAAGAGGGCAACTCGCTGACTCGGGAGGCTTAAGGGGTTTTGACTCCTGGGTCAGCGATCTCCCCCGCCATCAGGTTCGCCTGCGACCGGAGACAATATGAAGTGCGACCAGAAACGGGAAGGTGAATCCGACCGATGCATGCGTCCAAACCAGATACTTTCGGACTTCCTCTTCCCAGCCTGCATAGTAGAGGAGATAGGCCGTGACGATGAGGAATCCCTGAGTGGCCACGAGGAGCAGGCCGGCCTTGCGCGACCGTTTTGCCTTCCACCCCGCAGGAATGTGAGTCGCCAGCAGGTAACCATAGGTGATCATCATCAAAAATGCCGAAGCACCGTGAATCTTGAGAAGTGGATACTGCCAGGGGTGTTTTTGCGGGCCGAACTCGCCTTCCATTTCGATGAAGTTGTTGAGGATGTAGAAGGCAATTCCTGTGGTCCAACTCAACAGAATGAAGAGAAAGAGGAAGGTGCGGTAACTCCAAGGGATCCTGATGCTTACGCGTGGCATTGGGGAAAAAGGGGAGTGATGCCTCCTTTTCGATCGACGGCAATCGCTTTTGCGTGGAACGCCTGAAAGATGGGCGACGCGTCGGGAACGAGAAAGGCGACTTTGGTTAGGGCGTCCGCAATCATGCATTCGTTGGCAAAAACCGAGACGCTTCGACGATCGCGAATCGGTCTTCCGGATTCGGGAGAAAGGATGACGCTTTTTCCTTCCAAATAGTAGGTTGCACTGGTGGCGACGGCTGGTCTTTCCATCGGGAGTTCGACGATCCTGCCCGCGCGCCACCTTGAGGGCGTCTTGACTCCGACGACTTCTGATTCCCAATGACTCATGCGGAGGTCGCCACCTGCGTTGACGCAAACGTGCGAGCCATCGGGAAATTGGTTGATGGCGCAATCGACGGCATAGCCTTTTGCGATGCCACCAAGGTCGAGTTGCAGCGGCTGTCGGAAGGTGAGGGATCGACCGGAGAGGTTGACGTCCCGCCAGGATTGCGGGGTGTTCTCCCGGTCCGGATAAAGGTTGGGCAGGGCGCCTTTTCTGGCCAATTCGCTCCCGACGCAAAGGTCATACAATCCATCCGTCTCCCGGCTGAGTTGCAGGGCGAACTCAAGCACCCTGGTGAGGTCTTTCGAAAGGTCGACGGAGCGTTGGTGAGCATCCCGGTTAATCCGGGAAAGCTCACTTTCCGGATCATGAAAACTCATGACCCGCTCGATTCGTTCGATCTCGCGAAAGGCCGATTTGGATTGGCGGAGGAGTTCTTCGTCTCCAAAGTCTCCGCCCACCGTAATCTCTACGTAGGTGCCCAGAGCAGGGCGACACTGGGAAATTGAGTTCAACGAGATTCTGGGATCACAAATATCTCAGCACCTGATTCCACGTTTCGGTGAGGCGGTTGATGCCTTCCGTGATATGGCGGCAGGAAAGCGTGGCTCCGGTGATGTTCTTGATTTCGCGGTCCAGTTTGAGCTTGGTTCCGGGGCCTTTCCCGTGGAATTGGGCTTTCCAGCGCGGGTTCATGATTTCATGCCCATAGGATTCCCGATAGACCATGACTTCAATTCCGCGGACCTGCCCGGTGTTACTAAGCAGCACCGCGTAGTCAATGTTCTCGTGTTTCCCGATCACCTG
Source organism: uncultured bacterium (assembly GCA_963977015.1). Taxonomy (GTDB): domain Bacteria; phylum Verrucomicrobiota; class Verrucomicrobiia; order Verrucomicrobiales; family DEV007; genus JBCDHN01. Next base: position 22,181 of record CAXBMO010000040.1, on the reverse strand, counting down.
ATCCACGATGAACCAGTTGCCGGAGCCTGTTTTCCAGACTTGAAGCGTTTTGTTTCGAACGCGAACCCCGGTTGCGGACTGAATCGACTTGGCCTGTTCCGATGTCAGGGTTGCGGAGACTTTCCGAGCCCCACCGGCCCCGAGAGCACTCATCGCCTGAGATGTCGTCAAGAACGTTTTGGCATGGACCGGGGGACTCATCATGAGTCCCCCGAGTCCGAACCAACTCAGCAATTTGAAAGTTGAGCGGCGTTTCATGAAGGTGAGTTACTTGGTAATCACGTCCTTGCCGATGAAGTCGGTCATGGGAAGAGCATCGTCACCGCCGAATTCGAAGCCAACAATCACCCCAATGTGGAGACGCTCGTGTTCGTCCCAGTTCCTGTTGTTCCGGGCTGCGCCAGAGCCATCTGCGCTCCATCCACTGACCTGCCAAAGCGCGCCAAGGGTTGCCCACCAACCTTCTTCTGCGTAGTGGACGGATGGACCGACGTAGAGACCATGTTGGAATTGGTCGCCAAGCTGAAATTCGCCCCAATCCCAGCTGGAGGGGCGGCCTTCCGGTGGATTTCCGTCTTCTTCAGGAGAAAGGAAATCCGACTGCCAGCGCGTCTCGATCCCGACGAACCATTTCGGGGCGATGCGGTAGGAGAGGCCCATGGCAAGATCGAAAGCGATTTCTTCTTCGAGCACGCCGGGTGACTTCCGCTTTTCCAACTCCATTTTTCCTTTGAACGCCAAAGTCAGCGTGTCATCGAGCCAGTTTTTCTGGAGAAAAATCTGAGGAACGAGAGAGTGTTGATCGATGGCGGCACCATCCAAACGGTAGGCGTCGCGATACTCGTAGGCAAACCCGACCGAGAGGCCGACCGGATCTTTGTAGGGGCTTAAGATATTATATTTGGCGGCCACTTCGACTCCGCCAAACTGAGACTTGTTGAAGCTTCCGCCTGGTCCGCCCTGGGTATCGACCATGGGTGCCCATTCAACGTTGTCGTAGTCGTGATGAAAGAAGATTCCTTCGACACCGAGGGTCAATCGATCGGTAACTCCATACTCAATTTCAGGCCGAAAATCGTGGAACTCGTAGCTGCCGGAATCCTTGCCGAGCCGTGCGACGTCCATGAATTTCAGTTCCCAACTTCCCTGGGGGCGGGTATCCGTTCCCTGGGCGTAAATCCAGAGATTCTCGTCGGCCTGCACGGAAGTGAGGCCCAGCGAGATCAGTAGCGCTCCGGAGAGCATTCTTTTCTTCATGTTATGTGGTGTTGTTAGTTTGTGGCTTGAGCCGTGGCTCCCAGTTTCTGTTGAGCGGTGGCCCGTTGCCGTTGTTTGCGTTTCCTTTTGGCCCCAAAGGGCTGGAGAAAGAGGACGATCCCGGTGATCCAGAGAATGAACAGAAGCACGGCACTGGGAAGGAAGACCCACAGTTTGGCCTTGTCGTGAAACCAGGAGCCATCATGGATCGATTCGATGAGGTCCGAGCGTCGAAACGCGACCTGCAGCACTTCACCGGATTCGTTGTCGATTTGAATTTCCCAGCGGTTTTCGGCCCGGACTTTGACGATGCCTTTGCTGGGGCGAACATCGAGGCGATCGACGTCATTCCAGTCGGAGATGTCGGCTTCCGGCACGGCTTGAGACACTGCGAGAATCCGTTCGAAGGGAAGCATGGGCACTTTGCTCGCGCCGCGTTGGGTCGGGGGTTGAATCCAGGCGATGTCCTTTTTCAGGAGCAGAATGATGCCCGTTCCGATGATGACCAAAACCGGGATGGCGCAAATGATGGCGCCCCAGTAGTGGATTTTGCGGTTGAAACGGTTCCAGGAAAAACTCATCGTTTTGGGTTGATATTGAGACTCAGTCTCATTGGTGGAAGCGGTTTTTAAGCGAAGAGTTTTGGGGATGCAAGCGCTATTTTGAGATTGAGTCTCAATGTCAAAACCGGGCTGAATTGGAAGCCTCTCGATTGGGAAACAAAAGCATTGCCAAGATTTCGATTCTATGAGATTGAGACTCAGTCTCAATTATTGCAGCCCATGTCGCAGCCGTCCATTCCCCCTCAAACCTTCCCCACCTCTGATGAGGGATTTCGATTGATTCGGGTGTCGAACCCTGATTCTTCCCTTCCGTTCCGTGTCGCGAATGGATGGTTTCTGATCCTGTTCCAACTCTCAGGGAAGGCCGAAGTTCAATCTCCGAATCATCAATTGAACTTGGAAGGGGGAAGCGTGTATCGCGGTTCCGATCCGTCCCAGGTGAAGTGGGGGAGCGATTCCCGGACTGAAGCGGTGGCGATTCATCTCTCAAAAGCATTTCTCGCCAGCCAATTGGAGGCCTACCGGCCGGGGTTGAATCCCGACGTCAGGGCTTCGGTTTTTGAGAATCGTCCGGATTTCAAGATCGCAGACCTAACCGAACACGATCAACGGTGGATTCAGTCTCTCGAACTTCCTCCCGTGGTGGGAATCGCCTCCAAATTCTGGTTTCGCGCCAAGCTGCAAGAGCTTCTCGCTTTGCAGACCTTTCCGTCCGGGCCGCCGAAGCAGGACTTCTTTTGCTCGCAGCAGCGGCGCATTCAGTCCAAACGCGTCGAAAGTGTGAAGCGCATCCTCGAGGCATCGCTCGATGAGCCTCTCAGTTTGAAGGATCTGGCAAGGGAGATTGGATGCAGTTCCGCCTACCTTTGCCGGACGTTTTCCGCGGAAACCGGAACAACGATCAGCCGCTATCTGCGCTCGCGTCGCATTGAGAAAGCCGCCGAACTGATTCAAAGCGGTCGTTTCAACGTTTCGGAGGCCGCGGTCGAGGTGGGTTACCAAAGTCTCAGCCATTTCAGTAAGGCATTTTTCGAAGAAAAAGGGTGTCTCCCGTCTCAGTTTCTCAACGCGGCGTAGGAGGACAACGCATCGCCAATCACAGGTCAATCCGGCAGCAGTTGGGTTTCCAACCTGCGTCATGTTTCCGTAATGAACTACTCCAATACCGATAGTCGTCTCCCTCGAACCGTGACCTTCACCGATTCTGAATTGGATCGGATTCTGCAGAAAATTCTGGAGGAAAAGCCAAAGTCCTCCAGGCAGGCAAAGGCCTCGAAACAAAGTCCGGCAAGGGCTGCCGTGGCGGACGAGAACTGGCAATGATATTGAGACTCAGTTTCAATTTATGGCAAAAAGTGCTTGCGAAAATTCACGAATTACTGAGACTGGGTCTCAATATCAATTAATACTCTACCGTTTTGTCGCTTTCAACTCCTTGCCCCAAGCTGTCGATCGCCCCGTCCAAGGGACCGTGCATCTGCCGGTGTAAGGCGATCTATGAGTCGGATATCCAACAACTTATGGAGAATCAGGCATCGGTGGAACTGAGCGAGGTCATTGCGAAAACGGGTGCAGGTTCTTGCTGCACCGGTTGCCACAGCCGGATTGAAAAGGTGTTGAAAGGCGAAGTCCCGAAGCGTTGCCGAACCAGCTTTTGCGATGGATGCAACTCGATGGCCTGCCTTTGCGTTTGCGTGAAGGAGCGGGCTCGTCAAACGCAGCAATCCTAGTTCGAAATCATGAAATTCAGATTGGTTTGTTTGGTCCTGATCGCCTTCTTTCCCGCAGCTGCGAGCCAGGCACAGGATCTCAAAATGGAGTGATCGACTACAAGAAAGCGCAACAGGCTTACTTTCGAACTCATCTCGAAAAAGCGTCTCTCCAGGAACTCAAGGACGCCGAAGCGAAGAAGCTGGTCGAGCCGGTCGCGAAAATTCAGGAACTTTCTGAATCGCAGCGGAGTGCCCAGCAGATGTTGGATGATCCAACCTTGAGCGACGAAAAGAAGCGGGAGACTGCGGGTGAGGCCCGGAAGCGATCCGTGGAGCTGGTCGAAATTCAGACGGAAACGGAAAAACTTCGCCACCAGAGCAATTTGGAATTGGCGGCGCGAATCGCCAAGGTCCAGGCGGAGATCGTGGGCGAAATTGATGTCGCAATTGAAGAGGTCGCGAAGCTGAAGAATCTGGCGATCGTCCAGAATCTCAGTTTTCGAAGCAGCGGCGTTTCCTCCGTTCCCTACGTTTCGGCTGACCTCACCATCGACATCACGGATGAAGTGATCGCGACGCTGAACGAAGGGGCTCCAGCCGACTGGAAACCTGAGACCGGCGAGCAATAAAAACGCATGATGACGCGAATTTGCGCGGGCCTGGCTTTGGTTGCCGGGCTCTTCCCATCGGGTGGGCTTGCAGAGGACCTGCCTTCCCTTCCTGATCGCCTCTGGGATGTGCCGACGCTGTTTGATGACCAGGATGACCCGGTCTTGCAAAGGCTGGCGCTGACCGGATTGGTTCAATACCAATATGCGATCGCGGAGGCTGGCGAAGACGACGTTGCAGACGGCGAATTCCGTCGCTTTCGCTTTGGGGGCAAGGCGCAGGTTTTGGGGAATCTCTATTTCTCAGGCGCCGCGAACTTTGAACCGGAGGGTGGCGAGTTTTACGACAATCTCTCAACCTCCTATCTGGCCTGGAGCCCGTTTGGGAATTCAAAGAAAGCGTTGTCCCGTTTTCAAATTGCCGCCGGGAAGATGAAGCCGCGTTTTACCCGCGAATATAGTACCGCGGCAAAGAAGATAAAGACGTTCGAGCGTTCCCTCCTCGTGAACCAGCTGGCTCCTGCCAAAGCCACCGGGATTTTGATCGGAGGAGAGGTTGGATCGCTATCGTATGTTCTTTCCCTCTATTCGGGCGACGATACGGATGAGTTTTCACGTTTCGAGAACGGAACGCTCTTTCTCGGAAAGCTGGGTTGGGATATTCGCGAACACTTGAACCTGGGAATCGACTACCTTGCCGGAAGTGATGATCAGCAGATCACGGCGCCGGTGGATCACGCCGTTTCATTGTCGGCGAGCTACAATGAAACGTATGAAGCGGGAAAACTCGCGCTGGTCACCGACTTCATCGTTTCCCTCACCCAGGATGATTCCGATGCTTTTGGAATTGTGCTCCTGCCAACCTATCAGTTGGGAGAAAAATGGGAATTGGTGGGACGCTATCAGTATGCCGCTTCGTCAGGCGATGATGGTTTGGTGTTGCAAAAACGCTATGAACGGCAGGCGCTGTTTGCGTCGAGCCCGACGCGAGGGGAGGGCTATCACGCCGGTTATCTGGGCCTCAATTACTTTCTCCATGGCAATCAACTCAAGCTGATGACGGGAGTTGAATATGCACGGATGAGCAACGCCCGCTTTGATGGCTGGACGTGGTTTTCCGGCCTGAGAATGGATTTCTGAGTTGGATGCCACCGCCCGGCGAAACGGCGTTGTCCTACGCGAGAATCCGTCGCAGAACATGGCCATGGACATCGGTTAGGCGGCGATCGAGGCCGTTGTTGTAGAACGTCAGCTTCTCGTGATCCATTCCGAGGAGATGGAGAACGGTCGCGTAGAAATCCCAAATCGAGGTCTTGTTGACTTCTGCCCGGCGGCCAAACGGATCCGTTGCCCCATAGCTGACACCGCCCTTGATTCCGGCCCCCATCATCCAACAGGTGAATGCGTCCGGATTGTGGTCGCGACCGACCGTTCCGGCTTGATGGGTCGGCATGCGGCCAAACTCGGTTGTCCAGAGAACCAGCGTGTCGTCGAGCAGCCCGCGTTGCTTGAGATCGCTGAGCAAGGCCGCCGTCGGCTGATCGAAAATCGGGCAATGGCGTTCGTAATCCCCCTTCAGCGTTTTGTGAGCATCCCAGTTGAGCAGGCCGTCGACTCCGGAGGCGCGCGAGGCACAGTAGAGGTTGACGTAACGGACACCGCGTTCCAGCAGACGCCTCGCCAGGATGCAGTTTCTCGCGTAACCGGCTTTGAGGCGGTTTGGGTCATCCGCGCCGTAGGCTTGACGCAATGAGGTCGGCTCCGCTCCCAGATCAGAAACCTCCGGCGCGCTCAACTGCATGCGTGCCGCAAGTTCATAAGCCTGCATCCGAGCCTGCAATTCGCTCAAACCGGGATTTCGCTCCAAATGCTGCTCGTTGAGAACCCGGAGAAAATCCCGCGATGCGGCTTCCTGTTTGGGAGTCACGCCTTTTGGCAGATCGAGGTTCCGAATCGGCTGCTGCGCATTCATCATGATCGCCTGATGTTGCGCCGGGAGGAATCCGTTCGACCAATTGGCTTTTCCATTCGGAGGCTCGCCGCGCATGTCGGTGATCGCGACATAGGCCGGAAGATTGTCGGTCAAGCTTCCCAGTGCGTAGCTGGTCCAGGCACCGGCAGAGGGAAAGCCCTCGGTGTCGTGGCCGGTATTCACGAAGACGCAACCGGGACCGTGGGTATTGGTTTTCGACCACATTCCGTGGCAAAAGGCGATGTCATCGACATGACGAGCCATGTTGGGAAGCATGGAGGAAATCATCTTGCCTGATTTGCCGGCGCGAACAAAGGGCCAGGGCGATTTCATCAAGTTTCCGTTCTTTCCCTGGAACGAGGAAAAGTCTTCCTCGCCGGGAAGCGGGTTCCCGGACATGCGCTCAAGCTCCGGCTTGTGTTCCCAAAGATCGACGTGGGACGCCGCGCCGGGACAGAAAATCTGGAGCACCCGTTTGGCCTTGGGAGTGTGGGTTTTGGCCGAGGCAAGCAGGTCGCGTTGCAGGAGGCTGGTTAGTCCAACACCAGCGAGAGCGGTGGGTGCCTGGCCGAGAAAATGGCGGCGGGTTTGGGCGTAAGGGGTTTTCATACAATCAACGATCAACGGTGGGAAATATAATACCAGGCACCGAGTAATACCACGAGCGGAATCAGGACGAAGGCGGTTGCGAACATCGCGCACCCTTTCCAAAACTTCAGATTGTCCTCTTCTTGCGGAGAATTTCCAAGACGAGAGTTATCCTTCAACTTGGTTAAGAGCTCATAGGGCAGCCAAAACAGCTGTAGTAATAGTTCCAAGAACATTATCTCAGGTAGATGAATTCGTTACTGTTCAAAAGGGCTCGGGAAAACGCGGTGAGTCCATGTTCGTGAATCAACGCGGCTGCGTTTTGCGCCTCTTCATCGGTCGGGCTTCTACCGAATGCGAGACTAAAAGCGTGCCCGACTTGTTCCTGCGTCGTGTTTGAATGCTGTTGCAACCGTTCGGCGAAATGGCCGGACATCTCCATCGTAAAGGAGTGGTTCATCAATGTCAGGGCTTGGAGTGGCGTGGTCGTGCTGGCCCGCCGGGGCGTGGCAAACGCGGGGTCCGGACAATCAAACTCGGTGAGGAGATCCATCGTCGCGGCTCGCGGGTTCTGGTGGTAAACCGCGCGGCGCCACGTTTCCGGGCCGTGCTCGTCGAGCGGGAAATAGGTGCAGACGTTGTCTTGCGTGAATTTGTAGAGACGGAATCCCGGGCCGCCCATCGTCAAGTCCAGCTTGTTGGAGACGGTTAGGATGGTGTCGCGAATTTCCTCGGCGGAAAGGCGTCGCGGAGGGAACCTCCAGAGCAACCGCGATTCGGCGTCGAGCTTGGCGGCGTCTTCCCGGTAGGTTGCGGATTGCTGATAGGTTTGCGAAAGCAGAATCTCGCGATGAAGCGGCTTCCAACGCCAACCGTTTTCCTTGAGGCGACGCGCCAGGTAGTCGAGCAGCTTGGGATGGCTCGGAGGGCTTCCCATGTAGCCAAAGTCCGATGGGGTCGCGACAATCCCGGTGCCGAAATGGTAGTGCCAGACCCGGTTGGCGAGAACCCTCAGGGTTAACGCATTCCGGGGGTTGGTGATCCACTTGGCGAGAGCAAGGCGCCGGTCGGCTTCCGGAGTTTGGGAACTGAGTTCATAGGGATCGACGATCTGCTCCAACGTGCTGAAACTCGCGGGAACAATCTCGTCTGCCGGTTTGTTGGGATCTCCGCCAATTGCGAGAAAGGTGGGTTCCGTGGGTTGCTTGAACGTTCCCGCCCAGACCGTCGACAGTGGCTGAATGCGGTTCAGTTGAGAGGTTACCTGCGCCAGTTCACGACGAAGAGTCGCGATTTCCTGTTTCTCGGCTTCGGTCGTCGCGAAGCGTAGTTGGCGCTGACGCAGGAAGGTCGGATTGATCGGTTCGCGATCCCAGGATTCGCTGACGGTCTTCCAGGTTTTTCCGTCCTCGCTTGCCTGCAGCGCATACTCCCCGACAAACACCATTTTGCGATGGTTCGGCAGTTCGCCAGGCCGGTCGCTCGAATACACGACCCGATGAATGCGTTCCGGTTTCGCGAACCGAATCGTGAGCCGGTGATCGCCGGCCGAGAACCAGCGTTTGCCGAACTCTCCATCGTTCACGAGGCTGGGGCCATACGCGTTTTTCGCGTTGTCGTCGGAATCCTCCACCGCGCGCCCAGCCGCTTCGGCGACTCCGCCGTTCGCTCGCAGGGCGACATTTCGCGGCTCAGCTTCATCGGTCCAAACCTCAAACTCATCGAGGCGAATTCCATTGCGAAGGGGATCGGTGTCGTTGGAATACGGCACCAGTCGAACCGCCTGGGCGAGCAGGGGAGGGAAGCGATCCTCGGTCCCGGTTCGGGCGACTTTGGGGCGGGTGACGGTTGGGAGCGTCTCGGGATTCTTGGTCGAGCGGGCGACGATCGCGTTCTCTCGTTCCCTGATTTGTTTTTTCAGCAACGCCTCGCGTTCCTTCAGCGGCTGGGTCTTCGCCGCAAAGTCGTTGCGTTGCTCTGCCGTCGCCAGAACCCGCTGGCCCTGTTGCACGCCTTCAAGCGCCGCTCGCAGCCGATAGTAGTCCGCCTGCTGAATCGGGTCGAACTTGTGGTCGTGGCACTTGGCGCAATTGATCGTCATTCCGAGAAAGGCGGAACCCGTTGCCGTGATCATGTCGTCCAGCGTGTTCGCGCGAATGATCTTTTTGGCCTTGGCGTCCTGATTCCCAACATCATCGTAAGGGCCGGCAACGAGAAAGGTCGTTCCGACCTCAACCTCCGGCTGTCCCTTTCCCACGACGTCACCCGCGAGGTGCTCGAGGATGAACTGATCGAACGGTTTGTCCTCGTTGATCGAGCGAATCACAAAATCGCGGAAGGGCCAGATGTTGTTGAGGATGACATTGCGCTCGAATCCCTTGCTCTCGCCAAAGCGCACCACGTCCAGCCAATGCCGACCCCAGCGTTCCCCATAGCGCGGCGAAGCCAACAATTCGTCAACGAGCTTCTCCCATGCCTGAGGATCCGCGCTGGTTGCAAAGGCCTGCACCTCCTCCGGCGTTGGCGGCAAACCGGTCACATCGTAATAGACGCGGCGAATCAAGTCCGGGCGATCTGCCCTCGGATTGCGCTTCAACCCCTGCTTCTGCAGGGCCGCGTCGATGTGGGCATCAATGGTCTCGAACTCGGGATCGGCCAACGGTTGATAGGCCCACCAGGAGCGGTCGGCCTTTGACGCTTCCTTCAAAACGAGCTGATCCGGCCATGGCGCCCCGGCATCGATCCATTCTGCGAGCAACGCCGCCTGGTCCTGAGTCAACGGATCGCCCTTCTTCGGCATTTCCGGTTCGTCCCCGTCCAACGAAATCACGACCTGGTGCAGGAGGCTGTCGCGATGATTGCCAGGCGTCACCAAATCTTCCCCGTAGGAACGCATCTCCGCCAGGGTTGCGAGGGAGAGATCGCCTTTCGGGTTATTCGGGTTGTGACAGCTCAGGCATTTCGCCTCGAGGACCGGTTTGATGTCGGTGGCAAAGTCGACCGCGCCGACGGGTGAGCAAGTGGCCGAGAGGAAAATGGCGGCTGACACAAGAAGTCGCATAAAGACTACACAGGTCTGAGCTGGCCTCCTTTCAAGAGTTCTCCCTTTTGGGGCGGCATCAGCGATCCGCGTTGAGCGCTGGATTGTCCGTTGGGTCGCAACTGGAGGATCACGGGAAGCGTTGACCTGGAATCCAAAAACTCCTAAAAACGGTGCGATGACCCAGATCACGACCCTCGCGCTGGTCCTTTTCTCGACCTCTCTGATTGCAGCCGACCCGTTGCCGATTCTGAATCTGCCGCAGACCGGAACGGATCCGGCAGCGATTGATTATGAGGCGTTGCCGCGGTTGCAGGGCGCCCACGCGGTGATCAATCCGGTGGCGCTGTCGCCGGATTTTGAGGTGGGTGAAAAACTGGAGATGAATCGGATGCGGTTGCAATTGCACAACTACCTGATCCATCACCACGACAAGTTCTGGTGCATCTGGAGTGACGGCCCAAAGATCGAAGACTGGCCAACGCAGGAGATCAAGTTCGCCACGAGCGACGATGGAATCACCTGGAGCGATGCACGGTCGGTCACCGGCATGCCCGACGAACCCTACGCATTCATTGCCCGCGGGCTCTGGGTGCGTGACGGGCAGTTGCTGGCGCTTGCGGCACATTATCGTGGGAAGGGCGCTTTCGGGGCGAACAAGGAATTGGAGTTGTGGGCCTATGGCTGGAATCCGGAGACGGAACGTTGGGAGTTCGTTTCCTGGGTGTATGACAACGCCATCAATAATTTTCCGCCGCAGAAACTTCCGACCGGCGATTGGATTCTGACTCGGCGGGACGCCCGTTTCAATGTGACGATTCTCATTGGCGGCAAAGGTCGGCTCGACGAATGGCGGGAACATCGGGTGGTTGATCTTGCGGAAGTGAAGGGATTCCGGCCCGACGAACCGATCTTCTGGCTCATGCCGGACGACAGCCTCAACGCGCTCTTTCGGGACAACGGAGGTTCGCAACGCCTGTTTCATGCGACGTCCCAAGATCTTGGGAAAACGTGGTCCACGCCCGCCCTGACGAATTTCCCAAATTCAACCAGCAAGATCTTTTCCATCAAAACGAGCCGGGGATATCGCGTGATGATCTCCAACGCCAATCCGAAATGGGGACGCCGTCAGCTTCACCTTTCCGTCAGTGAGGACGGGAGGCATTTTACCCGCATGGCTCAGCTGGATGTTCCGGCTCCATCAGCGCCGAGTGGGTTTGAGAGCATTTGGAAGAAGTTTTCCCAGGGGATCGCCAGCCTGCAATATCCTCACGTGATCGAGCACGATGGTTCGCTTTGGATTGCTCTTTCACGATGCAAATTGCAGACCGAGGTGTTTCGCGTGGCCCTGAATGATGTGGACCAGTTGCTGGAATAGGCTGGGGGAATCGACTTCCGGCCGATGAAAGCTTCGGTTGAATTCTGCGACGAAACGGCGATGCACTCTTCATGGAATTTGATCTTCTTGGAGAACACCAAAGCAGTGCCTACAAATTGCTCGCCGGACTGGTCACGCCCCGCCCGATTGCCTGGGTCACAACGCAGGATGCGGACGGACGGGTGAACGCGGCGCCCTTCAGCTTTTTTAATGTGTTTGGAACGCAGCCGCCGATCCTGGCGTTCGCCCCGGGCAACAAATCCGCTGAAATTCCGAAGGACACGGCGCGGAACATTCGCCGAACCGGAGAGTTTGTCGTGAATCTGGTGGATGAAGCGACCGCCGAGGCGATGAATCTGACGGCGGCGGAATTGGAGTTTGGCGAGAGCGAGATCGAACATGCGGGACTAACGACGGTGCCAAGCACGGTGGTCAAACCTCCCCGGATCGCGGAATCTCCGGTGGCGATGGAATGCAAGGAGTGGGCGACGCTCGAGATTGGCCGCAATCGTCTCGTCATCGGCGTCGTTCATCGCCTGGTGGTGCGGGATGGCGTGCTCGACCCGGAAACGCTCCTCGTCAATTCGGACGAGTTTCATCCGATTGGAAGAATGCAGGCGCCGGCGGCGTATTGCCGAACCCGGGACCAATTCGATATGGAGCGACCGGACTAGCCGGTTACAGCTGAACCTGGAGGATGTGGAGCGGCTTGGATTGCGGGTTTAGCTGCACCCAGTTACCTGCGCCGATCCAATCGTAGGTTTCGCCATACATTACGTCTTTGACGCGGAAACCTCCGGCGTGGCCTTCCAGTCCGAGGAAGTCGAGCGGGAGATTGACGCTGCCTTTTCGCTCAACGTGAGGATCGAGATTGATGACGACAATGACGGCGTTGGCGCCATCGCTGCTGCGCTTGGCAAAGGCGAGAATGTGGTCGTTGTCCGTGTGGCAGAAAACGAGGTTTGAGTATTCGTGGAACGCAGGGTTGGTCGCGCGGATGTGATTGAGGCGCCGGATGAATTCCTTGATGTTGCCGGACTTGTTCCAGTCGCGCTCTTTGAGCTCAAACTTCTCGTTGTCGCGGTATTCATCACGATCGGGATGCTTCTGGTTTTCGCAGAACTCCAATCCGGAATACATGCCCCAACTTGGCATCAGGGTTGCCGCAAGAGCCGCTCGAATCTTGAACGCGGCCGGAGGCCCGTCGACCAGGGGCTGAACCAGGATGTCGGGCGTGTTCGGCCAGAAGTTGGCGCGATAATATTCCTTCATCGGTCCGTGAGCGAGTTCCTCAGCGTAGTCGATGAGTTCCTGCTTCTGAGTGCGCCAGGTAAAGTAGCTGTAGCTTTGGCTGAAACCGATTTTTCCGAGCATTTCCATCATCCGGGGACGCGTGAACGCCTCGGCGAGAAAGATCACGTCAGGATGCTTTTTCTGAACCTGGGCAATGAGGTATTCCCAGAATGCGAAGGGCTTGGTATGGGGGTTATCCACGCGGAAAATTTTGACGCCGCGGCCAATCCAGAACAGGACGATGTTCACCATCTCCGCCCAGAGATTCTTCCAATCCTCGCAGTGGAAATTGAGCGGGTAGATGTCCTGATACTTCTTCGGCGGGTTCTCCGCATACTTGATCGTTCCATCCGGGCGATGGAAAAACCAATCCGGATGGGTCTTTACAAAAGGATGATCGGGCGAGCAATTGATCGCGAAATCGAGGGCGATCTCGATATCGATTTTCTTCGCTTCATTGACCAACCACTCAAAGTCTTCCACCGTTCCCAGCTCGGGATGGGTCGAGTAGTGACCACCGGCGGCGCTGCCGATTGCCCACGGCGAACCCGGCTCACCATCTTCGGCATAGAGCTTCCCGTCCTTGCCTTTGCGGAACGTTTCGCCAATCGGGTGGATCGGCGGAAAGTAGGCGACATCAAAGCCCAGATTCTTTGCGTAGCGAAGACGCTCGACGCAATCGCGAAACTTGGAGTGCTTCGTCGCGCTGCCTTCGGCGCCCCGGGGAAAAAACTCATACCAGGAGCTGAAGCGGGCTCGCTCGCGCTCAACCCGGATGCGGAGAAACGGTTGGTAAGACGTGGACTTGGAGCGGTTCGTCCATTGGTGCATCAACACGCGAAACTCGCCATTCTTCACCAGGTTCATCGCCGTTTTCGCGTCGGCTTCACGGATCCGGGAAGCGACTCCCCGCAAGATTTCCGCGTCCTTCGGGCATTTTGCCGCTTCGGCAATTTTGGCGGAGTCCTCCACGATGATGGCGCCTTCCGTGATCTCGGTTTGGAGCGTCTCGTCAGCCTTGCGTGCTTCGAATTTCTTCTCGTATTCGTGGAGCCAAGTTTTGAATTCGTCCATCCACGCATCAATCGTGAATTCCCATTCGCCCAGATCTTCCAGCTCGAACTTTGAGAACCAGCGATCGTTTTCGTGAAACCGCATCCGTTGCTCTTCCCAAACCCGGACCCCGCGCTTGCGCCATTTTACCACCGCATCGAGCACGTCATGACCGTCCTTGAAAATATCCGCCCAAACTTCGATGGGTTCACCGGGGATTCGTTTGATCGCGTAGCGCCCGCCTTCGATCGTGGGCCAGACGTTGCTGATGACGACAGTGGGTCCGTATTCCGAATGCGGCATCGGGACCGGGAGAGCAATTTGGGACTGAGGTAGGGACACAACCTTTTGTAACGGAAGCCGGGGAAGATTCAAGCTTCGTTATTGCCAGATTGACGCACTTCAGGGCGTGGGCGTCCCAGACTTTGGAGCAGGGTTTGGGAAAAGGCATCGGCCGTGGACCACGTCGCAATCAGGGGCGTGAGCGTCACCTTTTTGCCGACCTTGGGAACGAGATGAATCACGTAAAACTGGACGTCGTTGTAGGCGGCTGCGTTTGCCGCGACGATGTCGTCAATCTGGTCGGGAGCCCAGGTGGTTTCCCGGGTTTTGCCAAAAAGCGTTTTGGAAAGGCGGAGCCCCTGATCATCCACATCCAGAGTGAAGGTTCCGAAATTCTGCCAAAACGCGGATTTCAGCATGAAGAGCCCTACCAGTCCGAAAATTCCTCCAAAAATGCGGGGGATGAAGTTCGGGATAAACTGGAATCCAAATCCAAAGGCGGTGAACGCAACGCCGATGATCATGGAGGTGGTCGCCGGCATGCTGTGGCGACGCGGGCCAAAAACGAAATGGGCGGGCGAGGCGCCGGGGTCGAAATCAATCTGTTCGGCCTGAAACGCCGCGTTCCACGCGTCCGGCTGCAACGGTTGATCGGAGTCGTCGTTCGCGGGCTGAAAGGTTTCAACGGCTTCTTGCGAAGCCTCGTTCGAGCGAAAAACGGGCAACAGAAAGGGGCCCAGCTTGGAGCGATTGCTCCCCTTGCCCACGAGTTCCCAACGAATGCCCTTTCCCGAGTGGCTCCAGCAACTCGTCAACGGCGCTCCCGCAGGAATCGTGACCGTCAGTTCGCGACTGCGACCGCTTTCTGCCTTTACGTCGACTTCGCCCTGCCAAAGCGAGGCGGTTGAGGAATTCTCGCCATCCGACGTTTCGCCAACACACTTCAATGTCCAGGTTCTCGTGGCTTCATGGAGGCGATAGGCTGACGCCGCGCTGTCCTCCAGCAACAACTGGGTGGTTTCCCCGGCAACGAGCCCGTCGAGCGGCAGCTTCAGCGTGAATTCCTGATTCCGCCGGTATTGCTTGAACTGGCGGGCGCAAAACCAGGCGAACAACAACCCGGCACTGATCATGATGAGGGCGAGGACTCGATTACCGAGCGTCGCATTTGGTTCGGTAAAGAGCAGAAAGCCCATCCAACTGCCCAATGACAGCACCACCAAGGTGAAGTAGCCGATTAGCCAGTGCCACGGCGGCCTGGAAACTTTTGCGACGCCCCGCACCCAATCTTTTCGCCACTTCCAAGGCTGCTCCGGCCATTGGCGTTCGGCCTTGGCACGATGGCGTTCGGCGCGAATTGTCAGGAAGCTGGCCGTCATCAACCCCAGCCCGATACCGCCGTGGGAAATCGCGAAGATGCCGACCATCAGGGGAGCAAACGAGGCCCGCGGCGGCAAGACGTAGCTCTTGTCCGGCCGTTTCGGGTTTACCCAAACCGGGATCGTCTCTTCGTATTCCTTTGCCTCGCTAACCCGTTTCCAAAAATCGATCTCGGCCTTCGGATTCATGAAATCGCCGTCGACGCCGTTGGTTGCGGTGATCCATCTTCCTTCCCAACGGTAGCGATAGGTGAGCTCGTCCCAGTGGCCCTGCTTCTTCTCCGGCACGGTCTCAATCGTGGCGTCCAACAGCTCCCATAGTCGCACCTCCTGGGCTTTCCAACAGACTGCCCAGGCTGCGAACAGGCAGAAAATACCTGCTGCGGCAAAGGGGATTGCAAACAGGAACAGGCATCCCCCTCCGATGGAACTGCCTTTACGATTCAATGAAGAGGGGCGGACTCGAGTTCGGGGCGACATTTTTTTTGATCTTAGGTCGGCAACGGGCGATTGCCATTCATCTCTTGTGTTCGGGATGAGTAAGCCCAAGCTGGGAGTGATGAGCAAGCCCAATCATGAAGCCCTCATGCGTGAAGCCATTCAGCTTTCGCTCGACAACGTTGCGAGCGGAAAAGGTGGCCCGTTTGGCGCCGTGATCGCGCGCGACGGAGACATTGTGGCGACGGGGACCAATTTGGTGACGAAGAATCTGGATCCCACGGCTCACGCGGAAGTCGTTGCGATTCGTGCAGCCACAACCAGGCTGGAAGAATTCCAGCTGAAGGGCTGTTCCATCTATTGCAGCTGCGAGCCGTGCCCCATGTGTCTCGGCGCGATTTATTGGGCGCGTCTCGACGCGATTTACTATGCGAATTCCCAAGATGACGCTGCAGAGATCGGGTTCGACGATCGATTCATCTATCAGGAAATCGGGAAGCCGGTTGCCGAGCGGGATCTCGTCACGAAACGGTTGTTGCCCGGGGAGGCCATCGTCGCGTTTCAGAATTGGGCCGCGAGTGAGGACAAAGAAGAATATTAGGGGCTGACCGAATTCCAACCCTCTGTTTCGTTGCCGCGGTTCCAGGCATGCTGCTCGTCCGGATTACGAGTCGCGACCTGCAGCCTGCTTGACGTTCATCTGCTTGATTTCCTCGGGCACGGGTTGGTCCTGCCACATCAACAGCGCTTTGACCCATCCTCCCAGCGTGGGCGCATTCGGGTCCTTTTTGGCTTCGCTCCCCAATTCGTGCAGCAGTCTGCGAACTTCGTGCGGATTCTTTTCAATGTCATCCTCCAGTTCCGTGACGCGTTTCATGAGGCGCTCCCGCTCGGCTTGCAACTCAGCTTCCGCATGTTGTTCGTCGAGGGCCATGTGAACGCGAATCACTTCCAGTTGGTGCCGGAAGCGGCGCCACACGTCCATCAATTCCAATTTCCATCCCATGTCACCATCCAGCTGAATCTCCTGGATCGCTTCCTGGGCGGTGTGAAGCTCGCTCAACACGCGGTCGCGCCACTTGTCGAACGTGTTGATGTTTTCCAGGGTTAGTCCGTCGGTCAGGACAAACTGGTTCATCGCCAGGTTCAGCATGCCCAAACTCTTCTGAACGGTTTTCAGATGTTGGCAGCTTTGATCGGCCATCTGCTTGAGCCGCTCGGCAGTGTTGCTGCTCGACAGGCCCGCTTCACTGCAGGTGCGCCTCAATTCGTCCACCGCCTCATCCAGCCCAAGGTCCAAGAGGCGCCGGCATTCAATAACATCCGATTCAATCTTCCGTTCGAGGTCCAACAATGCTTCCGCGGTTGGTGTAGTCATAGTTTCTTTAAAAAGGGGTTGGGAGAACTATACCTCATCTCCCTCACAAAAACCGACACATTTTATGATCAAAATCGTGAGGAATCCCAGACGAGTGGAAAACCGGTTCACCTGCCGGCGCAAAAACGCCCCAAAAAAGGGAGCCTCACCGTCGGCAAGGCTCCCTCGTTGTGATATCGAAAGGTTTCTTCGCAGAACTCGCGAAGGTGCGATCTGGATCTCGACTAGCGCGCGTAAAAGCGGATCGAGTATTTACAGATACGGCCTTCGAACGTGAAGGTCTCGCTCTGGGCGGTCTCGCCTCCCGCCAACGATACGGATTGATCTGGAATCGAAAACGGAACGTGGGCGAACGATTTACGATTCCACCACAACGGCTCGCCGACGAGGAGGTGTCCATTCACACCGGTCAGGTAGGCGCTGTGGGAGTAGTTGTCCGTGTTCACATATTGAAACTGAACCGTCGTATTCTCCCGGCCAGTGCCCCAGGGACCGCCGGTAAAGGTATAGTAGCGAACCTGAAGATCCACTCCATGGCTGGTCGCCACCGTTTCCCAAGCCGACCAGCGGTTTTCCGGGCGGACTGGATTGCTGATACAATCAGCCTGAACGCTGGCTCCCGCGAAGAGGAAAGCCGCGATGGCAAGGATCTTTAAATAGCAGTGTGTTTTGGTATTGCTCATGTTTCTAGTGGTTAATACACAAGCACGCTGAGCGGGAGAGACCGAAGGGCAAAAGTTTTTCTGTGACAAGTTCTCGAACTTCGCGTTTCGGCCTCTCGAAACGGTTCACTTCCCTTCCTTTTTCTCTTTGCGGCGCTGCAAAAACGAATCGAGCGCGCTGCCGGCTTTATCCATTCCGCTTTCGCCGTCTTCCTCGCTGCCGCCGCCGAGAATGCCGTTGAAACGGTCGCCCAGCTTCTCGTTGATCTTGTCACGAACCTTCGACTTGCCTTCCTCCAGAAGCTGGCCTTTGGCGCCGCGCAGGAGTTCCTTGAGCTGGGGGCGAATTCTGGGGTTGTCGAGCGCTCCGGAAATCAGCACGGTGAAGGGAACCTCGGGCGCGTTGAAGGTGCGGCCGCCCAACTGAAGCTGGCTGCCGACGGCGGTGACCTGAAGCGGCAAATGGACTTCGCCTCCGGTGAGGGTGCCGTTCGCTTCGATGTTGAAATGGCCACCGGAGAACGGGAATTTGGAATCCTTCTTCAACCAACCTTTCACCGTCTCAGTCGGCAATTCGCGGTAGTGGAAGGTGAGGGGACCGGAGTCTTTGTCGATCGTCAGGGCCAAGCCGAGCCGGTCGCTGTCGCTCGTTACCTGAAGCGTGGATGCGCCTTCGA
Source organism: uncultured bacterium (assembly GCA_963977015.1). Lineage (GTDB taxonomy): Bacteria > Verrucomicrobiota > Verrucomicrobiia > Verrucomicrobiales > DEV007 > JBCDHN01. The sequence continues at coordinate 3,901 of CAXBMO010000040.1, read as the reverse complement.
CCAGGTGAGCTTCGGTCGACAGATCGGTGCCGAGAACGTTGAGCGTTTCGCCGGGCATTTGGCGAACGGTAACGTCATTGACGACCAATTCGTGAATCGTGAAACGGGGTTTGTCCGCAATGCGATGACTGGCGATGACCTGCGCGTAGCCGAGTTCCTTGGCGAGCCGTTCGAGCCGCTCTTCCAGCGTCTCCCCTTCGCCATCGATGCCGGCATCTTCCTCCTTGCCTCCGCTGATTTTGCCCAACCACTTTTTCAGTTCGGCCAGATGAGCTTTGAGTTCGTCCGCTTTGTCGACCGCGCCCTCGATCGAGAACGTTCGCTCGTCTTCGTCTTCCTGAGTCGGGTCGGGCAAATCCGGATCAGCCGATGGTTCGGGCTTGGGGCCAATTCGCTTGCCCGGTTGCTCCCGCATTTCATTGATCTTGGCGCCGGAAACTTCGAGCCGGTCGATCGCATACTTGCGGGAGAGGAGATCGGATTCGCTGAGACTGGCTTCGAGCCGGACGGATTGAAACAGGTTCTGCTTCAACTCGTTCGGATCGCACAACGCGAGCGTCTCGACCGCGAGCTTGCCACTGGCGAGGTCAAGATCGACGGCTTCAAGGTCCACGGTCGCTCCATTCAGCGGTTCGACCTGGTTGCGAACGACGGACGCCAGCCAGGTGTTTGAGATGAGGTAAGGGGAGGCAACCAGTAGGCCGATCACGACAACGGCGATTCCGATTCCGATGAAGCGAACGGGCTTGCCGATCTTGCGCTGGTTCATGGTTTCCCAATCTTCCTTCCCTTTGAGGCCGCCAAAAAAGATCCAGCCGAAGAAGCGGCTCAGCCAGAAATTGCTGGCCTTCTGAAAGGTCTCGACCGATTCCAGCGCGGCCATGCGCTTGCGAAAGCCGGCAATGATTCCGGAAAACACGATGCCGGCCACGAGTCCGAAGACCGCTCCCAAGAGCAAACCACCCGAGGCGACATAGTTCTCAAACCCGAACCAGGCGGTGACCGGGCCGTTGATGAGGCTGGTGAACAGCGAGGAAAGCGGGCCATCGATGAGCCATCTTCCAACCCCGAAACTGACGGGTTGCAAGGCCAGTCCCAACAGCCGGGCAATGGATCCGACGATTCCCGCGAGAAAGAGGTTGGTGTTGACGATGAGCAGAAGGAGAAACCCCGCCAGCATCATTCCCGGGGCTTGCTGAAAGCCGGGCAAAAACCCAATGATCGAAGCGAGAATCGTGGTCGAGAAAATCTGGAATGGGGTGGAGTCTCCGCGAAGAAAACCACCAACACTGCGAAGAGAGGGAATCATACGAGACTTATGACGGGAAATTTGGCCGCTGTGAATCGGAAAAATGAATCGTTTTTGCCGGAATTGGCGCGGTTCGCCCTCGCCCGACGAAGCCGGGAGTCGTGATGCGACTTGATCTGGGGAGGGTTGTCGCCCATATGAGGACTTCCAATTTCCGAGAAGCCCAAGGCATGATTTCCCACCAGCATCGCTGCATTTTTATCCACATCCCGAAGACCGCCGGAACCAGCATTGAAAAGAAGTTGGGGCATTTTGAAACCCTGGAGGCGGGAGTCCAGGACCATCGCACGATTCGACAAATCCAACCGGAACCCCAGCCGTTTTGGAAGGAGTGCTTCGCGAAGTCCGACGCTCAATCCGTCACCGCACGGCAATTTCGATCCTACTACAAGTTCACCTTTGTCAGGAATCCGTGGGCGCGGGCGTTTTCCTGGTATCGCAATGTGATGGATGATCCGAGGCACCGCGCCAAACACCAGGTTCCCGATGACTGCTCATTCGGCGATTTTCTCAAACATCATTCGGACCAATGGGCGATGCGTCCGCAACTGCATTGGTTGGAGGCGAAGGACGGAACCATGCCGCTCGATTTTGTGGGACGATTTGAGAGCCTGAACCAGGACTTCGAAACGGTCGCGAAACGTCTCGGGCTGAAAGATCAAAGCCTCCCCACATTGATGATGCGCGAGGGCGAGCGCCCTTCCTATGTGGCGCATTATGATGACGAACTTCGGGAACTCGTGGAGGCGCGCTACCACAAGGAGATCGAACGCTTTGGGTATCAGTTTGGTGATTGAAGGGGTGGAGCGTCGCGCTGAACCCTCAGGATGAGGATTGGCTGGCGAGAAGGATCCGGGTGATCGCCTCGTCGCGGTCCTGGTTCCCGGCGATTTCAACGAGCGTCGCCCCTTCGCCAGGAGATGGCGCTTCAAAGGAACCTTTCAGCGCGCGATACACCGTCAAATCGGCGTCACTGGCAGATGGATTGCGATGAGCACGGTGGAGCAGGCGCTCTTCAATCACCTTCTCAGGCGCCTGAAACCAAAGCAGGTGGACTGGAATGCTCGAATCGGCGGCCAACGCAATCATGGCCGAACGCGATTCGCGAGACCTGAAATTCGCGTCAATGATCACGGGGCCGGAGGACAATGTGGCCTTGGCCTGTTCCCGAAGCTCGGCATAGGTCTTGGCCGAAAACTCCGGGGTATAGGCTGATTGGGGAGCGGCTTCATGCAACGCAACCCCCGCCAATGTTTTGCGCACGCGATCGCTTGCCACATAGGTCCAGCCTGACTGGTGCGCCAGTTCTTCACAAACGTGGGTTTTCCCGGTTCCGGGTAGACCACAGGCGATGAAGAGCGCAGGTCCGCGCTCTTCCAAGCTGACCATGGCTGCAAGATTGAGATGACGACGGGCTGACGTGACGGCTTCCCGAAGAGCTTCCGGCCCGACCTCCTCTTCCTGGGTCGTCAGCGCCGCAACCTTCGCGCGGACCATGGCTCGATACCGGATCATCATCGGCATGAGATCCCGCATTTCTTCATCGCCACTTTCGGTGATCACTTCATCCAGATAGGCTTTTGCGAGGTTGGTGTGTCCTCGATATCGCAGATCCATGATGAGAAAGGCGTGTTCGGCCGCGGTGTCGCCACAACGGAAACTCGCGCTGAACTCAATGCAGTCGTAGATTGCCGGAGGGGTGATCAGACAGACGTTCCGGGCGTGAAGATCGCCGTGTCCATCGATCACGAATCCGCTGCGGCAACGTTCTTCCAGCAACGGAAGGTGACGAGTCACGTCCTGCTCCGCCTGGTTCCAAAGTTGCGCATGCAGGTCTGGTTGAAACAGGCTCCCGCAAAACCCAAGGGTCTCTTCGAAATTGGCGAGGATGTTTTGATGGAGATGCGATGGAGCGCCCGCTTCCACCGTATGCTCATCCCGGGCGGCGAGTTGATGAAACCGCACCACGCGCCTTGCCAGGTCGCGGATCTCGGATTCGGAAACCGCGTCTTCCTCCAACAACACGTCGAGCATGCGATCCTGCGGCAGGGTCTGCATGAGCACGGCATGGTCAACGACCTTTGCGGAAGCCTCACGCACAAACGTAGCTCCACGAGGGGTCTCATAGAGCGGGGCGACGCCCAGGTAAAGGTTGGGACAGAGACGCCGGTTGAGGCGCACCTCTTCCCGGCAGAAGTATTCCCGCAACGCCGGGGTGGAGTAATCCAGGAACGGGAGTTTGACCGGCTTCTTGAGCTTGTAGGCATCGTCGCCCGCCACACACACCACCGAAATGTGAGTCTGGTGGATCTCGATCCGCTCAGGGTGTCCCGGGTAACGGGAAGGATCGCTTAGCTCGTCGATCCTGCGTAAAAGGGTGTCCACAACGTCATTCTTCACGGACGACCGAAGATTTACCACGCATCGATTGCGAACGAACGTGCGGAACCTGTTACGGTTCCGGCGACATCAAGAGGACCTTGGCTCCGCGAACCGGTTCGCGTTTACGCATTCCCTGCCACTCCAAAGGCAACTCCGGTTCAGGTCTGTGGTAAATGAGTTACCACCGGGTGGAAGAGCGGTGATCAGAAA
>CAXBMO010000039.1:0-33907 GCA_963977015.1 uncultured bacterium | reverse complement strand
ATTTTTGATGGTCTCAGGCCAAGCCCCGCATGTCTACCGTTTCGGGGGAAGTTCAGATCGCGCGATCATTCGCCGACGTATTGCTGGCCGAGTTGAGGATCTGGTTACTGATTTTGAAGGGACGGTGTTTCGGTTTGTCAGTCCGCGGTTCGCTTCGACAGCGGATTTGTTTGCGGGGAAAGGAGCGCTGTTTTGCAGCGGTCGTTGGTTGGTGAAGGATTACTGCCTGGCGACTTACACGGCGTTGGATCCGGAGACTGCGTTGGCGGAATCTCTGGCGGCAGGGCGATACTACGGGTTTCCGGTCGCGCAATCGACGCCGATGGTTTTGGTGAGTGCTTCGGTGAAGTTGAAGAAGGTGGTGGATTTAACCGATGGGAGAGTGCGTCAGCGGTTGCGTTTTTCTGAGCGAGCCATGGTGGAGTGCGATTGGCGGTCCGAAAATCAATCGGGGACTGAGGCGATGACCCAAGCCTATGGTTGGGGATTTGCGGAGAGCGGTGTCGAAGCGATTCTGGCACCGAGCGCCGCGCTCTCGAAGGGAAGGAATTTGATCGTCTTTCCCAGCAATCTGGAACCCGAGAGCCACCTGACCGTTACCCGGGAAGTCGAATGGCCGGATCCTTAAAACCTGCAAAATTGCAGAAAATGGTTGAAAGTGAATGAAATGGTAATACACTTTACCAACTGAACTACCCCCAACGCCATGAACCGAAACAGCAACGTCCAAGAAGCACCGAGCAAGTATCGAGCGGTCCGACGAGATGCGGGTGCGGTGGAGAGAGGGATTAAGAGCGGCCCGGCCTTGATGAAATGGCGGAAAGACCGGGGAATTACCCGGAAGCTTTTTGCCGAGATGGCCAATTGCTCAGAGCGCACGCTGGCGACTTGTGAGAAAGCAGACCCACTGCCCACGAGCATGGAGCGTCCGGTTCGAGAAACAGTGCGCCTCATCCATGCGCTTCAAGAATTGGCAGGTGATGTGAAGGAACTCAAAGGTTGGCTCGAGAAGCCCAACCCGGCGTTTCGGAAGATGACGCCCCTGGCACTCATCAAAAATGGAGAGTCGGATTTGCTTTGGGAAATGGTCTACCAACTGCGCCTTGGTGCCTTTGCGTAGCTGTTAGCTGTTAGCTGTTAGCTGTTAGCTGGACGATGAATCCGACGAGGCTAACACCCAGCCAAACCACCGCGAATGCGAGCCACCAGGCAATCCAGATACTCCTTTCATCGCGATCCACGGCAGAATCCAATCCCCAGGCTGAGCGGAAGTCTGCCGTAAAGGCGGTGGATTCATGAACGGTGGGTGAGATGTGCCAGGCGCGGAAGTCCTGGCCCGGAAGATCGGCGGTGATGTTGAAGAGCCAGGATTCAAAACCGAACGCGCCATCCCAAAGGTGAAATTCAACCATGGCGCCACCTTCCAGGATGATAAGGAGGCTTGAGGGGCGTATGGCCGAGCCCAACCACAGCGGGATGATGGCCCAAAACGCAATCCAGCCCCCCAGACAAAGGCTCGGGAATTGATGCCGCAGTCTTCTGGCCGCTTGGCGCATCACGAAGGATTGTGGTGAATGACAAGATTCAGGGACGCCACGCGGTGCGCAGAAACCGAAGAAAGTTTCCGCTCATGACGCCGTCGGCATCGTTGGCGCTGTAGCCGCGTTCGAGGAGGAGCGTGCGGATGTTGGGGAGGTCGGCGATGGTGTCGAGATCGAGGGGCGATTGCTCCTTGCCGAAGCCACCGTCGAGATCCGAGCCGATGCCGATGTGGCGGGCGTTGCCGGCGAGTTGGCAAATGTGGTCCATGTGATCGATGAGGTGGGAGAGGCGAACGCCGGTGTTTTCGGGCGTGGAGTCACCGCGAATCCAGTCGGGAACGATCATCCACGTGTCGAGGGCGGCTCCGATGACGGCTCCGCGTTCGATGAGGGCGCGGAGTTGTTCGTCGCTGAATTGGCGGGGGTTGTCGACGAGGGCGCGGCAGTTGCTGTGGCTGGCCCAGACGGGACCGTCGAAGAGTTCGAGCGCATCCCAGAAGGTGCGGTCGCAGAGATGGGTGACGTCGAGGATCATCCCAAGCCGGTCCATTTCGCGGATGAGATCGCGCCCGAGATCGGAGAGCGGACCGTCCTGATCGTGTCCCAGGGCGTAGCGACCGATGCCGTAATGGGCCGGGCCCATGGCGCGCAAGCCGGTTTCCCAGGCGCGTTCGAGATGGTGAGGTGTGAGGATGGAGTCGGCGCCTTCGAGACTGAGGATGTAACCGATGGGGCACGTTTCGGCGTCGTTCTCCCAGGTTTCGAGGTGGTGGTCGAGCTCTGCGAGGTCGCGGATTTGGCGAAGTTGGCCTTCCTCCTCCATGGCGCGATACCAGGCGAGCTGGGCCTGGGTCATGGCCCAGGCTTGGGGTGGGGATTCCCAGGTCGCGACCGAGGCTTTGGGTTTCATGCAACCGGCAATCTGGGTGGCGACGCACAGGCCGACCCCGCCCGCTTTCATTTCCGGAAACGCGACGGTGTTGGCGCCACGGCCTTTGAGGTCGGTCCCATCGCGTTCGAGCGATCGAATTTCGCGGACGGGTTGGCGCAAATCGCGGTTCCACTCGATCGCGTTGAGGCTGAGGTCGAGATGGGCGTCAAAGATCAGGGGGATACTCACAGTGCTTATTGGACGCAAGAAGACGTGTCGGCAATGAAGGCTTGTCTTTTCTTCACGCAATTTGGATACTGCGACGTCATGAGAATTCCCCTGATTATTGCGTTGTTTGGTTGGTTGAATCTGGTCCCGTTGGTTTCGGCTCAGGACCTGCCCAGGCAGTTGCGAATCCAGGTTGAGTGGATCGAGTTGAAGCAGGCGGAGTTGGGCGCGTTGATGGCGAGCCACGGTGACGGCGATGAATCCGGGGCGAGGTCGTCCAACGATGGGGCACTTCGCGATTCTCTCGGGAAGATGATCGAGTCCGGGGAGGCGACGTTGCTGGAGACGGCGGTGATTTTGGCGCGGAGCGGACAACGCGCCAAAGCAGAGTCAATTCGGGAAATGGTTTATCCGACGGAGTTCAAGGCCCCGGGTTGGGAAGCCGCTGAGGATGAGGCTGAAGAAAGCCGTGAGGACGAAGCCGAAGACGGGGACGAGGCGGATTTTCTGGCGATCGGGGCTCCGATTCCCAGTGCGTTTGAAACGCGAAATGTGGGCACGACCGTGGAGGTGGATCCGGTGCTGGGGGCTGATGGGAAGACCATCGATATAAACCTCAATCCTGAGATCGTCTATTACACCGGAGACACGGTCCACGAAACGCGGCGCGGCGAGGAGACCGTCGAAGTCGCCATCCCGGCATTTTATTCCATGCGGGTGATCATGTCGGTGACCGTGCGCGCGGGCGAGTATCTCCTGCTGGGGACGACCTCTCCGCCGGATGCGGAAACGGGCGAGGCGGATCGGAGCCGCAAGGTGCTGGTTTTCGTCAAGGCCGACGTCCTGGTGGTTGGAAAGTAGCCAACGACCGACGCATTACCAGTGTCGCCATCTCCGGCGAGGCGAATCTGTCAGGAACGATAGTCCGCGTTCTCGGTGATGTATTCGTGGGTGCGGTCGCTGCCCCAAACCGTCGCGGATCCCTCGCCAACGCCCAGCCGGACATCAATCTCGACCAAACGCTCGTGAGTCGGCCAGGTGACGGGCGGATGAAATTTTCCGTCTGCGTCGGGAGCCTGGGTTTCGTAGAGCTGGGCGTTCTTGAGATAGTCGCTGAGTTCGGTTTCCAGCGCATCGTTCACGACACACGCTCCGTTCTCGAAAACGGTGCGACCGCCGATCTGGAGGTGGCATTGGGTGACATCGTAGCCTGGACAGGCCGTGGCCATGTTCTTGCCGAGCGCCATGAGCAGGCGACCGATGTTGGGATCGTTGCCGCAAATGGCGGTTTGCACGAGTGGCGAGTTGGCGACGTCTTTGCCGAGCCGATGCGCGGCTTCCCTGGACGGAGCTCCCGCCACGGAAACCTGGACGACGTGCTTGACGCCTTCTCCGTTGCGAACCAGATCGAGGGCCAGGTCGTGACAAACCTGGGTGAGCGCGGTTTGAAACGCGTTAGCGTCCGGAACGGCGACCTTCTTGCTCGAAAGCACCGCTGCGATGTCGGAGGTGCTTTGGTCGCTATCGATGGTGATGCGGTTGAAGCTGGATTGGACCGCGGTCCGGAACATGGCGTCGAGCTCGTCCTTTTCGATCTTGGCGTCGGTGAAGATGTAGACCAACATGGTCGCCAGGTTCGGCTCGATCATTCCCGCGCCCTTGGCGATGCCGACAATCCTCGCGTCTCCAACCTGTTGCGACCGGACTTTCGGGTAGAGGTCGGTGGTGACGATGCCTTCGGCTGCCGGATAGATCGAGTCTGCCTGAAGGTTGGCCACGGCTGCGGGCAGCTGCTCGATCATCGCCGGAACCGGCAATTTCCAACCAATCACGCCGGTTGAGCCGGGGAGGATTTCGGTCGCGTCCTGGTTGAGCAACTCCGCGAGCTTTTCACAGGTTGCACGGCAGTCTTCCACGCCTTGAGGCGCGCAAACGTTGGAAATCTTGTTGTTTACGAGGATCGCGCCGATCTTTCCGGACGCGGCAACTTCGCGACCGACGGTGATGGGGGCGCCGGGAAACGCGTTGCTCGTGAACAGGCAGGAAAAGGTGTCCGTTGCTTCGTCGAGCGCGATCACGGTGAGCGTCATCGAGGCGGGCTTCCGGAGTTCGACGGACTTGAATTCGAATTTCCGGGTGCCGACGCGAAACCCCTGGGGAAGTTGCGATTGGGCGTGAAGCCAGGCGCGGTGTTCCGCTTCTGAAGAAAACTCGTTCATAGGTTGCGATAAAATACGTAGGAATTCCGGCCACTCGCCTTGGCCTTTTCCTGACGCGCTTTCGGGATGTCGTCAAGACTGCCTTGCTGATACGGATCGCGGGAGAAGAACCCCGCGGCCTGGGTGGTGAGCGCGTAGACTTTCTGACAACCGAGCTCCCGCGCCCGGTCTTCCAGGTGTTCGATCAATCGCGCGCCGTAACCTTTTTTGCGCTGGCCGGATTGCACGAACAACGACGCGATTTCCGCAGAACCGGAAGGTTCGTCAGGATAAAGCGCGGCGGCGCCAACCAGGTTGCCATCGACGACCAGGACCGAAAAGCGTTCCAAATCGTTGAGGACGGTTTCGGTCGATCGATTCAGAACCGCTTCGTCATCGATGGAATCGCGCATCATGCTGATCAAGACAGTCACGTCCGACTTCTCCATCGGCCGAATCTTGCGATAGACATCCGCGTAGATCATGGCTCCAACGCCATCGTTGTCGAACAACTCGCGGAGCAGCGCGCTATCGTCGACCCCGTTGAGAAAGTGGACGCGGGGCACTCCATTGCGGCAGGCCTTGGCTCCTTCCTTCATTCTCGCCTTGTTCAGGTGATCGAGCCCCTCGGCATGGGCCAACGCGCCATCCACCGTAAACTCGCGTTGATCGGTTTGCAGCATTTCGGCAACGGGACGTGAACCCAGGAAGATGAGCTTGCAGGCACCCACCGCGATCGCGATCTGCGCGGCGATCTGATCGGAGTTCATCCGATACATGCGGCCTTTGGCATCGCGGGCCAGGGGAGAAACGAGAGGGATCAAGTCATTGGCGAGCAGGGACTCCAGCAAGGGTTGATCGATGTGGGAAACGCGGCCGGTATGCTCCAATTCCTTCCCGCCCAGGACGCCGGCGGCATTCGCCTCGACGAAACTTCCGGAAACGCCCTTGAGTCCGACGGCCCGAAGGCGATGCAGCAACTCAAGGTTGAGACGGGAGATGGTTTGCACGCCCAAATCCAGGGTGGCGGCGTCGGTTCGACCGGTCCCGTCGTGATTCGAGATTTCGATTCCCGCGTTGGCAGCCGCGTCCAGCAGCTGCTTCCCGACTCCATGAACGAGAATGACCCTCATGTTCAGGGAATGCATCACCGCGATATCCTGCAGAAGCGTCCGTTGCTGCCCGGACGCAATCACCTCGCCCTCCGCAGCCAGGACGAACGTCTCGCCGCGAAACTGGGGCACGTAATTGAGGATTCCTCGAAGGTCGCCGAACTGCATGATTGAGGGATTCGTGGTTGCGAAGGTAAAAGCCTTCAGTGTCGATGAGATCGGCAGATCCTCAAGTTCGGATTCGCGGGAAGGTAAGGCTTTGAATCCAACCCGAGAACCTCGGCAGCGTCTGAAAATGATGGCGGACGCGCAAGTTGTTCCTCCTTTTTGCTAGTTGATCTTTTCGCCTGACCTCCCAGACTGAGCTATGTCACGGTCCATCACTCCTGTCGTACTTGGCCTTATGGTTATTAACATAGCCATCCATCTCGCGGCGGTCTTCATCACCGACAATGAGCAATGGACCGAGGTGCAGGAGAAGTACATGCGGTTGCAGAAGGTGGACACGCTCGGGCTTCACAAATACCAAATGCCCCCGGGCACGCCCAAATTTCATCCGCTCCAACCCTTGGGCTCGTCCTTTGCCCACGATCCGGTCGGGCTCTATCACATTTTCCTGAACATGCTCTGCCTCTTCTTTTTCGGTCCTTCGCTGGAGAGGCGAATGGGTTCCCTGCCATTTCTCGGCCTCTACTTATTCTGCGCGATCGTGGGGGGATTTCTCGGGGCGTTCTTTGATACGGTCGCCAATCCCTCGCTCGGCGCATCGGGCGCGATTTGCGGGTTGTTGATCGCCTTTGCCTGGTTGTTTCCCGAATCGCGGATGGGGCTGTTGTTTATTCCCATCTTCATTCCGTCACGAATTTTCACGGCGTTGTTTGCCGCGATTTCGTTGGGGCTGATGGTGCATTCCATGACGACGGGCCGGAGTCTCGGGGGAATTTCCCATTCGGGTCACCTCGCGGGAATGGTCGCCGGATTCCTGTTCATGATCGGTTACGTGGCCGTGAATCGAGGGAAGCATTTGCCGCCACCGTTTCCGGAGGAACTGGAAGAGCTGGAGCCGTAAAAGGCCCTGATCTGTTGACCAAATGGCGGGAGCAGACATTGGTTTTGTGAAAAACCATGGATTCCTCCTCCAAGCACCAGGCTGAGATCGTTCAGCTGATTGCGCAGCACCAGAGCCAGTTGCGCGGGTTTGTGCGTTGTCTCCTCGTCAGAGCGGAAGATGTCGAGGACCTCGTGCAGGAGGTGAATCTGGTTCTCTGGGAGAAGGCGGATCAATTCAAGCTGGGGTCCAGTTTTTGGGCGTGGGCGAGCCAGATCGCCCGGTTCAAGGTGCTGAATCAGCTGCGCAAATACGGACGGGAACGTTTTGTCTTTGATGACGCGTTTTTGGCGGAACTGGCGGATGTGGCCGAAGATCGCTTTGCGGAGATTGACCATCGGCGCGGCGCCTTGGACCAATGTTTGCGGCAATTGCCGACGACCCAGCGCCGACTTCTCGATCTGCGCTATTTTGAGGGGCAATCGATCGATCAGGTTGCCGAAACCACCGAGCGTCCCGCCGGCTCGATCAAGCAAACGCTCTACCGCATCCGCACGGCGTTGCGTTCGTGCATCGAGCAACGAATCGCCGAAGCTCCAACCACCTGAATGATGCCTGAATCCACCGACCGAGAGTTTCAGCAACTGCTTCAGCAGGCGATTGACGACACGCTTTCCAAGGAAGAAGGGCTGCGCCTGCAGGAGCTGGCCAAGGGCAATCGCGATCGCCTGGAGCAGCTCGTCGATCACGCCCTGATCGCGTCGCTCCTGATTGAGGAAGGCGGCAGCGAATCCGTCGCCGCCCTGGTTGATTTTGTCGCGCCGGGGCCTGCCGCCTCAGCAACGCGTCCTTCGTGGCTGACCGCTTCCCTTGGGAGAAAGCGGCAGATTCCGGGAATCGCGGCGGTGGCCGCCGGTTTGATTTTGCTCGCCAGTTTGGTCCTCTGGAATGTGGGGATTCGCTCCCAAAACACCTCGATCGCTGATTCGACGGACGACAGCGTGGCTCAGTTGGCCCAATCCATCGGTGTTCAGTGGGAAGGCGACAATCGACCGGCGGCGGGAGCTTCGCTGTTGCCCGGGACGTTGAAATTCAGCGAAGGGCTCGTCCAGATTGAATTCTACAGTGGTGCCCAGGTGATCGTGGAGGGACCTGCGGAATTGGAACTGATCACCGCGTATCGAGCCGATTGCCGGAGTGGCCGGATTCGAGCGCGCGTTCCGCCCCAGGCTCGCGGGTTCTCGGTGTTGACGCCGACCTTTGAGTTGGTGGATCTGGGCACCGAATTCGGGATGGATGTGGCGGCAACCGGCGAGGCGAAGGTCAAGGTGTTCGACGGCGAAGTCGAGTTGCATTCTTCCGATCGCAAGCAGTCGCTTCTGGGCGGGCAAGCCTTGAAATTTGAGCGCACGGGAGAGTCGAACCCGATCTCCGAAACGGAAACGCGGTATCCCAGCTTCGAAGAAATGAAGAGCCGTGCGCAACATCACGCCAGCGCGAAGCTCGAAAGCTGGCTGCGCTGGAATGAGTCCCTGCAAGGGGATCCCAGAATCGTGGCGCGTTATGATTTTGAGAGTCGCGAGATCGAAAACGGAGCCATCGTCGGATGCCATTGGGCGGACGGGCGGTGGCCGGGCAAGGGCGCCCTGGAATTTCGGCGTTCCGGCGATCGTGTCAGGGTCGACGTTCCCGGTGAGTTTGATGCGCTGACGATGTCGGCCTGGATTCGACTGGATGCGCTCGCGCCACGGCACCAGGCCTTGTTGCTGACGGATGAATACAAGGTTGGCCACATTCACTGGCAAATTGGGCCGTCGGGAGACCTTCGCTTTGGATCGCGGATCAGGGAGAACAAGAAAGGCCGAACTCTGGGCGGCGCGTCACCGGCGCGACTGTTCAATCAGAACCGGCTGGGCGTCTGGAGCTTTGTCTGCACGACTTTTGATCGGCAGGCCGGCGAAGTTCGGCACTACTACAACGGCCGCGAAGTTTCCCGGCACCAAGGAGTTTCCCCGATTCCGCTGCACATTGGATCCGGCGATATTGGAAATTGGAGCGTGCCCTTGGAACGTCCGGAGAAGCCGCGGCCGCTGCGAAATTTTGTCGGTCGAATGGATGAGATGACGATTTGGAACACGGCGCTGGACGCCGTCGAGATTCGCAGAATCTACAAGAATCATCGTCCCTGAACCCCCAACGGAATGGCGACCTCCGCGACCTGGTTCGCCTCGATCGTGACCGATCGGAATACGAAAATGAATCCCCTCAAAAACTCCCTCGGCCTTGCCGGCTCGGTTTTGTGCCTGCTTGCGGTTGGCGCAGGTGCCGCCGATACCTTCACACCCTACACGGCGGAAAACGTTCCGGACAACGTCAACGATCTGTGGAAAGAGGTCGATGCCCGCAAAGACGCGCTCGAAACGGAGGTCGTCAAGGAATGGACGGAGGATGGAGTCGTTTGTCGCTACGTGATCTTCAACGTCGGCACCTTCAAAGGCGAAAAATCGCGGATCGCAGCCTTCTACACGTTTCCCGAAGGAGCTAAGTACGCTCCGGCGGCGGTCTGGGCGCACGGTGGGGGGCAACGCGCCGAAGTGATCCGCGGGAAATATTTTGCGCAGCACGGCTATGCCATGGTCGATCTCAACTGGGGAGGCCGGGAGATCCTCGAGGGAATTGAGAAGAACACGGACTGGGGCGCGGTTGATCCGAGTCAGGGGCCGAAGTTTTATCCCGGAGCCAAGCGGCAGGGAACCAAGCTGAGTTTCCTGCCTGACGAACACACCATCGATCCGGTTCTCAGCCCGAGAAACGGGAATTGGTTTCTGCTCGCCTATGCGGGACGACGGGCGATCACGTTTCTCGAGCAACAGCCCGAGGTCGATCCGGAAAAGATCGGCTTCACCGGCTATTCGATGGGGGGAAACATCACCTCCTATGTTTCGATCGATCCGCGATTGAAGGCCGTGGTTCCGATGGTCGGTGGAGCGGGATTCATCACGGCCGATTCACCAGGCGTGCCGAATTCCGGGATGGGCCGAGCCTTCAAGGATTACGTCGTCTTGTTCGCGAAGACGATGGAGTCGCAGTCCTACTATCCGCACACCAAGTGTCCGGTTCTGCTGCTCAGCGCGAGCGACGATTTTCACTCCCGGTTTGAGTTCATCTACCAATGCATGGATGCCTTGCCTCACGACGACTGGCGGGTGAGTCAGAACCTGCACTTCAGTCACAGCCTCGGGCCGGAGCAATGGATTCTGATCAATCAATGGTTCGACAAGTATCTGAAAGGGGAGGCGATCGACATTCCCAAAACGGCGGCGTCCGAACTCAAGGTGGATGCGGAGCATGGATCGGCGGTGTTCGCCGTGACGCCGGATCGCGGGGATGAGGTCGCCGCGTTGGATGTGTATTACAGTCACGACCCCAACCCGAAGTCCCGGTTCTGGATCCACGCGGCTGCGGAGAGGAATGGCGGAACCTGGACGGCAACGTTGCCGGTCCGCGAAAAGCTCCCGCTCTTCGTGTTCGCGAACTGTGCCTATCCGTTGGAAGAACCGATCGAGGCCTTTCAGGGAGTCGCCAAGAACTTTACCCTCACCTCGAACGAGGAAGTCTACTTTCCTGAAGTGATCGAAGCGGATCGTCTTTTTGCAGAGGCGAAACCGCAACCCGTCTTTTCCGACCTCGCGGCGGAGGGGTTTCGCGATTGGGGATTTCGTCCCTCGGGCGGCGGCATGACGACCTACAAGTTCCGCGATCCGCGTGCATCGCTTCCCGGTCCGGAAGCCCGGCTCAAAGTGGCGGCGACGGTTCCCCGTGAGCGCCTGAGTTTTCGCTTCCGCATCACTAAGAACAAATACCTCACCGGTGTTCGTGAACCGCAGGCCAGCTATGCGTTCACGAAGAACTACAGCAAGGCGATTCCGGAGGAGGCCCTGCTGTTGGCCGCATCCGACTTCAAGGACGGCGACAAGTACGCGATGAAGGATTGGGCGAACATCAGCACGTTTACCTTCTCCATCTATGACGGCGCTGCCAAAATCACCCTGGATTTCAAGGACGAAACCCATCGAGATCTAATTTCGAAATTGGAGTGGGTGACGCCCTGAAGTTGACAAAAAACCGATATGAAAAAAAACACCCTTTGGATCGTCGGCTTACTGGCGGCTTCTCTCTTTGGTTACGCCGATGCGAAGGCGGATGAGAAGGAAGCGACCATTCTGTTCTACGGGAACTCGATGGTCGAGCGGTTGCTCGAGCAGGGCGAGTTGGAGGCGCGACTCCAGATTGCCATGCCCGACGCGGGGCTTAAGATTCGCAGTCTCGCCTGGACTGGCGATGAAGTTGGGAATCGTCTTCGACTCGAAGGCTATGCCAAGCATCTGAGGAACCTGCTCGATCAATGGCCCGCGAACACCATTGTTCTCGGCTACGGTCTGTACGAATCCTTCGCGGGCAGGGCCGGGCTCGCGGAATTCCGGAAGCAATACGCCGTTCATCTGAACCAGCTTTCCCGGATCCATTCCGGGGCGCGCTTTGTATTGCTTTCTCCGATCGCGATTGAAGGGGCGAGCGAGACCAGTCAGGCGAATGTGAAACTCTACAGTCAGGCGATCGCCGAACTGGCAGAGGAGCATGAAGCGGCTTTCGTCGATCTCTTTGCCCTGACGGAACAGGCCTATGCTGATGGTGATGCTCGGCTAACCAACAATGGCATTCATCTCAACGAGAGAGGCAACCGTCTTGTCGCCCGGGCGCTGGCGGAGGAACTCTTGATCGCTCGCGGTCTCAGTGCCTCCAGGCTGGAACAGACCGATGCGAATCATCTCCGCGAAGTCGCGTTGGCCGCGTCAGCCAAACATCATCGGGTTGCGGAGGTCGTTCGACCCAAGAACGCGGTGGTCTACTTTGGCGTGCGAGCTCGGCCCCAGGAATACGCCGAGGAGATGCCGCGTTATCATGAGATGATTCGGCTCACCGAGGAGGTGGTCCACAACCTCGCCCAAAACCCCGGGCTGACCTTTGCCGAGATTCCGGATCCCTCGCTTCCGCCATTGCCGGAGCGGAAAGGGCGCAGTGACGGTGATCGTACAGGGATTCTGAAAACGGTCGCCGAATCGATGGCGGAGTTCACCACGGCAGAGGGGTTCGAGGTCAACCTGTTTGCCTCGGAGGAAGAGTTCCCGGATTTGCGGAACCCGGTGCAGATCACCTTCGATGCCCGCGGCCGTCTCTGGGTCGTGACGATGCCGTCCTTTCCTCACACCGTTCCAGGGTTAACGCCCCCGGATAAGATCCTGATTCTGGAAGACACGGATCGCGACGGAAAAGCGGACAAAGTGACGCCCTTCATGGAGGGACTCGATGCCTTGGATGGTGTCGCCTTTCATCGGGACGGTGTCATCATTTCGGAGCAACCGCGCCTCTGGCTGGTTCAGGATACCGATGGGGATGACCGGGCCGACACCAAACGCGAACTCCTTCGCGGGATCGATGTGACGGATTCCCATCATGGTGGGATGATCGCGACCGATCCCTTCGGCGACGTGATTTTCAGTGATGGCGTGTTTCACCGTTCTCAATTGGAAACGCCGTTTGGTGTTCATCGCGGGATCGATGCCACGACTTATCGACTGGATCCCATTTCCGGGAAGATTGTCACCGAGTGGCAACACACCACTCCGAATCCGTGGAAGGTGACGTTCGATCGATGGGGCAATATCATTCAGATGTATGGAGACGGGCATGTTTACGACGGCACGCCTCTGATCTGGACGCCACTCGGCGCGTATCAACCGTTCCGATATGGGCACGTCGCCAGCTATGGGAAGGGATCGGGTGTCACCGTTGTTTCGAGCCCCAACTTCCCGGATGCCTATCAACAAGGCGTCGCCTCAGCTTCTCTGTTGGGACGTTATGCGGTCACGCTCACGGGTTTTAACCGCGACGGCGGATTGATCACGCCGGTTGATCCGCTTCCCATCCTGGTGTCCCCCAATGCCGCCTTTCGCCCTGCCGATGTCGAGTTCGGGATGGATGGCGCGCTTTATGTCTCGGATTTCTGCAGCCCCATCATCGGTCATGCGCAGCACGCGATGCGCGACCCTTACTGGGATCACGATTTCGGCAGAATCTGGAGGGTGGTCCATACCGGGAAGCCGCTCGTGACCGATTGGCCGGAGATCGAAGGGGCGGAAGTGGATGCGCTGTGTGAGCTCCTGACACATCCCCAAAAATTGGTGCGGCATCACGCAAGAATCGAGCTTCGCAGGAACGGAGCGGCGGGGCTCAAGGCCGTTGATCAATGGATTGCGGAGTTTGATCGAACCGATCCGGATTTCGATCAAGCCGCGCTCGAGGCGGTCTTCGTTGGTGAGGGGCTTGGCGAAACCCGCCCAGAGCTGATCGATCATTTGCTGAAGTCAGAATCGCCGCGGTATCGAAGTGCTGCGGTTCATGCCATCCGCCTGCAGGCGGACCGGCTCTCCCGGGTCCGGGAAATGCTGGCTTCAGTCGTCAATGATCCGCATCCGCGCGTTCAGGTTGAGGTGGTGGACGCGGTGGCGCACCTCCGCCCGAGTTTCCCGGACGTGGAAACCGTTCTTACTGGAATCACGTCAACGGACGAGACGGTGAAGGCGTCGCTCGCCACTCTCGATTACGGCATCGAACCGGCCAAGGGGCGCAGCGTGCCGGTGCTCGAAGTTTCCGGGGAATCCCAGCTCACCAACTGGCTTTGGCTGGGTAAGGAAGGTGAAAGCGCCCCGGCTGAATTCCAGGTGGGGGTTGGGAAGCTTCCCGGAGTCGGGCTGTTTCGAACCTTCGTCCACTCTGAGCAACCGCAATCGGCGATCATCGCGATCAACCACAAGAGCCTCGAAATTCGTCTCAATGATTCCCTCGTGTTCAGCCAGGATTCCCTCTGGAGCGGCGACCAACAGGTGAATGTCGAACTGTCGTCCGGCCTCAACGTGATCGAGATTCGGTTGTTGAAAGGGCGCCGCGCTTCCAAGACCATGCCACCCGTTTTTCTCCATGACCCGGTCGGGCAGGCGCTGGGTGGAGCGAAGTATCCCACGGATCTCGCCAGTCTTCGGGCTTCTGCTGCCCAATATGATCAGCTCGTTGCGGAGCGGGGCAATGTGCTCCACATCCAGGCCGCCGCCGGCCTTCAGTTTGCCCCAACGCAACTTCGCGTGACGCCGGGAAGCAGGGTTCGCCTCGTCTTCGAGAATCCGGACATCATGATGCACAACTGGGTGTTGCTCAAGCCCGGCAGCACCGACGAGATTGGCGCTCTGGCCGACCAACTTGCCGCCCGGTCCGATGGGTTGGCGAAAGGCTACCTTCCAAGCTCCGACAAGATTCTTCAGGCATCGAAGCTTCTCGCGCCCAAGGAGACTGAGGAACTCGTTTTCAACGCCCCGACCGAACCGGGAAACTATCCTTACATTTGCACCTTTCCCGGCCATTGGCGGATCATGCAGGGCGTCCTTGTGGTGGCGGAAAAGAAAGCCGTGGCGGACAACAAAGTGAATGAACACCCGGTTTCGGAAAGCGCGGTCCGTGGCCTGGGAGGGAAATTGGTTTTCGAGGCGAGCGATGCTCCGCAGGGATTCAACGTTCTCGTTCCACCGAAAGCGGGCCGGGGAAAAGTCAGCGCAAGCAAGCCAACCCAGAACGATCCGATCGCCACGCTGACGGATGGGAAACTGGGAAAGGGGTTCGGCCCGATTTTCGCGAACGGGATTCGGGATGGCGCGTATCTCATGGATCTTGGAAGTTCCCAGGATGTCTCGGCGATAACGACGTGGTCGTTCAATCAGGCGAGCCGGCGGGGCGTTCAGAACTTTGTGGTTTATGGCAGCAACGAGGCGGAGCATCCCGGTTGGAATGGGGAAGACGCTTCCCGGTTTACGTTGCTGGGAGCGGTTCGTTCGAAGGGGCAGCCTTCCAGGATTTTTCTGGCCAGCTCCGTCCGATCGGCCGATGACAAACCGCTCGGAACGTTTCGTTGGATTCTTTGGCAGGTTTCTCCGGTGACTTCCAATCATGAAAACACCGCGTTTCAGGAATTTGCGGTCGAGACCGTTGCGGCATCTTCGCCCGCCAAGAAATCGGCGGCGCGGAACGACGGTCCACCCAACGTCATTCTGATCATGACCGACGATCAAGGTTATGGCGATCTCGCCTGTCACGGCAACCCGGTCGTGATAACCCCGAATCTCGATCAGCTCCATGCCGAGTCGATTCGATTCACCGATTTCCACGTCAGCTCATTTTGCACACCGACGCGAGCCGCTCTCATGACGGGTCGTCATCCCGGTCGAACCGGTGCCTATCGAACGAGCTCCGGGCGGACCATGCTGCACACGGATGAAAAGACGATCGCGACGGTCTTTTCCGAGAACGGCTACCGCACCGGGATGATCGGGAAATGGCATCTTGGCGACAACGCGCCGCATCGCCCGCAGGATCGCGGATTTCAGGACGTCGTCTGGCACCGGTGCGGCGGGGTGGGACAGGCCTCCGATTACTGGGGAAACGACTATTTTGACGACACCTACGAGCGAAACGGGAAGTTCGAAAAATTCGAAGGCTATTGCACCGATGTCTGGTTTGCCGAGGCGATGCGATTTGTCGAAGAGAACCAGAAAAAGCCCTTCTTCCTCTACATCGCTCCCAACGCGCCCCACGGTCCTTACCTCGTTGATAAGAAATGGAGTGATCCCTACAAGAAAGACATCGAGTGGGGCGGCGGTCCGCAATTCTACGGCATGGTGGAAAACATCGATCACAACGTGGGGTTGCTCCGGAAGCAGCTCGAAAAACTGGGACTCGCCGAGAACACCATCCTCATTTTTATGACGGATAACGGAACGGCCAACGGTGCGAAATTTGATGGGCTCACATCCGAAGCGAAGCTGGGATACAACGCGGGAATGCGGGGAAAAAAGTCGTCAGTCTACGAAGGCGGACATCGGGTTCCATTCTTCATTCACTGGCCGAAAGGGGAGCTTGTTGGTGGGCGCGATATCGATTCCATCAGTGCTCACATTGATGTGTTGCCGACCTTGGCGGAGCTCTGCGGGATTTCGGTTCCCGAAACTCATCAACCCGACGGGATTTCCTTCGCCGCGCAATTGAAGGATTCAAAGGCCCCGGCTCATCGCGATCACCACATCATCCAGTATCAGGGCGGTCCGCATTTCCGCGGGGCACCTGCGAAATGGGAATACACCTGTGTCTTGCAGGATCAATGGCGACTGATTGACGGTGAGGAGCTCTACGACATCAGGAAGGATCCGGCTCAACGCGAAGATGTCTCGGCCACCCATCCGGATGTGGTGGAGGCGCTCCGTTCGCTTTACCCGCCATTCTGGGAATCGGTCTCTCCACGCATGACGCCGGTTTCCATTGATCTCGGGGACGAAACCGAGAATTCAACCGTGCTTTGTTCGCAAGATTGGTACATGCCGACGGGCAATCCGCCGTGGAATTTCGGGAGCATCAAAAGGTTGCCCCGGGTAACCGGTCCCTGGAAGGTCAATGTGAAGCAAGCAGGGCGCTATCGCCTTACGCTGCGGCAACTCCCGAGCCAAGCGGACAAACCCGTCGTCGCGGTTCGTGCCAAGGTGGAGATTGCCGGGAAAGCGATGGAATCGATGGTTGAGCCCGGCAGCAGGGGAGTGGTTTTTGAAATGGATCTTCCTGCCGGAAAAACCGAGCTGAACACCTGGTTGTTTGATGAAAACGACAACGCCGGAGGAGCATACTTCACGGAGGTGGAAGCGCTCTGAGTCAGTTTTTTAACCACTGTTACCTGATAATCAAAAACGTTATGATCAGTCTTCCTCGTTCCCTCTTCCTCTCCGTCGCAGTGCTGTCGAACGCCTTCGCTGGTTTCAGTTTCGCGGATCAGCGGCCGGACAAACCAAACGTCATTTTGCTCCTGACCGACGACCTCGGCTGGCAGGACGTGAAGTGTTATGACATCGACGAGCCGTCGCCGATGGAGACTCCATTCATTGATGCACTCGCGAAGAAGGGAGTGATGTTCTGGCAGGGATACTCGCCAGCTCCCACATGTGCGCCGTCCCGCTGCGCGATCCTGAGCGGCAATCATCCCGCCCGAGCGCAAAAGACCCACGTTGTGGGTGGTGCGCCTCCTCATCCCCGCAACAAGAGCGTCCGGATGATGGATCCCTGGTACAGCGGAAGAATGCCGGCGGACGAGTTGACGATCGCAAAGGTTCTCGGGCAAAACGGCTACACGACGGGACATTCCGGAAAATGGCACATCGCGATTGACCACCACGCGTTTCCCCAGCCGAAGGATGTCGGTTTCGATTGGACGCGCTCCGATCGCGGATCACGAGGCGCGATGAAGGACCGGTTGACCGGGTTTGCCACCGATTCGCCGGACGATCCCTACCGCCTCGATGAGAACGGTTATCCGTTTCACCAGACCAATGAAGACGCGCTCACCTTCCTCAGAGAGAACAAGGATAAGCCGTTCTTTCTCTATTACGCGACCTGGCTGGTTCATTCGCCGATTCATACGCGCTCGAAAGAACGCCTGGAAAAATACGCGAAGCGCCTTGGCATCGATCCGGCCAACACGCCGTCCAAAGAGACACCCGGGCAGAAGAACCCCTTCTACTGCGCGATGGTTGAGGAGTTGGATTACTACATTGGTCAGGTTTTGTCCTACCTCGAAGAAACCGAAGACCCGCGCTGGCCCGGACACCAGCTCAGCGAGAATACGTATGTGATTTTCACGTCGGACAACGGCGGAATGGAAGGTGGGCCGAAGGAACGCTATACCGATAATTTCCCCCTCGATCGGGGTAAAATTTCGGCGATGGAAGGCGGCACCCGCGTTCCCTTGATCATCACCGGACCGAAGATTCCGTCAGGCGTCCAGACCGATGTCATGGCGAACGGTCTCGATTTCTATCCCACGATTCTTTCGATGACCGGAACCTCGGCGCCTGCGGAAAAGAATCTGGATGGATGCGATCTGCTTCCGCTTCTGCACCAGGATCCAACGGATCCGCAGTTCGTGAAAGAGGCGGACGGTTCCCCGCGCGACACCATGGTTTGGCATTTTCCGCATGGCTCGGCGATGGAAAGCACGATCCGAATTGGCGATTACAAGCTCGTTCGGAATTACGATCACGTGGAGAGTCCGGCAACCCGTCCCCTGGAGCTGTTTCGCCTTTACGAAACCGTTGATGGTAAGCAGAAGCGCGGCGATATCGAGGAGTCGAAAAATCTGGCGGAGGCAATGCCGGAAAAAACGCAGGAGATGAACGAGCGACTGACGGAAGTTCTTCGCGAGATGAAAGCCAGCTTTCCGTATTACCATCCGGATTCCACCGCTTCGTTACCTCACAAAGGCGAGGTCTGCGTCGTGCTGGCTCATCGGCAGGAAGGACAGTCGGTCGAACTCACGTTTCGGGAGAACGGGGCCAAGGTCACGCACGCGAATTTGATTTACACGCTCAATGGCGGTGAGCGTTATGAAGAATGGTTTCGCGCCGCCGCAACGTTGAAGGGAAAGGGCCGGGCCACTGCCGAGCTGCCCGAGGGGACGACGCACTACTACCTCAATCTCGTCGATGAAAATCAGTTTCTCCGGAGCTATCCCGAAGTGGTCGCCAAGGGAAAATCGTTTAGCGGTTCCGCGATCAGTGCTGAGACGGGTGGCGTGTCTGAACCTGCCAAGTCAACGGAGGAACCGAAACGCGATCGGAACATTCCTTTCAATCGATGGGATACGAACAAGGATAATCTGCTCACGTTGGAAGAGTACCTGACCGGGCAAACGGGAGAGAATTTGGAGAAACGGTTCGCGATCTTCGACAAGAATGGTGACGGAACCGTGTCCCGCGAGGAGTATGTCGTTTTGTCGGCAAAGTAGGGGAGTCGAACCGAATTCGGATGTGGATTTTGGCTATGGCGTGGCTTGAGGATCCCCTCTAGCATCACTTCGTTATGCCAAATCCATGGACGGGAATCGGAAACCCCTACACACGAACCGAAGTCATCGAGCGATTGCGCGACACGCTCGACAAGGGCGAAGCAATCATCGCGGCTGGGGCCGGAACCGGGATTAGCGCCAAATTCATCGAGAAAGGCGGCGCAGACCTGATCATCATCTACAACTCGGGCCGCTACCGGATGATGGGGCACGGCTCGATCGCGGGAATGATGGGGTATGGTGATGCCAACGCCGTCGCGATGGAGATCGGCGAATTCGAGGTGTTGCCGGTCGTGGAAGAGATCCCGGTGATCTGCGGCGTCCATTGCACCGACCCGCGCCGCCGCATGTGGCATTGGCTGCAACAGGTGAAGGCGATGGGCTTTTCCGGGATGAACAATTTCCCGACCCACAGCATCATCGATGGCGACTTCCGAAAGCAGCTCGAGGAAACCGGCATGGGAACGCACAAGGAGGTCGAGACCGTGGCGCTGGCTCGGAAGATGGACCTGTTTTCGATCGTCTACGTCGCGTCGCCACAGGAGGCGAAAGACATGGCGGAAGCCGGTGCGGATGTCATCATCGCGCATGTTGGCTGCACCGTGGGTGGTTCGATTGGAGTGACGAACGCCGCGATGTCGTTGGAGGGGGCGGCAACGGCAACTCAAGCAATCATCGACGCCGGGAAAACCGTGCGTGATGACGTGATCTACCTCTCCCACGGCGGGCCAATTGCGACGCCTTTGGACGCCGCCTTCATCAATGAACGGACCGACGCGGTCGGGTTTGTCGGCGCGTCGAGCTTGGAGCGAATGGCCGTGGAAGATTCCCTCACCAATCTCACCAAGGAGTTCAAATCCATCCCGCTGAAACGGAAGTAGCGGAATTTGCAAAAAATTCCGACCTCAAAGTTGATTGATTCGCCGGAAGATTTCGCATCTTCCGCTACACACCAAAACAATGACGAATGCCCCCAAAACCATCGCTGTACTCGGCACGCTCGATTCGAAAGGCGAAGAGCATGCCTTCGTGGCTGAGTTGATTCGCCAGAAAGGCCACACGCCGCTTCTCATCGATGTTGGCACCGGATCGGAACCGACCGTGCAACCGGACATCACGCGCTTCGACGTTGCTTCGGCTGGCGGAATTGATCTGTTCACATTGATGGCGGCAAAGGACCGGGGACAATGCGTGACCGCGATGAGTGAGGCGGCGCCGAAGCTGGTCGGTCGGCTTGCCGCGGAAGGGAAGATCCACGGGATTCTTTCGCTCGGCGGAGGCGGTGGAACCGCTCTCGGCTCCGGAGCGATGCGCGGCCTTCCGGTTGGATTCCCCAAGGTGATGGTATCGACGCTGGCGAGTGGAAATACCGCGCACTACGTCGGCTCCAAAGACATCGCGATGATTCCCAGCATTGTGGACGTGGCCGGACTGAATCGAATCTCGAAAACCATCTTCACCCGCGCCGTTGGCGCGATTTGCGGGATGGTCGAATCAGAGGTCGAGCCAAGTGGCGAAGATCGCCCTCTCATTGAGGCAAGCATGTTCGGCAACACCACGGAATGCGTCGACGCAGCGCGCGCAATCATGGAGGAAGCTGGCTACGAAGTCCTGGTTTTCCACGCCACCGGCACCGGCGGCAAAACGATGGAAACGCTCATCGACGATGGTCTGATTTCCGGCGTGCTCGACATCACCACCACGGAGTGGGCCGATGAGTTGGTCGGAGGAACGTTGAGCGCGGGGCCAACCCGACTCGACGCTGCAGGCAAAGCCGGAATTCCGGCGATCGTGACGCCAGGTTGCCTTGATATGGCCAATTTCGGAGCACGTGAAACGGTTCCCGCAAACTACGAGGGACGAAATTTTTACATTCACAACCCGCAGGTTACCCTGATGCGGACCACTCCGCAGGAATGCGCCCAACTCGGAAAAATTCTCGCCGAAAAAGTCAACGCCTACACCGGCCCGGTCAGCGTGCTCCTTCCCACCAAAGCCATCAGCATCATCAGCGCCGAGGGACAACCATTCCATGATGCCGCAGCTGACGCGGCCTTGTTTACCGCGATTAAGGAACATCTCGCGCCCCACGTGGAGTTGTTCGAGATCGATGCGGAAATCAATGCTCCCGAATTCTCGACCGCGTGCGCGCACGCGCTTCTCAATCACCTCGACCAAGCTTCATCCAACGCTGCACCAACGACCATGCCTCAAGTTAAACATTACGGCTGTTTTCAATTCAAAGCCGGAACGACCGAAGAAACCATAGCCGCCTGTTTTGCCTCGATGGAGGGAATGGTCGGGAGGATTCCGGGATTATTGGATTTCCACTACGGCCCCTACGATTCCGCCGAAGGCTTGAATGACGAGTACACGCACGGATTCATCATGACCTTTGCGAGTCCCCAGGCGCGTGACGAATACCTTCCCCATCCAATCCACGAGGCGGTGAAAGATGTGGTCGTCCCAAATCTGGAACGGGTTGTCGTGTTTGATTTCAACATGCCCGCGTAGCTTTGATTGACAATCGAAGCCGCAACGCCATCGATCCGATCACCCATTGATCCCATTTCATCGTGAGCGATTCCTTTCATTCCCAATACCCTTCCATCGAACACCTACGAGAGCGGGCGCGGCAGCGGATGCCGCGTTTTGCCTTTGAATATCTCGAAGGTGGCTGCAACTCGGAGATCAATCTCCGGCGCAACACGGATGAGATTCGCGAGATTCAACTTCGACCGTGGTACTTGCGGGATTACGCGGGGTCGAATCTGAGCACTGAGCTGTTTGGGAAAACCTACGATGCACCTTTTGGGATATCACCGATTGGGCTCCAGGGACTGATGTGGCCGGGAGCAACGGAGATTCTCGCGAAGGCGGCGCACGCTCACAACATTCCGTTTATCCTCAGCACGGTGGGGACCGCCAGTATCGAAACCGTCGCCGAACTGACCGAGGGAAACGCCTGGTTTCAACTCTATCATCCGGCCGAAGACGAGTTGCGCGACAAACTGCTCGATCGCGCGGCGGCGGCGGGAATGCCGGTTCTTGTCATCCTGGCAGATACGCCAACCTTTGCGTTTCGGCCGAAAGAGATCAAGAACGGCCTGTCCATCCCGCCGCAGATGTCGGTCAACAACGTCATTCAAATGATGATGAATCCAACCTGGTCCTTCAGCCAGTTGGCCGCCGGCGCTCCGGAGTTCAAAACGATGAAGCCCTACATTCCCAAAGGGCTCAGCATGAAGCATCTGGGCTTGTTCATGAACAAGACGTTTTCCGGCCGGCTCAATCCCGACAAGATCTCCGCGATTCGCGATCGTTGGAAGGGCAAGCTGGTGGTCAAAGGCGTCGTCAACGAAGAGGACGCGGAGAAAGCCATCGGTCTTGGCGTTGACGGAATCATCGTTTCCAACCACGGAGGGCGCCAACTCGATGCCGGGCAATCAACGATTAAGCCGATGACGACGCTGGCTGAGAAATTCGGCGATCGCACCACCATGATGATTGACAGCGGCTTGCGCGCCGGGCCCGATATCGCGTGCGCGTTGGCGAGCGGCGCGAAATTCACCTTCATGGGCCGCTCCTTCATGTATGGAGTTGGAGCGTTGGGACGCCGGGGCGGAAACCACACCATCACCATGCTGAAACGACAGTTGCAGCAGGTGATGGAGCAGGTCGGCTGTGAAAGCGTGACGGATTTTCCCAAGCATTTGGTTTCCTGAGTAGGAAGAATGCTGGGAGTCAGATTCTGACTGTGCCTCGCGGATCGCGCCGGTTCGCTGGACGTGGCGGAAGCCGGGAGTTTAGCTGATCTTCGTTTTGAAGTACTCGATGGTCCGCTTGAGACCTTCTTCGAGGGAAACCTGCGGAGTCCAGTCCAGAACTTCTTTTGCCTGGGTGATATCCGGGCAACGCTGCTTGGGATCGTCCGCGGGAAGATCTTTGAAGACGAGCTTGGAGGAACTGCCGACCGTCTTGATGACAAGCTCAGCCAGTTCCAGCATCGAGAATTCGGATGGGTTTCCAATATTCATGGGGCCCACGCAGGATTCCTGATCCATCAGGCGGAGGAATCCCTCGATCAAATCGTCAACGAAGCAAAATGACCGGGTCTGCTGACCTGTTCCGTAGATGGTGATATCCTGGCCTTGCAGGGCTTGAACAATAAAGTTGGAAACGACACGTCCGTCGTCAGGCAACATCCGGGGACCGTAGGTATTGAAAATTCGGACGACGCGAATATCGACGCCGTTCTCCCGGTGGTAATCGAAAAACAGGGTCTCGGCGCAGCGCTTGCCTTCGTCATAGCAGGCGCGAATGCCAATGGGATTCACCGATCCGCGATAGGACTCGGTCTGGGGATGGATCTCCGGATCGCCGTAGACCTCGGAAGTGGACGCCTGAAACGCCCGTGCCTTGACGCGCTTTGCGAGTCCCAGACAGTTGATCGCCCCCATCACGGACGTCTTCGTCGTCTTGATGGGGTTGTACTGGTAATGCGGAGGAGAGGCGGGACAGGCGAGGTTGTAGATTTGGTCCACTTCGACCTTGAACGGGTCGGTCACATCGTGGCGCATCAATTCAAAATGTGGGTTACCAAGGAGATGAGCAATGTTTGCTTTTCGGCCTGTGAAAAAGTTGTCGAGGCAAATGACGTCGTCGCCGCGCTCAATGAGCCGGTCACAGAGGTGGCTGCCTAGAAATCCGGCACCGCCGGTAACAAGAATGCGTTTCATATGGGGAAGGATGATGCTGATGGCTCAATTCTAAAAAATAGGAATTACCTGACAATTCCTGTAATATTTGAGAATATAGCTCAAGGTGTCGCCTGAATCTACAGAGAGTTGCGAGAAGATCACGCTTCGAAGGATCACGACAACATCTCGCCGGATTCAACTCCTTTTCCAAACGGGTGCTCTGGGAAAGTCCTGAATTCAACCTGGGAGCTTTCGCAGCTCAATTGCCCCTCGAATTCCGCGACACGGGGGGCAATGGTTCTGACGCACAGGGATTGCGGCCCCGCGGTTAATCCCGGTTCACCGCCGCGATCGAGTAGAAACTGCCTCCGGTTTGTGACCCGAGTTGGTAGGTTCCTGGGTCCACTTCCGCGAGATAAACCTGGTAGACGAAATCCATGTTGGTCTGGATCGTGTCCTCGGTTCTCTCGAACTTCAATTTCGAGAGTCCCGATTTCAGCCACTCAACCTCCTTTTCAACGCGGGTATCGACCAAAAGCAGAAGCATTCCGGGTTCAGAAATGGTGACTTCGTAATTGGCCCCGGTCTTCTTATCGTCATTGAACGTCAGGACATGATCGCCACCCCGAAGATGTTCCGGAATCTTCGTGAAAACGTATTCGCGATCTTGAAAAACCGGCTTCCCTTCCAGCAATCCATGGGTTGCAACCTTGGGAGTGTCTGCCGTTTCTCCCTTGATGGATCGTGACGCGGCGGAGATGACGCTTCCTCTCGGAATCACGTTCTCCGGGACCACGGGGACGGAATCTTCCGTGCTTTGGGGAATGGGCTCGGTCAGCGTGCGAGGATAGAGAGGGGCGCTCGCGAACTGTTCATATTGGTCAGAAACGCTGGCGGCCTCGGCGGAACGATCGTGAAACAGAAAACGGTAGCGGAGCGTCAGCGTCTCGCCGGGCTGAAGGGTCAGAGCCCCATCGCCACTGTTCTTGGTTGGTCCAAAGGGGTTGGCCGATACCAAGCCATACTCACGGGCATGCCACCAGGTCGGGCTCCTTGGATTGTCCGGATGGGCGAGGATGGCAATTCCGGCATCCCGGCCGTCAATCTGCCCCCAGTAATGGACCCAATTGGCTTTCTCTCCCCAGATCGCTTCGCCCTCGGTTCCCTTCGCATTCTGCGCCTGACCAAAAACCTCGGCAACACCCTTTGCCGGGGCTGGTTTGAGGCGAAGGTCGGGATGGGTTCGCAAGCCGATCAGCCCGTCCTTTTTCTCGCCAAACCGGACTTCGCCGTGGCTGGCGTGAAGGCTCAATTCCAGGTCGATATATCGGATTCCGTTCGCAACTCCAAATTGAAGTTCCCGGGTATCGGAACAGACAATCTCCCCTTCGGGCGATTCCCAGAGATTGAACGTGCGAAGCAGGGCCCGATCCTCGCCACTTCGCGTTTCGATCGTCCTCGCATGCTTGATGCTGCCGTCGTTCGCTCCTTCGTGCCAGAAGTCGATCTCGTTGACGCTTTCGTGACCAATAAAGAGCGATTTGTGATGCGGATGATCGTGTTGTTCTCCGCTTCGTCCGTCTGTTCGGATGGGCCAGTCGCGGGTCATCGCCTGACCGGAGGCGTTGGCAATCGGATAGAGGATCGGATTCGAAAAGCCTTTCAGATGATATTCGGTGAACAGTTCATCATCGATCTCGATTCGAAACCGACTGTCTCCGGATGGCGTGATGGTGACCTGATGGGGAGAAGCCGGGCGTCGCAATCGGTTCAGCGTATAGACCAGGGTGCCGCTGTAGGCTGATTCATCGACGGCTCTGGATTTGATGATGATGCGATAGCAATAGTTCGGAAGGAGATCAGAGGCGTTGAGCGCAATCTGTAAACGGTTCGGGTTTTCTTCGGCGATCTCGGCTCGTTGGGGAGTGAGGGTCTGCTTCTCTTCTTCATCTCCTCCATAAGTATAGCTATAGCGATAGCGGAAGCGCTCGATTTCCAGGAATTGAAGGTCTTTGAGGTCTTTGGTGAAGGCCACTTCAAACCCGGTATCGGTGAGGGTGCAGTTCTGGACGTCGGTCGGCAGTTCACCGGTGTAGGTAATGCGCTGCAATCCTTCGCTCAGCTTGCCCCAGCCCCGGCCGGTTTGCCCCACATAAAGCGAGCTGCCGTCCGGCGAAAACGCGAGTCGATTGTTCCCGCGTTCCAGGCCGTTGCCATCGATAAAGGGCGTCGCGGCTCCCTGGTGGGCGCCGTCGACCATTTCCGGCATGCAACGGACAATGCGGTTGCCGGATTGGTCGGGGATGAAGAGTTGAGACGTGAAAGGCCCGAACGCTCCTTCGGTCGTATCAAAGACCGGCTCCGCGCAGGAATTCATGAAATCGCGGGGCAGCCGGAAGGCGGGCTTGTTCCAAAGGTCGTCCAACAACACTCGTGGGAGGTTGAGGGGATTGGGAATGGTGGCGAAGCGTGGGTCCCAAATCAGGCTCGAAGGATGCCCGGAAAAGGAGTCCGGCGTGACGTGATAAACTGGTGACGACGAACGCCAGTCGCCCTGATTATCTCCACACCAGATGCTGCCATCGGGCGCCCGCTCAATCCCGTTGTGCATCCGGTAGCCGGATGAAACGGGAGTAATTCCTTTTTCCGGAGACCAGTGCAAAACCCATCCGCGCCATTGGACCGACGAATAGTTGCGACCGAGACGTCCGGCTTTGGAATATTGACCGCGCGGTGTCTGAAACGTCGGTCCATTGTGGGAAGCCGTGCCCGGAGCGAGATAATATCCATCTTTGCCATCGGGACATATATCCATCGTTTCATGATAATTTCCGCTCAGTCCAAAGTCGGTGCTGAGAGCGCGATATTCGTCGGCAATACCATCCCCGTTCTGATCGATCACCTCCGTCAATTCAGCCATCTGGCTGATGATGATGTGGCCTGGACTGATGATGTGAATTCCGCAGGGGTTGTGAAACCCGTTGGCAAACCTCCGCCATTCAAATGCGTCAGGGGCAGACGTCGGTTTCGCCACCATGATGTCACCACGGCGCAGGGCAACATAGAGCTCGCCATCGCTGGCGAATTCGACCGCGCCGACCTCGGGCGGCATATCATCAGGAAAGGAAATCGTCTCGATACGATAGCTTTCGCCCGCGGAAAGCACGGCCGAGAACCAGTAGAGAAAGAAAAGGGAAGTGGGGAAACGCTTCATCAGGGGTTATCGAAGGGATTGGATATAAAGAATCAGCGAATCGACCTGCTTGTCGCTGAGGGGATAGGCGGGCATCATTCCGACCGGAAAACCCGGAATGGATTTGGCATTCGGCTGAAGGATGGATTCGCGAAGATAGGCTTCATCGGCGACGAGGTGACCGAGTTCCGGGAAATCCCGCTCGGAACCGGCCAATCCTTGAAAGGTCGGACCATGATTTCGGCTGCCATCAATGGTGTGACAGGCCATGCACCCAAAATTCTGGTAGAGTTTGGCGCCGATGGCGGGAGATGCCTCGGTGATCTCAATGACTTCCTTCTTGAACCCGGTATGAACCTCGGAGGCGTTCGGCCGGATGAGGATGTGCAGCTTTCCCGGGCCCTTGCTGAGAATCTCAAACGCGCTTCCGGGGGCGAGGTAGTCAAGCTGATCACCGGAATCGGAGGAACCATATTCCAATTCAAGCGTCTGAGGCGCTTCGCCCGGCCGAATCGCGACCGTGATGAGGCTCCCGGAAGCTTCAAACTGAAACTCGGGATGTCCGCCGGCCCGGCGTTGCCCGCGATACTGAATCTCATCGGGCAGCGGCTCGTCATTGATTCGAAGCGGGTGTTGACCTTTGGCCTTGTAGAAGAGTTGTCCGATAAGCCGCGGAACGTAGTCGTTGCCTTTGCGGTTTCCGCGTTCGGGGGGGCCCCAATACGGTTCCATGTCGAGAAAGCCATTGGCCCAGGCATAGAGGAGCCGGCATTCGGTCGTGTCCCAAACGTAGGAAAGCTGAGTTCCGAGATTGACGGCAAATCCGGCCGGAATTCCCTGAATCGGCTGGTAGTTGGATCGGGAACTCAGGAGGCCACTGGAGGCGGAATACTTGGGCGATGGGGCGCCCTGGCCGTGTCGAGCGGTCACCTGTGAATCCAATCCCGGGTTGGGCAGATAGGTGCGGAACACCAGCGGCTGTTCCGGAGTTCCAGTCGGAAGATTGCTGTAGGTGATGTAGCCCGTTCCTGCCTTTCCCTGATCTTCAGCCACCAGGCCGGAACCGGCCACGAATAGGAGGGCCGCACAAAAAGCCAGACTCTTGAGATTCGACATGCCTCACAAAATTCGAAAGAAGACTGCGGGCAATTGAAGAATTTTGCAGTATTCTGCCATTTTGCGCAGAAATGCCAGTTTCCCATTCATTTCAGGAGATCGCCTTGGCCATCCGTGTCGGGGTTCCTCATCTTGAGCGTGTCGCGCAGGGCATTCGTGAATATGCCCATCATCATACCGACTGGCGATTTCTCATTAGTCCGGAGACGCACGACCTTCCCCCGGCTTCTCTGGAAGGGTGGAAAGGGCAGGGGGTCATCGCCCTTTGCAACACCTCGGCAGACGAGGAGGTTCTGGAGCGGTTGAACTGTCCCGTCGTCAACATTTCGGGCGCGCTGGAATCGACGCGTTTCCCGAGAGTTCGCAATGACTATCAGGAAATCGGGCGCAAATCGGCCAGCTTCCTGAGGACGCGCGGGTTTCGGCGGTTCGGATTTTATGGCGTCGCCGATGTTTGGTACTCCCAACAGATTGAATCCGGATTTCAGCAGCGCATTCGCGAGTTGGGATTTGAGCCCGCGATTTTGCGCAGTCCCAGTTCGCTCAGCGGAATCCATCGCTGGAACCACGGGCAGGACGAGCTCGAGCGATGGCTGAGAAGTCTCGTGCCGCCTTTCGCCGTTCTTGCCGCCCACGATCCCCGGGCAACGATGGTGATCCGGGCGTGTGAGCGGATCGGGCTTCGCGTCCCCCAGGATGTCGCCGTCATGGGCGTGAACGATGACACCGTGACCTGCGAGACCAGCCGGCCGACTCTCACCAGTCTCGAGCGCAATGGAAAAGTGGTCGGGTGGAATATTGCGGAGACGCTCCATCGCTTGATCGACAAGAAAGACGTTGCCAGTGAGCGGGTCGTGGAGCCGGGCGAAATCCACGAACGGGATTCGACTCAGACCCTGGCCGTTGATCACCCGGATTTGTTGTTGGTCGTCGAATCGATCCAAACCCACTATCATCAATCGCTCACCGTGGAACACCTCGCGGGTTTGGCGGGGAAATCGCGTCGCTGGCTGGAGGCGGTTTTTCGCGAAGAGCTGAGCGTTTCTCCGGCAGCGTTCCTGGAGCGGGTCCGCGTTCGGGAAGCCCAAAAACGCCTGGAGGACTCTCCCTCCATTGCCTTGGGCGTCCTGGCTGCGGAATGCGGGTTCAGCGGAACGCGACAGTTGAACATGGCCTTTCAGCGAATCCATCATTGCCGCGCGCGCGACTTTGTCAGTGAAGGCTGAAGATTCCCCGGATGGCGGCCAAATCCGCCAGAGAGCCGCTTCCCAATGCGGGAGAGGGTGGCGCAGGGAATGTTTATGTGGATTTGGATCATGGTGATGGATGGAGGAGTGGGCGAAATAAGAATCCCCCAAACTTCCAACCTGAGTCATTCCCTGATTTCATGAACCCCAAAAACCTTCTCGCTCTCGCCTTGTGCCTGGCGCTTTCCCTGTCGGCGTTGGCGCAACAACCCGAACCGGTATCCCTCTTCGACGGCAAAACGCTCGACGGTTGGGATTTCAATGAAGGCGTCTGGCGAGTTGAGGATGGCGCCGTAACCGCGGGTTCCCATGAGAAAAAGTTCCCCCGCAATGAATTCATTTGCACCGGGAAGAGCTACGCCAATTTCGAACTCAACCTGAAGATCAAATGCTCGGGCGACCCCGGGACCGGCCTGATCAACAGCGGGATCCAGATCCGAAGCGCCCGGTTGCCCAATGGCCGCGTCGCGGGTTACCAGGTGGATTGCGGCGAGGGATGGTTTGGCAAAATCTATGACGAGCATCGGAGAAAACTCATCTACCCCGAAGCACTCGACGAAGCCGCCCTCAAGGAGGGGATCGATACCCACGGTTGGAACGAATACCGCATTCTCGCGGAAGGGCCCCGAATCCAGGTGTGGATCAACGGGATCAAGGCCAGCGACTACACGGAGACGAATCCGGACATTCCGTTGAATGGGGTGATCGCGCCGCAGATTCACTCGGGTGGCCATGTCGTCGTTCAGTTCAAAGACATCACGGTGCGGGAACTTCCCCCAACGCCTGACGCGCCGACCTGGGAATCGCTCGGCGGCCCGGTTGCTGCGCTGGCCAAGGTGAAAACGCCGCGCCCACCCAAGGCAAAGCCAAAGGGTAAGGGAGCCGCAGCGAAAAAGATTCCAGCTCCGCCCAAGGGAGAGGATCGCGTCAACTTCGATTTCGAAACAGGTGACCTCCAGGGCTGGTACATCGCGGAAGGATGGTTTGGGCATCTCCTCGCCGATAACAAAACCATCCGGGCCGGCGGGTTGCCCTCAAACAAGGAGGGGCGGTTTTTTCTGGGAACCCTCGAAGGCGCCCCGGGTGGAGTCGCCTCGGATAAACAGGTCGGAATTGTCGAGTCTCCGGTGTTTGAGCTGTCGGCTGCCACGATTCAGTTCGCCGTTTCGGGCGGCCGTCATGCGAACACCTATGTCGGTCTCTACACGCTCGATGGCGAAGAAGTCCGCAAAGCTTCGGGGAGCAATTCGGAAGTGTTTCAGGCGAAAACCTGGGAGGTGCCGGAGCTGGTCGGGAAACCGGTTTTCGTCCGCCTGGTCGATCAGAATACCGGGGGATGGGGGCATGTCGTTCTGGATGCCTTTTCTGCCACCGGGAAGTTGTTGCCGGAAGAAACGAAGAAGCGCCAGGCCCTGGCCAAGCCGCAGAAGCCTTCCGCAAAAGAGTTGGCTGAGCTGAAGAAGCGGCAGGCTGCGGCGAAAAGACCCCGCAAGAAAACGCAGTCTTCCAGGAGCACGGCATGGTCGGCGGCCGAGGAGCTTGCGGGGTTCACCGTTCCCGAGGGCTTCGTGATCGAGCTCGTCGCGTCCGAGGAACACGGCGTGATCAATCCGATCGACCTGGCCTTCGACGATTCCGGCCGGCTCTGGACCCAGACCGGGCAGATGTATCCTCTCGATCCAATCAGTGGAATGAAGTGGCAGCAGTTTCTCGACTTGATGAAGGACGAGAAAACGCAGAACACCCACCCCGCGTTCAAACGAATCAAGGATCTCTACCAGCTCAAAACCAAAGGCGAAGACAAGATCCTCATTCTCGAAGATCCGACCAAACCGGCCACGGAATCGCTTCACGTTTGGGCGGACGGACTGGCGATTCCGCAGAGCATTCTCCCTTACAAAGACGGCGCCTACGTCTGCCACGGTTCCGAGCTGTTTCTCCTTCGCGATACCGATGGGGATAACCAATCGGATACGATGGAGCCCGTCCTCAGTGGGTTTGGCTATACGGATACGCACACCATGTCTCACCTTCTCGTTCGCGGCCCGGGAAGCTACGTTCACTTCTCCCAGGGCGCCCTGAACCAGGGAATGGTCACGGCGGTCGCGTCAGGGTTTCAGGATCGCATCGATGCCGCCTGCCAGGTTCGGTTCGGGCTGGATCACCAGGAGTTCGAGGTCCTCTCCGCCGGGCCGAGCAACATGTGGGGCCTCCAGCTGCGCGCCAATGGGCAGTGGTATGGCACCGAGGCGAACGACCGCGCCTACTGCGTCATTCCGTGGGAACACGGCACGGCGGTGACCGGCGCCGCGTTTCGCCCGATGCGCCCCTATCAGCCGCTTCTCCCGGAACTGCACGAGTTCCGCGTCGGAGGCACCGGGATCTCCGGGTTGGCCTTTTCCGAGGATACCGCGGGTGGCTTTCCGCACGAGGAATGGAAAGACGTCGCCCTGCTCGCCAATCCCATTACCTCGACGATCAACGCGGTGCGGGTGCATCGCAATCCCGACGGCACGGTCGACGCCGAGCACCTGCCGGACTTCCTCAGCTCCAAGGACGATTGGTTTCGCCCGGTGAATCTGGAGTTCGGGCCCGATGGCTGCCTCTATGTCGCCGATTTCTACAACAAAATCGTCTCACACAACGAAGTCACCACCGATCACCCGGACCGCGACAAGGCCCATGGACGAATCTGGCGCATCCGCCACGAGAGCCAGGAATCGCGGGAAATTCCGGATGTGGCCAAGGCCGCGCCGGCGCAATTGCTCACGCATCTTCAGGCGCCAAGTCTCTGGGAAAAACGCGCGGCCTGGTATCAGATTGCGGACCGCAAGCTGGTTGATCTGGCTCCGGCCCTGGTCAAGCTCGCTGCCGATTCCGGTCAGGACATCACGACGCGGATTCATGCGCTGTGGACGCTGGAGGAGTTGGGCTACTTCGACGCGCAGTTGCTCGATGCCCTCCTTGCTTCAGAGGATCACGACCTCCGCCGCGAAGCCGTTCGTTCGCTCAGTTCCTTTGACCTCAAGCCCGCAGAAGCCGCGGCCCGGCTCACCCCGTTCGTCGACGACCCACACTGCATGGTGCGCTCGCAGGCCATCCGCACGCTGGGGGATCTTCGCTCGCCTGATCCGGCGGTCTTCGCGGGACTGATCGCCGCCTGCAAACCGAGCCTCGGCAAGAACGTGCTCGGCGGTGGTTACGAACGGAACCTGGAGCGGTTTCTCGCCCGCATGGCGCTGGAACGCTTCCCGGCCGAGTTGGCCGCCTACCTCGATGCCGCAGGCGAAAATCATCCGGCCGGCAATCTCCTCTGGGCGATCCAGGCGCTCGAAAATGAGGCAAAGCAGAACGCCTTCCTCGGGATTTGGAGCAAGGTTCGTGAGGAGCCGCTGGACGGCGAAACCTTCATCGCGATCGCCGGGATGCTGAACAACGCGGAGGTCTTCCAGGCGGTGCAGCCGATTTTTCAGGACCCGGCCAAGGCGGAAAATCTCGTCGGTCACGCGCTTGCGAATCAATCCCGGGTTCAGTCCCCAAAGCTGACGGAAATGCTCAGCCCGCTGGTTGAACAACTCCTGGAGAAGCCGGAAACGGCGGCGTTGGGCTTGAACGCGGTCAACAAATTCCGGATGGCAACGCTTGGTCCGATCGTCGCGAAAATTGCCCTCCCGATGGATGACGTGGACCTGTTGCGATCGCTGCTCGCCGCGCAGTCGGTCAATCCCAACCTGAATGCCGCCAACTTCGTCGCGATCGCGAAAGACGAAGCCTTGCCTTTCGATGTTCGGGCCGAGGCCGCCCATGCGCTTGTTCCCGTCGAACCGCAAACCGCCCATGGACTCACCAAGGATCTCCTGACAGCTGGCGAGTCGAACCAGAAGAGCCTGCTGACGAGTCTCTTCTCCCAATCGAAGGAAGGCGGACTGATCCTGTGCGCGATGGTCAAGGAAGAGACGATTCAGCCCGATGCCTTCGATCTGTCTGCAGCCGAGCGATTGATTCAATCGCACCCGGACAGTCCGCAAGCCAAAGACGTCCTCGCATTCGCCCGCAAACGGGTTGGCGAGCAACGGAAGCAGGCTCAGGCCCGGATTCACCATCTCATGTCCTATATCGCCGAGAATCCAGGCGATCCGGCAACGGGAAAAATGACCTTCGTCACCTGTCTCGCCTGTCACCAGGTGGGGGCCCAAGGGATGGACATCGCACCGCCGCTTGACGGTTCCGGTCATCGGGATCTGGAGCATCTCCTCACCGCGATTGTCGATCCGGACGCAGCGGTTGAAGGCGGCTACGGACTCTATCGGATCACCAAAACCGACGGCTCAACCCTGGAAGGCTACCTCGACAAGCAGGAAGCGCTCGGCACGACGGTTGCCATGATGGGCGGCGCCCGCATCTTCGTCCCGCAGACCGAGATCAAGAATGAGGGATTTGTCGGCGGACGTTCCTTCATGCCGTCGGCGTTTGGTCAGTTGCCGGAGGAAACCATGGCTGACCTCGTGGCCTACATTGCCACCCTGAAGGATTCCCCGCCTGAGGGTTAGGGAGAATGGCGCAAGGTTAACCACCTTGGCTCGCCTCCGGGTTCGCCCCGGGCTCTCCTCCGGGCTCTCCTCCGGGCTCTCCTCCGGGCTCTCCTCCGGGCTCTCCTCCGGGCT
>CAXBMO010000038.1:0-35979 GCA_963977015.1 uncultured bacterium | reverse complement strand
GATGATCTGCTCTTCACTGAATCGACTTCTTTTCATTTGTTCTGCTTCTGTTAGGTTAAAGCAGAACTTCAGTTTTCAAGTGTCCATTTTTCAGGAAACAGGTCAGGTGGCGATTTGATTTTCTAGCAGATGTCACCTATTTTTTACAATGTATGTCGTAATTGTGATATTGGCATTTGTCGTCATCGTAACCGATCTCACTTATTCACTGGGCTTTGTTCATCCGTTTCTCAAACAGCAAGGAAAACAGTCGAAAGTTCCAAAATTCGTTTCTTGGAGTTCGTTTGTTGAGTATTCGATTCTTCTTAGCATTGAAGGTAAAGCAAAGGCAGATGGCACGCGTCAAAAGATGGATATATACCGTTGGAGGTATAAACATCGTAATGTTGATTTACATAGAATTACTGGGATCAGCTCTACTTAATATAGTTGGGCTGGCTTTTTTTTACGCAGAATACCTCTATAACGTACGCACCTAAGCAGACCAATCAATTGCTTTACAGACATTTACGCGTGAAAACACCTTAATGTAATCGTCACCCCCGCCACCTAAACACCTAAACACAAAGACCATGAAAGATAATAATGATGCCAATGTCAACAAAGGTCAGCAAAACAAGCCTTCTTACGAAGCGGCGCTACAGTTGTGCGCACTTGCTCAGAATTCAGGAATCCTGGAGTATATGATCTTTACCTCTCCGCAAGAGGTGAGGATGGCTGGAAATGAGTTGAAAAAAATGGGCCACTCGCAATTGGCTCTGGATTTGGAAGCTTTATACCTCAGAGTTTTTGGAGATTCTCCGAGTGAAGATGGTTTTGAGCGTGATGAATTTGTCGCAGCCATGTCCAATTTCCCGGGGCGCGAGGTTGCGACCTTTGACAATCAATACAGGGGGATCTACTCTGACATTATTCATAATCATGAGTCTGCGGAAGCTCCAGAACCATCAACTCAGATTAAAGATCGTGACATAGATGATGGTGAAATCCGATTCAAAAAGAAGGCAACTATCATTTATCCGAAGGGGTCGAAAAAAGAAGGCAGCGACGAATAGGAGAGCCGCGTTTCAAACCTCCTAAAATTGGGAACGGGCTTTTTTTACATGCGAAATGTGTGACGAAGCCAAGGCCCGCGAGAAAAATAGGAGAAAAATAAGGGACGGGCTATTCTTGCATAAACTATCGCGCAATAACCCTATGCCTTAGTTCCTCCATCACTCGATTGCACTGCTCCCTCGGCACTGAAAGGACCAACAGAGTGGGGGAGAGCTGATCCAATCCACATCCTGAAATATCTTCAATTTCCTTTTCTAAGGGCTTGTCTTTAATCACGCTCTTTAACATTTTCGTCCCAAAATAGTTTTTTTCGTATATTGCGCGAATTAGCCCTCGTTCGTGAGAGCCATATTGATGAGTTCCCCAGCGGCCCATCATGATTCTCTTTTCGTATTCTGGACCT
Source organism: uncultured bacterium (assembly GCA_963977015.1). Classification (GTDB taxonomy): domain Bacteria; phylum Verrucomicrobiota; class Verrucomicrobiia; order Verrucomicrobiales; family DEV007; genus JBCDHN01. The sequence continues at coordinate 34,520 of CAXBMO010000038.1, read as the reverse complement.
GAGGTCACCAAACTCCCCCCCCCTGCGATCCCTCCCAAGTATAACCATGGGTTTAGGTAGTTGGTATCCATTATGGTAGCGTAGCCATACTCAAAAGAAACCACACGAGCAATTTCATCAACCCTTGAAAGGCTCCGGTCAGACTGAACAACAAACCCTCCACTGACAACTGTTCTTTCAAAGTCAAAATGAAAAAATGCGCCCCAATTAAATAGAATATCCCTTTCCGCTACAGAGTCGACAAACGATACATTTTTTCCTTCGTTTATTATCGCCTTCTGCCGACTGGTAATATGCGAGGAGTCAAAAGTCCGAGGAACTGGCTTTTTAGCGGACTCGTTTATAATCAAATTCAAAGCTCGCTCACTCTCTTTCTCGAATACCTCCAAGGCTCCAAATACGTCAATTTGTTCACACCCGCAGAATTGAAATATTGCTGTATCCATTTAAAATGCGAGCGCTTGAGCCTCCGTTAAAGTTAGGAAAAAATAAGGAGGAAAAAATAAGGGACGGGCTATTCTTGCATAAAATATCATTCTTCACTGATTTTTAACCAATTGCCGCCATGAAGGCAAACTGCGAATGCCGAAATCGCGGGCGACAACGCTTGCTTGAGTTCTTCAAGCGCTCGCTCCCCCATTGAAATCGTCGTCTTGCCCGGTCTTACCCACGATCAAAGAGCGCCGCCCCCTTGGCCGACATCTCTTTGCCCGGTGTCCCTTGGGCGCCGCTGTTTTGCGTTCAAGAGGGACGCATGACTGGATTGCTAAATTTCTGAACGTTGGACCGGCCGTCCCAACCTCCTAGCACGCGAAGCCGATCCATGACTCCCCTGCCAACCGCTTAGTTCTTGTCGAGAAACGTTCGTATCATGGAGTCCACCGCTGCGGGCAAGCTGCCAACAAGCCCAGCTCCCATTTTGGACTGAGCTCCCCCGGCAAAAATCCCGCTCCCACTCGTCTTCATCGGAATGGTCATCACAATGGTCTTGGTTTCACCGGCAGTCTTGATGGTCGCCAGCGTTGCAAAATAATTATCTTCATCGGCAAGTTCGATTCGTGGTGAGTCCGAAAGAAAGACGGTCCCTTTTCCGGTTGAGGTCGCAAAATCCTCCGATCCACTCGACGGAAAAACCAAAATTGATCCCGGATAAGGGCCAACCTGAGTTTTGATCGAAAGTTGTCCGTCACTTGCGAGATCCACCGAATTGACCGTGAAATCCTGCGGTCCCTGACTCGCTATCAAGAGGGCAAGCAGGCCACTTGAGCGCACAACTCTCCCTTTGAGAAATTCCGGTGGAAGACTGGCCATGAGAGCCAACGACAGCTTTTTCCCTTTCGACAAATCTGCAAACACATCAGCGGGAACTCCAGCCGCATCCCTCGCCAAATGGATATCCACCATCGAAGGATCCGATATAAATCCCAGCTGCTGCGCTTCCGGAAGCGACAAGATTTGGAGCATCCCGTCCTCAATCTTAAACATGCCGACGACACGCCTTCCATACTTTTCGGTCTGCTTCCATTTCAACGTTTTTGACCAAACTTGCCTTCCATCGCAATGCATTGACACCACCCCACTCCCATTTCGTTCACGATTCTGACCATAGAAGAAAAGGTAATGCGGCCCCTCACTCGTTCGATCGAAAGGTCCACACCAAAATCCATCCGAGTAGCGCTTTGCCAGCAAAACCTTCCCGTTGCGCTGCTGGATAAAGGCTTGGGTCTGATCCACTCCGGAAATTCCGTTGGGATTGAGCCGAAAAGTGCGAGAATCATACTCCTTGAGAACCGAGCCTCTCGGATTCGCATCACGATAAATACAGCGCCCGTTTTCTCCGTCTCCCCATTCGGCAATAAATTCTCCATCGAGTCCAACCGACGTTAACTTGAACTCGCATCCATTCGCCGGGATTTTGTAATTCAGCCCCTGCTGCCCTGCGATTTGTGAATAGCCCGTTGCTGCGAGCAAAGGGCTGATTGCCAATGCCACAAATCCCCAGCGAACCACTTTGGATCTGGACACCGAGGTCCTGCGAGCCTCCCACCAATTACGCAACTTGATTCTCATCGGATTCTACTAGCCCGATTCGCAGAACTGAATCAACTGAATTGTCAGTCAAAGCCTCCACCATGTTGCGACTGCCAAAAGTCCAGGACGGACACGAGCGAAACTCTTCGTTCAACCCATTCTCCAAAACTTTGCCTGGATGAAAACCTGTTGGAGATGCTGAATGAGTTGAACGCCCTGTAGGCCACATTCAATCAACCAATTGGTTGGATCCGGGATTCGCTTCGGATTTGACGTTTGGTGGTTTTTCTCCGACTCCTGCCACTGATGCGAACTCTACCGATCTGCTCTCTCCTCAGCCTCGTCATTGTAACGGCCCTTCACGCCCATGACGAAGTGGTGTTGGGTGAACGCGTCGGTCCCGTCACCGTCAAGTCCACCGCCGCAAGCCTTGCCGCTGCGCTGGGGGCGAAAAATGTCGTCACTGAGGAGGTCTACATCGGCGAGGGCCAGACCGAGACCGCCACGGTTCTCTTTCCCGGCTCCCGCAAGGAGATGATCGTCTTCTGGTTCGATCTTGAGGGACTTTCCGATCCCTCCATGGTTCGCATTTCCCGGCCCGGCACGCCCTGGGTCTCGCCCGGCGGTCTCACCATCGGCTCAACCTTGAAGGATCTCCACGAAGCCAATGGCGGTCCGTTCGAGCTCTACGGTTTCGAGTGGGACTACGGCGGGCGCATCTCTTCCTGGGGCGATGGCGAATTGGAAAAACATCACACGCTGGGCCGGCTCTTCCTCGGCACCATGAGCTACGACCCCAACTACTGGAATCCGGACGACTCCATCCAGGTCCTCGGCGATGCCGTCTTCTCCTCCTCCCACCCGGACTTCGCCAAGATCCATACCACCCTCAGCGAGATCAGCTACCTCTTCCTCTCCCTGATGGAACGCGAGTCGGTCGGTCCGCTTCGCCTCGGCCTCTCGGAAGCCGGCGTCAAAAGCAAACTGCCGGTTCGCCCCAACATCTCCGCGGAAGTGCTCGAAGAAGCCACGGGCAGCTACCTCCAGGAATGGGATTTCGCGGGCATGGGGGTCCAGCTCGACCTCGGAACCTACGAACCCGGCGGCGCCAAGGAAGTCTACTCCATCACCGTCACCTCCCCTTCCACCTTCCAAACCGCCAAAGGCATTGGGATCGGCTCCACCGAGGCCGAAGTTGAAGGGGCTTACGCCGATGAGAAGAGCAAGGAAGACAGCCGGTCCGGAGAACTCTTCGTCGCCGGTTCGATCTATGGCGGATTGCTGTTCACCTATACCGACGGCAAGGTCAGCCAAATCTTCCTGGGAGCAGCAGCCGAGTAAAAACCGGCAACCTCCCAATTTGATTTCCGCGAATTCTCTCCTCCCTCCGGGTGGCGGGACTACTGGGAATCACCGTCCAGAATCCGCATCAGTTGCGGAATGATCCTGGCCGCAAAGTTCGCATGGCCGCGATCGTTCGGATGCAGACCGCCCATGATTCCGTCCTTCACCGCGAGCGTCCTTTTTACGCCGGGCCCCAGGTCGATGATTGCGACTTGGTCATCTGTGGGATGAGCTTCCCGGTGCATCTCCACCGCCTGCTTCAACTCCGCTGCGAAATACTGGCCAAACGGGATCAGCAGCACGATTTGCGCTTCGGGAGCGCTCTTGCGCAACGCGCCGAGGCATTGGGTCATGCTGGCCAGCGTGTCGCTCGGATTCGATTTGTGCAGGGCATCGTTGGTCCCGTAGTTGATCATGATCAGGGCGGGCTCCTGACCGGTCTCCCCGTAGGCACTGAGCCGGCCGTTCGCGTCGAGCAGGGAATGCCCATTGCCATCGATCTTGTTCCACCGGCTCGCCGCATCATCATACTCGCCGCCTTTTCCATCTTGGGACTGGGTCACCACATAATAGCCGGGCACGTCCCCCGGCGGGTTATCCCCTTTGTTGATCCATCCGCTCCAGCCACACGCGCTCACCGCCACCTCATAGCCCTGCGTTTGCAGCGCCTGGCCCACCAGGTGCGAGTATCCGGCCAAGGCCGTCGCGCCAATTCCCTCGGTAATGCTGTCGCCAACAATCATCGCCCATTTTCCTGCGGGTTTCCCGACAACGGGCTCACTCCCCGCGTCTACACGCAGCCCCAGCAGACGCAACACATTCACGCCGCTCTGCCCCTCGCTGCCCCAACGTTTTTCCTGCCGCGTTTGATGCAGGTAAACCGTCAGTTCGTGCCTCCCTGCGCCGCGAAGGTTCTCAATCACCACCTCATCCGTGCACGCCACCTGCGACTTCCAGGCACCATCAATGTTGTAGGCAAACCGGGGCCGACTGAACCCTTTCGGATAGCCCGAGGTATCAAACAGCAGCGTCGCCGTGGGTTCTTCGGAGGAGGTTTCCCAGGTCACCCGGAAATAGGCTCCGGAATACCAGGTTTGGCGGAACTCACTCCCTCCCCGTCCCGAGTCACCGGTCCAATTCGCCGGAGAAAAGACGAACGCAGGGGAATCGACAGGAATCGTGTCCGTTTCCGCCGCATTCGAGAGGGATGCGGAACCAAGCAGAAGGGCGCAGAGGCAAAAGAGGGATTTCATCATCGTTGGGTTTGAAAAAAAGGCCAACCTTTCGCCAAACGTCCAACCTCGACCAGCGGATATTTCAACGAAACCGGTCTTCGCCCTCGATCAGGGACCGACTTCCACTGGCGGGAAGGGGCCGTTGATGACGAGGACGCGGGCTCCGGTGCCAATGCGGTCGTAGAGATCGATGATGTCGCGCGATTTCATGCGGATGCAGCCATAGCTGACGGGGCTGCCAATGTTGCGTTCTTCCGGGGTGCCGTGGATGTAGATGTAACGACCGTAGGCGTTCTGATTCTGCGGTTCGAGACCACGAAGCCAGAGAATGCGGGTGACGATGGGGTCGCGGCCAGGGGCGTCGGGTTGCAGAATTTCGCCGGTGGGCTTGCGGCTTTTGAAGACGGTGCCGAGCGGCTTGCCGGAGCCGATTTTACGGGCGACTTCCATGGTGCCGAGCGGGGTTTTGTTGCTGCGCGGGGTGTCGCCAAGCCCGTATTTGGAGGTGGAGACACCGTAGCTGGCGACGGGAAGCCCCAGGTGGCGGAGTTCGAGCCGCTGCTGGGGAACGCTGACGTAGAGGACGTTGTCGCGGTCCTTGATGCAGCCGGTAAGAACTGCTGCGGCGAGAGAAAGAAGCAGGAGTTGGTGCGTTTTCTTCATCGTAATTTGAAACTCTGGAGGTTCGACGGTAACCAATGACAATCAAACGCCGATTTTGTCCGAACCCATCCCGCCCACTGCCGCATCCCTGAGTCGAATCGAAAACGATGGCAAGTTCTTTGGCGCGGGAGGAGCGCGCTGGTTTGCGAAAATTGCCAATTGCACGAGCGGGTTGCCGGAAGGGGCCGAATTGGGGAACTTTGGCGGACTGTTGCGGGATCTGGGCTACAACACGTTGCGGATTCTGGGGCGTCCCTCCCCCGAACTGTTGGAGTTGGCGCGGGATCGCGACTTTCGGTTGCTCATCTCGCTGGATTGGAACCACGAAGTGGATTTTTTGCAGGCGAAGTCGAGCGAACTGAAGAAGGCAAAGGAGCAAATTCTGGCGCTGACGGAGGAGTTTGGCGAGGATCCGGTGCTGATGGGGATCCTGGTGGCGGATCGAATTCCCTCGACCCTGGTGCGCTGGATGGGACCGCGCCGAATCAAGCGGGCATTGGGCGAATTGATCGAGCTGGGGGAAAAGGCGGCGCCGTTGTGTCAGTTTGGGTATCGCAATTTTGCGCCGACGGATTATCTGCGCCCGCCGGGCCAGGATCTGGTGAGTTTTTGCGTGGAGCTGAGTGATCGAGAAGAGGTTCGCGCGTATTTGAAGCGCTTGCAGATTCAGGCGGGCGATTTGCCGCTGGTGGTGAATGCCTCGCCGCAAAATGCGGGAGAGCAGCGCTGGTTTCTGGAGGAGTGCGCGAAGGCGGGGGTCGCGGGTGTGGAGATTGCAGGTGATCCGGCCGCCCTGGAGGAGGCGTTGCCCGAATCGAGTCCCGGGTTGCGTCCGAACCTGGCGGAAGCGCCGCTGATTTCAGTGGTGGTTTGCACGCATCGTCGCCACCGGCTGTTGCGCGGTTGCCTGGAGGCGCTGGAGAAGTTGGATTATCCGGAGTTGGAAGTGATGGTGGTGAACGATGGCAAGGATGAGGAGGTGGAGCGCGTGGTTTCCGACTTTGCCAGGGTGCGGCATTTGCCGCTGAAACACAGAGGGTTGAGCGCAGCGCGAAATCTGGGAGCCGCAAAGGCGAAGGGCGAAATCATCGCATTTACCGATGATGACTGCGAGGTGGATGGCGAGTGGCTGTTCTGGCTGGCGACGTTTTTTGAGGACGCGGAGTTTGCCGCCGCGGGAGGGCCGAACATCCCCCCGGCGCCAACCAACTGGGAGCAGGCGTGCATCATCGCCGCGCCCGGCGGTCCCTGTCATGTGATGCTGGATGACGAGGAGGCCGAGCACGTCGCGGGTTGCAACCTGGCGGTGCGGAAATCGGCCTGGGAGGCGGTTGGCGGCTTTGACGAACGGTTTCGCAAGGCGGGCGATGATGTGGATTTTTGTTGGCGATTGCGTAACGCGGGACTTCGGATCGGGTTTTGCCCTCCGGCGTTTGTCTGGCACCAGCGACGTTTCAGTTTCGCGGCTTACATTCGGCAGCAGGTTGGTTACGGTGAGGCCGAGGGGCTGCTGATCTCCGCGCATCCGGATCGTTGCGCCGGGTTCGGTCCAATTCGTTGGGAAGGCTGGGTCTACGAGCACGAACCGGCTTCCGGCACCCGGGTGTTTCACGGGCAACGCGGCGATGCCTCCTTTCAGGTGGTTTACGCCGAGCCCGGGAAACCGACATTCGGCCAGATTGATCCCCGTTTCCGCTCCACCGGGACCGCGCTGGCGATGCATGCAACGGCGGGTTGGGCGAAGTTTCGCCGGGGGTTCAAACGGATCGTGACGAGTTGGCGGTTTCCGCGCTTTCGCCAGATTGACGGTTTCCCGAGCGGGCACGACGCGCTGGCGTTTCTCAGTTCCAAGGGATTGGATCGCAATGACCTGCTCGATGCGCTGCGCTTGAAGCTCAGCGAAAACGGAGATGTGGTTTGGCCTCCCGGCGAGTGGAGCCGGTGGGATTTGCTGGCGGCTGTGTCGCCGCTGGTTGCCGGCAAGCTGCGGACCGCGACGGAATACCACGACGGTGGCGCCACCTTGGTGCGCTGCGACATTGACTGGGCGATGAGCTGGCAAACATGGTTCGTCCACGCGCTTTGGCTCGCGCTGCTGATCCTCGCCTTCGCCATTTTCCCAACGTGGACGGTCGCCATCCCCGCGCTCATCATCGCGCTTTGGGCTTACCAAATCAGTGAGGAGCAACGCGAGTTTCGCGACAAGATCATCGCGGCGGCAACGGAACTTGGATTTGAGACAACTGAGTGAGTCATGCGAACTGCCGATTTTGATTACGAGCTACCTTCTGAACTGATCGCCTCCCAACCGCCGGAACGGCGGGAGGATTCGCGCATGATGGTGATCGATCGGAAATCCGGTTCGATCGAGCACCGGCAATTCCGCGACTTCCTGGACTTCCTTGAACCGGACGACCTGGCGGTTCTCAACGACACCCGCGTGATTCCGGCGCGCTTCTTCTCGAACGATGGCAAGGTGGAGTTGCTGCAGATCGCGAAGGAGAGTCCAACCCGCTGGGAATGCATGGTGAAACCGGGCAGGCGAATGAAGCTGGGCCGGACCGTCGAGATCGGCGAGGCAACCGGAACCGTGGAGAGCATTTTGGAGAACGGCCATCGCGTGATTGCGTTCGATCAGGTTCCCGACGCGGAAACGCACGGGCATCTCGCGCTCCCTCCCTACATGAGACGCGAGGATGCGGCGGAAGATCGCGAACGCTACCAGACCGTCTACGCCAGGCGGGAAGGCGCCATCGCCGCCCCCACGGCGGGACTGCATTTCTCACCCGAAATGGTAAGCCAGCTCAACCACACGTTTGTGACGCTCCATGTTGGGGCGGGCACCTTTCTGCCGGTGAAAGAGGAGGATTTGACGAATCACGAGATGCACTCGGAGTGGTTCGACCTCACGGCGGAAGCAGCGGCGCAAATCGGAGAAGCAACCCGCGTGATCTCGATTGGAACGACGGTGGTTCGCGTTCTGGAGCACTGCGCCAAAGCAGGCCTTCCGCTCAAGCCTCAGTCGGGCGAAACGCAGATTTTCATCCACCCGCCGTATCAGTTTCAGGTCGTCGACGCCCTGTTGACCAACTTCCATTTGCCGAAGTCGACCTTGCTCATGTTGATCAGCGCGTTCGCGGGTCGGGAATTGGTATTGGAAGCGTATGCGAAAGCGGTCGAGGAGAAGTATCGCTTCTACAGCTACGGAGATTGTATGCTGATGTTGTGACGCTACCTACTGGGTGGCGACCTTGACGAGGAGTCCTCGTTCTCTCGCGGTTTTGAGGACGGACGCCATGATTGCTCCGGCAGCCAACAGCCAGATGAGGTTGAGCAGATAAGCCCAAACAAGACGATGCGCGATGTCTGAATTTCCCGCCAGCACATCCCGCATCCCCTCGAAGATATGCGAGACCGGAATGGCGTGCGAAAGCGGCTGAAGCCAAGCCGGCAGAATCGACACCGGATAGAAAATGGCCGAGATCGGCTGCACAACAAAGGGCAGAGCCCACACCAGTCCTTCGGCCGCCTGGCCCCATCGGAGGATCAGCGAGTTGCCGAGAATCCCCAGCGCCCACCCAAAGAGGAGCAGACTTCCATAGAAGGGAATGAGCCAGTAGCTCATCGAAAAGAGATTAAACTGGAAGGCGAAGTAGGCCATGCACAGGAGGAGCGGCATCGTCACCGCAACGCGCAAAAGTCCGACGATGCACATGCCCGCCACCATTTCAGACGTCCGGACCGGCGCGACAAAGATGTTCAAGAGGTTTCGCGTCCAGACATCTTCCAAAAAGGAAATGGAAACTCCCTGAGAGGCGCGAAACTGGACATCCCAGAGGAGGACCCCACCCAGAAGAAAGGCGATGGGAACGGCCGACGATCCCGCGCCGACCGATTGAAGATACTGCATCACGTAGCCCCACAACATGATGTGGATGACCGGCCAAAAGAACAACTCAAAGGCGCGCAGGGGATTGCGCGTATAGAGATAAAGATAGCGCAGGACGATTCCGTAAATTCCACTAAACATAGGGCTTCTCCTTCAGATCTCCGCTCCTTGCGATTCGGATAAACACGTTTTCGAGCGAATCTTCTTCAAAACCGGCCTTGATCTCCGCCGTCGTTCCTTCTCGGATCACCTTGCCGTGGTGAACGAAGATGACGCGATCACATACCTCTTCGATGTCGCGCATGTTGTGGCTGGTGTAGATGATTGAGGTTTCGGACTCGGCCTGCTTGCGACAAATGATCTTGCGGACCTTGTCCGCGACATCGGGATCCAGACTCGCGGTTGGTTCATCGAGGAAGAGCAATTCCGGGCGGTTCAGGTAGGCTTTGCAAAGGTTCACCCGCGTCCCCTCTCCGGCCGAGAGATGCCCCGTGGGTCGCTTCCGCAAATGGGCCACCTCAAAGAGTTCCAGCATCTCATCCACGCGCTCGCGAATGCGGTCCAGTCCGTAGAGGTGCCCCGTTACGATGAGATTTTGCTCCACGAGGAGATTTCCGGGCAGATTGGTGTAGGCACTCGAAAAATTGGAACGCCGGAGGATGTCGATCCGGTGTTCCTGCAGCGATTTCCCGAAAATCTCGATGGTCCCTGAAGTTGGCGTGGTCAGGCCCAGCATCATGTTCATCGCCGTGGTTTTGCCCGCGCCATTGGCCCCGAGCAAGCCCAGAACCTCGCCCTTCGCGAGCTCGAGGTTCAGTCCGTCGACCGCACGAAAATTGCCGAATTCCTTGACCAGATTCTGGACGCTCAAAACGGGGTTTGCCATGAGGCGGGGAACTTGACACACAATGCGAAGTTGGGAAGTCCGACTTTTCGGCAAGAATTTTTCAGACGGTTCAGAAATGAAACGCCTTGGAGCATTTGAAGTCTCTCCTCCAATCGGCTTTCTGAGCAATGCCTGCCGACCCAATCGCTCCTCACGATTCAACAAATCGGAACAGCTCCTACATTTGGTGGTTCTCCACCCAAGCTTTTGTCGGTGGCTTCACGGCCCCTTTCGCACCATACCGCGTCAACACCTGAGGAATTTCCTCGCGAGAGGACAGACTCAGGTTTTTGAACTGCCAGGTCTCATTGACCCGATAGATTTCTCCACAGTTAATTACCGTGTTTCCCGAGTGCTCGGGATCTTGCAGATTGAACCGGTTTTGGAGGAATTTGTTGCCGAACCGAACATCAACGAACGAGCGATTGACCATGCCAAAGTGCTGGTTGCGAGCGATGCCATCGTAGATGGTGACCAATACAACGATCCGTGTGATGTCCAGCTCGATTTCTTGCGGTGTGATGGTGATCACCTCATCGTGTTCGTTTGGTGAAACAGTTCCATCAGGATCATCACCACTGTGGTGCACCGCTCCTCCTTGAGAAACAAGATTGTGAAAGAAGACAAAATCCTCCGCTTCTCGAATACGACCATCAGTTCGCAAAAGGATACAACTTAGATCGAGGTCGAACTCAAATTTGGAGTTGATTGCCGCCGGATCCCACCCCAAGCCAATGCGCAAATCACCTTGTTGGGTATTGTCTTCGACCAGGGTTTCTTTATCCCCTTGGACCATTTCTTTTTTGAGAGGGATGATGTCCATATCCATTTCAGTTTAAGATCGTGAGCCATTCAATGGCATACCAGAATTGTCCCTGATCGCACTCCAGCTTGGCGGCTCGGAGCTCCTCGCTGACTTCTGCCACAGGACTTTGCGCTCCAAAATAAGGATCCATTTCAGGAGTCCACTCTACTGGACGGTTCCCATCTCCGCGGTAGGCACTGGGCGGCGTATCCTGGGGGAGCATTACCCGAGAACCGGCAACGACAGCATTTCCAATGGCGTGCGGTTCGGGACAGTCCCCAAAACGACTACAAATCTTACGGATCAGCGATCCAACACTTTCCTCATGGTGAATCTCTCGCAACATCTTGGGCGTTTCTTCAATCGTGCATCCGCACAAGATGGGTAGGATCACTTTGTCGAAAGCAAGCGCAGCTCCAATCTCTGCGAGAACCCATTCGCTCTTCGCGGCATTGTGAGACGACACCACCACCACAATGTCGGCCTCTCTAAGGTTTCTCAGGATTTTAGACTTAAACTGATCTCCCGCTTCAAGGCTGTGCCCCGCACAAAAGACTTCGGGTTTGTTGGCTCCGGATTCCAAGAGTGCGGGGATACTCTCCGCAAAAGCCCGGTCAATATACGAGTAGCTTATAAAGACTTTCTTACGTGCCATATCAACTCCTTCCAATGATCTTTGGTAACGAAATGGCACTATGAAAGCAATCCTTTTTGTTCCATGACGTAGCTGGCTCTCGGCATTTTCTCCTCTGCGGTCACTTTCCCACCGTAAGATTCCGACTTTTCGGCAAGAATTTTTCGAATGAGAGGCCGTAGGAATGGTGACTCGACTTCTGAGCCAAACACTGTAAAGAAAGAGAAAATATCACAATCCCCATGAAAAAACTGACCGCCCTTTCCCTCTCGCTGCTGTTCGCGACTGTTGCGCTTGCCGATGAATCCCACTTCACCAAATATGATGCCGATGGAGATCAGGCCGTTCGCTATATCGAATTCGCCCAAAAGAAAGTCAGTGAGTTTCAGGCGTTGGATCGGGATCGCAGTAAGACGTTGACTTCGGCGGAGTTCGAAAAGAGCGAGCCAGCCGCTGAATGGGACTTGTTCGCCCTGCCCGAGTTTGCAAAAATGGATGTGGACGGCGACGCGAATGTGGCCTTCAAGGAGTATGGTTCTGCGGTGAAGAAGGTGTTTGATACGTTGGATGCCATTGAAAGCGGCACTCCGGACGGCCAAGTCGTCAAAGGCGAATATCTGGCCGCCGTTTCGCAGAAAAAAGCTGCAGCAAGCGCCGCAGCAGCCGCCACGGCAGCGCAAAAAGGCTCGGCAGGCCTGAAAAAGGGCTCGACAACCCAGCCCAAGAAATAGGAGGTTCCCAACCTACCGCTTTTTCCAGAGCATCTGTTCGTTAGCGCGGACAGATGCTTTTTTGGTTCAGAACCCGCACATGCAACAACGAAACGTCGGCACGCTTTACCTCGTGGTGGCACTTGGGGGAGCCCTCAGTGCGGCGCTTTGGTTTTTGCTGGCGGACATCACGCGCGGCCTCCACCCCGACTTTGTCGCCAGTCTCGTCAACGCCACGCCGGAATCGACGCGAGGCTTTGTTGCTGAGTTGAAAAATGGTTTCGACTACGAGGTGGACAACGACGACATGCCCACAGTCGCCTTCCTGATCCTCCAGGTTTTGCTGTGGTTGGTCTTGGTGCCCGTTTTTCTCCTCCTCCAAAACCAACGGGCCTCGCCCAAAGTTACCTGGCTGATCGTTCTCTTTGCCATTGGGTTTCGGATCCTGATGATCGGCAGCGTCCCGATTCACGAGAATGACTTCTATCGCTATCTGTGGGATGGAAAGTCCCTCAAAAATGGGATCAATCCCTATCTCTATGAGCCCGCAGCCCTGTTCATCCATGAACAGGGACTGACCCAACCCACGGAAATCAACGCCGTTGTGCTCAACGGCCGAACTTGGACGGAGCAGGACGAGGTGCATCTCAAGCGCCTTTCGGAACTTCGCGGCGACAACCATCAATTGCACGAACGGATCGGGCATTGGCAGGTGCCGACCATCTATCCGCCTGCCGCCCAGGGGTTTTTCGCGCTTTCGAGCCTGTGTTTTGAAGACTCGCTCCTCGGGTTGAAGATGATGCTCCTGATTTTCGATCTTGGCTGTATCGGCTTAATCGTGGCGCTTTTGATTCTGCTCAAACGATCGACGGCTTCCGTGATTCTCTACGCCTGGTCGCCGCTCATTCTGGTCGAGTTCTCCAACTCCGCGCACTATGACGCGATCCCGATTTTCTTCCTGCTCCTCGCGATCTGCCTTTCACTCGGGCGAAACGCCGTTCTGGGAGGCATCGCCGCTGGAATCGGAACGCTCACCAAGTTTTTCGGGGCGCTGGTCGTTCCGGTGCTGCATTCCCCAAAACGATGGCAGAGTTGGCTCGTTTATCTGCTTTGCGCCTTGGTGGTCATCGGCAGCTATTGGCCGTTCATCGTTTGGCAGGATGCCGGTTTCGCGAGGGTCTTCAGTGGTCTGCTGACGTATTCGCAAGACTGGCAGAACAACAGTTTCTTTTTCCTGATCATCGATGGGATCATGGGCGGTGAGACCTATGCCCGCGCAAAAATCGTCGTCGCCGTCATCCTCATTTTGAGCATTCTCGTCCTGGCATTCCTTCCGTCCTTCACCCACGAAGATGTTCTGGAGAAGTGTTTCTGGGTTGTCGCTCTCCTTTTCCTTCTCAATCCCACCTCGTTTCCGTGGTATTTCGCGTGGGTCGTCCCGTTTCTCTGCCTCTTTCCCTCGCCCAGTCTGATTCTGCTGATGTTGACTGTCTCCGCCTACTATCTGCAGTTTCACAACGATTACACCTGGACTTCCACTGAGTTTCTCGGTCTTCCCGCCCTGACCTGGATCACCTGGGGACCATTTCTCGCTTTTGCCCTGATTCAATTGGTCACCTGGTTGACGATCGGACGCCACCGGCGGGAAAGCACGATTCTTGATTGATTCACCGCCCCGGATTCGTGTTGAATGCGACCGATTCGTTGAATCGCATCCCCAATGCCCCTGTTCCCATGCCGATTTCTACCCCTTTTGGTGGTTTTCGCGGCCGCTCCATCCAATGCCGTCGAATTCAATCGGGACATCCGCCCGCTTCTCTCCGATCGCTGCTTCCAATGCCACGGTCCTGACGAAGAAACGGTCGAAGCGGGATTGAGGCTCGACTCGTTTGAACACGCCACCGCGGATTTGGGGGGCCATGCCGCGATCGTCCCGGGCGATCCCGAACAATCCGAGCTGCTCTTCCGAATCTCGGAACACGCGGAAGACGACATCATGCCTCCGCTGAAGTCGAAGAAGCAACCGCTCACGAAGTCGGAGATCGACTTGATGCGGAGATGGATCAAGGAAGGTGCGCAATACCAGGGACATTGGTCGTTTGAGCCCATCGCATCCGTCGATCCTCCCTCGGCAGGAAAAAACTGGGCCGCGAATCCGATCGACCGGTTCATCGCCAGAAAACTGGGTGAGCACACCATCAAACCGGCACCGCCGGCCGATCCCCACACACTCGCCAAGCGGATCGCCATTGATGTCATTGGCCTGCTCCCGACGCCCCAACAGACCAAAGAGTTTGTCGCGGCCTATTCGAAGAACCGGGAACGGGCTCTCGAGGCCTATGCCGATCAACTCCTGGCAAGCCCTCATCATGGAGAACGCTGGGGCCGGCATTGGCTCGACCAAGCCCGCTATGCCGACTCGAATGGATACACCATCGACGGCGACCGGGTCATGTGGCCCTACCGGGATTGGGTCATTCGCGCGATCAATGACGATCTGCCGTTCGACCAATTCACGATCGAACAACTTGCTGGCGATCTGCTCAACTCCCCGACCAAGGCCCAACGCGTCGCGACCGGATTTCATCGCAACACCCTGATCAATCAGGAGGGAGGAACCGACAACGAGCAGTTCCGCAATGAGGCCGTTGTCGATCGCGTCAACACGACCGGAGCCGTCTGGTTAGGCCTCACGCTCGGTTGCGCCCAGTGCCACACCCACAAATTCGACCCGATCACTCATCGCGACTACTTCAAGATGTTCGCGTTTTTCAATCATGGCGTGGACGTGAACAATACCGGTCCAACCGTGGAAGTGGGTGAGGGAGAACTTTTTCTCGGGGAGATTGACCCGCTTCTGACCCAGCAGGTTGAGAAGGCCAAAACCACGTTGGCCAAGCTCGCGAAAACACGTGATCAACGACAGGCGGCTTGGGAAAAGTCCCTCAAACCAGAAAAAGGCGATGCTCCAACTCACTGGACGCGACGGCTTCCCTCCACCGTGAAAGCAGCCGGTGGCGCACCTCTTCAAGTCATGGCCGATGCATCCGTTCTCGCGGGCAAGGGAGCGGCGAACGAAGCTTATCACGTGGATCTGGAACCTTCGCCTGAAGCCGTCGCCGCGGTTCGACTTCAGGTCCTCACGGAACCACGATTGCCCAAAAATGGGCCCGGTTTGGCCGGGAATGGCAACTTCGTTCTCACCGAGGTTGAGCTCTGGAATGGCGATGAGCGGGTCCCGGTCGCTCGAGTTCAAGCCGATCATTCTCAGCCCGGCTATGATGCCGCGGGCGTCATTGACCAAAATCCGAATACCGGTTGGGCCATCAATGTTGGCCGGGGCTCCTCGCCAGGCGCCAAAATGAACGCCAATCACGAGGTTCACCTCATTCTCGCCCATCCCCTTCCTCCGGGAACAGCGCTCCGCACCGTCCTGCGCCATGAGAAAAATCCCCATTACAACGTGGGACGATTTGCGATCGACGTTTCCTCGACCATCCCGGCCCCCACCCATCATGAGCAACTGCTCGCAGCCCTCCAAATCCCCAAAAAAGAACGGACCGATTCCCAGAAGAAGCTACTGAGCACCCAGTTTGATCGCGAAGATCAAGCGCGCAAAGAGACAGAGCAAGAGCTTGCCGCCCTTCGCCAAAAAATGGGACTTGGAAAGGAGAACGCCAGGGCGATGGTCATGGCGGACCTTAAAAAACCGAGAGAAACCTACATCCACATTCGGGGTGATTTCCTGCGAAAGGACCAGGAGACCGGCTTGCTTCATCCTGACGTTCCGGAAGTCCTGCCTCCCCTCACCACAGATGCCGAACTCCCGACACGGCTGGATCTGGCGAGGTGGTTGGTCTCCGACGCAAATCCGCTTACGGCGCGCGTTACCGTAAATCGGGTCTGGATGCGCTACTTCGGTCTCGGATTGGTGGAAACGGAAAACGACTTCGGCACCCAGGGAACCTTTCCAACGCATCCCGAACTCCTAGACTGGCTCGCGAATTGGTTTCGGACGGATGCGGGGTGGTCGATGAAGAAGCTCCACAAGTTGATCGTGACCTCCGCAACCTATCAACAATCGTCTCACCACCGACCTGAGCTGATGGAAATCGATGCTCGCAATCTCTTGCTCGCCCGACAAAACCGGCTCCGCTTTGATGCCGAGATCATCCGGGATGCCGCGCTGGGAGCAAGCGGCCTGCTCTTCCCGCAAATTGGCGGCCCCAGCGTTCGCCCACCACAGCCAACCGGGGTCTACGCCTTCACTCAAACCTCGAAAAACTGGGTCGATGATCGAGGCTCCAATCGCTATCGCCGCGCGCTCTACACGAAATTTTATCGCAGCGCGCCCTACCCGATGTTGAGCACGTTTGATGTGCCCGATTTCCAAACGGTCTGCACGCGACGCGAACGGTCCAACACTCCGCTTCAAGCGCTCACCGTTGCCAACAGTCTGGCGTTGTTTGAGATGGCAAAAGGCTTATCCGAACGGTTGTTGCGCGAAGCCGACTCTCCGGAAGAACGCATCACGCTTGGATTCGAACTTTGTTACGCCAGGCAGCCCAGCGAACGTGAAATGGACGTCATCTCCAGCTTCCAGATTTCGCAGAGAGCCCAGTTTGCGCTGGATCTCCCGTCCGCAAAATTGGTGGCCACGGAAGGCGCAACGGACGTGGCCGAATCCGCGTCCTGGACGGCCGTTGCCCGCGCCCTCATCAACACCGACGAATTTATCACCCGCGAATGATGAACCTGCCCAGCGTTACTCAGCAACAAACCCGTCGTCATTTCTTCCAGGATTGTGGAGTGGGCGTTGGATCCATCGCGCTCGCCAATCTGCTGGCTCAGGAATCAACGGCCGCCAAGCAAGTTGGACCGTTGACGCCCCGAGACGGCCACTTCAAGGCCAAGGCAAAAAACGTGATTTTCCTGTTCATGGCGGGAGGGCCCAGCCAACTTGAGTTGTTTGACGACAAACCGAAGCTGAAGGAACTGGACGGGCAGCTTGCTCCCGATTCGTTTTTCCCCAAGGAAAAGAGCTTCGCCTTCATTGGCAAAGGCGCAAAGTTACTGGGCTCAGCCCGCAAGTTCAAACGCCACGGTCCCGGTGGAGCCCAAGTCAGCGAATTACTTCCCAACATTGCGGGAATTTCCAAGGATCTCTGTTTCCTCAAGGGAATGACGACGGACGTTTTCAATCACGGTCCCGCCAAACTTTTCATGAACACCGGTTTCCAGGTTCCGGGGCGTCCCGCAATGGGAAGTTGGGTAACGTATGGGCTCGGAAGCGAATCCCGGGATTTGCCCGGCTTCGTCGTGCTGCAATCCGGGCCCCGCGGTCCACGCGCCGGGAATTCTCTTTGGGCGTCGGGGTTTTTGCCAACCTCGTATCAGGGTGTTCCGTTCCGTGGGACCGGCGATCCCATCCTGAATTTGACGAGCCCCAAGGGCATCAACGCGCAGAGCCAGGCCGACTTCTTTGACGTTGTCGGCAAACTCAATCAGGAACGTCTCCAGAAAACCGGGGACCCGGAGATTTCAACCCGTTTGAACGCCTACGAGATGGCCTACCGGATGCAATCCAGCGCGCCCGAACTCATGGACATCAAGTCAGAGCCCGATTCGGTTCTCGAATCCTACGGAGCGACGCCGGGCGCGAACTCCTACGCCAACAACTGCCTTTTGGCTCGTCGCATGGTGGAGCGCGGTGTTCGGTTTGTTCAGCTCTATCACACGGATTGGGACGACCACGGCAATCCGAATACCAACCTGGCCGATGCGTTGGAGAAACGCTGCAAGCAAATCGATCAGGCCAGCGCCGCGCTCGTTACCGATCTCAAGCAGCGCGGTCTGTTGGACGACACCATCGTCATTTGGGGGGGCGAGTTTGGCCGGACCCCGATGGGAGAACAACGGAAAAAGATCATCGGCCGGGATCATCACATTGACGCCTTTACCATGTGGGTCGCCGGAGGAGGTTTCCAGCCTGGAATCGTCCATGGCGAAACTGATGAGTTAGGCTTTGGCGTGGTGGATGGAAAGATCCATGTGCACGATCTCCACGCGACCATCCTGCATCAACTCGGCTTTGATCACGAGAAGCTGATTCACCGCTTTCAAGGCCGCGACTTCCGCCTAACCGACGTTCATGGCCATGTCGTCCAAGAGATCCTGGCTTAGTCCTGGCGCAGGCCCAAGCCGGGGGCTTCGTCTTCCTCGTTAAAGAACTTTTTCAGCCAAGCCAGTGCGCCAAGCAAACCGCACCCGTAAATCACTGCCGGCAACCACAGCTTCTTGACTGAGCGATTCAAGCGATCGACGACATCCGTGTATTCGCCGCGAATTTTCGCCATCAATTCGTCCGGTAATTCGATTTGGGCAATCAGCTCCCAAAAATCCAGACTCATGATCGCGTAGACGGATAGAAACGTCACGCAAATCGCCGCAACCAACGCAATCCACCACCCGATCGGATTGAGCTTTGCAACGAGCCACGCTGCATATCCGACCGTCGCAGCGATGGCCACACCTCCCAGAATCCCCGAAATTCCCTGCACGCCAATTGGCAGCCAAATCACATCCCCCATCACCGCACTGATCGCCGCAAGATAAAGACTGAACGTCAGCAGAAGCGTCCAGAGCGACAACACGGGGAGCGGCACCGAATCGGTCCAACGTTCAACGGGATCCCGGTGAATCACCGTCAGCCGAACATCACGAAGGTTGTAAACGAGAACCAGAACGACCGCAGGAATCAGGTTCGCGCCCAGAGCGACGGCCACCCAAACGCCGCCGATCATCATGACGGACCCACTTCCGCCCATGGACGGCGAAACGGATTGGATCGCGTCCACGATGAGCGAGATAGCTCCGATCCCGGAAAAGAATGCGAGCAGTGTGGTTGCCAACCACATCCAGCCCAACGCCAGCAGAATCTTCTGGCTCCAACGCTTCATGAGGAGGGAGCCAATCGCCAGCCATCCCAACGCCACCGCATTGAGCAGCTGCATCAGCATTTGCGTCCACACCATTCGTTTCGCCAACCCTTCCCCCCGCTCAACCCACAACTCCGCATCCGGCACTCCTTCGTCCTTGAGCGACTGCACAATATCCGCTTTGACCAAGCCAATTTGGGTGATGCTCATCAACGAATTGGAGGCGCTCCCAATCCCGCAAACCGCAAAGACGCCAATGATTACCCCCATGATCACCAACAGGATCTGTTGATCGCGAGCCGGAAGAGGTCCGTTCGCCTGTTGCTGAATATCCGGGGGATTTTCGGGGGGCATGTTAGGCCCTTATCTTACCCAAGATGCCCAAGTCAATGGAAAACCCGCTCAGGAATTCGATTTCGGATTCGAAAAATCACTCGTAGCATCTTTGCATGAAGCCCTTCGATCTCCAAGTGAACGGCTATGCCGGAGCGGACTTCTGCTCGTTGGAACTGACGACGGAAGATCTGCACTCAGGCTGTCAGGCTTTGGTGGAGGATGGCTTTGATGGGATTCTCGCGACCGTCATAACGGACTCGATCGAGGGGCTGGTCCGCAAGCTCGAGCATTTGGTGAAATTGCGTCAAAAGGACGAAATCGCCCGAAATCTGATCGCAGGATTCCACATCGAAGGCCCTTTTCTCAATTCGGCGCCCGGCTTCATTGGGGCGCATTCGCCCGACCACGTAAAACCTGGAAATCCGGATGACGCCAGGCGGCTTTGGGATGCATCCCATGGATTGGCAAAACTGGTTACCCTTGCTCCCGAGAATGACCCCGGATTCGCCACCACTCAATTCTTCGCGAGCCGGGATGTCGTGGTTTCGGCTGGGCATTGCGATCCAACAGTCGATCAACTTCAAGGAGCGATCGATCACGGCCTAACCATGATCACTCACTTTGGAAACGGTTGCCCGGTCGAGCTCCCCCGGCACGACAACGCATTGCAGCGCATGCTACACCTTCGCGACCAGCTTTGGTTTTGCTTCATTCCAGACGGAGCCCACATCGACTTTGTCGCCCTTCGAAATTACATCGATTTCGTCGGCCTCGATCGAACCATCATGACGACCGATGCGATTGCGGCGACCAAGCTCGACCCCGGCCTTCACGAGCTTTCCGGCCTGGTCATCGAAGTCGACGAGGAAGGCATTGCCCGGCGCCCGGGCTCCCGGAATCTGGCGGGATCCACGATCACCATGCCGACACTTTGCCGCAATCTGGCTGAGCACCTTCGGTTGTCAGAAACCGAAATTGAGCGGGTTGTTGATCTGAATCCGCGAACGGCAATTTTTGCGGAGTGAGTAGGGTCACCCCACTTCCAATCACCATTAACGTGATCAATCGCAGAATCCGCTTGCAAGAAAGCTGAGAGACTGTTGGTGGGAAGGATATGAACGAAGAATCCAGTTTTTCGCGCCGGGGTTTCCTGGCAACTTCTGCAGCCGTTTCCACTTTTATCGCGAGCAACGCTTGCGCCGATCAAGACAAGCCCTCGCTCAAAAAGGGGGACGTTGTTCTGTTTCAGGGTGACTCGATCACGGACGCACGTCGCGACAAGAACCGGAAGGGTGCCAATGATCCTCAGGCTCTCGGGTTCGGATATCCCCAGCACGCCGCCGGGGGCTTGCTCGACACTCACCGCATGCTGGATTTGAAGATCATGAATCGCGGAATTTCCGGAAACAAGGTTCCCGATCTCAAAGCCCGCTGGCAAGCCGACGCTCTCGATCTAAAACCAGCCGTGCTCAGCATTCTGATCGGCGTGAACGACATTTGGCACAAACTGAACGGTCGTTATGACGGAACGGCAGAAGTTTATCGTGACGGGTTCAAGGCGTTACTGGCCGAGACCAAGAAAGCGCTCCCGGATGTGACGCTCGTGGTTTGTGAGCCGTTCGTGCTTCGTTGCGGTGCGGTGAATGCCAATTGGTTCCCCGATTTCGACAAGCGACGTGGTTATGCCAAGCAGGTCGCCGAAGAATCCGGCGCGGTCTGGGTTCCTTTTCAGACGATGTTCGACTACGCCGTCAGCCTCGGCACAGCGCCAGCATACTGGGCGGGCGATGGCGTTCACCCAAGCATCGCCGGTCACGCCCTGATGGCGAAAACCTGGCGAGCGGTCGTGGGAATCTAGATTCGCCTCAAGGCCGAAAATAGAACGCGGCGTAGGTCGTCGCCTCCAACTCCTCCAGTCGAATTCGTCTTCCGCGAGCGTGTTCACCCCACGGCTCCGTGAGGATGGCCTCGTTGCGATCGCGATTGATCCCGGACACGATCGAGGCGTGGGACGGGCTCCCTTTTTTGTGGCGGTTTGGCCACGATTCGACGTCCGACTTTCCGGGTTCGGGAAGTCTGGCGTCCGGATTTTTGGCATACTTCACCGCAAACAAATTGTGAGCCTCTTCCCGTTCGGCGGATACGCGTCTCCAGACGATGACCGGGAGGCCGGCTTCGAGCGATTGCTCGATTCGACGTGAATCGAATCGGCTCGAGAGCTGAACGCGAAGATCTACCTCCTCCGCCGTTGCCTGATACAGCCCCATGATGTCCGCGCCCCTCGCACTGCCGGTGTTGCGGAGATTCGCGCTGGATTCAAGAAGGTCGACCGGCATTCTGAGCCCCAGATAGTGACCAACCATGGCCAACGAATGAATGCCGCAAAACGGAGTATTGCCTTGGCTGAACATCGGGATACTCGAAACGGTGAGGTCCCCGTTCTCAGCAAACTCGACGTTCCCGGCCCATCGATCCGCCCGTTCCCGAGCGGAGAGTGAGGCAATCTCCTCATCCATGAAACTTCGGAACACGGTATCCTCTCGCAACAGCGAAACACTGATCGAGTGATTCGGACGCACTGAAAGTCGAATGAGGAAATCCTCCCACTGATAATCCTTGTAGACCATTCTCAGCCGATTGCTCCGGCCCACGGTCGTGAGTTTCGGCGGACCACAACCACCTTCGAGCCGGGTTGTCAGATTGCGGGTGAGTTGATCGAACTGATGGGCAAACTCCGAACGTTTCTCCTCCCCGGCCCGGCGATCCGCATGCGTTTTCTCTCCTCCCGGTTTGAATCCGAAATAGGGCCCCGCATCAAGATAAGTGATCGTGATCTGCTGCGTCTCCCCGGCTTTGGAATGGGCGAAAACCGCATACGGAACCGCCCCAAAAAGCACCGGGTTCGCGCTCATTTTCCGGATCGATTCATCGCCAAGCCCGGGCTGATCTTCCCACGGCCCCGGAAATTCGCCTTGCTGCCAGACATCCACATTCAGGAACGGGCGCGTCAAATCGGCATTGAACCGTGGCGTGGCAGGGATGACCGGCGGAATGATGAAGTTCCCGTTCCCGTTGATGATGAACGTATCCGGAATCGCAATCGCCCGCTGAAAAGAACCAAGCGCGAACAGAAAAACGCAGAGCAGCTTGAGTTTCATCTTCAAGTTCCTACCAAAACTCCCTGCTAACGGCAATCCAACAAATTGCGAAGCCATTGAGCCCTCCCCTTCCTTCCACAAGGTTCCCGCCGTTACGGCTTTGGGCCAACCGTCTGCGGTTTGGCCGATTTGGGCGCCGGGGTGAGTTGCTTCTGAACTCGCGTCACCCCTCGCAGAAAATGGATATCGGCAGCCCGCCCCGGAGTCAGGCAATAGCAGGTGTCCGAGAGATCGTCCAGCGTATCAATCCGGGCTCCCCCGAAATAAATCACCACGTCTCCCGGCTTCATATCGGCCTGGTCTCCCGGCGATCCGGGCCGGACGGACACCACCTTGGCGGTTGTGGTGCCGGTGTTGAAGGTTACACCAAGCCAGGCGTCTTCCCGCTTTCCAAAATCTTGAAGATCCGTCGCCAACTTTGAGGCCACCTCGATCGGCAACACATGGAATTCTTCACCGTCGTCATCCAATCGGCGACCGAGATCGACACCAATCACCCGCCCTCTTCCATCGAGCAACGGCAAGCCGCCAAAGGAGAGGGCATCGGGAATTCGAACGCGCAGATGCGCTACCGGAAGCTCCTTCCCCTCAACCTTTCGATCGCGGCCAATCAGAACCCCATCGACGGTTTGTTCAGCAAACCCGTCTTGATCCAGAGTCAATGCAAAGGCCGAATCGCCAATGTAAAGTTGCCGGCTTGCTCCCAGCTTCAGTGGGGGAACTTCTTCACCGGCTTTCCGGCTCCCTTTGGCCAAAACCAGCCCCGAATTGGAATCGATCAATACGATTCGAGCTTCATGATCACTCGTGGACGAGCGAATGATGACATTCTCGGCGACCTTTGCCGAGGACCGCACCGTGACAAACATGCCGTTTGGCAAGGCAAATCCCGGCGTTCGCTCCGTTCTACTTCGCGCCTCGCCCCGCCAATAAACATGAACCAGCGAAGGAGTGACTTCACTCAGAACGGGAAACGACGTCGGCGCGATGGACGTTTCCCGGTTCGCGGCCAAAGGGACATCTTCCAGATCATTATTCTGGGCAATCGCTGAGCAGATCAGCAAAAACCCGCAGAATGCCACTTTGAGGCTGGATTCGAATGAAATCACGGAATCGAGCGGAGGCCCTTTGGATTACCAAGACTAGAATTCTCGCAACAGGGAGTTGGAATCAAATTCCTCCACCGCAAGTTCTCCCTGAAAATCAGGAGCGACCTCGGAGTTTCCGCCGCTAAAAATCGCGAGGGCAATGACTGCGGCACACGCTCCGGCAATACTCCCTGCGATCCACTGTTTCCCGCCCCATCCCGACAACCAGGTATCCAGCCGGTCGAGAAAAAGGCGATGGACCGGCAGCCTGAGCATCGCGGCGCGCTGCCTGTCGTGAAATTCATCCACAAAGCGCTCGAAATAGGCATCTCCAGGCGTTTCGTAACGCTTCAGAGCGATCAATTTTCTGACTTTTTCAAAATCGTCCATAATCTTGGGAGGGTGTCTTGAGTGGTGGGGACCTTACGTCACTGCCGAAACTCTTCGAGGTAGTTCTGCAACTGACGATGGGCGTAAAACAGTCGGGAACGAACGGTGCCGGGTGAAACATTCAGAATCTTGGCGATTTCGTTGTGAGGCATACCCATAACATCGAACATTGTGACGACTGCTCTGTGGTCCTCTGACAGTGCCTGCATAGCACCGTTCAATCTTTGCTGAAGCTCCAAAATGTTGACCTCCTTGACGGGATCCGACTTGGAAGTCGACTCGATAAAATCGGAGTCGTTCTGAATGTTCAAGTCCACGTCGTCGAGGCTCACCTTGCGTTGCCGATTCCGCTTTTTGAGGAAATTCAGGGTCATGTTGACCGAAATCGAGTAAATCCAGGTGTAAAACGTGCTCTTTCCCTGAAATCGCTTCAGGCTCCGATAGGCTTTGGCGAAAATGTCCTGCAGAAGGTCGTTCGTATCCTCATGATTGGACGTCATGTTGTAGACCAACCCGTACAACTTCGAATTGTGCTTTCGAATCAGTTCATCAAAAGCCTCCGTGTCCCCGTCTTGGGCACGTTCCACGAGTGGCTTATCTTCGTCTGGCTTTCGTGGACCGGCCATGTGTGACTAAATGCTGAGGAAGCAGAACTGTGGGTGGGGGTTTAACAGAGCGGGTGTTTTCTAGGTGAAAAACCGGCGCTTCGCACGAAACTTTTCAGGAATTTCCCCGTTCGCGAGAAATGGAAACGCTTACAGAACCCGTGTCGGGAAGGATGAACTTGCGAACGGTGATTTCAACGGCTGAAAGCGCAAAGTTCGCCAAAATCTGCTCGGCCAACTCCTCAGCAAGGGTTTCAATCAGCTTCCGCGGGCGCTCGGCAGCGCGGTTCCGCACCAAAAGCCAGACCTCGTAGTAATTGATCGTTTTCTCAAGATCATCAGCCAGACCAGCCAGTTTTTGAATCGGGAACAAGGTCACATCCACTTCAAGAGTCTGGGGAATCGCTCTTTCTTCGTCCGGAACTCCGATATGGGAGGAGACGCGGATCGCCGACAAAAAAATGCGGTCTTGAGGATGGGCCATTTTGCAACGTGCGGACTTTGGCTGCATCCGCCACTTGATTTTAATTGCGGCGAACGATAGCCTCGCCACACTTCTAACCGAACCACAATGATCAAGTTCCTCCATACCCGCATTCGCGTTAGCGACCTGGATAAGACCATCGATTTCTACGAAAAACTGGGTTTTAAGCTCACCCGAAAAATGGATAAGTCCCCGGCGGGTAATCAACTCGCGTTTCTCGAGATTGAGGGGAATGAGCACTTCCTTGAGCTGTGTTATTCGCCCGAATTCAAGGTGGAGTTTCCGGAAGATCTGATGCACACCGCGATCGGCGTTTCCGACATCATGAGCTTCTGTGATGATTTGGAAAAAGCCGGCATCGAGATCTGGCCCGGTGATTGGCGCGAGACGTTCCCAAGCGGCGCCAAGTCCAAAATGGCGTTTGTGACCGACCCCGACGGCTATGAGGTAGAAATTTTGGAGCGCTAAGCTTTCAAAAGTTCTTGGGTTTATCGGGAATCGCAGCCTAACATGGTTACTACCTGCCATTT
Organism: uncultured bacterium; assembly: GCA_963977015.1. Lineage (GTDB taxonomy): Bacteria > Verrucomicrobiota > Verrucomicrobiia > Verrucomicrobiales > DEV007 > JBCDHN01. The sequence continues at coordinate 8,794 of CAXBMO010000038.1, read as the reverse complement.
CCTCTGATTTTTGGCTGACTCTCCCGATGGGAATCTCCAACAACGCCGACGTTCTCAATTCCGAAGACTATCAGCCGTTCCGAAGTTTTGCGCTGATTTGGGGGATCACGACCCTCATTCACCAGCTTTCCTTTAGTTTCTGGCTCCAGACGTGGCCAGGCTGGCTGCTCACCTACTGCGCCTTTCTCGTGGTTCTCGAGCCGCGCTGTTTCGTCAGATTCAGCGCCCTCATCGTCACGTCTCTCATGAATTGGTTCTACAAACTGCCGTTTGTGCCGAACCACATGCTTTTTGAGGGAATGATCAATCTGATGCTGTTGGTCGGCATCATTTGGGTCGTCTGGCAACATCGCAAGGACTTGCCAAGCAAGAAGGAGTTGATGCACGAAGCCTGGGTCCGGGGCTGGCCCTTCGCACTGGGAGTTTTGGTCAAGTTCGTCCATCTCAACCTTACTTCGGAACCCCGGAACCACCTCATCGGGGGAGCGACAACGCTGATCATGGTCGTCGCGATCGGCTCCGCCCTTGCCCGTAAACCGGTCGAAATCCCCAAAGTGCGGCGGGAGTTCATTGATACCGTCGCACCGGTTCTTCGCATTCAAATCGTGATCATTTACATCTGGGCCGCGATCCAGAAATGCAATTGGGACTACTGGAATCCGGTCCACAGTTGCGCCGCGCTCCTTCACAAGGAGATCGCCTTGATCCTGCCCGGAGTTCCCGCGGCACCGTGGTCCCAGTATTGCGCCATCTGGGGTTCCCTCATGTTTGAGTTTGGCATCCCGTTTCTGCTGCTGATCCCGCGTTTGCGTGCCCTCGGCTTCTTTGCCGCGATCTTTTTTCACCTCTGGCTGTCGGTTCATCCAGCCGGCGGGATCTACAGCTTCAGCTCGCTCATTTTTGCCTCCCTTTATCTCTTCCTTCCCAAAAACGCCACCAACGAACTCCAGTCGATGTGGTCGCGGACGATGACCACGATCAGCAAGGGGCGTCCCGAACTCGGGCGAAAAGTCATTCGCTGGACGATCGTTATCGTCTTCGTGCTCGCAGTCATTCTTCAGGGCTATCTTTACCTCACTCAGGGCCGGACCCGGGAGGTTTTCGAGACCAAAGCCAACCGAATCGGCTTCCTGCTTTGGCTGATCTGGGGCGTCTGGCTCGCACAATGTTACCTCGTCGCCGTCTGGAGACATCGCACCAGTTTCCGGACCTGGCCGAATCGCCCAACGCTCAATCCCGCGTGGATCATGGTCCTCCCCGTTCTCCTCAACGGCTTCAACCCCTGGATCGGGCTCAAAACCCAGACTTCGTTCTCGATGTATAGCAATCTCCGCAGCGAGGGCGACGGCAATCATGCCTTTCTCAAGCGCTGGGACCTGTTCCCGATGCAAAACGATCTCATCGAGTTGATCGACTACGAGCCCAACATCCTCGAGCCTCCAGAGAAGCCGCGGAACTTCATGCAGCACGCCAATTCCGGCCCCATTTTCCCCTATTTCGAACTGCGCCGACTCCTCAGCGAGCACAAGGGCAATGTCCGCGTCATCTATCGCCGTCAAGGCAAGGAACTAGGCGTCATTCGCGAGGGCGACTTCATCACCGGCGACGCGCATCTGTTCGATCCGATCCCGTGGTATCAATACAAGCTCCTCTGGTTCCGGCGCCTCGAGTCGCTCGAGGATCCCATGCACTGCACCCACTAAATGTAGCTCTCGGGCAGCATTTCCAACTCCGGATCGGGAATTCGTTGCCGGATTTTAAAGACCTCCAGGAAGTATTTCACCGTCAGCAGCAGACTCAGCGCGGTGCTGATTCCCATGCTTAACCCCAGGATCAACGGGCTCTTCCAAAAAACCGCCAGGGCCGCGAGGTGGACCAATGCGGCACTGATGCACATCAACAGGCCGTAGGTCTGCCCAAAGTCGCCCTCCGGCATCGGCTCATCTTCCGGGTCCTGCGCCTCAAAGTAGGCGCGGAACGACGCCGCCAGCTCCCGCGTCAGCATATAAAGCCAGTAAAGACCGTAAAACGGCACCATCACGAGCCAAATCTTTCCCAGCGAAATCTTGCGATGCTCCTCCGGAATCCGGAAGAACGTCATGGTGTAGAGAAAGGCCAATACGGCGCTGATCGCCGACAAAATCGAGACAATCATGATGATCGCCACAATGATGATGCCGACAAAGCTGGTCGACGAGGCATTCAGCTCGTCCAGCGTGGCTTGGTAATTCTCGGGTTCCATCAGGGAATTTTGCTACTTGGAAGCCACGTAGTCAAATACGTGCACTTCTTCCAACAACGGACGCACAATCGAGACAAATGCCTGGTGGTCCGGATGGGGCAGATACGTCTCCAAACCAGCCTTGTTCTTGAACGTCACCAAAAAGCAATGCGTGTAACCCTGAGCCAAATCTGCCTCCACGGTTTTACTGGTTCCCCATTCAAAGTCTACAATCGTATCAATTTTAGACGGCAGCTTTTTGAACTCGCTCTCCACGTTGGCAATCTGTTCCTCAGTTGTCCCCTCCTTAAACTTAAAGAGAACCACATGGCGAAAATTCCCAAGATTGTCGTCAGCCATGGCCATGCCGCTGAGAATAAACGTCGAGAGGAGGATGGAAAGGATGGGTTTCATGCTCCGGCAGGATTTGTGATTCGGCCAGATCTGTCCATCGAAAATGACAGAAACTTTCTGGATGCAGTTGCCCGGCGACCCCGTAGAATTGCACTTTATGAACGAGCCAGAAACGCTTTGGAACCGGTATCAGGAGTATCTCCTTCGTTATGAAGAGGACGAGCTGCAATTCACCCTCGATATCAGCCGGATGAACTTCACCGCCGGTTGGTTAAAAGGGATGGAACCCCTCTGCCAGGCCGCATTCAAACACTTGGAAGCCCTCGAAAACGGCGAACTCGTCAATGCCGACGAAGGGCGGATGGTCGGTCACTACTGGCTGCGCAATCCCAACCTCGCCCCCAAGCCCCATCTCCAGCAGGAAATCGGCACCAGCGTCGCCGACGCCAAACGCTTCGCCTCCGTCATCCACACCGGCGTCGTCAGCCCGGAAAAAGCCGAGAAATTTCGCAATCTCCTCCTCATTGGCATCGGCGGTTCCGCGCTCGGCCCCCAACTCCTCAAGGAGGCTCTCACCGATCACACCGCCCCGCTCAAAACCTGGTTCTTCGACAACACCGACCCCGATGGCATGGATCGCGTTCTCGCTGAAATCGGTCCCGAAGGTCTCAAGGAAACCCTCGCCGTCGTCACCTCCAAATCCGGAGGCACGCCCGAAACGCGCAATGGCATGCTCGAAGCCAAAGCCGCCTACGAAGCCGCCGGACTCGACTTCGGCAAACACGCCGTCGCCATCACCGGTTCCGAGAGCAAGCTCGACAAACTCGCCAGCGAAGAGGGCTGGCTCGAACGCTTCTACATGTCCGACTGGATCGGCGGCCGCACCAGCGTCATGAGCGTCGTCGGCCTCGTCCCCGCTGCTCTCCAAAAAATCGAGATCGATGAATTCCTCGAAGGCGCCGCTGCCATGGACACCATGACCCGCCAGCCCGAGACCGCTCAAAACGCCGCCATGCTCATGGCCCTCATGTGGTACTCCGCTGGCAATGGCAAGGGCGAGAAGGACATGGTCGTGCTTCCCTACAAGGATCGCCTCTCCCTCTTCAGCAACTACCTCCAGCAACTCGTCATGGAATCGCTCGGCAAAGAGTTCGAACGCGGCGAAGGCCCGGAGGATGACGAAAACCGCAAACGCGCCGAGCAAGGCATCGCCGTTTACGGTAACAAAGGCAGCACCGATCAGCACGCCTACGTCCAGCAACTGCGCGACGGCATCAACAACTTCTTCGCCATCTTCCTCGAGGTCGGTCAAGGCCGCGAAGGCGACTCCCAGATCGTCGATCCCGATACCGAAGCCACCAGCGCCGACTTCCTTCAGGGATTCCTGCGCGGCACCCGCGATGCACTCTACGAGAACGGTCGCGAATCCATGACCATCTCCATTCCGAGTGTCGACGCCTTTCACCTTGGCGCCCTCATCGCCCTGTTCGAACGCGCCGTCACCTTTTACGCCGACCTCATCAACGTCAACGCCTACCATCAGCCTGGCGTCGAAGCTGGGAAAAAGGCCGCGGGCGAGTTTCTCACCCTCATGAACAAGGTGCGCAATCACCTCGCCTACAATCGCCGCGTTCCTTTCACCGCTCCAGCCATCGCCGAAACCCTCGAAGCCAATCCGGAAGCCGTTTATCACATTCTCAACCACCTTGCCGCCAACTCCGGCGCCATTCGCAAACCCGGGAACACCCCCGGTGAGGACAGCTTCACCCTCATTTGATTCCTCCTCATGCGGTCCCTCCTCCCCGTCGCCTATCTTGCCTGCCTCCTCGCCTGTCCCGGCCTTCTCCACGCGCAAACCACGTTCGCCAATGGCACCTACGCCGGCTCGTGCTCCGTCCGTTTTGAAGGCAAGTCCAACCTCCACGGCTTCACTGGAACCATCGCGAAGGTGCCGCTCTCCGTTAGCCTGCAGGATGGCGACACGCTGAACATGACGACCAAGGTTGCCGTTACCAGCCTCAACACGGCCAAACCGGCCCGCGACCGCGAGATGTGGAAGATGTTCCAGTCCGACAAGTTTCCCCATCTCGGCGTCCAGGTTCGCAACGCCTCGCTCAAGGCGGCCTACCCCGGCCCAGGGAAAACCGGCAAACTCCCCGTCACCCTCACCATTGCCGGGCACAGCAAGACCGTCACCGGAAGAACCCAAAACTTCGTCACCGGCACCAACGGCGGAAGCTTTGACCTGGCCCTGACGCTCTCCCTCAAGGACCTCGGCCTCAACGCCCCTCGCGCCCTCGCCGGCACCATTCGCGTCAAGGACACCGTAACCGTCCTCTGCAAGGTCGAGCTCGAGCGGTAACCGCGACCGGCCAACCATCTCACCACCTATCGACCGACTTTGCCGATGACGAAATTCCGCCCCTGTATCGACCTCCACGAAGGACGCGTAAAACAAATCGTCGGCGGAACGCTGAGCGAGGATGCCGAGGCGTTGCGGACGAATTTCGAGAGCGAGGAACCGGCCCAGTTTTTCGCGGAACGCTATCGTGCCGATGAACTGACGGGCGGCCACGTCATCAAGCTCGGCCCCGGCAATGAAGATGCCGCTCGCGAAGCCCTGGCCGCCTACCCCGGTGGATTGCAAATTGGCGGCGGCATTCGCGACTCCAACGCCGAGCAATGGCTCGAAGCCGGCGCCAGTCACGTCATCGTCACCTCCTTCCTGTTTCAAGAGGAGCGTTTCAAAGTCGCGCGCCTCCGCGATCTCGCCCGCCAGCTCGGCCGCGAGCGCCTCGTTGTCGACCTCAGCTGTCGGCGCAAGGACGAAGGTTGGGTCGTCGCAACCGACCGTTGGCAAACCCTCACCAAATTCCCGATCGAACCCGGCGCATTGGACGATGTCGCCGAGCATTGCGCCGAGCTTCTCGTTCACGCCGCCGACGTCGAAGGCAAATGCGAGGGCATCGACGGCGAACTCGTCGAAGTCCTGGGTCGTTGGGGCGGCATCCCGATGACCTACGCCGGCGGCGCAAGTTCCTTCGAAGACCTGCAACGCGTCGAAGACCTCAGCAACGGCAACGTCGATCTAACCATCGGAAGTGCCCTCGACCTCTTTGGCGGCACTCTCGTCAGCTACGCCGACTGCGTCGCCTGGAACCGGCGGTAGCCCAAACTTCACCACAAAGGTTGGCGACGAGCCAGACATCCATCGGTTTGTGCTAAAGCGCCCGCCCCAGGAGAAACTCATAATGCGGTCGCGAAGCCTCGAGCAGCGGACGCAGTGCCTCCGGAAACGGTTCCGTCTTCTCCGTGTAAGGAGCGAACCCGGTCGACTTGTGAAGATTGTGATACCAGTAGGGCGCCCACGGCCCATCCTCGGGACGAGGACCGGGTTCCCAGCTTAGCATCGCGGGATTGAACGGAATCTCGATGCGTTCGCAAAGCCGGCGAAGCACCGTCTCGGGATCAAGCAGCAGTGCCTTGCTGTCGATCACAAGCGGCTCCCTCCCCCGTTCCGCAAGCTCACGAAAAAGCCGGGCCTGTTGTTCCAGCGCCACATCGCGCGGCGTTGGCTCAGCGATCTGATTCACGAGCGAAGGCAGCATTTGCTCGGGATCGCGAATCAGAAACACATTCGTCAGTTCATCCAGAAACCCGGTGTCGAGATCGATGAGGTGATGCGCCATGTTCTTGATGAAGAACAACGGAACGTCCGGCGGATTCAGAATCACCTCACGAACCACCTTCTCCCCATCCGTCTCCAACACCTCGATCAGTTCCTCCCAATGCGGCTGAGGCGCATGGGTCAGGCTCAGGTAATGGCCATACAGCGGTTCATCAATCACCGCCGTATCCCCGCGCCCGGCAAAGGCATACATCAGCGCGGTGGAAACGTTGCGGGGGCCGGACCAGAGGCTGAGGATTTTGGTAGGCATGACGAAAGGTGAGATTAAAGTGAGCCCGTGAGCGACGAAACCACTTTTTCAACCTTCGAGACCGAGCTGCAGGTTCGCCCGGATGACATCGACCTCAACGGCCACGTCCACAACAGCAAATACCTCGACTACGTGCTCGCCGCGCGCTTCGACCAGATGGAGCGCTGCTACCACATGTCCATGACCGAGTTTCTCGACCGCGGGCTGACCTGGTTCGTCAAAGCCGCCTTCATCGAGCACAAGCGGCCCCTCTTCATGGGCGACTGGATGATCGTCAAAACCCGCATCGCGGACGTGCAGCAACGCGGCGTGCGCGTCAGCTACGAGATCCTGCGCCGGGATACCAACAAGCTCAGCGCCATCGGCTACTTCGACTACACCCTCATCAATACCGAGACCGGCCGCGCCACCGACATCCCGGAAGACATCATCGCCAAGTATTCCGTGTAGCGCCAAGTGCTGCGCCAACCCGTAGCACCCGTTTCGAGCGGCTTCCCACGTGACAAATCAGGAGCAGATATGCCAGGATTGCCGGATGAGACTCCTCGCCGGCAGTTGGGACCGCTACCGTCGCTTGCCAAAGGCACTGCGTTGGTTGTTGATGGGGTTCACGTTTCTTCTCAGCATCTGGATTGGGCTGGATCTTTACGGTCGGGCGAGGCTCGCCCACTTTCAAAACCATTGGGCCGAATGCGGGGATGAACTGCGTTGGCACAAGCAGAAGGAGCCGGAGATAGATCCGGAGGAGAACTTTTTTGAGGCTCCGCTGCTGGTGGAGTTGCGGGAATACGCAGAGGGTAAGCGGGTAAGCTATCGTCTCGAAAAGTTGGATCCGAGATTGATTCGAGGGCTGTCCTTAAGGCCGTACTTCTATCTCCTTGGATTGGCCCAACATGACCTCCCCAATCCACCAGGTGATCTCGTTTCCGTCGAGCTAGCGCTAACGCCCCGAGACCCGCACGAATCGGAGAATGCTCAAGAGATCCTCGACGCTTTGCAACCGCTGAAGCCTATCCTCGAGGAGTTAGCACTTGCGGCAGAACGACCGAAGAGCGAGTGCACGCTACCCCCGATCGACGATCCGGCTTTTGATGACGTCGTCCTTTCTCTCAATGACCTCAATGAAGACGCAACTCTATTCTCACTTCGGGCAAGAACCCATCTCCAAGTAGGAAATACTGACGCCGCCTTTAAGGACTTTGTAACGACGCAACGCCTCGCAGCGCACCTTACCGAAGAAATTCCTTTGCTTTGGGACTACGAACCGATACTTGGAACAATCGTCCAGATACGAGAAGTCTTGTGGGAAGGGTTGAACCTTCACGGATGGAACGACGACCAATTGAGCCAGTTGAGTCAACTTCTCCGCAAAATTCAACTCCAAGTGATACCATCGAAGCAATTGAAACAAGAGTTGGTTGGGGTCGATACCTTTTACCGACTGATGGGCGGCGATCTTGGCTTCCGCCATTCCAAGGGAAAGATCGACCCAAAATTCACGTTCAAGCTAGACCAGTTGCCGAAGGCCGACCCAACTGCCGTTCGCGAGTGGATGAATCAAAACCTTCGCGCGACGGTTTACCGCTTGGCGCCTCCGGGCGTATTTCACCTCGCGATTTACGATTCTCAACACCCGCTTGTGGAGGAGTTGATCGCGCCAAATTTTTTACCAAACGCCGACATCCAGTACGAGCATTTGCTCGCCTTGGAACATCGGCTCTCCGCTGCCAAGGATGGCACAGGCTTCATTCCAGCCAACGATTACCTTCGATTCTACTCCCAAACGATCAGAATCGGAATCATGATCCAGCAAACGCTCGACCTGGCACAAATCGCCATCGCGCTTGAACGCTATCACTTAGCCAACGGGAATTTGCCGGCGGATCTTTCCGACTTGGTTCCGCAATTCATCGCCGAGATACCGCGAGATCGCTACGACCTCACGCGTCCCGTCAGTGTGCGTCACGACTCAGAGCGCGGGATTTATATCATCTATTCAGTCGCCGAGGACCAAATCGATGATGGTGGCATGGCTGTTCGTGATCTGATTTGGCAACTCGGCTCTGCCCCGAAGTAGGCTCGGTTGGCGGATCGGCGATCTATCCTACAGGCAGGCAATGGTGTTCCAAATTCCCTATGGTTTTCACCACCGACAAACTCAACTTGTGGCTCCCATTAACGGCGCACCGGCGTCCGGGAGTGCGGAGGCAAGCGCGAGCGCCGACTCCGCTTGGATGCCGCTTGGATGCCGCTTGGATGCCGCTTGGATGCCGCTTGGATG
>CAXBMO010000037.1:0-42984 GCA_963977015.1 uncultured bacterium | reverse complement strand
CAGCGACAGGCTCCGTTTCAGCGACGGGCTCCGTTTCAGCGACAGGCTCCGTTTCCGCGACAGGCTCCGTTTCCGCGACGGCCTTCGTCTTGGCAGCTTCGCCTTTGGGTTTCTCGGGCTTCTTCGGTTGGCCACCGAGGAAAAGGGCGCTCGATACGTATTCGATCACATAGCCCTCATCGACCAGCCAATGCAGATTTGAGAGGACTGCCGTTTCTTCAGGGGTGAATTCTCCCTCCTTGAGATTTTCCGCCGCCGTTTTCCGCCGTGGAGCCAGACTTGTGACCATCTGCGAAACTTTGATTCCCGGCTGGGCTTGAATCACGTCGATGATTTTCTGGATCGGATCAGAGAGAGCCATGTTCGGATCGACCGGACGAGGTCTCGCTTTGGAAACGAACAGCTTCTTTCCCTGTCGCTTGAAAATCTTCAAGCCGCTTCGTTCCAAGCCACTGCACATCTCGCGCACCATCAAAAACGGAGAGCGGCGAAGAAACTCCACTTCCCGGCGCATGAGATTGAATAGCGGCTGAGGCAGGTCTTTGCCGGAAACATTTCCAGGAACCCAGGCTTTCTCAACTTCCTTGAAAATCTTGTCGGCAAGATTCGCGCTAACGTGCCGCTCCAGGGCTTCCAGCGTTGGAATAACCTCCCGATCATCCTTTGCTTCCTCGGGAGCGGACTCGGCCTGGGGAGCTTCCGAGTCCTCGGATGCCTGCTCCTCGGTCTCTTCAACAGCAGCTTCCGTCGCGTCTACGGCCTCCGTTTTTTCCTCGCTGGCTTCGGGCTCAATCTGAACCTCTTCCGGCTTTGGAACTTCGGCCGAATTTTCTACCACTTCCGATTCCTTTCCAGCTTCAGCTTCGACCACTTCTTCAGTAGGCTTGGCGGCCTCTTCCTGAGGTGTGGTCTGAGAATCGGGTTTCGATTCCGCAGCGTCTGCCGCAACCTCAGCGACTGCCTCGATCTTCTTTTTCGGGTAGCGATAGAGAACGGTTTTGCTGACCGACTCCTTCCACTTTTCAACCAGCTCATCGCTGGTTTCGACTCGAATTTTCGACCGAAAACGCTCAATCGGCATGTTCGCAAATCGAGCCCGATGAAGTCGCGCCACCGCAGTCTGATAGCTGTGATGATTTGGTGGCCCCAACAACTCGCCGGTCATTCCGCACACTGCGACCGAACGAAACTCGCCTTTCGGGGCCTCGACCGTCTTTTCCTCGACGTCATAAAAAGCCTCAATCCGCTTGGAACTAGCCAAAAAGTGACGAAGCGCGTCTTCCCGATTCATCCAGATTGATTTGTCGGCCTTGCACTGAATGAACTTCGTCTTTTTGGGCTCTTTGGGAGGGCCGGCAGCCTCTTTGACTGGTGCAGCATCCTTCTTCCCCTTTTTCTTCTGGTAGGGCGGTTTGACCTTCCCGCTGCCATCAAAACCGACCTCGAATCGATCGAGGCCAGCCAAAACGACTTTCGCCAGATCGAACATCGAGAAAGCTCTACCCGAAACCTTGATTCTGGCGACTAATGCGTCCAACGCAGGCCGGGTTGGCCGAACCGAAACCACGATTCCCTGAGGCAATCGCTCGCGATGTTCCCGTTGATTTCCGCCAAAACGCTTCCCGTCGCGATCCCGCCCTCCCTTTCCGTCTTTTCGCGGTCCACCCCGCCCATCACGATTTCCTCCCGGACGGCCTCCACGGTCATTGCCTCTTCCGGGTCCACCTCCGCGCCGATCCCCAAAACCACCACCGCCACCTCGGCCGTCACGATTGAATCCGCCACCTTGGTGCCCTCCCTTTCCTTTGCGTTTAAAACTCCGCTCATCAAATTCAGGAGAATCGAACTTCTCATAGGAAGTCTTTGAACTGTCTGAATCGAGGTCGGACACCCAATCCGGAGCCATCTGAAGGCCAGACAAATCAAGGGATTGAGCGGGATCGGGGGAGTCTGGTGACATGACGTAGAGGTTCCGCGTTTCGCGAAGAGAACCTTACATCACACCAAGCAGCCTGTCTTCCGGCATTTCGAATAGATTTTGAACCTGCCACGTTACGTTTGAGGCTGTTAGGAGCTGCAAACAGGCAAAGGAGACCTTCGCTGACGCTGAATTTCGTAAACAGTTAAGCTTGCCGAAACTCTAATCACGACTCAAAATAACCCATTACTCTGCCCCTCATTCTGAAAATGACGTTTTCCAAAAAAGCTGTCATTCTCCAAATCGCGGTTGCTTCATTTCTTGTTCAGGCAGCGTCTGCGATCGGGATGAGGCATGATGTGGACGAGATGGAGTATCTCTCGTTGGCCGCAAATGGTGAGGGCTACGAGCCGGGAAACGTCCCCGATTTTTCTGCGGTGGCCGCAATTGGAATCGCAAATCGCCGTGGCAGGTTTGATGTCGTGGGATCGGGAACGCTGATTGGCGATCGCTGGGTCCTGACCGCCGCCCACGTCGTGTTGGCATCGAAACGCAGCCGACATGACTTCGAACAGGGCTTAAAGGTCCGGTTTGGGATCAACTCCCAGGATGGATTTCAGGAATACAAAGTGGTGGGAATCACCACCGCACTTCCCGTGGACAAATTGCGCCCGCTTCAAGGGCCCGCCTGGCGATACACGGAACGCCAAATCGTTCACGCCGAATTCCACGACATCGCGCTCCTGAAGTTGGAAAAGGTTGTAGAGGGGATTACGCCCATACCCTGGGATGATCTGGGTGAAGATTTGGTCGGACAACGGGTCTACATTGCGGGTTTTGGCGATGCGGCTCCGGGAGATGATCCTCAGGAGGGCAACTGGACTCCGGCAGAGCTTCGCAGAGCGGCGGAAAACATCATTGATCGCGACATTCGGAAGAATCCGTTGAGCGGACAACCTGCGGGAGGCGTGCTTCTCTTTGATTTTGACAACGGGGAGGAGTCTCGAAACTCGCTGAACGGGCGATCGAGAGTCTGGGAGCGCATTTTTGGAACAGGAAAAAGTTCCGCTTCCCCGACTCAACTGGAAGGTGCGTCGTATCCGGGTGACAGCGGCGGCCCCGCGATTGCCAAAGTCGATGGTCTTTGGCGCGTTGTTGGTGTGAGTGGGTACGGGACGGGATTCCCTCCCGACAAACGCCGGACATCGATACAGTACGGAGATATTCTGGTCTACGCAAGAGCGAACAGCATGTCGGACTGGCTTCGCAACATTGTGGGCGAGCCCGTCATCACCCCGATTCCCGAGGACTTGCCGACGCCGGAAGAGGGAGAAATGCCCAACCCGGTTGAACCAGGAGAAGTGATCGTGGAAGTCGGTCCCCCACTCGAAGAGCCCGCTGAAGCGACAACCGAAGAAACTGCGGAGTTACCAACAACGGAAGTGGCTGACTCAACACCGGTTGTCGCTCCGGAAATCGAGATCCCCAATTAGCCGGTTACCACTTGGATCCAGAGTCAGGAGCGATTGACTGCGTGGCAATTCCCGTTCACTGATATTCGACAATGACTCGGTTCAACCTGGCGCTGAATTCTCTCAAGCACTACAAGTGGCTCAATCTTGCAATTCTTGCGGGAGTCCTCCTCACATCAGCCATTTTGAGCGGCGCGCTGGTTGTCGGGGATTCGGTTCGCGCGAGCCTGGCGAAGAACGCGGAGGCGCGAATCTCAGAAGCCAACTTTGCGCTTGTCGGAAGCGACCGCTTTTTCTCCATGAACCTTGGAGAATCGCTGAAATCCGAGCTTCAAACCACAGTCGCGCCCGTTTTGCAGACGGTTGCAACCGTTGCCGATCCAAGCGGTTCGCGACGCGCAAACCAGGTTCAGGTCGTCGGTGCTGCGCCCGAATTTTTCGAACTGGCTCGCGGCGAAGCAACCGCTCTCGGTGAGCGTGATATCGCGATCAACGAAGCGTTGGCACGGCGCCTGGACGCTGAAATTGGCGACCGAATCATCGCCAGCGTGGAAAAACCCAGCGCGCTCTCCAAGGACGCCCCGCTTTCGGGCGCATCCAACGAACCCGAAAAGATTCGCGGGAAAATCACCCACATTCTGGATGCGGAAGCGTTTGGGCGTTACAACCTCAATGCCGAACAGATTCCGGTTCCTTCTCTTTTCCTGCCGCTCTCCAAATTGCAGGAAATCCTCGAAAAACCGGACCAAGCGAATGTCCTGCTTTTTGGTGGGGATGTATCGCCAACGGAAGCAATCGACAAAACCTGGAGCCTTGCCGACGCCGGACTCACCTTCGAGAAAATCCACGACGGCAAAACCTGGCGTCTTGGAACCGATCGCGTTTTTCTTGATCCCCCCATCGTCAAAACCCTCCAGTCGGCCTGGCCGGAAAACGAAGGCGTTCTCACCTATCTCGTGAACAAGATTCGTTCCGGCGAGGAGCAATTCACTCCCTACTCGATGGTTGCGGGAACCGACGCCCTGTTCGCAGTTCCTCTCAAGCGCAATGAGATCGCCATCACCGATTGGTTGGCCGAGGATTTGAAGCTTCAGGACGGGGACAAGCTGGAACTCGATTTTTTCGTGATGGGTTTGGGGAGAAAACTGGAGGAAAAGACCGTGAAGTTCACGGTTCGAGGCCCGGATCTGTTGCTTTCTCAATCGAATATCGATCGAACCTGGACCCCGGCCTTCCCGGGAGTTGCCGATGCCGAAGACAACGCAGATTGGGAACCGGGAATGCCGTTTTACAAGGAATGGCTGCGGAAGAAAGACGAGGATTTTTGGGACGATCACAACGCGACGCCCAAAGCCTTTGTCAGCCTGGAGTCCGGTCAGGAGATGTGGGCCAATCGCTTCGGCAACCTCACCGCACTACATTTCCCGGCGAAAAGCTTCGCATCCGAGGAAGCATTTTTGATCGCATTGCGGGAGAAGCTGGATTTGGCGGATTTTGGGATCTTGACGCGGGATTTGGCGCAAGAAGCGGAAAATGCCGTCTCCAATTCCTATGACTTTGGCGGTTTATTTGCCGGAATGAGCTTCTTTTTGATCATCGCGGCCCTCATCCTGACGGCACTGGTTTTCGTATTCGGGATCGAGCAACGGCGAAATCAAATTGGCCTTCTTTTGGCCCTGGGACTGACCAAAAAGGCGACTCGAAACGTGTTTTTGATGGAGGCCACCATTCTCGCCGTTCTCGGCGCAGCTCTTGGCTTGATCGCGGGAACCATCTACACCAAAATCGCGCTTTGGGGCCTGGGTGGAGCTTGGCAGGATGCCGCAACCGGCGTTGAGTTTGTGTATTCGGCATCGCCGGTTTCCCTGCTTACCGCATTTTTCTTAACCGTCCTTCTTGCCTTGGGAGTGGTTTGGCTCTCAACCCGGTCCATTTCAAAGATTCAGCCCAGCCAATTGATCTCCGGGGCCGAATCGGCGGAATCAGCCAACGCACAAAATCGGGGTTCAGGGATCTACCCGCTTTGGATCGCGATCGGCAGCGTCGTGAGCGGCATCGTTTTGCTGAATCTGACGTTGAGCGGGCCAGTCATGGCTCGTCAGGGAGCGTTCTTCGGAGGCGGTTTCCTTTTGGTGCTGGGCGGAATTTTTCTGGGCCTTTATCTGCTCAATCGCGTACAACGAAGTCAGGCTACCCTTGATTCCGTCTCGGCGCTGGGGCGCACCAACGCAGTCCGACGCAAATGGAGAAGCCTCTCGGTCATCGCCCTGATGGCCGCCGGAGTGTTCATGGTGACCGCGATCAATTCCCTGCGACTGAGTGGGTTGCGCGACGCCGGCGAGCGCGATTCCGGAACGGGCGGGTTTGCCTATCTCGGCGAATCGACGCTTCCGATCTACGAGGATCTCAACACGGACAAGGGTCGTGAAGTTTTCGGCATTGAAGCGTTGGAAGGTGCTCCGAATGACTTTCAAATGGTTCAGTTTCGCGTGAGCGATGGCGATGACGCCAGCTGCCTCAACCTGAACCGGGCTCAGAATCCACGGGTGCTGGGCGTAAATCCATCCGAACTCGCGAGCCGGGAAGCGTTCTTTTTCACCGCCGGCTCCGGTTGGGAACTCCTGAACGAGAAGATTCCAGATTTCCCGGTGGTCAATGACGGCCAACCGGGTTTTGAACCCATTGTTCCCGGAATTCTCGATCAATCCACGGCGCAGTATGCGTTGGGGGTCAAAATTGGCGATCGCCTGAGCTATCCCGCCCCGGGTGGTGGTCGTTTTCACATCCAGGTCGCCGGCTTCATCGACAACTCGATTTTTCAGGGGAGCGTCCTCATTGCCGAGAACCATTTTATTGAGTTTTTCCCCGACACCGGAGGCTACCAGTTCTTTCTCATGGATCAGACTGATCAGGAAAGTGGGCAACGCCACCGTGAAAATCTGACACGTCAATTGTCGGACCAGGGCCTCGAACTGATTCCAACCTGGCAAAGACTCAATGATTTTAACGCGGTCCAGAATACCTATTTGAGCATTTTCTCGACGTTGGGAGGTCTGGGATTGCTTCTTGGGACGGTGGGACTCGGCGTCGTCGTCAGCCGCAATATTCTGGAACGAAGAGGGCAGATGGGGCTATTGGAGGCGATTGGCTTCACCAAAGCCAAATTGGGCCAGCTCGTGGTCTCCGAGCATTGGTTTCTCCACGTTTTTGGTGTGGTTTTGGGAATTCTTGCCGGCATCATCGCCGTTCTTCCCACGTTGGCATCTCGCTCGACCGACTTTCCGGTCAACACGCTGGTCATTCTCAATCTGTTGATTTTGGGAGGAGGCCTTCTCTTTTGCTGGCTTGCGGCGCGATGGATGGTCCGCGAGCGCTTGATCGAGGCCCTGCGGCATGAGTAAACTGACTTCGGCATGTGTAATCTCTACGACATTGGGCCTTCACCGAATGAAGATCGCTTCGATTGGGAGGGCGTCGTTCGGGAAGCGGTCAAGAATCTGACCAATGACTACGTGGCTCCCGGGAAGGAAGGCGTCGTAGCGCATCAGGTCGATGGAATCATGGTGGCTTCCGTCATGAGATGGGGATTCCGGCGAAAGCTGGAGACAAAGGGCAAGCTTGCCAACCGGGATATCAACAACGCCCGTTCAGAGAAAATCTCCGGGCGCATGTGGAGTCCATCCTGGACTGAACATCGCTGCCTCATTCCGATGCGCCACTTCTATGAATGGAGTGGTCGGAAGGGAGCCAAAACCAAGCACCGGATTTGGGCTGACGATCACGAACACTGGTTTTGGGTTGCCGGAATCTGGGAATCCTCCGCGAACGCGGAAATGCCCAGTTACAGCCTGATTACGACGACCGCCAATCCGCAGATGGAGCCGATCCACCATCGAATGCCGGTAATCCTGCGAAATGCGGATTGCCTGGACTATCTCTCGCAGACCGAACCTCCAACGCATCTCCTGCAACCGTTTCCCGAAAAGCTCACGATCGATCCTCCCGTTATCCAGGAACTTGAATTGGGACTGGATTTCTGAAACCCTACGAAATTTTTTCGGCTTGATCCGCGTGATTAGGGTTCCAAGCTTCGATCAGATTCAAATTTTATGAAAAACCTTCCAGCAACTCTCATCCTTCTCTCCGGTGTCGGAATCGCCAATGCCGAAGTC
This sequence comes from uncultured bacterium, assembly GCA_963977015.1. Taxonomy (GTDB): domain Bacteria; phylum Verrucomicrobiota; class Verrucomicrobiia; order Verrucomicrobiales; family DEV007; genus JBCDHN01. The sequence continues at coordinate 35,422 of CAXBMO010000037.1, read as the reverse complement.
GACTTTGAAAAGGAAATTCTCCCACTCCTTGAGAAGAGTTGCATCAGTTGCCACAAAGCCCCCTACGAGGAGGACGGACGACTGAAAAAGCCCAAGGCAGGGCTGCGATTTGACGGTGCCTGGGCCATCATGGCTGGCGGCGAAAACGGCAAGGTTCTCGAACCGGGTGATCCCGGCGACAGCGAGATGTATTGGAGAACCACGCTCGAAGAAGACGACGACGATTTCATGCCTCCCAAGGGTGACAAGTGGACCGACGCCGACAAGAAGCTCGTGTTCAACTGGATCAAGGAAGGCGCCAAGTTTGGAGGCTGGGAGGGCAGCCTGGAGGGAAAGCCCACCGAAACGAAGAAGCCCGAGAAAGTCTATGTTTCGTGGATTCAGCAACACTACGAGAAGCTTGCCAAGGACCTCAAACCTGCGCCCAAGGATGCCATCGGCAAGGTCGAGGAAAACGGTGGTCGAGTCACGGCTCTTGCCATCGGTAATCCCTTGCTGAGAGTCGACTTTATCGAAGACCGCGACAACACCACCGACGAACACGTCGCGGCCATGGGCTCGATCGGACAGAATATTGCTCAAATCGATTTGTCCCGGACCCAAGTTACCGACGCCGGGCTTAAATACCTGGGAGAAATGCCCCGACTGACTCGTCTGGACCTGCACAGCACCAAAGTCACCGACTCGGGCATCAAGGAATTGGCGAGCCTCAAGAACCTCACCTACCTCAATCTCTACGACACCGAAGTGAGCGACGCTGCGCTATCTGAAATCGCCAAGATCAAGAGTTTGAAGAACGTTTATTTGTGGAAGAGCAAGGTTACTCCCAAGGGCGCGGCAACGCTTCAAAAGGAGCTTCCGGAAGCCCGCATTAATTGGAAGTAGGGCTCTATATTCCGAGCGATAGTTTGTAGTCGCGTTTTTTGAATTCCGTGGCGATCATCTACCCATGATCGATGTGAATATGCAGCCATTTCTCGCGTTCATCGAGATTTCTGTCGGAACGATTGTTTGGATTGTTGCAGGAATTTTTGCAACCATGAAAGCAATTCGTTATACGAGCGGTGCCGCCACGCCACTCTGGCTCGCCCTCATCTGGTTGGTGCCCTGTCTCGGAGCAATTCTGGCCTTCATTGGGATTCGTAGAACTGATATCTCAACTGAATTAGAACGCTTGGAAGACGATATCAGGCAATAGCAGGGACAATTCTGTTACCCTAATCAATTTGCTCATAATTCCCTTCAATGACAACGTTGCTGGGACCGTCCTATTAACACTGCCCAATTCCCCCAGGAAACCATAGTCTGATGAGCGAAACCGAACCTTCTCCCACCGAAAAACCTGCCGCCGTTGCTGAAGAGAGCGTTGTCGTGGAAGAACCGATTTCTCCAGAACCGCCCACTCCAAAGGAAGAAGATTCAACAGAAGCGGTCGCGGCGATCCCTAAAAGGCCGCTGAAATGGAAAATTTTGGCGCCGATCCTCGCCATGATCCCGGTCGGAGGAATGGTGGCAATGCCGGCATTTTATGTGGCTACCCCGGAAGCGCCACCTGAGGTTGCTTCCAGCAGCAAGGCAATCGTCGTCGACCTTCACAAGCAATGGCTTTACGCCTATGAAAAAGGGGAACTGGTGGATCACATGCCTGCCGTGACAGGAAAACGTGGAAAACCGACCCCAACCGGCCAACACGCGATTGGCTGGAAAAGCGAGGACTACACGAGCCGGGAATACAACGCTCCGATGCCTCACGCCATGTTTTTCGTCGTCAGCCGCGGAATCGCCATCCATGGAAGTAGCGCAATTCCCTGGCGTTGGCGCGTCAATCGGTTCGGAGCCAATTTGGGCTCGGCAGGCTGCGTAAGCCTGGCTCCAGAAAATGCGAAAAGACTGTTTGAATGGGCACCTCCCAAAACCCCCGTCTACGTGACCACCAGCTTGGATCCCTCGGTCATGCCTCAACCCAAGGGCGGAGAGCTTGGAAGTGACAGTAAGAAGTAGGAATCCTTTTTCCCGAAGCTACCAGACTGCAAATTCGTCGAATTTGAAAGACAGCCTTCGACCATTTACGTCAAGCCCGCATAACGTGATCAAACCAACCACATCCATTCACAAATCAACCAGGAAGCGAACACGCCGATTTGCACTCGTAACGATCGCCTTGGCTTTGGCTGCGTTGACGATGCCGAATCACTCTTTGGCGGGATCAGCAAGCTTGGTGATTGTCAAGAAGGGCCAGCGGAAATTGATTGTGATGGATGGGCGAAAGAAGCTCGCGGAATTCACGATAGCTCTTGGTTCCAACCCGATTGGCCACAAAAAACAGGAAGGTGACGGTCGCACCCCAGAAGGAACCTACACACTCTCCTCAAAAAATTCGGGCAGTAAATATTACAAGTCGATTCGTGTATCCTACCCCAACTCCGCCGACAGGGCACAAGCCGCCAGACGGGGAGTCAGCCCCGGCGGTGATATCTACATTCACGGCTCGCCAAACAATCTCAGCATGATTCCCGGTGGAATGATGAAGATGGTCGATTGGACCGAAGGCTGTATCGCCATCAGCAACAGCGAAATGGATATTCTCTGGAAGCTGATCAAGCCTGGAACGAAGATCAAAATCGATCCTTAAAGGACGGATCGACCTGATTCTAGCTCACCCGCGCCAGTTTGGTGACGCGTCCCCCCACGACCCATTCGGCCACAAAGATATTCCCCTGCCGGTCGAAACAAGCGTCGTGGGGATGAACAAACCTACCGGGCAACCATTTTTCGGGTTTTGCTCTCATCGTTTCAGTCTTGTCCAAAACCCGATTTCGCCATGGTTCATCGTCTCCGAGTTGCGCAACAACCTGGTTCTTACCATCAAGAATCGTGATTCGAGCGTGTAAGTCGGGAACGAGCATCAGTTCCCCCTGAATGTCGATGTCTGCAGGAAAAAGAAACCCTTCCATCGTCCGGAGATGCTGCCCTTCGAGATCAAACCATTGAAGGCGCTTGCTGGCTCGATCGCAGACGACCGTCTTTGGAGTTCCATCCCTCATGTCCAACCATTGGCCGTGTGGGGTTTTGAATTTCCCGTCCTCGATTCCCCCTCCGCCAAAAATCCCCATGTATTCACCGCCTGAGGTGTAACGAAAGATGAATCCGCTTCCATAGCCGTCCCCCAGGTAAACACTCCCGTCAGGAGCGAAACTCACATTGGTTGGACGGTATCTCGCCAGTTTCTGTCCCGAGTCCTGCTCCAAATCAGCCTTCCCCCGAGTCCAAACGATTTCGCCATCCAGCGTCGCTTTGGTAAAGGCCATGGCTGAGTCACTGGGTGAAAGATACAGGTATTCCCGGCCATCATGCTCCCTTCGGATATCGATTCCATGTCCAGACGAGCTGTCCCCCGGCTTGCCATGTTCCGGAATGAGGGATTTCACAAACCTGCCTTGGGGATCAAAAACAAAAACCGATCCCGGAGAGCCCTGATGAGAAATGTAGATCATTCCCGCAGCATCAATTGCCGTTCCATGAGAGGCACCTCCATAGTGATGCCCCTCGGGCAACTGTCCCCAATGATGATGGCACTCGTAGACATACTCCCCCTCCCCGACCGTTACGGATTTTTTGGTATCTGCGATGATATTGAAGGCAGAGCCTCCCAGACTGGCCACAATTGTGGACTTAAGAAAGCTTCGACGTTGAGTCATTGCGAGGGGTTTAGGGGTTTGGAGTAGACGATAGACGTGCCGTCGAACCGGTCAAATCGGATTCAAGGCCGCCACCAGCCCCTTTGATTGCCAGAAAAGATCCCACGGGTAGGATTTTTCGGTTGTTCGAGCCCTCGATGCCGTGCTGAAGTAGGCGACAATGAATTTTGAAGAGTTCTCAGCGAGTGTCGAAACAGAACCGTCCCCTCCCGAAGGGCTTAGCCCGGAGCTGCGGGCACTCTGGCTCGCCAAAAACGATCAGTGGCATGAGTCCCACGAGGTCGTCAATGATATCCATTCCAAAATGGGGTCATGGATCCATGCGCACCTTCACCTCATCGAGGGCGACACCGGAAACGCCGCCTATTGGTATCACCGTGCGAATGTTCCGGCGAAGCGGGATCCCTCAGAGATTCCTGCGGAATGGGAAGAATTGGTGAAGGCAAACCTTGGCTCCCAGGGTTAGTTTTGAGGTCTTGAATTCTAACGTCGTTTTACAAACCTTCGACTTTCGAATACACTAATCGACCTCACGTCGTACAAGAGTCCAAATCTCTTTACTTACTTCTTGAATGCCTCAAATATCGCGATGATAGGGACCACCAGCCGCCACGCTCACAGGATAGAAATCGTCAAAAAGCCTAATGGGGAACGGCTTTCAGACACCCCTGTTGTCGCTAGATGAACCTGCCACACATCCCAGGCTACGAATTCGAAGAACTGATCGGTGAAGGCGGCTGTGGTGCCGTCTATCGTTGCCGCCATCAGGAAGGCGACTACCGCGCCGTCAAAATTCTAAACGGACTGGCAATCAATGCGGGATTGCTGTCCCATTCGCTCACGACAACGGCGGGATTGGACCATCCTGGTCTGGTGCCGATTTACACCTACAACCTGAGTCAGGCTCCCTACTTTTACACAACCCACTATTTCGGAGTCGATGGCCGTGGGGCTCCGGCAACCATGGAGGCCCTCATGGGCAAGCTGCGCCCTGACAAGGCATGGCGACTCATCGAACAGCTGATCGACGCGCTTGCCTTCCTCCACAAAAACGACCTGGTCCATACCAGCGTCAAGCCCAGCAACATTTTTATCGAACAAGACGATGAGGGAATTGGCTTTCGTCTAAAGCTCAGCGATTTCGGCCAAGGCCTCGTGGGAGGACTGCACTATTACGAAATGGGGCGAAGCGGCTTCTACGCGAGTCCTGAACAGCTGGCCAATGGCGACTTTTCTCATGGCAAAGGAAAGCGGTGGGATGTCTACAGCTTTGGTGTCGTCGCCTTCCAATTACTGACCGGGCAACTTCCACGATTGGGAGATCGCTATCGCAAGTATCTTTCCGACCAACGAAAGCGAAACCGGAACAATCCCAATTCCGTTTTTCAGCAGGAGAATCCTGCCGAGGTGGTCGAAGACCTCCAGAAAGAACCCGTCGTCACTTGGCCAACCAAGCCAAAAAACGAATACGAAGCGAGACTTCGCGATGTTGTCGATCGCTGCCTCGATCTTGAACCCACCAATCGCCCTGTCGATCTCCGCGAAGTCGCCAGAACATTCGAGAACATCCGCCATGAAGCGGATCTTCAATCCGTCAAGGATCAGCACAAAGCCCAGATCCGCGGCAAGACGATCAAAATCCGGACGCTGCTGGGAACAACGGGAATTTTCTTGCTGTCTTCCATGCTCTTGCTCGTTGGGGCGATCATTGGATTCGCGAAATTCGGGGTTGAGGCGACGAAAGTGCTTCAGGAAGACGCCCGGAGAAGAGCTGAACTGGCAAAGCAGAAGTCCGCCTACGAAGGCATCATCGCCAACGAGAAGAGTATGCGGATCGAGGCCGAGGAAACGAAGGTCACCGAAGTGTCCGCAGCCGAGGCCAAGATGCGTGACGCGAGAGGCATGTTGACGTTTTCGCACGCGAACGCGGATCGTTTCTTCGACATGATTTTGCTTGCGAAGGACGTCGATTTTGAGGATTTCCAGCCGGTCCGGCGGGAACGGATGAAAGAGGCCTTGGTCTATTTTGAGGACTTCCGCCGCAAATACGCCAACGATCCTGGTTTCAAATCAGAAGTCGCCCGGGCTCATCAATTCGTCGGCGAAATCAAAAAGTCTCAAGGCCGGCTCAGCGAAGCCATCCAGGATTTGGTTCTGGCCCGAAATGCATTTGATGCCTTGGAAGTCTCGACTTCGGAGAAAGCTCGTCTGATCGGCGAAACTGCGCTGATTGAGAGAAGCATCGCGGAAATGGAACTCCTGCGCGGAAACGCTGATGGAGCCGAAGTCGCGCTCGACCGGTCTTCGGAACGGTTTCGAAAACAGATCAGCCACAGCGGAGGAGAGAACGAGAGAGCTTCCTTCGAGTTGGTCCAAAACCGGCTGATTTCAACAGAGATCAAACGCGAGCGCGAGGACTTTGGAGGAGCGCTGCGGGAGCTCGGCATTATCGCCGATTCGTTGGTCGATCTACGTGCCAAAAATCCCAACTCTGATGATTACAAATACCTTCTCGGGAAAGCCTTCTGCGATATTGGATACCTGCTCCGAAAAGACAAGAAGAAGCCTGATGCCGCTCGGCAGATGTATCAAAATGCGAAGGAATTCTTCGCACAGTTGGTGGTAAGCAATGATCAGATTGAGGATTATCAGTATTACTTGGCGGTCTGCCTGAACCAGGAAGGCGAAATTACTCAGGATAAATCCAAGGTTCTCGGAGCACTGGAACTCTTAAATCGAATTGTGTCGCTGAATCCGAATGACCATCGGTATCGCTTTGAACTGGCCTACAACTACGGTCGACTAGCAGAAATGCAGCGCGACGAAGGACAACCGGAAGAAGCGTTTAAGCTCAACAAAATGGCAATTGCTGAATTCGAAAAGCTCGTGGCGAAAGAGCCGGGAATTCGACGCTACAATTTCAATTTGGCCCGGCAACAAGCCGAACTGGCACAAGTTCTTACGGACCGGGAAGCGTTCAAAGAAGCGGCCGCTATTTTTGATGAATCGGTCGCGACCATTTCCGGGCTGTTGGAGAAGGAGCCGACAAATGAACGATATCTTACCGTGATCGCGAAGTCGCTCGGCAACGCCGGTTACGTTTGGGAGAAACTGGGAGATAAGAAGAAGGCCAAGTCCCTTTATGCACTCGCCAAGGATGCATGGGGAAAGGTTCTGAAACTGCAGCCGAAAGATTTGGAGGCGAGTTCAGGGCAGGAGTGGACGATGAGTCAGTTGAAACGCATCAAGTAGTTGCTCAATGGTAAGACTTGGCTTTGGTGGAGGCTATGGAAATTGACATCCAAGTTGTGATTCAAATCGCTCGAAAGGCGGGTGAGGAAATTCTGAAGATCTATGAGCGCGAGTTTACGATCGAAGAGAAGGAAGATCGCTCCCCTCTGACCGAGGCAGACAAGCGAGCCAATGAAGTGATCCTTGAAGGATTGCAAAGCAACTACCCGGATATCCCGTTCATTACGGAGGAATCGAAGGCCCTCCCCTACGAGGAGCGGAAAGATTGGGGGCAATTCTGGCTGATTGATCCTCTTGATGGAACCAAGGAATTCATCAAGAAGAATGGAGAATTCACCGTAAACATCGCGTTGGTCGAAGACGGTGTGCCTGTTTTGGGTGTTGTCTTTCAACCGGCTGCAAACCGCTTGTTCTATGCCCAAAAATCAATCGGAGCCTTCAAAGTTGACGATGGTGGTGAACCTGAAAAGTTAGAAGGCGGGAAGCATTTCCAGGATCAGAATCCGGTAAAAATCGTTGCCAGCCGCTCGCACATGTCGCCGGAAACCGAGCAGTTTGTTGAAGAACTCCGGTCTCAAGGCAAAGAGATCGAACTCACTTCTTCCGGCAGCTCACTTAAACTCTGCCTTGTCGCCGAAGGTTCGGCTGATGTGTATCCCCGTTTTGCGCCAACCATGGAATGGGATACCGGCGCGGCACACGCCGTATGTCTGGAGGCAGGCCGTCAGGTCAACAATCGGGAAACCGGATCACCGCTGCAATACAACAAGGAAAATCTTCTGAATCCCTGGTTCATCGTGGAATAATGATCAGGTGGGGCAAGGTTTCGTCATCCACCCGAAGGGTCGCCCTCATCGCCCTCTCGTTGATGGTCATCGGAATAATCCTTGTCAATTGCGTGCCTGCAATCGAGCGATCGATCTCGAATCGACCGACAACCTGCACTCTCAAAATCTGGACAGGGATTCCATGCTTGGGTTGCAGAGGAACACGAGCGGCATTGGCACTCAGTCACGGCCAGATCGGCAAAGCAATTCAGTTCAATCCCTTTGCCGTTGTTTTGGCGGCAGCGGTCGCAAGCTGGAGCGCGATGGCAGGAATTCTGGGGCGGCTTCCTACTCCTGCGATATCGAAGCCTTGCCAGAATCTGGCGTGGACCGTTTTAGGATTCGCGCTCCTCGGAAACTGGATCTACGTCATTTCGGCCGGCGGGTAACGCCGCACCTTTGGGCACGCCCGAAAGGCCTATGGAGTGTTTGAAAATGAGGTCGAGACGCGCTGCGAGTGATTTTGTCGACTGGGAATGATGGCTCGGGGCGGCGATGAGCCTTCTCACAAAGCCCCGAACAGCATTTCCAGTCGGGAAAAGCGCCGCATCTCAAGATCATGCGAAGCCAATCTTCAAAAAAGAGGAACAACTTGCGCGTCCGTCATCATTTTCAATCGCTCCCTAGTTCATCCCGATCATGCCCGAAACGGCATCCTCTTCCGGGCCGTGCTCTTGACCTAGACTTTTCCGCTGCCCTTCCATCTCGGTAAACCGACGTAGCGCACGGCTGTCTCTTCGATCCATTTCATGAAAAAGCATGGCGACTTCATGAACAAGATTTCCGTCTGCAGAAGCACAAAGCATACTGCTGACAATCACACCATGGGCCGTGATGAACTCGGTTCTCTCCACTCGGCCTTCAGGTTGGTTTGGCCCAGCGAAGTATTTCACATGAAAACCCAACTCGATAATATCCCCAATTTCGAAGTCATTTCGAGATTCAAAAACCATGCCTCGATCGTTTACTTGCAATACGCGAAGCACTGGCGAACTGATCTCTTCGTGATGATCAGCACAGGAATTTTTCAACTGAAGATTTTCGGATGCCATACCTACTTGGGATTTTAGATGGTTTTCTCAGTGGCAATCTAACGCTACCGAGCAACCGGTCTCTGTCAACGTCAGCACCTCCTCCAAAGGGTAAAATTTGTGAAAGAATTGTGAATTACCTACTATCGAGGACGACTTTTTTTGATTAGTTATTCGTTAGTCACCCGAAAACATGCACATCAGCCGTATCTTAGAACAGCATCGCCCAACCCTCAGTTTTGAGTTCTTTCCGCCCAAAACTGAGCAAGCCTCTGAGGCGCTTTATAAAACCATTGCCGAGCTCGAACTCTACAAGCCATCTTTCGTCAGTGTGACCTATGGCGCAGGTGGCACGACTAGGGATTTGACTCACGAACTCGTGGTGCGCCTCAAAACGGAAACGACTCTCAACCCGATTCCGCACCTGACCTGTGTCTGCCATCAGGAGGCTGAGATCCAGGAAATTTTGGAGCGATACGCGGCCGCCGGAGTCAGCAACATCCTTGCCTTGGGTGGTGACCCACCCCGCGAAAAGGGCGACTACGATCGATCAAATGACGCGTTCCAACATGCTGCGGACCTCGTTTCATTCATCAAGAAATTCAACGAATCTAAAAATCACCCAGATCCTCAAGGGTTTGGAATTGGCGTGGCGGGATTTCCGGAAGGACACCCGACAACTCCAAACCGATTGCTCGAGCTCGACTACCTCAAAGCCAAGGTCGACGCCGGAGCTGATTACATCTGCACCCAGCTGTTTTTCGACAACCACGATTTCTACGATTTCAGGGAACGCTGTCGATTGGTGGGAATCAATGTGCCGATCGTCGCGGGAATCATGCCGATCACCAGCACCAAGGGAATGAGCAGAATGGCGGAACTCGCCGCCGGAGCCAAATTTCCAGCCAAGCTGCTTCGAGCGCTCAATCGCGCAGACGATACGGCAGAAGCAGTCGAGCGCGTCGGAATCCACTACGCAACCGAACAATGTCGTGATCTTCTCGATAACGACATCGATGGCATTCATTTTTACACGCTCAACAAGTCGACCGCCACACGGGAAATCTACGCGAACCTGGGATTGGCAAATACCGAATCTCTGATGACTCTGTGACCCTTTATGATCTGGAGAAAGTTCCGATTCGCCTGATTCTTTGGGCGATGGCGGGAATCTACCTCGTGGCGGATTTGAGCCTTCAGGGGCCGCTTTACGATCGCTTTACCGGTAGCGAGAACATTCAGAAAATTGGCCGGGAACAAAATTGGGCCTGCACCGTTGGCGGAGAGCCTATCACCAAGCCGCAGCTGAATCTGGCACTTGATCTCCATCTGGCGAGAAGAGGCAAAGTCCGATCCGATCTTCCTCCCAAGAATCTGAAGATCGCGCAACTGGCGGTTCTCGATGAGATGATCAGCAACGAGTTGATTCGCCAATGGTCTCGCGTTTTCCCGGTCGAATTGGATCCGGGCGTCGTCGAAACACGCGTCGCGGAATTTGAGTCCCATTTTGCACCGGGCGAACTCAAAAAGATGTGTGCAAGCCAGGATTTAAGCCAGGCAGAGTTGCGGCGACTGCTGACGCTCCATCTGAAACAGCAGTTGTGGCTGGAGGAGAAAATCAAGCAGGCAACGACGGTCCAGCAATCCGATGCCGAAGCGTGGTATGAGCTCAATCAAGACTTCCTCACCAACCCTGAAGTGATTCGGGCCAGGCACATTTTTATCAGCACGGCAGTCCAGAACACCCCCGAGAAGGAGATCCAAGTTCGAGAGCTTTTCGCTCAACTCGAGGATCGAACCGCCACCTTCGAGCAACTCGCTGCGGATTTCTCCGAAGACGAACGAACCAAACGGGTGGGTGGTGATCTCGGCTATTTCAGCCGCAACCGGATGCCGTCCGATTTTTGGGAGGCCGTAGCAAAGCTTGCGCAGAATGACATCAGCCCGCCGTTCCAAACAAAGTTGGGCTGGCACATCGTCCAGGTGACCGAGAAAATGGACCAACACCATCTTCAGCTCACTGACATTCAGAATGAGGTGAAAGCGCTCCTGGAAAATGAATGGCGCGCCCACGCGCTTGACCAGCTTCTCAATCAACAACTGCGCACGACCACCCGGGCAAAAGTCGTCATGTTTCCGGCCGCACTACGCGTCGATTGAAGCCATCGCACCATCCGGGGATTGCCTGACGATTCACCATCGTCCTTGCTATTTCACCAATTGACTCCAAACTGAGCGCCTTCCAAAAACGAATGACCTCACCGTTCAGCATTGCAATCGTTAAACTGGCCGACGCCGTCCGCGTCGTCTGGTTTCGAATTCGCATTGCCTGAATTCGCGTCCCTGAGGTCACTCGCTCCATCGTTTTTGTTACTGCCAATTAGTTAGCATTTTTTCGAGCCCGACTTCAGGAAGTCGCGCTTCTCACTCCGATGAAAATGCTCACTGAATCCACCCCGGCGCCCCCACCGTCGACCTCCGAGTCCACCCGGCACGGCATTGTCGTGATGTTGCTCTCCGTCCTTGGCTTCACACTCAATTCCCTGCTCCTGAAATACCTGGGCTCCAGCGATCGCCCCATCTCCGCATCGCTTCCCCTCCTCTTTCGCGCCGGGGTTGGCATGATCATCGTCCTCGCCTTCTTTCGCGGCAAGCGCCCCACTCGCATCCGTCCCGTCTTCACCGAGCGCCGCCTCTTCCTGCGCGGCCTCTCCGGCTTGCTCGGCACGGCAGCCTATTACTGGACCGTCCCTACGCTCGGTGCCGGCAAAGCCACCCTCATCTGCAACACCTACGTCGTCTTTGCCGCTCTCCTCGCCGCGCTCTGCCTTGGCGAGTCGTTGACGCCACGGCGTTTTCTCTGGCTTACACTCGCCTTCGTCGGCATCGTCCTCCTCACCGGACCGAGCCTCGACGGAAGCGGTTTCTCGGTCGGTTGGAACGAGCTTGTTGCGTTAGTCGGCGCGCTCACCGCAGCCTGGTCCGTCATCCTGATCCGCCAGCTGGTCAAGGATCACTCCGTCGGCACCATCTACCTGGCCCAGTGCGTCTGGATCTTTCTCCCCATGCTCATCTTCACGGGCAAGGAATTGCCAGACCTGGACTTGAGCGACGTCCTCTTGCTCACCCTCGCCGGCACGGTCGCAGGCTACGGACAACTGGCCATGAACCAGGGTTATCGCTTCCTCAGCGTCAGCACCGGCGGATCATTGCAAATGCTCTGGCCCGTGCTCACCACACTTGGCGGCATCCTTTTCTTTGACGAGAAATTCGCCCTTCTTCAAGCCATCGGAGCCGTTCTCATCCTCGGCGCGATCTGGCGGGTCTCCGCACGAAAGGCGTAATCGAAAGGTGGCCCCGAAAATTGAATGCACATCCCCACGTTTACGACGTTGTTCCGCCCCAAATTCCTAACCCATGCATTTCCAAACCCCATTTCTCATCACCATTCTTCTGTTTGCGGCAATTGTTCCAAGTCCAGCGATCGACGTCTTCAACGAAGGAGTCCCCGGAAACTCAACGCGCGATCTTCTCAAGCGACTTGATGGCGATGTCCTGGCCCTCCAGCCTGACGTCGTTGTTGTGCTGGCTGGGACCAATGATCGAATCAACTCGAAGAAGCTGGTGACTCTCCCAGACTATCTGGCAAACCAGCAAACGCTCGTTCAGCGGATTCAAGAAGGAGGAGCAACGGTCATTCTCATTTCTCCTCCACCATGTATTACCTCCCTCCTGTTGACCCGGCATGAGGTGAAAGCCTACGGCGACCAACCTCCGGAAGAGCGCCTCAGATCAACGGCAACGGCCCTCAAGCAATTCTGCCATGACGAAAAAATCCCCTTCGTTGATTTCCATTCCTGGCTTACCGAAACCGGGCAGGTTCATCTCGGAACGGAAAGTGTCATTCGCAATCCCCAAAACAGCGGATCGAAGGATGGTGTTCATCCAACCGCCGAAGGATACCGGCTTCTCGCCAGCTTGGTTCACAAGGCAATCGTCACGCACCAACTTCACCCTGAAAGGCTTGTCTGCTTTGGAGACAGCATCACCCATGGCTCAAGCATGCATGGGGCAGGCACCTCAGAAGGCGATACCTTTCCGGCCCAGCTTCAACGGCTCCTTCGGTCAGCCAAAGACGGTTCACACTGAAACGAAATCCTGCCTCGCTCCAGCGCTAATGGACAAGGGCAACGTCGACATCGGCAACGCGCCTTAGAACCATGAGGCGAAAGTCCATGACTTCGCCTTTCGGAACCTTCAACGCTCGTAGCGTCAATTCTCCCTTTCCTTTCTCCAACCGAATCGTGCCGAGCTTCATGCGGTGCCAATCCTTGGTGTAGGACTCCATTCGCGGTGAGCGATCGTCTTTCGCGCCAAGAAGGGGGGAATCGTGCGCTTCCGAGACATTCCCGGTGAGGGTTGACTCGTTAAAGCTGAGTTCAAGCGTCGAACCGGTCGAGCCGGCGGGGCAGGTGTAATGGAGCTCGACTTCGTAATCGGCTGTCGCACCGACTTCGGCCGTCCAGGTGATTTTGCCATCCGTGCTGGTCCAATTTTGGAAGAAGGAGTCGTTGGGAAAGCGGTTGGAACGTTTGATCCCGCCATGGGCAATCCCGTCGCGGGCCGGGACATGCGTGATCGCCGAACCCGGGTGCCCAATGACGAAGGGGCGAGTGTCATCTTCCAACCCGGGAAGAAGGTCCTTGCGCCAAAGTTCGGCAGCATTGCGCAGGGTTGCCGCGAGATCGGGAAATTCACCAGCCACGTCGTTCTTTTGACCGGGATCCTTGCTCAGGTCGAAAAGATTTCCTTTCTCATCGAGGCAGAACCGCTCTGTGCGAAGGCTGATGCGGGTTTTCCAATGGGTGAACACAATCCGGTCTCCCCAGTCCTTGGGTTCACCAAGAATCACGGGTTTGAGACTCATGCCATCCAGAGGACGGTCGGTCGGGGTCGTGACTCCGGCAAGATCGGTCAAGGTGGGGAGAAGATCGATCGCCGCGCCCATTTGCGGAACAACTTTCCCAGCCGGGATCGTGCCCTTCCAGCGCAAGAGTAGCGGAGAACGAACCCCACCTTCGTCCGTCGATCCTTTTCGACCTTTGAAACCGCCATTCCAACGCACGCCGTTCGGCCCGTTGTCGTGAAAGTAAGCAATGATCGTGTCCTCGGCGATGCCAAGTTGGTCGAGCTTCTTGAGGATCCTTCCCACATTCCAGTCGATGTTCTCGCACATGGCAAGGGCGGCGCGGAGATGCAGGTCGTTCTCTTTGTTGGAGAAATGATGCATCGTCAGCTCCTTGTCCTTGAAGCGCTCCCAATACTCGTCGGGCACCTGCATCGGAGAATGCGGGGTGTTGTAGGGAAGATAGACGAAGAAGGGTTGATCACCGCTCGATTCAATGAACTTCATGGCCTGATCCGTGAAGTCATCGATCACAAAGCCTTCCCCCTGCACAACCTCACCGTTATGCTCCAGCATCGGGCTGAAGTAGTCTCCCCAATGTCCTGAGCAAAAACCGTAGAACGCGTCAAACCCGCGCCCGTTGGGATGATAAGGGTATTGCATGCCGTTGTGCCATTTCCCAAAGGCCCCCGTCGCATAGTCGGCCTGCTGAAAGATGTCGGCGATGGTCCGCTCGTCGAGATCGAGGCGCTCGCCACCGGCGGATGTCGAATACACCCCTCCCCGAGGATGGTAACGTCCCGTGAGGAACTCGGCCCGCGTCGGTGAACAGACCGGGCAAACATAGAACCGCTCGAAACTGGCGCCCTCCCGGGCCAGCGAGTCGATATTGGGCGTGTTGAGGTTCTTATTTCCGTTGAGGCTGACATCGCCCCAGCCTTGGTCGTCGGTCAAAATCACGATCACATTGGGTTGCGTTGGCTCATTCAGCGCGAGGCGAATCTGCCTATCGACCACCGCTTTCCAGCCCTTGTATCCCGCGCCATTCAAGTGGAGTCCATCCCCGGCAAACCAATCGGGCCGCGGCGTTCCTTTCGCATTTGCCAACATCGGTTTGGCGATATCAGCAAAGAAGAGGTGGTCGTTTTTGGCACAAAACTCCGCGATCTTGTCATTCGCCGCTTTCATCGTGGGCCACATGTTCCAACGGCTAAGGCTGGGTTTGATCGCGACATAAATGACCGGCGTTCCCGGCAGTTTCTTGTCCACAAGGCCAATCAGCGTTTCGTAATCCTCAACGACTTGATCAACGGAAAGCCCTTTGGAAATATCATTGTCTCCGGCATAGACGACGATCGCCTTCGGTTTGTAGGGGGCGATGATCCGGTCAAAAAAATGGATCGAATCGGCAATCGTCGACCCGCCGAAACCGCGATTGATCGTGGATCGGTCCGGCCACGACTCTTCCAGCTTCCACATCCTGATGCTCGAACTGCCAACAAAGAGAATCGAGTCCTTTGCCGGCGCCTGTTGACGATCCTTCTTCTCGAATCCCGCAATTGCCGCCCCCCACTTCTCTTCGGAATCCCAGGGCCGGGAAACTTGGGACAACGCAGTTCCGGCCAGCAACAGAAAACAACAAAGGAAACGAATGGTCATGGTTACCACTTGGGCACAGACAAAAAGAAGATGCAATCGCCCCACTCACGAGTTCTTCAAAAATCCGAACGAAAACGAAAACGAGGCCGTAGACGATTCGTGGTCACTCAGGCGAAACCAGGTTCCGTTTTCGTTCGATTGAGTAGCGAGACTCTCATCCCCAGCGCTTACCCCAAATTTGGAGCAAGGGGGGACACGGAGTAACCGACATAGGCGCATTCGCGCCCTTCAATTACTTCCTGGTTGAGGGCATCCTGAATGCTGGCCAAGTCGATGGGCTCGAACGCTTGTCCGCCGACTTGAACGAGAATGACGCCATCCATCGGGGTGGTCGCGTCGAGCGGCAAAGTCCAGTTTCCGGATACATCGACATCCACTTCCCGAGTTTCCGCATTTTCACCGGATCTGGAAACGACCACGGCCAACCGTTCGTTGGGCTGACCGACCCCGGCCAAAACCGGGATTGCCGCGCCGGAAACCGCATCCACTTCGGCGCCCGCAAAGATCGGTGTCGGCGAGGAATCTGAGGTCGCGTTTAGCAACCGGAGCAGTTCCGGCGGGAGATCGGCTTTCTCCACAGCGGCCACATTGAGGCCCTCGCCCCCTGTGACGTCAGCTGTGGGCCCGGGAACGAAGCTCCCGTTTTCATCTTCGTCGCCTTCCACACCACCGAAGACGCTTCGGTAAATGTCCAGCTCACCGTCGAGGCTGGGCCGCCAGAGGGCATAGTAGACTTCGGCGATGGTCAGGGATTGACCGGCCTGGTTCTGGAAGACGAATCCACCGCTCCCTCCGGAGAGCGGATTGAACCGCCCCTGGACGGAGGTGCTCTGGCCGCCCGAATCGATCCCGGCAAAAGTCAGCTCCACCCCTCCGCTCTGCTGGGTTCCGTCAGCTGCGACGAGCGGACTGATGCTCGAAACGACGATCTGCGGCGTGGCCGCCAGCCGCCCAACGAAGCTTCCCCCGGAGCCGAAATTCGCCGAGTTGCTTTGGAAAACATTGAACAGCGAAACGATCTCGTTCAGGGCCACGACGGCGTCGTCCACTAGGTCGGCTGGGGCCAGTTCTTCGGCCACTTTCTGGGTGCCGGTCACGGTTCCCGTGGGCGTATTCCCGACCACCACTATCGTTTGCTGCCGGGCAGGCGCCTGACCGCCTGAGCTGGGCGGCACCGTCGCGTTCGCGGTCAGGCTCAGCGTCCCATTCTGCGAACTCGCGCCATCGACGGCCCGCCAGGTAATGTCGAGGTTGAGGTCGCTGACAGCGGCGCCGAACTCGAGCGAAACTCCGAGATCCGTGGCCGTGGCGAATCGCGCCTGATCCTGGGTCAACACCAGCGGCGTCCCATCGGAGACATCCCCGCTCGCCACCGGGCCGCCGTCTTGCTCGGCCCCAGTGAACAGGGTCGGGTCGGCGAAAGCGATCCCGCTTCCAGCGGGGATACCGGTGATGGTGACGGTGACTACTTCGGAGGGATCAGTGGGATCGCCCGCAGTGAAACTGAGCCCGAGATCTTCGGTCACTCCGACCGTGGGGTCGATCGCTGGCGAGGCGAGCGCCAGAACGCCAGTGCCGGCGACTGGATCGACGGTCACATCGACCACGATGGTGTCGGTCAGCGTCCCATCGGAAACCTGGACGGTGAAGCGGTCGCTGCCGCTGAAGTCGGCATCGGGCACATAGCTGATGGTCGGGACGGCACCGCTGCCGGAGACCGAAAGCGTACCGTGACTCGCGTCGCCTCCACTGGCGACCGACCAGGTGAGAGTGTCACCATCCACATCGGTCGCCGAAATGGCCGGTGCGACAAACGCCGTGGGCAAGCCGTCTTCGCTCATCGTGACGGTGAGCGTTCCGGTTTGGGCAATGTCAGGACCGTCATTGGTGCCGTTGATGACGACGTTGAAGGTGTTGGTCGCCGCAACATCGCCGTCGTTCACCTGGACGGTGTAGGTGATGGTGACCTGCTCGCCCGCGGCGAGGTAATCAAAGGCCGACGAAGCCGCCGCAAAGCTGAGCGCCGCGCTGCCGATGGACTCGCCGCCGTTCTTTGACGTCGAGTCGACCGAGATGAGCCCGCGCAACGCCGCTTCATTCAGGGCCAATCCGCCGGTGACGCCGCTGGCGCTGGCCGCGGTGATGGTGGCGGCGTGCCCGTTGTCCGTCAGATCGACGTCGCTGAAGTTCACCGTGATGGTTCCGGTGATGTCCGAGGTATCGGTTGTCTCGTTCAGGTTGGTGTCCGCCGTGGCAGCGACGACCGGCGCGTCATTGCTACCGTCGATCGTGATCTCCAGAGTTGATTCCGCAGCCTTGGTGTTGAGCGTGATATTGTCGAATTCCAGGGAATTGCCGGATGTCGGCGCGTAGACGTAAACCCGGAACGTAACCGGGGAAGAGAGATTCTGGTAATCCGGGCCCGAAAGATCCACAGCGACGCTGGTGAAGTTCGTTCGAACCGTCGGGACATCCGCTGTGTCGATCGTCGTGGTATAGTTGTCGAGACTTGAGCGTATGCCCCAGCCGCGCGGGCTCGAGCCCCCCCCTCTGGCGACATCGAAACCCAAGCTCTCCAGATTGACCGTTGAATCAGGCGTAACGGTGAATTCAAAATAGCTGTTCGCCGTGACTGCGGCATCCAGGCTCGCCGAACCGTTCGGCGGGTTGACGTGGAGCACCGGAGCGCTCGGATACCCGTCGCTCGCGTTCGGATTGAAAACCGTTAGCCCGCCTTCATTGGAAATTGCGGAAACCGAGTAGCCGGTCCCCTGGGTCGTTGCCCCGGAGACGCCGCCGGTGAAATTCCACTGCGCGCTGGCGCCTTCGCTCACTTGATAGGTAAACGTGTCCTTGTGGTCTTCCCCCGCACTCAACCCGTCGACCTGTGCGTTCGCATCATTGAGGGTATAAGTATAGGAGCCGTCGCTTTGCAGTTGCAGAGTCCCGTAGTTCCCAACCTGGGTGCCTGGATTCAGGACCGCAAGGGTGTCGCCTTCCGGATCACTGTCGTTGGCCAGGACGTTTCCAGCCGCTTGCGGGTTGGAGACGGCATCTGCGGTTTCCGTCACGGAATCCGTGTCCGCGACCGTCACTGGCGCGTCATTTTCGCCCTTCACAGTGATGGTCAAGGTCTCCGTCACAGCTTCCATCGCGAACGAGTTCATCACAAACCAGGTGCCGGTTTGCAGATCGAATTCGATGGTGATGTCGTCTACTCCATTTGATGTAATGGTGGTCTCGAATTTTCCAGCCGCCGCCAAGGTGGTGACGCCATCCGCGTTGAATTTGGTACTCTCGACACCCTGGGTGACGTTGCTCCCACTTGCGTCGTTCACCGCTACATCGAACGTTCCCTTCTGGTTGTTCGAATCGTGATGGTACGAAAGCCAGGAGTAGGTGCCGGCAGGAACGCCGCTCAGCGTAATGGTGAGCGGGTCCGGGTCATCGCTACTGGATCCATTGCGAGTGTCTGTACCAATCCAGTCAATCAACAGGTTGTCGTAGGCATCATCGGTGATCGTATCGCCCCGGTTTCCAAACATTTGCTTAGCCGCATCGACCGCATCTGCACTCCAGGTTGGAGTCACACTAATCGTCGTGCCAAAGCCACTGAAGCTCTGGGTTGTAAAAGTGGCGCCTTGTTCGTGAGTTGCGGTGTATGCCTGGTAATCCGCTTGTACCAGGGATGTCGCTGAGGTTCCAAAATCCACCCTGAGATTCCCCGCCGGAGCCAGGGTGTAAGCCACATTCACCGTCGCCGAATCGCCCGGCTTGAGGAAGTCGAAGTCCGTGCCTGGATTGAAGGTGACGTCGTCACCAGCCTGCGTCACCGTGGCAGTGTTCAACGCAATCGTTGCGCTGTCGCCATCGTTCGTCGCCGAACCCAACGTGGCGGTTCCGTTGCCGCTGCCGGGAATCGTCAGCACCAGGTTCGCGTTTTCCGAGGTATCATTGTCGTCAATGGTACCGGTCGCGGTATCGGTGATGATCACCGCCGCGTTGCTCGCGTTCGCCATCGAAATCTGGAAGGTTTCATCCCCTTCGATCTCGGTGTCGTTGGCGATCGCCACGATGAAAGTCTGCTTTTCTCCGGCATTGCCCGCGAAGGTGAGAACGTGACTGCTGAGCGCGGTGTAGTCGCTTCCCGCCTCAGCGCTCGAGTCCGCAGTCGAGACTTCCACGGTAAATCCACCGGCGACCTGCTGATCCAGGGTTGCGGTGAACGTTGCCGAGGTGCCGTCTTCACTGACGACGACATCCTCAATCGTGACCGACGCAGGAAGGGCATCATCGTCGCGAATCGTACCATCGGCGGAATTGGGCGAACCAATGGTGATCGTGTCATCCATCGCGGTGTCGCTCAACGTCACGGTGAATGGCTCGTCAAGTTCCACAGCCGGGTCGCCGGATACGGCGATGTTCAGGGTTTTCACCAATTCGCCATCGGCGAAGGTCAAGGTGCCGCCCGGCAAGCTTCCGCCGAAGTCATTCGCATCGGCGAGGACACTGGTTACCGCGTATTCCACCGTCGCCACCCCGGTCGTGTCTCCGCCGCGTGTCACCGCGAAGGTGAAATTCGTCGTTCCGGCGTCGCCTTCTGCCTTGTCCGCGTCGTCCGCGGCGATGGTGAAGCTCGCCGCCGCGTCGGACACCATGATGGTGAATCCTTTGGCAAACTTGGCGCCCGCCGCGTCGGTCGTCTCAACATAAACACGATAGCTGCCCTGGGTCTCGAAGTCGGGCGATTCGTTGAGCTGCAACTCGTTGCCATTGACAAGGGTGAACTTGCCGTTGTCCGCATCGTTGGTACCGTCTCCCGTGGCGAGGGCAAAGGTGTGAGTGTCGCCGGAATTTGCGTCGGTTGCCGTCAGCGTACCGACCACGGTATCAGCGGCGGTGTTTTCGGCGATAGCGGAGTTGCTCAGGGTGATGTCGGTCGGAGCGAAGTTGAAGGTCAGCGTTGCGGTTTCCGTATCGCGAGCATTGACGTATTGCGCGGCCGCATTCGCCGAGAGAGAAGCAATCCCCACGTCGGTCAGCGCCCGGCTGTAAATGATGAGGTCATCGAGGTTTCCAACCAGGTTATTGGTTCCCCCGCCGCCGATAAAGAGCGGCAATGTGTTGGAAAGACCCTCACCATGGGGATAGGTCGTCGAGCTCACCAGTTGGCCATCGACGTATTCTTTGGTGGAACCACTGTTCAGAACGTAGGCAACGTGGTGCCACTCCCCGTCCAGCACCGGCCCGGTACCGCCGTGTTTGTTTTGGTTTCCGGTTCCCCCCGTTCCCACCGTGTCGGTTCGGAAGAGAATGTCATTTGCGCTGGAATTGCGATTGATGATCCAACTCTCGACTCCCGTGTTCTCCGAGCCTTTCAGCATAAGGCGGAACCAATCGGCGTTGTCGCCTGCGTCCGCTTTGAGCCAGAAGGCCACGGTCAACTCGTCGTCCGACGCTTCGAGAGACGCGGAACTGGCCACTTGGATATAGCCGTTGGCACCACTTGCACCCGATCCCGCGAAGGAACTGCCGCTCAACGCATCCGGTGTGTCCACGCTCGCGGTAATCCCGGATCCCACCGTGCCGTTGTTGCTGTTTCCGGAAGTGTCTTCCCCGAGGTTCGCGCCGTCGAAGGTGTAGAGCGCCACCACGTCGTCTCCCAACCGGTCCAGTATGAGGAGCGAAATATTGTGCGTTCCCGGCGAGGCATAGGTGTGGGTCAGTGTCAGCGAGCGGTCCCCGATCGTGATGTCGACTTCCTCCAACGCGGTTCCATCGCCCCAGTCGATCACGGCCTTGTGCTGATCGAGCGTCCCCGGATCGGTAAACGTCGCGGTCAAGGTGGCATCGGTCGCGTTGTCCTGGGTCACCGTCAGATCGGTGATCACGGGCGCGGCGTCACTCACTTGCACGGTCTGCGCGGCTGAAGTAGTGGCTTGGATGACGAGTGGCCCGTTGGCGCTCTCGCGAGCAGCGCCCGTCCCGGTTGTCTGGCCGAGCTGCGTGATTTCCGCGTCCGTCAGCATCCGATTCCACACCGCCACATCATCCATCGCGCCTTCCAGACCGGCGTGGCCCAGGATGAGACTGCCGGAGTTCCCAAAGCCGCTGCCGTGATTATAGGTTCCGGACTCAATCAGCACGCCGTCGAGATATTGGCGGGCGTTTCCGTTATCCAGCACAAAGGCGACGTGATGCCAGGTTCCGTCCAAGGTATTGTCAGTGCCCACCAACTTGTTCTGATTTCCCTGTCCATCGGTATCAACCCGAATGTTGATGTCGTCAGTATTCGAGTATTTCCCGATGTGGAAACCGCTGCCCCCGCCCGCTTTCACCGCGATTCGGCTCCAATCGGTAGCCCCCTGATCCGCTTTGATCCAGAACCCGATTGTCATTTGGTCGTCCATCGCTTCCAACTCCGGGGAATTGGAAATCGTGACCACGCCATCGGTGAACGCCTGACCAGCATCGCCAAACGGTGTGTCCCCGGCGGCAATCGTTCCTCCCGAGCCGGTGTTCCCAACGGTAGACTGATCGGTAACGGCTCCATCGTCGAAATTCCACAGTCCGACCAGGCCGCTGGCCAGGGTCGAATCGCTCACCGCCACGCTTACCTCAAACTCCCCGTCGCGCCCGTAGGCATGCGAACCGGCAAAAACCTCCGCCCCACCGGTGACCGTCTGGACGTCGCTCGTTCCATCGCCCCAGTAGATCGTGACGACATGAGAGTCGCTCAAACCTTTGGTGAAGCTGCCGTTCAGGGAGATGGACGTGCCTTCGGTCGTGCTGGTGGTGTCGAGCGTGAACGCGACGTTACTTGGGCCGGTTGCATCAACGTCAATCGTGATCGTGTTCGGCGTTGCATCCTGGTTTTCGCTCGGGGCAACCGAACCGAAACCAATCAGGTTGTAATCTTCATTGGCCGGTCCGACCAATCGGATGCCCGTGATGGTGGAAACATCGGCGCCTCCCAGGTCGAGATCGCCAGCTTCAATCGCGAATCCATAAAGTTCGCGGTTGTTGAGGACCGAATTCCCGACTCGTTCCAGATTCATCGACCCGACAAACTGGTAGTTGCTCCCCACATTGGTCGGAGTGCCGAGCGGAGTGGTCCCGCTGTATGCTTGAATCGTGGCCGGGGCTTCGCTGTAGTTGAAAAAGGCAAAAATTTTGTCCGTGGATTCCAAGGTTTCTCCGAATTGCAAAACGACACTGTCACTCACCGAAAGAGCTCCAGTATCGAGCCGGTCATCGGTGAGAGCTTCGCTGGTCGTTCCCGGCGCCGTGCTGCCGCTTCCATAAAGAATCGTGCTGCCGGTCGCCTCGCTCAGCGCAGTCGCGAAGGATAGGCTGGTATAGGTGCCACTGGCGTCGGTGAAGGAAGTCAGCGTCTGGGTGCCGGTCTGATTTCGATCACCGAAGACAAACCCCTCTGCGGTGGTGAGACCGGTGATCGGGACAATCCCGCTCGTCTCGCCATAACCTCCGTCGTCCTGAATCTGGAAGGTAAAGCTGGAGTAACCATCGCCGTGCTCTCCGGTAGCCGGATCAAAAGTCAGCTTGCTGGCGTTGACATCGGCAGCGGTAACAAAATCCCCGGCCGAAACCGCCACTCCGTCGAGCTTTAGCGTTCCTGCGGCGGGAAGCGCCGTGATGGTTACCCCGGCGAAGTTGTCAGCGGGTGAATCGTCCGGATCCGAGAATCCAAAGTCGGCCGCGGTAAGCGTTAACGTGGAATCCTGATTCATCGTCAGGGTCTTGTCCGCTCCGGCAGGAGCATCGCCCACGCTGACCACGTCGATCGTGATCGTGTTCGGCGTTGCATCAAAAACGTCCGCGCTGTCCTGCACGCTGAAGGTGAAACTGGCCAGCGCGGTTCCATTGGAGTTCGGAGCGGGGGTGTAGACGAGGTTGCCGATCTCCGGCGCGGCGATGACTTGCCCATCGATCACGGCCAAGTTGCTCAGTTCCAGGGTCGATCCGGCCGTCAGCGTTTGCGTGTCGATCCGGACGGCTTTCAGCGCGTCGCCGCTGTTGGCATCGGTGAAACCGAAGTCCGCCGAACTGAACGTATGCGACGTGTCTTCGTTGATCACAATCCCCCGGTCCGTTCCTTCCGGAGCAGCGTTCTCGCCCAGATAAGTCAGGACAACGTCGTTGTTCCCCGTGTCGGGGCCATAATTGATCCGGAACCAATGGTTCCCCGAGAGAAACTCTGACTTGTCCGCCAAGCCGGCAAATTCACCCGTGACGGGATCGACGTCGTCATTGTCGATAATCACGAACTGGTCGTTGACCGAAGGTGTGAATCCGAGGGTAATCTCCAACTTCGCGCCGGTGACATCAACCGTGCCGGTCACACCGAGTTGATCGTGCGTGTTCGCTCCTTCGCCCGGGGTTGTCCCGGCAAGTTGCACTTTGTAGGTCGACGTGCCGGTCAACGAGAGATTGCCGACGCCGAGATCGCCCGTGGTCACCCCGGGGTCGATCGTGCCTTCGGTCGAGGTCACGGCTCCACCGACGATTCCGGTTCCGCCAAGCGTCGCCCCAGGCGCAATCGTCAACGCTCCAGTCGCGGCCGACTGATCGCCGTTCACCTGGAGAATCCCGGCATTCACCGCAGTTGCACCGGTATAGGTATTCGCGCCACTCAGAATGGCGGTTCCTTCCCCGGTTTTCTGGATTCCTGTCACCTGAAGCAATCCACCATCCGGACTATCGTGGGGGCTGTCATAGAGAGCCCCACTGATCTCGCCTGAGACGGTCAAGGCCGCCCCAGTACCCACGTTAAAATCGAAGGTCTCGGCATATTCCTGAAGGGTTACATTTCCTGTATAGGTGGCGCTGTTTCCGTCCGCGACCGAGATCCCAAAGTCACTGTTTATCCGTTCGTCCACCGTGATGTCATTGGCAATGGTCACGCCATCAGCCAACTCCAGGAAGCCACCTATATTGTTGATCACGCTGGTTCCGAGAGCACTATCTTTGGTCAACTGAGAGGTGGATCCTGAATAGGTATAGATCAATCCTGATGAGCTATTCACTCCGGCTCCGGCAATGACGATCAATCCACTCCCAGTCAATCCATAGCCGGTCTTCTGTCCGGCTCCCGCACCGTCAGAGATGGTTCCGGTAATATTCAGGATCTGACCACTGTTTGCGGTGAATCGAGTTCTCCATCCGTCACCGCCGTTAGTACTAGTCGTGGAAATACCACCTGCCCAGGTTGCCGTTCCGGCACCCTCCACAATAAACTGTTTGCGTGAACCGGCACCATCATAAGACAGATCAACTCCGGAGTTGGTGGTGATTCCCGCCGCCACGCGGATGACGGAATCGTCTCCCGTAAAACTAATCGTCCCGTCTGATCCCAGAGCATTGGCGTGGGAGATGAGAATCTCCGAATCCGCCCCCAGGGAGGTATCCCCGGTGAAGCCGCTGTTATCGCCGGTCAGCTCCAGCCGGGCTCCGCCCTGCCAGTTCCCCTTATCGTTCATTCCGGCGTGGACGAGGTTTCCGGTCCCACTGATCTGACCACCAAAGGTGACATCGTCATTGCGTTGGAACGTCAGGGTGCCGTGGTTGACGACATCACCCGTGATCCAACCGGTGCTGCCGTCGCCAATGGTGAGATTCCCCGCCGCAATGGTCGTACCGCCGGTGTAGTCATTGTCGTTCGACGTCAGCGTGGTGGTTCCGCTTCCGGACTGAACCACGGCGTTGGTTCCCGTGAGTTTGTGGGCAAAGATTATGTCCGCGGTGTTGGTGAAGTCCAGCGTGTCAGCCGTCAGCGAAACCGCACCGCTGGTGGTGATGGTTCCGGCAATGTTCACCGTTTCCGCCACAAGACTAAGCGGGCCGCTTCCCAGATTGAAATCACTGCCAATGGTCACGGTGTCGGTTCCTCCCTCGCCGTCGAAGACGATGCCCTTGGTTACCGAACCTTCCGCAATTCGCACCGTGTTGCTGTCCACCTGCGTGAACCCTGCCCCGGCGCCCACCGTCAAGCCGGCGTCACTGATGGTAATGAATCCGCCGCCCTGAACAATGGTTAGATTGTCATCGGAATTGGCTCCGTTTACGTCGGTGATGACAATCTGATCGTTGACGAGGGCAACGGTGGTTTCGATGGGGACAACATTGATGGTTGTGTCATCGGCGATTGCCGGATCCGAATCCAAGGCGTTGCCCGCCACATCGTTAATGGTCGCGCCCACCGGCACCTGCAATCGCAGCGTGCCCGAGGTGGAGGCCGTCACCACCACGGTAAAAACACCCGGCGTGGCCCTTTCCACGACCGAATCGACCGAAATGGCAGCCGTGCCCGCGTTGCTGAAATCACCTGTGCCCACCGACGTGTGATCGATGTCTTCGCTGAAGGTCACGGTGTAAGTCACCGGCACATTCGGGGCCACGTCGGCCCCGCCCGCATCATCGACAATGTCCGTCGAATCCAGAGTGGGGGCGACAACGTCGTCCACGGTGAGAACACCCGTCGAACCAGCAGCGAAATAGGTATCGTTTTGCTCAGTCACGGCGGCGCTTCCGGTGGAACCGTAGGTCCCCTCGGCTTTCGCCGATCCGCTGTCGAATTGGAGCCCGGTGACAGTTCCATCAAACCCGTTCATGTCCACGATCCCGGCGGAGGCGATGTTCACCGATGCGGTGTTCGCGAACTGGCCAGCCGCGGCCAGCCTCACCGTTCCGCCGGTGACGTTGAGATGACTGGCAAGTGACGTGCCCGTCGCGTTCAGCAAAATCAGGGTTCCCGCGCTGACGGTGGTTTCTCCCGTATGGGTATTGAGCGTTGTCAGGGTGACCGTTCCGGTTCCCATACTCTCGATCTCACCCGATCCGCTGATGATCGCGTTGATGTTGATCGAGACCGTCCCGGCGCCACTTCCCTTCTGCGCCTCGATTTCGTTGCCGCTTCCGACCAGTGTGATGGTGCCGTTAATGTTGGTGGTGCGGTCGTTGGCGTCGTTGCCCTGGTTATTCAGGATTTTACCGCCGTCGTTCAGGGTGATATTCGCCGAAAAATCCTTGTTCCGATAGATCGCAAGCACGCCGTTGGCATTTACCTGGACGTCCTGGTTCGTGACGTTGCTGAAGCCGTTGTTGCTCGCCATTCCCCACTCACCGCTGTCGATAATCAGCTTCTGCAGTTCCGGCGCGCCACTCACCCCGATGAAGTTGTTCCCCACTTTGGTAAGGGCCCATGGACCGCCGTCGCTGGTGATTCCGCCCTTGATATCAAACCGCAGACCACCGCCGTTACCGATCGAAGTGTCTCCGGTCAGAATCACCGATTGAAGGCCATGGTTCCCGCCGTAAACAGTGGTGTACAAGGCACCGCGATCCGTTTCTCCCGTTCCGTGCCCGCTGACGGTCACCGTGTCGAACGTTTGATGGCCGTTGAGATCCAGAGCCGCGCCGCTTGCCACGGTGGTCCCCTCCGAAGCTGCGCCGAATGCGTCATCGTGCCCCATTTGGAGAACACCCGCGGAAACGGTGGTTTGGCCCGTGTAGGTATTGGCTCCACTCAAGGTCAGCGTGCCAGTGCCGACCTTGGTAATGCCACCCGTGCCCGAAATCACCCCGACGATGTTCTGGTCACCGGCATTTCCGGTCATCAAGGTGACCGCCGTGGGGTGATTGGCGTCGATCCCGCCCAGCACCACGCTGTCGCCCGCGCCGGTGATGAGCGAACCCAGGGTGGAATCGCCTTCCACGAAGACGAGCGAAAGGTTGCCAGTATGGCCCGCAGCGGTTTTCAGCGCCGGCAGGTCAATATCTCCATAGGATCCCGAATTGATGATGATGGTCCCGTCCTGACTGGTCTCCAACGCGCCGACGGCTGCGGCAATCGTATCGAAGGCGTTGGTTCCGATGACGGCGGATTGGCTGCCGACTGCTTCCTGGTCGCCGTCCACCTGGCCGCTCCCGGCGAAAGAGGAATCGACATAGACGATGGTCGGTGTGGTTTCCACGGTCACGTTAAAGGTGCCGCTCGCGGGATTCGCACCTCCATCAGAGACCGAGAAATCGAAGCTGCCGGAAGCCGAGCCCGCGTCCACGGACACGAGGCCATTGTTAAGATCAGCCTGAGTGAAAGTGGTGGTTGAGCTACCATTGAGGTTCACCACCACTCCGCCGGTCAGGTTTGACACGGTGTAGGTCAGGCCGGAAGCAGCCGTATCGTCATCCCTGTGCTCGAGCTCAAAGGCTCTCAGGGTATTGCCCGCGGTGTTGGCCACCGTCTTGATCGGGTTGTTGGTGACGACATAGGGATCCGTGTTGAGGGTCACCTCCTCGGTGATGCGGATATTGGAGAGATAAAACTCACTGGTGCCGCTAGTGTTGTCATCCTGTGAAAACAAGATCGCCACTGTGGGGTTCGAACTGTCGTAGATGAACGGGATGGTCAGGGAACCGTCCCCTGTGATCGCCACACTGTCTGACTGCGCGAAATTCTGTAACAGATACTCCGTGTTGCTTGTAGGTTCGACGGTCCCGGTATCGCCGGACGTGAAATCGATTTGAGGCCCGGCTCCCCCCTGCTGGACAAAGGCCCCGGCAGCATCAATGGCCGCCC
The DNA here is from genome assembly GCA_963977015.1 of uncultured bacterium. Classification (GTDB taxonomy): domain Bacteria; phylum Verrucomicrobiota; class Verrucomicrobiia; order Verrucomicrobiales; family DEV007; genus JBCDHN01. The sequence continues at coordinate 7,451 of CAXBMO010000037.1, read as the reverse complement.
CGGTATGCCCGGTCACATCAAATCTTAAGGTGTATTCAGTTCCGTTTTGAAGGTCCAAACCGGAGGCTGTGGCATCCAGCGCCACCCCAAAGGCTCTGGTTGCAGTCCAATTCCCCCGGAAAAGGATCGTCCCGTCAGCATTGGGACTTAACGTGATGTTGTTGTTAAAATAGCTCCATGCTCCATAGGAAACTGGGTTGTCGCCCCAATTGGTGACCACTGTGAGCGCAGATCCATCTATCGTCCCATCCGCGACCGCGGCCGTGTAGACCGGCACGGTGGCATAATGCACGCCCTCAAGGCTGCCCGGCTCTGATCCTTCAGCCTGCCCTTCGGCCGGGAGACGGCGTTCCCCCTCTCCAAACCAGGCAAACATCAAATCGCGCTGCGCCTCACTCACATCCGGCAACCCCAGAATGTGTCCCTGCTCATGCATGAGGATACTCAGCAAATCAATCCGCTCCCGCGCGGCCGAGTCCAGGTTGGCAATCATTTGCGAATCGACGCCGGCCGCCAGGGTGAACTCCTCGTCCTGATCCGGGGTCAAATCGACAAACCAGCCAATGCCGGCCGCGTCGTCGTCGATCGAGATCCGGCTCCCCTCGGTCGCGCCGAGGTAGTTGCCGCCGAGATCGACAATCTGATAGGTCGCGTTCATCAACGCGGTTAGCTGCTCGTCCGTCAGCCCGGTGCTTTGCCAGCGCGCGACCGACTCCTGCACCAACGGTTCCAGATCGACGGTGGAGAGGGTGACGGTTTGCTCCGGAGGCGCCGTGGCCAACGCAGCCTGTTCCCCGTCCTCCGCTGCGTTGTCGTCCAGCAGAACAATGACATCGCTGTCCACCCCCACCTCGGACACCGCCAATTCCATTCCGTTGACATCCGTCACCAAAGCGGAGGGATCTTCGTTGGCCATCGACGGTGTCGGCGCGACTTGCTCGGATGCAGCGGCGGCCACTTCGATCGTATCAGCCGGTCCGGCGTCTTCGGCTTCGGGGGCGGCTTCAACCGGCGCAGCGGAGTAAAGAACGCGCGGCTCCAGAGTCTCGAACATCAGGGTCCGTTTCCCCTGCGCATCAGGGCCGCTTTTGCCGAGGATACGATCCAGTAATCCGGGCTTCTTCTGGTTTTCGGGCTTCGGGGTCTCTTGCTTCATGACGTGTCTTGAGGGGGGATTAGGGAGGTGATGCCAGGCGATGGCGGGCTCAGGCCGGGAGAACGCAAGTTCTTCCCGAAATAGAAAAGCGGAGGAGCCGTGAGCTTGGCTTCTTCCGCTTGGTTCGATTCAAAAGGGTAGAGATTTGGGTTTGAAAGGCGTCTCCAGACGAAGAATCTCCGTCGCCGTCATCCGAACGGGCGGGCTGACCGTGGCACCCCTGATAAAAGCGCTCGAAACTGACGAGCAGCGGCGTGGGAATGCGCGAGAAGCGCTCCGGACCGGAGGCACCGAGTTTCCGAGCGACTTTCCGCGCCTGCGAAACCCGCGATGGCCGGGTATCAGACTCCGGACAGTTCCAGGAGTAGAACTGAACGGTCTCGTCGGGGCCGGAAACAGCGGGGTCGGTGTAGGACAACTCGACGGTTTCGTAAACCGGAGCCAGCTCAGAATGCTGCTCGTGCGGTTCCAGATCTTCCGCGAACAGAACTTCCCTCTCCCGGGCCGGTCCTTCGACCAACACAAGGCGTTGCCCACACTCGCCAGGCTCCGTCGCGAAGCGAAGGGGAGCGGATTCGGCGAAGGAAGCCGAACTGGTCGCCACAGACTGGCTCGGTTCAGCTTCAAATGAGAGGTTGTCCAACACGTCGCTATTTAACCAGCGTGGCCCCCGATTGGCTTGATTCGAATTACCGGGTTTAAGAGTCGATTGACCACAAATTCACGTTTTTTGGCGCTCGCTTCCACGACGCTCGCCGAACCGAACCTAGGAATAGGTCTGCGAACGGCGGCGAAATTCACCCGGCGAACAACCCATCTGCTTGCGGAATGCCCGGGAAAGCGCGCTCTGGTCGCAAAACCCCGTATCCAGGGCAATGTCGCTCACCGGGTCGTCGGTTTCGAGGAGGCAATTGGCCGCTGCGAGGATCCGGGCTCGGGTGTGGAACGCCCGGACTGAAACCCCGACTTCGCGAAGGAAGGACCGGTTGAGCTGACGAGACGTCAGGTTCAACTCTTCCGCCAGCGGCTCGATCCGCACAGGCTCCGCGTAGTGTTCCTCAATGAAACTGATCGCCCGGGCGATTCTTGGCGAATGCACGAAAGAAGCGCCCTCCCCGCTCCGGGGCTGAGTTGTCCCCATGATCCCGATGACATCTCCCGCATCGTCAAACAGGGGGTATTTGTTGGTGACGCACCACCGCAGCCTCAGGCCTTCGCTCTTCCACACCTCCAAGCGGCCAATCAACGGTTTGCCGCTCCTGATCACCAACAGATCGTCAGCCCGATATCCCCGCGCGATCTCTTCCGGGAAAAAGTCGATGTCCGGCCGCCCGATCAGTTCAGATTCATCACTGAGGCCGAGGCGCTCGACCACGGAGGTGTCCGCCGCGATCAATCTGCTGTCTGTGTCCTTGGCAAAAAAGCACACTTCCGGCAAATGGTTGAACAGGGCTTGCCACTCAAAACCGCGGCGAACCCGGGCAACAAACTGTTCTTTCAGCTCCAGCTGGATCATCTTGGGCATTCTTTTCCAATCGGTTCAAACCGCCCGGGTCTGCCCCATGCAAACCGGCATTCAGGACGGCTCATATCCCACTACTCCCGGTCGAAACCAAACCTAACAGCATTTCCCCTGAAAAATTCCGCTTTTTAGTCACGATAGGTCTCCAGGTAGGCCGCCAGATCCACCAATTGCTGCGCGGTGAACCCAAGCTGGTCGGCGGAAAGCATCAGCGATTTGTTCCACATCGTTTTCATGCGCTGAATCCGATCTTGCGGGACGTATTGCTCATGCCCGCCCATGGATTGCACCACCACGGGATCGCCCTTGCTGTAAACCAGGCCCTCAATGACCTCACCGTTTTTCAACGTGATGGTGGTGCCGGTAAAACCGTGCGCGATGCCGGCAGAGGGATGAATTACGGCCTCGAAAAAGGCTTCCCGGCCCTGGTTGGCGACCCAATCCCGGAGATCGGGGCCGTAGTCGATCCCCACGCCATCAAACTGGTGACACATGATGCAGCGATTCGCCTGGAGCTTACCGGCAGCGGGGTCGCCCTTCATCGCCGCGAGTTCCCGCGAGCTGGGCAATTTCGTCTCGCCCGCCGGAGGGACGGTGGCGGCGGTGAGAACGACAGTGTCGGGATCGTAGATGCCGCGTTCCTTCAGCAACTCACGAACGCCGAAATCCGCCCACTTGGTCAGACCTCGGCTGAGAAACCACCAGGCGGCAAAATTGGCGACCTCCCCTTCCCCCGCGGCGACAGCGGCGAGCGCGTCGACCGATTCGCGGGTGCCGATGAAGGCGAGCGTTTCGACGGCCTGGTTCCGTGTTTCAGCGTTCAGGGTATTGGCTGCGGAGCGTTCGATCAAAGCGGGAACGGCCCCCCGTGGCTGGAGCCGCCAGGTTTGCAGGGCCAAGGTTTCGGTCCAAGCGAGCGGGTCAGACGGGTTCCCGGTTTCCCGCAGGGCCTGCCAAACCTCATCCTCGATGTCCTCGGCGGCGAGCCCGCAGGCTTCAAGGTAATGACGGTCGCTGCCATCGGCGGTGGCGAAGAGATGGATCACGAGCGGCAGCTTCGCTTCTCCGTCGGCGTCACGCAGGGAAACGGCGACCTCCCGGCGGACGGCTGCGCTGGGGTCGTCGACAAGCTGTCCGGCGAGTTCGATGACGTCACCTCCGGCAGCGCGCAGGGCTCGGAAAGCGAGCAGTCGCTGCGTCGCCGAATCGTCCGAAAGCTGCTCACGGCAGAGCGCGAGCCCTTCCTCACCGAGATGCGGCAGCAGCCAGACGGCGCGGGCGCGGAACCAGGAGCTGTCGGCGGAGAGCAACTCTTTCACCGCGGGCAGGGCATCGGATCCAGCGGCCTTCAAGTTCTCAAAACCGGTCAACCGGACGCTGGCGGCGGGACTCTTCAGCAGCGCAATTGGATCGCCGACGGAATCCGGAATTGCGGGCGTGAAACCCTTCGGCGCGATTCGGTAGATGGCCCCGGCATGCGTCGGATCCTCGGCCTTGTGCCCGCCGACCTTGGTATCATACCAGTCGGCCACGTAAAGCGCTCCGTCCGCGCCGATGGCGATGTCGGAGGGCCGAAAATTCAGATTGTCCGGGCAGGAGACGAGGTCGATGCGCTTGCCGAGTTCCATCGCCGCCCCGGTTTTGGACAGTTCCGGCTGGTAGGAGAAAATCACCCGGGCGCGGGCTTCGGCGCTGAGAAAACTGCCTTCAAACCTGGCGGGAAGCGCACCGTTTTCATAAAAGCAGACGCCGGTGGGCGAGCCGCCCCCGTAAATGTCGCCGGCCGGGATCACGCCGGGGTCATCCTGCCGCCAGTGAGCGCGCTGCGCAGGTTGACCGGGACGGCGATCGAGTTGCCAGAGCCGCGTGCCATCCTTCGAGAAAAAGCCCAGATTGCCACCTTCCATCAGCCAGGTGTTGCGGCAGGAAACGCGGTCGTCGTTGTCGTTCTGAAAAATGTCGCCGAGCGAGTTGACGCACAGCTCGTAGCTGTTGCGGAAGCCGTGCCCGACGATTTGGAGAGCGCTGCCGTCCGGGGCGATGCGCCCGGCGAAACCGGCGTTGTAGACATTGCCGTCAGCGGAGGCTTTTCCGGCGTATTCGGTCGGGTCGTTGAACCACTCCGGGTTGCCCGCACCCTTCTCGTAATACGGTCCACCCGACTGGAAAACGCGACCATCCTTGTCGGTGATGCGTGCCCCGCAGTTGCCCTGGCTGAAATACCAGTTCCCATCCGGACCGGCGACGACGGTATGAAGCGAGTGGTCGTGATTGCGCGCGTTAAAGCCGGAGAGGAATTCCTCGCGCCGGTCCACCGCCGGATCGAATTTCAAATCGCGGTCGACGTCCGTGTAAACCAGGATGTGCGGCGGCTGCGCAACGACGATGCGGTTGTCAAACACGCTGAGGCCAAGCGGCGAGATCAGCTCCGGATCCTGGACGAAGGTGTGCGACGAATCCGCGACGCCATCGCCGTCGGTGTCCTCCAGCACCACGATGCGGTCGCCTTCCTCGCGATGAATCTCCCGGCGATAGTTGACGCCTTCCGCAACCCAGATGCGCCCGGCGGCGTCGGTGTCGATGTTCGTCGGATTGAAGAGCAGCGGCGATTTCGCCCAGAGGGTTACTTCGAGCCCATCCGGCACCTGGATGTCGGCGGGCGGAACGTGCGGAAATTCTTCGGCGCCCGTGAATGAGACCGCGGCAGGCCAGAGGAATGTCAGGATGGCGATTAGTTTTGGATTCATGCAGATTCGAGGGTTCACTTCAGTTGGATCAATTGAACGGCATCCGCAATCACGGCGCCATCGGCTCCTTGGTGGACAAAACAACGACGCACTTTTGGCCTTTGGCCAGTTCACGACGTCCCAGGGAATCATCTAAAGTGCTAAAGGCCCAATCGGTGTTCAGTTCGTCCAGTGTTCGTCAACAACGGCCCGGATGTGCGGGCGCTCTTCGTCGGTGTCCCCGAGCTTCTCCCGCTCTCCCTTCAACTGGTCCTTCAAGCCCTGAATGATCGCGGCATACTCCGGGTTGGCGTATTGATTGCGCATCTCCGCGGGGTCGGATCGCAGATCGTAGAACTCCCAGGCGACCGGGGTCGGCTCGATCTTGAATGAGTTCTTCAGCCACGGCATGGAAGGCTTGCCATATTTGGATTCATCCGCGGCACGGCCGTAGTAGAAGATCAGCTTGTAGTCTGCTGTGCGAATGCCGAAGTGCGCCGGGTTGTCGTGGTGCATCAGGTGCATCCAATAGCGGTAGTAAGTGGCGGTTCGCCAGCCGGGAAGCTCTTTGCCGGACAGGGCCGGGGCAAAGCTGCGGCCCTGCATGAAGTCCGGGACACTCGCGCCGGCCAGTTCCAGCATCGTCGGCGCAAAGTCCGTGTTGTTGATCAACAGATCCGAGACGCTGCCGGGCTCGATCAGCTTGGGGTAGCGAACCAGAAACGGCATCCGCATCGACTCCTCGTACATCCAGCGTTTGTCGATGTAGTCGTGTTCTCCCAGCATGAAACCCTGGTCACCGGTATAGATGATGATGGTGTTGTCATACAAGCCCTCCATTTTGAGATAGTCGAAGAGTCGAGCCAGGTTGTCGTCGACGCCTTTGACGCAGCGAAGGTAGCGTTTCAGGTATTCCTGGTAGGCCCGATGGGTGTATTCCCGATCGTCCAGGCTCGGATCAACGTCGAAATCCAAACCGTAGTTGCGAACCGGGTGGCGCCTGGAGATCGACGTTCCGATGCGAGGAACCAGCTCGTCATTCTCGCCGCGCGTCGCGTTTGAGCCGAATCCTTCGGCGGGCTGGTCATAGAGATTGTCCGGCTCGGGGATTTCCACATCTTCGAGATAAGACTCATACCGCGGCGCATACTCGAACATGTCATGCGGCGCCTTGTAATGATGCATCAGGAAGAAAGGCTTGGATTGGTCGCGATTCTCCAGCCATTCGAGGGTGAGGTCGGTGATGACGTCGCTGCTGTGGCCTTCCTTCTGGATTGTATTCTTCGGCCACGCCTGCTCGCCGCGAACCCGGAACTGGGGATCGAAATACTTCCCTTGCCCGGGCAGGACGCAGTAGTAGTCAAACGTGGCCGGCTCGGCTTTGAGATGCCATTTCCCGATCATCGCCGTGAGATAACCGGCCTTCTTCATTTCAGTCGCCAGATACTGCTTTTCTGAGCGCAACTCACCATCGAGGTCGATAACCCCGTTGCGGTGCGGATATTGACCGGTCATGATGGAGGCGCGGCTCGGCGTGCAGATCGAGTTGGTGCAATAGACGCGATCAAACCGCATTCCCTCGGCAGCAAGTCGGTCAAGCGTCGGGGTTGGGTTCAACGGGGCGAGCCGGCTTCCGTAACAGCCAAAGGCCTGGGACGTGTGGTCGTCCGACATGATGAAGAGGATGTTCGGCTGACCGGCGGAAGACCGCTGCGGGAGAAGCAAACTGGAGATCAGGGTCAGAAGGGCCGGGAGAATCAGAGACAAGGGTTTCATGAGATATTCAGGAAGGAAGCATTGACGCATCCTTCAGTGGTTCGAGGGATGCCGGGGCGGATTGGAAGAGCGTTGAGGCCCGTTCCGCACAGGCATATGCCAGAACTCCCGCGAAGGTTAACAACAAAATCGCAGGCATCATTCTCACGCCAAACCGATTGGACGACATGACCTCATCCGCGTGAGCAACCTCGTATCGCACGATGACCTGATCACAAAGCGTCGGGGTGACAGGATTCGAACCTGCGACCTCGTCGTCCCGAACGACGCG
>CAXBMO010000036.1:0-46688 GCA_963977015.1 uncultured bacterium | reverse complement strand
CGGGCTCTCCTCCGGGCTCTCCTCCGGGCTCTCCTCCGGGCTCTCCTCCGGGCTCGCCCCGGTGGGTGCTCGATCAACCACCAGAACCGTCTCCTGAACCCCATCGCCCCCCCGGCTTCATGCCGGTGGAGCGCTGACTCCTTCCAGCCACACGATCTGGTTTTTGACGGTGCCAAACGGCGTCAGCGCGCGACTGGCGCAAGGCCACCCGGGGCGAGCGGATGGATGGTAATGGGCTGGTGGGTGGCCTCTGTTCCACAGGAACAAACCCCTGTGGAGACCCGGCTAAGTTGACCGACGCTCCCTAACCATCGCAGCGCACGGAAAGCCTCTTCGTGATGAACGGCCAAAGGCCCCTCAAAATCTTCATGAACTACGATCCTCATGCGTTCATTGCAAGATCCCCCATCAACCGGGAGCAATTCAAAAATCTCAAAAGTGAGAAATCCCGCGCCAAGAAAAACTCCTCATCATATCGGAACATCCTTGTCGAAGGCGGCAAAATCCCGTATTGCTAGTCCACTTGCAAATCTCAGGGCGGCAGCCAGATCTTGACAATTCCCACAATCATCGTGAATCACCATGAACACCAAAGACAAACGATCCATATTCCTTAATCATTTAAGTCCAATTTCATGATTTGGATATCAGCCCTTCAAGTGGAATAATATACTGTTAGCTCAAAAGAAATGAAAATCGGAGACGTTATTGCAGGTCGATATGAAGTGCTTAGCTGCATTAGCGACGCTGGCGGCATGGGATGCGTCATGGGGGCGAAAGACAGCGATTCAGGTGACGAAGTCGCAGTAAAGTACTTTAAGCACTCTGGCGATGACGGCTTAAGGGAACGATTCAGGCGTGAGGTTCGCCTCATGCAAGGGATGGCTGAGTCTCCCATGGTCGTGACCGTTCTCGACGCAGAGCTCAAACATGATCCGCCGTACTTTGTAATGCCAATCTACGAGAAGGGTGATCTCGTATCCGCTTCTGCCGAGATTGCGGGAGACTACGATGCCCAACGTAGCCTTTTACTCGCGATGTGTGATGCCGTCGAAGCGCTCCACGAAGCCGGACATTTTCACCGTGATATTAAGCCAGCCAACTTCTTAAGAGATTCCAGCGGTAATGTTGTGATTTCTGATCTGGGATTTGCGCTCGACCCAAACAGCAGCACTCGTCAAACGCTGAGCCAACAGGGTTGGGGCACTGAGGGATACACTCCTCCTGAATTCCGCGAGTCTGGGGGATTTAAGAGCGCATCGGAAGCCGCAGACATTTTCATGCTCGGTCGAGCGTTCTATCAGGTGCTTACCGGTCGCGACCCTCTCTTCGTCGATCCGAGCGCAGTTGAGAAGCCACTCTACTACGTGATCGACAAATGCTGCAGAATTCCTCCGAACGAGCGTTTTGGTTCCATCACAGAAGTTAGAGCGGCACTGGAGCTTGCCTTTGACCATCTAACCGGGAACCTCAATTCGGCCTCTTTAGCGCGTACCCAGTTCGATACGATCCAGAATCGCCTGCAATCGCTGAAATACAGAAGTGACGAGATGAATGAATTCATGGATCTCGCACTTTCGCTTGAGCCTGCCGAACTATTTGCTGTTCTTCGCGAGGCCGACCCAAGGTTTTTCGCAAGTATATCACAAGAAGTATTTGCTGAGAAATTGCCAGGGTTCATAAACGCGTACGAGGGTGCGTTGGACGCGAGTGACGGACTCGGTTTCAGCTACGCGGAGGTTGTCGCTGACAACATGAGGAGCGTGTTCACGACCAGCCAAGACGAAGCGGTCCGCCTTCAGGCATTGGGCATCGCTGTGGACTGGGCGGATGCAATGAACCGCTTCGCGGCCATGGGCACATGCAGCACACTCATCACATCGATCAAAGATGGGGATTCCATCGCCCATGGAATAGTTGCGATGATCGCAGAGAAAGAAAACTCCTTCATTCGAGGAATTGATGCTGTCGAATGCAGAAACCCACTGATTGCCGACGCGCTAAAGCGGCACAACGAGAGCTAACAAGACGCGGATGATCAACTGCCTGCCCGCTGTGAGTCGCAACTCTAATGATCATTCGACAATCAACCCCGAAGTCGGAGCGCGCTGTCGGCAGGCAGTGACATCGCTTTGACGTTCGATAAAGATAATCTCAGGAAACTCACCTTACTAATATGGCAAAGAAGAAAGTAGCAGCAAGGATCCCGAAGAAGAAGCAGACACGCCTGAGCCAATCCGATGTTCCCGGATACTCTCTTGAGCAGGCGTTGCGTATTCCAAAGGCGCTAAGCGAGAACTATGCCGCGAAACCTGCAACCCCACTGAAGGTTGCGTCCGCGATGAACGTGCAACCCGGCTCCGGCCCGTTTCGGCAACTCTGTGGCGCATCGATCGCCTACGGGCTTACAGATGGCGGCTACAATGCCGAAGAGATCTCGCTTACTCCATTGGGGAAGCGAATCGTGAGGCCAACCGTGGAGGGTGATGACCTCGTAGCCAAGCGAGAGGCCTTGCTGAAGCCACGTGTGCTGAAAGAGTTCCTGACTCATTACAACGGGAGCCCAATTCCCAAGGACAGTATTGCCCAGAACGTACTTAATGACATGGGCGTACCCGAAGATCGGACCTCTTCCGTCCTCGCTCTGATTATTGAGGGTGCAGAAGCTCTCGGCTTGATCACTGAAATCAAAGGGCGCCAATATGTTGATCTTGCAGGAGTCACTCCCTCGGCTACCAAAGAGGAGACCGCCGAGGATGCAGGCGACTCCGAAGCAGATTTTGGAGCATCGACTGGGCGAGAAGACCCTGCTGATGATGAGGAAGAACAAGACAATTCCTCGGAGCCACCACCAACCCAAACCAAGGAAGCCAATCGAAAGGTCTTCATTACCCACGGTAAGAACAAAAAGTTCGTTGACCCGATCAAGAAGCTCCTAGCTTTCGGCGAGATGGAGGCAGTCGTTTCTGTGGAGAGACAATCCGTCTCCCAACCTGTTCCTGACAAAGTCATGAATGATATGCGGGATTGCGGCGCCGCAATCATTCACGTTGAAGATGAGTTGAAGCTAGTTGATCAGGAGGCCAATGAGCATGTAGTGCTAAACCCAAATGTGTTGATCGAAATTGGTGCCGCAATGGCTCTGTATGGAAAGCGATTTATACTTCTTGTGAAACGTGGCGTCACTCTTCCATCAAATCTTCAAGGCTTATACGAGGTGCGATACGACGGTGAGGCTTTAGATGGAGGTGCTACTATTCAACTCTTGGAAGCGATCAACGAGATGAAGAAAACCAAACCGTGAACACCAAAGTATCGAACAAGACGTGGCACGGCAACGCGCTACGCGCGTGCGTGCACTAGGACGTTCGATGATGAAAATTGTCACCTCTATTGCCGCAATGCTATGGCTCTGCGCGTGCGCAGCTGAGGAGGAGCGCGACTTGATCTTCAATCGAGAATTACTGGTTTCTCAGGGGCTGCCCGACATTGAGCACTCTGGTTTTACGGCGCAGTGGCAGTGCTTTTTCACCTTTGCGGGAAAACTGGAAGACGCTCCTGATCCGAATTCAGAGGAGATCGAGGGCTTGCGATTCTCTCCAATTCTTTTCTATCCGAAAGATTCGTTTCTCGCAGTCACTACGAAACACGATCGATTGCACGACAAACAATCTACGCGGCTCTCGTTCTTCTGCGAACCTCGCAGTGACGTACGTATCGAGTTAGAGCATGGACATATCTACCTTTTCGAATCGAGTCGACGGGAAGTCCGGGAGATTGGTAAGTTCGCATCGGACGCTTCGCCGGAGGAGATCGTTGAGATTGCGAAGCGGGCCCTCAAACGAAGCATCGAACAAGCCGAGGCACTCAAGCCCTGACCGCGCCGGAGTTGAAATGACTTTTCTGATTCGCCAGTTTGTTCCACAATCAACCCGCGCTCTCCGTCAGGGCTGAGTGCTCTTGAACGTTCGCTGAAGAAATGACGCCCATCCAGTCACTCGCAGCAAAGGCTCGGAAGGCGAGAGTGCAAACGAAGCCGCCAATCGCGATCGAAGATATCGCAGCCCTAGAGAACGCTGCCGGGGTGAAACTGCCAGATGAATATCGTGACTTCCTATCGCATGTCGCTAATGGTGGGACTTCTCCATGTCGCCTAGTCCCATTGGCACACTGGGATCACTCATACTGGATTGATTGCGCAAATCCATTGATGATTGCTGTACCATCTATCATTACACCCGAGGCAGAGAGCCACGGCGAAGCGTGGTTAGACCGCGCAGCACCAGCGGATTGGAGCAACCGATGGGATAATAATGAATGGGATCCGATGTTTGGCACAATCGCAGTCGCAGAGATCGGCTGCGGATTGTTCTTCTCGTTGATCGTGACTGGAGAGCATCGCGGCAGAGTGTTCTCGTGGGGAGACCATGCCCTGAATCCACCGATCTTCTGTGAGGAGTCTTCGTTTACGCGTTGGATCGAAGGCTGTTTCGACCAGATAATCGCGGGACATCCTGTTCACTTTCTGGACGGGAGGATTCGATGATCGCCGCACTTGATGTTTACTATTCCGATACGGAGGCCACTGCCGCCGCGGTTGTGTTTGAGAGTTGGGATTCAGAGCGCGCTATGGGGACGTATGCGGTGTCAACCGAGGACTGCGGTGATTACACGCCAGGTCAGTTCTATCTTCGCGAGTTGCAGCCCCTATTGGCCGTGATTTCGAAGATCCGGGAGGATGTTTCCGTTTTCGTGATCGACGGATATTGCCATCTATCGGAAGACGGCGAAGGTGGCCTAGGAGCACATCTCGAAGAGAGCTTGTCTGGCGAGCCGATTATAGTTGGCGTTGCGAAGAATCGGTTTCGGAATTCACAGCACGCCGTTGAAGTATTGAGGGGCGACAGCGAGCGTCCTCTATTTGTCACTGCAATCGGGTTGTCTTACGCGGAAGCCGCCAATAAGATTGCATCGATGCATGGATCGTATCGATTTCCCACACTGCTCAAGAAGGTCGACCAGCTATCTCGAACCACCAACAGCGAACAAGACGCGGATGATCAACTGCCTGCCCGCGCTGAGTCGGAAGCCGAATGAACGTTCAAACCTTAACCCAGAAGTCGGAGTGCGCTGTCGGCAGGCAGTGACATCGCTCAATCGTTCGGTCAAAAAACAATGGCTCACCCGAAACGGCGCGTTCAGCAACACATCATGGAGGATAAGAGCCGTGAGGTGCTTAAAGGCCTGCTTCCTGAAGAGTGGGTGATTCGCGATTACAAGCCAGACTATGGAATTGATATTGCCGTCGAGCTTTTCCAATACGTCGATGAAGAGCGAACAAAAGCCGACACGCTTGGAGAGACATTCTTCGGCCAGATAAAGTCGACGCACAAAGTTCAGACGAGATCTGTTTCCGTTCACCCACTCTACAACGTTGAGAAGAAGCCGCTGACGGAGAACCCCGATGAATCCAAAGATATCACCGTTATCCCGCTGACCATTGAGGTCGGTGAGCTTCTAACAGTTCAGGCAATGAGTCCGGCATTGCCTGTCGTACTCTTCTTAGTCGAATTGAATTCTGGAAGAGTTTTCTTCGTTTGCCTCAATGACCTAATTGACAAGGTCGTTTTGCCGTCTGATCCCACGTTTTCGTCGAAAGGGAACAAGACGATTTGGATTCCTATCGAGAATGAGCTGACCCTCGAGGAACACTCCCTGACTGCCCTGAAATTCTATGCGAAGCGCCCTAAACTTTACGCGGCATTCACCAAGTTTACGTACCAAGAACACGAACTCCGGTATCTACACGATCATCTCTCTTATCTCCCGATCGAAGAGCTAATTGAGTCCGCCGAACTCCTCACAATACGCCACTTTTTACGGGGAATACTCGAGTATGATTTTTGGGAGACCACCCCAATGTGGACGCCAATAGCAGACTGTCACCGATTAGCTTCACGCACGGCAAACTTGATCGACACAGCCACAGCAGAGGGCGGGTTCACTCAAGAGATGTTCCCGGACTCAAAGAAGCTGTCAGAAAGCATGCAAGAAGATGAGGAGTTCATCGTTCGTACTTTTCTCACTCATCATCTGGTTGCTACCTGGTCTAGCCTCAAGAATCTGGCGAACATGCACGAGGAGATCTGCCGCGAATGGAATTTGCCTACTTTCATGGGGCACAATCTAAGCTACGACCATTTGCAGTCCGGCGTAGACAACGGAGACGCCGACAACACCGAACAAGATTAGATGAGAAGGCAGAGCGCCTCGTCGCTGGACGGGGTTGATAGACTCTCTGCTGATGAAAAGGACACGACCTGCCATCGATCGGAAAGCGACCTTGGGGATTGATCTGGGCGATCGCAAACATGCCATAGGTGCCCTCAACGCGGAGGGCGAGATTGTCGCGGAAATGACGGATCCCCAATACCAGGGAACGGTTGGCGATGTTGGTGAAGCGCTTTCCCAAAGCACGGATCGCTATGGAGGTGGGAAGTCATAGCCCGTGGATCAGTCGGCTACTCGACAAGTTGGGATGCGAAGTCATTGTGGCGAACTCCCGCAAGTTGCGTGCGATCTACCAAAACGAACGCAAGATAAGCCGTTGGACTGGATCCTGGATCGGCTTCGGGCCAAACTGATGGGTCACTGGAACTACTACGGCGTCCTGGGAAACAGCCAGCGACTGGGCACCAACGAGCGGGAGGTCAAGGGATTGATCTTCAAATGGCTCAATCGGCGCAGCCAGCGCAAAAGCTTTACCTGGGAAAAGCTGCTAGCCCGGTGGACCACGGTGTGGCGACTGCCGCCCGCGAGGGTGGTGGAAGAAATCGACCCCGCCTATCAACCCCGCCTTGCCTTATGAGCGCAATCCTGCCATCTTATCATCCGATGGGGAGCCAACAGGACTTCAGAACCAAGCGTGAACGTGCGCGATTCTCCGAGGAGCCCGGTGCGGGAAATCCGCACGCCGGGATCTGTGAGGGGGGCGCCGGGCAACCGGTGTCCCTACCTTGATAGTCAATATGGAATACATTGATGATTTACTCGCTCAGTTGAAAGAAGAAGACGCTCGTGCCGCTTATGACGAAGCTCGTGAACTTGCAGATGAAGCGTATTTACAACGTTTAGAACAACTTGCAGAGTCGGCCTCTTCCCACGCGGAAGTCGAGCATATTGCCTTTCTTGTTTCAGCAATTGCAAAGAATGCCAATTCGCAAATGGCCAAGGACTTGTTTATCAAGCTTGTTGATAAATGTGATAAGCTCAGTGCAGAAGATAAGATGAACTTTATTGACCGAGCTATGGAACATGAGAACGAATATCTTCTGCCATTTGTCGAACAATGGATTGCGCCGATTCTGGATGCACCGCATTGGACTATTGGCTGGATTCGTTGTGCGCTTTTCGGAGATGATCATTATATTCAAGCTCTAGAATATTTGGGAAAGTTTGGCGGCAAGCGATACCTGCATCGCATTGGGCGAAATCTAGACCGAGATTGCAACCGGCGGATAGATCCTTCAATGGCCGTTCTTGCGCTTGAAGAAATCGGTGAGCCGGAAGCGATCCCCTACCTCAAGCGCGTAATTGCAAAATTTCAGCACTTGACCGAAGACGGTATCGAGGCTGATCCAGTAAAGTACGCGCGAGATGCAATTGAAACGTTGACCAAGATTGAAGACTAACAATGCGCCGGACACAGACACGGACCCTACGGTGTGACCAGAAAGTGCATCACCCACTACAACTCTCTACCTGCTGTGATGTGGCGCTCCCGGTTCGTGCTGGTCAGCGCTGCCGTTCTGTGTAAAAGCTGATGCCACTCCACCATCGAATTCTCCGGGCCTACCGGTGGGCACGCGACACGATTCGATGGCGCAAGTTCGATGCGGACCTGGGAGAAGAATTGGATCGTTCCAAAGAGCGGTATGGCCCAGTAGTTCACCTTGGAGATCCAACGAGTCGATTCCCCGAGCACGAGTTCGAGCATGACGGAATTGATGTCTCGATAGGGTATGTCGATAATGCCGCCGCCATGGTTTGGCACACATCCGAACGTGCCTTTTCGGCAGATTTCCGGAAGGCCTGTTTCGACGCCTATTCAAATGATCATGATTGGGTCGAACGATCGGACAAACCTCAATTTGTGACTGGATTATTTGCATACAGACCATCGCTACCCCAGAACAAATACTGGGAAAGAGCGGACGGGAAGGCATGGGCAGCTATCGCGCAGACGGGAGCGGGTCTTGATGACCTAAGCTTCCACATGGACTTCACGTGCGGCAAATGGCAACAAGTGAAGAAGGTTCGTTACGGCGTTTGGTTTCTCGAATCCGAAAAACGGACAGAAAAAAGGGGGGGATACCAACCGCCTACACGCCCCGAGTCGACATGATCCTGTTTACTTCAACCCTTAACCCTATTGCGGAGTGGCGCTGTCTGTAGGTGGCGGGTCACCCTTGACGTTGATATGGTTGAGGTTTCGTCAAGGGGACAAAGGAAGAACGTTTCCTAACGTGTCGAGAAGTGAAAGTGCTGGGTTTGGGAGGGACAACAGGATGGAAGCGGGGAGCGATTCGTTGAGGCCTCCGTGCTTCTGAGCAGTCGTTCCCTCACTCTGCGCCGGAAACCTGGCGGAGCTTCGACCTCGACGGTCCATTCGCGCAGCAGTTCGGAAAGGGCTGCGTTTTCTGAGGAATCATTCTTCGTTGTCAGGATCTGGCTATGGGTTGAATACCACGGGGCGCTCAAACCCTCAGAGAACGTTGGTGGAAACGTCCTGCGACTCGTTTCGCGACTCGTTTCCAAGGGATTCGAGAAATGCCATTCGTCCGTGATTGAATGCAGATGTGGAGATTGAACATGGCGCTTCAAACGAGGCGGATCAGAATGGTGAGTCTGCTCTCGAAAGACTCGACAAGGCGAGCGGAACTCCTTTCAATCAGAATCATGCCACCCATCCTGAACAGCGTTCGCGCGGTCGTTGCAGACAACAAACCTTGTGTGGCATGAAGAACGCCTTGTTGATTCTGGGATCGGTTTGCCTGTTGACGTGGGGAGGCGATTTGTCGGCGGAGCCGCCTTCAAAACCCAACGTGGTTTTCATTCTGGCCGATGATCTGGGCATGCAGGATGTCGGCTTTATGGGGAGCACCTATTTCGAGACTCCGAACCTGGATGCGCTTGCCGAACAGAGTCTGGTTCTCAATCAGGCCTACATGTATCCAACCTGTTCGCCTTCGCGCGCGGCGCTGCTGACCGGAAAGCAGTCCTTCCGCACCGGTTGCTACACCGTGCCCGTGTTGGAGAAAGGAACGAGCCGCGACAACCTATTTTCGAGGTGGACCGTCGAATTGGAGCATCCCGTTTTTGCGCAGCCACTCCATGAAGCCGGTTATCAACTCATCCATCTCGGCAAATGGCACATTGTCGGACCGCATCCGGAGCAGGAAACCGAGTTTCCGCGGAACAAGAAACTGGGCCAGCCGCGAAACGGAGATTTGAGTTGGCTGGAGGCGCATCAATCGCCGGAGATTCAGCAATATTATCCGGTTGGAAGAGGCTTTCATGAAAATGTCGGCGGGACGTGGTGGGGCGATCCGTCGCGCGGGTATGAAAACGGTTACCGTGCCCCGGGCGGCGGCTACAAGGCCCCGTATAAGAATCCCTTCATCGCGGAGAAGGCAGAGGGCGACGATTGGCTCACCGATCGTCTCACGTCCGATGCGATCGACTTCATGGAGCGGCACAAGGAAGGCCCCTTTTTCGTGAATCTCCATTTCTATGCGCCGCATCGTCCGTCCGTTTCGAGAAGTGAGGAATCGCTGGCGCATTTCCTGAACAAACCTTCGGATCCGGTCACGGGGCAGGGGGAGGGGAGTCGCAAGGAAATTGCCGCCTACGCCACGATGGTGATGTCGATCGATGCGAACGTTAAACGCATCACGGATTATCTGGATCAAGCCGGTCTCCGCGAAAACACGATCGTCATGTTCACCTCCGACAACGGCTATAACGGGCTTCAGAGTCGAAACGAGAATCTGCGCGGCGCGAAAGGGAATATCTACGAAGGCGGCCTGCGGGTGCCGGCCCTGATCAATTGGCCGGGGACCGTTGCGCCGGGACGCAGCGACGAACCGATTCAAGGGATGGACTACTTTCCCACGTTTCTCGAGTTGGCCGGAATCACGGACTTTTCGGGAACGCTCGATGGCGATAGCCTGGTTCCGCTCATGCACGGCAACCCGATGAAGGAGCGTGCGATCTTCTGGCACCTCGCCAGCACCTACAAGGATCCGCCCGCCTCAATCATGCGCAAGGGAGACTGGAAGCTGATCCAATACCTGAAGGACGGAAACATCGAGCTCTACAACCTGCGGAAAGACCGGAAAGAGAGTCAGGACCTCGCGTCCACGCATCCGGAGCAGGCAGACCTCCTGTTGAAGCAATTGGTCGAATGGCGCCGGGCGAATGATGTGCCTTTACCCCCAAGCTCGGTTCTGAAAGACTGAGATTCACAACCTGAAGCGTTGACCAATTTTGCCGAGAAGACATTGGCTTTTCCAAGAGGGACAAGTTTGACGCCTTCATCTCACTGACAGAATTCCCAATCCATTTTCCAATCATGAAAACCCTTTCCCTCGGGCTGCTTGCGGTGGCGGCCTTTGCTCTGCCCCATGCCGTTTGCTCCGCTGACAATTGGAATCAAGCCGCCGGCCCCAACGGAAACTGGCAGGTGGATGGGGAGCCGCCTACCCAATGGAGTGTGACGCGAAACGAGAATGTTCGCTGGAGAGCCCCGATGCCGGAGGCGGGCATGAGCAATGTCACCATTTGGGAAGATCACGTGTTTGTGACCACCCATGTTCCGATCAAGACGTTGGAGGAGAAGGAAGGCGTCAAGGACATCATCGGATTCTGTCTCGATGCGAAGACTGGCGAGATACGCTGGCAGGTCACCTTGCCGGGAACGGCGTTGATTTCGTTGGCCGGAGGCTTTTCCGACGGAACCGTTTTTGCCCCGATCACTGATGGGGAACATGTCTGGTTTTTCAACCGCTGCGGCTCCATCGGCTGTTATGATTTCGAAGGGAAAGAGGTTTGGCTGCGGGAATGGACGCCGCGTTTCAAGCACAACAACCGACAGGCGGAGCCATTCCTTGTGGGCGATGCGATTCTCTATGTCGAGGTTGCCAACAAAGCGGCGGGAGCCCAGATGCAAAAGTGGGCCGCTCCCGGAAAAAAAGCGAAAAATGGCCTCAGCGTTCCCGCGGGTGTCGCCCCCAAAGAGGTCTGGACGTATATCCACGGAATCGACAAACGAACCGGCGAAGTTCTCTGGCGGGAAGACGTGGGAACCGTGGTGCACAATACCCCGGTGATCGGCAAAACCGCGGACGGCAGGCTGGCCATATCGCATGCCCGAGGCGGGCCGCACGGTCCCCTCGAAAAACCTGCGGGTCAGAGCCTTACCAGTCTGGCGCCGGGCGAAGCAGGCAAGACACTTTGGAGCACGGAAGTGACCGGTTACGATCCCTCCTCCGCCTCACATTGGAACGAAAAGTACGTCCTGGGATTCCGAAGGTTGAATCATTTGGTGATGGATGCCGGGACTGGGGAAATCCTGCGCGAACAACCGGTCGATCGAGGCGCGACGTTGTGGAAATATGTTCCCGAGAAGGGCGATTGGGCCAGGGAGACAGGCGCTGAGGTCAAGGCAGGGAAACGTCATCCCAACACCAACCAGGCGAATCTGTTGATTGGCGATTGGCATTGGTTCCTCGTTCATGACTTCCCCTTTCTCGGACGAGTCAACGTCGAGACCGGAGTGGTGGAGTATCTGGAGCTCCCCGCGCAGCTCCTGCCGGACAGCGAATCCAGAGCCGGCGATGTGCGCCTGTGGGGAACCGGAAACCCGGGGAACAAGCCGCTCAATGCGGCTGGGTTTGCGGTTGGTGACAAGGGCCACAATGGAACCGGTTTTGGGCACATCTCCGTGGCCAGCCCCACGCGAGTCGGAAAATATCTGTTTCTCTCGATGGTGACGGGAACCGTCCATGTGATCGACACGGAAACGGAAGAACTTTCACCCGAATCCATCGTTTCGATCAACGATCTCGGGCCGGGCGGAGAAACCTGGACGCTGGCATCTCTGACCTATGCAGGAGGCCATCTTTACGCTCACACCATGAAAGAGATCATCTGTATCAAGTAACACGCATGAAACAACGTCTACTCATCATCTGGGCTGCTCTGATCGTCGCCGCTGGAGCTGCGGGCGAACGCAAGCCCAACTTCATCATCATCTTTACCGATGATCAGGGCTACGGAGACCTCAGCTGCTTTGGAGGGAAGCATGTCAACACGCCGCGGCTCGATCAGATGGCTGCGGAAGGCGCGAAGCTGACCAGCTTCTATGTTGCAGCCCCGGTTTGCACGCCATCCCGGGCTGCCCTGATGACGGGTTGTTATCCGAAACGGATCGACATGGCGACGGGATCGAACTTTGGGGTGCTTCTGGCGCGGGATCCAAAGGGGCTCAATCCTGACGAGATCACCATCGCGGAAGTTCTCAAAGGCGTGGGCTATAAAACCGGGATGTTCGGCAAGTGGCATCTCGGCGATCAGCCCGGGTTTCTCCCGACTCGGCAGGGTTTTGACGAGTATTTTGGGATCCCATACAGCCACGACATTCATCCCTTTCATCCTTCGCAAAAGAAACACCAGTTTCCTTCACTCCCACTTCTCGATCAGGAGACGGTGATTGAGATGGACCCGGATGCCGATCACCTGACCCGACGAATCACCGAACACGCCGTGGCGTTCATTGAGGAAAACAAGGATGACCCGTTTTTCATCTACATTCCCCATCCCATTCCACATAGGCCGCTTCACGTTTCGCCTCCATTCATGGAAGGTGTATCGAGCGAGGTCATCGACAAACTGAACGACGAGCAGGGGACGGTGGACTACAAAACGCGGGACAAGCTGTTCCGCCAGGCGATCAACGAAATCGACTGGTCCGTTGGCCGGATTCTCGATACGTTGAAGGCGAACGGGATCGATGAAAACACGCTCGTGATTTTCACTTCAGACAATGGGCCGGCAATTGGAAAAGCGGGACCGTTGAAAGGCCGGAAAGGCAGCACCTTTGAAGGCGGGATGCGGGAGCCGACGGTCATTCGTTGGCCTGGCAAGATACCCGCAGGTCAGCCAAATGGGGAGCTGATGACGGCGATGGACCTGTTGCCCACGTTTGCCAAATTGGCGGGAGCCGAAGTCCCGGCGGATCGGGTGATCGATGGCAGGGATATTTGGCCGGTCCTTTCCGGCGACACAAAATCCCCGCACGAAGCGTTTTTCTATCATCGCGGGAATGAGCTCAAAGCGGTGCGATCGGGAGATTGGAAACTTCATCTCAACAAGGGGAAACCGTCCGCGCTCTTCAATCTGAAAACCGATGTCGGGGAATCGAAAAACCTGTTGGACGAGAATGCGGAGATCGCCAAGCGGCTTCAGGGATATCTTGCCGATTTCAGAAAAGACATTGCGGAGAACAGTCGACCTGCCGCCTTCGTGGAGAATCCCGTCGCGCTGGCGAAGTAAATTGGAAAACACACACTCACTGATCATGAAACCAGCCTTCACCCTCCTGTTCGTCCTCACCTCGCTTCTGCTTGTTGCGTCATCCCTTCGAGCCGAAGACCAGGCTCCCAACTTTGTCGTGATTTTCGTCGATGATCTTGGTTATGCGGATCTCGGCTGTTTTGGGTCGCCGGATATTCGGACGCCGGTTTTGGATCAACTCGCCGAGGAAGGGATGCGGTTTACCCATTTTTATGCGCAGCATATTTGCGGACCGTCGCGAACCGCTTTGATGACCGGAAGCCATCCCCTGCGAGTCGCGGAAAAGGGGAATGTGAAGGAGATCCATCCCGTCGTGCACACGGATGAAATCACGATCGCCGAGGTGCTGAAAGCAAAGGGCTACGCGACGGGATGCTTTGGGAAGTGGGATATGGCCGGGCACTCGCAGAGCGACTTTGATCCGAAGTTGATGCCCAATCACCAGGGGTTTGACGATTTCTTCGGAACACCATCGAGCAACGATCGCTCAGTCGATCTGTATCGGAATGAGGAGATGATCGAGGCAAACGCCAACATGGGAATGCTCACCCAACGTTACACCGACGAGGTCATCGGGTTTATCGAGCGGAATCATGAAAAGCCGTTCTTCGCGTACGTGCCTTACACCATGGTTCACACGAGATTGGATGCCTCGCCGGACTTCAAAGGCAAGTCGGCGCGGGGCCTCTACGGGGATGCCGTCGAGGAGATCGATTTCAGCTGCGGGCGCATCATCGATACGCTGAAGAAGTTCGACCTGGCCGGGAACACCTATTTTCTCTTCACGAGCGACAACGGCCCCTGGCTGATCAAGAACAAGAATCGCGCCGACGGGCATTTGCCTTCCGATCACGGAGGTTCGGCGGGGCCGCTGCGGAGTGGCAAAGTTTCGACCTGGGAAGGCGGGGTTCGCGTTCCCACCATTCTGTGGGCGCCTGACCGGGTTCCTGCTCGAACGGAGTGCGACCAGATCGCGGCGACGATCGATCTGCTGCCCACGTTTGCGAAGCTTGCCGGAACCGAGGCGCCGACTGACCGTGTGATCGACGGGGTCGATATCCGCCATCTCTTTGCGGGCGATTTCGAAGCGGCCGATCCGGATCGCGTCTTCCGCTATTACTTTATCAACACGCTTCAGGCGGTGCGGCAGGGCCAGTGGAAGCTCCATTTGCCTCGTCCTGCCAATCCTCCCTGGTTGGGGAGATTCTCAAGGAACAATCACATTGCCCCGGCCGATTGGATCGCGATTGATGAACCCTTTCTGGTCGATTTGAATGCGGATCCCGGAGAAACGAAGAGCGTTGCCGATGCGCACCCGGAAGTCGTGGAACGTCTGTTGAAGTTGGCGGAAGAGGCACGGGCCGATATCGGGGATTACGATCGGGTGGGAGAGAACATGCGCTTCTTCGATCCCCTCACCGAGCGCCCGGCAAAACCGGTTTTTCCCAGATTGGTGAGGAAGCCAGCCAAGAAGAAGCCGTCCGCGAAGTAGTCGCGCCATGGGATTTAGCAAGAGGACGAGCCGAATTCCGCCAAAAATGTTGACCCACCTGCTTACGAAGACATTGGCCTGATGACGAGGTCGAAATCGCCGCTTCCGTTTGAAGATTTTCCCATCTCGCAATCGACCGACCCCTGATCCATTCAAAACCCATGAACCAACAGCCCCACATCAAACCCACCGCGTTAGCGACCCTGTTTTCATTATCCCTTCTGCCCTGCGTGTGGGCGGAAACCTGGAACATTGCGAGTGAAGCCGAGTGGAAGTCGGAGATCGCTTCATCCGAGGGAATCACGATCGAGAAAGGCGTCGCCGCGCCAACCGAAGCGTCCGGCAGCCTGCAGACGAAGATGCAATCTTTTGACAGCAAACGCTCCGCCGCATCCTTGACCATCACCCAATCCGCGATTTGGCAGAACTGGATCCCGATCGAGAACCTGGGACCGATCAACCTGCAGGATGCGCCCGTTCTCCTGACCATGGGGCCGGACAACTACTGGATGTTTGGTCGCTATGGCAGTGGCCAGCCCCGACGGAAAAAAGGGGAGAAACCAAAACCGCTCCCGGCGTTTACTCCGGCCGAAGCGACGTTGGAGGGCTTCGATATTCCGCTGCAGACGACCCGCTTCGCGAATCAGTATGATGCTCCGGGTGGCCTCAAACCTGGGAAAGGCGGGTATCATGCCTGGCAAAGCCGCGACATGGTCAATTGGGTGCATCATGGTCCGGTGACGGAAGGATTTTCCAAGTGGGTCACCAATGCGGAGATGATCGATGGGAAGGCGCTGATCTATTATGATTTTCCGAATGATCAGGACCCGCACGTCTATGTCGATGCGGATCTGACGGACGGCGAGCCGGGAGAGAACAAGGGGATGGCGGTCAAGGATCCGTCCCACGGTTCCGATGCCGGATTCATCCGCGATCTCGACGGCAACGTGCATGTCATCATCGAGGATTGGAGCCCGATTTCCGCGAACAAACGATCCTGGGATTCGCCGCTCGCCGGCCATGCTGTCAGTCCAAACGGGCTGGACGGATTTGAGTTCAAGGCGCCCGCCGTCGATAACCGCACAACACCGACCGGAAAAATCGGCACCTACAAGCACCCGCATTGGGCCAAGGAAGATCCCAAGAACTACAAAACCAACGAGGCCGAATATGAGATTCACGAACCGGAGCAGGAAGCCTACGGTGACTGGGCCGCGATCTGCATCGGCGGCCAATACTATCTGTTTGGCGATTACGATCCGGCAGGCGGTCACCAGATGAGCGTTGGCTGGTTCACCTCGCCATCGATGGATGAGCAGTTCACCTGGTGCGACCATATCGGCAATGGTCATCCCGATCCGGACGTCTGTTTCGCCGAAGGCCAGTTCTATCTCGCCACGCAACAGAAGGTCGATTACGTCAGCCCCGGTCCCTGGGTCGAAACCGTCACCGCCCGTGTGGGTGTCGATACCGACAACGATCAGAAGATCGATCAGTGGACCGATTGGCAGGAGGTCAAGGAATCCTATGATTACATCCCGGGTTACGCCAAACAGATCGCGAAAACTCCGGCGGAAATGAATCTGTCCGGATTGCCGGAGGGATTTGGATTTCAGATCGAGGTGAAAATCGAAGACTCCACGGAGAACAAATCGAAACCCATGCTCGAGGCTCTCAGTCTGTCATTCAACGAGTAGCATCCTCACGAACTTTACCAAAAACTACCATGTTCTTATTCTCCAATACCGGCTCCAGGATTGGTTCTCTGGTCACTTTATTCTTCGGATTTGCGCTCCTGACTGCTCAGGCCGACAAGAAGCCCAACATCATCTTTTTCATGACGGATGACCAGGGTTATGGCGACCTGGCCTGTCATGGGCATCCGTTCCTCAAGACGCCGAATCTCGACAAGCTGTATTCGCAAAGCACCCGGTTTACCGATTACCACGTCAGCCCGACCTGTGCTCCGACGCGGTCCGCGCTGATGTCCGGCCGGAACCCGTTCGAGGTGGGCGTCACCCACACAATTCTGGAGCGGGAGCGCATGGCGCTCGGTTTGCCGACCGTCGCCGAGACGCTTCAAAAAGGGGGATACACCACCGGAATTTTCGGCAAGTGGCACCTTGGCGAAGCGGATGATTATCAACCAGGGAGTCGCGGCTTTGATGAGGTCTTCATCCACGGCGCGGGTGGAATCGGTCAGAACTTCGACGGTAGCCAGGGCGATGTTCCCGGGAACGATTACTTTGATCCCACGATTCGCCACAACGGCAGTTTCGTGAAGACGAAGGGATTCTGCACCGATGTCTTTGTGCAGCAGGCGCTCGGCTGGATCCGCGAGCAAAAGGATCAACCGTTCTTTGCCTACATTCCCACCAACGCCCCTCATGGCCCCTTCATCGTCGGGGAGGAATACAAGGCGATGTATCGGGATCACGTGAAGGATGAGAACTCGGCAGCCTTCTTCGGCATGATCACGAACATCGACGAAAACGTCGGGCTGATCATGGAGAAACTGGAAGAGTGGGGGATTGCGGATGAGACCCTGCTCATCTTCACGACCGACAACGGCAGTTCGAAAGGCTCGCGGATTTTCAATGCGGGCATGAAAGGCGGCAAGGGTTCCACCAATCAAGGTGGGTCCCGCGTTCCCCTGTTTTTCCGGCTTCCCGGCGTGACCGAGGCGGGGCGTGACCTCGATCAATTGGCTCGTCACATCGACATCTTTCCGACCTTCGCCGACCTGGCCGGAGTCGATGTTACCGAGTTCGGGTTGGAAGGTCGCAGTCTCATGCCGCTGATCAAGGATCCTGAGGCGGAGTGGGATGACCGAACCCTCTTTTTCCATTCCGGCCGTTGGCCGAAGGCGGGGGCGAGCGGGAAATTCGGGAAGGGAGATTCCAATCCTGACAGCTACAAAAACAAGCGGTTCGCCGTGCGGAATGACAAGTGGCGATTGGTGGGAACCGATGCGCTTTACGATATCGAGAACGACCCGGGCGAGACGACCAACGTGTTGGCGCAGCATCCGGAAGTTGCCGCTGAAATGCGAAAGGCCTACGACGGTTGGTGGGCAAAAGCCCGGCCCCTGATGGTCAACGAAGACGCTCCGCTCGATGTGGAGAAGCCGTTCGAAGCCAATTACTTGAAGCAGAAAGCCGCAGGCGGAATCCCGGATTGGGTGGCGCCGGCTCTTTAGACCATTTGTCGTGGAAGTGAAGCCGGCCTTGCGAGCCTAACATTCATCCCTTAGTCTCGGGCCATGCAAGTCTGGTTTGGTCCCTTTCTCGATGGATGCGTCGCGCCCCCCTCCCTTCAAGGAGTGGGCAAGGCGGTTGTCGGGCCACTTGGAATGTTGCAACTGCTGGAAGCCCGATTGGGGCTCGTTTCCGGTTTGGAGACGAGTTTGCAGCGGGTCGAGGCCTACCAGCAGGCTCTGTTTGCCGAGAAATCCGGCGCGTTTTACGAGCGTTCCTTTGAGCAGGATCCCCTGGCCGTGGCGGGGCGTTTGTTGCAATGGCGCGACGAACTCAAATTGGAGGGTTGGGAACCGCAGAAGACGGGAACCGACGCGCCGAATCGCCTGAAAACGCTGGCCCGGGTGGAGAAGAAGTTTTCGTTGATCGGTGAGCCTGAACGGGTTGCCGCGATTCTTCGCCTGCTGGCAGGAGGAACGGTCGATTCCGGCGTGGAGAGCATCGTGGTGATCGGGAATCGCGAAATTCTGCCGCGGCTCTGGCGGGAGTTGCTCGACCAATTGCCCGTTGCCGAAAAAAGCGGCGCAATTCGTCCGGCGAAACCGCTCGCGGAAGCCGGAACCGCGCTGGCGAAATTTCAGGCGCGCCTCCTCGGTTTGGAAAGCGGCGAAGTCATTCCGGCGGACGAAAGCCTGACGCTTTACGGAGCGGATTCCGAGTCCACGCTTGCCGCCGGCGCCGGGGAATGGCTCGTGCGCAATTCCGGTCGCGAAACCGCCATCGTCGGCGATCCGGCGGAGTTTGGCTCGCTCAATCAGGTTCTCGCCACCCAGGGATCTCCCCGGCTTCCCGAGCGCACCGTTTCGACCGGAGCCGCCTTGCTCAACCTGCTTCCCCTTACCCTCCGGCTGTCGTGGGAGCCCTTTGATCCCCAGGCCTGGATCGAATTTCTGCTTCACCCGGTTCATCCCGTTTCCGCGAAGATTCGGTTTCGACTGGCGTCCTCGCTGAATCAGACTCCCGGCTACCGCAATGCGGCCTGGAACACGGCTTTGCAGGAAGTCCTCGCATCGGTCGAAGGTGAGGAGCGAACCCGGCTCGAGAACCAGATCGCGACCTGGTTGGAGCCCGAGCAGGCCGATCCGGCCGGCGCCAACGCGGCCCTGTTCGCGGAGAAAACGCGCGCTCTCGGAACCTGGTTGGGTCTCAAGGAGGAATACCGTAATGCCTCCGCCGCGGTCTTTCGCTTCGAGGCGCTGCTTCGGGGCGATCGAACGGTGAGCCGCCTCGAGCTGGAGCGGTTGCTCGCCGCATGGTTGCGCGAAAACGCGGAGAGCGAGGGCGATCGCGGCCAGGTCGGACAACCCTGGCCCATTCGCCGTCCGGCCCACCTGCTCGAGCCGCAGGATCACGTGCTCGCCTGGAAACCAACCGGGTCCAGTCCGCCGGTCCTGCCGTTGTTCCCGAGCGAACGAACCTGGCTGACGTCTCAGGGAATCCAATTTCCCGACTCCAAACAGGTTTTGCTGGCGCAGGAGGAGGCGACCCAGCAACTGGCGTTGTGCGCCCGAAAATCGCTCGCCGTTTTCGTCGCGCCATCCAACTCGGAACTTCACGACCGCCCATCCGGTCTCGTCCTGCGCATCGCAGGCGAAACGACCGGCGTCGAGCGCGATGCCGCCAGCCTCATTCCCACGGCAAAGACTCCCTTGCGTCCGCTCCCCGAACCGCGCCGCTGGTGGACCCTGCCGAATCCCGCCGCCCTCCAGCTCGAACGCCAGGAATCGTATTCGTCGCTTCAGAAATGGGTCTACAGCCCCTATCAATGGGTGTTCAGTTATGCCGCGAAGTTGCAAACCGGTTGCCTGCTCGACTTCCGCGTGTTGGATGAGGCGCGACGTCAGGGCGCCCTGTTGCACGGCTTTGTCGAGAGCCTGTTTGAGCCCGATGACGAGACGAACGTCAACCCAAGCCTGGCCCCGGCCTTGGAGGACGAGACGCCGGTTCAGGGCATCGTCCAGATTCTGGTCAAGCGCCTCCTCTCGCCCGAAGCCCAGGAGGGAAGCTCAGCGATTGAATGGCAATCGGTCCAACAGGAAGCCGTCTCCAATTGGGTGCGCCAAAACTGGGATGCCCTGCTGGCCGAACAAGCCGCGCACTATCTCGTGCTCGGTTTCGAAGCGTCACGCCAGCGCCTGCTCCACTTGGCGGAAAGCGCGTTGTGGCGGTTGATCCTTCATCTGCGCGAAGCCGGGGTGACCGAGGCGCAATGCGAAATGCCGATTGAAGATGTCGACTTTGTCGGTGGAAAGCTTCGCGGGTTCATCGATTTGGTCGTGCGGACCCAGGACGGAAAGACCGGCGTCATCGATCTCAAGTTGGGTGGTTATACCAGCCGCAAAATGGAGCTGGAGAAGAACGTTCATCTTCAGTTGGCGCTCTACGGCCATCTTCTCCAGAGCACCGAAGGCGTGCATCCGGCCTGCGCCTATTTCATCTTCAAGGGCAATGGCAAAATTCTGGCGCGAAGCCAGGAGTTCTATCCGGACGCGCCGTCCATCTACAAGGCTCGCGACACGGATTGGAAGTCGGACTGGCAGGCTTGTTGGAACGATTTTGAGGAAATCTGGCGATGGCGAAAGGCGCAGTTCGACGCCGGAAAAATCGAGTTCACCACCGCGGCAACCACTCCCGACGAATCGAGCCACCCGCCCCGAAAAACCTGGACCGCGCCGAAAACCGCCGACCGCTACAACGACTTTGCCGCCCTCTGTGGCTGGCCCCATAACGCCTGATCATGAACGTCACCTTTGTTTCCGCCGGCGCAGGATCCGGAAAAACCTACCACCTCGTCCAACAAATTCTCGAGGCGATCGCGGCTGGCCGGGCCCGGCCCGAGACGGTCGTCGCGACCACGTTTTCGCGTCTCGCGGCGCGGGAATTGCGCGAGCGGATCGCCGCCAAATTCCACGAACGCGGCATGAGCGAAGCCGCGCTCCAACTCGATGAGGCGCTCATCGGCACGGTTCACAGCATCTGTTCCCAGCTGCTGAAACGGTTTGCGCTCGAAGCCGGAATTTCGCCGGACCTGCGATTGATCGAAGATGCCGAGGTGGCGCGTTTCCTCGATCAGGCCCTCGAAACGGAGATCAGCGAAGACGATCAGCGGGAGCTCTTTCGCTTGAGCGATCAGCTGAGCCAGAAGGACAGCCGGACCGGTTCCTACGACTGGAGCAGCGCGATTTGTAATCTGATTCAGGCGGCCCGCGCCAACGAAATCGATGCGAGCGAGCTTGGGGTGATGGGGGAGGCGAGTTGGTTGGAGATGCAGGCCGCGCTTCCGAACGCGGTCGAAGGCGAGAACCTGGACGAGACGGTGGTGAGCGAGTTGGAGGCGATTCACGCGGAGTTGTCGACCTCGGAAAAATCGGGAACGTCAAAGTACGCGAAGTACATCAAGCGCCTGGAACGAGCCGTGAAAACGCAGGCCCCTTGGGCCGCCTGGGTGAAGAATCCGGAACGCGGCGAGGCGCCCGAGGTGAAGTTCAAACACTTCAAGGAAGAGGACGTGCCCGAACTCATGAACCGCGTCGCCGGGCATCCGCGTTTGCATCGCGAGATTCAGGAATACCTGCGCTTGCTCTTCACCAACGCGGCGAAAGTCGCGGCCCGGTTTCAGGAGTTGAAGCGGCAACGCGGCGTCGCCGATTATCAGGATCTGGAGCGTGACGCGCTCGATTTGATTCGGACCAATGCGGACGTCCGCGATGTCTTGCGCGAAGAAATGCAGCTTCTGCTCGTGGACGAATTTCAGGACACCAGCCCCATCCAGTTGGCCCTCTTCGAGCAATTGGGCGAACTCGCGGGCGAGGTGGTCTGGGTAGGCGACGTCAAGCAATCCATCTACGCGTTTCGGGGTGCTGACCCGGAATTGATCTTCCGTGCGGTGGGGCAGGCCGAGGCACGCAAAACGCTCGATACCTCCTACCGTTCGGTCGCCGAACTCGTCGGCCTGACCAACGATCATTTCGCTCCCGCCTTTGAGCGGCAGTTGGATTTGCCGCAGGCGGATACCAAGCTCAAGCCTCGGCCGGACTGGCCGAAGCCTGGCGGCCCGGCCTATCATTCGGTGGCTCTGCATAACGACGATGTTTATGCGGCAAGCAACAAGCAGAAGGCCGGTCAACCCAAGCGACTCGATGGCGGAAAGAAGCCGGTCCTGATCGCTTCCGTGGTCGAAGAGGTGCTCGCCAACCCTCCCGTGATCCTCGATCGCGACATCCTCGAGCCCCGGGCGCTGCGCCATTCCGACATCGCCGTTCTATGCCGAAGCAATGCCGCCGCCGGAAACGTGGCCGAAGCGCTGCAGAACCGGGGACGCGATGTCGCCTTGACCGCGGAAGGTTTGCTCGAAACGCCGGAATGCCGCTTTGCGCTCGCGGCCTTGCGCGTCCTCGCCGATCCGTCCGACACTCTCGCCGTCGCTGAAGTCGTGGCGATGGAAAACGCGTCGGGCGAGCCGGAAACCTGGCTTCAGCACCGGCTCGACTACCTCCGCGAACACGCCGAGGACGATCGAAGGGGCCGGGGCTGGGCGGAAGCGCTCGACTCGCCGGCTGTTCGCGCCCTGGTCGAGGAACGTGGGAACCCGCGCGTCAAGCTGGGTTCGCCGCTCGAAGTTTACGATCTCGCGCTCGCCGCCAGTCAGTCGCTCGACCGCGTTCGCCGCTGGGGACCATCCCTGGCACGGGTCTCTGCCCGCATCGCGAATCTGGAAAAACTCCGCGCCTTCGTGCTCGACTACGAGCGTCGCATTTCCGACTTCGGCCAACCCTCGACGCTCAACGGCCTGTTCGGTTTTCTGCAACAGCTCGGGTCGGATCAACAGGATCGCCAGGCGCAGACGACATCGGATGACGCCATCTTCGTCGGCACCTATCACAAATCCAAGGGGCTGGAATGGCCCATCGTGCTGCTTTGCGATTTGGATGCGCCGTCGCGCCATCGCCTGTTTCAACTGCGATCCCAGACTGGAGAAACCGGTCGCCGGGAACTCCGGATGTGGGTTCATCCCTTTGGCTACGGGTCCTGTCTCGCGATCGAAAACCTGGAGAATTCCGCCGAAGGCCAGCGTCAGATTGATCTGGCCCACGGGGAGGACCTGCGCCTGCTCTACGTGGGCTTCACGCGAGCGCGCGATCATCTCTACCTGCTTCACGAACCGGCGGTCGAGTCGACCTGGTTACACTTGCTCGGGCCGGAATCGGTCGATAAACTGTGTTCCAACGCCGGGGTGCAAACCTATTCCGCGCCGCCCGGACCTGCTCCGGCCCCGGCCGAACTCGAGCTCCCAACAACGTTCACGCCTGGAAAGTCGGCGGAGTTTCCCGAAGCCACCTTCACGCCCTCATCGGCGGAACCAGTGCCGGAGGCGAAAATCCTCGAACGACTGGAGTTTGGCAAGCGTCTCCCGATTACCGGGCACGTGGACGAGCGCGATCTGGGAGACGCGATGCACCGCCTCCTCGCCGCCGAGATCTTGAACCCCAAATCGGACGGACGGCCCGAGCGCGCGGACCGGATTCTCGAAACGTTCGGCCTCTTCGAGCACGTCCAACCCACCGACGTTCTCCTGGCGATCAACGAGTTTTGCGAATTCGTGACCCGGCACTTTGAGCCGGTAAAACAGGAAGTCGAAGTCCCCTTCACCGTCACCAACGCCGCGTCCCAACGCGTCACCGGATTCATCGATCACCTCGTCCACACCGCCACCGGCCCCATCATCATCGATCACAAGATCTTTCCCGGAAACCGCGCCGCCCAGGAAGCCAAAGTGCTCAGCTACTCGGGCCAGTTGCTGGCCTACCGCGAAGCGCTCGGACATCCCGGCGCGCGCCTCTTCATTCACCTCGTCACCACCGGCACCATGCTCGAAGTCGGCCTCGAAACCCGGGAACCCGAACCAAGCCAACCAACCCAGGCACTCCTCGACCTCTGAGTCAGTAGCGGAATTTGCAAAAAATTCCACCCCAGAGCCGCTGCTGCCGTCGCCCAGGAATTCCTCGCGGATTCCTCTACAACGGGAATCCCTCATCCCGTCTCCCCAACCCATCAAACGCCGCAACCCTTTGAGCTGGAACCTCGCGTCGGACTTGGTCATCGACCATCCCAAGCCCTGCAACGCTTGTGCGGCGGACCCGGTTCACCAATCGCGGAAGAATGGCGCACGCGGATCTGCGGAGGGCCTGGCAGATCGCTCAAGTCTCAGACCAAAACCGGTTCGGCAATCCCCAATCACTCCCCCCCCTCAACCCCCGCCTTTGCGCTCGTAGCGCCGTTACGAGACCAACACTCAAATCCTTCGCGCTGTTGCCACCGGCTGTGATTCGTTAACGAATACACCTCCTCCATTCCTCCCCCTCTCCTCTCCCCTCGAAGCGCCATGCACAAAGTACCGCCAACCGTCTTGACAGCGCCATTTCGCCCCGATAACCTTCCCAACGCAGGCGGCTGTGCGCCCATTTCATCATGCACCTTAAATCTTTCCAAATTCGGCTTTTACCAACCCGTCTCAATTCACAATTCTCCCTGTAAGAATGTTAAACACAAAAGGATATCCCTGCGAATCTGCAGGATATCCCTAGTTATCCCTCTAACACTGCGAC
Source organism: uncultured bacterium (assembly GCA_963977015.1). GTDB lineage: Bacteria > Verrucomicrobiota > Verrucomicrobiia > Verrucomicrobiales > DEV007 > JBCDHN01. The sequence goes on along the minus strand of CAXBMO010000036.1, from coordinate 21,699 downwards.
AGCCAAGGATGCACACCCCGGACAGATCAGAGGCCATTCTCGCATTTGCCTCACAGCTTTCATCCGAACCTCTCCGTTCCGTAGAAGTTCAACCCAAAAGTTGGGCCAAGACTGGGGATTGCATTCCCAATGTGAAAAATCTATGCGCAAAAAAGCAAGGGACCATGCTTTTGGGTTGGTGCTTGTGGGAGTGGCCATCCGTTTTCGTTGAAGCTGAATTTCACGCGGTATGGCAGGCTCCCTATGGAACGCTTAATGACCCGACACCAAACGAGTGGAGAGAGGGCAAGATTCAGTTTGTCCACGATCCCGACGCAGCTGAACCACGAGATTATGCCTATCCTGACAACATTTTAGAGCCGCTATCCGATGATCCGATTGTCGTTGATTTCGTCGAAGCGTTGCGGCGGAAAAATGCCGCCGCAACGAAATTGGGAATCCTAGCTCTTCCAGAGATAATGCGGTTAAATGCGAAAGTCGAAGAAAAATACGGGGCGGAACCACGTCCCAGTTGATTGATGCTTTTAGGGTTGTGCCGCGAGACCTGGTCGCCTCAATGATTGTATGCCCAATATGCCACCCACCCGAACCCAACGAAGGGGATGTCAAACGGCTGGTGTCCGACACGCGCCGCGCCTTGCTTTCGATGTTTTTTTCTGATTTCATAAATCAAATTTGCTACGGCGCTCGCCCATTCGGCACGGGCGGCACAGCTCTATCGTTCGTCCAGCAATACTACGCGGATCAATGGATCGACAATATTGGAAGTCCCCCTAAAGACAAGATGGGGATTGAAGAGAAAGGTCACCCCGCTGCCACAAGTGCCCAATGCAATCGCAAACGATCGCTCACCTCCATCCGATCAAAGGACGACTTCGATGTCTGTAGAAGCTGAATCACAAACCGGTTTCCCCCAGGAGCCATCATTCTTCATCTCGTATCGGCGCCTTGATAAGGAGGCCAATCAAGTGGCCCCGCAACTTCGCAGGTTGCTGATCGAAGAGTGGGGGCCTGACACAGAGGTATTTCTCGATGTTGAAACCATGAAACCGGGGCAGAATTGGAGCCCTCAAATTGACGAAGCACTGCAACCGCCCCTCACGGAGCACAGAGCAAAAGTCGTCATCTTTCTTTACTGCAACAAAGCAATCTGGTTAGACAAGCGAGCATCGGGCAGCCCCCCACCAGACCAGACTGAACGTAGCATTGATTTGCCAGACGACCAGGTCCGACGAGAGCTGAGAGTTGCTCTCAACCATTATAAGGAACACCCCAAGCGATACTTTATCCTTTTGCTCCACTTAGGCACCGGGCTTAGCTTTTCCAAAGACGATATCGAGGACAATGCAGAACTGATCAAGCTAAACGAGAAGCATTACCCCGCTTCTATTCCATTCAGTATCGATGACTCTTTTCGCCGGCAGATTCTCGGGGCCATTGATGGATGCGCTTGTTTCGAAACTCCAGATCGCTTCCGAGTTTCTATATGCAAACTCCTTGCCAATGCCCCAAACGAATACCTTTGGGACCATTACGATGACGTCCACCTATTTTTTGCGGCCCTTGCGACGGGCCATCTAGATCAATTGCCGACTCTGCCTTCGAGCGAAGACGAGTTGGACATTCTCTCCTACATCTTCTTTAAGGTGCTAGATTCGCCCGAGAAGTTCTATCGCTTTCTCTATCTCTGGACGCAACACCCGCTTTCTCCTTTCACCAAGAATCGAGAGCTCAGGGACGAAGTATGGAAGCGTGCCGATCAGTTCCGCCGCCTGTACTGCATTGAGCCTCTGAAAAGTATTCAAAGCAACCTGAAGATCCGCTCCTACTTGCGCCCCAAAGATTCGTCTTGGGATGGCTCCCATGGATTCTTCTTGTTGGTCTGGGAGATTTGGATGGGCAAGCAGAGGATCTTCCACTCGCAAGACACCATTGATGGTGCCTCCCTCCGGAGATTCGCGGGCGATTTTCTGCAAAAATGTTGGCTCTTTTCCTATCACCAATTGCAAACCATTTTTGATTGCACAGGGGAGGAAATTTTCGAACACCTACCGCAAATTGAATTCTTTCTAGAAGAGGATGAGTTCTTTATTCCGATCGAGCAGCTATCGACGGTTCGTGACCATCACTCTGCTTTGGGCGCCAGGTTTGCCATTTGCCGCCGACTTCTCCGTCGGCATGACCAATGCCCAGTCGGCGATACGCCAGAACGGAGAGCGTGGAGAGATCAGTATACCGTTCTAAAGAGGAAGTGGAGCGATCCCGACCAGAGAGCGCCGAAGAAGCTACACAAACATGATCTTGGTGACGAGAGAAATTGTCTTGCATTCGTTGTCCTCGGTGATTTCCAAGATCTTGCCGACCTCACAAGTGATTGCTCACCTTGTCCCAAAGGAAACCATTGGCTTCACTTCAAAGCAAATGGTGATCGCCTTCCATCGCCTCCAGTTACGTTAATTTGTGATCCTCCGCTGGATCCCGATGAATCGATTCCAAATCCGGATGGGGAACTCGCACAAATGTTTTCTCACCTTAGCCTCATTTAGCAGTAGCCATGACCTTCTTTGACGACATTCTCCAGAACGACGATCAGATGATCAAGCCCGGCCCCAGCATCCGGCCCTACCAGAGCCGGATTGACGAGGCGAAAAAGAGAGGGAAATTCAACTTCTATCATCCGAACTTTGCGGAAAACGCACAGAACGAGTTGGAGCGAAGGGGGAATCAGTATGTCCTCTCCGCCTCCTCCGAGGCCGATTGCGATGAACTTTTTGCTGTGAAAGCCGCCCTGCTTCTTCGGCGCCCGCTCCTTTTAGAAGGCCCACCAGGAATCGGAAAGACGAGTCTTGCCTACTTCATTGCGCACTCTTTGGGACTCGGACCCATTTTGCGGTGGAATCTCACCTCACGGTCCACCTTCACTGAGGGGCTATATTCATATGATGCGATTGCGCGGATGGAAGCTACCGTCCGCAGGGGGCACGAGGGGAGTTTTGGTTGGAGATCAAGGAAGCAGAGGGCCAAGGAGGAGGGTATTTACTTTCAGTTAGGTCCTCTCGGCACAGCCCTTCTTCCTGGGCTACGGCCTCGAGTTGTGTTAATCGACGAAATCGACAAATCAGATTATGATCTTCCTCACAACCTGCTTTCGATCCTCGATGAAGGGGCATTTGACATTCCTGAACTCGCGAGAATCCACAATCAGCTTGGGCAGCCCATTCCCGTTGCCACCGCCGATAGGCGTCCCAATGTGGTTTTGACCAACGGATACGTAGAGTGCCTTGAGTTTCCTCTCATTCTTTTCACCAGCAATCAAACTCGAGACCTCCCGCCAGCCTTCCTTCGCCGTGTGCTGAGGTACGAAATGGCGAATCCCAGCGCTGGCCAAGTTCAGCGCATTGTGGAGAACGCGAACTTGCCCACAGGGGACCTCGGTGAATTGGACGGGAGGTCCGTCGATCAATTGATCAACATGCTGTTTCTTTCCCACACGGATGTTCCCGAGGAGCTTCGAAGGACCCTCGCTTTCCATTACCTGGGCTAGCATCCCTTGTGGCTCATGATTGAAGATCAAATCCAGGACCTTACCAACCGCCATAAAATGGTCTCCATAGAGGAGTTCCTCCTTTACTGGGCATTGCGGCAAGGTCCCAAAGCCAAAAGCCATCGGTCCTCCGAATCGAAATCGATCCAAGAAGACGTCGAAGCGAATCAGAAAAGAGAAGATAGACCGGAACCCTCACCATCAGCGTCCCGGGAGTTTCGCCCTGTAAAGCCGGATTGGGACCAGAGAATTCGCGCTGCGCTGATCCAGCAAGATAAGATTGATGCCGATGTCGGCCCTTCCACGCCGCCTGAGCATATCATCGAAATTGGGGTTTCTCGCGCCCAAGCTCTTCGGCTTGAGCTTCTTCAAACCACCCAGCGCCGTTGCCGCCACTGGGAACAAGTCTTCCTCCCTCTCCTGAAGCTTCATGGGTCCCGGCAGACGGCCTCCTTGGATGAACCCAAGACCGTGGATTCCTATGCCCGTACCCAGGTCTTTCGCCCGGAGTATCAAACACAAGGCCGACTTCATCCTACGATCTATCTCGTCGATTGTTCCTCGCGTCTCGCTCCACTTTGGGAACTCTATATCCGGGATCTGAACGCGTTCTTCTCGAGTCACCTGGGATTCAAAGTGGTGAACCTACAAGTGAGCTTTCGAGGTGACGGCACACCTCAATTGTTGAGAAGGACGGCCTCTGGAGGTCAGAAACCCGTTGTCATTTCGGAGCCGCGGGAAAGAACTCTTGTTATCGGCTTCGGCGATTTGATCTCCAGTTCCCCGCATGAGCTTGAGCAACTCTTTGGTCTCTTCAATCATCTGTCCCGTCGATTTCTATGCTCGATCTTCACGCCGCTTCCGGAACGCATCGCCAGCGTGCATCCCCTCATTCGCCAAACCAGGAAGCCATCTCGCCTTAGCGTCCCGGGAAGACTTCGGTGGTGTCAGGAGGAAATCGACAGCAGAGGGAAGTATCCCTTCTTATTGGTCCCTTTCGAAAGGGAAATCGTTGCGGCGTGGGCACGCTTCGTCACGGCTCCACGACGTGACTCACGCTTTGCCGCCTTGGAGTTCACTAGCGTTCCCCCGGAAGCGTTTCCTTCGTCCGCGCCGGATTCGCCCAACCTTCCACTCCTCAAGGAACTGCTCGACAGTCTTTCCGCCGATGCCATTCGTTTCGCAGGCGCGGCAAGCGCACTACCAGAACTCTCTCCGTCCATTCTGTATCGAGTCCTGGATCAATATTTCCCTGCATTCCATGCCTCCATTTTGCTCGAGTTCCTCGCCAGCGGCTTGGTTGAACGATCTTCCGAGCCTGATCAAGCCATTCGATACCGATTTCGAAATCTGTCGGATTACTCAGGCGACGAGGTTCGTCGGTATTTGATCGCAAAAGTGGATTGGGCGATTACTCAGAATCTGGATACTCCGTTTTTGGCGGGTCTTGATGAGGAACTCGGCGATCCAGTTGATTCCGATTCCGAGCGCCGCGTCGTTGTTCGGCGGCCTGATTCCAACTCGGCATCGGGCCAAGGCACTCGGGTTGAAACAATCCCGCCGTCCAACGTCCTTCATCCTGACGTTTTCATCAGTTATTGCCCGGAGGAAATTGATGCCGCGGAAAAACTTCACAAGGCATTGGCCGATCGGGGCATCAAAGTCTGGCGCGATAGACGAACACGAACGAATGCCGCAGATGCAGACATCCATGAGCTTCTTCAAGCGTTGGCGCATGCAAAGCGAATTTTTGCGATCCTCCCCGCCCATTCGCCGCGCTTCGACCTGTGCCTGGAAGAATGCAAAATCGCAGAAGAGAGAGGAGTCCTTTGGGCTTTCTCAGGCGATGAGCCTGTCGAGCCATTTCGAAGATTTAGAGATGCTACGCGAGAACTGCGGAAGAGGCTGGGATACGAAGATGCTGGATTGAACTGTTTCCTGGAAGAGCCAGAGTTGCTCTTGGCATATTTTCGACTGATTGACTTCAGCCTCCTGAGTTACAGTTTGCCGGATGAACGCCACCTTGCCGACGTTAAGTCTTTCCTGTCCACACAGCAAGAGACAGAGGTATTAGGAGAAGTCCTCACCATACCTGCTAGGGGCGAGCGTTGGCCTGAGATTGAGCGAGGTATTCCCGCGTGCGAAGCCTTGGTGATCATTGTTTCCCGCTACTCATTGGCGTCGGAATGGATCCTCAAAATAGTGGAGCTAGCCCGCAACCTAGGGAAGAAAATAGTTCCCATCCGCATCGACGGCTGTGACGCTTTTCCTCTTTTCGAACACAACGACATCATTGACCATAGGATAGCCGCGACCTCCATTTTTCTCAGCCACAGCTCAGCAGACGACTCCTATGTTGGAGAATTTGAGGCACTTATCCGCCAGCTTCATAAGGAAGAGGTCACCTTTAATGATGTCCGCAGCATTCCTGCCGGAGCCGGGTTCTGGAGTGAAATCGAACAGGGGATTCAGAAATGCCACAGATTCTATGTTATCGTTTCGCACTACTCTATGGCGTCGGTTTGGGTCGCCAAAGAGATCGAACTGGCCCGTTCTTTGGGAAAGCAGATCATAGGCGTGCGCATCGAAGACTGCGAGGCCGCGCTTCTCGATGGCCACGACATAGTCAACCTGAGCCCCGCTCTCCCCAGACGAAATGTAAGTTTCAACACCAACTGCCTCCCCGCCACCTACACCGGCAAGCTTTATGGCCGCGAAGCCGAAATCGCCCAACTGTTCAACGATCTGCGTGACGCAAACACTCGCATCGTTGCTTACGACGCCATGGGAGGCTCCGGAAAGACTGCCCTCATCGACCACTTCGTCCACCAGCTCAAGGCACAGGGCTGGCCTGCCTTGGACTCCGTCTTCATATGGTCCTTCTACTCCCAGGGCTCCAGCGAGGACAAGCAGGCCCACGCTGCGGATTTCTTCGAGGCCGCCTACGCCCATTTCCATCCCGAAGGCAAAGACGGGCTGCCCGACGCACCCTATGATCAGGGCATCCAGCTCGCCGAGCTCATTGCCTATCAGCGCACCCTCCTAGTCCTGGACGGCTTGGAACCCCTTCAGTATGCCGCCGGCGGTTATAACGTCCATAGCCATCACTTTGGCGGGATCAAGGATCAGGGGGTCAAAGCCCTCCTCCGTCGCCTAGCGGACATCGGCCAGGGACTCACCATCGTCACCACCCGGATCCGTATCCACGAACTCTCGGACCACAGCGGCTTCCAGTCCCGCGTCCTGGACCAGCTTCCCACCGAAGCTGCTATCGAGTTGCTCCGAGATCGTGGCATCGAGGCCGTTACCTTCCCACAAGACACTCATCCCGAATTGCCTGAGCCCGTAAGGGTGGAGTTCGTACGTTCCATAGAAGGACTTAGAAATCATGCGTTGTCTCTTAACCTAGCAGCCCACCTAGTGGCCAACAGCTACGAAGGTCAGATCAAGGCCTTTGCCGACGTCTTGCCCCATCTGCACGACGACTCCCGCATCCACGAGAACCATCGCAGCCCCTTCCGCGTCATGCGCGCTTTGGAAGTGGGGCTCTACCGCGTCTTGCACCATCGGCTGCAACGCATGAGCGCCCAGGAATCCATCGCGGATTCCCCCGCCGCCAATCAACTGGCCCTGCTCTACTTCCTCGGCCTCTTCGATCGACCCGCCGCTCTGGATCTGCTGCCAGTGGTCTACGATGCCCCGGAAGAACTGCGGGACGCCGTGCACATGCAACCGGAAGACAAGGCGGAGTATCTGCGTCAGGTGGAAGCGGAGGCCGCCAAACGGGACCAGGTCCTCAACGATCCCAACGCCAGCGACGACGATCGCCTCGCCGCGCGGCACCGCTTTGAAGACCGGTTCTACCAGCTCTCCTTCCACTACTGGCTTCCGCCCGTCTTCGCCCGGTTCGATCAAGGCCCCCGCAGCGTCACCAACGCCCTGCAACAGCTCAACGGGCAAGGCCTCGTCTCCAAAGCCCGGCTCACCACCGTGGAAGGTGGGCACGCGGAGTGGGAGAGCGTTGCCGTAGACAAGGGATGGCACCAGCACCACGTGGACTGCCACCCGCTCATCCGGGAATACTTCGGCCATCAGCTGGAGACGCAATACCCGGAAGCGTTCCGAGCGACGCATGGGCGGCTCTATGATTGGTTTCGCTTTGCGGGGTTGCGGGAGGCGTTTCGGGATCCGGTGGCTTATGGGGTCTTGGCTTTTTGCGGTGCCTTTCCCGACTTCAAAGTTCGGTTCAACGAGTCGATCTCCAAAGGGACGCTGCCCGAATGGGATGTCCTACCTCCATGCCTTAGGCCAGCTTCTTCAGAACAGTTAAAGGCTTCGGCAACCTTAATCGACAACTCGGATTGGGAAACCGCCCTGCAAACTTTCCTCCCCGCCGACGAAGCGGGGATGACACCGCTCTTCGCCGCCATCGGCCATGGCTGCCTGGCGGGGCGGCACGACGAATGCTTCAATGAGGTCTATTGGCCTCGCATCTCCCGGGGCAACGAGAAGTATGCCGTCCACAAACTCGGACTCTACGGCCAGGACCTCGCCGCCCTGGCCAGCTTCTTTCTCACCCGGCACCCGGAGACGGACGAGCCGCTCTCGCCCTTTTCCACCCCCCATCCCCACCTCCAGCCTTCCGATCAGGTCTTGGTCCTCAACCTAGCGGGCTTCCGCTTGCGCGCCATCGGCCGACTCCCCGACGCCGTCGCTCCCTTTCGTGAGTACGCCCGCTTGACTGATCAAGAAGAAAACTGGAAGCACACGGCCGTCGGCCACGGAAACCTCAGCGAACTCCTCCTCACTCTTGGCCACCTGGAGCGGGACGAGGCGGGCGAGCCGGGGGCCCTGCCCACCGCCCAAGACGCCGTCTCCTACGCCGACCAGTCCGGCGATCTCTTCCAGCGGATGAGCAAACGCGCCAACGCAGACGCCAACGCCCTCCTCGCCGCCGGTCGCCTGGGCGAGGCGGAGGCGCGCTTCCGCGAGGCCGAGGAACTCCAGCGCGAGCGCCAGCCCCAGCTCCCCCGCCTCTATTCCCTCTCAGGCTTCCTCTACGGCGATCTCCTCCTCGCCCGCCAACGCCCCCAAGAGGTCCGCGAGCGCGTCGCCTATTCGTTACAGCTGCACCAACAAAACAACTTGCTCCTCCCTATCGGCCTCGACGAACTCAACGCCGCCCGAGCCCAAGCCCATCAGGACGCAGCCCCCTCTTTCGACTTCCTCGCCCGCATCCTCGAAGCCAACAGCGAAGACCACATCCCCCGAGGCTACCTCGCCCAAGCCGAGATCCTCCTCCTCGCTTCGGCTCCCGATCGCGCCGCTATCGAAGCGGCTCTGAACGAAGCCGAGACCCGGGCACAGCGCGGGCCTATGCCCCTGTTTTTGGCCGAGGCCTATCTTTTGCGGGGTCAGATGGAATGCCGCCTTGGAGGGCAACGCGCTGTCGTTGGCGCCGTTACAGGCGAATCCAATGCAGCACAGAAATGGCTCGAAAAAGCCAAAGGGCTGATCGATCAGCATCGCTACGAACGCCGCCGAGCCGACCTCGCCGTGCTTCAATGCGAGATAGAACCCAGCCTGGACAACTTACAAATCGCCTGCGCCCAAGTGCGAGAGGAAGGTTGGTGGCACCTGATGTCGCGGTTGGAAGCGTTGGCCGAGGCGCAACCACGCTTGGAGCGGCTCCTCGCCCCCCTGCGCAAAGAGGAGCAGGCATACCACAGTGAACGGGACGAATACATCAAATCTGTTGAAAAAAATGCGGATCGACTGCCAGCCCCTGATATCGATCAGCGTTCTTTGTCACAAGACCTACTTGAAATGCTCCCTCAAGAAGGAGCTCAGCAAATCTCGGGACATAAAACCGGTGGAGTTACCGTAGACCAACTCCTTGCTCAACTCCCTCAACAAGTTATCCAGCAAATAGCAGATCAAGCCGGAGCCCCGACCGACTGGCATCAATGGTCAGCAGAGTTAAAAAACCAAGCGGCCAAAGCCGTCGTCGAGTCTCAGCAATCCGAGCGATGACACCAAATCTAACGGCATGCTAGCTGGAATACACAGGCCGAAAAACAAGTTACGCATGCGCAGATCCCAATTCCCAAGTCAAAAGCCACCAACCCAGACGAAACCGAACAAAAACGAATACCAAGGACAAACAAAGCGCTCCACCCCGAACGCTGATCGCGTCGGATGAGCGCATCCGTTGTGCGCCAAGCGAAGCGAGGCGTTTCTTATGATTTGAAAGTTATCTTGTGATAAAACCTAGCCAGTAGTCGCTACCGAGTGTTGCGTTCATGTTAGCTAAGCCAGAGAAGAATCGCGGAAGCCGCCGCGCGACCAAGGACTACCTCCATTCGTCCTTTACGGCAAATGGCTGGCGGAACAGCATTGATGAAGCGTACACAGGGAATCGACTAGCCCACAGGGGATTCGCACCCTCCCGAATGGTTGTATTTGGACAGCCCCGAAATCGCTAAGCGCGATGGTTCAGGATTTCACGTTATTCGAAAACAGCATCGCCAAATAATCCGCCCCCCTCTGAAACGCCTGAACAGGATTGGCCTGCCTCCTTCAGGTTCGTTCTCATTGCCGTTCCTGAATCCTTTGCGACTTTGCGGCTCTGCGTGAGTCCCTCACCTGCGCCGGGCTGGAATCCGAAAGTCGCGAATCCTGTGCCGGCCGTGGAGTTGGCTGCCTGGGGATGCGGGAGAATTCCTTACGGATTCCTTTACCCAGGAATTCCTCGCGGATTCCTCTACAACGAAATCCTCACGCAGAGACGCAAAGCCGCAGAGGATTCTTGATGATCTCTGCGTCTCCGCGGCTCTGCGTGAGAAATCCTCGACGTCTGTAGCGGAATTCGCCAGAAATTCCGCCCCAAAGACTCCGCCGCTGAGACCGGATTCATGGATCGGGAAAAGAAAATGGTCCATTTTGGGCCGATTTGGATCAAGGTGGGAGTTACTGGTGTTGAATGTCCGATTGATCCGATTCCTTGGCTGAAAACCCCACATCTTCTGACGTTGAGTTCGAGACGCTGTTTGCGCGCCACGAATCGGCGTTTCGTGCCTGTGCCCGGAGCCTGCTTCCGACGTGGGATGCGGTGGATGAGGTGATTCAGAACGCGAGCCTGATCATGTGGCGAAAGCTGGATCAGGTGGATTTGCCGGGCGGGTTTTTGCCGTGGGGCAAGTGCGTGGTGCGGTTTGAGGCGCAGAAGTATTGCCGGACGAAGGCGCGGGACCGGAATGTGTTCGATCCGGATTTGTTGGAGCTGTTGGCGAAGCACGAGGAGGAGCAGGTGGAGCCGGATCTCATTCGCGAGCAGGCGGTGCTGGAGGAATGCCTGGAGGCGGTGAGCGATTCGAGCCGTCAATTGGTGTTGGCGCCCTACCAGGGGCACGGACTGTTGACCCGGTTGGCCGAGGCGAGCGGGCGAACGCGCAACAGTCTTTACAAACAAATCCGGCGAATTCGATCGAAGCTTGAGCAGTGCGTGACGGAAAAACTGGAGGGGCGTTTTTCAGAAGGATGAAGCCGGAATCGTCATCGGATTGGTTGGATTTGGTCGACCGCTATTTGAACGGGACCCTTGGCGAAGAGGAGTTTGCCGAGCTGAAGGCGACGCTGCGGAGCGATCCCCGGAAGCGGGACCAATACTTTGGCGCGGTGAAGATGGACACGTTGTTGCGTGAAATCGCGAGCAAACAGGAGCCGTCGGCGAGGCCGGGGGTGGTGCTTCCGGCGTTGTCGCGAAGATCCTGGATTCTCGCGGCGGGACTGGTGGGATGTTGCCTGATGGGGTTGGTCTTGCTGGCGCCGTTGCTGTTGCGAACTGAGGAGGCCGTGATTGCCTCGGCGGCGAAGGCGAGATGGCTCTCGGATGCGATGATGGAAGGGCAGCGGCTGAGGTCCGGAGATCAGCTTCGGTTGGCGTCCGGGAGTGTGGAAGTGCGTTTCCGAACCGGCGCGTTGACGCGGATTCATGGGCCGGCGCTCTTTGAGGTTCTTTCCGGCAATGGCGGATTTCTCTACTATGGGGAGGCCCGTTCCCAGGCCGATACCGAGGAGTCCCACGGGTTCACGATTGAGACGCATACCGGGAAGTTCATGGACCAGGGGACGGAGTTTCTCACCACCGCCAGTCCGGACGGTTTCAGCCAGATGCACGTTTCCTCGGGTGCGGTGGATGTTGAGGTGAAAGGGTTTGCCCAGGAGCGATTGGGGAAGGGGAGCGGGTTCGGCATCGAGCCGGGTGACACGCCGGTCATGATCCGGATCGAGCAGGGGGATGAGACGCCCGCGTTTTCGTTCCCCACGATTCCGCCACCGTCCCGGGATGATGAGGCCGGGTTGCAACAGGGGAGGGGAAGCGTGGTGTTGATCAGCCGAGATGGGAAGGGGCGCGAGAATTTGCCGCACCAGGAAAGTGGCCCGCCCGAGCTTCTTCTCGACGGCAAGGCGCAGACGGGGCGCGATCAACCGGGCGAGTCGTTCTTCTTTCCGAATGGAGCCGAGGGAACGATTCTGCTGGACCTGGGACGCGAGATTCCGGTTTCGAGAATCCACACCTATTCGTGGCATCTCAGCGAGGTTGAGCCCGGGGCGAGGAAGCGCGCGGTGCAGCGCTATACGCTTTGGGGCTGTGGAAGGGAGAAACCCGCGACGATGCCGTCGGCCAGGAGTGCGGTGGGGTGGACCCGGATTGCCCGGGTGGACACCGATGCATTTTTCGGCGTGGAGGACGAGCCCGACCGGCCGGCTCAGCAGGCTTGCGCGATTCATTCCAACGCGCCGTCGATCGGCACGTTTCGTTACCTGTTGTTCCAGGTGATTCCGACCCCGATGCCGGACGGATTGCCGGCGCAGCACACGTTTTTCGGCGAAATTGATGTTTTTAAAACCCCAACAAACTAGTTAGTCACGATGCCCATTATACCCATCTCGAAAGCAAAACCAGAATACGACGTCATCATTGTTGGCTCGGGAGCCGGCGGAGGCCAGATGGCCTATACGCTGACGCTTGCCGGCGTAAAATGTCTCATGTTGGAGGCAGGCCGATCCTATGATCCGGCGATGGAGACGCCCATGTTTCAAACCGGAGCGCAGGCGCCGCTCGGTGGGACCTCGACGCCGGACAAACCGTTTGGGTTTCACGATGCCACGGTGGATGGCGGATGGCAGGTGCCCGGCGAGCCCTACACCCAGGCGAGCAAGGAGGATGCGGAACAATTCATGTGGTGGCGGGCGAGGATGTTGGGAGGGCGCACGAATCACTGGGGCCGAATCAGCCTGCGCAATGGCCCCTACGACTTCAAGCCCTACAGTCGCGACGGGCTGGGATTTGACTGGCCGATTTCCTATGAGGATGTCGAGCCCTACTATACCCGGGTTGAGCGCTTGATTGGGGTTTATGGTTCCAACGAAGGGCTCGAAAATACGCCGGACTCGCCTCCGGGAGTGCTTCAGCCGCCACCGAAGGGACGCATTGGCGATTTGATCACCCAGAAAGCGGGGAAGAAGCTCGGAGTTCCGGTGGTGCCGATTCATCGCGCGGTCCTGACCAAGCCCCAGGATGCGGCCACGTTGCCGGCCCTACTGCATCCTGATGACGAGAACGCGCAGAAGATTGTCGGGGAATCGATGCGGGGCCGCGCCGCCTGTTTTTGGGCGACTCCCTGTGGGCGCGGTTGCAGCATTCGCGCGAACTACCAAAGCACGACCGTCCATTTGCCGCCGGCGCTTGCGACCGGGAATCTCGACATCATTTCGGACGCTCATGCCCGGGAGGTCCTGATCGATCAAAACGGCAAGGCCTCGGGAGTCCTCTTCATCGATCGAACCTCCGGCAAGGAGGAACGGGTCAAAGGGAAGTCGGTCGTCCTCGCGGCGAGCAGCGGCGAAACCGTCCGGATTCTGTTGAATTCGGCCAATGGCCAGTTTCCGCAAGGGGTGGCGAATCGCAGTGGTCTCGTCGGCAAGTACATCATGGATACGGTGGGGTCCGATCTGCGCGGGCAAATTCCGGCGCTTGAGAATTTGCCGCCCCACAATGACGACGGCGCCGGCGGTGGCCACTTTTACAGTCCGTGGTGGCTCTACGGTGACCAGAAAGCTGGGAAAATGGATTTCTCCCGCGGGTATCACATCGAGATTGGCGGCACGCGCAGGATGCCGCGGGGCACCAGTCCCGTTCCGGGCGAATACCTGAAAGGGCTGTTCGGGACCAAGCTGAAAGAGGAGGCGCGTCGTTACTATGGCTCCTTTGTCTCCTACGCCTGTCGCGGCGAAATGATCCCGAACGAAGACTCGTATGCCGAGCTGGATCCCGACGTGAAGGACAAGTGGGGAATCCCGGTGATGAAGTGGCATTGGAAGTGGAGCGAGCAGGAACTGGCGATGGCGGATCACGCGCAGCGCACGTTTGAGCAGTTGATCGGTGAAATGGGCGGAACCCCGATGGGTGGGGGAGGGAAGTCCGGGCGCGACTCGATTCTCAAGGGTGGTCAGGTCATCCACGAAGTGGGTGGCGCGATCATGGGCGACGATCCTGCGAAGTCGGTTTGCAACCAGTGGAACCAGACGTGGGACGTGAAGAACCTCTTTCTCTGTGACGGCTCGCCCTTCGCCTCCAACGCGGACAAGAATCCGACCGAAACGATCATGGCGCTGGCCTGGCGATGCGCTGACCGCATGATCGAAGAATCCAAAAAAGGAAACCTTTAATCTCAACCACGGAACGCACCTACGATGATGAATCACGAGACCAACGAATCCACCACCCGTCTTTCCCGCCGCACCGTCCTGCAATGGATTGGCGCCACCGCCGCGACCGGTCCTCTCGGGGCGTCGATGTCCGCCTTGGGGCAATCAGCTCCCGCGCCTGCCACCAAGGGCTACGGAACGGACCCGAACCTGGTAAAGTTCTATGAACCCGGCGATGTCTGGCCACTGACGTTCACCGACGAACAACGGAAAATCGTCACCGCCCTCGCCGATACGATTCTGCCCGAGGATGACTTCGGCCCCGCCGCCAGCACCGTCCGGGTTCCCGACTACATCGACGAGTGGGTCAGCGCGCCGTATCCGAATCAGCAACGGGACCGCGAGGTCGTGATGCCGGGGCTCACCAGATTCGAAGAAGCGGCGAAGGCGAAATACCAAAAGTCGTTCGCGGACCTCGACCCGACGGAGCGCGACGCATTTTGCACGTCGATTGTGTCTGCCGACAAGCATCCTCTGGCCGGCTTTTTCCACAAGTTCACGATGATTGCGGCGGGTGCCTACTATTCGACCACCGAAGGTTGGAAAGCGATCGGCTACGTTGGAAACGTCGCTTCGGGAGTCTTTTCCGGGCCTCCTCAGGAAGTTCTGGACCGGGTCGGAGTCGAGCAGACGGTCGAATAAATAGTGAACCTTGGAAATTGCTAAGATATGTAAATCCAGATCATCACCTGTTGTATCACGATCCGAAAAATCCCAAAATGTTGAAATCCCCACTGATCACCGGCTGTCTGTGCCTGGCAGCGGTCACCTCACTCGTTGCGGAATCCGTAAAGGTCTATGAACCCACCGGCTCGCTCCCTTATCTTTCCGTTGAGGACAGCCTGAAGACGTTCGAGCTCCCCGAAGGCTATGCCTTGGAGCCGGTCGTAACCGAGCCCGACATCGCCGAGCCGGTCGTCTGCGCGTTTGATGGCAACGGGCGGCTGTATGTCGTTGAAATGCGCACCTACATGCAGGATGCGGATTCGACCGGTGAGAGCGAACCCACGAGCCGGGTATCGCTTCACGAAGACACGAATGGCGATGGGGTGATGGATAAGCACAGCGTCTTTGCGGATAACCTGCTGCTTCCGAGGATGGTGCTGCCGTTGGATGATCGCGTGTTGATCAATGAGACGAACACGTTGGATGTCTATTCCTATCGCGACACCAATGGGGACGGCGTTGCCGACGAGAAGACCCTGTTTTACGAAGGTGGACCGAGGGGCGGGAACATGGAGCATCAACCCAGCGGCCTGATTTGGTCGATGGACAACTGGATTTACACCACCTACAACGCCTACCGGCTTCGCTACAATCCAAACGGGCTCGCGTTCAAGGAGAAAACTGCGGCCAATGGTGGTCAATGGGGGCTGTGTCAGGATGATCACGGCAAGCCCTGGTTTGTGAACGCGGGAGGCGAGCGTGGCCCGCTGAATTTTCAGCAACCGATCGTCTATGGTCAGTTCAATGTGGCAGACCAGTTTCCGGCCGGGTATCGGGAGGTGTTTCCCCTGGTCGGGATTCCGGACGTGCAGGGTGGCACCAAGCGGTTTCGCCCTGAGAACCATACGCTGAATCACTTCACGGCGACCTGTGGGGAAGAGATTTTCCGCGGCGATCGACTGCCCGAAGAACTCCGTGGCGATCTTTTCTTTTCCGAACCGGTTGGACGGTTGATCCGTCGCAGCAAGGTGGAAGTTCGCGATGGCATCACCTATCTCCGCAATGCCCATCCGGGAAGCGAGTTCATTCGTTCAACGGATCCCAACTTTCGCGCGATGAACATGGTGAATGGTCCGGATGGTTGTTTGTATATTGTGGATATGTATCGCGGTATTATCCAGCAGGGAAACTGGACGAAGCCGGGTTCGTATCTTCGTGGCGTGATTGATGAATACGGCTTCGCGAAGAACACGGGGCGCGGGCGGATTTATCGATTGGTGCACAAGGATTTTGAGCCGGGGCCACAGCCCAGGATGCTCGAAGAATCAGCGGCAGAGCTGGTGGCTCATCTCGAACATCCCAATGGTTGGTGGCGTGATACCGCTCAAAAGCTTCTCATTTTGCGGGGGGATCAATCGGTCGTGCCGGCGTTGGAGAAACTGGCGCGGGAGAGCGGAAGCGATCTGGCCCGCATGCATGCAATTTGGACGCTGGAGGGGCTGGGGAGTTTGAGCCTGGAATTCGTTCGCGAGAAATTCCTGGACCCGGACGCCTCGGTTCGCCAAGCCGCGATTCGAGCCAGTGAAACGCTGTTTAAAGCCGGAGAGACGGAGTTGGAGCAGGACATCATCGCGATGGCGAACGATTCGGATCCCAACGTTGCGACCCAGGCATTGATGACGGCCAAGTTGTTGAAGTTTGCGACCTACCAGGAAGTGATCGCCGCGACCCTCGCCGGGAACGACAGCGCCGGAGTTCAGGCTTTTGGAAAACAGCTCTTGTCTGGAGGAAGTCAGCCGCCTCCGAAGCTCAGCTCCGCGCAATTGGCCCAGTACAAGGAAGGCCAGACGATTTATCAGGCGCTCTGTTTCGCCTGCCACGGAGCGGACGGAAAAGGAACGAAAATTCCGGGCGGCGACGGAACCCTGACGCTGGCCCCGAGCTTTGTGGGTTCGGAGATTCTGTCGGGACATCGCGAACTGGGAACCAAGGTCGTTCTCCATGGGCTGACCGGTCCGATCGAGGGCAAGGTTTATCCGGGGGAAATGATTTCCATGGCGTCAAATGGCGACGCCTGGGTTGCTGCGGTTTTGTCCTATATTCGGAACAGTTTCGGCAACAAGTTGGGCTTTGTCAGTGAGTCCGAAGTGGCCAGGGTTCGCGAAGAAACCAAGAGCCGAACCAAACCCTGGACGGTGGAGGAGCTGCTCGCCAGTGTGCCCCAACTGTTGGGGGAAAAAGATCGCTGGAAACTCACGGCAAGCCACAATGCGAAACACCTGGGGAGGGCGATCGACGGACAACTGGAGACGCGATACACCACAGGAACCCATCGCATTCCCGGAATGTGGGTGCAAATCGAACTGCCTTCCATCACGCCCGTCACCGGGTTGATATTGGATGCTGCGGGATCGAGGGGCGACTATCCGAAGGGATACGAAGTGTCGCTTTCTCTCGATGGAAAAACCTGGGGGGAACCTGTCGCGGCCGGCAAAGGCGACAACGCCAAAACGATCATCGAGTTCAAAGAACAGTCGGCCCGGTTTATCAAAATCACCCAGACGGCGAAAAGCAGTGGATATTGGTCGATCCATGACCTGGGAATTGTCGGAGGCAAGCCCAAGGCTTCACGGTGATGAAAGTCCCACTCTTCGCCGGCCTCGTTCTGGCGTGCCTTCCGTTCTTGGCGAAAGCAGCCGATCTCGAATCGCCGCCGTCAGAATCGCTCCTGCGGCCCTATGCCGGACCGGTTGTGAAGGGCGTCGATACCTCCACCCTAACCGGCAAGGTGATGTGCGGATACCAGGGTTGGTTCAACTGCGAAGGCGATGGAATGGGCCTGGGCTGGACGCACTGGAGCCAAAGGAGAAACGAACTGTTTGGCCCCGGAAACGTGACTGTCGATCTCTGGCCGGATTTGACGGAGTATGGAGCGGAGGAGCGCCATCCCACGCAGTTCAAGCTCGCCGATGGAAGGACGGCCGAGGTGTTCAGCAGCGCCAATCGCCAAACCGTCCTGCGCCACTTCGAGTGGATGCGCGACTACGGAATCGATGGGGCGTTCGTCCAGCGCTTTGCCAACGGAATCAAGAACGAGAAGACCTTGCATCACAAGAACACGGTGTTGGCGCATGCTCGGGAGGGGGCGAATCGCAACGGACGTGCCTACGTGGTGATGTATGATTTGAGCGGGTTGGCGAAGGGCGAGACGGATCGTGTGCTGACGGATTGGGTTCAGCTTCGCAATACGATGAAGATGGGCGAGGACCCTGCCTACCTGCGTCACGGCGCAAAGCCGTTGGTCGCGATTTGGGGAATCGGATTCAACGACGGCCGGAAATACACCCTCGCCGAATGCCGGGATCTGATGGTCGGGCTGAAGCGGGAAGGCTGCGCCATCATGTTGGGAATTCCCACCGGCTGGCGAGAGCTGCATCGGGATTCGATTCCGGATCCGGCGCTCCACGAAGTGCTGAAGCTGGCCGACGTCATCAGCCCGTGGACGGTCGGTCGCTATCGCAATCCAAAAGAAGCGGCGCGACATGGAGTCAACGTTTGGCAGCCCGATCTCGCGTGGAGCCGGGAACACGGTTTGGATTATCTCCCGGTTGTCTTTCCCGGATTCAGTTGGCACAATTTGAAAGGCGCTGAACTGGGATCCATCCCGCGCTTGAAAGGGCAGTTTTTCTGGTCGCAGGTGGTGGCGGCAAAACGGGCTGGTGCGGAGATGATCTACGTCGCGATGTTCGATGAAGTTGACGAAGGAACCGCCATCTTCAAATGCACCAACCAACCGCCGGTCGGCGACGGAGTTTCATTTCTGACCTACGAAGGTCTGCCCAGTGATCACTACCTGCAACTCACCGGCGAAGCTGCGAAATTATTGCGCGAGGAAATCCCGGTCAGCGAAGCGATGCCCGTTCCCTGACGCCGCGCAATTCGGAATGCTTTAATTGTCAGACTGCTGCTCTTTGAACTTGGCTGCGATTTCGCGGAACTTCGTTCGGAGCGCTTCCTTGGTCTCGGTGTCTCGCTCTGCAATGGTGACGGCCAATGCGGTGAGCATGGCGGCATCCTGACCGGAAGTCATTTCAGACATGACCTCGTAGGTGGTTTTGCCCTTGGGCTCCATACCGGTCCGGGCAAGGGCCTGGTCGGCGATCTTCTTCATCTCGGGGACTTCGGCGGCGGCTTGGTAAACGCCGTTGTCCAGGCCGCTGCATTCTTCGAGCAGGAAGGCTCTCGCGTTGAGGACGCTCTCCAGCCGGGAGATGTAGTTCGCCTTTTGCTCCGGGGTGGCTTCAGCCAGAACCGCATCCGCAGCCTGGAGGGGCGATGGTGCTCCGGCGAGCATCTTCTTCTCGATCTCCGGCAGGTTCTCGAGGGTCGTTTCGACTGCGGAGCCGTGCGCGGCAATGAGGCGGATCAATTCAGCATCGCTGGTTGGCGGGACTTTGCCGGTGGTTTCGGGCGAGCAAGCGAGGAAGCTCACCAGTGCGAGTAGGCACGTGGGAAAGCGCAGGAGGATCGCGAATTGCGTTTTCATGCTCCTAAAATAGGGCATTTGGATGCCATCGGGCAATTCGTTTCGCAGCAATTTTTTGCCAAGCAAAGGGTTGCCTGAATGAGGTCCTGACCCCAATCTAAAGGGAAGAATGTAATCTCAACTCAATCAGGAGGATTTTCCATGAAAGTAGCAGTCGTCGTCGGACACAATTCGCAAGCCAAAGGGGCGAAGGCTCCGGCTCCCATCAACAAGTATGAGTTCGATTTCAACAACGAGATCGCTGACGAGATGATCAAGTTGAGTTCCAGCAATATGATCTGGAACTCGTATCGCTCGCTGGAAGTCATTCGGATCAATCGCGAGAAGTCGTCCGGCTATTCCAAGGAGATCGAGGACGCCTATGCCAAGGTGGATGATTCCGGGGCGGACATCAGCATTGAGTTGCACTTCAACTCGGCCAGTCCTTCGGCGACCGGAATCGAGACGTTGTCCAGTGGGAGCACGAAGTCGCTGGCGCTCTGTCGCGCCTTGCAGGATTCAATGCTCGCCAAGCTGAAACTTCGCGACCGCGGCGTGAAGATCCTGAGCTCAAGTGAACGGGGTGGGAAAAGTCTGCATACCGGCAATCCTCCGGCGGCGTTGGTGGAGCCGTTTTTCGCCTCCAACAGTGGCGATGTGGCGGCTGCGCACGCCTTGGGGACCACCGGTTTTGCCAAGATGTATCTGGACGGAGTCCTGGCTTACGCCAAAGGGCAGGGGAAGCTGGACGAAGATCCGGCGAGTTCGCGAAATCTTTTTGTGGGGGCGGGGCTGCAGGTCGACAACCTGACGAAGCCGGAGTTTTTCTCGAGGAATTATGGCGCGTTGAAAAATGCGATCGATTCGGTGAATTTCAGTCTGGAAGAGTCGGCTCATGGCGAGGATTTTGTTCCGCTGACGCTTCAGGATGCGTTCGCCACGATGAATGCGGAGATGGCGTTGAAGAGTGGGAAGGCGAATCCGGATGCGACCCACAGTCTGGGCGAGAAGGGGCTGTTTCCCCTACCGAGCAATCTGGCCTTTTGGAACGGCGATCAGGCGCCGGCAAACGGCAAGGGGCTGAGCGTGGAAGAGAACGTTTCGGAGTTTCTCTTTTACTTGGGAAACCTGAAGAACAAAGATGTTTGGCGGCCTTTTGGTTGGGGCAACTTTTATGAGAGCCTCTTTGACCATGTTTCGACGAAGGACGATCCGGCGGCGCAGTATCACCTGGTTGCCGCGGCGATTCATGGCTGGTTTCTGGACTCCAATTTCACCGGGAATCCGGATTTCAATGAAATTGCGGAGAAAGCCGCGAAAGCGAATCAGGATCCCGATGGCGTCATTGAGGCGTTGCAGAATTTTGGCTACAAGCACGGGGCAGATTTATTGACCGGTCGTCTTTCGAATGTGGAAGCAGGTGCTGCATTGGTGAAAAGTGAGGATCAACCCACGCCCGCACCGGGCACGCCAGTTGTGGTGACGCCAACGCCGGGTGCTCCGGCTGAGCCTGAGCCAACGCCAAGTGCTCCGGCAGAACCAACGCCCGCACCGAGCGCCCCGGCTCAGCCGACGCCCGCACCAAGCGCTCCGGCTCAACCGACGCCCGCGCCAAGTGCTCCGGCTCAGCCAACGTCGGCACCAAGCGCTCCGGCTCAACCGACGTCCACGCCAAGCGCTCCGGCTCAACCGACGTCCACGCCAAGCGCTCCGGCTCAACCAACGTCCACGCCAAGCGCTCCGGCTCAACCAACGTCCACGCCAAGCGCTCCGGCTCAACCGACGCCTCCGCCAAGTGCTCCGACACAACCCGCGCCTCCGCCAAGTGCTCCGGCTCAACCGATGTCCACGCCAAGCGCGCCGGCTCAACCTGCGCCAACGCCAAGTGCTCCGGCTCAACCGACGCCCGCGCCCAGTGCTCCGGCTCAACCGACGTCCACGCCAAGTGCTCCGGCTCAACCTGCGCCAACGCCAAGTGCTCCGGCCCAACCTGCGCCAACGCCAAGTGCTCCGGCTCAACCGGCGCCAACGCCAAGTGCTCCGGCTCAACCGGCGTCCACGCCAAGCGCTCCGGCTCAACCTGCGCCAACGCCAAGTGCTCCGACACAACCTGCGCCAACGCCAAGCGCTCCGGCTCAACCTGCGCCAACGCCAAGTGCTCCGGCTCAACCGGCGCCAACGCCAAGTGCTC
>CAXBMO010000035.1:0-50478 GCA_963977015.1 uncultured bacterium | reverse complement strand
GTCGGGGTGACAGGATTCGAACCTGCGACCTCGTCGTCCCGAACGACGCGCGCTACCAAACTGCGCTACACCCCGTTTCTTGGTGCTCAATCACTTACGCCGATCTTTGCGGTATCGAAATTTGCTTGTCTATCGTTTTTGAACCCCGAGTGTTGGGAGCTTGAGCAAGGGAGACCCACAGATCGACGGACCCGTACTATGCGCATCGCAAGGTGAAAGGCAAGAGCGTTCATCGAGGTCCCATCATTTTCAAACGCCCCCGAATTGCCGCACCTTTCCTCGATCTCAGAAGCCGGATACGCTGAGGGTGCAGCTCCCCATCAAGAGATCATCTCACTCAACGGTCCGCGATGCATCGACTCGTCGAGATTCGGATCGAGGTGGCCGAAGTCGTCGCGTGCGATGCCGCCGGCGTGGAGCAGGGTGTTGTGCATCGCGTTGATGGTGCGATGCCCGTCGGCTCCGTAGTCGCCATACTGGAGATAGCGCCCGCCCGGCTTGATGCGGCCATTGCCGGTGCCGAGAACGACGTAGGGCCATTCGAAACAGCGGCTATGGTGGGTTTCGGCGCCGTCGGACAGGTAGACGACCACCGTATTGTCGAGCATCGTTCCGTTGCCTTCTGGCATGGACCGCAGCCTTTTCATCGTCCGGGCGATAAGCTCGAAATGGTAGGCGCGGATCTGCTCGGACCACTCCCAGCCCTGACGGTCGTCTTCGAGGTAGAGCGCGTGACCGATGCGGTGCTTGTTCTCCGTAATCCCGAGGCCGCTGAAGGTAACGGCAAAATTGGGAAACCCGACACCGGAAGAAATCGTCGCCACATTGGTGAGCCCACCGATGAGGGAGGCGGTGGCGAGTTCGAAATGGGCGTCGAGCCGATCGGTCTCGACCTTTGACGAATATTTATCGGTCAGATCTGGGACGACTTTCTTCAGGGCGTCGCGCTCTTCGATGAGTCGTTTCGACGTGCGATCGAGAGTTTCGAAGGAGGTTAGATAAAGATCCATTTTTTCCTTCTCAACCGAACCGAGTTCTTTTCGGGCGCGTTTGATGTCGTTGCTCATGTAGTCGAGCAGGTTGCGTCGCGCCTTGAAGGAGGCACGGGCTTCGCCTTCTGCGACACTCCCGAACAGTCTGGTGTAGGCGACGTCGGGATGACAGATGGTGGCGATGCTGCGACCGCGCGCGGAAGCGGAACAGTTAAAATCGACGACTTTGTTCCCATCGCTGGAGATGCCGAGGACGACGTTTTCAAAAATGCCAGAATGAGCCTGTCCGAGCACCGCATCGACCGTCGGAGCCTGAATGTTGCGGCCCTGGTTGGCGTGGTAGGCCCCAAGCGCACCGTGGTCGCTGGAGTGCCCTCCGGAGCACATCCGCCCGGAAAGTCCCTGCACGATCGTGAGTTGGTCGCGAAACTCCTCGACCGGCTTGAGCGCGGTGGGTAGTGTGGTGCCATCGAGTGAATGCTCGACAAATCCGTTCCGTTTTTCGCGCTCTACGAAGGGAATGCCCTCGGGACAAACCTGAAGCGGTGGCACGCTGTTGCCCTCGACGACAAAGAGAAATCGGGTCGGCGCGGTTTTGCCCTCGGCGCCGAGCACGACGCGGTCGAGCAGTGGCGTGAGAATCGGCGCGCTGGCCCCGAGCGAGAGTCGGTTGAGAAATTTGCGGCGGGTGAAAGGACTACGTTTCATGGTCGTGACAGTTAGTTGGAAGCGAGTTCGGCATCCGGAAGTTGCCGGTAGAGAAAGGAGTCGGATGTCAGGAAAGAAAGAACGAGCGCCTTCATGCTTCCGTCACTTTCGCGATAGGCCTTGTGCGCGTCGATCAGCGTTGGCGCGTCGTCGACGGTTTCGTTGCGGCCAAGAAAATAGCGGAAAACATGACGCACGAAGACCTGCTCGACGTGTTCGGAATTGGCAAAACGCTCCAGCATTTTAAACGGATCCTCCACCGGTCCGTCGATGCTTTCGACCCCCATTGCCACGTCGCCGGTGGTGTCGACCGGTCGTTCCAATTCCTCTTCGCGAAAGCGCCCGAAGTCGTCGAACTGCTCGAAGGGAAGACCGAGCGGATCCATTTTCTGATGACAGGTCCAGCAGTATTCCGCGCGGGTTACCTGGTGCATCTTTTCGCGGAGGGTCAGGTGCGGATCAGTTGGCAACTTTGCGTCGACTCCGATCGGGGTATCGGGCACGATCCCGCCGAGCAGCTTCATCTGGACCCAGCGCCCACGCTGGATTGCCTGGTTCTTTTCGTTGTCGGAAAACGACAGCAGCCAGGCCGGGTGGGTCAGGATTCCCGAGCGCTTTCCGATGGGAGGTTTAATCGGCTGATTTTCTTCGAACTTCCATTGTCTGGGAAATCCATAGTCCGGCAGATGAAAGACGCGATACCTCCTTTCAACCGGTTCACGAGGGATACTTTCGATGAAGAGGCTGTCCTCGGTAAGTAAGCGTTTCAGCACCTCGCGATCCTCGTTGAGAATATGGAGGACCAACAGATCAGCGTCCCGGATTCGTTCGTTGGCAAAAACGGCGTTGGCCCGGCGGTTATCCTTGAACACTTCCGCCGCTCCCGGGTATTCGAAATACTCCTGGAAAAAGCGCAGCAACCTCGGTTCGGTCGCCTTGTTATCGGCAAGCAGTCGCTCCACTTCGCGGCGGACATCCGCCCGGGTCGTGAGCTTTCCACGGTCCGCCGCTTTTTCCAACGCGGCATCCGGAGCATGGTCGGTCAACGCATAGGCGAGGGCGTATTTCAGCTCATGCGGGGCGAGGAAAACGCGACCGAATTCATCGGGATCGCCCGTGCCGAGTTCGAATCGATAGACGGCCTCGGGCTTGAGCAGAATCGCGGTGAGCAAAGTTTGCAGCGCTTCCTTCGGGCCTGTGTCGGCGAGGGTCTTTTCGGCCAGCGTGATCAGTGCGACGGTCTCCTCCTCCGACGGCTCGCTGTGCATCGCGAGATGGAACTGGGTCCGGATGATCTGACCCCAGTCATCCGCGGTAGGCTTTTCCAACTCCGCAAATTCTTTGATCACCGATGGCTGACGCTTGCCCGTTACCTGAAGTCCCGCGATTTGCCAGCAGACATCGAAGAGAAGTTCCGTGGTCGCTTCTTCGAAAAGGTGCGCGTCTGCATGGTCGCGAAACGTGTGCGGAGGTGTCATGTAGGCGAACGCCGGGTGCAATCCGTCGCTCCCCTGGTTGTTCTGCACTCGGAGCAGGGGCGCACGGGCAAGGCCGTTGGCGTGCTGCATGAAAATGTGCGGGCTCATCCGCCAGAGTCGAACCGGGGTTGCTGCTTTACGGACCTTCGGTTCGGTAAAAAGGGTTTTGTGATCGACGTAGTTGCCGTGACCGGGCTGCATCGCTTTCTCAGTGATTTCACGACCGCCTGCGATCACGAACGCTTTCACCGCAGCGAGAAACTCGGCTCGTTCCGTTTCACTCGGCTGCTTTTCATCCTCCGGCGGCATGTCCTCGAAATCGACGGCATCGTGAATACCTTCGAGAAATCCAGCATCGCTGCCATTCGGATTCGCGATCAATGGCATCAAATCGATTTTGCCTTTCTTCTTCTCCGGATTGTGACAAGCCGCGCAGTAGGTTTCGAGAAACATCGGCACGTCCAATTCCGCCCGGATTGTGCCGCCAGGAATCGCGGTCGCGAACAACAAAATGAGAAAGCAGGGTTTGGTCATCGACTTAACAAGGTATGGTGAAATTCAGGGCGTATCGCGAAGTGGCTTGACCGCTAGTCCGTACATCGCCACGGGAACTTCGTCTTCGCGATCGCGCGGTGGGCCGAGGATCACCTCACCGGCAGGCACTTCGCACTTCCAGATGTCGGCGGTCAGATAGGGTCCGTCTTGTTCCACGATGACACCGGGCTGAGCCGCCATGGCGATATTCCAAGGACCGACCCGGAGTTGGGTGCCGGTCGCCGTAAATTGGTTTTGCAACCAATCAGGCGCTTCGAAACGAGCGTCCTGGAGCACGAACACGACCGCCGGCTCAGCGATTTCGAGATGCAAGCGGTAGTAGTTGCGCCTGCGGAATTGATGGTAGGTGCGGATCTGGTCAGCGCCTTCGAGCCAGTCAGGAAACGACTCTCCCTCAGCGGCGCGCCAACTGGGGTTGGGCTTGTCGGTGTAAGCGAGCGCGCCGCTTTTCATGCCGCCATCGACAACGCCGTAAAAAGGATGCAGCTCATTGTCCCCGAGGTTGTCCCGAACTTGTTTCACGACTCCGGCGGGAGGTTTCGACGAAATGCCTGCGGCCTGAGCCGCGAGAGCGACCTGGTCCCAGCGGCGCAACCCCGCGAGCACCGAGAACCGGGCCGCCTGGCCTTCGGTAAGCAGAATGGTGCGGGGTTTTTGGGTCTTGTCTTTTTCATGAGGCCGAACTTCGACCTTCCCGGTGAAGACCGCGACCCGGCTCTCTCCGTCCTCATCCACCTCGATACCGAACTCGGTGCCGAGGTCGATCACGTCACCGGCATCCGTGTAGACCGTGAACCCCTTCCCGCGTTCCCCCACGTTCGCATTGAGCCGGCCTGACTTGAGCCGGAGATGCATCGCGTCGATCAACTCCCCTTCCAGCGGACCGGTCATCTCGAGGTGGACGCCGGAAGCGAGTTGAAGATCGAGCCGGCCTGCTTCGAGCATGATCGGCCCCGTCGCGAAAGCTGAGCCCACCTTGAGCGTTTCGTTGCGATTCGCCAACCGGACGTTTTCGGCGGCCACGACCTTTGCGATGGCGGGGGAATTGGGCGCATCGCGGAACAACCAAAGCGCCGCAGCCAACCCCAAAACGATCGCGGCAGCCGCGGCCAGCGTCGGCAGAAAACGGCGTCGGGACTGCCGGACAACCGGAGCTTTTTCCGCCGAAGCGCGATTCTCAAATACCTGGACTGCTTCACGAAGCTGCTGGTCGCGGATCGATGCTTCGACCAGTTGATCGAGGTTCTCCGGATTCTCGCGGAGCCAATTTTCGAGGCGATCCTGTCCGACCGCATCGAGATCACCATCGAGCCATCCGGCAATGAGAGTCTTCGAATCGTCCGTCATGCCGAACCTCCCTCCAGCCTGAGTTCCCGCTCGACGCACTGCCGAAGTTGTTCGCGGGTGCGCTGCAAAGTGACCCTGACATTGCCTGCGGTCAGACCGAGCGCCTCGGCAATAGCGCCGGAACGCTGATCCTCAAAATACCGCAGCCGGATCACCTTGCGGAGGCGTTTCGGCAACTTGGCGAGACAGTTTTGCAATGCGGCCGCCTCGTCGGAATGCTGCGGGGCCAGTTCCGCCCACTTTGCGGTGTAGCGGTCGAGCAGGTCCGAATCAAACACCACCCGGCTCCTCGCCTCATCGCGGCGATGGCCGAGCAATTCGAACTTCGCCACCCCCATCGCCCAGGAAAGAAAAGGTTGCTCGCGATCGTAGTCGTCAAATTTGCGCAGCAGCACCAGTGCCGTTGATTGCAGCAAATCCTTTACCGTCGCCGAATCACGAACGAGCGACAGCAGATAGTGCGAAACCGTCGGCTGAGCTTCGGTCCACAAACGGGTAAATGTTTCCTGATCGTCTTCTGACAACATGGGCTTGTTTCTTCTCTCCGTGGGAAGGGAAAAGTGTAACAACGTTTTTGAAAAGAATATCGATTTTGTCGTTCCTGACCGCAACGCGATCCACACAATCGCAGAAATCACAAAACAGAAGATTTCCGATACTGCGAAGGGGGCATACCGGTTAGGCGCTTGAACACGACCGCCATGCGTTCGGGATCATGAAAGCCGCAAAGGTCGGCGATGAGCGAGATCGGGTGGTTGGAGTTTGTCAGGAGTTTCTTGGCCTGGTTGACACGCATCTGGCACAACATTTCCCACGGAGTGCATCGATAGTGTTCCCTGAATTTTCGTTCCAGAGTGCG
This sequence comes from uncultured bacterium, assembly GCA_963977015.1. Classification (GTDB taxonomy): domain Bacteria; phylum Verrucomicrobiota; class Verrucomicrobiia; order Verrucomicrobiales; family DEV007; genus JBCDHN01. The sequence continues at coordinate 44,539 of CAXBMO010000035.1, read as the reverse complement.
TCGGGCGACTCGGAGTTCGCGGCACATGGTGCCAACGCTGATGGGCTCCTGAATGTGGTCGGAGAGGTGGTGCATGGCGCGGCGCAGCATCGGGTCGTCGACGGCAAAGTGATTGGCGGAATGACGCAGGACGACCCCGCCGGGTTGGACGAGTCGAGCAGAGGCCATCGCCTCGATCTCTCCGTTGAGAAGTCGCTGCATCGCTTCACCGACGGTTTCGCCGATGGCGTCCCAGGGGATGGAAACGCTCGACAGCATGGGGTGGGTGAGGCCGCAGACGAGTTCGTCGTTGTTGGCGCCGATCACCGAGACATCCTCGGGGATTCCCAGGTTCATCTGTTGGCAGGCTCCGCAGAGAAATCGGCCGAGAGGATCGTGGACGGCGAAAATGCCCACCGGTTTGGGAAGTTCCTCGAGCCATTTCCGCAAGGCGGGATCCGGTCGGATGAAGGATTCGCTGTAGCGGGTTTCCTCAAAGCCGGACACGGTGTGAAGGGCAACTTCAGCTTCATCTCCGAGCGCCTCGCGGAATCCCTCGACCCGCTGATTCGAGTAGGGCTGCCCGTTTCCGAGGCAGGCAAAGCTGTTCAGGCCCGACTGGCGGAACGCTTGAGCAGCCTCGCGGCCAACCGCGTGGTCGTCGACATCGATGCTGACGACGCCGGGATAGGTGAAATCGGTATCGACGATGACGGTGGGAATCCCGAGGCCGAGACCAAGTAGCGCCTCGGTCTTGTCGTCGAGCCATTCGGTGATGAGCCCGTCGGGTTCGAGGTCGCTGAGCAGCTTGTCCAATTCCGCAAGGGGGCGGTGGATGCTGACGATCCGGTAGTCGAGTTCGCGGCGCACGAAGGGGATCAACGACGGGGTGAGACGTCGCAGGAAGACTTCGGACATGACGATGGCGACCTGATGGCTCACGCACGGAGATTGGCGCAAATCCACAGAAGTTCCACGCAATATGCGGTTTTTCTTTTGGGGAAGACCGGTAGGATCTCGGCGTTCATCAAAAGAAACCCGAACGACAACCTCCTGTTCCAATGCAATATTTCGACTGCGACAAAATTCAATACGAGGGGCCTTCCTCGAAAAACCCTCTCTCCTTCAAACACTACAATCCCGACGAATTAATCGGGGACAAAAAGATGAAGGATCATCTTCGCTTCGCGGGCGCCTACTGGCACGTGATGCGCAACGATCTTTCCGATCCATTCGGTGCCGGCACCGCACATACGCCGTGGGATGACGGGTCGAATTCTGTCGAGAACGCCCTCAAGCGAGTTGATGTGTTTTTCGAGTTCCTCGACAAAACAGGCATCGAATTCTACTGCTGGCATGATCGTGACATCGCTCCCGAACTCAACGATCTTTCCGCTTCCAACGACGCGCTCGATCAGGTCGTATCCAAGCTCAAGGAGAAGCAGGCCGAGACCGGAGTGAGGCTGCTCTGGGGGACGGCATGCCTATTCGCCCACCCGCGTTATGCGCAAGGCGCGGCAACCTCCCCGGATGCGAGCGTCTATGCCTACGCTGCCGCCCAGGTGAAAAAAGCCCTCGAAGCGACCAACGAACTGGATGGTCTCGGCTACACCTTCTGGGGTGGTCGCGAAGGCTATTCGACGCTGCTCAACACCAACATGAAACGCGAGCTCGATCACCTCGCCGCCTTCCTGCACATGGCAGTGGATCACGCCAAGAAGATCGGCTTCGACGGTCCTTTCTACATCGAACCCAAACCGCGCGAACCTTCCACTCACCAGTACGACAGCGATGCGGCGGCGTGCCTCAACTTCCTGCGCGAGTACGGTCTGACCGAGCACTTTCAGCTCAACATCGAGACCAACCATGCCACACTGGCCGGCCACACCATGGAGCACGAACTTACTGTGGCGGCGAATGCCGGCATGCTCGGAAGCATCGACGCCAACCGCGGCGACACCCTGATCGGCTGGGACACCGACCAGTTTCCGACCGACATCCATCTCGCCACCCAAGTGATGCTGGTGGTGTTGAAGATGGGCGGATTGAAAACCGGCGGCTTGAATTTCGACGCAAAGCGGCGTCGGGAATCCCACGACCCGATCGATCTCATCCATGCGCACATTGGCGGAATGGACGCCTTCGCCCGCGGGCTGAAAATTGCCCACACCATCCGCGAGGACGGTCGGCTGGATGGCTTCGTCGAGGAACGTTACCGCAGTTTCGATAGCGGAATCGGCGCCAGGATCGAGTCCGGCGATTGCAGTTTCGAGGACCTGGCCGCCTTCGCCGCGACTAACGGAGAACCTCTCCTCGCAAGTGGACGCCAGGAAATGCTCGAGAACCTGATCAACGAATTTCTCTAGGGCACGTTCAAAATGAGGTCGAGGTACTTATCCTCTTCGCTCTGGCCCCGTGCTTGCAGGCGGAGCGAAGCCCGGCGATAACCGAACTGGCCCGCAACAGCGAAGCGGTCAACCCAACAAATATGTAACCAGTTGCCCTCAACTTGTGTCTAGAGAGATCATGAGTTGTACTGTTTTGGTGTGTCGGTCAGTCCTTGCAGAGAAGTCGCGGTGGAACCGGGTCGCCCCGGCAAGCCTTCTGGCGGTCCTCGTTTTCTTCACGGGAATTGCGGGCGCTGCGGCGTCGGAGTCGGTCATCGACTTGCCTGAGAACCACGACGCGGCGCGGGATCGCAATGTTCCCCTCACCTTCCACCTGCCGGAGCAGGAGGACGCCCGCCCCCTCGTCCTCGTCTCCCACGGCGGAGCGGGCAGTCGGCACGGGATGTATGCCCTCGCGTCCGAGATCGCGGAGCGTGGCTACGTGGTCCTGTGCCTGGAGCACGTCACCAGCAACACCGACGACATCCGCCGGCGCATGCGCAGCCAGGGAATCGGCTTCCGGGAGGCTCTCATCGAGTGCGGCGAAGACGAGGTCGCGAGGAAGAACCGGCCGCTCGACGTGCGCTTTGCCATCGACCTCGCCGAGCAGTGGAACCGGGAGGATGACCGACTCAAGGGCCGCATCGACCTGTCGCGGATCGCGATCCTCGGCCACTCGTATGGCGCCTACACCGCGATGGTCTGCTGCGGAGCGAAGCCGGTCGGCATCGACGACGACCTCACCGAACCCCGCATCAGCCTGGGCATCGGCCTGAGCCCGCAAAGTGCGAACGGCAACTTCTTCGATGCGGACAGTTTTTCGAAGGTCACCGGTCCGTTTGCGGGGATTTCCGGAACCGGAGATCTGGTCGGTGACGGTCACAAGGACTTCTTCCGGCTCATGCCCGAGGGCGAGAAGCACCTGCTCTGGTTCCACGACGCGCATCATTTCAGTTTCTCCGATCCCACCGGAGGCCCGCGCAGTGGCATGATCAAGCCGGACACCGATGTCACCAAAGCCCTCCAGGTAATCGTCCCCGCGATTCTGGATCGCTACCTGCGAGGGGAGCCGGCTTTGGACGAAGCGGCGCGCAACGCCCTGGTCTCCCAGAGCCTCGGCGGCAAGGTGCGTCGGATTGAGTGGGAGGTGAGGTGAGTGGGTGGGTTGGGAGGCGGGGAACAGCCAATTCTTGTCTGCTGCCCACTGAGGTGCCCCCTTTTTCTGGCGATCTAATAGGGTTAATTCGGCGAACCTACCCTGTTGGATCGTGTAGTGCTGTCCTGATTAGCGGAAGCTTTGCTTTCCGGCTATTCACGAAACTTTTCCGGGGCTGCTGGGTTACTACTTACATCGCGGCAATGACCATGATCTGCATCTCCCGAGTTACCGAACGAAAATCCAAAGCGCCACTGCTGGCGCTGTTCACGCTCCTGCCTGCGACCGTCAGCCTCGGCCAAACCGATGAAGCAGGGCTGGAGTTTTTCGAATCAAAAATTCGCCCTGCTTTGGTCAAACATTGCTACGAATGCCATTCGCAGGAATCGGAAAAGGTAAAAGGCGGACTGCTGCTCGATAGCCGCGAAGCGAGCCTTCGTGGCGGCGACACAGGTGCTGCGGTCGTTCCCGGAGATCTTGAAAAAAGCCTCCTGATCAGCGCGATCAGCTACGCCGACGATTCGCTTGAGATGCCGCCGAAGTATCGACTGGACGACGCGGTGATCGATGATTTTCGCAGGTGGATCGAGATGGGAGCGCCTGACCCGCGGAAGTCGGCGATTTCGGGGAAAGTCACCTCGGTCATCGACATCGAGGCGGGGCGGGATTTCTGGGCCTACCGGAAACCGCGGCAGACCCAGGTTCCCGAATTTCCCGCGGATGCCTGGCCGGTGACAGACATTGATCGCTACATCTACGCCGGCCTCAAGGAAGCCAAGCTGGAACCGGTCGCCGATGCCGATCCTGCCACCCTGCTGCGCCGCCTTTCGTTCGACCTCATCGGTCTGCCGCCAGAACCGGAGCAGGTGGAGGCTTTCATTGCGGCTTGCGCCGAAGACCGACCTGCTGCGGTGGCCGCCGTTGTCGAAGAACTGCTTGCATCACCTCAATTTGGGGAGCGATGGGGACGGCATTGGCTCGATATCGCCCGTTATGCGGAATCCAACGGCCGGGACGTGAATGTGGTTTTCTATCCGGAGGCCTGGCGCTACCGCGACTATGTCATCGACAGCTTCAACAAGGATCGTCCGTACGACGAATTCCTGAGCGCGCAGATCGCGGGCGATCTGATGCCTGCAGCAAGCGACGAAGCCTGGACGGAGAATCTGGTGGCGACCGGTTTTCTTGCCCTCGGCCCGAAAAACCTGAACGCCAAAAGCCCGGAGCAGTTTCGCTACGATCTGGTCGATGAACAAATCGAAACCCTTGGCGAAGCCATGCTCGGCACGACTATTTCCTGCGCCCGCTGTCACGATCATAAATTCGATCCCATTCCGCAGTCCGACTACTACGCCATGGCGGGCATTTTTCTGAGCAGCAACACCTGGTTCGGCACGTATTCCTCGGTTCAGAATCGCAATTCGTCCGAGCTGATCGAACTGCCGGTCCAGGATACGGAGTATGCCTTCAAGCCCTTGTCCGCCGATGAATTGGCGGACAAAAAAACTCAGCTCAGCCGGGCCCGCGACCGCATGAGGGAATTGGTGAGAGCCCGGACGCAGGATCCGGGGCAAGTGAACCGGCAGCAGCTCCTGAGACTGAATCATGTCATCACCATGCTGGAGAAGGAACTCAGTTCCTACGACGAGGACGGCAAGCCCATTGCCCTCGCGATGGGCGTCACCGAGAGCGAGACCATTTCCGACGCACAGCTCCTGGTTCGCGGAGAACTGGCGCTGGCCAAAAACGAAGTGCCGCGCGGGTTTCTCCAGGTCTTGTCCGCCGAGGGCGCGATGGAACCGCTTTCCGACGAATCTTCCGGTCGCCTGGAACTTGCCCGGTGGATTGCATCTCCTGAAAATCCGCTCACTGCCCGCGTCATGGTCAATCGCGTCTGGATGCATCTGATGGGCAACGGCATCGTCGCCAGCGTCGATAATTTTGGCGCCACCGGAAGCAAGCCGAGCCACCCCGAGCTGCTCGATCATCTGGCTCTGCAATTTGCGGAGGATTGGTCGGTGAAGAATCTGATCCGCGAGATCGTCCTGTCTCGCACCTACCAACTGAGCTCAGATTTTGAAAGCACCGCCTTCACCACCGATCCCGAAAATGCGCTCCGTTGGCGGGCCGACAAGCGCCGGCTCGATGCCGAATCTCTGCGCGACTCCCTTCTCGCGATCAGTGGCACCTTGGATCTCGAGCCGCCTTACGGATCGGTGATCGCAGAGCAAAGCCTCAACCTGCGCAGCGGCGGCGTTGCGGACATCGACGGCTTCGAAGCCACCAGTCCGCATCGTTCCGTGTATCTGCCGATCGTGCGCAAGCAGGTTCCGGATTCGCTCGCGATCTTCGATTTTGCCGACCCGAACAGCGGAGTGGGCAAGCGCGAAACCACCACTGTTCCCTCGCAGGCCCTCTTTCTGATGAACAGCGACTTTGTTCGGACCCGGGCCGAGGCCATGGCCCGCCGGCTGATGGAGAATGAAGACATCAAGCCGGAACAGAAAGGCATCGCCGCGTTTTATCTCGTCTATGGCCGCCCACCCTCCGCAGATGAAAAGGCGAAGGCCAGCCAGTTTTTCAAGAAGGCACTCGAAATGGCCCGCCTGGAAACCGGCATCGACCGCGAAGCGGCCTATCACGAGGCGCTGACTGATTTTTGCCATGCGCTGTTCGAAACGGCGGATTTTCTCTATGTAAATTAGCTCTGCCTTCCCCATGAATTTCCATCTCTCTACTCCCTCACGTCGCCAGGCCCTGAAACGCTTGTCGACCGGATTTGCCTACAGTGCCTTTGCCGGACTCAGCACGATGCAGTCGCACAGCGCCCGCGCGGCTGGCGCAAACCCGCTGGCTCCCAAAACGCCGCATTTTCCGGCCAGGGCCAGGCGTGTGATTTTCCTGTGCATGGAGGGCGCTCCTTCGCATGTCGACACCTTCGACTACAAGCCGCGCTTGAATCAAGATTCGGGCAAAGCCTCCGGTTTGAACGGGGATGCGAAGTGGCTCGGATCACCGTTCGAATTCAAACAGCACGGTCAGAGCGGCCTGCCGATTTCCGAACTTTACCCCCATCTCGCCAAACACGCTGACGACCTGTGCCTGGTGAACGGCATGCACACCGATTTGCCCAGTCACCCGCAGGCCTTCGCGCAGTTGCACACGGGGAGCTTTCAGTTTGTTCGCCCATCGATGGGGGCGTGGACGCTGTATGGGTTGGGAACGGAGAATCAGAATCTGCCCGGCTTCATCACCCTGAGCCCACCCACCGGGGCCAGCAACTATGGATCGGCATTCCTCCCGGCGATCTATCAGGGAACTCCAATCGGAAGCAGCCTGCGAAAGGGAATGGAAGACAGTGCCGCCGTGAGCATGCCGAACCTCGGCAATTCGAAACTGAGCAGCGAGCGACAACGGCTCCAGCTCGACTTCGCCAGATCTCTCAACCAAGGGAAGCTCGAACAGGAGATTCACAATCCTGAGGTCGAGGGCCTGATCGAGTCGTTCGAACTGGCTTTCCGGATGCAGTCGGAGATTCCTGACTTGCTCGACATCGATGCGGAAACGCAGGCCACCAAAAGTCTCTACGGGATCGACAATGACGCTACCGCCACCTTCGGACGCCAGTGCCTGATGGCCCGCCGCTTTGCCGAAGCCGGGGTGCGTTTTATCGAAATCACCCACGGCAGTTGGGATCAGCACCGCAACCTCGAACAGGCGCTGCGCGACAACACGGCGGCCACCGATCAACCGATCGCCGCCCTGCTCACCGACCTGAAGCAGCGCGACATGCTCAAGGACACGCTGATCGTCTGGACCGGCGAGTTCGGCCGCACCCCGTATGCTCAAGGCGAAGACGGCCGCGACCACAATAACAAAGGCTTCACCGCCTGGATGGCCGGTGGTGGCGTCAAGGGCGGCATCCGCTACGGCGCGACCGATGAGCACGGCTACCAGGCGATCGAAAACAAAACCCACATCCACGATCTGCATGCGACCATGCTGCATCTCATCGGATTGGACCACACCCGGCTGACCTACAACTATGCAGGTCGCGACTTCCGGCTGACGGATGTTTATGGCGAGGTGATGAGAGATGTGCTCGGGTGAAAGGGAGGGTAATTTTTTCGCTTCACGCCTCCCAAGCTCATCTTCCCCCAACCAATTCTCACTCCTCCCAAAGCTCCCCAAGCATCTCCAGCAACTCCTCCACCAGCACCTCGGACGAATCCTTCTCAAACCGTGACGTCCCCAGCCAGGTTTCGTAGCCGCCGAGCTCGACCTGGTTCGGAGGAGGGAGATAGCCGTAGCTGCCGTTGGCCAGTTCGATGAGGAAGGTGTGCGGCGCGGGGCCCTTTTCTTTGATCTCCAGACCGATTTCCACGAGCACCTCGAAGGGCATCGAGACGATCGCCTGGTCGCCGATGCGGAAGGCCTGGACGATGACCTCCTCCGTTTTCGGACTCTCGGGTTTGGCGAAGCGAACCGTGTGATTGGCGTAGTTGGTGGTCTTCTTGTGGATCGCCTCGCGTTCCTCGCGGGTGAGCTTGAGCAATCGCAGGGCGTTCTCCACCTCGGCTTCGGTGGGTTTGCGGTAGGTGAGCGTCACTTCGCGCTGGCGCGTCGCGATCACGGGGGAGGCGTCGTAGGTTTCGATCTTCTTGATCGCCCGCCACGCGGCGTCGGCGGTCTTGTTGGCGACGATCCGGCATTGTTCGAAGGGGGCGCGGGGAGCGCGCTCGATGCCGAAGGGGATGTTGTTGATGTCGCCACTGGCGCCGTTCGACATCATCGCGACGAAGCCCTCCGGCGGACGGCTGGCGAGACGATAGGGCAGTACCCGGGCGAATTCTCCGAAGTAGTCCGCCGACGCCATGCCGCGAACTTTTCCATCCTCCTCGGTCACCGAGGGAATGCCGCCGACGTAGTGAAGCGCGTAGTTGGCGAGCAGGCCGAGCGGGTGGCCGCGCTCGGTGCGCACATCGACGACGCAGACCTCCGGATCGATCGGGCCGGCGGGCTTGAGGATGCCCCGGGTGCCCCCATTCATCCGCACCTTGTCGAAGCCACCCCACGGGTTTCGCGTCGACGACGCGCCTTCCTCATAGAAATTCCGGCGGTTGCGCACTTCGGATGCCTCCTCGTCGGAGGCGAATCCGACCTTGGCGGGTTCGAGCGCCTCGATCGCCTTGAGCAGGGCCTCGACGAGTCCCGCCCGGCGTTTCTTCTCGTAGGCGACTCGGCCCGGTGAGGTGTCGCCGCCCTTCGGCGTGGTGTGCGCATGCGTCGCGGCGATGAGGATGGATTCCGGATCCCAGCCGGTCTTCTCGGCGACGATCATTTTCGCTTCGTCCGCCATTTCCCGACCGATGCCGATCGCATCGATGATGGCGATAAGGGCCCGGTGGTCGGCTCCGTTCTCGAAGGCGAGAGCCCGCACCGAAATGGGGTCGTGGACATATTCAGAAGGACCGGAGCGGAGCTGGAACGGAAAGACGTCGGGTGAAATGTCGGCCACGGCGGCGCCGGCTTTGAAGCGGGCTTTCTCTTCGGCGGAAGCAGCTGGATTGAGGAAAAGACCTATTGCGAGGGCAAGCGTGGCGATGAGGAATCGGTTCATGCGGGAAATTTGGGAGTTTCCGGAAGGTTAGGAGAAGGCGAACGACCGCGCAAGGCCGCAGATAGGTCACAATCGTGGGCCGTCAGATTCGAATCGATGGGTGAAGGAACACTCTCGCCGACTTACAGGGGTCCGGCCTCACCGATCAGGCGCATCCCTACGCCCAACGCTTTTTTGATTTTTTGATGGCGAGCGTGGAGGCGTAGCCCGCCCCTGATTCTGTGATCCCGAAAGTGCAATTATCTTCCCGCCAGCCTATCAAAAGGCTAGGGTGTCTTGTTAAGAAACCGGCTGGATTGCCGAATCCTGATTCCGATAAAATTAATGAAGCCTCAAACACGCCGCAGTTTTCTGCGATCCTCATCCGCCACTCTGGCGCTTCCACTTTTGCCCTCGCTCGCCTCAGGAAAGGCTGAGGCCACGGCGCCCAAACGCCTCGTCGTCGCCGGAACTCAGCTCGGTTGGTACAAGCCGGACTTTTTCGCAGACAAACCCGGCGCGCGGCTCATCAAGCCCTTCGACGACGCGGGTGTCGGCGACAAACTCACCACCATTTCCGGTCTCGACCACAAAGGGCCGACTGGGAACGGTCACGCGTTAGTCTACACCCTCTTCACCGGCCAGGTGACGAAGAGCATTTCGCTCGATCAACTCGTCGCGCCGAAAATGGGAGCGGAAACGCGGTATGAATCGCTCCAACTCTGCGCGGGCGAGCAGCGGTTCAACGCGCCGGTCTCGCTGAACAAGAACGGCATCCCGCTGCCACCGATTTTGCGGCCGAGCGTGATGTTTGCCAAGGTGTTCGGCGGCAAAGCAGCGGACATGGAGCGGCAACAGTATCTCCTCGAATCCGGCCGCAGCCTGCTCGACGACGTGACTGCCGATGCCAAGATGCTCAGTGGTCGCGTTAGCGCCGGGGACCGCGATAAGCTGGACGAATACTTCACCAGCGTGCGCGATGTGGAGCGAAAGCTCGCTCGCCGACAGGATTGGCTCGATAAACCGTTCCCCAGGCCGGATGCAAATTTCTCCCTGCCGGAGGAGGAGACGATCGCGCATTCGATGATGATTCAAAACGAGGATTTGATGTGGGATTTGATGGCGTTGGCGATCAAAAATGACGCCTGCCGCGTCTTTTCACTGACGATTCCGCTGGCCGATGGCGCGCTGATGCTCGGCGACGAGCTGATGTCGGCTGGTTACCACAACTTGTCGCATCACGGGAACAAAACGGAGAAAGTCGACCAGTTGGTCGCGATCGAATCGGCCCACATGAGCGAGGCGGCGCGTTTCATGAAGGCGCTGAACGAGACGCGCGATATCGATGGCTCGAACACGCTCGACAACACCACGGTGCTGATCGGCAGCGCGATGGCGGATGCCTCGAAACATCGTCGGGTCGACTTTCCGCTGATGGTTGCGGGCGGCGGGTATCGGCACCAGCGGCATCTTTCCTGCGGGGCGGACCACGAGCACAAAAACGAGATGGCCTGCGATCTCTACGTGACGGTTTTGCAAAAGCTGGGGTTCGAGATGGAATCCTTTGCTACAAGCCAGTCGAATCTGAACGGAGCGTTGCTATGAGGAGTGTTTTGGGCAAAAAAGGACGGAAGGCTGGAATGCAGCCAGGGAATGCTTCGATTGCACTACCTATACCTAACCCGAAGGGTTTCAAAGCGATTAGCCCCGGGTTGAGCGAAGCGATACCCGGGTGTAGTGATCAATCAAAGTTGACCCCGGAGGGGTCACAGCCTGTTGAATTCCGGCGCTGCGAACCCTTCGGGTTCAAAATTTTCTCCGTTTTATCCCCTGGATATCGCTTCGCTCAATCCAAGGCTAATCGCTCGAAACCCTTCGGGTTAAAATCGATACTTTGCGGCACAGTCCCGAATCGGTTGGTGCTCGTCTTCACGATGATTTGCCTTTCGATTTCGAACAATAGTTTTGCTGCCGATACCGCACCCGGAGCAATCACCCAATTCACCGAGCAATACTGTTCGACCTGCCACAACGCGGATGAACAAAAAGGTGACTTTCAAATCGATACCTTACCCTGGGATCTCATCGACACTGATACCCGGGAGCAATGGGAACTTGTTCGCGACTATATCTCCGAAGGTGATATGCCGCCAAAAAAGGCAAAGGCTCACCCGGACGAAGCTACGAAGCAAAAGTTTCTAACCCACCTCGAAAATGCCTTTGCCAAGGCTGATCAATCCGCCAAACCGGGTGGCACGCCAGTGCGTCGGCTGAACCGAAACGAATACCTCAACACGGTCCGCGACCTCTTCGGGATGCGCATGATCGACTTACCGCTCTCGTTTCCTGAGGATGCGACCAGCGAAGAATTCGACACGATGCCCGCGGGACTGTTCCTTTCGCCAGCGGTGATGGAGGCTTACCACGAAACGGCAACCGACATTGCCGACCGCTTCGTTCCGCTGCCAAATCCGCTGACTTACCGCTCTAACTTGACGACAGAAACCATCGGCGGCGACCAGGCGCGGCGTTGGTTCGGCCCCAAGGGAGAATTTCTCAAGTTCACCGGCTTTAACCACTCCGGCTGGGTCGGCGCGCTTTGGGACAGCAGCTTCGTTGCACCCTCGTCCGGGATCTACCGCATCAAACTGCACGCCAACGCACAGGCCGAATCCGGTGCCGACGGTAACCCGTTGCGGCTTGGCCTCCACGCCTTTGACCCGACCGAGGAGCAATTGCCGAAACGCTACCGAATCGATCGGACGACCCTGGTGGCGGAGGTCGAGATTCCGGCGGGCGATCCGACCTGGATCGAATGCGACGTTCCAGTCGAGGCCGGCGAAACGCTGCACATCTACTGCTCCAATCGGCTCCCGGCGGACGCTTACCGCGTGAGCGACCAAAACAGGAACCAGATCAACAAGGATCTTACCAAGATCAATAAGCGGCCCGAGCCGACGGTGGAGCTTCGAGGTTTGAAAATCGAAGGCCCCTTCGCCGTTCCGCCGCGCGTGGTCGAATTTTTTGGTGCCTGGCCACCCAGCCTCGACCGGGAAGAGTTGGAAACGAAGCTGCTTCCGCTGGCCGAGCGCACCTTTCGGCGTCCCCTGACTGATGCAGAATCGGAGAAGCTCATTGCCGCCGTTTTGCAGCATGGAAACGAGTCAGGGGCTGGGAAACCGGAATTTGCCTGGCACTACGCGATTCGCCGCCTGCTTTGTTCGCCGCAATTCCTCTACCGCGAGGCTGAGAATGCCGAGCATCTCAGCGACCACGCACTTGCCTCGCGACTTTCGTATTTTCTCTGGAGCACGATGCCCGATGCTGAGTTGTTCGAACTCGCAAGTGCGGGAAAACTGTCCGAACCTGGAATTCTCGCCGCGCAGACCAAGCGTCTCCTCGCCGATCCACGTTCCCAGCAATTTGTGAAACACTTCACCGGTCAATGGCTCGGAAATCGCACCGTCCAGTCGATCAACGTCTGCGACAATCGCTACCCGTGGAATGACACCGTGCGCTATGGCTTCGTGCGTTCGACCGAGATGTTTTTCGAAGAAGTGCTGCGCGATAACCTTCCGATTTCCACCTTCATCGACTCCGATTTCACCTACGCCAATAGTGCGATGCAGGTGATTTGGGGTATGAAACCGAAGCGAGACAAGAGTATCGGGGCGGTCGACGCGCGCCAACGCCAGAGCCTGGTTTGGCCCGAACCGGAGCGCGTCAGCTTTGCGGATTCGCCGGATTTACCGCGTCATGTGCTCGATCGTGGTGGCGTGTTAGGCCTGCCCGGCGTCCTCACCGTGACGGGCGACGGCGTGGAATCCTCACCGATTCTGCGTGGCGTTTGGGTGTTGGAAAATCTCTTCGGCCAACACCCGCCGCCTCCGCCGAAGGACGTTCCAGCGCTCGACATCGACACCAGCCAGGCCACCAGCGTGCGCGAAACCCTCAAGGCCCACACCGAACTGGAAACCTGCGCCAAATGCCACCGCGATATCGACCCGCTCGGTCTCGCCCTCGAAAACTACGACGCCATCGGCGGGTGGCGCACCAAGTACGTAGCTGACAAGACACCCATCGATGCCAGTGCCGCCATGCCTGATGGCACCGCCCTCAACGGCGCCCCTTCAATCAAACGCTTCCTAAAAGAACGACCCGAGGTCTTCACCCACTGCCTGCTCACCAAGCTCCTCGAATACGGGGCCGGTCGCGAACTTTCAGTCGGGGATCAACGGATCGTCGAAGCTTTGGTCAAAGCAGAGCCTCCTGAGGGCTACCGCTTCGGCGACCTCATTCGCCTCGCCATCCAGAGCGAAGTTTTCCGAGCGAAGTAATCGCCAAGTTCGCTTTAGACAATATTGGAGAATGGAAGAGCCGAGAATCTATGCGCCGCATGCAATTGAGCCTGCTTACGAAGCGTTGAAATCGTACCTCGAAGATAGTGTCGCCGCGGGCGCGGAGTTCAAGGTTGACGATACAATTCAGATGTCGTGGATTTGGCTCCAAGTTTCGAATGACGAAAGGGGAAAGAAAGTCACAGCTCCAGTATATCCGTCGATGCCAATGGAATTTTCTGACGATTGTTCAGATGCGCTCAATCTCATGATTCGGCAGCGTTATGTCGCCGATAGCTTCGGTGAGGAACCAGGATGGTGCAATGCATGCCAAAGTGCGATTGTGATCAAGGATTTGTATGAATGCGAGCAATGGTTTATGAATCGAATGGATCCCGAGGAGGCTAGCGATTCGGGTTGGTTTGTAGGCGCAGAAGATTCTAATCTAGATGTTAACGTTGCGAAGAATCTTGAACGAAAGAGTCTCTGGGAACTCTATTGTCATCGTGAGGAAATTGGTGAGTTCTTCTTACTTCCAGTGGATTGGGGTGTTGACTTCGAAGCGGAACCGGTTGTCTGGCATGATAATGAGCAAATCACGCCTTTGCCGGGCAGCTACCTGGAAGCAAAAACAAAAGCGAACAATGGGTGGCAGTCCGACGCCTGATCGGCGCGGCTGCACCCGGTCGTTGATAAAATGAAATATCAAAATAATCCGCGTGCCTTTCTGAATGCCGTAGGCATTTCCAACGCCCTGCCATCACACTGAACTCGCCACCCGGCTCCTAACCGCCATCATGAACCCAACCACCCCATTCCCTTCGCTCTCCTTCTCCCTCTCACTCCTTCTCGCCATCGGCCTCACCACATCCTCCCTTCCCACCCTCGCCGGAGACCTGCAGGACCAGCTCGACGCACGCCGCGATGCCTTTCTCGAAAAGGCTTCGCCGGAGATCATTCAGAGTCAGGAGAAAGCGCTCGCCGAATTGGAGGCGTCGGGACTCACCGATCAAGCGCGAAAGGTCGGAGACAAAGCTCCCGACTTCACTCTCGGCAATCCCGACGGCAACCAGGTCCGGCTTTCCGATCTGTTGAAAGAGGGGCCCGTGGTGCTCACCTGGTATCGCGGTGGCTGGTGTCCTTATTGCAACATCGCCCTCGCCTCACTAACGAAGCACAACGACGACTTCAAAGAACTCGGCGCCACCCTCGTCGCGCTGACGCCTGAGCTGCCCGACACCACCGCCGAAACGGTCAAGGAACAGGGTCTGCCCTTCGAGGTTCTCAGCGATATCGATCACCAGGTGGCCGAGCAATACGGGCTCGTTTTCAAACTCAATGACGACACCCGCGCACGCTACGCGGAGAAGTTCAAACTGGTCGAACGCAGCGGGGAGAAAGCCGCCGACCGGTTGCCGCTTCCGGCGACTTACGTGATCGGAACAGACGGCGTGATTCGCTACGCCTTCCTCGACGCCGACTACCGTCGCCGGGCCGAACCGGAAGACATCATCGCGGCGCTGAAGAAATTGCAGGGTGAGTAGGGCGGCGTGGTCGAGCTTGCTTGCCGGAGTCGACAAGATGAGGCAATTGCTTTCGATCCTGTGCATCAACCGGCTGCTGGTGATGAAGAAGAAAACCGTCTATGGGGGATTCCCATGACCACTCGTGTCCTTCTTCAATCCCACTGATTCTACTCAACCTTTGCTTTTCCAGTTCTTCGACGTCAGCCGATTCCGAACGTGGACCGGTTGGCGGCGGAAGGGATGAGATTCGCCATTCGTGAGGGCAAGTGGAAGGCAGTACGCCGCGGGATGTCCTGACGAAAAAGCCGGCTCACTGAGAACTCTACGCCATCGATGCGGATCGCTCCGAGACGAACGATCTCGCGGCCAAACATCCGGAGATCGTGGAGCGTCTCGAAAACATCTTCCGCGAAACCCGGATTCCCGAGCCGGATTTTCCTTACTGAATCAAGGGAGGAAGGGATGCGCTCGATATTTCGTTGTACAGCAAGGCCCTACTCGTAGGCGATCATGCCAAAACATCCCGGACGACATGTCCGTGCACGTCGGTGAGTCGGAAGTGACGTCCCTGGAAAAAATAGGTCAGCTTCTCGTGATCAATTCCGAGCTGGTGCAAAATCGTCGCGTGCAGATCGTGAACATGGACGGGGTTTTCCGTGACGTTGTAGCAAAACTCGTCGGTGGATCCGTAGGTCAGTCCGGGGCGAACTCCGCCCCCTGCCATCCAGAGGGAAAAGCAACGCGGGTGATGATCGCGGCCGTAGTTGTCCCGTGATAGGGTGCCCTGGCAGTAGGAGGTTCGTCCGAATTCGCCTCCCCACACCACCAAGGTGTCTTCGAGCAGGCCCCGCTGTTTCAGATCCTTGATCAGTGCCGCTGAAGGCTGGTCGGTGTCGCGGCACTGGCCGGGAAGCTGCTTGGGCAGAGTGAAGTGTTGGTCCCAGCCCATGTGGTAGAGCTGGATAAATCGAACATCGCGTTCGGCCATGCGACGGGCGAGAAGGCAGTTGTAGGCGTAGCTACCGCGGTTCTGCACGTCCGGGCCGTACATGTCGAGGATGTGCTGCGGTTCGTCGGAAAAATCAGTCAGTTCGGGCACCGAGGTCTGCATCCGGTAGGCCATTTCATATTGCTGGATTCGGGTGTCGATTTCAGGATCACCGAACTCTTCCAGGCTACGCTGATTCATCCGTGCCAAATCGTCGAGCATCCGTCGGCGCGCGCCGGCATCGAAACCGTCGGGATTGTTCAAGTAGAGCACCGGATCGCCCACTCCCATGAACTTGACGCCGGCATGCTGGGTCGGCAGAAATCCGCTGCCCCACAGGCGATCGTAGAGTGGTTGGCAGTTTGGTCTTCCGGTTCCGCGCGAAACCATGCTGATGAAGGTGGGTAGATCCTCATTGGCGGACCCGAGCCCATAAGACAGCCAGGCACCCATGCTGGGGCGTCCGGCGAGTTGGTGACCGGTTTGGAAAAAAGTCACCGCCGGATCGTGGTTAATCGCCTCGGTGCGCATTGAGCGGATCATACAGATATCGTCGGCGATCCCGGAGATATGTGGCAGTAGCTCGCTGATCTCCATGCCACTCTGACCGTGTTTCCGAAATTCGTATTTTGTCCCTGCGAGGGGAAAGCTGGATTGCCCGGCGGTCATGCCGGTAATCCGTTGCGTCATCTCAAAGTGATCGCGCATGTCCTCGCCGAAGTGCTTTTGCAACAGCGGCTTGTGATCGAAGAGATCCTGCTGCGAAGGTGCCCCGCTTTGGAAAAGGTAGATAATGCGTTTCGCCTTCGCGGGAAAGTGCAGTGAGTCGAGCGTTCCCCCGGATCTGGAAGTTTTAACGGGTGCGGCCAGCGCGTCGCGGCCGAGGAGGGAGGACAGCGCGGCGACGCCGATTCCCTTGGCGGCGCTGCCGAAAAAGTGACGACGGTTTTGCAGCAGTTGGCAGTCCAGAATCGGATTGGTGGTAGGCCGGGGAGTTTCATCGAATTTCATGGCGTTGCGAATATGGTGGGAAAACAGAGGTATTCGGGAAAACAATCAGCCGATCAGGTCTTTGATAACGCTGGCGGATTTCACGCCGGTGAGACGCTGGTTGAGTCCCTGAAAGGGGAAGTTGAGACGTTTGTGATTGAATCCCAATTGATGCAGTATGGTGGCGTGCAAATCGCGCAACGGAACCGGATTGATCGCGGCTCCGTAGCCAACTTCGTCGGTCTCGCCGTAGCTGATGCCGGGCTTGATTCCGCCGCCGGCCAGCCACGCCGTGAAAGCGCCGGGATTGTGGTCGCGGCCAACCAGTTTCATTTCTTTGCCGCCACGGTTTTCCCGCATCGGAGTGCGACCGAATTCACCGCTCCACACGACCAGAGTGTCCTCCAGCATGCCTCGTTCATCGAGATCGTTAAGCAGAGCCGCCATCGGCTGGTCAGTCTGCTGGCATTTTTTCTTAAAGCCATCGTTCAAGGCTTCGCTGGCGGATGATCCGTGAGAATCCCAGCCCCAGTCGAACAATTGCACATAGCGGACCCCGCGTTCGACCAGGCGCCGCGCGAGGAGGCAATTGTTGGCAAAACTTTCTTTGCCCGGGCTGGTGCCGTAGAGTTTGTGGATGTGTTCCGGCTCATCCTCGATGCTCATTGCATCGGGCACGGCGGACTGCATGCGAAAGGCCATTTCGTACTGGGCAATCCGGGTCAGGGTTTCAGGATCCCCGAATTCGTCGTAGCTGTCCCGGTTGAGGGTGTTGAGCGTATCAAGCGTCGTGCGTCGAAGGTCTCGTGAAATCGATTTCGGGTTGGAAACATTGAGCACCGGATCTCCTTTCGACCGGCACTGCACCCCTTGATAAACCGAAGGGAGAAACCCGGAACCCCACAGCGCTTTGCCGACACGCGGCTGACGACCACCGGAGAGCAGGACGACAAATCCCGGCAGGTCGGCGTTTTCGGTTCCCATTCCCCAGGTCGTCCAGGACCCGATCGATGGATAGCCGATCCGGGCATTTCCGGAGTGAACCATCAACTGCGCCGGCCCGTGGTTAAACTGGTCCGTTTGCAGCGTTTTGATGAACGATACCTTGTCGGCGACTTTGGCGAAATGCGGCAGTCGATCGGAAACCCAGGCGCCGGATTCGCCGTGCTGCTGAAAGGGGAATTGCGGCCCCAGCATGTTCGGGGTGCCTTGAATGAAGGCGAAATTTTTGCCTTCGAGAAACGATTGCGGGCAGGGCTGGCCGTCGAGTTTTTTCAGATCCGGCTTGTAGTCGAACAGCTCCAATTGGCTCGGTGCCCCGATCATGTGCAGGTAGATGACGCGTTTGGCGCGACCGGGAAAATGCGGCTCAAGTGCGTTCAAGGGATTCGCCGGATCGTGCTGGGGACGCCCGTGCAGGATGCCGTGGGCCTTATCGGCGGCGATGCCTTTGCCCGCCTGACCGGCGAGAAACAGAGCACCAAGACCGGTGGTGCAGTGAGACAGAAACTGGCGTCGTGTGTCGCGCTGCAGACTTTGCCGTTGCAGTTCACTGTGAAGCGTTTCGAGATTCATGGCGATCAGTAGGTAAGGGTTTCGTCGAGATTGAGGAGCACTTGTGCGATCACCGTCCAGGCGGCAGCGGTGTCTCCCTGCTTTGATTGGTGGGCGCTGTCGTAAAGCGCGGTCAACTCGCCAAGTCGCTTGTCACCGGGAAGCCGACCGGTGGCGAGCAGGTGAGCACGGGCGAGGCGTTCGGCGGTGGTGCCGGAAAATTCGTCGCCGCCAATGCGCTTGCCAAGCTCCTCGGCGCATTCAACAAATGCCGCGTCGTTGAGTGTTACCAGGGCCTGCAGCGGGGTGTTTGACTTCAGGCGACGCGGGGTGCAGAACTCCCGCGAGGGGGCGTCAAAAGTGGCGAAGACAGGATACGGGATGGAGCGCTTCAAATAGGTATAAATCGAACGTCGGTAGCGATTTTGGTCGCCGGTTTCGGGCGTGTTCCACTTGTCGCCTGCCTCGAAAGGACGCCACACGCCTTCGGGTATCGGAGGATGCACCGGCGGGCCACCGATTTTCGGCGACAGCAGACCTGACAGTGCCAGTGCCTGGTCGCGGACCTGCTCGGCAGTGAGCCGCAGCCGCGGACCGCGGGCCAGATAGCGATTATCGGGATCGGCTTCGGCCAGCTCCGGGGAAATGCGATTTGATTGGCAAAAGGCATGGCTGAGCACCATCTCGCGGACAATCGCTTTGGTGTTCCAGGCATAGTCTTTCTGGAAACGTAACGCCAAGTGGTCAAGCAGTTCGGGATGGGTCGGCTTTTCCCCGGACGAGCCGAAGTCCTCCAGGGTCGGAACAATACCGACGCCGAACAGTTGCTCCCACAGGCGATTGACGAATACCCGCGCCGTCAGCGGATGGGTTTCGGAAACCCACCAACGCGCCATGGCGAGGCGGTCGGGTCGGGAGTTTCCGTTGCGTTCCCGCCCGGGCATCGGCGCGACAGCAGTGAGCGAGGCGGGCAATCCGGCGGAGACCAGGTCTTCCTTCTCGAGCATATTGCCGCGGGCAAAAAGGTGGGTCGGCCGGGCAATCGCCTGCTGCCGTTTCTGCAGGATCGGCACCGTGGTGCCGGGAATCTGCTTGAGCTTCTTTACAGTCGCACCTGTCTGCTTCACGAGCTGGAGGACTTCGCCGTCCGTCGCGACCAGTTGAGTCCAGCGCGAGTCGGTGCTGGTGGCGAGGCGACCACGTTTCATCACCATCGGGTGACCGTGGCCGCTCTTGTTGCAATTGAAATACAGCTCCAGTTTGCCGCCCTCGGGAACGCTGACCGGCGTGGCGGGCACCAGCACCAGATCACGCTGATGATGGATACGCGAATCGGCCCCCCATCTCCTGCCGTCGGCACCGATCATGCCCCAGGGATCAGTCGGCATCCACGGCACGTCGGGCACGCTGTGGCGCAGCCCCACCGGCGTCTTTTTGCCATTGTCGTCCACTAGGTTCAGTTCGGTCTTTTCGATGACGAATCCCCATTCGGGATCACTGCGCGCAGCTTCCGGGTCGAGGGGCAGAACGCTGAGCCTCAGGGCAGTGACGACCTTGCTGCCGAGGGCTGTCGCCGGCACCTCGATACGGGTATGGGTTTTCGCCTGCACCGTGCCGACGGTGTGGAACTCGGCACCGACTTCGGTCACCGACTTTTCGACGGCATAGCGCGTGCCGTTCTGGGAACTGACCGTCATTTCCTCGACGGGACGCCATTTCGTATCGGCCTTGAGTTCACTGCCAAGGTTCCAAATCTTGCGCTTGGTCGTTAAAATTTCGCGGCTTAGTTGATCCGCCTCCGCGTAGCGGGATGGATCGTCCGGCACCCGCAGCACGGGCGCTTCATTGGGCAAATCAGAGTCAGCCGAGTTATTGAAGAAATCCATGAACTGGTAGTACTCGGTCATGCGAATTGGATCGTAGGGATGGTCGTGGCACTGCACGCAGCCGAAGGTGACCGATCCCCAGGTTTGCCACGTGGTATTGACCCGATCGATGACCGCCTCCATGCGGAAGGTCTCATCGTCGGTGCCGCCCTCATTGTTGGTTTGGGTGTTGCGCTGGCAGGCAGTAGCGACCAGTTCGTCGATTCCCGCTTCGGGCATCAGATCGCCGGCGAGTTGTTGGATAGTGAACTGATCGAAGGGCAGGTCGTTGTTGAAGGCGCGAACCACCCAGTCGCGGTATGCCCATATCGTGCGTCTTTGATCCTGGCCCAGTCCTCCGGAATCAGCGTAGCGCACCAGGTCGAGCCACATCGCCGCCCAGCGTTCGCCGAAAGCGGGCCGGGTCAGCAGGTCATCGACCACCGCTTCGAGAGCGGCGTCGGCTCCGGTGGCGTGGCTTTTTTGAAATGCGTCGATTTCTTCCAGCGACGGCGGCAGTCCCGTCAGTGCCAAGTGCAGGCGCCGCAGCAGGCGACCGGGGGTATCCGCGGGGCCCGGTTGCCAGCCTTTCTGTTCAAGACGGTGGAAAAGAAATCGGTCGATGTCGTTGTTGGCACTCGCTTCGAATTTCGTCGTCGGCACCTGAGGACGGCGCGGCGTCACGAAAGCCCAGTGGTCGCTCCACTCGGCACCCTCCTCGATCCACTGCTTGATCAGCGCGATCTCCTGCTTCGACAAGGGCGGGTGATCCTTTGGGGGTGGCATCGCCTCGTCGGGATCATCGGTGGTGATGCGGTAGAAAAGTTCCGACTCCTTGGTGTCGCCGGGCTTGACCACCGGAT
This sequence comes from uncultured bacterium, assembly GCA_963977015.1. Lineage (GTDB taxonomy): Bacteria > Verrucomicrobiota > Verrucomicrobiia > Verrucomicrobiales > DEV007 > JBCDHN01. The sequence continues at coordinate 23,295 of CAXBMO010000035.1, read as the reverse complement.
AACCGGAGTCGCCTTCGAAGTTGATTACTTGCTCCTGATAGATGAAAGACACGTCGCCTGCGGCCTTGACCCCGCCGTGGCACTCGGTGCACTTGGCGTTGAGGATCGGACGGATGTCACGGGCAAAATCGACTTCAGCGGCGATAGAGGCTTTAGCGGCCAGCCAAAGAAGCGCCGCCGCGGTCATCCTGACGGAGCCGCCCAAGAGCCGGTGGTTGATGAGAAATTTACTAATCATGTCGTCGTTGATTTGCTGCCTTGAAGCTCCAGTTCACCGCCTCTCCCCTCCCCTGCGAAGCGCGAACAATATTGTCGCACCGACATCCACGGTCCGGCTGGAGGACGCTTGCGAACCGGCAGGAGCTTTCTGCATCGCATTCCGCTGAGCGGAGGCCGGAGTGTTCTTTTCCCATGGAAGATGGTCCCAGTGGATCTCGCCACCGTGATTCTGCGGCCGCACGCCCGGGGTGCTGCGACCGTTCTCCACGTAGCGCCGCAGAATTGCGGTCAGACCGGAAACCACTTCGGGATGTTTTTCGTAGATGTTCGTGGTTTCTTTCGGGTCGGCCTCGAGATCATAGAGTTGGATTTGGGGCAGGTTTTGTTTCGCTGCGATATTTTCTTTTGGAGCGCTCCAGCCGCCTGAACCCTGGCAATACAAGATTTTCCACTTGCCCGACCGGAGCGCAAAATGTCCTGAGATGGAATGACAGACGACCGCATCGTGCAAAGGAGTTTCGAGGGTTTCGCCATGGAGAACGGGGAGGAAACTGACACTGTCTTCGGCTGCATTGTCCGCCAACTCATGCCCGATTACCTCGGCACAGGTTGCAAGGATATCGGCGACGGAGATCAATTCGTCGCTGCGGGTTCCGGCTTCGACTTTCTCCGGCCAGCGCACAATAAACGGCACCCTGTGCCCGCCTTCGAAAGCATCCGCCTTGTTACCACGCCAGTTGGCTCTCAGATTGACTCCCTTGCTTTCCAACTGTTTAAACCCCGCCGCGGTTGAGGTGCCGTTGTCGGTGGTAAACAGAACGAGCGTATTGTCGGCATGGCCGCTCTCATCGAGCGCCTCTAGTACTTCTCCGATCGCCCAGTCAGTTTCGAGAACAAAGTCTGCGTAGTCACTGATGCCGCTTTTCCCTTTCCATTCGGCGTTTGGCACGATGGGCGTGTGTGGCGAAGGCATCGAGAAATAGAGGAAAAACGGATCATCGTTGCCCTTGCGACCCAGCAGATACTCGGAGCAACGTTTCACATATTCGGGAAGCACCGCTTCGAGATTCCAGTCGGCGACGGCAGGCCCGTTAGTGACTCCTTTCAGTCCCAAATCCTTGGCCGTTGTCGTGATGGGACCGAGCAAAGTTTCGTTTTCGCGCCATGCGTAGGGAGGCCAGTTCGGGATATCATCACCGAACCAGGAATCGAAGCCGATACTGTTTGGCCCCCCGGTGATGCGGCCGTCAAAATCAATCTCGTCCTCGTTCGCCGTCGTTCCGCCTCCTCGTTTGGGCCAGTGATGGCCGAGATGCCACTTGCCGATCATGCCCGCATCATAACCATGCTGTTTCAACATAGAGGGAAGCGTCAATCTTCCCTCTTCAATAAGAGGACGCTCCCATTTGCCGACAATGCCACGCTTCAATCTCGAACGCCAATTGTAGCGACCGGTCAGCAGGCCGTATCGCGATGGCGAGCACACAGCCGACGTCGTGTGTGCGTCCATGAAAGACATACCTTGATCCGCCAGTCGATCGAGGTGCGGTGTCTCAAATCCGAGTTTGTCGTTGAAGGCGCTCACCGAATCAATCCCCATGTCGTCAGCGAAGATGAGGAGAATGTTAGGCTTCTCGGCGGCGAGCGCACCTGATGCAAACAAGAGTAGTGAGAGATAGGATGCTAATAATTTCATGGAAGATTTTCTGAGTTTGCTCTCACCGGTCCTGATAGAGAAAGAATTATTCCACACTTATTGTGGTGTCGAGATTAAGGATGAGATGCGCAACGGCCATCCAAGCGGCATGCTCCGAAGCACCGATCGACTCATCACGGGGCGAATCGCCGACGGCGAGAAATTTTGTGGCAACGTCAGGGTAGGCCTCAAAGTGCCCTCGAAAATGCACCAGGTTGTCCTTCATGATATCGAGCTTAACGGGGTCGGGTCGCGCCGAGGTCGCGAATCGGTAGAGCGCTTCCAACCGTTCGGATTCGCTTTCTGAGAAACGAATTGCACGTCTCCCAAGGTGTCGGGCCGCTTCGAGGAAGGTCACATCGTTCATCAGCACGAGGGCCTGCAGCGGAGTGTTTGTCCGGCGTACACCAACATCGCAGGCCTCGCGCCCGCCGGAATCAAAGATCAACTGGCGGGGCGGGTTCACGGCACGTTTCCAATAGGTGTAGAGACTCTTGCGGTAAAGATCGCTGCCATCACTGACCTTGTATTCGGTCTTGGCGTTCGATGCCAGAGAACTCCAAAGACCGGCGGGTTGGTAGGGTTTCACGGGACGTCCACCGACGCGGGAATCGAGAAGCCCCGCGGCATGCAGGGCCGTATCACGAATGGCGAATCCGTCCAGTCGATAGCGTGGTCCATGGGCAAGCAGTCGGTTTCCGGGATCTCGAGCCAACAGAGTTGGATCGGTGGCGGAACCCTGTTGGAACGTTGCACTGGTGACGATGAGACGATGGAGCGCCTTGAGGTCCCAGCCGGACTCCATGAACTCAACGGCAAGCCAATCGAGCAGTCGCGGATGGCTGGGCAACTCGCCTTGCGCACCGAAATCCTCGCTGGTTCCCACGAGACCGATTCCGAAATGGTCCCGCCAGACGCGATTGACGATGACGCGGGCGGTGAGCGGGTTGTCCTTCGAGACGATCCAACGGGCAAACTCGAGCCGGTCACGGGGCTGGTCTGCATCACTGCCTTCGAAAATGGCCACTGGCACGGCGCGGGAAAGCTCTTTCGACCGAACGGGCGCATCGTACTGGCCGCGCTCAAGCAAGTAAGCTGGCACCGGTTCGCCTTCGCGCTCCTGCATGATCATCACCGGTACGCTTTCCGCCCCCATGGACGCCAGTTCCCGCTCAATTCGCGTCACGGTACGCCCTGCCTGCCGGAGGGGCTTGTCGATGGTTCGATAGTAATCGGTCAGGGTTTTGCGTTCAGCTCCGCTGCGACGCCCGGCCGGCGTTTCCAACGCGGCCACTACCTTGGATCCGAGGGTGGCGCGATCGACTTTTTCGCCCAGGTCTTCACTGCTGAACCACAGGCGGAAGCGCCCGATGTTGTGGTCGACGAAACGCGATTGGTGTGCGAGCCGGACCTCGAACTGTTCCCCGGGAGCAAGCCGGGCCGGCGTGGCGAGGACAAAGTAGGCGCTCAGTTCTTCCGGTCGAACATCCGGACCAAACACCGCCCAGCCGCTGCTGTCTTCGTCGTCGATGGCATTTGAAACCGGGTAGCCGTTCTGTTCGAAGGTGGCTGAGGCGCGGGCGATTGGCAAGTCGCGGGAACGACCCGAGCGCTGGTCGACGGCGCTCAGCGTCACATCCGTGAGAACAAAGTTGCCATTCGTGCTGCCAGCAAGTTGACGCGGTTTTCCGAATGTCGGGTGCGGCAGGGCGTCGAGGCGAATGCCCGTGATTTCGGTATCCTTGTCAGCGGCGAAGGTGATTTCATAGATCGCCTCGTCAACGTTCTGCCCGCCAAAGAGCCAGGTGCCTTCGCCGTCACGCGTCAGTTCTCCGTCGCCGCCGGAAACCTCCGCGCGTCGCGAGTCGGGAAAAGCTTGCCAATTTGCCTGTTCACCCTCCTTCAACAGGATTTCCGTTTCGGCGATCCATGCGTCTCGGCGCTGCGCCAATCCGTTTCGAGCCTCGCTCAACGCGGCCTCCGCCTCGTCGAGGGCAGTCAGCAATTCCGCGGGTGGCTCGACCAGCGGGGAGCGGAAATCCATGGTCGGGTTGGCGTTGATGCCCTTGCCGATACCTCTTTCGCCAATGTTGTTGAAGTAGGCGAACATTTGAAAGAATTCGCGCTGACTGAGCGGATCATACTTGTGGTCGTGGCAGCGCGCGCAGCCCATGGTCAGACCGAGCCAGACGGTCGAGGTGGTCTCAACCCGGTCGATGACATTTTCGACCAAGAACTCATCGGCGAGCGCGCCGCCCTCGGCATTCTGGCGGTGATTGCGATTGAATGCGGAAGCGAGAATCTGCTTCTGGCTTGCGTTCGGAAGCATGTCCCCGGCGAGTTGTTCAATCGTGAACTGGTCGAAAGGCATGTTCTCGTCGAAGGCATGAATCACCCAGTCGCGCCACGGCCAGTTGGACCGGGGCGTGTCAATCTGGTAGCCGTCGGTATCGGCGAAACGTGCCGCATCCAGCCAACGCAACGCCTGGCGCTCGGCGTAGTCCGTTGAGGCAAGCAGCCCGTCGACGAATTCGGCGTAGGCCTTTCCGGGGTTTTCCTTTGCCTTCGCCAGGACGACATCGACTTCCGTCGGTTCCGGCGGAAGCCCCGTCAGTGTAAGCGCGGCACGGCGCAGCCGGGTTTCCAGATCGGCCATCGGTCGAGGCTCAAGTTTCTCTGACTCGAGCCGGGCGAATACAAAATGGTCGATGGCGTTTTCGACTCTTTCGAGGTTCGACGGCTCGGAGAGCTCTGGAAAGGGCGCCTTTACCGGCTTTTCGAAGGACCAATGCCGGTCATACTTCGCACCCTGCTCAATCCACTTGTCGAGAAGCTCCTTTTCTCTCCTGGTGAGAACGCGGTTCGAATCGAGCGGCGGCATGACGTCGATGTCGTCATTTGGCATCCGAATGCGCCAGTGAACTTCGCTGTCCCTGAGGTTCCCCGGTACGATTCCCTTCACTCCGTTGAGGTCGGCAGTGGCGTGCTCGAAGGTATCGATTCGGAAGTCGGATTTCTGGTTGGCCGCGTCCGGACCATGACAGTGAAAGCACTTGTCGGAAAGGATCGGCCGAATGTCGCGGTTGAAATCGACTTCGGCGTCGTCATCTCCGGATGACGTTGAGACCACAGCCAAAAAAGCTGACAGAGTGAGGCAGGTTCGAATCCTGATGCGCGGCGCTTTCATTCGGAAACAGGAAGTGACGTTTTACGCGATGATCTTGTGCAGCACTTCACCACCGACATCGGTCAGCCTGAATCTGCGACCTGCGTAATTGTAGGTCAGCTTCTCGTGATCCAGGCCGAGCAGGTGCAGCATGGTGGCGTGGATATCGTTCACGTGCACCGGATCGACTGCGGCCTTGTGTCCAATTTCGTCGGATTCGCCGTAGCTGACGCCCCCCTTCACGCCTCCACCGGCCATCCACATGGTAAAGCAGTGAGGATTGTGATCGCGACCGGGTTTGTCGCCCTTCTGAGCGACGGGCAGGCGACCGAACTCACCGCCCCACACCACGAGGGTTTCATCGAGCAGGCCGCGCTGGTCGAGATCGGCCAATAGCCCGGCGACCGGTTGATCGGTTTCGGCGGCGAATTGGGAGTGGTTTCCTTTGATGTCTTTGTGGCCATCCCAACTGAGCTGGTTTTCCATTCCACCGGAGTAGATCTGAACGAAGCGAACGCCGCGTTCCACCAGACGTCTCGCGGTGAGGCACTGTTCGGCGAAGTGCCCGCAGTGCTTTTGATCGAGCCCGTAAAGAGATTTGATGTGTTCCGGTTCCTGTTGAATATCCAGCGCATCGGGCGCGGTCATCTGCATGCGGTAGGCGAGTTCGTAGCTTTCGATCCGGGCGGCGAGGTCGCTGTCGTGTGGCAGGCTGGAACTGTGATCGCGATTGAGTTTGGCCAGCAGATCGAGCTGGTTTCGTTGTGCTGGCGGAGGCACGTTTTCGGAGCGGAAGAGATTCTCAATAGGATCGCCGGAAGGCTTCAGCCAGGTTCCCTGATAGGCACCGGGAAGGAAGCCTGCGCTCCAGTTTCCGGCCTGACCTTTCGGAAGACCGCGGTTTTGGGGATCCGACATCACAACAAAAGCGGGCAGGTCGGAACTCTCGCTGCCCAGCCCATAGGAAACCCACGATCCTGCGCAGGGGAGACCCATTCGCGGAATGCCGCAATTCATCATGAACAGGGCCGGACTGTGGTTGTTGGACTCCGTGTGGCCTGAGTGGATGAAACTCATTTTGTCGACGTGTTCGCCGAGGTGCGGAAACAGGTCGGAAACCATTTTCCCGCACTTGCCACGGGGCCGGAATTCGAACGGAGATTTCATGATTCCGCCCACTGAATTGGCGAAGAAACCGGTGAACTTATCGAGTCCTTCCAGTTCCTTACCGTCATGCTTAGCCAGGTCCGGTTTGTAGTCCCAGGTATCGACCTGGCTAGGCCCTCCATTGATGAAAATCCAGATGACGCGTTTAGCACGCGCGAAATGGCGGGTCGTTTTCGCGGCCAGCGGATTCAAGCTTTTGCCGACGGCACCAAGGAGTTTCTGGTCCTGCAAGAGGGAAGCGAGTCCGAGCATTCCGGCGCCGGCCCCGGCGCGGCGGAGCAGGTTTCGTCGAGAGAAAAGTGATGCGGGTGTTGGGTCCTGGTCTTTCATTGCAGATAGAGGAATTCGTTGGATCCGAGTATTGCCTGACAGAAATCGATCAGGGCGCGCTCGCGGGCATCGGCGAGGCCTTCGTAGCAGGCCGCCTGCGACTTGATAAAGGATTCCGCTGTCGCGATTTCTTCATCCCGGGCGGACCGGTTCAATGCGATTCGATAAACTCCGTTGAGATCGCCTGCACGCTTGGCAAGGCCAGTCGCAGAACGACGGACTTCATCGCTATTCATGAAGTGAAGGGCCTGCGGAGCAATGGTTGTGGTCGATCGACGACCGATACTCACGAGGTGTTCCGGCCAGTCGAAGACGATCATCGCATTCGGTGGGCGGCTGCGTTTGATTGTGAAATAAATGCTGCGGCGCTTCATGTCCGGGGACAAAGACCCGGCGCCATAGGGAGTCCGGTCGAGTTGACCTGACACAGCGAGAATGGAATCGCGAATCGCTTCGGCTTCCAGTCGGCGCGGAGCGAAACGCCACAGAAACCGGTTATCGGGATCGCGTTCTACGCGGGCGGAATCGCTTTCCGGGGATTGACGGTAGGTGGCGCTGGTCATGATCATCCGGTGGAGACGCTTGAGCCGCCAGTCGTGCGCGATCAGATCATTTGCCAGCCAGTCGAGCAATTCGGGATGAGTGGGGCGCTCGCCCTGGAAACCAAAATCATTGGGGGTGGCGACGATTCCACGACCGAAGTGCTGCTGCCAAACCCGGTTGACAATGACACGTGCAAGCAGGTGACCCGCCCCCCCTTCGGTGTCGGTCATCCAGTTGGCTAGTGAGGCACGCCGGAAACTGGATTTTGAACCGGGCTCCGGATCCACGATCCATTGGTCGGCCGCATCGGCGTTCGGCATGAGAACTTCGAGAAAGCTTTGCTTGGCCACTTCGCCCTTCTGATTCGCATCTCCCCGCGACAGGTAATGGACATCCTCGTAGAAATGGGGATAACCACGTTTGTCGGCATGATGCTTAAGCGGAGGCACCCCTTCCGAACAAACCATGACCTTGGCCTTTTCGTTCCTGCCGAAAGGAACGGCGATTTCCTCCTCACTCCGAATGGCGGTGGCGAAGGTCGCCGCCATCTCATAGTAATCCTTCACTGGAAAAGGATCATACTTGTGATCGTGGCAACGGGCGCAAGCAATCGAGAGCCCAAGAAAAGCCATTCCGGTCGTGCCGACCATGTCGTCGATCTCATCGTAACGGGCCGACTCGAACTCGGCTTCGGTCAGCTGCGTGGGAAAGACTCCGGCGGACAGAAAACCGGTGGCCATCATGGCCAAAGGATTCTCAGGTGCCAGTTCATCTCCGGCCACTTGCCAACTCACCATTTTATCCCAAGGAAGATCCGCATTGAAGGCGTTGATCAGGAAATCGCGGTAGTGGTAAGCCGTCTTGCGGTCAGAGTCGTGTTCAAAGCCGGAGCTTTCGGCAAACCGCGCCACATCCATCCAGAATCGCGCGGCGCGGGGACCATAGTCTTCCGAGGCGAGCAGGCGGTCGATCAGATTTGGCCAGGCATCCGGGGAGGTATCGGATAGAAAGGTTTCCATCTCTTCCGGAGTCGGCGGCAGACCGGTGAGATCCAGAAAAGCGCGACGGGCGAGCTGGTGCTTTTCGGCAGCTGGATTCGGGGTCAGATTTTCGCGGCGTTGCGCAGCCAGAACAAAGCGATCGATATCGGATCGAATCCACGGATCCTCAATGGCCGGCGGCGATGATACAGTCAGGGGGCGGAATGACCAGAACTCCCGATCCCGATCGGTGACTGTCATTTCCAGATTCCCGCCGGTGCCTTCGACCAGGGGGCTGTCATAGGGCACTCCCAACCGAATCCACTGTTCGAACTCAGCCAGGAGATTCGCCTCAAGCTTTGGTTTCTTGGCCGGCATAAACGGCTCCTCCTCGTGCCGCATCAGAATAAGTAGGAAGCTTTCCGCCGGTCTCCTGAGATCCACCGCCGCTCCGGAATCGCCACCTGCAAGCAAACTCTCCCGGGAAGCAAGATTGAGTCCTCCCCGGGTTTTTTCCCCGCCGTGACAGTCCACACAATGTTCAAGTAAAGCAGGACGGATCGAATCTGTGAAGAGGGCCATGCCTTTCTTCATATTTTCGGCGTGATCGCCACCCACGGGACTTTCGGCGGTGGCGTTGGCAACGAATATCAAAAGAAGGAGAAAGGCGGGCAGCGTAGAGGGGAAGAATTGTCTCATGATGACGGGCGATCTGGAAACAGCAGTCTTAGGGGAAAAGAGTGGGAGAAAATCTGTTGGTATTAGAGGCGGCAGAGAGGCTCAATTGCCGGGCGCTCCGTTGTGGTAGATGTCGCGAATATCGCTGTCGGACAGCGCGCGCCCCAGGATGAGAAATTCGTCAATCCGTCCATTAAGAACCCGAATCTTGTTCAGGTCCTCGGTCCGATCCTTTGAACGCCAGTTGCCGATCTCAGCTGCGCCAAATCGAACTGCGACCGTCCGGTTCACCTTCATGGTCGACACGACTTCACCATTCAAATAGTGCGAGACCAGTTGCGCTTTTTCGTCAAAGACGCTTGCGACATGGAGCCATTTTCCGAGGGACTGCGGACCAATGACCGGTGGGGAGTAGGCGTTGCGCATGCCGTTGATGCCGAGGATCAACTCGCCTGCATCACTGATCTGCCAGTGCGGTTCACCCGTGTCCCAGCCATCCGTCAGCATCAACGAGCTCAACCAACGGTCGAAACCTTCGATCCGAACCCACGCCGAGAAACTGACCGATTCAAATTCCCCCGGAATCTCCATCCGCACCCGGTCGCTGGGTCGTTTAAACTCCAGTGCCCCTTTTCCCGGCCAGCGTCCCTGAGTCCATTGCGCCCCGACGATCGCTCCCCGTGGTCCGCCCTCTTTCAAACTCATGAGTTGCCGGTCCCAGTTTTTTTGATTCTCGAAATCGAAGAATACCAGGGTGTCAGGATCGCCTGCCCAACGATGCCGCTGCTGTCTCCAAATCTCCGCCTTTTGATTCCCATGCTGAAGAGACATCGCTTCCATCTGTTCCCGCCCGACGAAGTCTGCACCGCGGCTTTCAATCGGTTCCAAATCGCCCGGAGCAGCCTCGGTGGATCGGCTCGCCATGCCCGTGGTGAGACTCTTCAACAGCGAACCTGACTTTTCGTGTAGCGCCACTTCTCCATCGACGACATGAACTTCTCCATGGCCCGCGGCATCCACGCTCATGGCAAATTCCGTGCCGAGATCCACCGCGTCGAATCCCGGTCCCTCGATCGTGAAACCCTGCGCCGGTTCCGGCACGAAGGCTCGCAGGCGGCCGCGATGAAACCGGGCCCGTTCCTCGGATAAAATCTCGAACTCCGCAGGCCCTTCCAGAATTACCGAGGCACCACCGAAGAACTCAATCTGCAATAGGCCGGAGGCCAACTGCAGCCTGCCGGCTGGGAGAGTGTTGCCCTCGCGATAGTTCGGCGAATCCGCGGCCCATTTCTCCTCAATGGCCCGGCTTAAAACCGCTACACCACCACTCGATTCGACAAATTCCCCATCCGAATAATCCGAGGTGTCGACCCTGCTGATGACGAGTGCATTGACCAGCAAACCAGCAATCAGAGCGGCGGCAATCCCCATCCACCAACCGGCACGAGGGGGGGGTGATTGAGTCTCGCCGCCGATATCGCCGCCTTTCAGAATGCGCGACATCTCAGGCATTGAGCTGACCCCGCTAGTTTCATAACTGAGATGCAGTCGCGCATGCAACTCCATGTGGCCGCGATAGAATCGACGGGCCTGGGAGCTTTGCTTCAGCAAGGCATTGAGCGATTCGCGCGACTCATTGTCGATCGTCCCGTCCAATAAGTCCGAGATCAGAGCCAGCAATTTTTTCTCGTCAAATCCGGGGTCGTTCATGATGATGCTGAAGCCTCCAGTTTGGATTCGATACAACGGAAAAGTGACTGGCGAATGCGCATCAGTGACACCTTCATTGCGTTTTCCTTTTTACCGAAAATTTTGGCCACCTGCCGGACCGGAGTATTCCTGCGATAGCGTTCGCTGATGATCTCCCGCTGTTGATCGGGCAGTTGACTCAGACAGTCGCGAAGGGCGAGGTCACGTTCTTCTTCGTCGGAGTGTTCTGGTTCCTCCTCTGCGAATCTGGTCAGGAGATCGTCGTCAAAGATGTGCCGGTCTCTTTTTCGATCGCGGAGAAAGGCGAGGGCCTGGAAATAGGCGCACTTCTTTGACCACGCACCGAAGTTCGTGTCCGAATCGTATTCCTCGATTTTCTGCCAGAGAACCAGGTTGGTTTCCTGAAGGACGTCGCGCGCGTCATGGGTATTGCCCAACAAAGTGACCAGATAGCCGAACAGCCGGTTCTGCCAGTCGGTGAGTTGAAAAACGAATTCTCGGTCGGGTTCTTTCATGATTGGTCGTGATGTAGTACCAACCCGGGAACCTTGGTTACAGAATTTCTTCGATTATTTTTCCGGACCGCCTGAATTACCAGCATTCTCTTCGTCGAGATACCGCTACAACATGTTGAGCGGTGAATAATCAGTCCCTCACGTCTCCACTGGCTATTCCCAGCCCGCCCGGAATCCAGACCTCCGGTTGCTGCGCTGTACTTGCGGGCGTTCGATTACTCCAACATAAGCTTCAAGCGCAATACCGACGTGGCGACCGATCTAGAAAATTTTATCCCGTGGTTGCGTCCGCAAACCAAGACGTGGCTCTCACATGGTGGAAGTCCCGGGAACGCCAGCTTCCAGTTTACCGTGCTGGTCCTTACGCCCCCGGAGAAACTGCGGGCGCATGGCTCGAATCAGCTGCAGAAGCTGTCGATAGACTCCACGGACCTGAGTGACCCAACCCCGTTTAAGCTGTGTCTTAACGGACATCGGCATGTGTCGTCTTGCGATGTTATTGGTGTTGACAGTCAGAAATCCGAAATATGTCTCCCTTTGAAACAGCCCATCTGAAGGGAAATTTAGCTGTCTATAGCCTTGTAGACGGGTTTAAATCTCCGCAATGAAATTTCAGCTGCTTGCTTTCACCGTTTTTTCACTCGCCATTTCAGCAGGTCAGGCGGCTGATCGTCCAAACGTCTTACTAATCGTGGCCGACGATCAAGGATTCGCCGATTTTGGATTCATGGGGCTCAGGGACGATGTCAAGACTCCGCATCTCGATCAACTTGCCAAAGAGGGCACCGTTCTGACTCAGGCATACGCAACCAGTGCGATTTGCAGTCCGGCCCGAATGGGCTTAACCACGGGCCGTTATCAGGCTCGATTCGGGGCGTATCATTATGGGGGAGCACGCGCGCTTACCAGTGCCGAAGCAGAAAAGACTCTGCCTGCCCGACTTCAGAAGGCCGGTTATCGAACGGCCCATTTTGGCAAACATCACTTTGTCGGCAGTGCGACGAAGACGCCCGGGCAGATTGGATTTCCTTTGCAGCTGGGGTATGACCGTTTCTTCGGTTCCGTGGGAGGACGAATTCACTATCTCCATCATTCGGATGCGCTACGGGAAGACTATGGCCATCCCTTTGCGATCTTACAAATGGCCCTGGGGACGATGTGGGACAATGACCGGGCCGTCGACGATTGGGAAGGTTTCACCACCGATGACTGGACAGACAGGGCTATTGAATTCATCGATCAGGAAACCGAAGATCCGTTCTTCATTCTATTGGCCTACAATGCGGTGCACAACTTTGCGTGGCAACTACCGGAAGCCGAACTGAAGAAACGAAACCTGCCGACATTTGAAGACCTCAAACTACCGGCAACGATGAGTAAAAAGGAAGCCGGAGCCGCTTATATGGAATGGTATGCACGCCCTCATCGTAGAGAGATGCCGGAAGGACGGGGATGGTATCTCGCCCAGCTGGAACTCATGGACAGCGCCATCGGCAGATTATCCGATCACCTCGAGAAATCGGGTATTTCTGATAACACCATCATCATCTATACCATCGATAACGGCGGGTGCACACCGGACTGGGCTGAAAACGGACCACTGGCCGGGGGCAAATATCATCTGCTCGAAGGTGGTACCCGGACTCTTACGATCGTGAAATATCCAGGCCGTGTGGCAAATGCCTATATCAACGACTCCCTCGTATTTTCAGCCTTGGATATTGCCCCGACATTGCTTCAGTGGTGCGGAGTCCCCTACGAAGAGAATGCGTTCGATGGAATCAGTCAGGTTAAATCGCTCTCCGAAAAAGACTCCGGTTTTGACTCAGAACGAGTTTTGCACTGGGATCTGGGTTTTCAGTGGTCTGTCCGATCCGGTAAATGGAAACTCATGAAAACGATAGACGAAAAAGCCTCGCAGCGGATTAGCAACACCGAACAAATCGACATCCGGTCCGGCATTCATCTCTACAACCTCGAAGATGACCCTGGCGAAACTCGCAATCTCGCCGACCAAAGCCCGGAGATCGTCGAGCGGCTAACCCGGCTGCATGTGGATTGGAGAGCTGAGGTCGGTTCCAAAGCAGAATGAAAAAACCCGGTCTCGACATATTCAGGCTCAGCCTTACCGACACAAGCAACCAACCTGTATCCGGCCACCACCATCACCCTCGAGGGCACATGGAACCTCGAGCGAGAGACCGACGTTGAGCTGTCCCATAACGATGGACAAACGACACTCACCATCCCGACCAACCGCGGTGCCACCCGTGAGTTCACGATACTTCGGGCGCACCATGAACCTAACCTGGCAATGAAACGACAAACAAGCGTTGCTTCCGCATCATCCTGATGAATTTCTTATCACAAAGTCTCATGGGGCGTTCCGGTCGAGACGGAGCGTTTGGGGTTCTGCCGCAATGATGGGGATTGTCAGTTGGGTGTTGCCGTCCTTGTCCGATACGAGCTGCCCTTCGCTGGTAAATGAGCCGTCCAAGGTGAGTTGAATTGGTTCGGCGTTCCCGGCCTTGAGATCCGGGTTGGTCACGGAAACCTTGAGGTGGTCACCAAGCTCTTCGATCATCACCAGGCAGGCTTGGTTGACCTTGAGCAAGGGCGTATTTTCCGGCAGGCTGGCGTCCTTGTCGAAGATGACGTAGGCGGTGGTGTGGGTGGCGTTGTCGTGAACGACGTGCGCCTTGTCGTCCTGCAGCAGCACCGAGAATGCGCTGTCGGGATCGAAGGATTCGAGCGCCTCCTCGTCCGGCTGCACGAGAATGCTGTATTGGTAAGTGGAGTTTTGCGGATCGATGCCGTGTTCGATCCAGGCGGTGGCGTAGTTGCCGGCGGTGTCCTCTTTGTCGTTGCTGTCGCGGGATTTCTGCTCGCTGATTTCCAGGTGCACGCTGTTTTCACGATTCACAAAGTAGGCGTTGCCGTAGGGATCGACCATCGTTGCGCCGTCGGAGAAATCGCGCACGGTCGTAGTGGCAGCAAGGGTGAGTTTTTCGCCGTTGGCCACGGTGGTCGTGAAGGCATCGGTGAGGAATTTCTGGAACAGGTTGGTGCGGACGGGGAAGCTGCCATTTTGGGTGGAGATGTTGGAGCCGAGGCAGACGATGCGATCGTCGAAAAAGAACCAGGATTTGAGTGCCTGCAACGGTGCGGGGGCCGAGGCACCTTTGGGCATGATATTTTTGGTGTCGAAATCGAGCGGCATGGTGAAGACGCCGTTGCGCCCGTTACCGAGGCCACCGACAAAGGTGCAGGGTTGGCGCGGGTGACGGGTGCCGTTGCCATTGGCGATGTTTTCCAGTGGGGTGTGGATGGTGGTCGTGCCTTCGATGGCGCACCAGTTGTAGCCTTCATCCGGGCGGGTGCCCGAGCCGTGCACGGTGACCAGTGGCGTGGGGTGCGAAAGCAGTTCGAGCTGCCCCATGGACATCCAGAGGCCGTAGCGATTGTCACCCGCGTAGCTCTCTCCGGAGGCGGCGTACTTTGAGAAGCCTTTGACGCCGGCCAGCCAGTCATCACGGCGGTGCATGGCGAGGTTGGCGTAGGGCATGACGTTGAAGCCGGTGGGCGAGGGTTCCGGTTGGTAGCCTCCGAACATTGGTTGTTCGGCGGCGTTCGGGTTGAAGCGTAGATAGGCAGCGACCATCTCGGGGTCCCATTTGCCGTCGCGGTAGGGGGCGTAGGCTTTGGCGAGGCTCAGAAACGCACCGGTGGGGACTCTCAGCTTGCCAGAAGCAGAACGTCCGCTCAACGACCAGAGGGTGGTGCTGCCGGAATACCAACGCATTTGCATCACCGCGAGCCGGACCTTGTCGATGGCGGTTTCGGCCACTGGCAGATCGGCAGCGGAGAAGATGGCGAGCAGATCAGAGACGTCGTTCATGCCCATCGAGCCGTAGGCGAAGTAATGAAAGCCGTGGTGGAAGATAGAGCCATCGGGTTTGATCGAGGCGAGGATTTGCTTGCCGAGCACGTCGCGATAGATATTGACGTGGTGCCAGCGCTCGACGGGGTCGGCGTGGCTGAGAGCGATGCGCAGCATGCGGAAGGCATTGTTGTGGAAGTAATCCATCGATTGGGTAAAGTTTTTCGCCCGAAAACTGCCGCTATAGCTGTACGACCATTTGATGTAATTGATAGAGGCCTCCAGAGTGCCGTGCTGCGCCAGCGGGTCGCGCATTTTGGTGACGGCATCAACGTAAGTCCGGCCATGGTAGTTCGTGTAACGTCCAAAGGCACCGTTGACTACGAGCCCTTGTTCCTGGAGCCAGTCGTTGACGGTGTGGAAGCGTGCAGCGAGTTGGGGTTTCAGCTCGGGGTCGGCGCAGATATTCCAGTCGTTGGCGATAGTGTTAAGCAGGCCGAAACATTTCCTGATATCCACCGTTAGCGGGTGGCCTTTTTTCCAGCCGGAGGAATGAATGAGTTCGTCGTGGCTGGCAAGGCGCTTTTCCCAGTGGGCGCGGGAGGTTTTCGGGTTCGGCTGGGGCACACACAGCGCGGTCAGCTTGTCCAGTTTGGCGAGGTCTTCCTCGCTGGGATCCGGCAGTTGGGAGAAGTCGGGCTGAAATGGTTTCCAGGGGGCGGTAATGGCGTCGTTGGCACGGCGGAAATCGATGGTTGTGTGAGGTTGGATCGCATCGAAGTAGGCGCTGGTTGCTTTGTCCAGGCCGTGGGCAGAAATCCGGAGGTTGTCGATTTTTCCGCGCAGTTTGATGTTGGACCAATTCATTCTGGATTTCCAGGTGTAATGGTAGGCGAGCTTTTGCCACCCAACGTGGGCGAACGGCACGGTGATGGTGGCGGCGGTCTCATCGCCGGCGCGGACCTCAACGAGTAAATGACCATCGCTGAGCTCCGTAAGGTAGAGCGGCAGGATCAAAGCGGATCGCGAATATCCACCGTAGCCAACACGCCGGTTGACATCGCCAAGCGGTCCGGTGTGGAAGACCAAGGCATCCCCGTCCTGGAATTCCCAGCACAGGGACTGCTTGCCATCTTGCAGGTGCGCCGTGGTCACGCTGAGCTTGCCGCTCTCGGCGGTTACTTCGGAGGGCTGTTCTTCCTCAAAGGAAAGAAATTCCGGAGAGGCAAGAGCGCTGGTGGCGAGCAGGGAGAAGATAATGAGGTAACGCATGGTCGACATGATACGGTTCAACAGAAATCTACAAGAGCTGCATTGCTTCAACCTCTACTTATTGGTGTCGCTGACCCATTGCATGAGTTCTTGATCCAGGGCATGCACCTTTTCGGGGTATTGTTCTGCGAGGTCATTTTTCTCACCGAGATCGTCGGCAAGGTTGTAGAGTTCGTAGGTTTTTCCCTTCTCGAAGTGGATGAGTTTCCAGTTGTCCTTGCGGATGGCGTGGGACGGTCTGTGGCCGGAGCCGTGGCCGTGCGGGTAGGTCCAGTAGAGGGCGCGTGACTTGAGGATGTCGTCAGGATTCTCATTGAGGTCAGAGGCGAGAGAGTGTCCGTCTAGATGTTGCTCCGGCATCAGTGGTTGGCCGGTCAGTTCTAACAAGGTGGGGAAGAGGTCCATGGTGATGCACGGTGTGTCCGAGCTGCGCGCGGTGATTTTTCCCGGCCAGGTGATGATGGTGGGGATGCGGATGCCGCCTTCATAGTTCCACCCCTTGCCTGAGCGGAGCGGGAGGTTGCAGGTGGCGCCGGGCTTTTTGATCAGGTGACAGTAGCCGCCGTTGTCAGAGGTGAAGACAATGATGGTTTTCTCGGTGAGCCCCAATTCTTCGAGGTAGTCGATGACGCGGCCGACGTTGGTATCGAGGCTTTCCACCATCGCTGCGTAGGCGGCGTTGTCTTGGCGACCGCGTGAGACGGTCTCGTAGCGCTCCGGAATCCCGGGGACAACGCTGTCGCCGTAGAGTTTTTCGCGTTTCTGGCGATACTTTTCCACCAGTTCTTTCGGTGATTGAATAGGAGCGTGAACCGCGTAGTGGGCGATCTGGAGGAAGAAGGGTTTTTCCTTGTTGGCATCGATGAAGCCCAGTGCCTGAGTGGTCAGGGCGTCGGTAAGGTAGTCGCCTTCTTTGCCATCGGCCAGATCGGGCACATCCCAGTAGTTGCCGCGTTTGCTCTCCTTGGTGTAGGGATAGAAATAACTCGCAGGCTGGCCGGCGCGGTTGGTGGCTTTCATCCAGGTGAAGCCGTGGGATGTGGGTAGCTGGTCGTCTTTTTCCCCGAGGTGCCATTTGCCGGTGTAGCCGGTCTGATAGCCAGCGGATTTGAACGCCTCGGCGATGGTGGTTTCTTCCTTGGGCAACGTTTTTTTCGATGGCTGGTTGATCCAGCTGGTGATGCCGACGCGTTGTGGCGCTTTGCCGGTCATCAATGCCGCCCGGGTCGGGGAGCAGACGGCATGGGCGGAGTAAGCCTGGGTGAAGATCACGCCGTTTTTCGCCAGTTTGTCGATGTGAGGGGTTTCGTGGAAGGTGGAGCCGTAACATCCAACATCTCTGCCGCCGAGATCATCGATGAGAAAGACGATTACGTTGGGCTGATCCGCGGAGAGAGATAAAACGGACAGTAGGGCAAACAGGTGAACGAGAAGAAAGCGTTTCATGGTGGATAAAGTGGTTAATGGACGGTGGGTGCGCCTGATCAGGCTGACTTGGTGGAGCGAAACAATTGAATCAGGCGAATCGTTAGTGTTTGCCTCATGAAAAAGTAGAGGAGCAGATTCGAATAGCCTCCTACATCTGTCGATGAGCAATCCGCATCACGGATATTCTCGCTCTGAGGCCGGCAAAGAAGCAAAGGCCTCTTTGGCTTTAGACAAAAGATCTGTTCTTTCCATAGAAATATCATTTCTCATGCCGGGGTCTTTAAAAGTATCAAATATATAAATCGACTTGTTCACATCAATTGCATACCAGCGTTCATCGAGTAAGGCCGCATTGGGAATAACACGCTCGTCGGGCGATGCGTTTTTGTTGTAATCGCGAACGCTTAAACCATTGTAAAAACTCGAAGTGCTACGGGGCCATATCATACTCGGGCGCACTTTTTGTGAGGCATCACGGCCCTCTAACAATGGCAGGAAACTGACGCCATCAGTTTCTCCGGGACCGAGTTCAACGCCTGCAATTTCAGCGGCAGTAGCCATGAAGTCGCAGAAGTTGATCGCGCGATTTGTTTTTGTTCCCGCAGGCACGGTTTCGGGACACCAGGCAATAAAGGGGACGATAACACCTCCATTCATGGTGCTGAACTTACTTTGACACCACTCACCTTTGTTCTGAAATATTGGATCGTCATTGTGGCGGCGTTCCTCGTACCGACGATCTTTCGGGAGCATGGATTTTATCACGGTGTACCCCGAATACCCATTGTCGGAAGCAAAGATGATCAGAGTGCTTTTTGAAAGACCCAGCGCATGAACTTCATCAAGGAGAACGCCTACACTTTGATCCAACTCTTCAACCATGGAAGCATAGACTTTGTGGACCAAGGGCCAGGATTCTTTGTCCTTAAATTTGGAATAATCGGGAGTCTGTATGGGGCTGTGCACCAGTGGACTCGCATAAAACAAAAAGAACGGCGACTCACTACGCTCCTGCATGAATTTCACCGCTTCTTTGCGGTAAAACGTTTCGCTATACATCAGTTTTGTAGCATCATGCCCGTTCTTGTCGATGAATTGAGCCTTCTCATTATAGTTATTGGGCTTCCAGATGTGTTTACCATCGATGTGTTGGTTCTCGGGGATGGTGATGTGTTCATAGTCTCCTGTTTCAATGATCTGAGGGAAATAGGGGTTACCGTGCCTGCTGTCAAACCCAGCTCTATATCCTATGCGACTCACATCAAAGCCTCTATTCCAGGGCATCTGCGACCAATTCGTTTTTCTACACAAATCTTCGTGATCTTTCACCTTCAAGGCCCAGCTATCCTGTCCTTCGCTCATGTGCCACTTGCCCAGAACACAAGAGCTGTAGCCGCCCTTTTTGAGAATGTTTGCGACTGTGGGGCGAAAACTTACGTTTCCCTCTTCGTCCCTGGTGGGTAAAAAGTTCATGCCGTTCCTCCCTAATAGAAGAGAGGTGCGGGAAGGAGCACACCAGGGACCTCCGGTATAGGCATTCGTGAAGATACGGCCTTCATTCGCGAGGCGGTCGATATTGGGTGTTGCAAAGTGTTCCTGCCCGAGACAGCTAAGGTCACGATAAGCCATGTCATCGGCAAGGATGAAGATGATGTTTTTCTTCTCCTGCTGCGTGTCTGCAAAAGCAACTGTAGCGGATAGGGTGAGAAATAGAAGGTAGATGGCGATTCTCATGGGCATTTCCTCAAGTGTTTTCTGAGGCTTAAAATGTCGGCGGTGAATCCAGCGAAGTTTCGTGGACAGTTGCAGCATCATCATCCACTTCAAAGGCAAAAAGTTCGCGCACCTGGAAAATGTCATCTGTAGTCAGGCGGAATCTCGCACCGGAATGACCTTTATCCGCATCCTGTGCCGCTGCCAACGTCACGGTCCGGGGTGTGCTCCAATTGTCGGAAGTGAAAGTCAGGCTCGCACCCGCGGAAACTGAGAGATCTTCATCGCCACTGAAGTGCGCCACCGAAACCACCACAGTCTTGCCGGGGTCGGCGGATAGCTGAACCTTGAATGTCGCAGTATCACCCTCGCCGACCTGCACCTCATCGGTGGAAATTGCGACTTCGTAGTCAGTAAAAACCCCGCGTGGGCTGGACTCGGAGCTGATCGATGCGGCGATGTCGGCTTTCTCCGCCTGTAGGTCGGCGAGCACCGTCGGCTCGGCTGCCGCGAGATCCTCGTTCTCCTGAATGTCGGAAGCCAGATTATACAGCTTACCATCTCTCAATTTCCAGCTGCCTTTGATCACGGCCTCTAACTCCCCCTTACCATCGAAGAGTGCGTAAGCGGAGCGGGGCGATGTCCATCCCGGTTGAGCCGTCCAGAGGCCGGAGAGGTCGACTCCATCGATCGTGCGGTCGCCAGGCACGGTGCCGCCGGCCATGGCTACAAAGGTAGGTAGAAAATCGACCAGGCCGGCCACCTCGTCCGAAATGGTACTGGCGGGAATCTTCCCTGGCCAGCGGACGAGAAACGGAACTCTGCATCCCCCTTCCCAGGTCGTCATTTTGCCATCCTTTAGCGGGTAGGCTGAACCGACGGAACGCCTCGTAAGATTCATGCGTCCGAGTTGCAACCACGGCCCGTTGTCCGAAGTGAAAACAACCAGCGTGTCCTTTGCGATCTCCAGATCGTCCAGCCTGGCGAGGATGCGCCCAACACTATGATCGACTTCCCTGACCACATCGTAATATTGGCTCACACCACTCGAGCCGAGAAATCTTGGCCAGACTGTGCCATCCGCGTTGGTGAACTCCCGGTCAGACGGGTAACAGGGAATATGGGTCATGGAGTGCGCGAAATAGAGAAAAAAAGGTTTGTCGCCCATGCTGCTGCGCTGGATGAAGTCGAGGGCGGCTTCCGTATAGCGCCAGGTGATTTGCGCCTGCTCGGTCGCCGACCTGAAATCGGCAACCTCGATCGTCTCATTGCGGATGAGATGAAAATCGCTCATATCGTTACTATGCGGTGTCCCGAAGAACTCACTGAATCCGTGTCGCAGCGGCATCATTTGCCAGGGGTTAGGTTTGTTCGGATTGTAGCCGAGGTGCCATTTACCAACCATCCCGGTGAGGTAACCATTCTGCCGCAGTAATTCGGGCAGGGTGACTTCGGTGGTGTTCAGTCCGTCATTGTCCTTGGGAAAAAAGACCTTGTTGATGCTGATTCGGCGGTCATATCTCCCGGTCAGCAAACTGCCCCGCGAGGGCGAGCACTTCGGCGATGAGTAGAACTGTGTCATTCGCAAGCCCTGCGCAGCCAGAGAATCTATCGCGGGTGTGAGCAGACTGGCCTGATTGGGAGCCGGGATATTCGGATCCGTATGATTCGTCCAAGGCGTGGGACCCGAGTTAGGGAAGTAATCCGTCTGGCTGGGGTAGGTCTGCACACCGATGTCGTTGTAACCCAGGTCATCCATAAAGATGACAATCACGTTGGGCTGCGCATTCACCGTGGAGATCCATAGAGGCAAAAGAGTGATTAAATGCACGAGCTTCTTGTTCATCATATCGAATCGTAATGTTCTGTCGAAAATAACACGACCGTTTTCAAGCGCAGGATTCGATCAAGGTTAACAGGTCGGGTATCTGCACCGGGATCGCCGGGCTTTACTGAATCAGGCGGGTCATCGGCGAACCGGATCCCGTGGGTGAGCCATTTTCCGGAGCCGCCCGGGGTCGCAACGATATGCCGGGTCGTGAAATCGCCTACCGGCAATTCGCTCTTCTGGACGGTTTGCCCTGATTGCCAAAAGAGGGTGCGGGAATCGGACGGATCAAAAATCTCCCCTCATCATCCCCTAATACCCACGCCTTCCACGGAATGGCTCCACTGCCTCGGAGAATCCCCGTACATCCGCTTAAACTCACGGCTGAACTGCGAGGAGCTCACGTAGCCGACTTGCGAAGCCGCTTCGTTGACATTCATACCGGCGGCGATCTTCATCGCGGCGTGGTTGAGGCGCATCGCCTTCACGAACTGGATCGGTGACATCGTGGTGGCTTGCTTGAATTTGCGGTGGAAGACGGCCCGGCTCATGCCCGCCTTTTCCGCTAACTCCTCGATGGTGACCGCTTCGTCGAGGCGGGAGGACAGAGACGCGATGGCCCGGGCGATTTCATTGCCGACTCCAAAGGCGCGTCGCGCGGAATCCCCGGCATCGCCCTTCAAAACCGCGTAGTAGAGTTCCCGCAAGCGACCTTCGCCGAGGACTGCGGTATCGGCGGGACTGTCGCCCAGTTGCAGCAGTCGCAGCAGCGCTTCGGTGAAGGCATCGTCCCAGCGGGCAAGCGCGAGGCCCTGCGGAAGCGGACCGCCCCCGGGATTACGAATCGCTCCGGTGGCGCTTTCCATTTCGATGGCCAGTTCGGTCATGACGCGGGTATCGAGGGAGATGTAAACGCCGAGGAGTGGATGGTCCGGAGAAGCCGAGGGAGTCCCCGCCTCGACTGGCATCGACATCGTGCAGCACAGGTAGCGGCTGCGGTCGTAGACATGGCGCTGACCGTCGAGGATCGCCTCCTTGGTCCCGCTGACGATGGCGACCACGGTTGGTTCGTAAATGGCCGGAGCGCAGCGGATCGGATCGGTGACGCGGAAGAGTTGCACGCCGTTGATACCGGTTTCCATGAGGCCATTTCGGCTGACGCGGCTTTCGATGAGTTGCTTGATTTGCACTTTGCTCACGTGGAAACGATAACACGACAAAATGCCATTTCTCCATCGAATGATACAATCAGGCAACTTTCCGCGAGTTTTACGCCTATTTTTTGCCACGTAAGAGATTTAGGATCGCCCCGTAACCGAAATCAAACTATGACAAAAAGCCATCAACCATTCGGACTCAAGGGCTGGACACCGGAGCGACTTGGCTCCCTCGCCGGCAAGACCTACGTCATTACCGGTGCCAACGCCGGAGCAGGATTCGAGGCGACGCGGATCCTCCTGAGCAAAGGGGCGAAAGTCGTGATGCTGAACCGCAACGCCGAAAAATCCGCGGCGGCCATCACGACCCTGAAAAAGGAATTCGGCGACGACGCGGACGTGACCTTCGTGCTCATGGATTTGTCCGTGCTGGATTCCGTGCGGAAAGCGGCGTCGGAGGTGCTGGAAAAAGTTCCGCGGATCGACGCGCTGATCTGCAACGCAGCCATCGCCCAGGTGCCGAAGCGGAAGCTCACCGTGAACGGTTTCGAAAGCCAACTCGGCACCAACCACTACGGCCATTTCGTTCTCTGCGGGATGCTCTTCGACCGGATCGAGGCGTCGCGGGGCCGTATCGTCGTGGTCGCCAGCCTCGGCTACAAGATGGGGCTCAGGACGATCCAGTTCGACGACCTGAACTGGGACAAGAACTACAGCGCCAACCCCGCCTACAGCCAGAGCAAGCTGGCGCAGATGATGTTTGCCTATGAGCTGCAGGACCGGGTCGAGGCGGCGAACAGAAACGTCGAGGTCTACGTCTGCCATCCCGGTTCGTCCGCCACCTCGCTGATCCGCACCAGCGGTGGACTTTTGACCAAGATCACGTGGTGGCTGATGACCAAGACCCCGATGGTTCAGACCGCTGAAAAGGGCGCTTATCCGGAGGTCATGTGCGCCACCGAAAACGGCCTCGAACAGCGCGCCCTCTACGGCCCCACCGGCCGCATGGAATT
>CAXBMO010000034.1:0-55900 GCA_963977015.1 uncultured bacterium | reverse complement strand
ACCAAATCCTAGCAGAACTATCGTTTTGAGGTGTCCAGGTTTCTGGATCAGGTCAGTAGCACCGTCAAAGCGGTGTGCGCCACGCACAACATCAGCGAACCCACCTATTACGCCTAGAAGCGCAAGTATGGTGGGATGGATGTGAGCGAAGCTCGGAGGCTGCGAGCTTTGGAAGAAGAGAACGCTCGCCTCAAACGGGTTGTGGCCGATCTCTCGGTGCAGAACGACGCAGCATTATGAATACACCGTGGAGCGTTTGGAGCGCCCCCTGAAATCATCCCGCAAACCAGCCGCTTCTCTCGGAAACGTGCAGCCGATGTTACTTTGCTTCAAAACTGTAGAAGCCCGACCAGATCCCAGACAACCGCCGGGTATTTGCGATAAGCGGCACGCGGCGAAACAGCAGCGCACTCATCAGAATCTTGGTCACCGGAGCCACAATCATCTTTCTCACAAAGTGATAAAACGCCGCCAAATCACCCTGCCTCAAATGTTTTGAAATACTCGCCCCCTCTCCGAAGGCATAGTTGAAAGACTTATCCAAAATCTCCTGAGTGCTCCTCGTTTTATGGTATATCTTTGCCGACGGATCGTAGCGCCCCTTAAAGCCGGCTTTCATGAGGCTAAAAACATAATCAGTCCCTTCGGAGCAGCGATACTTTGCGCAAAACCCAAAGTCTTCATCCAGCGGGTGCTCTTCAACATCAATCTTTTTCAAATTGAAGAACAAAGTGAACTCGATCCCATACAGGTTGATTCGTGAAAATTCAGCAGCATCTGACCTCTGGTTACCAATCCCAAGATCGTCACGGTTGTCAATGTCATAGCAAGCCGCACTAAAAAGAGCATATTCCGGATTTTCATTGAAAAAATTGCTCACTTTCTCCAATACCCCCTCTTCATAAATACAATCATCGTCAGGCCACGCAACGATCCTCCCCTCTGCAATCCTCATACCATAAGCTCGCCCTCTTCCAGGACCTCTAAACTCCACTTTGTGATGTTTAATTGGGAAAACGGAAGAAAATTTCTCCACAAGATCATCCAATATATCATCATCATTTTGATCGACCAATATCAACTCAAATGTCTGAGGGAGTTGTTTTTGAAGGGACTCAAAAAGTTTTTCAATATCATCAACTCGACCACGGGTTGATACAACGAGAGAAAAGTCGACGTCAGCCATAATTCAAAACTGCCATATTAAATAAAAATCTCAACCTTGCTATACATATTATTATGGATGCAATTGGACACTAATTGCTACTTCTCTCAAGATCAAAGAAAGACCAGTTCGCAGGTAGAAACGCGTCATTTTCACACCTCTGCATCACCTTTTCAGAGACCATTCATTGTCACCTCTTCTTGCAGTAGCCACGCAGGCCTTCCCCCTAGAATTTCCGCAAGATTATCCACATCGTCAGCATAGTAACTTTTCATCTCTTCCAGAAGCTCCCAGTCATCAAGTTCTGGAGTAGGTTCCAGCTTGCTTAATAATTCCCCTGAACGCATCACGCTGGTTTTCATCCGATCATATACACCTACGGGAATAATCTGCTTCAACGGACGGCCACACTTTAGAGCCATTGAAACAAGAGACCGCCCAACACTTCCCTTCACCCCGTACCCCGTATTTCTCCGACTTGAATTCAAGTCAACAGATTCATTCTCCAGGCCTAGAAATTCAAAAATCTGCCTACACCCCGTCACCCAATCTTGCTTTAGCTCTTCAAAAACCAAGCACAAAACCTGTTCTTGCGAGAAAATGGAATACGCTGCTTCTAGGCTTTTATGATAAAGGCTTCGTGAAAACAAATGCCTGTACGGGGCTGTGGACTCAAACTCTTCATGATCCTCGTTCGTCGAACGAGAGAACAACTCAGAAAATGATAGGCGTGGAACACTCCCAAGCGTAAGCATCATTTGGTAATGAGAATAGGCCCTGCTAATCGGATCTCTCAGCACCACAATCATCGTGGCTTCACCATTGGCTTCTTCCGAAATTCGGCGCATCGCCTCTTCGTAGTAAAAATAGAGCGGCGACCCATCAAGAATATATCGCTCACCTTCCACAGCTCTATACAATTCCTCGTACTCCCCCCAGCTCATATCCCCCTTATCATTCCATATTCCTTCAAGAAACACTCGAGGCTCCTTGACCTTCGGTGCAAAAATTTGCGAGTGCTGTGCGATCAAATCGTATAAGAACGATGTTCCCGCTTTCTCGACTCCTGACAGGTAGAGATTCGGCATTCTGTGATGTTTCATGACCATTTCTATGATGAAGCCAATATTTCGTTCTCAATTTCTGTAATATCCCCGTACACTTCGAGTATATCTCGAACTTTCCTCACCGTCTCTTCCAGGGAGCAGTTCCCCCGAGCAAACTCCAATCCATCCGCAACAATTCTGTCGCGAGTTTCAGACCTTTCCGAAACCATTTTCATGGCATCTCGGAGTTGAGCAACATCTCCACCATCGACCAATATCCCCCGCTCATTGTGCTCGCCAACCAACTCTGTCGCCCCTCCCCCCCTCGTCGCGACTATCGGGCGCCGACTCAACATCGCCTCCACAATGACACGACCAAACGGCTCTGGGTCAGTCGACGCATGCACAATCGCATCACATGCAGCCATAACCTGAGGAACATCATCTCGAAACCCAAGAAAGGACACTCTATCCTCAACCCCGAGCTCGGACACTCTATTCTTTACCTGCTCAGCATAGGCATCGTCACCGTCAAACAGGGCTTCGCCGACGATCAAGCCACGCAAACCGTCACATTCCGCGAGTGCCTCAACAAACTGAAGTTGACCTTTCCATTCTGCCAGTCTTCCAAAAATCCCAACCGTTGTAGCATCAGGAAGCCCCAATCGCGCCCTCCACACCGATGACTCTTCTCTGCCAGCTTCAAATTTTTCCTCCTTAAGACCGTTATAGACCACCGATGCATTGCACCGACCACCAGCCTCACGAAACGCATCCAAGGTGGCCTGTGAGTTCGCAATCACATGAACACAGTAAGAATTTGCCATATAGACAATTAACCGCCGATTGAACGAACTGAAGTGGGGACTGGTTATGATGTCCCGCAAATGCCATACCGTACTTCGGCCGCTTAGCGCGGCAGCAAGAAACGATACGAATGCAGCCTTCTGCGTATTCGGATAAACCACACCACTCGCCTCTGACAATCGAAGCACTTCGCGAACGGGATTCACCAGAGCCCCAAGTGCAACCCCTGCACTAAAAATTCCCGCACTCCTTCGAACTGAGTCCATCGATGAATCGCACACCGAAACCTCAACCCCAGCCTCTTCAAGCCTCTCCCGAAACGGCCCGTCCTTAAACAGCAAGACCCTAGACTCCGCTCTAAACTCAGAGGAAAGGTCGAGCAGGCTCAACTCAGCACCTCCAAGAGCCCCGGTTTGATCAACAAAAAGAATCAAGAATTTACCTACGTTGAAGTTTGTTCGCCACCCACAATCAGAACGGCAGCTTAATATCGCGATAGACAAATTTACCAGAATCCTCAGAATCCGAAAGGACTATTTGTGATAATCCATCAAGCCTACACTTCTTGATTACTTAACGGAGGAATCAAACCCTGCTGGTCAGATTCCAACTCCACCCCTCCAATTTCCGAGCGCCTCAATGGAGGCAAAATAAACGGAATCCCTGCGATAAAGAACAGAAAATAGGCATAGGTACCAACGTAACCAAGGGTATACAGAGCTAGAAGTGAAACAATCAGTCGCTCGGGACGCGATGAGAGAATGAAACGCCCCGAGGCCACCAACAGAAACGCAACCCACAAAATTAGATATAAATAACCTAAATATCCCCATCGAAGATAGAAAAGAGCCCAACCATAGTGAGCATTTGAGTAGTCCCTTTTCCAATTCCATGTGTATTTGACGTCATAGGAAGCGCCGTGGCCTGCACCAAAAATCTTGCCCATCAACCCCATGTTCTCAATCTTGACTTTGATTGCATCCAACTCAGCCTGCCGTTCTCCAATCGAGCCAGTACGCGAGGACAAATCGATATTCTGGAGACCGGAAACACGTTGCGCTACTTTACTGTCCGCGGGAATGAACGTCACAGCAGTCACGCCCCCAAAAAGCGCAAACAACACAATCATCATCACTCTTGACGGGCGGACCACAATATTTCGGCCGACGTAAATTATGAGAAATAGGAGCAAGAATGCCATGGTTGTCCTATTCCAGGTCGACATTGTAAAACCAATAATCAATCCTACCGCGACGAATTTGTAAAAATGGGCATTCTTGTTACGAGCAATAAGCAACCCAACACAGAGAATAACCATCGCCACAGCCGTCGACACCGAGCTCCCCAAATTGGGTGAGGACTTAGAATTGACGACCATGGCCACAAGCCCGGACATGAGCATAAGCACACTGAAAAGATAGGTCCATTTTTCCAACCGCTTGAAGCTGAAATCCCTAAATGATCGAGGATCAGCCAAAAGAATAAGGTTAAACAGAACGACTACAACATTTGCCGTATCAATCAGAATCCTGCTCTTTGAGTTGGAAGACCAAAGCCCAATTACCACGCCATGAAGAATCATGACGATTAACAACGGAATAATCGGATTTACCCGACTGATAGTAATCCTTATTCTCCGCCAATTCATGAATTGCCATCCATAATCGAGAGCAAGCATCCCATAGAACATCAATTGCCGCTGTTGATTCAGCACTTTTGGCTCCATCCCAAGCCCTACTTCAAACAACACACGGGTAAAGAGTGCCGAAAACATGATGTAGAGCAGCAGTCTTTCATAGAACGGCCCTATTTGAGGTATTACGACTTTCACCAATCTGCCTATCGTTAGAACGGAAATATTGCTACGCTCAGGGTGAATCAACCTGAAAACCGCGAACCTGCCCGATTTCAAATTCTTTCAATCCACGACCCAGATCCAAGAATGCCAGAAGCATTGACATGATCAGAACAAATAGATTCATGTAGATCACGCCGCTGAGCTCAGCCATATTGAGAAACAACAAACTTGCGAAAAAGACCATTACAAACCCAATGATCTCATAACGTTTATGGTAATACAACCAACCTCTAGAACGCGTAATATCAAAGAAGAACCGAAGCGCAAGATCTGCAAGAATCAGCCAACCTATCAATCGCAACTCTGCTTGATAGGTTGCGAATTCTGGCCCCAACAATCCAAGAAGGAACGATGGAAACTGGTAACAAAACCCGAGAAGGATGAGAACAGGCGGAAGCAAAAAACAGATCGAGCGAACGCAGATTTTTACGTATCTCTGCTTATCGTCAGCTCTCGTCAACTTTGGAACAACCGCAATACTTAGGTATTTATAAAGAGGAGCCATCGCTCTCCCAAACCTTCGCATGCCAACAAACGCACCTAAAGTCGCTGCTTGCCCCTGAATCGAGAGAACAAATTTTACAAACTCAGTCCGGATTGTAGAGAACGTCACATTGGGAAGAAGCGACCAAAAACTCTTCTTAAGAAAGGCGACCTCCGCGGCCCCCGGTGGCAACGGGTGACCAAGCCGAGCATAGAGGCGGGAGCGAGTGGTTACCGCCCTCACAACCTCAACCGATGCCAAAAAGAAGAGAACAATAACGCCATTTCCAAAAATTGACGATGTGATCACACTGGATAAAGCAGAAACCACACCGAACCCCGCGTCGAATCTAGAAACCAGTTTCCCTTCACCAAGCAACATGAACCCCTCCGAAAAGAGTGAACAGAAAACTAATGCCCCGCCGTAGCAAAGAGAAGCAATTACCGCCCAAATCAGAGAGTAAGAGGTAATCCCGAGCCTAAAAAGGAGAACAACCGCAACACCAAAGACAGCAATTGCTGCAATCAAGGTGTACCTCAGGCGCAAATGAGCCATCGCGCTAAACAGCTTCGATACCGTAAGATCCGTTTTATCCGACTTCGCCAGTAGTTCAGAAGCTCCTATGAACAAGCCTGAATTCCCTAGAGCGTTGAGCATTTGCCCCATCGCTATCATGAGAACATATTGCCCATATCCCACAATTCCCAAATTTCTGATCAGGATAAACCCGGCAACAAGCGTGAAAAGGAGTGAAAACCCTTGAATTAGGAAAAACTCTCCTTCGTTTCTGATCAGGGACTTTGTAAGCTTTTTTGCATTACGACCAGCAGCTCCCCCATGTTGATCACCGTTCATTAATATCAAATTCCCCCAAACTCAGGTTGGATTTTTCTTCCATGTAGGAAATCATCCGCTTCAAGAATACTTCTTCCGAAAATTCCTCGGCATTTTCTCTAATCTTCTTTGAATCCCATGTCTGAGCTTCGAATTTCGGGACTACAGAAGCTAGACTTTCGGCATTGGGCTCATCAAAGAACAATCCAGTCTCTTTGGCCACTACAGTCTCAAGCGCACCGCCCGCACCAAATGCCAGAACTGGCTTACCGCAGGCCTGAGCCTCTACAGGTGTAATTCCGAAGTCCTCCAGTCCAGGAAAGACAAACGCGTAACAGTTGCGCATGTGCCACGTCACCTCCTCATCGGAAAGACGCCCCTTGAACTCTACAGTAGGCCCCGCCATTGACTGCAATCGCCCGCGATCCGGGCCATCCCCAATGATAATCAGCCGTTTACCGAGCTTCGAAAGTCCCTCAACAGCCCGATCAATGGCTTTGTACCCAACAAGCCGCGAAACGATCAGATAGAAATCCTCTGAGTCATGAGAAACCGTAAAACGGTTAACATTGACGGGAGGGTAGATCACAACGGATTCTCGCCCATAGAATTCCCGGATTCTTTCCTTCACCATATTGGAATTGGCAATGAAGTGCGTAATCCTCTGAGCAGCGCGGTAATCTGCCAATCGGAATACAGGCATGATCGCACTCACCAGTCGGCGCACAATCGGATTCGAAATTTCATGAGGAAGATAGTTCTCTGGCTGCCAAAAAAAGCGAGGAGGCGTGTGACAATAGCAGAAAACCTCCGTCGATTTCGTAAAGTTGGCCCATTTCGCGAACCCGCTGCTGCTCATCCACACAATGTCAGCATCAAGTTTTCCCAATGCCTTGAAGGCAAAAGGGTACAGAGGAAAAAGAGCTTTAAAACGCTTCTCGATCCCTGGAATACGCTGCATCCATGTATTCTTGATCCGCTTTCCGTAGAACTCTGGGAATATGGTATCATACTTGGTCGCGCTCGTGACAATTTGCGCATCTGGAAACGCCTTTGCAATGAGAGCAACAACTCGCTCTGCTCCCCCCATCTGGATCAAATAGTCATGCACGATGAGCGGACGCACAACATTCTTCCTTGGCACTTCTGCCCCCCCTTCTTTCGGCATGCCTGAGATATCGCTGGAAGCAGATTCAGTATCCTTTTGCACGTGAGATACAGAATGATTTGGGGAAGTAAGTGAAATTGATCTATTCATCTCGTTTCAGGTTTCTCGTGGGATCACCCTAGAAATTGGCGATCCAAACTTTGCTTTCTCTCTCTGCAAGATTGCTCATTCAAGACAGGCTATTGAACACTCGTTAATCCATAACCATACCCATAAGCATAACTTGATTGCGCAGATTTTACATCTGAGGTATGGACAAAGTTTATTACCGCCCCAGCTGTTTGGGTTCCTGACTCGTTCAATCCTTTAAGAGTTGTCTCGATTGAGGGTAGCTCAGTACGATTAGCTCTTACCGTAAGAAGCGTGTAGTCTGCGTACGGAGCAATCAATTTTGTGTCGGATACAGACAGAAAGGGTGCGGAATCAAAAATTATCCACTCATACGACGTCCTTAGATCAGCAAGAACAGCATCTAATTTCCCCGACGATAGCAGTTCTGGTGCCTCGGCAATCAACTGCCCAGCAGTGATAACGTGAAGTGTCCCTCCTTCGAGCTCCTGGATGGCATCCTTACCATTGATTCGCCCAAGCAACAAATCCGTCATACCTTGCTCGTTTGGCAACCCTAGAACTTGATGAACTGACGGTTTTCGAAGATCCAAATCAACCAACAGAGTCGGAGTCTTTAATCGAGCGAATGATAGCGCAAGGCTTGTAGAGAGAGTCGTCTTCCCCTCTTCGGGAAGCGCACTTGTTACCAGTAACCTTCTTTTTTCAGACCCTCTCCCCATCAGCGTAATATGCGCCCTAATGGATCGAATCGTCTCTGCCTGACGGTAATGGCTTGCATCCTCTGAAGTGGATCCAGCCAACTGCCAAGGATTGAGTTGCAACCCTTCAAGCTCCAATAACTCTCCGACCACGGGCAGCTCAAAATTTTGGGACCATTCCAGCGTATTACAAATCCCTTTTCTGAGAACAAACGCGCGAAGCAAAGCAACTCCAACACCAACGCAAGTTCCAAGTATAACCCCAAGAGCCAAAATAATGACAGGGCTTAAGCCTGCCCGGCTACCTTCAAAAGTTGCGAGCTGGAAAGATTTGAGATTCCCCGAGGCTGAGTCATTGGCAATTTGAACTGAAGCAGCCTCAGAAACCACTCGATCATAAGTCTGCGCCAATGTTTTAAATTCGGCATCAAGAAACGAAAGCCGCGCATCAAGAAAGGGAATCAGCTTCTCTGCAGCAGTAGCGGCCTGCTTTTCAAGCCCAGCCAGATCAATCGCTTCCTGAAATCCGGGGACAGATTTCCAATATATTTGCTCCGAGGGCTGCTTCCCAAGCTTGGAAATTTCCCTAACAATTTGCTCATCCAACTGCACCACCTTCTCCATAGCCGCCATCATAACCGGATGTTTGTTTTTATATTCGCTGGCCAGGATACTAATTTCTGAACGAGCTTCCAGAATATCCTCTTTCAGTCTTCGAGCGTCGTCATACAGGCTCAACTGCGACCTGGCAAGATTGACCGATTTTCCCAACTCTTCGTAATCACTAACCAACTCGTCGATAAGATAATTCGTTTCTAGACCACGGGTAGCATCAGCTTCGACGAGGGCTACTTTGTGGAATGTATTGGCAATGATCGAAGATGTTCTCGCATCGGGATGCTCGACTATTATGTCGATCAAAAACATGTCTTGCCTCGGCTCGACGACTATCCTTTTCGAACCCACCCACCCCATAAGCACGTCCGTACGCTCTTCCTGTGTCAGTTCTTTTCCCGCGACAAACTTTTTTCCTACTTTTCCCTTCAAGATGAAGTTTTGACACGAAACAATGTCGGGATGCAGTGCCACACTGGTAAGGAATGATGCTCGCGTTAATTTGGCTGCGGCCGTCGCCATATCTGCCTCCTTGATTGCGGCAATTGCCAAATCACCGCTGGACAACGTTTTTCCGAAGATTTCATCGGTATCCGGCCGAATTTCCAACGTCGACACGGCACCGTACAAAGGGTTCGCCACATAATAAATGACACCCAAAACCGCTCCAGCAATGGCCCCAACAATCACAAAGAGCTTCTCTCGAATGAGCTTCTGAATAACCTGAGTCAGATCGACCAACTCCTCTTCAGACTCTCTCCTCTCAGTACTCATAGGCATGTATTCAGACGTCTAGACTTTGAAACTCGCGGCTACAGGGAAATTTCCAACCTGAGAAAAAGTTCCCCACCCTAATGAACCAAAATCAAATCGTTTGACTGGATCGTGATTCGGGATCGACTCCCATCCCTGATCGAACGAAGCGACCCTTCAAAAATCGTTCTATTGTTTCGAGATACCTTGACGGTCGGATTGGCGTTCACACTACCGCCTGCATGAGAAATAGCGGCCAATACATTTGGCCACTCCCCTTCGTCAAAGAACACTGTACCCGGGTTCTGCACCTCCCCAGCCACATTTACCATCGTGAAATTGGAGTAACCTGAGAAAAAGACGATTGCCTCCGCATTCGTAAGGTAGTCCTTCAACTTCTCATTCACAACCTGATGGACCTCCATAATGGTCTTACCAGAGGTTTCAATCCGCCCGAGAACCGGAATTGAAAACCCACCCGACAAGTCAACCTTCGTATCGATCGACAGGTCGGGATGCCCAAAAACCGTGACCGTTAGCTGATCACCCGGATTGATGGTTTTCCGAGCAAACTGCTGAGCATAGGCATGGTTGGATAAGCCAATACTCACAAAAACACAGATGAACGTGCAAATTAGGGGAGTGAGTCTCATTTTTACAAATATATAACAAAGATGAAGAAAAATACAGTTTCCGGAACGGATCACAACTTTTTAAAATGGTTTTTATGGTACTTCGAAACTTCACCGATCCAATGCATTGCTGACGCCCACTTCAATGTCTGAAAAATAGGGTTGCCCTTTCTAAAATTTTATTTAAGCTATCTTAATGTTCCAAAAATCTTTACTATCTCTCTTCGCCCTCTGCCTCGCCAGTTGCGGATTTTTTGATGGGGCTGGCCCTTCGGCAAAGCAGCTCCGCGAAGTCTCCGGGCTTCCTCCGGGGCAAGTTGGGAACAGAATGCAGAAGCTTGAACAGAGGAAGGCAGCTTCAGTAAATGGGGCGATCAGTGGCCACCATGACGAGGGTGTCGACTACATTCCGATTCACACTGCGCGTGATTTGCCAAAACCAAGACTTGAAGCCCTTAAGGTGGCGTCTCTTCCGCCTGCTTATGGGATGACCTATCGGCATGAAATTGCCCCGGAAGATCAATTATTGATTACCATTCATGACACTACGGAGCGCAGTCCCTTCTATTCTGTTCGAAATGATGGTCCGCAGGGAATTCGATTTGGACCATTTGAAGTCTTGGAAGATGGTGTCATCAAGATTCCTTATCTCGCTGAGATTAACGTGCTGGATTGGAGTGTTGGAGAATTGGTGCGTGAGCTCAACCAGCGTATTGACCAGATTTCGACAACCGCTGAAGTGGAGGTCACGAGAGTGGCTAGGCGCCCACTTCAAATTATGGTGATGGGTGCGGTAGCCTCTCCTGGGCCTGTTGAAATTAACCGCAAAGGTTTCACGGTTCTGGATGCGCTTGGTTCGGCGGGGGGTGTTGATGAGGAACACCTCGTTACCTATCGCTTACTGCGAGGAGGAAAATCTTATGCGACGAATCTGGAACAACTGACTCGGTCCGCAGCGTTGGCACAGGACGGTGATGTGCTTCATGTGATTGAGAACGAGGGATTTGCGGTTCAGGTGATGGGTGCGAAGACTTCCGGCCGCTTTGCTTTTGCTGACGACAAACCAACCCTGATGGATGCATTGGCGCAGGCAGGCGGGCTTGGGAGAGGCAATGCGCATGGCGTATTCGTCTTTCGCCTGGCGCCCGATGGACGCGTCAAAATTCATGGTATCGACTTGGTGAAGAACAATGGAATTCCATTGGCTCAGCATTTTATTCTCGAACCAGAAGACGTTGTCTACGTAAGTGAGTCGGGCATCGCAAAATGGCAGCGGGCTATGACGGTGGTCCTCCCATTGCTTGGGGTTGCTTCAGTTGCCGAACGGATTTCGGATTAATTTCCCAGTTCCAATTACTGACGAAGATAGGTGGATGCTGCATCCACCTATCTTCAGTTTTTCTGGGGGGCCTCAGTTCATTCTGCGATTAGGATCTTGAGGTCGCCTGCATACGCGGCAGCGTGGTCTTCATCACGTCATGAGTAGGATTCCAAAAGTCGTCATCACCGATTTCATTGCTGAACCGCTCGATCACGAACGCCGGGTGCTGGATGGTCACGCTGAGATCACCGCTCTCGAAGCCATGTGTGAAGAAGATCTGAAAGGGCGGATTGAGGATGCAGAGGCGATCATGGTGTACCACTATTTTCGCTTTACCCGTGCCAGCATTGAGAGGCTTACCAACTGTAAGGTCATAGTCCGGCCCGGGGTCGGCTACGACGGCGTCGACATCGAAGCTGCACGCGAACACGGAATCCCCGTTTGCAACGTGCCCGACTACGGAACGGAAGAAGTCGCGGATTCAGCTATCGGCATGGCGATTTCCCTCTCCCGGGGAATCCACTTTCTCAACAGTCGGTTGCGTCGAGGCGTTGGAGATTGGAATGTTGATCAAGCAATGCCAGTACCACGACTGCGAGGCCAGGTTTTTGGAATCATCGGCTGCGGTCGCATTGGGACTGCGACGGCCCTCCGCGCAAAGACTTTCGGCTTCGACGTCGCATTCTACGATCCATATCTTCCGGACGGCGTTGAAAAGGCGCTTGGGATCCGGCGCGTCAACCAATTGAGCGAGCTTCTTGGTTCCTCCCATGTGGTGAGCCTGCACTGTCCTCTGACCCACGAAACCCGGAGCCTGATAAGGAAAGACGAGCTCGCGCAAATGCGGGAAGGTTCGGTTATCATCAACACTTCGCGGGGTGGCGTTGTCGATACCGTTTCCGTGGTTGAAGCCTTAGCCAGCGGTCATCTTTCCGGAGCAGGAATCGACGTTTTGGAGCAGGAACCTCCGGCTGCAGATTCTCCGGTCATCGCGGCGTGGCGTAATCCTGATCACCCCGCCCACGATCGACTTCTCCTCAATCCGCACTCCGCGTTCTACTGCGAAGAAGGTGCTGAGGAATTTCGCACGAAAGGAGCCCAGGAAGTGCTTCGAGCTCTTCTCGGGCAACCTCTGAGGAATGTGGTCAACTAATCAACTTGGCACGGAGCAGATTGCGCCCCGCCTTCTGGTATACACTAAGGTTGCGCAGGGGTTGATTTCGTCGCGAAGCGTAGATTCTGTAGATTAGCATGATTCCGCGTTCGGTAGTTTGCCCTGTTCACCATGCATGGAGCCTTGGGTGGCGCCTGAGCTGTTTTTCCCACGATGGACCTGGTTTGCGCCTCGACTTCCATCATCGCCCCGCTCTTATTAAACACTCTGCTCCCGCCGCACGACCTTCCCGCAACCTGATCTCTTTCCACCATGCCGACCGCCTACCTATCTCACCCATCCTGTTTTGCGCATCTCGCAGGCTGCGGCCACCCGGAATGTCCCGAGCGATTGAGCGCGATTCAGGACCGGCTGGTTTCCACGGGAGTTTTTGACCTTCTCCACGAGTTCGAAGCTCCCCGCGCCACGATCGAGGAGCTGGAGCGCGTTCACACCAAGGACTACATCCAACGTTTGCTTGCGACCGCGCCGGACTCCGGCACGGTTTTTCTCGATGCGGACACTCCGATGGATTCCAACACCCTAGAAGCCGCGCGCCGGGCTGCGGGCGCCGTGATTCACGCGACGGATCTGGTCATGAAGAGCGAAGCAACGGATGCGTTCTGCAACATCCGCCCCCCCGGGCATCACGCCACCAGAGACAAGGCCATGGGTTTTTGCTTCTTCAACAACATCGCCGTCGGTGCGGCCCATGCGTTGGAAACCTGGGGCTTGAAGCGCGTCGCCATCATCGATTTCGACGCCCACCATGGAAATGGCACTGAAGACATCTTCCAGGATGAGTCCCGCATCCTTTTCTGCTCCGCGTTTCAGCGCGATCTCTTTCCTTCTACCGAAATCGCGGAATCGACGGATCGAATCGCGAACATCGAACTGGGATTCGGTGCCGGAGGCGAGTCGTTTCGCGAAGTGGTTCGCCGCATTTGGTCTCCCGCGCTGGACGAATTCCGACCGGAAATGATCTTCGTTTCAGCCGGATTTGATGCCCACGCAGCCGACTCGATCAGCGATCTGGCGTTCAGCGATGACGACTACCGCTGGATCACCGAATGGATCGTGGACGCAGCAGGTCGCCATGCCGGCGGACGCCTGGTTTCCGCGTTGGAGGGCGGGTATGACCTGGAGCCGCTCGGTCGCTGTGCCGCGTTGCATGTCCGGACGATGATGGGCATCTAGACCAGTCGGCCAACGTTCGACCACTTCCATGTCAGCTACGGAAGCGCCGTCGAACGGGAGCAGCAAAATTGGGGGTGTCGCAGCCAATCAGAGTACCAGCCGACGCGAAGAACCATCGTGGTTTCACTCGAGGGTTAGCCAATCGTTGTTATTGCCTCATATCGTCGACTCTATCGAGCTTCGCTAACCAAAACGAAGAGCTTGCCACTCCGGAATCGGTGGTAAGGGAAGACGAGGAACTGGACGGCTGAAATCAAGGCCAATCGCTCCCTTCAAGCGCACCGGAACCGGATTCACGGTTGATGGCCCAAAATGCGCCGCTCCGCCTGTTCCGATCGCGATTATTCGGCAGACCGGACTGGGCGAAACCCCAGGTCGTTCCTCCGGCCGTACGGGTAGTTCCAGCTTCGGCGCGCCGAGCGGCAGTAGTTGGCAT
The DNA here is from genome assembly GCA_963977015.1 of uncultured bacterium. GTDB lineage: Bacteria > Verrucomicrobiota > Verrucomicrobiia > Verrucomicrobiales > DEV007 > JBCDHN01. The sequence goes on along the minus strand of CAXBMO010000034.1, from coordinate 41,661 downwards.
CGGGCGGCCAGCCACCGCCCCGGTAGACCCGGGCCTGCACCTTCGGGCCCGTGGGATCGGTAACCTCGGTGCTGGGATAGGAAGCATACCCATCGTAGCACCATTCCCAGACATTGCCGTGCATGTCGTAGAGGCCCCAGGAGTTGGGCTTCTTCTGGCCCACGGGATGGGTTTTCTCGTCACTGTTTTCGTTAAACCACGCGTAGCTTCCCAACATCGACTCATCGTCGCCAAAACTGAAGGACGTGTTGGTTCCTGCGCGACAGGCGTATTCCCACTGGGCCTCGGTCGGCAGGGTGTATTTCCACCCGCTGGGCAGTGAACCGCTGGCCCGCTCTTTTTCGGTCAGCTTTCGGCAAAATTCCATGGCGTCGTCCCAACTAACACTTTCGACCGGCGCCATCGGTCCAGAACGCTTGAAGCGGCTCGGGTTGTTCCTCATAACCTCTTTCCACTGTTGCTGGGTGACTTCAAACCGCCCAATCCAGAATCCTTTCGTCAACGTCACTTGATGTGGCTCATCACCTGGTTGGTAGGGCTGACTAATTTCGGGGCCCATCCTAAAACTTCCTGGCTCGCACCACATGAACTCGATCCCGGACTCACTGATGAAATTCTCGCCCTCCTTAGCGTTCCGATTCGCGATCGGCTCCGGAAACACCGCGTCCGGAAAATCGTTGCCAGCCGGCAGGCTCAATTTCAGGAGAACCGCGCCGACTGCCAAAGCCGCCGCGATTCCAAAGAGCCGCTTGCGCGGATTCTTCCGATCAGTTCCGAAATTGTCTGCCGCTTCGGGGATCTGATTTGGTTCCTCGATATCCGGAACATTTGCCACGTCGTCCGCATCCGTTTCGTCCTCCACTTCCGGAAGATCGAAATCGTCCTCGAACATCACCGCTGCCGATTTCGTCGCTTTCTCCGGCTCATCCGATTCCTCTTCCTCGATTTCCGGAAGATCGAAATCATCCTCGAACATCACCGCTTCCGTTTCCGCGGCGGTTTCTGGCTCGGCCGTTTCATCTTCCTCGAAATCCGGAGGGTCCAAATCGTAATTGAACATCGCGTCGTCCGGTACAACTGCGGTTTCCGGCGCTGGGACAGGCTCGGACGCGGAAATTCCCGCTTGATCCCCAAAATACCGGTCCAGATCCGCGATGAGCCGGGTGATGTGAGGGTTGAAATCGCGGCCGGAGTCGATCGGGACGGCGTTGCGCCGGATGAAGGGTTGCAACGCGGGCGGGAGGTCGTCGGCTTTTGGCATGTCCGCCCCGCCGACGAGGAGCGGCACGACCGGGATCGACAATCCGAGGGCAGCCTCGATCTCGATCCGGACGAAATCGTCCTCATCGCCCCGGGCCCGCATCAGCTCGGTCCAGCGGTCGCCGACCACGGCGAGCAGCACGTTGGTCTGCTCCACGGCCAGGGTGAGATGCTCGACGAAATCGACGCCCGGCGGGATGGTATCGACGTCCATGAAGACGTTCTCGCCGCCGTAATGCGCCGAAAGCCGGTCGTAGATTCGCCCAACCAGCGCTGCGGCATGCCCGTGCAGGTCGTCGCGCCGGTAGGAGAGGAACAGTTTCAATTTGGCCATGCCTGGGCGGGATTATGGGCACCCAAGTCGGCGGTGTAAAGGGACCCCGGCCAAAAATGCGAAAAAGAAGCGTGCTCAGGATCCGGCGCTGAGGTTGTTGCAGGGCCAGGGGCAAATTCCGGCCCCGGCTCAGACACTTTCGCTGACGCTCGCCTCAGGGGACGCGGAATCGTCGCGATTCACGTCGGCCAGCGCTTCCTCGATCGTTGCGGCGTGTTGGACGAGCGGTTGCTTCAAATCATGAGCCACAAAGACGCGCTCGATGTCACGGCTGGCTCCCGTCAGCCACAAGGAAATCCCTTCGTGTTTCGCCTTGTGGGCGAGGCCTTCGATCATGTTCGCGCCGGTCGAGTCGAGAAAGGGAACCGCCGTGAAATCCACGATCAACGCCTTGTGACTGGCGTGGATACGATCCAGCACCGAACCGATGGAAGCGGCCGCCCCAAAGAAGAGCGCCCCGGTGATGCGGTAGATGATGATCTCCGGATCGGTGGCGGATTCTTCGTCGTAGCCGGTGCGCGACGGCACGGTGTCCGCTTCGTCGCGACCGACAAAGGATTTGTGAGTGGTCACTGCGGTTGCACGGCTCATGCGCTGAATGAAAAGCAGCGAACCAAGGGCAAATCCCACCACGATGCCTTCGGTGAGATCGCGAAAAACGGTCAGCAGAAAGGTCGCGGCCAACACGGACGCCTCGCCCCACCCCGACCGCACCAGAACGGCGATGGCGGGTTTCTCGATCATGTTCCAAGCCACGACGGCGAGCACCGCGGCCAAACCCGCGAGCGGAATGTAGGAAGCAAGCGGCGCGGCGATCAGCATGAAAAGGAGGAGAAAGACCGCGTGCAACATCCCGGCAATCGGCCCATGCGCTCCGGATCGCACGCTGGTCGCGGTGCGGGCGATGGTGCCGGTCACGCAGAATCCGCCGAAGAGCGAGGCCCCGACATTGGCCACGCCCTGCGCCACGAGCTCGCAGTTCGAGCGATGCCGCCGGCCCGTCATTCCATCCGCCACCACCGCCGAAAGCAACGATTCGATCGCGCCCAACAGGGTGAAAGCGCCCGCCGCGGGAAGGACGGCGAGGACTTTGGCGAACGAGAAATCGGGAAGACTGGGAGCTGGCAGCGACGAGGGTATCCCGCCAAAACGCGAGCCGATCGTATCGACCGGCAAGTGGAACAGCGCCGTGACCACGGCGGCGACGACGACCGCGATCAGCATCGCCGGCCAGCGGGGCCGCCACCGGCGTAGCGCAACAATAAGCAGCACCGCCAGCCCCGCCACCGCGATGGCAGCGGGCGAAAAACTGGCTCGAGCCAACCACAGCGCCGGGATTTTCTCCAGGATCTCACCCGGCTCGTGATCGAGCGAGAGCCCGAGCAACTCCTTGAGCTGGCTAACGAAGATGATCACCGCGATACCGGCGGTGAACCCGACCGTCACCGGAAAAGGGATGTATTTCACCAAGGCGCCGAGCCGCAAGAGCCCCGCCACCACCAGAAGGAGACCGGAAAGAAAGGTCGCGAGGATCAGCCCGTCGATGCCATGCGCGGTCACGGTTGCGGAGACCAGCACGATGAAAGCCCCCGCCGGGCCGCCGATCTGGAAGCGCGATCCACCCAGCATCGAAACCAGAAATCCGCCCACGATGGCGGTGTAAAGCCCCTGCGCGGGAGAGGCGCCGGATGCGATCGCGATGGCCATCGAGAGCGGCAACGCCACGATCGCGACGGTCAACCCGGCGATGGCGTCCGAGCGCAGATGCCGCCATCCGTAGCCCTCGCGCAGGACGGTGAGAAGTTTCGGGACAAAAAGCTCCGCGAAGGTCGGAGTATTCCGGGATGGTGTCTTGGGTGCGCTCATGAAGCGGGAGGAACTTGCGAAGGGGAAATTTCGGCCGCTTCATCGGGAGCGGCGTCGTTGGGCGCGGGCGATTTCAGCCGGACGCCGCGCCCGCCGGTCGCGCTGGCTGCGCCTTCCGCGATCAGGTCGATCCCCGCCCGGTCAAGCGCCTCGACCACCTTGCTCAGGCTCTCGACAACGCCTCGCACATTCCCATCGCTGGCCTCCATTCGCTGGATCGTCGGGACGGAAAGCCCGGCCAACTCGGCTAGGGTTTTTTGGTCGATGCCGAGGAGTGCACGGGCGGCGCGCATTTGGGTGGCGGTGATCATTTGGCACATTTAAGATATCCAGAGTCATATTCAAGATACTTATGTTCATGTATTAAACATGAGTCTGAACTTTCGAGGTGATCATGCCCTGATCGTCGTTGCTCTTCAGAACGATCACATGCCAGCGCGCCGAACCGGAGGATGACCTTTTTTCTCAACCTCGGCTTCCCCCTCCCGGAAACCGCCGGGGAAATCCTAACCAACAGCATCGCCACATGCCGGCAATCTTGACCATGCAACCAGCATCGGTCCCGGTGAGCACTTCCCCACATTTGTCACGATTCGCGCAGAAGCGCGCAAACGGTGCGGAGCGGAACACTCCCGCCTCGACAAAGGTGGAATTCCAAACCCAAAAACGCTCAAACCTCCCCCATGAATACCATGCAAGCCACCGTGTTCCACGGTGTAAACGACATCCGCGTCGATACGGTCCCCAAGCCTTCCGCCGGGCCGGGCGATGCGGTGATCCGAATTACGGCAACCACGATTTGCGGGACCGACCTCCACATTGTGCGCGGCGAATATCCGGTGAAACCGGGCCTGATCATCGGGCACGAACCGGTCGGCGTGATTGAAGAACTGGGAGCCGGTGTCACCGGTTACGAGATTGGAGAGCGGGTGCTCGTTGGGGCGATTACCCCCTGTGGCCAGTGCCGCGCCTGCCTTTCCGGCCAGAGCTCGCAATGCGGCCACGGCGCGGGCTGCGAGGCGATGGGCGGCTGGCGATTTGGCAACACCATCGACGGAGCCCAAGCGGAGTATCTGCTGGTGCCCTCCGCCCAGGCAAACCTGGCGAAAATCCCCGATGAAGTCACCGACGAGCAGGTCGTGCTGCTGGCGGATATCGCTTCCACCGGCTTTGGTGGCGCGGAGAGCGCCGGCATTAAGATTGGAGACGCGGTGGTGGTTTTCGCCCAGGGGCCCATTGGCCTGTGTGCCACCGTCGGGGCCAAATTGATGGGCGCCACGCTGATCATTGCGGTGGACGGCGATGAGCCCCGCCTGGAAATGGCGCGCAAGATGGGGGCCGACGTGACGCTCAACTATCAGGAGTGCAACGTCGTCGAGGAGGTTCTCAAATTGACGGGAGGAGGCGTGGACGTTGCCATCGAAGCGTTGGGAACGCAGGCGACGTTCGAACAATGCCTGCGCTGTCTGCGCCCGGGCGGAACCTTGTCCAGCCTCGGCGTCTACTCCGGAAAGCTTGAGATTCCCTATGAAGCCTACGCGGCGGGACTGGGCGACCATCGGATCGTCAGCACCCTTTGCCCCGGCGGGAAGGAACGGATGCGCCGGCTTATCAATGTGGTGCAGTCGGGCCGGTTCGATCCCACCATGCTGGTAACGCACCGCTTCTCGCTGGCCGATATCCAGCAAGGCTACGAACTCTTCGGCAGCCGGGCTGACGGGGTCCTGAAAGTTCTCATCACGCCCTGACGCGCGCTCTGTCGAGGAGTTGCGCGACCACCATTTTCACTGGTGCGCACCGAAAGCCGGTGCCGCCACGACCAGCTGGATTACCGGGATCAACCTTTAGCGCGGCGATGACAGTCTTCGTGGGCAATCTGCAATCAAATCGAAAAATCCAGCACCTGCCGATTCTGGCTGTCACGATTCAGCTTGTCGCAAATCAGCTCGCAGAGGGGGAAAATGAACTCGTCGTCGATGGAGTAGAACGCGGAGGTCCCCCGCTTCTCGCGCTGCAGGATGTTGGCGTCGTTCAGGATGCGCAGGTGCTTGGAAATGTTGGCCTGGGTGGAGCCGAGTTGTTCGACCAGTTCGCCCACGCTTTTGGGTCCCCCCTTGAGGGCGTGGAGGATTGAGAGCCGTGACGCGTCGGCGAAGACCTTGAACAGCTCGGCGATCATCTCGTAGGACTGGCGGTCGAGAGCATCGGGAGCGGTTTGAGGGGAGGGTTTTGAATTTTCTTTCATAACTATTTAATTAAGTATTTGACATACCACAGGGCGCGTTAAGTGTTAAATATAACCATTTAGTTATAAAGTCAAACTTCAAGATCCATTCACACCCCCTATCTCCCCTTCCCCATGACCATTCAATCCATCTCTGCCCATCAACTCAGTCAGCAAGCTCAGACTGATGATCACACACTCCTCGACGTCCGTACTCCGGCCGAATTCGAGGAAGTCCACATCGCCGGCGCCAAGCTTCATCCACTCGACTCGCTCAAGGCCGAGCAGGTGAGTGAACACGCCGAGGGCGGCACCATCTACGTGATTTGCCGTTCGGGCAACCGGGCGAAGAACGCGATCAAGAAGCTGGCCTCGGCCGGAATCCACAATACCGCGCTGCTGGACGGCGGAATGCATTCGTGGCTGGAAGCGGGCCTGCCGGTGAACCGGGGCCGCAAAACGATGCCGCTGGAACGCCAGGTGCGGATCGCGGCGGGTTTTCTGGCGCTGCTGGGCGCCGTGCTGGGATTCACGATTCATCCCTACTGGCACGGCTTGTCCGGCTTCATCGGCGCGGGACTCATGTTCGCTGGAATCACCGACACCTGCGCCATGGGCATGCTGATCGCCAAACTGCCCTGGAACCGCCGCGGCCGAAATTGAATTCAACCTATCAAACCACCAACAAACGATGTACCTCAAACAAATCTTCGATCCCGCGCTGGCGCAATACGCCTACCTCATCGGCTGTCAACGCACCGGGGAAGCCCTCATTATCGACCCGGAACGCGATGTTGATCGCTATCTAGAAATTGCCGCAAAAGAAGATCTCAAGATCACCGCGGTCGCCGAAACCCACATTCACGCCGATTTCGTGAGCGGTTCACGCGAACTGCTCGAATCGCAGTCCGGAATCACTGCCTACCTTTCCGACATGGGGCCGGAGGATTGGAAATACGAATGGGCCAAGGGACGCGGCGATGTTCGATTCGTGCGCGATGGCGATACGTTCAACGTGGGAAATATCGAAATCACCGTGGTTCATACCCCGGGCCATACGCCGGAGCATATCTGCTTCTTAATTGAAGACCAGGGCGGGGGCGCGAAAGAGCCGATGGGTCTCGTTTCGGGAGATTTCGTGTTCGTCGGCGATGTCGGCCGCCCGGATCTGCTCGAGTCCGCCGCCGGTGAGCAGGGCGCGATGGAGCCTTCCGCACGCACGTTATATCATTCATTGAAGAAGTTTGGCGCCTTGCCGGAATATCTCCAGGTCTTGCCCGCTCACGGCGCCGGAAGCGCCTGCGGCAAAGCGCTGGGCGCCGTGCCGGTATCGACCGTGGGATATGAAAAGCGGTTCAACGCCCCGCTTCGCACTGCGCTGAATCAGGACGAGGACGTTTTTGTCAAAGAGATCCTCTCCGGTCAGCCCGAGCCTCCGATGTATTTCGCCAATATGAAAAAGGTCAACAAGCTCGGCCCGGCGGTATTGAGTGAAATTCCCAAACCCCGGAAGCTCGACCCGAAGGAAGTGGCGGAACTCGCAGAGCAGAACCGTGCGGTATTTCTGGATACAAGAACGGATCAGGTCGCCTTTATGGAGGATCACCTCAAAGGGTCCCTCTTCACCCCAATGGGCGACAAGCTTTCCACCGTCGCCGGCTCCTTCGTCAATCCGGAACAGGATATCTATCTATTGGTGACGGAAGAGGATCACGTCGAACCCGCGGTCCGCGAATTGATCCGGATCGGACTGGACCGAATCCAAGGCTACGCACGGATCGACACGGTGCGCGACTCTGCCGAGTGCCGGCCTTATCTCACCTCCACCCAGGCGATTCGCACCAGCGAGATCAACGCGGTGCAGCAACGGTATCCCGAGGCAGTCGTGCTGGACGTGCGACGAGCATCCGAGTTTGCCGAGCATTCCGTTCCCGGTTCGGTCAACATCGCCTACACGCGGTTGGCGGCCAACCGGGACCAACTGCCCGAGGCGAAATTGATTGTCCATTGCGAAAGCGGCAAACGCGCCGCCTACGCGTCCTCCTACCTGGAACGAATCGGAGCGGATCTGATCTTCGCCGATGGCGATTACGCTGATTGGAAGCGGTTGCACTCCGTCGCGGAAGAGCAACCCGCCGCAGCAACCTGACCATGACGGGCTTCGACACACTCACGATCGTCTACGGGACGATCATTGGGATTTCGCTGGGCCTCACGGGTGGCGGTGGATCGATTTTCGCCGTGCCGCTCCTGATCTACGGCCTCCACACCAACGTCCGCGAAGCCGTTGGCATATCCCTCGCCGCGGTCGGCGCAACCGCGTTGTTCGGAGCCCTCATGCACCTGCGCCCCGGTCATCTGGAGGTCAAAACAGCCTTCGTTTTCGCGCTCGCCGGGATGGCCGGGGCGCCGTTCGGAACCTGGATTGGCGCCAGGCTTCCCGACGCCCTGACGCTCTCCGTCTTTGCGCTGCTCATGCTCTTCGTCGGCTATCGGATGTGGCGCATTCGAGCGCCCAGAATCCAAACGGAGCCCACTTGTCCCCGCGACGAAAACGATCAACTCCATTGGACCAGCCGATGTTTCGTCCTGCTGATGCTATCGGGTCTTCTGGTTGGAGTCTTGTCCGGAATCTTCGGAGTCGGCGGCGGTTTTATCATCGTACCCGCGCTGATCATGGTCAGTGGGATGAACATCCATCGCGCCGTCTCCTCTTCACTTCTCGTGATCGCGCTGATCTGCGTATCCGGCGTCGCCTCGTATTTGATCCGGGGGGATTCGATGCCGGTAAAGCTCTCGTCCCTTTTTATCATTGGCGGGCTCATCGGAATGATCGGCGGAGGTCTTCTGCGGAGCCGGCTTTCCGCCTCCATGCTCCGACGCGTGTTTGCCGTGGGCATGTGGTTGGTCGGGCTTTTTGTCCTGGCGCAGAACCTCGGATTCGCCTCATCACCATCTCCGGCAACCATGCTGAAGGAAGAGGTCACGGAATTGAATCCGACCCCCTATCCGTGGCTAGACACTTCTGGGAAAAGCCCCGAGAACGTTGAGACAGACCCAAAAAGATCTTGACCGACCGGTCGGTATATGCTAAACGGGTTTTATGCCTGCAGCGTCGGCCAATTCCAATCCCACCCCCATTCCCAAGCGCGATGAGATTCTCCAAATCGCTTCCCGCCTCTTTTATGAGCAGGGTTTTGGCGCGACCGGAATCAAGCAGATTATCGATGAAGCCGGGATCGCCAAAGGCACGTTTTACTCGCACTTTCAGTCGAAGGAACAACTGGGGGTGGCTTGGCTTCGCGCCCGGCACGCCACTTGGAACGGCTGGTTTGAGGAGGCGATTCGAAACCGGAAATCTGCCGGAAAGAAGCTTCTCGCCACGTTCGACTTTCTCGAATCCTGGCTTGCCGACTGTAATTACCGCGGTTGCGCCTTTCTCAACACGATGGCCGAGACGCCCGACTTCGATAGCCCGATGCGGGAAGAAGTGACTGCCCACAAAAATCAGCTTCACGAGCGGTTTCAGAAACTGGCCCTGGAGCATTTTGCCGATCAAGAGCCGGAAGCGAGCGCCCGCCAGTTGGGCTCGGTGTTGTTCCTTCTTTTCGAAGGGGCCCTCGTGGAAACCCAGAATTTTCACGATACCTGGCCGGTCGAGGTGGCCCGGGTACAAGCGAAGAAACTCATCGAACAGGAATCTGCATCATGAAGAAGAGGAAGGCATTTTTTTGTAGACCCACCGACCGACCGGTCGCTTCATTATCCCAAGTATCCCCATTTTCTGAAACAGACCAACCAACACCCCAAACCTACCATGACCAACATCCTGCAACCTAACCTCCATGCCCACCCCGACCTCTTCATCCGAGCGCTCTTCGGAGCCGCCGCTGGCGTTGCTCTAATCGGGCTCTCCGGCGTGACAGGCTTGCCTATGAGCCAGCCGCCCCAGGCCGACCTGCTGCTGCTTCCTCTCCCCGAACCGGAACGAGCCCAAGACCGCGAAACGGCCCCGAAGGAGGGGCGGACCATTCGAGATTAAACCGGAAGGTCTTACCTGGAATTTGGACTTCTCCCTAACATTCAACATGAACGCAATGCCGTCACCAACACTCTCCCACGACACCAGTCCGGACGATTCTCCGATGCGTGGTCCAGCTGCAGTTGCCACCGCCTTCTGGATGGGAACCTGCGAGGCGGGACGGGGCGATTTGACCACCGAAAGCGGAGCGCTCGACTCCGCCCCGTATGGTCCGCGTTCCCAGAGCAAAGCAAACGCGGCCACCTGTCCAGAGGAACTCCTTGGGGCTGCGATCGCCGGGGGCTATACCACGTCCCTCTGCAACCTGCTCGACAATGCCGGGATGGTAGCAGAATCGATCGAAACCTCCGCCAGCCTGATGAGCGATGATCTGGCTCATGAGCGGCATGCGATTCACCTCTCCGTGCGGGCACGAGTTCCGGGACTGGATCCGGGCCGATTCGAAAGCCTCGCGCAACAGGCCATTCGAACCGCTCCCCTCATCAAAAGACTGAACATCGAGATCACCCTCAAGGCGTCCCTTGAGAAGAATCTCGAGTTTGCGGAGTCCGATCAGGAATTCTCCGGCGGGCCTCTCGCCGCGCTCTAATAACCACAAACAAAAACAGACTCATGCCTCAAAATTTCACCCAATTCGCCTTCACCTCCAGCGTCAAGGAGGCGCAGGAACACTACGGCTCCCGAAAGAGTTACGAACGGATGGAACAGGACCCAGACCGGTTCATCCTGACCGATCGGGAGACCTCTTACATCCCCACTCTCGACTTCTTCTTCATGGCGACAGCCGGGGAAAACGGCTGGCCTTATGTGCAGTTTCGCGGCGGGCCAAAGGGGTTTCTCAAGATCCTTGATGAGCGTACCCTTGGCTTCGCGGACTTTCGTGGAAACCGGCAATATATCAGCGTTGGAAATATCAATAGCGGGCACAACGTCGCGCTGATTCTTTTGGATTTCGCGCACCGGGTGCGTCTGAAAATCTGGGCGACGGCAACGGTGCAGGATCCCGCGGAAAATCCGGATTTGACCACGAAACTGGCAGATCCGGGCTACGATGCCAAGATCGAGCGGCTGATCACCCTGACGGTGCAAGCCTACGACTGGAATTGTCCGCAACACATTACCCCGCGCTATACCGAAGAAGAAATCCGAGAGAACCCTTCCCGGTTCTTCCCGGAAGAAATCCTGGACGACCACAACAACCTCGTCGGCAACCACCGTCACTAACTCAACAATACTGAACCGATGCTAAACCGATTGGCTGCTTTCGTGCTCAGCGCGGGCCTACTTCTCACCCTGGCGATCACGCTGGCCAACTATTTTGTTCTCTCGCCGGAACTTGGGTTGGAACCGGCCGACCGCCTCCAGACCTCGATCGACGTCTTCATTGCCTCCATCACAGCGATCGGGGTCGTCTACGCCGGGCTCAGTCTCCGAACGGTCTCCAATGCCCAGACCGACACGAAATCCATGCATGAGACGCGCTATGTTCAATCGCTTCTGGATGAGTGGAATCTCGACGTGGAGCGGTGTCTGATTCTCATCGAACAAGAGGGAATCGCCAACAGAACCACAGAGCTGCTCAAGATTCTGTGGTTCTTTGAAAAGGTATCCGCGGCAATGAAGACCTGTACTTCCCTGCGCAAACGGCTCCTGCACCGATTCGCCAAGGATTACTGGAACGTTCGCGAGTTTCTCGACCGAAACCACGTGCATCACTCGGGCATCATCCCGGCGAAGGAGATCGAAGATTTCGAGCGTCTCGGGTCCGAGTTTGGACCTGGAAAGAGATGAGGAGCGACTGGAGAAGCGAAAACATCAAACGCAGAGAAAGATGCGTCCTTTTTCACACCCCGCCGTCTTCAGAGGTGAAAGCAAAAAACCAACCTTAACTCACCCTTGAAGATGAAAAACCAAAACCAAACCAACCGAAACTTCACGACGAACCGCCGCATCCACATCGGCCTCGGCGTGCAGGATCTCGATGCCTCCGTGGCGTTCTTCAGTGCCTTGTTTGACGAGGCTCCCGCGAAGCAGAAACCCGGCTACGCCAAGTTCACGCCGGCCGATCCGTCGGTGAACCTCTCCTTAAGCCAGCAAGATCGGGATGACCGCGCAAAGCAGCCTGCGGGAAGCAATCATTTCGGCATTGAAGTGCAATCCACCGCAGAGTTGGAGGCCGCCGAACAGCGCCTCGCCGCCGCCGGATTGAGCCCGCGGCGTCAAGAAGGACAAACCTGCTGTTACGCGGTTCAGGACAAGATCTGGGTCACTGCGCCGAATGGCGATGAGTGGGAGATCTTTCAGGTCCTGAAAGACGCCGAGCAACGCGTCGATCCTGAAAATTCGTGCTGCGCCGCGCAACGCGAGGATGCTTCCGTGGTCGCCTGCTGTTAGGTTGATCCAGCCATGAACACAGACTCTCCTCACAGCACCGAAGAAGTCTGGAAACTTCTCAGCGAGCGATTGCGAGGTTTCCTACGGTCCAAGTTGCCGGATGATTCGACCGCGGACGACCTGCTCCAGGACACGTTCGTTCGGATCCATCGAAACCTCGATCGTCTCGCGGAGAATGATCGCCTCGAATCCTGGGTCTTTCGCATCGCGCGCAATGTGGTTCACGATTACTACCGCGCGAGATCGCGCACCATCACGACTACCGGTGAGGCCGAACCGCCCGCTGAATCGCCGGCGGGGAACAATCTGAACAACACGGTCGGGCATTGGCTGGTCCAGGCCATTGAGCGGCTCCCGCCGTCCTACCGCGAGGTTCTGCGCCTCTATGAATTGGAGGGGCTGGCGCAACAGGAGATTGCCGATCGCCTCCAGCTTTCCCTGTCCGCGACCAAGTCCCGGGTGCGGCGCGGCCGCGATCTCTTGCGAGCCGAACTCGACCAGTCCTGCCGCATCGAACGCGACCGCCGGGGCAACGTGATTGATTGCTCCCAACGCGCCGAGGGCAGTTGCACCAACTCGTGCTGACGCCTTGAAGGGAAGGAGCAGACTGACCTTGACGAAACGAACTGCCTCCCGCCGCCGCCAACGCCTGGCCTATCGCGGTGATTGCGCTCGTCACCCTGGGAGAGCCTCCTGGCTTTTCCGGGCGCGGCTGGAGTGATTTTTGGGGAGGATCGATTCGGCGTAGCCTTGCCGCCAAAAGCGGAGACCGACACAATAATTGCCTTTCAATCGGCAAGCCCAGCGTGGAAGCTTTTCGGATCGTCGCCTGTCCTGCTCGCCCCCACCTTTCATGATCACTCATTACCTCTCTTCCCTGTTCACGCCACAGAGCGTTGCCGTGTTCGGCGCGAGCGAGCGGCCGAACTCGGTGGGGACCCGGGTATTTGCCAACCTGATCACGGCGGGTTTCGAAGGGGTTCTCTTTCCGGTAAACCCGAGGCATGAACACGTTCAGGAGCGGCCCTGTTATCCAAACCTCGAGACGATCGACAAGCCCGTCGACCTGGCGGTGATCGCGACACCGGGGCAGACCGTTCCCGATATTCTGGAACAATGTGGCAAGGCGGGAACGCGCGCCGCGATCGTACTTTCGGCCGGATTTGGCGAAGCCGGGGCAGCAGGCAAAGCGTTGGAGCGACGAATTCTTGAGGTCGCGCGTCATCATCGCATTCGCCTCCTCGGACCGAATTGCCTCGGCCTGATGCGGCCTTCGATCGGACTGAACGCGACGTTCGCAAAATCACAGGCAATTCCCGGCGAACTGGCGCTCGTCTCGCAGTCGGGCGCGCTTTGCACCGCCATCCTGGATTGGGCGGAGGATTCCGAGGTCGGATTTTCGACCGTGGTTTCGCTGGGCGCGGCCTCGGATCTGGATTTTGGCGAGGTGCTCGACTTCCTCGCGACGGATGCCAAAACGCGCAGCATCCTGCTTTACATCGAGGGCATTCGCGACGCGCGGAGTTTTCTCAGCAGCTTACGGATCGCGGCACGAATGAAGCCGGTCGTCGTGATGAAGCCGGGCCGGAATCCGGTGGCCTCGCGCGCGGCGGTTTCGCACACCGGGGCGATCGTCGGCGCGAACGACGTTTTTAATGCCGCACTGGACCGGGCGGGCGTCGTTCGGGTGAATACGATTCAAGATCTCTTTTCCGCCGCGCGCACCCTTTCAGAGGGAATCAAGGTGAAGGGCAAACGACTTGCGATGGTGACGAATGGCGGTGGGCCGGGCGTGATCGCGGCGGACGTGGCCTCGGATCAGAATTTGGTGATTCCGGAGTTGAGCGACACCACGATTTCCGCGCTCGACAAGGCACTGCCGCCCCATTGGTCGCATGCGAACCCAGTCGATGTGTTAGGAGACGCGGGCCCGGAACGTTACCAAGTCGCGGTGAAATCTTGCCTGGATGATCCCGGCATCGACGGCGTGCTTGTCATGCTGACTCCACAGGCCATGACCGAACCAGAGGCAATCGCCAAGGTCGTGATCAAAACCTGGAAGCATCACCGAGGTCCGGCGCGCAAACCGCTCCTTGCCTGTTGGATGGGACGGCGGCATGTGGCCAGCTCGCACCGGCTCTTTCATGAGGCGGGCATCCCTTCCTTTCACATGCCGGAATCCTCCGTGACCGCCTTTGCCCAACTCTGGCACTATCATCGCACTCAGGAACTGCTGCTGGAGGTGCCCGGGTCGCTGGTCTCCGATCAGCCATCGCCCCGCATCGAGGAGGCCCGGAATTTGATCGAGACCGCCCTCAATGAAGGCCGCTCGCAACTCAGTCCAATCGAAAGCAAGGCGCTGCTCGCCGCGTTCCACATTCCCGTCGCCGAAATCCGCCCGGCAGCCAACGCGAAAGAGGCCGCCAATGTTGCCGAGGAACTGGGTTACCCGGTCGTGATGAAAATCGACTCACCAAACCTGAGCCACAAGTCCGATGTGGGTGGCGTGGAGTTGAATCTGTGCCATGCCGCCGACGTAACCAAAGCCTTCGCCGCGATGATGAAACGGGTTCGCAAAAACGCGCCCAATGCAGAATTGCATGGCGTCACCATCGAACGCCAATGGACCCGTGCCCACACCCGCGAGCTGCTCGTCGGCGTGGTGCGCGATCCGGTGTTCGGCCCGGCAATCACGTTCGGCTGGGGCGGTTCGGCCGTGGAAGTGTTGGGCGACCGCGCCGTCTGCCTGCCGCCGCTCAATTCCGTGCTGATTCGCCGCATGATCGCCCGAACCCGGGTCGCGCGCCTCCTCGGTCCATTTCGCAACCTCCCGCCGGTCGATGGGAAGGTTCTCGAGTCCGTCCTGCTGCGACTCTCCGAGATGGTCTGCGAGTTGCCTCAAATTGTGGAACTCGACATCAACCCGCTAAGCTGCGATGAAAGCGGCGCCTGTGCACTGGATGTCCGCGTTGCCCTCAGCCGAAAGATCCCATCCTTTCCTTCCGTCGGTCCCGGGCATTTCTTCGGTCACATGGCGATCCCCCCCTACCCCAGGCACCTCGCCAAAAACGTGACGCTTCCCGGCGGCGAAGAAGTGACGGTGCGCCCCATCCGCCCCGAAGACGCCAAAATGGAGCAGCGCTTCGTGCGGCAACTTTCGCCCGAGGCCAAATATTTCCGTTTCATGCAGGCGGTTCAGGAGCTGAGCCCGGAGATGCTGATTCGCTTTACCCAAATCGACTACGACCGAGAAATGGCCTTCCTCGCCAGTGTGAGAGAGAATGGCGAGGAAGTCGAGATTGCCATCGCGCGCTACGTCATCAATCCGGACGGGGACAGCTGTGAGTTTGGCGTGGTGGTGGACGACAAGTGGCAGGGGCGAGGGTTGGGCACCTTGCTCATGGAAACGCTGATGGATGAGGCCCGGAGCAAGGGGATCAAGCGGATCGAGGGCTCCGTTCTGTCCGACAATACGCACATGCTTCGCCTGATGCGGAACCTTGGATTCGCGATCGAGACTTCGGCGGAATCGCCCGAGATGAGGGATGTGGCACGGAGTCTTTGTCCATAAGCGGCCCGGCGCGCGATGAGGCGACGACCTCAACCTGCCGAAGCTTCGTTGGTCTGCAGTTGACCGGATGAAGTCCCGCTCAGGTTTCAATCCTAATAGTTGAATTCGTAATTGTAATCCGGCTCCAGTTTGATGTAGCGGGAATGCAGGAATGTCACGATGTCGATCAACTGTCTCACCGACATCTCATCGATGATGACGGACATGGGCGAGAGTTCGGGAGCGCCGGATTCGAACCGTTTCCGGTACTCCTCGGAAATCGCGTGATCAGGATACACGATCGCGGTGATCAAATCGCCATAGGTCTTCACCCTGACGATTTCACCGCCGAGGCGAAGGGGATCCTCCCAGCCTCCTTCAAATTCGGAAAGTTCGATGCCGGCGACGGAATGGCAGCGGTGACATTTCAGATCAACAAACGCCTGCTTCCCTTGTTCGGAGTCGCCTTCCGGCAGAACCAGCCCCTTGCCGGATTTCGGCTCCGGCGCACAACTGATGAGGAGCGAGGAAGTAAGGAGAAGGAACAACATGGAATACCCGGCTTTCATGCAAGCAGCATAACGAGCCCAGGCCGCACCGGAAATGGGCCACGGCAACAACGGCGCGATCATGAAATCTACGAAGTGGACTACAAAGATTTAGTAGAACCGCTCCAGCCATCCTCCGCGGGATTCGTTCCAACGGAGATTCTGAATAGGTGTTTTCGCTTACGACCAGTACGGCTGATTCCTAAGCGCTTCTTTGCAATGCACGGATCGCCCCAAGCCAAAGTGCAGGCAACCTTCTTTGCCTTATTACAATCATCCCAATTCCCAGAACAAACCCCATGCACACCACAAAGGATCAGGAAGGCATTGGCCTTACTCAATTCATCGAAACTGTAGAGACTGAACTCCACCACTACCAAAGCGACCATGAAACCGAGGAAGCCTTCCTTCATCTGAAGAAATGCACCCTGGAAGTGAAAGTCGCGGCGTGTACCGATGCCAGAGGAGGGATGTCGATTCGGGTGGCGGACGCGCGGGAAAACCTTTCCGCCGAGAATACCCATACCGTCCGGCTTCGCTTTGAAAAGGTAAACGATCTGGAGGGACTCATCAAAGAGGCAACTGGCAATTTGATTCAGAAGAAATTTGCGGAACGAGGGAAGGCGTTGTCGCAGGACGAAAAGCGGGCCATTGAGGATTTCACCCGGATCCTGTCCCACGGCGTGCAGCCGAAGGAACCAGCCTTCGAGGATCCGATGAGTTCGCGGGAAATTGGCTGATGCCCCTGCCGCCGAATGGGATCAGACGAGGGGAAAGCGGTGTAGAGCTTAAGGGGAGTACGAAACCCCATTATCCACGACTTGTCCTCATTCCGAATAGCCGACCTTTTCAAGTCAGGGTAACGATTGGGGAGCGCAATGTTTGTCCACGAACCCAGAAAGAAAGTGATTGAGACACGGACGTTGGTCCTCTGGGAAAATCCGGAGATGGCCTACAAAGCTCTGGATCTTTGCAGCGAAATCGAAGGAAGAGTCCAACGGACCAGCTTCTCCATCGAGGAAGCCAACTTTCGAGATTTGGCGTCGAATCGCCGGGGAAACAACCTGCAAGGCGATGCCTGTTTGGCGGATTTGCTGATTCTTGCCCCGAAAGATACCCGGCGTCCGCCTCCCGCCAGACTGAAAACCTGGCTGAAGCAATGGTCCACCCTGCGCCGGAGAGATGAAGGTGGATTGGCGGTCTTGCGCACCATCGGGCGATTGGACGAAGATCAAATTCCCAGGATGGTGCGTGACTTTCACCAGCACTCCACCCCCGTCCTACCGGAGGAGGCCGATTTTCATCGCTTCGTTCAGGAAATCGCGAAGCGGGCCCGAGTGGACCTGCTTTGGGGAGCGGTGGAGTCTGAGTTGGAGGAAGCGATGCGAAATTTCTCGTTTCTCAGGTCGCTTCAATCGATGGATCCGTAACCCGGCCGCTCTCACCGTAAGCGTCGTGGCAATTTCGAGTTTTGGGTGGCTTCAAATCGAAGTCTCTCCCTGAATTCCCCATGACTTTTACCGGTTGGTTTGCAAGAATTGACGCGAATCCACCCAGCATGGCCAAAAGAATTGGACAAGGCTCCGAACCCCGCCAAAAAGGGAGGGGCTGAGTCCCCGGTTTCAGCTTGAAAAAGCGCCCGACCTCTTTGGCGATGCCAAGCCGATTTCCAATCAAAGACCAGATCTTTCGACCACCCGTCCAGTTCTTGAACACCCCCTTTTGTAAAGAATTTCTTTACAACCAGCATTCGGTCTGTTTGGTTCCCAACGAGCTTCAGGTTTCCTGAAGCGGGGACCTTCGGTGCTCGGCACCTCCTGCCCAACCTGCCTCCTATTGCCAGCCGAAGGTCCCACATTTCTTTTTTTTTCAGGTTCCTGCGCAGGCCTGCCTCAACAACCCGGCCCAACCCAACGTTTGCTTCCGGTTTTTGTTTTTCAGGCGATGCACTTGGTGCCCGGCATGAGAAGAGCTCCCTAGGGCGCGTTTTAAAATGATGACGGACGCGCAAGTTGTTCCTCTTTTCTGAAGATTGGCTTCGCGTGATCTTGAGATGCGGCGCTTTTCCCGACTGGAAATGCTGTTCGGGGCTTTGTGAGAAGGCTCATCGCCGCCCCGAGCCATCATTCCCAGTCGACAAAATCACTCGCAGCGCGTCTCGACCTCATTTTCAAACGCGCCCTAATATCTGGACACCGGCGGGGCCGCAGCGTTGATTGCTAATCACCTACCGATGCCACCTTCCGAACCCCAGCCAACAACGCCTGGCAATCTGCGAACACGCGCGGAAGGTCTGACGAAGTTCACCGGGGACGACATCGCCAAGATGTCCAAGCAGGGAATCCGCAAGCTGGTTTACGAACTTCAGGTTCACCAGACGGAACTGGAAGTTCAAAACGAGGAATTGCTGAATGCCCAGGCGGAATTGGCCCATGCACGGGATCGCCTTGCCGATCTCATCGACTTCGCGCCGGTCGGATTTCTCACCACCCTGGCGGACGGAAAAATCCGTGAGGTCAACATGACCGCGTCCAAAATCCTGGATATCGAACGCAAAAAGCTGTCCGGGAACCGATTTGCGGTTTTCCTGGCGCTGGAAGACCGAACGTCTTTCAACCAGCATTTGAAGGCGGCGTTTTCCACGGGCGAAAAGCAGTCTGGCGACTTTATTCTAAACACGAGAGAAGAGCCGACGATCGTTCGCCTGGAAACTGTGGTTTTGAAGGGAGACAACGTCTGCCGCATCGCGCTTTCGGACATCACGGCGGAACGGCAGGCACGGGAGTTGCAGTTGGAACAACGGTCGCACCAGGCCAGCGAGGCGGAGAAGGCGCGCATTGCGGAGCGTCTCCACGACGATCTGGGTTCCCTGCTCAAAGGAATCGACTTGCACCTGACCGCGATGGCCAATCGCCTCCGGCAAGATGAACTGGAGGAAGCCGCGAACCTGGAAGCGATCGTCGGCAAAGTCGGCGAAGCCGTCAGCTTGACGAAGGATCTCTCCTTCAGCTTGTATCCGGTCGGGAGCGACCAGGCCCAGTTTTGCGAAGCGTTGCGGAGCTTGGAAGGGCTGTCTCCGGCGGTCAAATGCCAGATTTCGATCTCGGAGAATGCGTTCCAGCTCCCGAATGACGAGACCGCCAATCACCTCTTCCGAATCGCGCAGGAAGCAGTTCACAATGCGATCCACCACAGCGGGGCTGATGAAGTCAAAATTTGGTTGGAAGCAAGCGACGACCGGGTGGCGTTGAGCGTTTGCGACAACGGCTCTGGCTTTGAGCGGGAAAAAGCGAACGGCGGGGGACTGGGACTGCGAATCATGGAACACCGTGCCCGCAGCATTGGTTGGACCCTGCAATTTCTCAATGGCGCCGAAGCAGGAACTACGGTAGTCTGCTTCAAGTGAAGTGTCAGGAGCGGGCAAGCGATGTCAGTCAAGTCAAAACCAACCGGGATCAAGGAACGAAGAGTCTTCCTCCTTGATGATCACGATTTTCTGCGATCCGGTCTCAAGGTGTTCATCGAACAGGAGCCGGATTTCAAGATCTGCGGCGAGCACGATCGGGCCGAATCCGCCGTCGAACGGATCCTCGCAGCGGCACCGGACGTGGTGATTCTGGATATTACGTTGCCGGACGGCAGCGGGCTCGATATCACCAAAGCGGTGCGGGCGGCCGGCTTCGGCGGGGCGATCCTCGTCCTCACCATGCACGATGATTCCCACTACGCGGTTCGGATTCTCCAGGCGGGAGCCAATGGCTACATCATGAAGAACCTGAAATCCGCCCTGGTCCTCAAGGCGTTGCGAGCCGTGGCGGAGGGCAAACTTTATGCGAGCGAGCCCGTTCGGGACCGCCTCGAGCAGTTGAAACGCCGCAACCCTCCCTCCCATGACCAACAAGGTATCGACTGCCTACCCGACCGACAGGTGCAGATTCTGGAACTGATGGGAATCGGCCTCAACGCGAGCGAGATCGCCAAGCGACTCGGCATCAGCGAGCCGACAGTTCACGTTCAGCGTTCGCGCATGAAAAAGACGCTGGGCATGAACAACCTGAGCGAACTGGCACACTTTGCAGTGGTGAACTTCAAGCCTCGAGGTGACGCCACATGAAGCGGTGTTGCTTCCAACGTCGAACCGGGAATGACGCGCGTGAGCCGGCAACGTTCCCCGCCGATGGGTCAAGCACTCCAAGGCCGCAGGTTCCCGATTCTTTCAGCCATCATTGTGATTCGTTCGTGAGGTAACCATGGCAACCAACGATTCAGCCCCCGACCAAAAAGAAAAGAGCACTCCGAAAGCTCTCCGCCAGCGGGCCGAGGAGATCCTGGGGAAAACCCGAACCGACGTCAGCAAAATGGAGGCAAAGGAGGTCCAGCAGCTGGTTCACGAACTCCAGGTTCACCAGATGGAGTTGGAGATTCAGAATCAGGAACTTCGCGAGGCTCAGATGGAACTGTCCGTAGCGCGCGACCGCTACGCGGACCTATACGAGTTTGCGCCGGTGAGCTACGTCACGTTGGACAAAGTCAGCCGAATCCTGGACGCCAACCTCGCCGCCGCCACCTTGCTTGGCACCGAGCGCCGCTCCCTGTTGGGCCAAAATCTTGCCGACTTCATCGCCGCCGGTTCACAGGACGAATGGTTTTTGCACAAACGGGCGGTCTTTTCCAGCGACTCGAAACAGACTTGCGAGGTAACGATCAATCCCTCCGGCGACGACCCGCGCACCATTTACGTAAAAAGTATCGCGGTCCCGACCGAACCCGAGCCGCATTGCCGCACCGCACTGATCGACATTTCCGCGCGCAAACAAGCCGAGGATGAACTGGCTGCAAGTGAGCGATTCTCCCGCGATTTCCTCAACAACCTCTTCACCTTCGCCGGAATGCTGACGCCGGACGGCACCGTGATCGAAGCCAACGAGGCACCGCTGGAGGTTGCGGGAATCAAAATGGAAGACGTCTACGGCAAGAAATTCTGGGACTGCTTCTGGTGGAATTATTCCAAGGAGGTTCAGGATCAACTACGCGAGATCTGCGAACGGGCCGCCCGGGGAGAGCTCATCCGTTGCGACCTGGTCGCCCGCGTTGCCGGGGACGGCCGGATGCCGATTGACTTCCAAATCTCACCGTTCTTTAACGATCGCGGTGAGATCACGTATCTGGTCCCCTCCGCCGTGGACATCACCGAACGAAAACAGGCCGAAGAGGAACTGCAAAAACTTAACGAGAACCTGGAATGCGAGGTGGAGGCGCGGACCGCCGAGTTGGCGGCTGAGCATGAGTTGAATCGCGGGATCATCGAGACTGCACAGGCCATCATCGTCCTGCTGGACCGCAAGGGGCGTATTTTGCGCTTCAATCCCTTTCTGGAGGAACTGTGCGGTCGAAAGCAGGAAGACGTGCAGGGCAAAAACTGGTTCGAGACTTTTGTCCCCAAACGCGACCGGAAACGCGTCCGCGCCAAATTTAAGAGCGCCATCCAGGGCAAGCCGACACGCGGCAACGTCAATCCCATCGTCACCAAAACCGGCGAAGTACGAGACATCGAGTGGCACGATGCCGAGCTGATCGACTCCGCCGGAGAATTTACCGCCCTGCTCTCCATCGGACACGACGTCACGGAACGAAAGCTGTTTGAAAGCGCACTGAGCGACAAAGAACAGTGGCTCCGCTCCATCCTCGCGTCCATTCCCGCTCACATCGCCGTGCTCGATCACTCCGGCACAATCGTTACAGTGAACCCGGCCTGGGAGCAATTCGCCGCTGAAAATGGAGGGGATCCCCTGCACTGCAGCACTGGCGTCAACTATCTGGAGGTTTGCCGAAAAGCCGCCGAGCAAGGCTGCAAGCAGGCTGCGGAAGTGGTCACCGGACTCGAAGCCATTTTGAGCGGTTCAATCCGCGATTGCTTTACCTTGGAATATCCGTGCCATTCCCCAACGCAACAACGCTGGTTTCTCCTCCAAGCCACCCGGTTGGTTCAGGATCACGACGGACTCGTCGTTTCCCACACTGACATCACCGAACGGGTCAAGGCTGAGCATGCCATGCGCGAACGCGAGGAGCGACTGCGGACCATCCTCAACACGGCGGCCGATGCCATCATTACCATCGACTGCGACGGAATCATCGTTTCGGTCAATCCGGCAACCGAGACCATGCTTGGCTACCACGCGGACGAACTGGTCGGACAAAACGTGAAAATACTCATGCCGGAGCCCTACCACAGCGAGCATGACGGATACTTGAAACACTATCACGAGACTGGGGAGAAACACATCATCGGAATCGGTCGCGAAGTCCCGGCCCGGCGCAAGGACGGCTCCACCTTCCCGGTCTCGCTTTCCGTCAGCGAGGTGGATCACCTGGGGCTCTACACCGGAATCCTGCGGGACGTCACCCGACAAAAGCGCTACGAGGAAGAACTGGAGCAAATGGTCGAAGAGCGCACCCTGGGCCTGGAAGAAGCGCAGGCGGAACTGCTGAAGGCTGAGCGCCTGGCGACTTTGGGCCAACTGGCCGCCGGGGTGGCGCACGAAATGCGCACCCCGCTTGGCGTCATTCGCAACGCGGTCCACTACCTGGAAAGCACCGAAGACCCCACCCACGACGAAGAGATCCCCAATCTGATGGGTGAAATGAATCGCGCCATCTCCAGCACGGATCACATCATCTCCGAACTGCTCGACTACGTGCGCGAACCAGTCAGGGAATACAACACGTTCCCCATCCGCCATGCCATCGAGCGCGGCTTGAAACTGGCCAATCCCCCGGAAAACGTTGCCGTGACCATCTCGGGCGCAAGCTCCAGCCCGGTGTGGGCCAACCCCGGCCAAATCACGCGAATCCTCATCAACCTGCTGCAAAATGCGGTTCAAGCCATGCCGGAAGGCGGTCGTATAACCCTTACCGTAAGACAGTCCAACGGGATGGTGTGCACGGAGATCCGCGATACGGGCGATGGTATTACCAAAGAAAATCTTCAAAAGGTCTTTGATCCGCTTTTCACCACCAAAACCAGGGGGATTGGACTCGGGCTCGCCATTTCCCGGCGCTATGCAGAACTGAACGGGGGCAAATTGGAAGTCGAGAGCAAAGAAGGAACCGGCACCGTGTTCCGGTTGACGCTCAAGACTGCTCCGTAACATTTCTTACGCAAAGTGCAGAGTGAAGCTTGTATTCCGAAAAGCATCCTGCTAAAAGGTAACAAGTATAGTAAATTGGTCTCGGATAGTATCACCTCAGGATACCGAGCCTAACTTGGGAGGACTCTTTTCTTGGGGGGAGCGGCGGACGCCGGGGCATTCTTGTTGGATTTAATTTTTCTTTCGGACGGACATGGAATCGAAAGTTGTAGAGGAACAAACAAAGGGCAGAATATTGGTCGTGGATGACGATCCCGACATGGTTCGAGGGCTAACCCGCATTCTCAGGAAACGTGGTTACGAGATTGGACAGGCCTATGGCGGTCTCGAAGCCGTCGAATCGGTCCGTCGGTTTTGCCCAAACATCGTGCTGATGGATATCAGAATGCCTGATCTGAACGGAATCGAAGCCTATACCCGGATGAAACAGTTTCACCCCGAACTGATGGCAATCCTCATGAGCGGCTCTTGCGATTTGCTGCCGCAGGCGCAGAAATCAGGCGCTTACCTGGTGCTCCAGAAACCCCTCAACCCGGAGCGTCTTTTCGAGGCGCTGCAGCCGAAGGTCCAATCGGCACAAGCTGTAACCTGACCTCATTGTGAAAATCCTCATCGTCGACGATGATCCGGACATGGTCTCCAGCTTGGCGCGCAATATCAAGGGCGCTGGTTTTCAAGTCGAGTCCGCCAGCAACGGGGAAGAAGCTATCGCCAAGAATCTGACCTTTGAACCGGACGCCATACTCATGGACGTCCGCATGCCGCGCCTCAACGGAATTGACGCCTGCCTGGAGGTGCAGCAAGCCCGCCCGGAAGTACGGGTGATTCTCATGACCGGGTTTTCCGAGTCGCTGGATGAGGCGAATCAAGAAGTCCTGGCGCAGGCTTGCCAGAAAGGCCGGGTCGAACTGATGACGAAACCGCTCGATCTGGACCGGGTCATGGCACTCCTACGTGGAGAGGGAGAATCTGACCGGAGTGCGGGCCATTCTGCAGTTTCCTGGCAGGAAAACATCGACCAAAAGCCAAAGGACTAGGGCGCGTTCGGAACAACCGAAGTCGGTGCATTGCGACCAACTCCCGGTCGGTTATCCCCGGCAATCCCCGGTACGCTGTATACCTAGGTTGGATAGCGTTCATCCTGATGGCACCAGACTTCGTTGCAGGTCAGGCTTTGGGTGAAAGGAAGAGAGGCCCCTACCAGTCAGTGCCGTTGACCGGGAGTTTGGCTCCTACCGGGAGTCACTGGCGCAACGGCTTTGCCGGCGCGGATGGTCCCTCAAAACTCAAAACGATTTGTCCGCAGACGCCGGAACGCTGCTTCAGGAAATCGACGCCTGCATCCGTCAGAGCGTCGCCGTGATTTGCGTGCTGGGCGACCAATACGGCAACGAGCCGGATTCCACGGAGGCGGCACCGTTTGCCGCGATTTCCCGCGAACGCCATTCCTACGCCCAGTGGCAATTTCTCCTCGCGAAGTATCACGGCAGATCACTTTTGGTCTTTGCACCGGACGTTGATGCGCCACTCGACCACACCAACGACGAATCCGTTGAGAAGCGGCTTCGCCAGGTGGAATTCCTCAATCAGGACGTCGAATCACGCGGGATTGTCTGCGTGACCTTCCGCAACGCGTCTGAACTTGAAGAAATGGTGCTTTGCCAACTCGGGATGGATTTACAGGACGCTGAAACGGTCGGGACCACCGTTCTCCAAGCCTAACCGGTGAATCATGCCCCCATGGCAACGTTGGGATTGATCGCGATCGATGGTTTCTGGCCGTGGCTGATTCTCCAGCTCATCGCAAATGCGGTGGAGGGGGCGCGGCATCTGGTGGCTCCATGTCCCACACCAGTTCAACGATGCCTATTGGGAACGTCGCGAAGATTGGGACTCCCCCAAACGCGCCCTAACATCGCGGCTCTTTTTACAAACTGCCGAAAACCCTTCAGTGGTTCTCCCCAAAAAAATCGAGCCCGCCAGACTCAGATTGAGCTGACGGGCTCTTATACGAAGGGGGGAAGTTACTTGGCTCGCGGTCGTCAGTAATCGCCCTTTTGGTTTTGCCTGTGATGTCCAATGGCTGCCCCGATCGCACCACTACACATTGTGGGCTTCGGGCCGGGTTCCACGCTGCGGCATGGGAGGCTCCTTGATTTCAGGTTCGATTCTTCGCGTTAGGAAGGTTTCCACCGTGTGGCGTCCGCCCATGCCAACGGCCACCGCGCCGCCAATGCCAAGGGCCACGGCCAGAGCACCAATCGTCGCGTAGAGGATCACTTGCACGGTCTGCGTGCTGAGTGGAGTCAACTGCGCCGCCTGCAGGGCCATGCCGCCGACAAAAATGGCGATGGCGAGATGAGCGAAACCTGCCCAACGCTCGCTGTGTGGTTTGATGGCACTGCGCGCCAATCCGGCGACAAAGAGCCCTGCCAGGAAGAGAATCGTGCCGCCCCAGACGCGCACCAGCAGACCCGCCAGGCCACCGAGCATTTCGAGATTCATCACATCAATGGCTTGGGCCGCGACGAAGATGAGGACGGTGACCATGGCAAGATAGCTGACGACCGTCGACATCCGGCTGCCAAGAAACTTCAGCTCGCCATTGTGGCCCATTTTCTGAGGAATGGAGTCGAATTTGGCGGCTTGCAGCACGGATACGAGCGTCTTCTGCACGATGTAAGCCAGAAAAATCCCGACGGCGAGAACGATGCCGCCGCCGATCACGTTGGGAACGTAACCAATGATGCCCGCCACGATCGGGTCCACCGCATTGGACACGGCTTCGATTCCCAACACCGAAAGAATGCCGGGAAGTATCAGCAGGATCACCAGAAAATATGCAACGGTGGTGAGCGCCGCAGAAAGTGGGCGCTCTTCCTTGCCGAGGCCAAGCCGTTCGTCGATACGCGAGGCGTGAAGCACGCCCTGCAGCAGCCTTCGCACAATGCTGGCCAGCGCAAACGCGGCAAAGGTCAGCAGGCCGGCGCCGATCAGGTTCGGCAGAAAGGCGACAATCTCGGTGAGCAGTTCGCGCAGGGGCTCGGTCGCTTCAGCCGAGAATTTGGCCGCATCCAGAGCCACGACGAAGACGAAGAGCATGAGCAGGTAAAAGACGAATTTGCCAATTCCACGCTCCGTGTTCGCTTCTTCCAGGCCCAACGAATTGGCCATGCGTTCATCCAACCGGGTTTTATGGAGCAGGCGGACGACGAGCCAGCGGATCGCCAGACTCGCAAGCCAGCCAACGACAAGGATAACCAGCGCGCCTAGCCACGGACCGGCCGGTCCCAGCGCTTCCAGCCACTGGCCCATTTGTTCTCGAGTTTCATTCATGAGAGGAGTTTGTTTGCAGTTTACAGTTTCGGAAAAGCGTGATCGTTGGCGTGCCGGGATTGGGGAGGGATGCGCCGGGATTCCCGTTCCGGGCCCGTTCTTGCCTCGCAAATGAGCTCGAAACGGATCGCCCCGTTTGCGGATTCGTTATCAACGAGCATGCGAACGCGCGCCCCGATCTTCACCTCACCCTCCGCCATCTCGCCAATCGTTCCCATCACCATCCTCCCGTCCAACAATTGAACGAGAACCAGAACCGCAGGTGATTTGGAGCCAACCTTCCCCTTCCGAGGCAGGAAAGTGAAGGACAGGATTTCGCCTGTCAGATTTCCTGAATCGGCAAAGGTTGGCGCAGATGGTGTGTGCATGTTTTTGGTCTCGGATCTCCGGCCTTGTTTCATCCTACCAAAGCCCAAGGCGGGCACAATGAGCGACTCGCAGACCAGTGCCTACAAAATCGACGTACGTCGGGTCGCCGAAGAGAGTGACGAGAATTCTGGTTCTGGAGCTATCAGCGAGATGGGGGCATCAAGTTGAGGTTCCTGCCGGTCGTGGCGTTCCCAGCGCCAGCCAACGAAAGGGAAAGTCATTCAATCAATACCAGCCCATCGGTGCCATCCTTCGCTGACCAATTCCTTGGTACGAAAATTGACCACCCCACCCACGCGGCCCCAGCCCAACCTGATCCGCCTGAAATTTCGATTGCTTCATACGGCGTTGAGCGAAGAGTTTTGGGTAAAGGTAAGTCACGTGAACAACACCCCTCCCTTGCGCCAAGCTGTTTTGATCGTCGACGACGATCCTGACACCGTTTCCAGCCTGTCCCGGCTTCTCAGACAACAGGGCTACGAAACGGACTCCTCTGGCACCATCAGCGATGCCCTCGGACGCGAGGACTGGGAACGCTTCCTGGCGGTGATTCTGGACCGGCGACTGCCCGACGGGGTGATCGACGATTTTTTACATGACTTTCGTGAGCGAGATCCTGACATCGCCATCGTCATTGCGACGGGCTATTCCGACATCTGCGGGACCATCGCCGCCTTGCGCGAACAGGTTGAGGATTACCTGATCAAGCCAATCGATCCCGAGCTGCTCCGGGCACGTCTCCAGCGAATTGCCGAGAATCGCGAGGCGAACCAGAAAATGCGCCTCTTGGAACAGGAAGTGATCCGGATCAGCGAGGAGGAAAAGCAACGCATCGCGATGGACATCCACGATGGGTTGGGATCGATGCTCGGCGGAATCGGACTGCTCTGCTGTGTCCTGGCTGACAAACTGAAGAGCGTGAATCGGCCGGACGAAGCTGAGCAAGCGCTTGAAATCGAAGGATTAATCAAAGAGGCCATCGTCCAGGCGCGGGCTCTTTCCCGGGGACTTCATTCGGTGGGCTCGCACCCGTCTTCCCTGAAAAGCGCACTGGAAGATTTGGCTCGGGGAGTATCGCGAAGCGGCAAGGTTTGCTGCCAATGCGTCGCCCCTGAAACCCAGGAAGTCCACGATCAGTTGGTAGCCAATCACCTGTTCCGAATCGCCCAGGAAGCGGTAAACAATGCCTTGAAGCATTCCGAATGTTCCGAAATCAACATCGAGCTAACGAGCACGGATTACGAAACGAAGCTCCGGATTCACGACGATGGCACCGGAATCAGCGATGCGGACAAAGGAAGCGGAATCGGGCTGCATACCATGGAATATCGCGCCCGGGCCATTGGCGGCAGATTCTCGGTCTCCAACGGTGACACCTGCGGAACGGAGGTACATTGCCTCATTCCGAAACGCAAGGCATCGGCAGGCTGAATCCAGAAGGAACACCCTGTTGACACTCCACAGCTGATCCCTGCGCAGCGGGGCTCAGAATCTCGGTTATGCCGGTTACCGGATTGACGAGCCCAATCACCTTTACACGTATTATTCGCGCTGTTCCACGCCATGGATGGGCATCTTCTGGAGGAAGGACAATTCATG
Organism: uncultured bacterium; assembly: GCA_963977015.1. GTDB lineage: Bacteria > Verrucomicrobiota > Verrucomicrobiia > Verrucomicrobiales > DEV007 > JBCDHN01. Next base: position 12,988 of record CAXBMO010000034.1, on the reverse strand, counting down.
AGAACCTACCAGCGGAAAACGAACTGAATTCGCGCTCAGGCCCGGGTCAGTTCCGCATCGGTGTCCGGTAACTTCGCCTTGGGGCCAGGTCGTTCGATCATCCGGTAAAAGTCCTCCCCATCGATCGTCTCCCTCTCCATCAACTCCCCGGCCACGGAATCGAGCTGATCGCGATGGGTCGTCAGGATGTCGATCGCTTCCTGATACGCTTCGTCGAGCATGCGCTTGGCTTCCAGATCGATTTCACGGGCGGTATCCTCACTGCAATCGTAGAGCACGCCGCCATCCTGGGGCGGGAGGAATTCCTCGCGCCTTGCCACGCTGCTCAGCCCGATTTTTTCGCTCATCCCAAAGTTGCAGATCAACTGCCGAACCACCGCGGTGGCTTGTTCGAGGTCGTTGGAGGCTCCCGTGGAAACCTCGTCAAATCCGATCTCCTCCGCGGCGCGACCGCCGAGCATCCCGCGAATCCGGGCCAGCAACTCGCCGCGCGTCTGCAGAAAATGCTCTTCCTCGGGCCACTGCAGGGTGTAACCGAGCGCCGCCCGGCCCCGCGGAACAATGCTGATCTTCTGGACCGGTTCCGCTCCCTCGCTGTAGGCGGCGACCAGGGCGTGGCCGGTTTCGTGCCAGGCCACCCGGCGTTTCTCCGTTTCCCCCAGCCGGCGGCTTTTGCGCTCCGGGCCGGCGACGACTTTTTCGACCGCTTCTTCCAGATCGTCCTGATGAATGGCCTTGTCGCCCCGCCTCGCCGCGAGCAGCGCCGCTTCGTTCAACGCGTTAGCGAGATCGGCTCCGGAAAACCCGGCCGTGGAGCGGGCGATGGCTTCGAGGTCCACGTCCTTGTGGAGCGGCTTGTTGCGGGAGTGAACTTTAAGGATGGCTTCACGACCGGTGGCGTCCGGGGCATCGACGACGACCTGACGATCGAAGCGGCCCGGCCGCAGCAGGGCCCGGTCCAGCACATCCGGCCGGTTCGTCGCGGACAGAATGATTACCCCGGTGTTCGGATCGAACCCGTCCATCTCCACCAGCAACTGGTTCAGCGTTTGCTCGCGTTCGTCGTTCGCCGCGCCGAGGTGCACCCCGCGGGTTCGGCCGATCGCGTCCAGTTCGTCGATGAAAATGATGCAGGGCGCGTGCTTCTTGGCGTTCTCGAACAAATCCCGGACCCGCGCCGCGCCGACCCCGACGAACATCTCCACGAAATCGCTGCCGCTGATCGAAAAAAACGGCGCCTCAGCCTCTCCCGCCACCGCCCGTGCCAGGAGCGTTTTTCCCGTTCCCGGCGGACCGACGAGCAGGACGCCCCGCGGGATCCGCGCCCCCAACTCACGAAACCGCTCCGGTTCCTTCAGAAACTGAACCACCTCCTGCAGCTCAAACTTCGCCTCGTCACATCCGGCCACGTCCTTGAAGCTGACTCCGGTTTCCTTGGCCGTGATGAACCGCGCCTTGCTTTTGGCAATGTTGAGCACCCCGCCGGCGGCCTGGCCCATGCGGCGCGCCATGAAAACCCAGAACGCAAAAATCAGGATGACCGGGAACATCCAGATCAGCAGCGTCGTCGCGAGTGGGTTCGACTTGACGCCGGAGAACTTGATGCCAGCGGCCTGCAACTCCTTGACCAAGTCCGGGTCCTCAATCCGCACGGCGCGGAAATAGAACGGCTTTTCGTCTTCCGCAGCTCCCCCAGGTTCTTTGAGTTCGATTTTGCCGGTGATTTCCTGTTCCCGGACCGAACACTCAATCACCTCCCCGCCACCCAGGTGCTGTTTGAATTCGCTGTAGGCGATCGGGCGGACGACCGCATTCGTCACCCCGACCTGCAGGATCCACATCACCACCACCGTTCCTGCCAGAATCAGCAAAATCAGATGCAACGGGCTCCGCGGCGACTCATCACCGTGAACATTCAGCTTCAGATCCGGACGCTCTTTCGGGGGTTCATCAGGGCTGGAGGAAACGGGCATTGGCGGGGTGGACAGAATTCTCTTCTACTCGCTGGAAGCCGCGCCCGTCAACCAAGCGACAATCCACGGGCTCGATCGGGCAATATTCGCCCTTTTTTGCGGATCCGCAGCGCCTCCAACTACTCCAGGTCCTCGCCCGCCTGCCACCTTACCGCATAGCGCAATACCGCGCTACTGTCGGCCAGGCCCAGCTTTTCACGAATGTGGGTGCGGTGGGCATCGACCGTTCGCGGGCTGATGTTCAACTGGGTGCTGATATGTTCGGTCGCCTTACCTTGCCCAATCAACTCGAAGACCTCCAGTTCGCGGTCCGTCAACCGTTTGAGCGGAAAGCTGTAGTGCTGCGACTCGCCTCCCGCGAGAGACTCCAGGAAATGGGACGTGACCGCCGGGCTGACATAGGGGGTGCCCCTCAGGATCTGGCGAATGGCCGGGACGACGTTTTCCGAGTGCTCCTTCATGAGGTAGCCGCGACCGCCGGCCTTGAGAACACGCTCCGCGTAGAGAAGCTCGTCATGCATCGACATCATCAAGACTGGCAGTTTCGGGTCGAGCGCTTTCAGATCCTTGATCAGCTCCAGGCCGTTGTGGTCAGGCAGCGTGAGATCGCTAACGACGAGATCTGGCATTGTTTTCAATTTTCTCACCAGATCCAGGGCTTCGCTGGCACTCCCTGCCATCCCACAAATTTCCATATCGGACTGCGCGCCGATCAGTGCCGAAAGCCCGTATCGCACGACGGCGTGGTCATCAACAATGAAGATCTGTTTCTTAGCCATTGGTAAACGGTGACTCTGGATTCTTAAAGAGATCCAAATGACTCTGACAATTCACCCGTGAGGGTGATCGTCTTGCATGGGTAGAAAAGCCTTTTCATCTCCCATCACTATGCGACCGGGCAGAACAGAAGCAATGTGTGCCAACGTGTATCAATTGCTACTAAACTGAATGACATGATGTACGAAATTTTCCTAGTTCCACATCCGGGACTTCCTTATTCCATTTTGCCTTCGGCCATTCGATTAGTTTAGTACACTTTCACTGAACCTGTAAACCATGAACATGACCGACTACCATTCAAAGATCACAAGGAGTGGGGTGACCTCGGAAACCAGCTCGCCGATGGACTTGATCGCAGAACGTGTTCGCAGCAAAGTGGGATGGGCGAACACCTACACCATGCATCATCCGGCTGAGTTGAAATGGTTTTCTCGCCTCAGCGACAGCGAGCTCCATCTTTTCGCCGAAAAACACGGGATGAACGCGGTTCGTCACGCCGGGGGAATTGAATTCACCCACCGAGCGGAAGTCCTGTAGGACAGGAGTTGAGCGACGCCTGTTCCCCTTACCATTCAGCGTCTTCCACCTCAATTTCCCGACACATTTCGTTGAGATATTTTCGGGCGATTCTCGCTCCACTCATGATCTCTTCAGACGTTCCATGGCCTGACAGTTCGAGAATCAGGGTCCCCTGAAATTGATAGCGCCGTAGCTGCCGTATCAAGGGCCGCCAATCCACTTTTCCCAACCCTGGCGGCAAATGATCATCCCCATGACCGTTATTGTCATTGGCATGAAGCATGCGCAAATGGCCGGAGAGCTTGTGGACGACGGTTTTGATGTCACCGGAAAGAAAGGCATGTCCGGTATCGAGACAGGTTCCCACGTTGGTTCTCCGTATGGCTCCCAACAAAAAGAGCATATCGCTGGTGTGCCCAAACATGAGATGAGGCAACATGTTCTCCAACAACAGGGAGATTTTCAATTCGTAACAACGTTCCGCCACCTGGTTCAACGAGTCAGCCGCGTAATGAGCCCGGTCATACCAATCGGTGGAAGTTGGCCGCCCTTCTCTTTCCGGTCCGGGATGAAGAACGATATAGTTCGCAGCAAGGGCATGCGCGGCTTCACACGCAATGATCACCTCGCGAACGGACTCCTCACGCTGCGTTGCATTTGGCGAAGCGATGTCGATATGATTCGCAAATGGCGCATGGAGCGATAGCGCCTCGATTCCCATGGCTTCCATCACCTTCGCCGCCGCTTCGACTTGTTTGTGATCATGACAGTCCAAATGCTTGGGGAACGAGCAAACCTCAATCAGGGTAAATCCCCCATCTCGAACGTGGGGAATCGCCTCCAAGAACGGGGTTTGGTAGAAGCATCCGGTAGAAATTCCGTAGGGCCAATCACTCATCATTTTCTCCAATCAGATTTTTCGTTATCAAACGGTCGTGGAAAGGCAGAAGGCTGCATGGTCGCTCGCCCTGCCAACAGAAACCCTTTTCCTGCTGCGAAGTGCAATTGAAGTCGATCGCTGGATCTTGCCCGATGGCGATCTGCCCGGCAAAGGTTCGCACGTAAAAGTCGGCGCGCATCGCCGGGTCATACCCCTCCCAGATCTTCCCCCAATTGAAACCCGGGTTCTCGAATTTGGAGCGAATCAACCCGGCGATGTGCCGCGGTCGCCAGCCCACGGCCAGAAGGCAACGGGTCGCCAATTGAATCCCTGCGGGCTTGAGAAGCAGGTCGTTGGGAAAGGTGAGAATATGTCTTAGGCAATCAGGATAGTCGTCGAGAGGCGCCCTGTCGTAGGTCCAGGGCCATTGTTCGGGGGGATCGTGTTCATCACGGTAGAAGTGCCGGTGAAACGTTCGCAACGTCGACCCCTCGTATGCGTCGATAAGCCTCCCCATTCCGGTCGCCTGATTTGGAATTCGGACACAGGCGCGTTTCGCGATCGCGGCGATGTCCGAAGAATCCTGCCGGGCCTTGATACACTGGAACACATCCATTTCGTGCAAGGGCAGGGTCACAAAATGTCCGATCTGGCCGTCGAGCCCCCGCTCCCGAACCAGGCCGGATTCCCAAGGTTTCCGGTAGGTGGTAAACGGCACCCTGACATACCGCGAATTCAGCGGATCCCCATACTCCGAAATATCAATGGAAATCATGTCACGTTGACCTGATGAACCTTGTCCCACATGAACGGCGGTGAGTTCCACTGGAATCTCGGAATGGCTCAAGGCCTCGGTCCTGACTCTCTGTGCCAAATACTCCATCAGGAGCGCAAGCCCTCCGAATACCCGCTCATGTTCTCCGTTGACTCCGTGCTGTGTATCAAACGCCAGATTCCCAATTCGATCCGCCACCAACGAGCCTCGCAAAACCCGCCAAACAAAGTGATGCCCCTGCCCGGTGATGAGATGAAGCGGACGAATGCCCCAGTTTACCAGCAATTCTTCGATGGCCGCGACAACCGGCTCCTGACGTTGAAACGCCTTCCAAGGATCCATGAATGCGGCGGCCGGATCATCAAAGTCGACGTATTCAATATCCAAATGCGCGAGAATCGACTCGCTATCATCCAGTGATCTCGCCAAAGGCGCACCTTGCTCCAACAGACTTTCCAAGGCTTCCGTCGGGTAAATCTTCATGTGCGTTGGATCTTCGGTATCACAGATAGCAATGGAACAACAGGTCACGGATCCTGGATCACTTCCGCCCAGATATTCAAAGATCCGCTCTCTTATATCCTCAACGGAAACGTCCCAAGCGGTGTGAACTGACGCCTTCACCTTGAATCTCCTTTATGGATACTCCGACTCATGATGATTTGACGTTGCGGCAATAAATGACCCAATAGACACTACCAACCATCCCGGCCCCTCCCGCGACGTTTCCCAAGGTGACGGGAACCAGATTCTTCCACAGGAACGCAGCCCACCCCAGATCCGGCGAAACTTCCGCTCCGTTCAAGAAAATCCCCAGCGGTACAAAATACATATTGGCGACGCAGTGCTCGAATCCGGCAGCGACAAACGCCGCGATAGGGAATATTACCGCTACGATTTTGTCGATAACGTGACGCCCGGCCAGTGAGAGCCAGACGGCAAGGCAAACGAGAATATTGCAGAGAACGCCCTTGAAGAAGGCCTCCTGAAATCCCAACTCCGTCTTCGCGATCGCGATTTGGATGGCGCTGTCGGCAACGGCGCCCTGGTTCATTTCTCCGTGGCCTGACAACGCCACGATTCCGGCCAGACCGACGGCGCCGACCAGGTTCGCAACATAGACGATCGCAAAATTTCGGAGCAACTGCCGGAGGGTGATCTTTCGACTAACCGCAGCCATCACCATCAGATTGTTGCCCGTAAAAAGCTCCGCCCCGGCAACGACGACGAGAATCAGCCCCAGGGAAAACGCCACGCCGCCGATGACGCGCTTGGCGGCGAACCCCAGCGTTGGGTCGCAGGCCACCACGTTATAGAACAAGGCGCCGAAACCAATGAATCCCCCGGCCAGAATTCCCAGCGCAGCCATGGAGAGCAGCGGGAGGTTGGCCTTGCTGACGCCGACTCTTTCGACGCGATTGGCGATCTCTTTTGGCGAATAGTCCTCGCTCCCATAAATTTCAGTCATGAATCAGGCTTCCCTTGGTGGATATTCGAACGGCCGTCGCCTTAAACTGGGGACACTTGGATTGAGGATCGAGGGTAGGCCCGGTGAGACGGTTGGTGTTGGATTCAGGATAGTGAAAGGTGAGGAAGAGAGTGCCGGGCGCAATCCTGGTCGATAACCTGACAGGCACGTCAATTTCACCCCAGCGGCTGCCAAGGGATACCGTTTCCCCTTCCCGAATCCCCTCGTTGGCGGCATCGATCGGGTTGATTTCCAGTTCATCACGATCGATCAAATCCTGCTGAGGAGTCCGCCGCGTCATCGTGCCAACATTGTAGTGTTCCAGCAACCGGCCGGTTACGAGCAGGTAATCGAACCCCTCGACGCCGTGTTCGGGGCTGGCCTCGTAGTCGACCGCGACCAGTTTTCCTTTCCCCCTGAGAAAGCGCTCCTCATGAACGGTCGATGTTCCGGGGTGACTCGAAGTCGGACAAGGCCACTGCAAACCATCCGGCGCAAGACGATCGTAGCGAACCCCGCCAAACAGGTTGGGAGCGACCTTGGCAATTTCCTCCATCACGTCGGCCGGCGAATCATAATTCCAGGAACGGCCCATCAACTCGGCAACCTGACAAACCACCACCCAATCCGGCCTCGATTCTCCGGGAGCCTCCACGGCGGGGCGGACGTGTTGAATTCGCCGTTCACCGTTGGTAAACGTTCCCTCCTGCTCCAGAAACCCACATGCCGGCAACACGACGTGGGCATACTTCGCCGTTTCAGAGATGAACAGATCCTGGACGATGATGAGGTCGAGGTTTTCCAGCGCCCGAACCACTTCGGTTTGATTGGGGTCGCTCTGCACGACGTCTTCCCCCATGAGCCAGAGTCCCTTGATCTGGTTTCCTTTCGCGGCTTCCTGCAACATCAGCGTGCTTGTCAGGCCTGGCTTGGTTGGGGGAAGCTCACCCCAGTATTCCTGAAACAGCGCACGGACATCTGGATCATCCACCGGTTGATACCCCGTAAAGTGAGTGGGCATACTCCCCATATCAGCACTGCCCTGGACATTGTTCTGCCCGCGCAGTGGCAACATCCCCGCCCCCGGTTTTCCAATACTTCCGGTCAGCATTCCCAGGTTACACAGCGTCATGACCGAGGCCGTTCCCTGCATGAGTTCAGACAAGCCCAGGCCGTGCACAAAGAGCGCGGGAGCATGCTTCGCGATCAGCCGGGCCGCGAAGACGATTTCGTCTTCGGCCACCCCCGTAATCAAAGAGACTTCGGTGAGCGAAACTCGTTCCAGAAACTCGACCAATTCTTCCAACCCCTCGGTGCGTTCCCTGGCATACTCCAGGTTTGCCAGATTCTCTTCAATCAAGACCTTGGCCATTCCATTGAAGAGGGCGACGTTCGTGCCGGGTAACAGTTGAAGATGGGCATCCGCATACTCCGCCAGTTCAATTCGGCGCGGGTCAATCACAATCAGTGGCACTCCATTCAGTGCGGCCTGCTTGATTCGGGCGCCGGCCACCGGATGAGCTTCGGTCGGATTGGCACCGGCGACGACGATGCATCCTGCTTTCTCAAAATCGGTATAGGAAGCCGAAGCTGCTCCCGTTCCGGTGACCAGTTGCAAGGCCAGAGCCGTCGAGGAATGACAAACGCGCGCACAACAGTCAACGTTGTTGGTTTGAATGACCGAACGAAAGAGTTTCTGGAGAAGATAGCAGGCTTCGTTGGTGGAACGGGACGATGTGAACGCCCCCAACGAATCGGGCCCGAACTTCTCCCGAATCTGGTTCAACCGGTCTGTAATATATTGCAGTGCCTCTTCCCAACTGGCTTCGCGTAAACTTCCGCCTTCCCGGATGAGCGGCGTTGTCAGGCGATCCTCCGAATGGTGCCACGCGTGGGCGTATCGTCCCTTCACGCAAAGATGTCCGCGATTCACCGCCGCATCCCGGACCGGATCAATGCGCCGAACCCGGTTCTTTTCGGAAACGACATCCAAGCGGCAGCCGACGCCGCAGTATCCACAAACCGTTTCGGTATGCTTTGCTTCCTCGACGATCGTCATTCGGTCGACATCAAACAGCGCACCAGTCGGGCAGACGTCGATGCACGCGCCACAGGCCACGCAGGGACTCTCCGCGAACTCGTCACCAGCCCCGAACACGAGGCGTGAGTGTGGTCCCCGGTTTTCGATCCCGAAAACGAATTGCCCCTGAACTTGCTCGCAGACATTGAGACACAATCGGCAGGTGATGCAGGCGTCTGCTTGAAACCGGAGATAGGGGTGACTTTCGTCAGTCGGCGTGGGCTCTCCCGGTTCGGATTCCCCGTTCCACAATCGATACGTTTCCATCAGGTCCCTGAATCGCCCCGACATGACGGAGCCTTCAGTGAACCCCGTCATCTCCCCTGATCCTTCGTACAGGGTGAGGATGGTTCGACGAAGGGACTCAATCTCCGGGGTGTGGGTCCGAATCACCATTCCCGGCTCGATTTCCGTGTGGCATGATGCCACCGGCCGGTCTTTGCCCTCACATTGAACCAGACACATTCGACAACCGCCCTCGGGTTGAAGATGGTCGGCATGGCACAGGGTCGGGATTTCCAGTTGGAGTACTTTCGCCGCGTCCAGAATCGTCAGGCCTGAAGAAACCGGCACTTCTTTCCCGTTAATGGTGGCCTTGTTTATCATGAATCAGCCTTCGTTAAAGATTCGGTCGCCAAAATGCTCGATGAGTTGTCGCATGGGATTCGGGATGAACTGCCCAAACGCGCAAAGGCTCCCCTGCTCCATCGCCGTAAAGAGTTCGTCGAGTCGCGCCTTTTTTGCCGCAGCCGTCAGTTCGCTGTCCAGAGCATTCGCCGCACACTGGGAGCCCAGACTGCAGGGAACGCACTTCCCGCAGGACTCATGAACCATGAACTCGATCCAGTGCTCCAGAAGCCCGTGGAAATCGGTATCTTCCGGTAATGCAACGATGCTGCCATGACCAAACTGAACCCCATTGCGGGAAAGGGCTTCGTAGCAAATCGGCAGGTTCCAGTCTTTGGGCAATACGATGCTTCCCATCGGTCCGCCCAGGATCACCGCCGCCAACTTCTTGCCATCTTTTCCGCCGCCACCGACTTCCTGAATGACTTCGTGAAGCGTGATTCCAAACTCGATTTCCACCAGACCCGGGTTCGCAAATCCATGGTTCAATGAGATCACCTTCGTGCCATGGGAAGCCTCTGTTCCCAGATCTGCATAGGTTTCGGCACCTTCGCGAACGATGAACGGGACGTTCAACAAGGTCTCCACATTGTTCACCACGGTCGGTTTCCCATAGAGCCCGTGTTCGGCCGGATACGGAGGCCGAATCTGGACTTCGCCTCGCAGCCCTTCGATGGCGTTGATCATCGCGGTTTCCTCCCCGCAAACATAGCTTCCCATTCCGGAGAAAACGTCCACCTCAAAGTCAAAACCGGTTCCCAAGAGCTTGGCCCCGAGAAGCCCCTGCGCACGGGCTTCATCAATGGCCTGCTGCATGCGCTTCATCGCCAGTGGATACTCCGAACGGATGTAGACAATCCCTTTCGTTGCTCCAATGGCATACCCACATAGAATCATGCCTTCGAGAATTCCGTGAGGATCTTCCTCCATCAGGACGCGATCGACAAAAGCCCCCGGGTCACCTTCATCTCCGTTGGCAATGACGTATCGCTGATCAGAGACCGCCTCCGCGCAGGTTCTCCATTTCCTGCCAGTTGAGAACCCGGCTCCTCCCCTCCCCCGCTCGCCCGAGCGCTCCATCAAATCCAGCAGATCGCCGGGGTCCAGCTTCACCGCCGCTTTCAGACTATCATACGCACCAAGTTTGAGCGCCGCATCCAGACCAGGAGCTCCCCCCTTGAGCAATCGACCGGTAACCACATTCTTCGTGGCCAAGCCGCGAATCATCGGCAGATCATTTCCGTGATCCTCCCGGTGTCCGCCTTTCCCGGATATGAATCCGTATGCATCTTCCTGAAGAAAGACCCGGCCATCTTTCTCCATCAAGGCAGGAGAACGATCGCAAAATCCCAGGCAATAAATCTTCTGATAACGGCCACCGCGTTCGTCAAGACGATCGCAAAGTTCCGTCGAACCCGCCAGACGGCAGGACGTTCCATCGCAGACAGCAAGCTCAGCAAGGGTCCCGAATTCTGCATAGTAGGTCGCAACCCCACGAACCGTTGCCTCGGGGATTCGGAGTTCGCTTGCCAACCGCGTAGTATCGTTGGGGCCCGGCACGCCATGGTTGAGGACGTAATCCCGAATCCCATGAAAGGGCGAAACGTTTCCGCCATGGGCATCCCAGAACTTCAATCGCCCGGGAAGGCGCTGAGACGACGGAGGAACTAGAGATGAGTTGGCCATAGGAACGGACTAGTGAGAGAGGAACATCGCCGTATCACCGCGATCGATGATCTCCCTGGTAAAGCTTCCGACGACAAGATCCTTGAAGTGGCGCTTGGAATGAATACCCGCCACGACAAGCTCAGCTCCCTCCAAGGCAGAAACGGGAATCGAATCACTTTTGAAATTCTGGAGACTGAATCCGTTGATCCCATGAACATGAAGGCAATCCGCAGCCTGGTTCAGAAGAAACTCAGCATGGCTTTCATCCGGGTGAGCGGTTAGAATGGTAATCTCAAAATCATAGGGCTCGGCAAACCCACAGAAATCGCGTAGCGCTCTACCCGCACTGAGGCTCCCATCGTAGGCAATCATGACCCGCTGAAACGGCTCCCGTGATTGTACTTTCGGGACCGCAAGAATGGGCGTTGAAGTCTGGGTCAACACCTGGCTCAAGGATTTCCCCGCCCCTTCCCTCGTCTCAAAATGGTAATAGGTTCGCAACCCCATTACGACCAGATCATGGAGGACCGAAGCTTCCAAAATCATATTCGCCGGCACACCCGTTAGATCGGATTCCACATGGGAGATCCGGTGACTCTTGCACGTCCAGGCAAACCGATTCTGCAACTCTACAATCTTCGCCTGCGCGTCCGCCTCCAGATCCATGATGGCGTCACGAACCAGAGGCCAGTGGAGCATATCCACCGGGGAAACCTGCGACCGGATCCCGGGTGAATCCAGAACCGCCAGCCCCGCAAGTTTCGCTCCATGAGCCATTGCAACTTCGCAGGCTCGCAAGGTGGCTGCCTCTGTAAACTCAGAGGGGTCGAGGGGAACCAAAATTCGTTGGATTGATGTCTTCATACAAGAACGATCTCTCAGTGTCTGTACCCTGGCTATACTGCTGTTTTCTTTCCCTGCGCAGGAGTTGATATTCCTTCTCCCATACAGGTTGAGTGTGGAACCCTAGAATAGTCCCCATTTTCTCGATATTCGCAGCGACCTCACCAGGGCTTTAGGTCGTTTGCGTAATCGTAATCCAAAATTTTTGTAGACGGACATCACGGGCCTTTCTCATCTCTCAATGCGAAAGAAAAAGCGCGGTATCCCCACGGTCGATCAGGTGATGAGTCAGGCTACCGATCACTTGATCTTTGAAAAACTTCTTGGAATGGATCCCCGCCACGATCAGGTCCGCATCCCGCAACAGATTTGACGGGATGCTCCTCTTCTTCACATGAACGGTATCGAACTGTTCGAAACCGTGAGCATGCAGATAGGAAGAGGCATCGTGGAGCAGGTATTCCCCGTGGAGCGAGTCATCTTCTGCACTCACCACCGTGATCTCAAAATCAAAGGGAGCCGCAAAACTGGCAAAGTCTCGCAAGGTGCGAGCCGCATTCATGCTGCCATCGTAAGTGATCACCACCTTCTTGTAGAACGACTCATTCGTGGAAAGGGGGACTGCCAGGATCGGGGTCGCCGTTCGCCCCAAGAGCTTCGCCAGCGAGTTGCCCGGTCGATTGCGGGTCTCGAAGTGAAATAACGTTCGCACCCCAATCACCACCAGGTCGTGAAGCGCGGACGCATCAAGCAACAGCCGCGAAGGTACTCCTTCTATACTGAAGTCTTCATGCTCCACCTCGAATTCCCTGCAGGTATCCGAAAAGAACCCTTGGATCTTACCGATCTTCTCGCGAGCGTCCTCAATCCCAGACTGGATTCCCTTTTCGACAAACTCCCAGAGGACGGGATCCGCCGGAGCGATCTCAGTTCGAATTCCCGGAACATCCAGGACCGTCAGGCCGGTAACACGCGCCTGATGCAATTGGGCGCTCTGACAGGCTCTAAGGGTTGCCGCTTTCGCATATTCGGAAGGATCGAGTGGTACGAGAATGCGTTGGATGGGGGTTTTCATCTTCTCTGGAGGTTTTCATCTGTATCCCCCCCATCATGAATCAATTTCGCGCTAGCACTCTGCGAATGTTGCCGAGAAGGCACCGTCTCTTGGTCTTCCCATCGAATTGTGTGAGAGGGACGGCGGCCTCACCTTCGCTTGCTCCTCGAACACCTTCCACGAAGGGGTCGCCATCAGGCGCCCCGTCTCGATGGCTGGTGGCCGGTAGATTCAGAATAGGACCGTTTTCCCCAACCAAAGGACCGCTGACCTGTTTCCCGAAAAATGGACACTTGAAAACTGAAGTTCTGCGCTACCCTA
>CAXBMO010000033.1:0-58377 GCA_963977015.1 uncultured bacterium | reverse complement strand
TCCGTTTCCGTTTCCGTTTCCGTTTCCGTTTCCGTTTCCGTTTCCGTTTCCGTTTTCGTCATCAACGTCGCCAGACGGATCCTCTTCGCCGTTTGGACCACCGTTCCCTTGACCCGGATTGCTCACATCAACTCCATCGGTGTTGTTGCCGTGACCATTGTTTCCGTTTCCGTTTCCGTTTCCGTTTCCGCTGTCGTCCTCTTCTTCCTCTTCTTCGTCCACAATGACGACTTCTCGTCCGGGAACCAGATTCGCAATATCTTCATCGCTCGGAGCCGTTCCGAGGCTTTCCAGATCGTAGGACTCGGGTGAAACCGTGGCGAACAGCTCTGCCGTGGCGCTCGCGTTCTCATAAACGTGGAACTGACTGATCGAGGTGAAGCCCTGGCTGGTGGAATTCCCGAATTCCAACGAGATGTTGTAACGGACACCGTTGATCACCTGTTGGGAGAGGGATTGGAGTGCCTGAAAGCGAACGTAGTCGGCACTTTGCGCGGCGTTGCTGTTGTTGGTCGTGTTCTCGAGATCGAAGGTGAAGGTGGCCGACAACGTTACTTGCTCGGGTTCACTCAGGATCAGATTGACGGTCAGTTCCACCGAATCAGCTTCGGTTCCGCTCCAAACCGAACCATTGTAGTAGTTCAGGTTTCCAACTTTCACCCGCTCGCCGAGATCAATGTTGCTGAAGCTTTGTCCGCTAAAGTCCATGCTGTTGTTGGGACTTCCATTGGCGCCATCGCCCCACTCAAAGTGGCTGCTATAACCGGAATGGTAGATCGAGACCTCCATCCCGTTGGAGCCGCTGGGATTCTTGAACTGTCCGGAAGTCTGACCGCTGATTTGGTCCAGAACGGGGCGGAAAAGGCGATAGGCATTTTCACTGTCGGTGAAGCGATCCAGGTCCAAACTCACGGATTTGGCGTAAACAACCTCGTTGGGCTCCACATCAAACGTCGCGATGTTGTAGACCTGCCAGTCATCACCATTCACGCTGTAAAGAACCTGTGAGTAGCTCAAATCGTTCGGGTTCGTAATCCCCGCAGACAATGGGAATGAGCTGAGGGGGTGCTCACCCGATGAAGGTGAGATGAGTGGCATTGCGAGCTGAACGGGCTCCGAAGGAGGCTCGTATCCGGTTCCTCCGTCAGAACCATCGGATCCATCACTTCCGCCAGTGCTTCCTGAGGATCCACTTCCAGTCGAGCTTCCGCTTCCTGAGCTGCTATCGCTGCCGCTGTCACCGCCCGTGCTGCCGCTTCCTGAGCTGGAACCTGTCGATGATCCGGAACTGCCATCACTGCCCGAGTCGCCACTTCCACTGTTTCCAGTGCCGGTTCCATTATTACCCGTCCCGGTTCCGTTGTTTCCGGTGCCCGTGCCATTGTTACCAGTTCCGGTTCCATTGTTTCCGGTGCCCGTGCCATTATTGCCCGTTCCTGTTCCATTGTTTCCAGTTCCACTGGATCCGCCGGTGCTTCCGCCAGAGCCTGATGAACTTGACCCCGAACTGCTGGAGGCTGCCGGATCGTAAAGGGAAACCGTTGTCGGAACCGGTTTGCTGATGGGGTCTACTTCCGCGTAGTCCCAAACCCAGCCGTCATTCTCCGAATAAACGAACGTCGAATCACCCCGTTCCTCCTCGACAATCTGAGTTGGCGTGTCCGAGTAATTGAACTCTTTGACTCCAGCCCCTGTTGTCGCCATCACAAATCGCTGCGCGGCGGCATCCCACACGAGGCGAGGTTGACCAACTTCGCCGTTGCCAATCATCACGGGATCGAGGCGATTGTCGATCATGTTCTCGCTGAGCCCAACGTGGGTGTTGTGTTCAGACGCCGTACGATAGGTTTTGAGCTTGGCGATAACCTCTTCGGGAGTTTCGTCCCCGTCGAGCCGTCCGCCATTGGCAACATAGACTCGGACCGCAGAATTGAGTTCCTTGGCGTCCGAAGTCAGTTTAGATTCCTTGACCCCTTCGACTGACGTCGAAAGGCTGCTAACTGCAGCAGCAACAATGATGCCTAAAACAGCGGCCGAAGCCAACGTCTCAGGCAAGCTAAATGCTGACGCTATTTTTCGTTTGAGTAGTGTTTTCATCTATGTGAGGGAGTAGCAACGTATAATTTCTATAAATTTAATAATTAAGCAAGCGGATTTGTTTCTCATTTTTCAGGTTTTTGTTAAAAACCGCTTCGCAATCCTGGTTGACGACCATTTCCCCCCTCGCCAATCATGGTCCATGAATCAGCCCCTGTTTGCTTGTGCCCTTTCCGTTATTGCGCTTTTGCTGGCTCCATCCGGGTTTGCCCAGGAATCCTCAAAACCCAACATTCTGTTTCTGGCGATTGACGATCTGAACGACTGGGTTGGCCCGTTGGCCGGGCATCCCCAAGTGCAAACACCCCATTTGAACCGGCTCGCGAAACGGGGAACGACCTTTCTCAACGCGCATTGCCAGGCCCCGCTCTGCAATTCCTCCCGGACGAGCCTGATGACCGGGCTGCGTCCTACGACAACGGGTGTTTATTCCCTTCAACCCTGGTTTCGAACCGTTCCCGGTCTGGAAAACCACGTGACCCTGCCGCAGTACTTGAAGCAGCAAGGTTACACGACGTATTCCGGCGGAAAGATCTACCACGGCGGCTATGGCCGGCAAAAGGGAGATGCCGAATTCGACATCAAAGGACCGGGAGCCTCCGGAAAGCCGTTCCCAGAGAAGAAGCTGGTGAACACGCCGCAACCTCACAAGTTGGTCGATTGGGGAACGTTTCCCCACGATGACAAGGAGAAGGGCGATTGGTTGGTGGCCGATTGGGCGGTCGAAACCCTCGATTCCAAGCCGGACGGCCCCTTTTTCCTCTCCTGCGGGTTTTTTCTGCCCCACGTCCCCTGTTATGCGACCCAAAAATGGTTCGACCTCTATCCGGCAACAACGACCCTGTTGCCTCCGATCCTGGAAGGGGACCGCAATGATACGCCGAGATTCAGTTGGTACACCCATTGGAAGCTTCCCGAGCCTCGATTGAAGTTTCTTGAGGAATCCGGCGAAACCTTAAATCTGACACGAAGTTATTTGGCGTGTATCAGCTTTGTCGATAGCCAGGTCGGCCGGGTATTGGATGCCCTGGAACGGAACGGTTTGGCGGACAATACGATCGTTGTGCTCTGGAGCGATCACGGCTGGCACCTCGGCGAAAAGCAGATCACGGGGAAAAATACGCTCTGGGATCGTGGAACGCGGGTTCCATTGATCTTCGCCGGACCTGGAATCGCGAAAGCCGCCACCTCCACCCAACCAGCCGAGCTGCTCGACATGTATCCGACCCTTTTGGAACTCTGTGGACTTCCCGAGAACCCCCAAAACGAGGGACTGAGCCTGGTCGCCCAGTTGCAGGACCCAACGAAGAAGCGGATTCGCCCGGCCATCACGACCCAAAGTCCCGGGAATCACGGCATTCGCACCGAGAATTGGCGATACATCCACTATGCGGACGGTTCTGAGGAGCTTTACAACATGGTCCAGGATCCCAATGAATGGACGAATCTGGCCGACGATCCCGACTATGCGTCGGTGAAGAAAATTCTCGCCACCTGGCTTCCGAAGGACGACGCGAAACCTGCGCCCGGGAGCAAATCCCGGCTTTTGGAGCTGCGGGAAGACGGAAAAGTGTTCTGGGAGCTCGAAGAAATTCGCCCCAACGATCCGATCCCTGAGATTTGATCGAACACGGCCGAATCGCCACTACTCGGGCCGAAGCACCCGGCCGACGATCTTCCCTTCCACACCCGACTCCGCGATTTTTTCGGGGTCAAACGTGTAGGTCAGCGCTTTGATTCTCGAAGCTTGGCCTCCCCACCCGGTCAACGAAATGGAAACCTCAATCGTGAGGGGTGTCGCGAAACTGCCCCAGAGAAAAGGAGTGACCTCCGCCCCAAATTCGCCTTCATCACCGGATTTCCGAAGAATCGACTCACGAATCACGCTCTGACCTTCGCGATCGAGAATGTCGATCTTGGCGACGGCAAACGGAGTCGGGAGCCCACCGCTCGTCGCGATTCCTGCCAGCAGAAGACCATGGTTTTCCTGATTCAACCCCACGAAAATCGGTCGACTTCCCTGCGCAATTTCATCGTCCAGAGTCTCGAACACGTTTCTCAGTTTCTGTAGCCCGGGAGTCAATTTCGTTCCTTCACCGCCAACTCCCTTTTTGCGTTTCGAGCGTTTCACCACTTCGACGGCGACGCCTACCACCGCTTTGTCCTGGCCATCCGTCACTTCGACCGCCAGCTCAAAACGTGGATTCACTTCGGGATCGAGCGCGCTGGGATTGTTCACTTCCAAATCCCCACTTCCCGCATCGATGCGAAACGCGTTGTCGATGTTTCCATCCGGCAACAGGAAGAAGCCCAGCGGCGTTTCGCTTTCCACATCACCAACCTGGATCTGCAGAACCTGGACGCCATCCGGGCTGAATGCGCGAACCCGCGCGGTGGGGAGATCGATATCAGTTTCCGTACTCATGAATTACCAAAGCGGGATTTTAAAACGCTGAAGGACCAGACCCAGGATCCCGAAACAAAGAAACGTCAAGACGATCCCCAGTCCCAGCGACAACCAGAAGCCGAACTGCTTTTGCAGGAGCCAGGGAATCAGCAGAAACATGGGAAGCGTGGGCAAGACATACCAGAAGGTGAGAAAGGCATGGGTGCCGATTTTCTCGGTGCCCTGTTTTTCCACAAACAACCAAATCATCGTGAGCGTGGTGACGAGCGGCAACGCACCGATCAAGGCACCGAGCTTGTCATTCACCTTGGCCGCTTCCGATACCGCGACAATCAACGCCGCCGTCAGCAAAAATTTGATCCAGATCGGCATGAATCAGCCTGCGGGATCGATGCGAAAAATGCGGCCATCCCAGTTCAACACGATGATCTCGCCGTCAAGATCCGGGCAAAACGCTGTTGGCTGAAACTTATCTTCCTGGGTCGGGCGATACAGCTCGATTGCTTCCGCAACCTTCCCAGCCGCCTGGTCGTATTTCAACGCCCAGGTATTTCCCAGCTTCCAGTCACCCACGATGAAGCATCCCTTCAGGGCCGGAATCTTTTCTCCGCGATACACGAATCCCCCGGTGATGCTCAGACCCTGGGTGCGATCGTATTCCCAAATCGGATCAACAAACGTGGTGCCCGCCTTTGGTGCGCGCTGTTTGGCTCCGATGCCGAGGGCATCCATCATTTTATCCCGCTCATAAAACTGGTGAAGTCCTTCCCGATATTCCCATCCATAATTTCCACCTTTCTCGACCAGATTCACTTCCTCCCAGAGGTTTTGCCCGACATCAGCCAGCCAAAACAGTCCCGTTTCCGGATCGATTGAGGCTCCCCAGGGATTGCGAAACCCATAGGCGTAAATTTCAGGACACGCGTTCGGGGTGTCGATGAACGGGTTGTCCGCCGGGATTCCGTAGGGCCGATGCCCGGAACTGCCATCCACATCGATTCTCAGCACCTTGCCATTCCAGCGGGTGAGCTTCTGCGCGAGCATGAACACGCCGTTCTTCATCCCGCCATCCCCCACACAGATATAGAGCAGCCCATCGTTGGGACCGAAAAACAGGTTTCCGCTGTTGTGATTCCATTCCGGTTGCTGGATTTCCAACAAAATGCGTTCGGTCGACAAATCCGCCAGGCCGGGATCGTCCTTGGAAGCCTGGATCTCGCTGATCACACTGCGCTTGGGGCCCTGCTGGCTGTAATACACGTAAAATTTGCGGTTCTCGGCGTAGTTGGGATGAAACGCAAGACCGAGCAACCCTTCCTCAAAATCGCGCTCCGCCATGGCTCGATCAGAAAAATCCAGGAACACCCTGGATTCGCCATTTTCGCCCAAAATCTTGATCTTCCCGGTTTGCTCGACCAAAAACTGCCGTTTTGATCCGTCTGGAGGGATCATCAGAGATACTGGCCGCTCAAATGAATGGTCGGTAAGGATGGGCGTGATGTTGACCTCAGCAGCTTGGATCGAGCCGAGAGCAAACAGCGCCACGGATGCAAAAATTAGGGCTTTCATGAAGCGCAAAAGTTGAGGGGGAGAACCGGGAATAGCAAGGAAAGAAACGCAGCCCGGCCCAATCTCAAGTCAGCCCTTTGGCGGATAGGCGATCACATCGTCACCGACTCGCGGCGCGTTCGTGGTCGGCTCGGTCGGCGGAATGTAGCCGAGCAACCCGCAAGTCGCCGTTTCCCCGGTCACCGTCTCGACGATCGCGATGATGACGAGTTTGCCGCTCCGCCGCACGCCCAGCTGCATTCTTGGCTTCACACCGCGATTTGAGCCTGCATCGACCACGATAAACCCGAAATCCTTGTTGAAGGCCCGCACCTCGCCGATTTTGGGCGCGTTCCGAACTTCGGCCTCGCTGGGTTTCCGTGTTTGCGCAACGAGAAGCGTCGCGGCGCTAACCAACAATCCAGCAATTAGCACCGAGATCCAACGGAGGCTCGGTTTGGGGACAACGATCAACTACTTCGTTCTCGGAGGGAAAAAGATCACCCGATCGTTTTGCGGGTTGCTCTTGGAATAGACTCGGGGACGCCGGTTGGGGCTCGGATAGGCCCGCTTGTTCGGCAGAGAAATCGTGGCGGTTTGCTGGTTCACATCTTCCACATAACCAATTGCGACCAGGATCCCGTTTTGAACGACCGCGAGCCGTTCATCCAGCTTCACGCCCTTCAAGCTGTTCGCGTTGGTAATGACAAAACCCAATTCCTGATTGTAGGCAATCACCTGACCAAGGGTCGGCGCCGCGTCGATCGCTTCATCCGTGATTCCCGGATACTGATTTTGAGCGGAGAGAACGGACGGAAGCGCGATGCTCAGAATCGCGACAAGGGTCAAGCAGGGGACTTTCATGGCGTGGCGTGGCGGTTTCAGATGATGCGGTTAAAAAGGAGGATACGGCAGGAGGTCATCACCGGCCACGGGGCGAGGGACTTCCAAATCCCGACGCCAACGACCGATCAATTCGGCTTCGCTATCCTTCTCATACACGGCGGAAATTTTGACGAGACCCAAAATCTGCCCTCCGCGCCGGACCGCCAGTTCCCGGCCTTCACTCAGATTGTTCTGACTCCCCGCATCGATCGTCACAAAATTATAGCTGGAATCCGACCAGGTTACCTTGGCGATCGCCGGTGAATCTCGCAATCGGATCTCTTCCGGCGTCATCCCTTCGTCAGGATCGTAGCGTGGCGCCGAACTCCCCCCCAGTGAAGGCTTGGGAGGAGCCGGAGCGGACTGAGCCACCCCGGGCTGAGGTTGCGATGAATTTGTGTTTCCGGAATTGATCTGCTCGAAGCGCTTGCTCACCAACTCGCGCTCCTGCTTCAGCGCCTGCAGCTCCGTCGCACTGGAACTCGCCACCGCAGTTTTCTGAGGCGTCGACGGCGGATAACCTGGCGTGGCCTGGCGGGCCGGTTGCCCCAATCCCGCCGGCGGAAGAATGGTCGTTGTCGCCACGTTCGGGGCTCCGGTTGGCGAAATCGGCTGCACGGAGCCTCCTTGAACGACCGGTGCAGACGGAATCTGGGAACCCTGCGCCGGTGCATACTGCCCGTTGTAATTCTGCGGAACAGCCTGGGGTTGAGCCTGAGCCATCATCCCGCGTTCCTGACGTTCAAAGTAGCGTCCATGAAAGTAATCGCTCACCTTCATACCAACAATGATGCCAAACAGCAGCACGCAACTGACGAGAAGAAGACGGGTGAAGGCGACCGAAAAGACCGTATTACGGCTGGGGGGTTGACCGGTCGTCATTTGGGAGAATTCGTTGTCCATGTCTAAAAAGGCAGCTGGGGCCAAAGCTCCAAGCGGCAGTTAACTTAGCGGAAAATCGTTTCGAGGGGAAGAGAAGACTTTACCCAGCGCTTTTCCACAGGCAACGACGTTTGTCCCAAGCAGAACAACAAGGATCCGGGCTTCCTTCGAAGAGAACCGACGAATCCCTCCCCTCCTCTCTTCAAAAGTTTCGCATCAATGTCAGCCCCCTCCGCATTGCGTTTCAGCGAGGAGAGCCTACCTTCCACGCCCTTATCCGCGCATGATTCCGCTCCAGCCAGCTTTTGACCAATTTCAGGAACTCGCCAAGAAAGGCAACGTCGTTCCAGTATTCACCGAATTAACCGCCGACTACGAGACGCCGATCTCCGCGTTTCAGAAATTCAGCGACCCCGGGAAATGTTCCTTCCTGCTCGAATCCGCCGAAAAGAGTGACCAAATCGGACGCTTCTCCTTTCTCGGCAACAACCCCAAGATGGTTTTCACCGCCTGGGGCCGCGAAATCGAAGTGCGGGAAAACGGGGAAACCCGCGCGTTCACGGCGGAGCAGGACTCCGAGCCGTTGGCGGAATTGGAAAAGCTGATGGCCAACTACCAGCCGGTTCAGGTCGACGGGTTGCCCGTTTTCAGCGGCGGCGCGGTCGGCTATTTGTCCTACGACATGGTCCGGTTTTTCGAGCCGAGCGTTCCCGCCCCGCCGAACGACGAACTCGAGCTTCCCGACATGGTCTTCATGCTGGCGGACACGCTCGTGGTGTTCGATCATCGCTTTCGCAAGCTCCAGCTCGTTGCCAACGTCTTCCTCGACGAGCACGACAGTCTCGAAACGGCGTATTCCCACGCCCGCGCCCAGATCCAGCAACTGGTCGCCAACCTCAGCCGCCCGATTCAGTTCTCGCCCTTGTCCACCTTCCGCGAAGCGGGCGAACTCCACTACGAATCCAACACCACGAAGGAGGAATACGAGGGCATGGTCGAGAAGGCCAAGGAATACATCCATGCCGGCGACATTTTCCAAGTTGTTCCATCGCAACGCTTCTCCGTGAAATTCGGCGGTTCGCCGATTGACCTCTATCGCGCGCTTCGCCACATCAATCCCTCGCCCTACATGTTCTGCCTCCAGTTCGAGCACGGCTTCTCGCTCGTCGGCAGTTCACCGGAAGTCCACGTGCGCAGCATCGACGGCCGGATCGACATTCGTCCAATTGCGGGAACGCGTTGGCGGGGAAAAACCGTGGAAGAAGACGAAGCGCTCGCTCAGGACCTCCTCGACGATCCCAAGGAACGCGCCGAACACATCATGCTGGTCGACCTCGCGCGCAACGACGTCGGCCGCGTTGCCGATTTTCACAGCGTTAAAGTTAGCGACTTCATGACGATCGAGCGCTACAGCCACGTCATGCACATCGTCACCAACGTCGACGGTCATCTGCGCGATGGCCTGACCTCGTATGACGTGATGCGGGCCACGTTCCCCGCCGGAACGGTTTCCGGATCGCCCAAGGTCCGCGCCATGCAAGTCATCAATGAGATGGAGAAAAGCAAGCGCTGTGCCTACGCCGGAGCCGTCGGCTACTTCGGCTTCGACGGCAACCACGACTCCTGCATCGCCCTCCGCACCGCCGTGGTGAAAGACGAAACCGTCTACATTCAAGCCGGCGCCGGCGTCGTCGCCGATTCCGTTCCCGCGAATGAATACGAGGAAACCGTCAACAAGGCCAAAGGGTTGATGCGCGCGGTGGAACATGCGCGCTGGTTGGCGGAGCAAGCTTGACTTTCAGATCCCAGTTTGAGTTCAGTTGCACTTGGTGTTTCCAACTTTCGTGCGGCCGAATTCGCAGTTTTCATTTCTGACAAAGCCGCTATACTTGAGTCATGAAGACAACGATCTCAGCGGATCAATTGATGCGTCTCCTGCCGGGACTTTCTCTGAAGGATGGAGATCGATTCGTGGGAACGGTGAGGGCTGGTGAGGTTACCTTGTCAGTCTCCAATACCCAAGACCTGAAAGCCCTCAAGAAGTCGCTGGAAGAAGGGATGGCAGAGACGCCAAAGCCGTTGGATCGTGAATACTTCGATGGATTGCTTGAAAAGGCACGGAGCGTCGCAGCCGAATCGTAGGATTGGAAGGCTATGGTTCACACGACGTCCAGGGCGGACGAGGACCTCGCCGCGATTCTGGATTACATTCTGGCCGACAACCCGAGAGCCGCAGAGGATGTTCTGCAAGCAATTGATCGCACAATGACGCTGTTAGACGAACATCCCGGCCTCGGAAAACATCCCGATTATTTAAATGAGCCATGCTTTGCCGATGTTTGCTGTAGAGTCGTTTCTAAATTTCCGAACTACATCATTTTCTATCGACCAATAGCAAAAGGAATCCAAGTATTGCGTATCATTCATGGAGCGCGCGACCTTCCGACGCTCTTTGATGACTTTTCCTGATCCCACACACCCTATGCTTCTCGTCATCGACAACTACGACTCGTTCACTTACAACCTCGTCCAATACTTTGGAGAATTGGGCGCGGAGATGGAAATCTTCCGCAATGACGAGATCACCCTGGAACAGATCGCCAAACTGGCGCCGGAGCGCATTTGTATTTCGCCCGGTCCCTGTACGCCGAATGAGGCGGGAATCAGCAATGAGGTGATCAAGGAATTTGGCTCGAAGCTTCCGATTCTGGGCGTTTGCCTGGGGCATCAATGCATTGGCCACGTTTTTGGCGGCAATGTGGTTCGCGCCGACCGGCTCATGCACGGCAAGACTTCGCCGGTGAAGCACAATGGCGAGGGGCTGTTTGCCGGTCTTTCCAATCCGTTTGAGGCCACGCGCTATCACTCCCTCATCATCAGGCCGGATTCGATGCCGGATTGCCTTGAGGTGACGGCGGAAACGGAGGAAGGCGAGATCATGGGTGTTCGACATCGCGAACTTCCGATCCACGGCGTCCAGTTTCACCCCGAATCGATCCTGACGACGGAGGGAAAACAGATTCTGCGCAATTTCCTTGCGATCGAAGGCTGATTTTGGTTGCCGAGTCCGCGTTCGATCCTACCATCGGCGCGCTAGCCACCATTGATGAGCGAGTTTTTGGTTTTCGATCACGTCACCAAGCGTTTCGACGATTTTATCGCGGTTTCCGACACGTCTTTCTCGATTGAGAAAGGAGAGGTTTTTTCATTGCTCGGGCCTAGCGGGTGCGGAAAAACAACGCTGCTGCGAATGGTCGCGGGATTTATCGAGCCTGACGAAGGCCGAATTCTGCTCCATGGAGAGGACATCGCCAAGCTGCCACCCGAGAAACGCCCGGTGAATACGGTGTTTCAAAACTACGCGCTTTTTCCCCATCTCACGCTTCGCCAGAACATCGCCTTTGGGCCGGAGCTCGCCAAAAAGCTATCCAAGGCGCAGATCGCCGATGAGATCGAGCGGATGTTGGAGCTGGTCGATTTGACGGCTCACGCGGACAAGAAGCCGAGCGAACTATCCGGCGGGCAGAAACAACGCGTCGCGATTGCCCGGGCGTTGATCAACAAACCGGATGTGTTGCTACTCGATGAACCGCTCGCTGCGCTCGATCTCAAACTCCGGCAACGCCTGTTGGTCGAGTTGGAGGACTTGCATGACGAAGTCGGGATCACCTTTCTCTACGTCACTCACGATCAGAGCGAAGCCATGGGAATCAGCGATCGCATGGCCGTGATGAACCACGGAAACGTGGAACAGATCGGAACACCGGCCGAGGTCTATGAATCACCGGAGAACAGTTTTGTCGCGGCATTCATCGGCGACACCAACTTCCTGCACGGCACGGTCGAGTCGGTGATTGATGAGGAATACAGCAACGCGAGGGTCGCTGACTTCGGCACCATCCAAATTTACAACGATCGGCCGCTCTCTCAGAACCAGGAGGTCACCCTGAGTCTGCGCCCCGAGAAAATCGTTCTTTCCCGAAACCAACCAACCCTCTCCAAGGAGCACAACCTGGCCCGGGGCGTGATTCAAGACATGATTTACCTCGGATCGCTCACCCGTTTCTGGATCCGGATCGGCACCCAGTTGATCGCGGTCGAGGCCCAACACGGCCGCTACTTTCTCGATGACGAGAAGCCGCTGACCTGGGAAGACGAAGTCTGGATCGGTTGGCACGCCAATGACGGGTATCTCCTGAAAGAGTTTGAGGAGGAGGACCGGCAGTTTCTCTCCCTACCCGACGCCGGGCCCCATGAGGAGGACGGCCCGGAGGAACCCAGGCCGCACCCATGAACCCCCGAAAGAGAGACGAGTTGATTCTCACCGGGCCGACCCTCGCGTGGCTGCTGTTCTTTTTTGCGATTCCCGCCCTCGCTATGGTCGCGATTTCGTTTCGTCCCACGACTCCCTACGGTGGCGTGGGAGAAGGCGTTTCGCTCGACGCATGGAAGGCTCTCGGCAATCGCCACTACCCGTTGATCCTCTGGCGCACCGTCTGGTTGAGCGTCGTCACTACGGTCGTTTGCCTCGCGATTTCCCTGCCCATCGTCTATCTCCTCGGCAAGATGCAGGGCCGATGGCGAGCCATCCTCTTGGTGCTCGTCATCATTCCCTTTTGGACCAATTTCGTGATTCGCGTCGCAGCCTGGCGCGTTCTGCTTCATCCGGAAGGGATCGTTCGCCAGACCCTGATTTCGTGGGGAATCATCGAGCCCGACACCCTGCTTCTCTACCATGAGGGAGCCGTGCTGATGGTGATGGTGTACACCTATCTTCCCTTCGCCATCCTTCCCCTTTACGCGGCGGCTGAGCGATTCGATTTTGGGTTGATGGAAGCCGCGCGCGATCTCGGCGCTTCCGGTTTCGCGGCCTTCTCCAAGGTCTTCATCCCCGGGATCAGCCGCGGCCTGGCGACCGCCACCATGCTCGTCCTGATCCCCGCGTTAGGGTCTTACCTCATTCCCGATCTCGTGGGTGGACCGGGCGGGGAAATGATCGGGAACAAGATTGCCCAACGCACCTTGGGAGACCGAAACCTCCCCCAAGCCGCAACCCTTTCCGTCGCTCTTCTCATCATTACCCTGATTCCGCTTTTCGCGATTTCTCACCTCAACCGGAGGGAGCGGCGAGGCGCAATCGCAGGATGAAAACGAGTCATTTCCCACACCTCATCCTCGGTCTCACCCTCGCGTTTCTTTACGTCCCGATCCTGTTTTTGGTCGTGAACTCGTTTAACGAAGCGAAGTTCAGTTCCACCTGGGGAGGGTTTTCGCTTCATTGGTATCGCGATCTCTTTTCGCCAAAGAATCGTGACATCTGGGAGGCCGCCCAACGCAGCATCTGGATCGCCACCGTTTCCAGCCTCGTGTCGATGGTTCTCGGCACGCTTTCCGCCTGCGCGCTTCACTGGTATCGCACGCGACTCCAGCGCTTTCACTACGGTCTCGTCTATCTCCCGGTCATCATTCCCGATCTCCTCATGGGCATCAGCCTGCTGCTCTTCTTTGCCGCGCTCGGGATCAAACTGGGAACCGGCACTATCCTGCTCGCCCACATCACGTTCTGCACCAGCTTCGTCACCGTCGTCGTGCTCGGCCGCCTTCAAGGCTTCGATCAGTCGGTCCTCTTCGCGGCTCGCGACCTCGGCGCAACCCGCATCGTCGCGATTCGACGCATTCTGCTTCCCCTCCTCGCTCCCGGAATTATCGCTGGCGGCCTGCTCTGTTTCACACTTTCGATTGACGATTTCGTAATCACCTTCTTTGTATCCGGCCCCGGCTCAACCACACTTCCGCTGAAGATCTACAGCATGGTCAAACACAGCCGGGAATTACCGCTCATCAACGCTCTCTCTACCCTGCTTCTCACCCTGACCTTTCTCATTGTCTGGTGGAGTCAGAAGCTCACTTCCAAATCAACCATCACATCCACTTCTACCGAATGAAAAAGATTCTTGTCGCACTGTTTGCCGCCTTCCTCCTCACATCCTGCGGTGACAAAAAACCGGTGCTTCACGTCTTCAACTGGGACGATTACATCAACCCGGATCTCGTCCTTGCCTTTGAAGAGGCGCACGACTGCAAGGTGGTGATCGACACGTTTGACTCCAACGAGGCGATGCTCGCCAAACTGCAGGCGGGAGCGACCGGCTACGACATCCTCGTGCCCAGCAGCTACATGGTGAAAATTCTCGCCCGGGAAGGCATGATCGTGGACCTGGATCATTCTCAGATCCCGAACCTCGAGCACGTCGACCAGGAATACCTCGACAAGCTGGCCTTCGACAAAACCATGAAGCACAGCGTTCCCTACATGCTCGCCCCTACCGGAATTGGCTGGGTATCGGACAAAGCCGAGAACGTCGAGCCAACCTGGGCTGTTTTCGAACGCGAAGACCTCAAAGGACGCATCACCCTGCTCAACGACTCTCGCGAAACGATCGGCGCCGCCCTGAAATACCTCGGCTACAGCCTCAACTCGACCGATGACGCCGAGATCGAAGCCGCCAAAAACGTGGTGATCGGTTGGAAGAAAAACATCGCCAAATTCGAAAGCGACCAGTACGACGGCGGACTCGCCTCGGCCGAATTCCTCCTCAGCCATGCCTACGCCGGAGACGCGCTCCAAGCTCAGGAAGACAACGAGAACGTGGAATTCGCCGTCCCGAAAGAAGGCACCTCGATTGCCTGCGATGATCTCGTGATCACCAAAACCGCCCCGAATCCTGAGTTGGCCTACCAGTTCATCAACTTCGTGACCGATCCGCAGAATGCCGCAGATAACATGGACTACATCTACTATCTCGCGCCTAACTCCGCCGCCTACGACCTCGTCAGCGACGACTTCAAAGAAATCGACGCCCTCTTCCTCGACGACGAAAAGCTCCAGAATTGTGAGATGATCGACGACCTCGGCGAAGCCAACGCCAAATACAACAAGGCGTGGGACGAGATCAAGTCGGCGCAGTAGCCTCCCCAAATGGTAGCGCGCCCAGCAGGACTCGAACCTGCAACCCCCGGATTAGAAATCCGGTGCTCTATCCGGTTGAGCTATGGGCGCCGAAAGCGAGCGCGTAAGAAAGCACAATCTCGCCAAGTCACAACCTCGACTCCTCGCTATTGAACCTGGATTTTGATCGAGCGGCTTTCCGTTTTTCGATCCCGTAGTCTGGCCTCACACTCCGCTGACCTTTTTTTCGGCCGAGCCCACCGGCATTGAACGTCTCGACAATTGCCGAATCTCCCTTACCGGTGCCGAGGCTGCCTTTCGAAATGATCGCCTTCGTCCTCTACATCCTACTGGGGTTCGTCATCCTTACGGTTGGCGCAGAGGCTTTGGTGCGCGGTTCCGCCGGAATCGCGCGGCGTGCGGGATTGAGCGCCCTCGTGGTCGGACTAACCATCGTCGCCTTCGGCACCAGCGCGCCGGAAATGGCGGTTTCCATCGGGTCAGCCGTGGCTGGAAAGGGCGACCTCGCCATCGGAAATGTGGTCGGTTCCAACATTTTCAATGTGGCGGTGATCCTGGGCATCGCGGCGTTGATTTGTCCTCTCCAAGTGCATCTTCAAGTACTTCGCTGGGATATGCCGATCATGCTGGGAGCGTCGCTGCTCGGTGTCCTCTTTATCTTCAGTGCCGCGCAGGTTGGCCGCTGGGAGGGGCTTGTGCTTTTCAGCGGAGTGGTTGCTTATACCGTGATGGCGGTGCGAATGGCGCGACGGGAGTCCCCTTCCCTCGCGCAATCTGCGGGTGAAGCGTTTCCCACCGAACAAGTGGGCGAATCCAAAGGCGGATTGCCGCTCCAGATCGTCCTGACCCTGGCCGGGATCGGATTGCTGATTCTCGGGGCGCAGCTTCTGGTCATCAATGCTGTTGGTCTGGCCCAGATCCTGGGGATCAGCGAGGCGGTGATCGGTCTGACGATTGTCGCAACCGGAACCTCCCTCCCGGAATTGGCAACCTCCGCCGTCGCCGCATTTCGCAAGGAAACCGACATCGCCGTCGGCAACATCGTCGGGTCGAACCTCTTCAACATCCTCAGCATTCTCGGAGCCACCGCGCTGATTGCTCCCATTCCTCTGGGCAACATCGGCTGGCTGGACTTCGGGTTCATGTTGGGAACGTCGCTACTCCTGCTGCCATTGATGCGGACAGGCTTTCGCATCGACCGCTGGGAGGGAACGCTGCTCCTCGTCAGTTACGGCGTCTACCTCTACCTTCGCTGGCCCAAGTCCTGACCGTCACCTGGGCTCACTTCTTCAACGCATCTTCCAGCGCATGCCACGCCAGCGTCGCGCATTTGATCCGGGCGGGAAACTTCCGCACCCCGGCCAACGCCGCCAAATCGCCAATCTCCATCAAATCGATCTCCGGCTCCTCCGCCGATGTCAGAAGTTGATACACCTCCTGCGCCTTCGCCCTCGCCTCATCGGGACTGAGCCCGGCAAGCATCGTCGTCATGATCGATGCTGAAGCCCGGGAAATCGCGCAGCCATCGCCCAAAAACGTCGCCTTTTCGATTTTCCCTTCGTCCTCGTTCACAAACACCGTGATCCGATCGCCACAGAGCGGATTGTATCCCTCGGCCTTACCCGTGAACGGATCCAGTTCTCCTTCATGCCGGGGCCGCTTGTTGTGACCCAGGATGATGTCCTGATAGAGCTGTTCGAGTTCGTCGTCCATGTCCTGATAAGAACGAACCGTTCCGATGGTTGGACGGCTTTGGCAAGCACTTCCGGAAAATCGGCGCACGCGCTCCACCCTCCGATCGCTGTCTCCAGCCTCCAATTCCACCCTTCGCTCTCGCCCAGGAAGCCAGTCGAATCACAACGTCCTGCCAAGGAAAAATGCTGACCATAGAAACTGGAAAAGTCACATTCAGATTCCCCTAACCTTCAACGTTTTGTCGCCATGGGCACCTCAATCGTCGCGATCCACGACACTATCCCAATGGCCGCCAAAAAGAACCAGTTTTAGCTTCACGGTTTCCCTAACTTGTGGCAAATTTCTTAGCATGGCAGCTTCTGCTACACAGTGCAGCGTTCTTTCCCTGATTTACCTCGTTGGGATAGCGGCGCTCCTTGCTAATCCTGAAGGGAGCAAGCGAGCGATGGAGCTGATGGAGAAGGGCGAGCATGCTAAACACGAAGGTTCCCTGGAAGCTGCCCAGCTTCACTTTACGGAAGCCCTGACCATCAGAAAGGAATTGGCGAAGGCCGATCCTACCAACCACACATGGCTGGGTGACCTTTCCCACAGCCACATCTCGCTCGGCGATCTCGCCTTGAAGCTCTTGGATTTGGATGCAGCGGATCGGCACTATAACGAAAGCCATTCGATCCGTGAGAAACTGGTAGCGACCGATCCCCACAACAACGAGTGGCGGCGCTATCACTCAGCGGTTCATGGAAAAAAAGGCGATCTTGCCTTGGCCAAGGGGGAACTGAAGGTGGCCGACCGGCAATACGGAGAGCTGTATGAGATCGCAACCAATTTGGTGAAATCTGATCCCGACGACTTGGACAACCAGAGCATCCTTGCGCTCGGTCACTACAAGATGGGCAATCTCGCCATTGCCCGCATGGATTTGGAACATGCCACCCATCACCATGGGGAAAGCCGGAACATTCGCCAGAAGTTGGTCGCCGCTGACCCCGGCAATACCCAATGGCTACTCGACTTTTCCGACAGCCACAAGAAGCTTGGCGATATCGCAATGGCGAAAGGCGAAAGAGGGGGAGCTATTCTGCAGTATGAGACGGGACTAATGGTTCGCGAAAAGCTGGCTGAATCTGATTCCCACAACTGCAGTTTGCGGTTCGACCTCCTCTACTTTCACGACGTAATTGGGATGTTGAGAGAGCAGGAGAACGAGTGGGCCGAAGCGTTGGCTCATTATAAGACCCGCTTGGTACTTTGCGAAGAGTTGGAGGCGATGAGGCCGGATGATGAGAGTATCCAGAAAGATCTGCGACGGAGCCTGGCCATGATTGAGAGGGTGCGAATGAAGCTCAATTCGTCCGACCAGTAGTGATCTACCCAAAGAAGCGTTGTGTCTTGGCAACGGCTTTGGCGAGGACTTCCACTTCCTCCAGCGTGTTGTAAAACGCAAAGCTGGCTCGGGCACTGCTGGGGATGCCGAATCTGGCCATGAGCGGCTGGGCGCAGTGGTTGCCAGCGCGGACGGCAACGCCCTCACTGTCGAGGATGGTCCCGATGTCGTGCGGGTGGATGCCTTTCATCGTGAAACTGACGACGGGGACCTTGCCAGCGACCGTCCCTTGAAACTGGACGCTGGGGATCTCGGCTAGTGCGGTGTTGGTCGCTTCGAGCAGCGCTTGTTCGTGCGCGGCGATCGCGGTCCAGTCGAGAGCCGCCATGTAGTCGAATGCGGCGGCGAGGCCTATGGCGCCGGAGATGTTCGGCGTGCCGGCTTCGTATTTTTCCGGGATGCCCTTGAAGGTCGTTTCCTCAAACGTGACTTTCTCGACCATGTCCCCTCCCCGTTGGTAAGGCGCCATGGCTTCGAGCAATTCGCGGCGACCGAAGAGCACGCCGATTCCGTCGGGGCCATAGCATTTGTGGCCGCTGAAGGCGTAAAAGTCGCAACCGAGTGCGGTGACATCGACCGGGCCGTGGGGCGCGCCCTGGGCTCCATCGACAAGCGTGATGATGCCGCGTTCCCGCGCGTAAGCCGTCATCTCGGCAACAGGATTGACGGTGCCGAGGACGTTGGAAATGTGGGTGAAGGAGGCGAGCTTGGTTTTCTCCGTGAAGAGCCCCTTCCAGGCATCGAGATCGAGGAGCCCCTCGTCAGTGACGGGCGCAACCTTGATGATGGCGCCGGTTTGCTCGGCGAGAAACTGCCACGGGACGATGTTGGCGTGGTGCTCCATATGGGTGAGGACGATTTCATCGCCTTCGCCAAGGTTCTGACGTCCCCAGGAATGGGCAACGAGGTTGATGCCCTCGGTCGTGCCCCGCGTGAAAATGAGCTGCCCGGCGTCTTCGACATTGAGAGCGTTCGCGATCGTGGCGCGCGCTTCGTCATAGGAGTCGGTCGCCTTGACGCTGAGGTAGTGAACGCCGCGATGGATGTTCGAGTTCTCGACTTCGTAGAATTCCCTGAGCCGCTCGATGACTTGGCGCGGCTTTTGCGAGGTGGCCCCGTTGTCGAGATAGACAAGTGGCTTGCCGTTGACTTCGCGATCGAGGATGGGGAAGTCGGCGCGCCGGGCTGCAAGGTCAAAGGGAGGGGCAATGCTCATCAGGTATCAATAGGTTGGTCGTGAACGGGAAGCTCACCCTACAAACTTGCGCTGGAAGACGGCTCGCTCAAGGAGCCAGCACGAAAATCCCTGTCATCGTTTCTTGACGGTTTGCGGCCGTTGTTTTTGGCTGATGCCGTGATGAAGATGCATTCCCTGAGCTGGATCGTTGCCCTGATGCTGGTTCTGGCGACCCCGGCCCGGGCGGAACCGACGATCCACGTGTTCGGGGTGTTTTGCGATGCCTATCAGGGCGACGCGGGCAATATCAACCAGAGCGTGACTGCGGACCGCTACATGGTGGAGGAAACCTTTCGCGACCACATTCCGCAGCAGGGTTGGGGCGTGCAGGTGCGGATGAACATCCTGAGCGGAGCGAATGCGAGCGAGGCGGAGATTTTCCGGCGCTGGGAGCTTCTGAGCGGGCAGGTGGGGCCGGAAGACACGGTTTACGTCCATTTTTCCGGCCACGGCATTATTCTGGACCCGGCTTCGGGCGTTCAGTTTCTGGAGACGGTCGATTCCAAGGCGATCAACCGCAACGGATGGGCGGAATCGATCGCGGCGTTGCCCTGCCGACTGAAGATCTTTGTGACGGACTGCTGCTCCAGCTATCCGCCGACGGAATTGGCGGAGGGTGATGACGAGGTCGAGCCGTGGGAAACGCTCTACTTTCTGCTGTTGCGGCACGAAGGATTTGTCGACATCACAGCGGCGTCACCGGGCCAATACGCGTTCGGAACGGCGCGGGGCGGATATCTGACTGTGAATCTCCACTCGGACATGCAACGGTTCCGAACCTGGGAGGCGGTGTTTGGGGCCGCCTCGGAACGGGTGTGGGAGGAAACGACGGAGTTGCTTCGCGGCGAGGGAGATTCGGACACGAGCCCGCAGCGCCCGGTCGCGTATGGTCTGGGGCGGGCATTGCCGGGAACCGGGGCCGACACCGCCATGCCCGAAGCGGTCGCCTGGATCATTCCGGATTCAAACCGGCGGGCGCTGACCGAAGCGGAGTTGAGCTCGATGAGCCTGCAGCAACTTTATCTGGCGCGGAACGAGGTCTTTGCCCGCCATGGCTACGACTTTGGCACGCCGCTTCTGCAGCGCTACTTTGGCTCGCGATCCTGGTATCGCGCCAAGCCGGGATTCAAGTCGCCCAGCCTGTCGGATGTGGAGACCCGCAACGCGGAATTGATCCTCGCGGTGGAGAAGGACAACGGCGGCCCCTTCATCTCACCGGCGAAGTCGCTTCCCGGCGATGGCTCAACCGCGGCGGTTCCCGACATGTTCCCCTACTCTTCCCAACAACCGCTTCCGCGATCGGTTCTTCAGGGGCTCACGGCCCAGGAACTTTCGATCGCCCGGAACGAGATTTTCGCCCGGCATGGCTATCCGTTCCGCTCCAAGGCGTTGCAGAATTATTTTGCGCGGAAGCCCTGGTACCGCCGCAATCCCAGGATGACCGATCCGCCGTTCAACTCGGTGGAGAAGCAGAACGTGTGGTTGATCCGCAAGATCGAACGCATCCAGGGAGGCGCCTACAGCTGGTAGCAACGAGGGAAGACTTGCGCGCGGTTGGACTTCGCGCCAAGAGTTGCCCATGAAACCCCCCTTCATTCTGGCCATCCTGACCCTGTGGGCGAGTTCCGCCTTCGCAGCAGAGCGGCCGAACTTCATCTTCTTCATCACCGACGACATCTCGGCCGAGGATCTCGGTTGCTACGGCAGCACCTGTGCGCAAACGCCGAATCTGGACCAGATGGCGGCGGACGGGATGCGCTTCACCCAGGCGTATCTGGCGATCAGCAGTTGTTCGCCCAGCCGGTGCAGCACGATCACGGGGCGTTATCCCCACAACACCGGCGCGCCCGAGTTGCACACGAGTTTGCCGAAGGATCAGGCGACCTTTGTGCAGGCGCTGAAGGCGGCGGGCTATCACACGGTAATCTCCGGGAAGAACCACATGGGCAAAGCGGATGAACTGGGTTTTGCGGTGGAGTCCAAGGGCAAGGGACCGAGCAAGTCGGAAGACTGGGTTTCGCTGCTGAAGTCGCGCCCCGTGGATCAGCCGTTTTTCTGCTGGTTCGGTTCGGCCGATGCGCATCGCAAATGGCAGATCAACGCGAAAGAGGCGCCGATCTATGATCCGGAGAAGGTGGTAGTGCCTCCCTATCTCGCGGACGGACCAAAGACGCGTCAGGATCTGGCGAACTATTTTCACGAGGTGAGCCGGACGGATTTTTACATGGGCAAGCTGCGGGCGGAGCTGGAGCGGCAGGGAATCGCGGACAACACCTATGTGATCTATTGCGCGGACAACGGGCGACCGCTGCCCCGAGCGAAAACGCGACTCTACGACAGCGGGATCAAGACGCCGCTCTTGATCGCAGGACCGGGCGTGGAGAAGACGGTGTGCGATTCGATCGTCAGTTCGATCGATTTTTCAGCCACGATTCTGGATTTGGCCGGGGTCGAGAAGATCCCGACGATTCAAGGGGTCAGCTTCGCGAAATTACTCTCGGATCCGAGCGCGAAAATCCGCGACTACGCTTTTGCCGAGCACAATTGGCACGTTTTTCAGGCGCACGAGCGAATGGTGCGCTTCGGCGACTGGCTCTACATCAAAAACGCGTTCCCCGAGCTGCAGAATCTGTGCATGGAGGGAGATCCGACGTTCCCGGCCGGCGAAGAGTTGTGGGAATACGAGGCGGCCGGAAAGCTCAAGCCCGAGCAGCGCGACATCTTCCTGAAGCCGCGTCCGGCCGAGGAGCTGTATCGGGTGAGCAAGGATCCGCATCAGATCGCGAACCTGGCGGCGAACCCGGAGAACTCACCGGTGCTTGAAGAGGCACGGGCGTTGCTGGAGCGCTGGACCACAGAAACCGGCGATTCCATTCCCGAAGACATCACCAACGACCGCCAGGACGCCTACGGAAAGAAAAACCCCGAACACCAACGGGGAACGATGCCTGGGGAAGATCTTGGAGCGGCAACCATGAATGCGCCGGGACCGGTATTGGCAGAATAGACGCCCGCGTCCATTCACGACGACTCTTTGCAACGGTTTTGTCACATTGCGATGTTTGCAAAGCCGCTCCGGCACGTCTTCGGGAGCAGTTGGTTCAATCCTTAAGAATAAATGAAAATTAATCACTACCTGACCATCGTAGCCATTGCCTTTGGCCTAAGCCTCGGTGCTTGTAACAAAGAAGAGGCTGCTCCGGCCGCTCCTGAAACTGCCACCGAAAAAGCTGTGGAAGAAACGAAGGAAGCTGCATCTGCAATCGCAGAAGCTACCAAAGAGGTCGCGGCCGAAGCTACTGAAGCCACCAAAGAAGTCGCTGAGAAAGCTGCCGAAGCCACCAAGGAAATGGCTGAGAAAGCTGCCGAGAAGACCAAGGAGGTCGCCGCCGCGGCAGTCCCTGCTCCGAAGAAAGTCTCCGAGACCATCGTGATCAAGGGATCCGACACCCTCGGCGCAAAAATGGTTCCCCAACTGGCGGAAGCCTACAAGGCTGCGGGCAACCAAGCCAACTTCGAAATCGCTGCGGAAGGCTCTTCCACCGCTTTCACCTCGCTGAAGTCTGGCACGGCTCAAATCGGAATGTCCAGCCGCGACGTGAAGGACACGGAGAAAGCTGAGCTTCCCGGATTGGTCGAGCACATTGCGGGCGTCGACATGATTGGAGTGATCGTGAACAGCGCCAACGCCCTTGAGGAACTGACGCTCGAACAAGTCGAAGCCATCTTCACCGGTGACATCCAGAACTGGAGCGAAGTTGGTGGTCCTGACGCGGAAATCTCCGTTTACACCCGCAACACTTCCTCCGGAACCTACAAATCCTTCCAGAAGCTGGGAATGGGTGGCCGCGACTATGGCGCCGATACTCAGAAGATGGCTGGTAATGAGCAAATCGCCCAGGAAGTCGGCAAAAACCCGAATGGCATCGGTTATGTTGGCTTGGCCTACACCGGAGCCAACGGGGTCAAAGCTGTTGCGGTTGACGGAACTGCCGCCACTCCTGAAATGGCCCTGACCTACCCTCTTGCCCGCAAACTCTACTACTACACGGTTGGAACTCCTGAAGGCGAAGCCGGGAAGTTCCTCAAGTGGGCGAAGACCGCTCCTGAGGCTGCGAAGATCGTCGAGAAAGTCGGCTTCATCGCCTTCAAGGAATAAGTCTTATCGATCGCCAAAATCTAAAGCTTTGAGCACCCGGAAGTCTGATCTTCCGGGTGCTTTTTTTTGAGGAGAAGACCGGAAGAGGGAACGCGCCGCGAGTTCTTAGGGGGCTTCCAGAAGCTCGATCGTGCGTTGGTCGAACTCGCCGCCAAAATACTTGTCGATGACCCTTTGGAACTCCGTCGGCGCCCCATCGACCTTGGCGAAGAGCGTCATTGACGAACGCAACTTCACATCGTCGGGAAACCCGAAAATGTCGGTCGCCGACGTTCCCTCAATCCCGAGAATCAGTTGGCAGCACTCGAGGAGGCGAGGTCCCAATGTCGCATGCGCGAGATACGCGTCGGCTTCTTCGAGCGACTTGATCGCATAATGCCGGGCGGTCGAACTGCGCCCCAATCCATCCAGTTGCGGAAAGATGAACCACATCCAATGGCTCCGTTTTTTGCCCTTCTTGAGTTCGCGACAAACGGTGTCGTAAATGCCTTCCTGGGCGGACTCGAAGCGTTCGAGCGAAAAGGGATCTTCAGCTGGCATATCACACTATCGCGACTCTCCCAACGCACGCAAGTCAGCGACTGGGGAGCTCGGTGTTGGCGGAATGCTCAATGTCACCGATTACGTTGGTTGCCTGCGATTCCTCGGCAAATTCCGTCCAGATTACCAATCCCACACACCCAATCAAGAAAAGAGCGACGACCGAACCGGCAACGATCGCCCCCGTCCGGTTGCGCTCATCGCGACCGTAGTTGTTGACCTCGCCCCCTCTCGGGGAAGCCCCCAGAAAACCGTTTT
Source organism: uncultured bacterium (assembly GCA_963977015.1). Taxonomy (GTDB): domain Bacteria; phylum Verrucomicrobiota; class Verrucomicrobiia; order Verrucomicrobiales; family DEV007; genus JBCDHN01. Next base: position 34,312 of record CAXBMO010000033.1, on the reverse strand, counting down.
CGATCAGTGCCCAAAATCCCCCGATGACAGGGACAAAATTGATCCAAATCCACCAGCCCGATTTGTCGCGATCATGCCAACGCTTGACCGTGGAGGCGAGTAAGATCCACCACCAGAGACCAAGGATCACCAAGGTCCCAGCTAGAAACGTGGAAGAACTGATTTTTTCCAAGTCCGGATTACCCGTCAGCAATTCGAAGACCTCCATATCAAAGAGTAGGCTGCCGAACGCACCCACGGCAAAAAGCACTCCAAAACCTGACCCCAATTGGATCGCCCAGTAGGTCGTGCGACGCATCCGCCCTCCCATGGAAAACAGCACCGAGAGGAACGATGCCCCCGGCTCGGTAATCTTTGGTTTGCGAGCTTGGCCGGCCGTGTTGAGGAGCGGGCCCGTCGGCAAAGGAGATTGCACGGTCTGCATCACTCGCTGAGGAGCAGGCTTTTGCGGCAATTCGATCGCGAACTCCCCCGAACACGTGGGACAAACCGCCCGGTTTGAACCGTAATCTGCGGGAATGGAAATGGACTGTTGGCAATGCGGACAGTCGACAGTTGGTTCCGAATTCATGGTCTACAAACGTTCAGTGCCCAACCTTGGGCGGCTGAACTGTGCAAACATTTGCGAGGTCGTAAACCCTTTTTATTGGTTAGTTGGCCCAGACCTGAAATCACCAGCCTAGCCAACCGGAACCCCAGCAAATTGGCCACCCAGACAACGCATTTCCAACCGTGCAGGCATAGGCTCTGCCTTGCGCGGGACGGGAGCCCCGCGATACTGGCTTATGAATCCCTTCATTTTCCGTTTGGTATGCTTCGTTGGTGGGGCGGTGAGGCTGGTGGCGGCGCCCCATCCCGATGCGGTTCCAAATTCCCACGCTCCAGGTGAAGTTGATGATCCGTCGAACGTGCCCTACATCGTGCAGGATCCAAAATCGCTTCCCGGAATCGTGATTGATGAAACGGAGGCAGTTCTGAAAGGCCAATGGCAGTATTCGACTCACACGCCGCCCTATGTCGGTATCGGCTACCTTCATGACCGGAAGTCGGGAAAGGGCGAAAAGTCCGTCACCTGGACCGTTGAGCTTCCCAGCTCAGGAACCTGGGAAGTCCGTGTTTCGCATTGCACCAATATTCGGCGTGCCACCAACACACCGGTCACGATCCATCATGCGGATGGGATCGAAACAGTTGTCATCAATCAACAAGAGGTTCCGGAACACGACCACCTGTTTCGCTCGCTCGGGAAATTCCGGTTCGAAGCGGGAAAACCCGCCGTAGTCACCATCTCCAATGCGGGAACTGATTCGCAGAAAGTCGCGATTGCCGATGCGGTTCAATTTCTGCCGATCGAAGCGCATTCGCCGGACTGAGATTGTCCCGCATCTCGAATCAGGCTTGCCACGCAGGTCTAACCGGCCCACAATCGGGCATGAATCGACGCAATTTTCTTCGCAACACCGGGCTGACCGCAGCCGGCGCTGGCTTGGCTTCCACCGGACAGGCTCAGCTTCCGATGAGCGCGGCGCAGGCCGATTTCAAAATCACGAATGGCCGCATCCGCCAATCGATCATGGGCTGGACGTTCAAGGATCGAATGGACATGCTGAGTTTGGCGAAATTGTGCAAGGAGATCGGATTGGTCGCGATGGAAGGCATCCCGCGCGATATTTATCCGCAGGTTCGCGAGATGGGATTGGAGATTTCCTTGGTGAGCAGTCACGGGTTTGCGAATGGTCCGTGTAACCCGGCGAATCGGGACATGTGCATCGAGAAACTGACGGATGCGATCAACGTGGCCGCGGACGTGAAGTCTCCATCAGCGATTACGTTTACCGGAATGCGCTACGAAGGGATGGATGAGGAAAAGTCGGCCCAACTGTGTGTCGATGTCTGGAAAGAAGTGATGCCGCTGGCCGAGGAAAAGGGCGTGACGCTCGTGCTCGAGCATCTGAATTCGCGGGATGGAACGCATCCGATGAAGGGGCATCCCGGCTACTTCGGCGACGATGTCGATTTCTGCGTCGATCTCATCAACCGGGTCGGATCGCCCAACATGAAGCTGCTCTTCGACATTTATCACGTCAGCATCATGAACGGCGACGTGATTCGCCGCATCCGGCAATACCAAGACGTGATTGGCCATTACCACACTGCGGGAAATCCAGGCCGCGGCGAGCTGGACGACGATCAGGAAGTCAACTACCCCGCGATCATGCATGCAATTCTGGAAACGGGTTACACTGGTTTTGTCGCCCAGGAATTCATCCCGGAATGGGACGATCACGAGTTGGCGCTTCGCCATGCCGCGATGCTCTGCGATGTGTAATTCTCCGGCATGGATCCAACGATGATGAAGAAGCTTTTGTTGCTCTTGGTTTTTGGATTGGGGGGAAATTCCGCGTTTGCGGCACCCTTGGAAGATGCGCTCGAGTCCCGCGGAATCGCGCCCGAGTCGATCCAATCGGCTTCATTGACGCGCCCGGACCTGGAAATCCGCCCCAAACGGCTGAAGCGCTCCGAAATTCAAGAGGTGATGAACGAGTTGGCGACAGCATCGCGAAAACTGAAGGGCGGAAAAATTGCCCCGAAGTTTGAACTCGCGATTCGCCTCAAGACTGGAAGCGCCTACCTCGTTGTGAGCGAGGACGGACAGGGCTATCTGCAACAGGGCTCCAAACCGGAGTTGCGATTCACCGCTCCCGAGCTGCAAAAAGCGCTTTCGCGGATTTCGAGCGGCTCGTAAATTCAGCCGACGACGCCATCATCCTCCGGCGCCGGCAAAAAGCCCTGATCGACGAGGAAACGGTCCGCCTCCATCAGCGTGGCATCGTAAGCGTCGGGATCGACGTTGAAATTGTAAAACGTGTTGTCGCGACCATCGAACATCACCATTTCGCAAACGTTCGATTTCCGTTGAACCTGTTTCGCAAATTTCGCGACGATATCCACGGACATGAATTTGTCGGCGGTGCCGTGAAAAATGATCATCGGCGGCATGTGTTTGCCGATGTACTTGCTCGGGTTGGCGCGATTGGCGTCGTCCGCATTGCGAAAACGCTCGAATCCGCAGCCCTTCTTCGAAGTATCCACGATGGGACAATACAGAATGAGCCCGTTGGGAACGCAGGTGATGTTGGGATCGTTGGGATCATCGGCGACGCCGGGAATCATCGCAGCAGCCAGGGCCAGATGTCCCCCCGCGCTTCCTCCGCCCACAACGATGCGAGTGGGGTCGATTTGAAGAATTTCCGCGTTGTAACGCACCCAGCGAATCGCGGAGCGCGCATCGGAGACGGCTTCCATCGGGCTGGTGCCATGGGTTGAACTGGTGCGGTATTCGACGAGAATCGTAATGGCGCCGCGCCCCACAAAATGCATGCACTGCGGGCCAAACTGGGAAATCAGGATGTTGTCCCACGATCCACTGGAAAAGAACATGACGACCGGGCGCAACTGGTCGGGTTCTCCCGGAGGCGAGAAAACGTACGCCTTGAGCGCAAGCCCATCGTCTGTTTCTTTATAAACATGTTCCTGAGCTTGGTTCAGGAGTTGCTTGCTGCGATCAACCCAGGTTTCGGCTGCAAAGGTGTCGGTCATAACGTTCAGGGTGGAAATCCGCGACGAATAAACTTCGAATGGGCGGGTTCCAAAGGTAGAATCTACGCGATCGAGATCCACACATGATATTCAAGTTTGACAAAAAAACAACCTTACCTCGATGGAGAGATTTTTCCGGAGGTCTGAGTTTGGGGGTTTGCCTGGTGACATTCATTGTTTTGACAATTCCGCAGCCAGCCAGGGCACAACAACTTCGCGAGCAACTGGAGAAAATCTATCGAGGTTCCATCTCGGCAATGGCCGCGAAAAATTACCCGGCCTGGAAGCAATACACCGCCAAATCCCGCCGCGTTCACACCCACAACCTCGTGATCTCGCAAAAGGAGCGCTGGCCGGATGCAATGTTCAACCTGCCCATCAGCCAACCGGAAATCGGAACGCTCGGACACCTCGAAACACTGACCAAAGGCGACACCACGCACCTGATTTACTACGGCAAGGTCGATTTCGGGATCGCGCCGGAACACGAAATTCCCAACAACATTCTTCTGCTTCGATTCGTTCGTGAAGAGGACGGGTGGAAGTTCGACAACACCCGATTCTTCAATCTGGCGGAAAACCCGGACATCGCCCGGAAAGCGGAGCTCCACGATCTCAGCTTCCTCGAAGACGAGGCGTTTCAGCCAACGGGCATTGCCCCTCCCGTTCCCCGGGCAGCCCGTTCACCGGATTACATTGGCGAACTCTGGATCGCAGCGGTCGGGTATGAAGTGAACGTCCAACTCGGCGATCTTCATCAAGCGACGGTTCGCAACAACCTTGCGACGGACGTGATTGTGGGCGGATTGTGGAGCGAAGGACGCGAAATTTCCCTTCAGATCACCAAACTTGAACTGGAAGAGGAGGCCGATCGCAGGCTGGAAATCGCGGTTTATGCCTTCCCCAACGGGCAGAAGGGAAAGCGGGTTTGGTACTGGAAACCGAAGCCCGGCAAGGTTCCGGAAACCTACCGCTCAAAAGTGTGGGCAAACGCCGTGACATTGCGCTGAGGTGCATGCTATGGTCCCCGCCGAGACAACCATGAGGAAGCTGAAAATCTGCGTTCTGGTATTTTTTGTGGCCCTAGCCGGCTGCGTAACCATGCCGGAGTTCCGCGACCAGGAGATCGAGCTGGTCGTTCCGGAACACATGGGTCCATCGTGGAGCTATGGGGGAAAGAACGGCCCGAAAAACTGGGGCGACCTCACTCCGGCCTGGAGCCTGGCGAAAGAAGGCAGGGAGCAATCCCCCATCGATCTGACCGGGGCGCGTTCCTCATCCGTACTTTACCCGCTCAATTTCGCCTACCAGTCGGCTCCTCTGAATTTGGTCAACAACGGCCACACCATTCAGCAGAACTTCACCCCGGGAAGTTCGGTCGAAATCATGGGCAAGACCTACAATCTGGCTCAGTTCCACTTCCACAGCGGGAGCGAACATACGGTTGAGGGGCGTCGATTCGATCTCGAAATGCATCTCGTCCATAAAGCGGCGGACGGACAGTTGCTGGTGGTCGGCGTCCTGTTCGAGATCGGGGCGGAAAATCCGTTTCTGGCTCAGTTTTTTGGGCAGCTGCCCGCGTCTGCGCAGGGCTCGATCGCGACCTCCGGGTTTTCCCTCAATCCGGCCGAAGCGTTGCCGGAAGATCGTGCCTACTACTATTATCAGGGTTCGCTCACCACTCCACCGTGCACGGAAGGCGTGCAGTGGTATATTCTCAGGAAACCGATGCAACTCTCCCAAAGCCAGTTGGCTGCGTTTCGCGCCCTTTACGCGAACAACTATCGACCAACCCAGCCGCTCAATGAGCGGACTCTCTGGGAGACCAAATAACCCAAAAAAATCACAATGAACGCGATTCGCATTTGCCTTGCTGGTGCTGTGCTGAATTTCGGATGGGTGGCCCCCGCGATGAGCGCGGAAGCCATGTCCGGAATCCACTTCCATGAGTCTGGAGTCAAGCTCATCGCCACAATGCAGCAACATTGCAGCTGGGTCTCCAAAGGGTCTGATAATCAGGTTCGTGAAAATTTGAAAAAGGCCGGCTTTCAGCTTCTCGGCCCAGGCGTGTTTGGCGGCGGGCCCAGCAGCGGCGCGCGAGCTTATGTCGCATCCCGGGACGATGTGGTCGTGATTGTGTTTCGAGGCACTCTCGCCGGCGGTCTGAATTATTTTCAAAATGTGGCCACGGATGCCCGCCCGATTCCCCGCGGGTTGGCGCTCGGCAACGCGCCACGAATGGAAAACGCCAAGGTTCACAACGGATTTCAGCGGGACTACAACAAACTGCGGCCCAAAATTCTCGAAGCGATGGCCGAAGCGGGCGGCAAACGCGTTTTTGTGACGGGGCACAGTCTCGGGGCGGCGCTCGCAACGATTTGCGCGTTCGATCTCAGCAAAAACTACAGCGGCAACTTTGCCTCCATCTCATCCATCGTCTCCGGCAGTCCCCGGGTCGGCGACGAAGGTTTCCAACGCGCGTTCAGCCGCGTGGCGGGCAATCACCTGAGAGTCGCGATTCATGGCGACCCCGTTACGAATACGCCTGGCAAACTCGGCGTTCACAACTACACCCACGTTGGCAGGACGCTCTACATCACGTCTGATGGTGACCTGATCGGTTCCAACCTGCATGACGATGCCAAGAAACGTCCCGTTCATGCTCGTGGTGCCTATTACAACGCGATCGCCAAGTTGATTGCCAGCACAGGAGGATCGAGCCGTGAAATCGTCGAGGCGTCGGAGACCGAATCCGCTCCGGAAGCTGCCCCGGCGCCAAGTGAAGTCGCAGCTGTGGAATTGCCGGAAGAGAATGAGGAACCCTCCAGTGCCGGCCTCTTCGCAAAACGCGCGGCAAAAAAGGCGGAAGCAGAATCACCCGCGATCGTTCCGGAACAGGAGCCGGCCGCAGAGGCCGACGATGAGTCCAAGCTGAGTTGGAAAGAGAAACGCGCGGCGAAAAAAGCGGAAGCCTCCGAGGAAGAGGAAACCTCGAGCATCGAGCTTGCCGATTCGAACGCGCGGAATCGCGAAGAACGCAAATTGCGTCCCCGGCGCTAGGGTTCCTCGCGGGGCGATTCCTGGGTCGTAAAGATCTCCACCTCCGCTTCTTTGGTCCCGAGAAGTTGCTGGGAACGCTTCAACGCGTAGCGATTGGGCAAATTCGGATTCCCGGCATCGTGCAGGAAAATGTTCTCTTCGCCGATGGTGTCGATGGCTCCCGAATTGTTGAGAACCTTCCAAACTTCCGGCGTCGCGCCGCTGATCAACAGGTGACGCTGGGCACTTCGCAAGAAGCGAACCAACTCTTCCAGGGCCATCACGCTGGTCGCATCCAGTCGATGCGCGTTTCGCATCCGCAGAATAATGATCCGCAAATCCGGGTCCTGAAACGTCCGCTGAATCTGGCTGCGAAACAGTTCTGCGGCACCAAAGAACAATTCGCCTTCGACGTGAACGAACGAAATTTTGGGATGGTGCCGGCGCTGTTGATCCTCCATCACCTCGCCTTCCTCGGAGAGATTGTATTCCACCAACTCGGGCTTACTCGCCTTGTGAAGATACGCGATGATGGATAACGCAACGCCCATGAAAATGGCGGTGTGAAGCGGCAGAATCAACGCGCAGGAAAACGTCACCAACAGCACGGCGGCATCGGACCTTGTCGCGCCAAGACAAATCCGGATGTTCTTTGGGCTGATGAGGGAGATGGCGATGCAAATGACCAAGGCGGCCAAGGCGCACTTCGGAACGAACGTGATAATCTGCAACAGCGGATTCGCCAGAATCACGGCCCCAATCGCGCAAATCAGCCCGGAAAACATGCTCGCGAGACGCGTCTTCGCACCGCTGTTGAAATTGAGTTGTGAACGCGTCAGTGATCCGCTGCAGGGAAGGACGCTGAAGAAGGATGTGACGAGATTTGCGATCCCAATGCTCATCATGTCCTGATTCTGATCCGGTCGATCGCCGGTTCGGCTTGCCAGCGTTTTGGACATCACGCTGTTTTCCAACGCACACAAAAAGGCGAGCGAAAAGGAGACGCTGAACAGGAAATGCAGATCCTCGAGCACCCCCGCGTCCGAAAATCGGGGAATCCGCGGACGCAACTCGTCAAATCCAAACGCCTCAAAGGTCGCCACCTGAAAATGCAGGCCACTCAGGGCGGCATTCAACGCCGTCGTGAGCGCCAGCGTAATCGCGAACACCGGCCACCCCTTCAAGCGCCGCAAAAGGAGGAAGTAAATTCCCGCGGTGAAAACGGAGAGCAACAGCGGCGCCCACTCCACCTTTCCCAAATGACTCAACAGAAACTCAACAATGCTGAAAAACGTCCGCGGCCTCGCCTCCCCTTCCGCAAACTCGATTCCCAGAACCTGACGCATCTGGTTCGCGATGATCAGCAGCGCAGCCCCCGTAATGTAACCCACCACCACACTGCGACTGATGTACTGAATCAGATCCGCCACTTTAAAATAGGCACCTACCACCAGCAAAATCCCCACAAAAAACACCATAAGCGGCATGATGCCGATCTTGAACGCCTCCCCTCCCGGAACCGCCGCGAAAAAGCTGAACAGCATGAAGGCGGTCGCATTGGTCGGCCCCAGAATGGTGTGTCGTGAACCGGAAAACAACGCGGCGACCAACGAGGCGATCGCGCTGCAGGTGATGCCGAAATAAATCGGGACTTCCGCGATCACGGCATAGGCCATGCCTTGTGGGATGGCGAGAAGCGCTACATTAAACCCCGCGCGGATATCTTCCCTGAACAACGGCCATCGATAGGTGGCAAGATCACGCCGCACCGGGAGTGGATCCAACGGATCCGTGACCAGGAACCGATAAATCTGGGTGAAGAAATGCTTGAGAAATGAGATCAACGAGCTGTCTCGACTGGGGTTGCCCGGCGCGTCATCCGGGAGAAAACCAACGCGCCGATTGTCGGAAGGATCAAGAGCCAGATTGGAATAGAAAGCCACTTTAACCGGGCGGTCGGCCAACTGGACTCTCGAAACCACCAGCCAAAGGCACTTGGCTCCGTCACATGGCGCTCGAATTTCGGAGCCAGCATGCCCTCCCATTCGATCCTGGTCAGGTTGACAGGACTGGTGGACCGGACAAAAACGAAGGAACCGCAATCGACTCCAACCGCCGTCACGAATTGGCTGCATCGAAGCCAGAGCAGGTCCTGCCGGGCAAGGGAATAGCCGAACGTGAGCAGCAGCAGCCCGAGGATCGCAGCAGCTATTCGATCGAAGCCATTCACTCCGGGCCGCTTAATCCTTGGTCAACTTGAGATTGACCCCAAAAAAGTCGCGAAACACCTCTTTGTAGACGCGACGCTTGAACTTGGGCAGCCATCGCAATCGATACTCGCTCGGCGGAATCCAGGCAAACCGTGTAAACTCCTGAGTGTGTGCGTCCAACGTGATGTGATCGTCATTGCCAAGGTAGCGGCACAGGAAATAGGTCTGCTCCTGACCGCACCAACGTCCCTTCTTGAGATGGCCGTCCGGGAACTTGTAGCGATAGCCGGTACGACACTGCATCACCTCATACATGGTCCGCCCAATCCCGATTTCCTCCTCCACCTCCCGGTGAAGCGTCGCCAGCAAATCTTCCCCTTTATCCACTCCGCCCTGCGGGAACTGCCATGCATCCTGGACGTCAACCCGCTCCGCGACCAGGATCTTTTCGTCGGTGCGTTGCAGAATGGCTGCTACATTGGGCCTGTAGGCGTCTGTCATGACGACGCTAGTCAATCCTGAGTCCAAGCTTCGTCAACCATTACGCGACACCAATTTTCTCATGCTCGACGTCCTCACCAACCTCCTTCGCTCCAGAGTATTCTGGTTAGTGTCCCTGTTTCTGGCAATCACGTTCTCGGTTTACCTTCTCGGCCACCGCTGGCAGCCCGAAACGCAGCTTCGCATGAAGCAATCCGCCGTTTTGGTCGCGATCGAGTCCGGATCGCATCGCAAATTGACCAACCTCGTCTCCGAGAACTATGCCGATGGCTGGGGATTCCAAAAACCGGAGGTGATTTCCGCATTTCGCGAATTGCGCGCCCAGTTTCTCGTGATTGGCGTTCAACCCGGGGAATTGCAACTCGCCATCCATGAAGACGAAGCCACCGTCACCACCAAAATCAGCGTGACGGGTAGCGGCCCTTCTCCGGTCGCGGCCGTGATCATGAACGAAGCCAACCGGCTCAATGCCCCTTTCGTGTTCACGTGGAAAAAGGAGGGAAGTAAACCCTGGTCCTGGAAGCTGACCCGGGTCGAAAATCCGGATCTCCCGAATCTGCAGGGTTACCAACCGGGACGGTATGAATCGTTCCTCGACAACTTTTGACAGATGCGAAACTTTTTCGTTAAACTCGGGTCTACTCCGTTAGTTCCATGAAAATCAAAATCCCGACCACCATCCTCTCCGTCCTTCTTATCCTTGCCTTTGGCGCGTCGACTTCCATCGCCCAGAACCAGCAGGGGAACCAGGGAGATGATGAGAACTCAACCACGGATGGTTGGCGAGGCTATCTCAGCATTGATTACAAGGGCGGACGCTTTGTGATGCCCTACTCGCGAATCGTCTCGATCAGCCAGCACGACTATCTCGTCGATGGCGGCGGGCGCGTTTATGAACTCACCATCGACACGACTGGTGCCGTGGTTGCCCGATTTTACTTTCTGGAATCCAATCTCGAGAACAGTCCGTTCAAAGCCGGCCAAATCATCAACAACCGCATCAAGGAAACCGGGAACATGATCGAGGGAAAAACGGGGGAAAGCGCGCGCTCCGTCATCAAGCACTACCCAGACACCACCCACGCCAAAATGGTGGAGTTCAACGTGAGCAACAAAGGTCACCTCGGAACGATTTTCAGCCACGTCACTCACGAATGGATTGAAGAAGGTGGACGTGGCGCCGGCCGGACCCTGAAATTCCCCTGATCCGAGCTCGAATCGGGAAAAACAGTTGATTGGCGCTCGGCTTTGCCGCTAGGGATGAACCATGACGTCGCCCCTACGAATCATTGCCCTCCTGTTTGCGTTCAGCGCCTGCGCTTCTTTCGCCGCTGAGAAACCCAACATCATTTACATCCTGCTGGATGACGCGGGCTATGGCGATCTCAGCTGCTACGGTCAGAAAAAGTTTCAAACGCCGAACATCGACCGCCTCGCCACCGAGGGGATGAAGTTTACCGATCACTACGCGGGGAGCACCGTTTGTGCGCCAACGCGTTGTGTCTTGATGACCGGACTTCATACCGGCCACGCCTTTGTCCGTGGCAATCGCGAAGTCCAGCCTGAAGGGCAGGCGCCGATGCCGGGAAACATCGTTACGATTCCGCGACTTCTCAAGAAGGCGGGCTACACGACCGGCGCGTTCGGGAAATGGGGACTGGGCGCACCCGGATCACCAAGCGATCCCGCCGAACACTTCGACCTGTTCTTCGGCTACAACTGCCAGCGCCAGGCTCACAACTTTTATCCCACCCATCTTTGGAAGAATGACCGGAAGGTCGGGTTCCCCGATCGCGATGTCTACTCTCACGATGTCGTGATGGAGGAAACACTCGGCTTCGTCCGCGAGAACGCGAAAAATCCGTTCTTCATCTATCTTCCCATCACCATTCCTCACGCCGCAATGCAGGTTCCGGAGGATTACTCCAAGCCCTGGCGGGAGAGGTTTCCGCAGTTCAACGAGAAGACCGGGAAGTATGGTGGCTCGGTCGTGAAGAACCCAGTCGCCAACTTTGCCGCGATGATGACGAAAATGGACGACGGAATCGGTCAACTGCTCGCACTACTCGACGAGCTGGGGATCGACGAGAACACCCTGATCCTGTTCAGCAGCGACAATGGCCCCCACAAGGAGGGTGGGCACGATCCGGATTTCTGGGACAGCAACGGTCCCTTCAAAGGTTACAAGCGCGATCTCTACGAAGGCGGCATTCGCGTTCCCCTTTTGGCTCGCTGGCCCGGCAAAATTGCAGCCGGAACAGAAAGCGATCTGATTTCCGCGCATTGGGACATGCTCCCAACCTTCTGTGAATTGGGTGGTGTTGGGACACCGGACACCGTCGACGGAATCTCGATGGTTCCCACCTTGCTCGGCAATGGGACGCAGCCCAAACATGCTTACCTCTATTGGGAATTCTACGAAAAAGGCGGCCGGAAAGCGGCGCGGTTTGGCAAGTGGAAAGCGGTCCAGAACAACATGGGCAAAAATCCGGACGCCCCCATCGAGCTCTACGACCTGGAAGCCAGCCCGAGCGAACAAGTCGATCTCTCCGGCCAGTTCCCTGAGTTCGTTGAGCGCGCCAAACAAATCTTCGCCGAAGCGCATACGCCGAATCCGAATTGGAAGTTTGGTGGGAAGAAGAAGTGATTCCGTGGATTATTGGCGGCGAAGTCCGAAACTGGGATGCCGTTTATCATGGCGAACGACCAGAATACGGATCGTTTGTTCCTTATTCACCAATTCGTAAAGGAAGTGATAGGGGAACTTCTTCAGATTACATCGCCTCCGCCGTTCGTCAGCTGGGTGAAACCCTTTTGGGCTATCGCGAACCTTGTCGATCAACTCGTTGAGTTCGCCAATGAACCGATCACCTGCCGTATCGGATCGCTGATCGTAGTAATCGACAATCTCCCGGATGTCCTTTCGAACTCGCGGGTGAAACGCGACATTCATTTTTGCCGGTCAGCTTGAACCATTGACCAAAATTCTTCCTCAGGGACTTCTCGTTCCTTGCCCGAATCCAATTCTTCACTACGGATAATCGCTTCGGACAAGCTGTCTTGGCCGCCATCGTTTGGATCGGGGAGTTGGAGCGAATTGAACAGATTCGCGGCTAACTCCGTGCGTTCTTCTTCTGAGAGTTGCAGGGCTTGAGTTGTGATTTCGGCGACACTCACGATTTCAGGCTAATCGGAATCGGTTCACCTGCCAACCCGTTTCACGTTGCCAATCCTTGACGATTTGGTGGTAGCGCTCTGAAGAACAAGGGCGTTCAACCCTTGTTGGATGCGGTGGTCGACGACTTGCCGGCACCGTCCAAGCCCGAAGAGGCTCCGTTCACGGCGCTCGTTTTCAAGTCGGCTTCCGACCAGAAGTTTGGCCACCTCAGCTATATTCAGGTGTATTCCGGCGAGCTGAAGCCAGATGAAACAGTCTGGAATCCACGCGAGGCAAAACGCGAACCTGTCAGTCACGTTTACCAAATGCATGCGATCCAATCGGCGATGGCTGGCTGCCCAATCCAACAAAATCCGATTCTCACTTCTGCGACGATTTTCCGCGATTTTCTCAAAAAAGATATATTCGGATTTGCTAGATATCTCGGGATGCGTTATTTTTAAAAGTTCCGAAACAGCGCCGCCAAGTCACAAAAAGTTCGATCCGCTTTGCTGATTTCGCGCCGAATTCCGTCCAACGAAAAATATCGCTTTGTCCCTTACATGAGAATTCTTTTACCCGCGCTTCTGCTGATCATCCCCGCCTTCCTCCAAGCTGAGTCCTGGACCGATGATTTGGAGGAACTGACTCCAGCTCAATCCATTACGGCGAAGCACGGACACACCGTTCTCGAATCTCCAGGCGGAACGATTCTCAAGACCATCACGGAATCCCAGAAGATTACGGCCAAAGGGAAAGTCGATTTCGAAGGGACAACCTATTACATGTCGGATTGGAGTTGGTCTCGCCACCTCAAGGGCGGACATGCCAACTGGATTTGCCTGACTCCTGATCCCGCGGCGAAAGCGGAAACAGAATCAGAACCTGCCGAGGAAGAAACGGTCGTTGAGGAATCCGCCGAGGAGGAAACGGTTGCTGAAGAACCCGTTGCTGCGGATGAGCCGACCAAGCCGTTGACAATCGTGGAGCGACTTGAGCAGCGCTTTGGCGGCCGGATTCAGGTTTTCGATTCGGAGTTGGATCTTCCCGCCCCCAAAGGACACAAAATCTTTTCAGCCCCACGGGATGGGCGTCTCCTCAAGTGGATCAAGTCCAAGTCCACCTTTGGCGCCAAAGCGGAACTGACCCTGGATAGTGGCGAGGTGTATTATGCATCGACCTGGAGTTGGAATCGCGCCTTGCGCGGCTCGAATGCGAACTGGACCCAGGTTTTGGGGAGCGTTTCGCGCAGGGTTGATCCCCCCGCCCCGATCGCCACGCCGGAACTTCCACTTCCGAACGTGAAAGTAGAGGCCGAATCCGTCTTGGAACGTTTGGCCCCGGTGGTTCGCAACTCGACGGGAGACGCCCGCGTCGTTTCGCTGCTCGTCGCAAACGGCAACTACTCTTCCGGTAATCCCGGACCGCGCGCCTTCGATCTCGAAACTCCGGAAAACGATGCGGACATTCTCGCGAAGACGCTCCGCAAGACGGGCTCGGAAGTGACTGTCACCAAGAACCAGACCAAAGCGCAAATTCTCGCCTCCATCGCACAAGCGACGAATTCCCTGAACGAGGACGACGCTTTCATCCTCTATCTCTCGGGTCACGGCCTCCAACTCGGTGGGAAAAACTACTTTGCGCCCATCGGCGTCAGTTTTCTCGACAAGGAGTCGGCTTTAAAGAGTTCCGTTTCCATCGACGAGATCGTCGAGACGCTGGAGAAGAAAAATCTGAGGATGATGACCCTGATCCTCGATTGCAGCCGCCCGAACTCTTTCAATCACGCGGATCCGTCAACGCATCTTCTTCTCCGCATTCCTGGATTGAGCCTGGGCGGAAAAACCGTGCTGACGCAAAGTGGGTTGGCCAAAATGACCGCGAAAGATGGTCAAATGTTCGTCATGGCAGCCAAGCCGGGAGAGTTTGTCGCTCCCGAACCTCGCCCGGGTAAGAACAGTCACTTTGCGACCGCATTGACAGCCTCTCTCCAGAAAAACCTGGATATTAGACATGCTGTCACCATTGCAGGCAAGACGGTCGATACCTGGTCTGAAGGCGCCCAGCATCCCTGGATTTCGACCGGAAAGAATCCTCCCTTTTATCTTCATACTCCGGGACGGCAGACTGCGGATCCCGATGCAGAAACAATCAATGCCGGACAATGGCTGGCGAACGAGGGTGAAAAAGGCATCCCCATGGCAATCGCCAAGTTGACCAGTTCCATTCGCAAGAATCCGGACAACAATCCGGCAACGGCGGCTCTGACGTTTCTCCTCAGTTATCAGTCGGTCACCATTCCGCTCAACACCTGGGGACCGTTCGAAGTCGATGCGAAGGACTTTGAGCCGGATCTGCAAATCTCCCTTGATGGTCAACAAATCGCGTTGTTCCCCGCCAAAGACGATTTGAACCCGGCGCTGATTGTCGATCGCGAGACCGGCGGAACCATCACCGAGATCTCCGGTATTTTTTCTCCCCCTTACAATATGGCGGAAGTGAGCGTGGCACCCGCCAACTGGAAAGGGAAGCCGGTTGGCTCCCTCACAACCATTCATCGCATCCCGGAAGGGAAGAGCCCCAAAGTTCACGCCATCAGCCCAGTCATCACCCAGGACAACGTGGTGAGCAGCTGCTTTGACGAGGGCCTGGAACGACTCTATCTCGCGACGAAGGGAGAGGATGGAAAAATCAGCATTCGTGAATTTGCCACCACACCGGCGGTCCGGCCAAGTCCTGACTTCGCGCTGCCCCCACGCAACAACAAGCTGCTGCCGGGAGAGACGATCGCCTTGGCCGAAGGGGAAACGGTTGGGAAGGCGCCTCAACATTGGGAATTTGGCTACGACGGAGCGTCGTCCGAGCTTCGGTTGATGGTGGATGGCAAAAAGGTCTACTCCCGGAAAGGCGCCGACAACGACCGGACTCGGCTGGAAGACTGGAAATTGAGCGACTCGGGCAGCAGCCTCGCCCTTCTGTATCGAAATCGCATTGAGGCCATTTCCGTCTCCGGGCGAAAGCTGGCCAGTTTCGACATTCCCACCAGCAGTGATGACCGGGCGATCCTGAGTTTCAGCCCCACCTTCCGGCGGCTGGTCATCGCCCAGGGTGAAGCACCCGGCGCCAGGATCAGCGTTTTCGATTTGGGAACCGGTCGCGAGATTGGTGTGAACCGCTCCCGCCAAGGCTATCCTGAATACGCGTCCCTCGCCCCAACCCACGACTGGTTCTTCCACTATGATGAATCGGGCCGCTGGCACATGGCCGACATGGTGACCGGCGGAAAAATGCTGGATCTGCCAGGAATCAGCAGCCAAACCCTCCTCAGCAAGGCTGCAACCACCGGCGAAGACGACGAGGAGGAATTCTATGATTCCCCCTACGAAGTGGAAGCTCCTCCCCTTCTGGAGACGTTCGCGGATTTTGAGAACGCTCCTTCCTGGCTCGCCGACCTGGCAGAATCACTGCTCGGCTTCCGGTTCGATGAAAAGGGCGAAATTCATTGGCACGAGGATTCTCCGAAAGCCGTCCAATCAGTCATGAAGGATCTTGAGAAGCAGGCAAAGGACAAATCCTACCAACAATGGCGCGATTGGTTCCTCCAAAATCGGCTCATTGCTGTAGAAAACTAGAGCTTCCAAAAATTTAACAAATTGGACGCGCCAATCGTGAACTTTTTTTGGCCATTTTGCCTCTCAAACTTGATTGATTGTCTCGTATTTGATACATTTTGCCGATTCCGACTCTCGTTCACTTCTCTATTGTAAAAAATTTGTTGAATCTGGGAAGCAGATCTGATAAATTCTAAAAATTATTAAAATCATGGCCGACGCAAAGAACACCGCCCTCCAGGATCGCGCTAGACGAGCTCAGAAAATCGTCGACAACCCCAGCAAATACAAAATTTGCGAAGGATGTGAATCGATCGTCGCCGTGAAGGTCAACATTTGCCCCAACTGCCACAGCTACCGGTTTGAGGACGACCAGCAGAGCGTCGTGAATCAGGCTAAGGCCTTGGGATCTCGCGAGCAGCAGTCTGTGGTAAGCGAGGACCTCCTCTGAGTCGCCCCACCGGCATTTCATTGGATCCTGGTAGCTCTTCCAGGAAGTGACGCCCTTTCTTTTCGGGGAAGTTCACAGACGGCATAGGTCTGCGACTCAACCAACTTTCTCGGCCCATCTCTCCCTTTGCCGCATCGGGAGGCTCTTTGGCACCCCAAGCCTTGCGCCCACAAAAACGCCCTGATGTTCAACGTTGTTCTGCTTGAACCGGAGATTCCTCCCAATACCGGAAATATTGGTCGGTTATGTCTCGCAACAGGCTCAACGCTGCATCTCATCGAACCCTTGGGATTTTCGATCGACGACAAGGCTCTGAGGCGGGCTGGATTGGACTACTGGCGTGATGTGAAGCAAAAGACGTGGAGCTCGTGGGCGGAATTTGAATCGAATCTGCCTGATTCTCCCCGTCTTTTCTATTTTACGACCAAGTCGGAAAAAAAATATTGGAGCCAGGATTTCACCCCACAAGACTATCTTGTTTTTGGGAGAGAAACGAAAGGTCTACCGGAGTCACTTCTTCAGAGAAACGAGAAGAATTGCCTGACAATTCCTATGGAAAGTACGCGCAGTCTAAATCTGGCGACAGCGGTAGGTATCGTTCTGTATGAGGCCATTCGTCAAAATTCGTGACTTTTTGTCAGGAAATTGGCGTCTCAGTTAGTATCACTAGCATATCCCCCATTTTGTGGATATATTGTGAAGAACTTGTTTGCAAGAGGCTTAGCTTCTCGTTAGTAACGTCCCTCGCACCACCACCTATTCGAAAAACTATAAATTTAGGAAATGTTAAGTTTTCTGCTTGCATAGTTTATCATACCTACTATAATTGCCCCGACGCACCACAATACCCGAACCCAAAACAGGAGTCATAGAATGGTAGCACCAAGAGCAAATTACGGGATTACCCGTATCGACCAACCAGAAAAGAAGAACCACGGATTCTACGTAAGGATCACCCATCGTGGAACCACCCACCAGAAGTACTTCCCAGACAAGTCGTCGGGCGGTAAGACCAAAGCCCTCAAACTGGCTAAGGAATACCGGGATAAGCTTCTGGCGAAGATGCCCAAATACAAGCAAGAGATGGCAGCTCGCAAAAAGCGCAAAGCTTTGAAGAGCGGCGTCACTGGCGTGACCCACGTGGTCAGTAAAGTAGGCGAAAACAAACAGTATCAATACTGGCAAGCCGCCTGGGCTGATGAAAACGGCAAACGTCGCACAGCCAAGTTTTCCATCAGTCGTTACGGGAAGGAAAAAGCCCTGGATATGGCCATCAAAGCCCGCCAGAAGGCCCTTCGCGCAGTCGGTAAAGCTAAAAAAGCTGCAAGCTAGTCCGGATTAGCCTGCAGAGTGCGTTAACTTTATCGAATCTGAAAAGTCGGCTCCCTGGTCCCCGGGGAGTCGATTTTTGTGTACGGAAACCGCAACCCGGCCAAAATCTAGGTCCGGATTGGTTGCCGGTTTCTGGGAGTCGGTAGACAGAGGATGGCCTCGACCAGAAGTGCCAGCGCCATCGTGATGATAAAGGCCCGCCAAATTTCATTCGCGAGCGAATCCGAGCCGCCCGCCTGGTCCTTGATCACCTGATAGTCCAGCCCCGTGAGCACGCCCGCCAGGACAGTTTCATCCAGAACTGTCAAATCAGACTCCGACGGTGGCCAATTGGTCGCCCTCAACCGTTGGCCGGACTCGAAAGCTCCGGGAAGCAATTGGTGATCAGAACCGGGAATTCCGCGCTCATTCCCGGCCAGCCGGGCCCAATCGCCAAATCCGAGAACGTCCTTCCCCGCATCGACGACCTGTGCGCTGGACAATCCATTCGCGCCAGCCATCAGCGCCCGCTGCAACATCACGTAAAAGACGACTCCATCTCGCGCGAGCGTCGAATGCGTGCTCTGCGGCAAAACTCCGCAAAAATAGACGCGCCCGCGGTCCGTGGCGATCCGGCTCAGGACCGGGATGTTCTCGCCGATGCGCGCCAGCGGACTCGACGTGCCACCGATCGTGCAATACCGAAGAATTTCCAACTCCCCAACGGGAAGGGCACTCCCGCTCTGGGTATTTTCGAGGAGATCAGAGTCGGGACGCCACCAGCCAACCTGAAGCGGTTGGTCTTCGGAAGTACGCTGCCATTCTTCCCACTTTGCTCCGAGAAACTCACCATTTTCCAGCCGCTCCGGAGGAAAAAAGATCACGCTGCGACCGGCCTCGACGAAGTTCTGCAATTGTTGCGCGGTGATGCTTTTTGCGTCAGGCAACGGCGCCTGCCATAGAATCATCGCGCTATTCTCCCAATCGATTTCCGCAGTCTGCTCCGGTTCCAGAACAATCGTATCGTGCCGCACGCCAGCCTCAGCCGCAGTGCTCGCCGCGACTTGCATGGGCTCAAACGCTTGCCGGTTCGAACTCACAATCGTGGTGAGCCGTTCCGCCGGTTCGCTGAACACAAAATAGGCGACGTTGTCCATTTGGTTGCTGTCATTCGGCAGTTCGATCCTCCCCCACCCTCGAGTGGTTTGAGAATCGATCGGCAACGCGTATCCCTGTAGGGCGAGTTCGTTTTCGTTGAGATCCAAATCGAGAGCGGTCCGAACGCCATTGACCACAAACCCAACCGGCACGGTCGTCGGTCCCGCACTGGAACTTGAGCGCTGAACCTTGAGATCAAGCAAGAGCTGCCCTTGATCGATCCCCGCGCGACGCGAGACGCTCGAGAGGTGAACCGAGAGATTGTCATTCGTCGTTTCAGGGTAGGTGAGGAGATTGATCCGCAACCCGTCCAGCTCGGAAGCCGCACTTCGCAAAGAGTCCCAACGGCCTCCGTTCGGGTCCCAATCGCTCGCCCGGAGATCAGACAGAATCCAAACATCGGTCCGCCCCGCCTCATTCTCGATCATGAAGTCAAACGCGCGCTGGAGCATCGCCGGAATATCCGCCCGGGTCGCGGTCCCGCTGATATTCGGTAAATCGAACAGCGCCTTCGGAGAAAGCACCTCTTCCGGTCGAAGTTCCACACTGTCGATCAGGACGATGCGCGAACCGCTCGCCGTTTTTTCAAGAAGTTGCTGAATCTTGCGCAATCCCGTTTCGCGTTTGCTTTCGCCGGTTCGGGAATCGGTCTGCTCCATACTGGCACTGCGATCCAACAGAATAATGGTGGTATCGGACGAACCGCCAAGGGCGACGCCAAACCACCCACTGGCCAACGGTCGGCTGATGGCGAAAATCAGCCCCAACACCGCGAGGACACGCATCGCGAGAACTAAAATCTGCTTCAACCTCGCCATCCCCCGATTCATGCGCTTGGCACTCAGCAAAAACTGCATCGCCCCCCATTGCACCGTACGATGCCGATACTGGTTGATCAGGTGAATGATCACCGGAAGGGCTGCCAGCGGCAGGGCGAAAAGTATCCAGGTTTGAAGAAAACTCATCCGGTTGGGAAAGGTCGGGGGACGAAGTTCGCATTCAGCGAATCGGCCAATCAGAGTATCTAATACGGAGTCAACCGCTGATCAATGGGCATTGAAAGGGAAACTTCGTCTGGTTTTTGACGAGATAGTCACCGTAATCCTGCAGACGATCCGCAACCACTTGGGATACTAACGAAGGTTCTTAACTCGTTGGAACACTTCCCCATGGACACACTCACACAATTGTCGCCTGCTCGCCGCCTCGGTCGTTCGAGCCACCTGAAGAACCTTCCTGATTTGCGTTTGAAACGCGATTTCCTGTGGGGACTGCGGGTGATTTGGAAATTCCTGAAGCGTCACAAAGTCAAAAGCATCATTTCGCTCGCATTGGTGATTTCAACCGTTGTGGTCACGACGTTTCCCAATGACCTGGCGTGGCACAAAGCGATTCGCAATGACCTGGACCCCGCTGAACTATCCGCCGCCAAATCCATGAATATCGATTCTGACGATGTTCGCAAAATCTCTCAAGTCATTGGCCATACCGGCAGCCTTGCCCAATTCAACTTTGCCATCATTTTCGGGCTTTGGATGATTGGCCTGGCCCGAAAGTCTCGCTACATGCAGCGCCTTGCCATGATGGTTTTCGTATCGACGGTTTTGGCGGGATTGGTCTGCAACGTGTTCCGCTTTTCGATGGGACGACCAAGGCCCTTTACCAATGTTGATCCCGCCCAGTTTCAGGGGCCGCAATTTCAGGCCAAATATCACGGATTTCCTTCCGGCCACACTTCCACCGCATTTGGCACGGCGGTTCCCGTTGTTTCCGCGTTGCCTACCTTTGGAATTCCCGTGCTCCTTTATGCCGGCACCATGGGTTGGGCGCGAATGTATGACAAGGCCCACTACCCCAGCGATGTCCTGGTTGGAGCCTACCTCGGATCGCTTTTTGGCCTCGCCGGAGGACTGCCGTTGGCCCGGGCCGGGCGACGCGCTCGAAGAATCAAGCGCCGTCAGACAACGACCGGCTAATCTTCCTCCTCGGGAACCACCACCAACAACTCGACCCAGCTGCTTCGGGCAATGTTCAGTCCCGTGACGGTTCGGAATCGGGATTCCGGGAGCTCCTTTTTCAACGCGGTCTGAACTTCGCTCGAAAAATCGCGACTTGGTTGGGTGGGCCAATCACCTGTCCGAACGGAGGAATTCAGCGCATCTTCGAGTTTCCATTCCCGCAGAAGAAAAACTCCGGTACGAGTGGCCGGTTTGCGGTGCAACCACGCGGCGGCGGTCGGAAGCGTTTTGAGCTGGCTTCTGAACTCCCAGGTTTGGCCACTGTAGTAAACCAAACTCGGTTCGGTGTAGGTCCAGGCCCGAAATTCCCGACCCGGTTCGCTGGCATCGCCCCAGACCTGCTCCATCGCCACGACGGGATGCGCGTCGCGAAGATTCCGGGCGAACACCGTGACGAAACTGATTCCTGCCGCGTAAACCGTCACCATCCAGACCAAACGCCTGGTCCGAAACGCAGGGGCGGCAAGAGCGATACTGAGAAAGATCCCGACTCCCGCCAGGAGAATGGTACGGATTGCGGTGAATTCTTCCGGAAATTCGGTGCACAACACCACGCCCAGAGTGACGAGGCTGGGAACGGCGGCGAAGCCTACCGAGGCCCAAAACCAATTCCGCGAAAGCGCGTAAATAAACCCACCAATCCCGAGCGTCGCAACGAATGACAGCTTGGCTCCGTGTTGGCCGAGATCCATGATCTGGGGCAATGCCAACCACACGACTGGCGCGAGCACGAGCGCGACGATTCCAATCCAGCGCAGCACACGATTTACGGAGGGGACTGCATTCAGCGGCGTTGGAATCTCCCCTCCTCGCATCAACAACAGGAAAAATGCCGGAAACCCGGGCAATACGTAATGCGGCAATTGGGTCGCGTAGGGAGTGAAGATCAGATAGGGCGCAACAAAGATCCCCGTGAGGATCGCCGTTTTCAGTGATCGCTCCCGCGAAAATGCCGCGGGAAAAAACGCGCTCCACGGCAACAAGCTGAGAAATCCCATCACCAGGTAATAGCCGAGCACGGGAAAACGCCCGTTCAATGCTCCGGCTCCGCGTTCGACAACGTGTTTCCCGATCCCAATTTGCCAGAATTCCCCATTGGTTGCGATCAACGCCGGTATTCCCCAAAGTCCGATGCCAACCAAAAACACGAGGGCGAGCGGCAACAATTTGAGCCGCCGCCAGGGAATCGGTGCTCGATAGAATACAAAACGCGCCAGAATCAGCCCCAGCAATGGCACAAAAAGCGCAATCGGCCCTTTTGCCAAAAATCCGAGGATTTGTCCTCCGGCCAAAACCCAAAACCATTTCCACGGCTGAACAACATCGCCTTCCCTGGGAATCAACAGCCGACAAATCGCGAGCAGGCTGATGGTGATCCCAAGAATCATCGGCATATCCGCAACGCAGATTCGACCGTGAACCAACACCTGGAGGCAGGTCAGCCAAGCCATCGCCGCGAGAAATCCGGCCCGTTTCGAAAACAAAAACGCGCCCAATGCTTGGATCACAACGGCGATCAACCACGCCGAGACCACGGAATGCAGGCGCGAAGCCAACTCTGACTTGCCCAATATGGTGTTGTGAAGCCGCATCCACCAATACGAGAGGACCGGCTTATCGAATCGGTACTCGTCATTGAAGTAGGGGATCAGCCAGTCTCCACGCTCCATCATCTCCCAGGTTGCCTGCGCAAAGCGCGGTTCGTCCCGATCCATGAGCGGAATCGTTCCCGTCCCCGGTAGCAACAATGCCATGGCGACCAGAAGCAGGAGGAATCGATTCGGCCAGATTCTCAAAAACCAGGGCTTATCCGGATCGGTTTGGCTCATTTATTGCTGTGCTTCAATTGGGGCGGAAATGAGCTTCCGCTATACCCGCAACTTTACTGCACTTGCAAGCCAACGATTGACCGAACCATGAAAACCATTCCGACCCTTTATCCTGAGCGCAACGAATCCGTCACAAACCGGCAAAGCAATTGAGTAACGGCCGCCCGGCCCTACAGTTCCTGCTTCAATTTTCCCGCACGAATTCCCTACTATGGATCCCTCCGGAACTCGCTATCAGATTATCCAGGAGGTTGGAAGAGGAGGCGTCGGCGTCCTCTATCTGGCCATTGACCAAAATCTCCAGCGTGTCGTCGCCCTGAAACGGGTTCGCCGTGAGGCAACCTCGAGCCTTGGTGACGAACAGGAGGACAAGTTGGTGCGCGAAGCCCGCGCGCTTTCCTCGCTCCAGCATCCCAACGTCGTTTCCGTCTACGACGTGGGGGTTGATGACGAAGGCGTGTTTGTGGTGATGGAATATGTACATGGAGAATCGCTCGATCAGGCGGTCGGTCGAGTCGCGCTCACTCTGGAAGATCTCCAAACCCTGGTGACGCACACCATGGAAGGGATGGCGAGCGCCCACATCCGTGGATTGATTCACCGGGACATGAAACCGGCCAACCTGATGATTGATTGGCGGGACGAAGAAAAGTTTACGGTGAAGCTGGTCGACTTTGGCCTGGTACGGTTTGTCGAGATGCCCACCATGCAAACTGCGGCCCAAGCCAATGCCATCATGGGAACGGTGTATTTCATGGCGCCCGAGCAGTTTGAACTCAAAACGATTGATGAACGGACCGATCTCTACTCTCTCGGCTGTGTCTATTACCATAGCCTGACTCGAAAATATCCGTTCGAAGGGGAATCGACCGCCCAGGTCATGTCCTCCCATCTCACCAACACCTTTGTTCCGCTCGCCGAGCGCCGGCCTGATCTTCCACCAGAAGTCATTGAGTGGGTCGAACGTTTGATGTCGAGGGATCCGGACGATCGACCGGAATCCGCCAAGCAAGCCCTTGAGCTTTTTCCATCTGACGCCAAGCCCGTTTCCGGGGAAAAAGTTCCCGCCTATGTTGGCAAGATGAAGGCTCCTCCTAAAAAGGAAGACCCCTCTCTCGCACTTACCCTCCCCGTTACCAAAACCGGCCAATCGATCACGTCCTCCACCAGCCGACCTTCGACGGCGAGCCGCAATTCCCTGGTGACGACTTCGCAAACCGGCCCGGTCACCGGCCCAATCTCGCATTCAGCGAAGAGCCGAAGCGTTGGAGCTGCAGCTGCCGCGTTCTTTCTCGGAATGCTACTGCTCGGCGGAGTTGGCGCTGCCTGGTACATTAAACCATGGGATCAAGGCGTGGCTTCGGCCAATGAAGCGGCAGCCATTGACAACCTGAAGCAGACGTTGGGCGAAGTTGTTTCACGTGAAACAGAGCTCATGAATCAAGCCCGGTACTAAGATCAGTCATGCGCACATCCCCTCTCCTCTTTCTATTTCTGCTCGTTTCCCTGATCGGCAATCTCGCGGCTGACGATGCATTTCTTCTCCAGAGAATGAACGAGCGCGTTGACGCGCTGGTAAAACTCAAGCTGACCAAACAGATTTACGAAGACCGCAACGGCTTTCTGGCCATCACGCAGAAGGCAGTGCTCGACAGCGCTTCCTCAGCGATCGTCAATGCGGAAAATAAGGACCGCGAACAACTCTACGAGTCGATCGGTGCCCGTGTGCAACCTCCGCTCAGCGCCGCAGAGATCGGAAAACTGCGCGCAAAAGTGTGGAAACCGTCCTCACCCCCGCTCCAGCCCATGCGCGAAGGCGAAATGCTGTTCACCATGCACGGCTCCAATACCATTGGCGCCAAGCTGGGCCCGGCACTCGCGGCGTCCTGGATGAAACAAAAGGGCGCAACTGAGTTGATTCGGATTCCCGGACAGACATCCGTTGAATGCACGCTGCACGGTCAATTTTCCGGAAACCAGTTTGGAGAGATTTTCGTCTCGGGTCATGGCTCCGGCACCGCCTACCCAGCCCTCTCCCGCGGTGAAGCGCAAATTGGGATGTCTTCACGCCCCATCAAAAGCAAGGAGGTGGATCTCCTCAAACCCGTCGGGGATATGGAAAGCCCGGATTGCGAGTTCGTGATCGCGCTCGACGCCTTGCCGATTCTGGTTCATCCCGATAATCCGATCGATTCGCTCTCGATTGGCCAAGTCAGCGAGATCTTCACCGGCAAGATCAAGAACTGGTCGGAGGTCGGCGGCCCTTCGCTCCCCATCACCCGCTATAGCCGCGACGAAAAATCCGGAACGCGCGACACCTTCGATTCCCTGGTACTAAACCACCAGGGATTGGCTCCGGGAACCCGCGAATTCGAAGACAGCTTCGCGCTTTCCAATTCGGTGGCATCTGATCCGGGAAGCATCGGCTACACTGGCGTGGCTTATGTTCAACGCTGCAAGACGCTCGCCATTTCCGCCGGGGACGGACTCAAGCCATTACTTCCAACGCGGGTCAATGTGGCAACCGAACTCTACGCCATTTCCAGACGCCTCTATATGTACGCGCCTGAAAAACGCGAATCGTCCGTCGATGAGTTTCTCAATTGGGCCGTTTCCGACGCGGGCCAGGCTGTTGTCGAGCAAAACGGATTCATCCCGCTCAGCATTGCCTCTTCCGCGAAACCGCCACAGCGCGTCGTCACCGGTCTTGAGCCCTACGACGAAATCACCGCGAAGGCACAACAAGTTCCCATCGTGCTGCGGTTTCGGCCCGGAACGTTCAAACTCGACAGTAAATCTCAATCCGATTTGGATCGCCTTGCCAATTACATCCTCTCGGATCCGCAGCGCGCCCAACAAGAATTGGTGTTGGTCGGTTTTTCCGAAGCGAGCGAAACGCCGGGTAGCAAGCAACAACGGATCCAGGCATCCAAACAACGAGCCAAGACGGTGGCTGATTTGTTGAAGACCAAAGGGCTGGAGGCAGAAGTCGTGACCGGGTTTGGCGGAGAACTCCCCATTGGCGACAACGCCACAGAAGCCGGACGACTCAAAAACCAACGCGTCGAAGTCTACCTGGCAGATGGACTGCTTTGAGACTGTGGTGACACCATTCTCCAATTCCAGCATCGCCCTTTTGACCTATTTCTCCCACAGATCTCGGCTTCATGGGAGTAAACAGTGACGGTACGCGCCCAACTCCTTCGCAGTCACATCCGCGTCCTCCGGATCGGCTTGCTCATTCTCTTTTTGGGCTTGGTTATTCTAAGGGGCATTGAACTGCGCCTGAATTTGGTGGAGTCGCTGCAACAAGCGGCCAACTTCGCCGCCCAATCGGGAGAGGTGCTCAATCCGCAATATTTGGAGACACTGTTTCGCGGAACGTCGTCCATTCACAGCGCGGCCCTGATTGATAACGAAGGCAAGGTCGTTACTCAATTCCCTACCCTCTCTATATGGCAGCCCGAACACACGAACCGCCCCCGGGCCGCCTGCCAGCGTTTCTTTTGCCCGGTGGTTACCAATCCGGTTTCCCAGGAGGGGTTCTCGGGAAGCCTTCTCATCCGCGGCTCGTTCGCCCATATAGGATGGCAACTCGCGATTTCAGCCGGAATTTTTGTGGGTCTCTCGATCATCGCTCTCGGATTGGCGATCGCAGTTGCCGAACGTTCGGTGATTCAGGTGCTCAAACCGATCCAGCGACTCGCGAATGCTGCCCTCAAGGTTGGGATTCGTCACGATTACAGCGTCCGCGTCCCGGTGGAGGGCAACAATGAATGGGCCCAGCTCTCGCACTCGTTCAATGCCATGCTCGTCAAGATTGAGAGCCAGACTCGGGAAGTCCACCAGGCCGCCGAACGATTCGATCTCGCCGTCAGCGGCTCCGAGGCGGGAATTTGGGATTGGGATTTGATCGGCGACCGGCTCTTTTTGAGCGATCGATTCAAGGAACTTCTTGGATTCGCTCCGGAAGACTTGCTCAACTCCTTTGAGGTTTGGGAGCACCTCCACCTTCCCGATGAGGAGGACGCGCTCACCATTCGCGAATCGCTCGAGATTCACGCCAAGGAAAGTCTCGATGTGTTCAAGCGCTATTGCCGATTGCGAAATCAGGATGGATCGCCGCTCTGGTTTGAGATTCGCGGAAAAGCCTATCGCCCCAGCCCCAACGCTCCCCCCAACCGGATGGCGGGCTCGATCACGTTGGTTCAGGAGCGGAAGGAAGCGGAGGAAAAGCTGCGACGGAGTTTGTCCGAACTTCAGGAATTCGCTTACATCGCCTCCCACGATTTGCGCGAACCGCTTCGCACCGTCGCCAGCTATGTTTCACTTCTTAAACGACGTTATGGAGAAAAACTCGACGCCGAGGCCGACGAGTTTATCGAATTCGCGGTCGATGGCACCAAGCGGATGAAGGATCTGATCGATGATCTTCTGGCCTATTCCCAGGCGGGCACCAGCGAATTGAAGTTGAATGAGGTGGACGCGGAAGAAGCGTTCAGGAACGCGATCGCAAATCTCGGCAACGCCATTGAAGCGAAATCCGCCGAAATAGCCGCCCAACCGTTGCCCAGGGTCTTGGCGGACAAAACCCAGCTCACCCTCGTTTTCCAAAACCTCCTCGCCAACGCCATCAAGTTTACCCGTGGCTGCAAACCTCAGATTCGCGTCGAAGCCCACGAAGTGAACGGGAAATGGCAGTTCAGCATTCGCGACAACGGGATCGGGATCGCTCCCGAACATCAGGATCGGATCTTCAAGATCTTCCGGCGGCTGCATTTGCGCGAAGAATATGAAGGCACCGGAATCGGGCTTTCGGTCACGCAGAAGATCATCGAACGCCATGGTGGCCAAATCTGGGTAAGTTCACTCGCGGGCGAAGGCGCGACCTTTTTCTTCACGCTCGACAAAGCCTCCCCCGAGGTCACACCGCACAAAAACGTAGTCGCGAGCATTCCCAACGAAGAATTTCCCAATTAGATCCGTCCTCTCGAAGATCCCGCCGCTGCAAAGTGCTTCTTTCATCTTGAGAAAGTCAACGTGCTCTGACAAACTGGAAATCCTCACGAACCTACCTTCCCCATGCCCCAGAGAATCCTCCTTTCCCTGATCGCCCTGCTGATCCCGATATCCGGTCAAGCACTCGAACTCCCATCTTTAGGAGGGGGAAGCGATCTTCCGGACGGCGAATACATCATCGTGAGCGGTGGGCCAGCCTCCAGAGAATGGGAAGTTTTGCGCACTGAACGCGCTCAGCACGATCGGTGGTGGGGCAACTTTGTGCGTGCCGCTCGTTTGCGCATGGAACAAATTCGCAAGGAAAAAGGCGCCGACGCCCAAATCACCTGGCTCGTTTTCAAGCCTGCCTACGTTCACCGCAGCAAGGAAGATGGCGTCGATCGGATCCCCCAGGTGATTTCGGTTCGAGATAAGGAGACCGTAAACTGCAAACTCATTTGGTTCGACGAAACCAGTCAGTTGATTCGCTATCTCAACCAAGGCGGTCACGGCGTGGATCGCAGTCGAACCAAGATCGCAGGCTTCGACTACTTCGGTCACTCCAACAAATACTGCTTTACCTTCGACTACAGCGGGGAGATTTCGGGAGCCTCCAAGGTTTTCCTCCATGTCGATGACCTTCCCCAAATCAATCGTGGTCTCTTTGTCCGCGGAGCGAAGGTACAGAGTTGGGGGTGCCACACTGGTGAAGCCTTTTCTCAAGCCTGGCGGAGATCCACCGGAGTGAAGATGCGAGGTGCCATCGGAAAGACCGACTACTCGGAGTGCTGGCGCCAGACGATGCCGGTCATTTCAACACCCGGTGGTCGCTGGACTTACTAGGGGCGATTGTAAGTGGAGATGCCGCGAGGAGATTTGGTCTCCTGCCAGGCGTTGTGAGGGTGCAGAGCAAGTTCCGTGACTGAGCGAGAGCGCTGCAGGAAGCCAACGATTCCGCAGTTACGCTTCATTCGGCGAAGCCGCACCCGTTCTTGAACCCGCCTATCGTTCATCAGCTGGTTCACTAAAACTGCTCCAACTGCCGGAGACAGCCAAAGCTTGAAGAGGGCCACTCCTGGATTTGGAGCTTTCTCAGTGACTTGAACTTTGCCCAGCAAAGCAACCTTCACGAACTCTTCACCAAACCTTCTTCCTCGCTTCAAACCCTCTTCATGGAAAAGGCGGAACATCCTCCAACTTCTCCCGCAAACTCCTATCCGGATACTTTGCGCAACAAAGACCCAACCAACCTCAGACTATGAACATCAATCTCGCAGAACACTACGGAATGTGCTTTGGCGTACGCGACGCGCTCCGCTTAACCCATGACCTCGCCCATTCGAGCCGCATCACAGTATTAGGACAACTCGTCCACAACCCAACCGTCAGCGCGCACCTGGAAACCTTGGGTGTTCAACACGCAGACCTCCAGAAGCCGGGAACCGCATCAACTGATCGCGTAGTGATCACCGCCCACGGCGCGGCCGATAGTGCCAAAAAAGCCTGGAAAGATGCCGGCCACCACGTCGCAGACACAACCTGTCCCCTTGTTCGCAAAGCACATCGCGCCTTGGAGTGCCTCGTGCTCGGCGGATACCACCCAGTCGTCATCGGCAAACCCGATCACGCGGAAGTCAGAGGACTGGTCACCGATTTTCCTGAGGCAACCGTCATCTCCAGGGCGGAGGAAATCGAATCCATCCCTCAATCCGACCGGATCGGTGTCATATCCCAAACCACGCAACCCATCGATCTGGTGCGCAATCTTGTCCATCAAATCGAAAAGCGCCGCCCCAACACGCAGGTCAAATTCCTCGACACCGTCTGCCAACCCACCAAAAATCGGCAAATCTCGCTCGAGATCCTCTGCCAAAACAATGACACCATCGTCATTGTTGGCGGTCGAAACAGCAACAACACCCATCAACTTGTCCTCAGCGCCCGCGCAAATGGACGAAAAGCCTACCATGTGGAAGGGCCCGGCGACCTAAAACCGCACTGGTTTTACAAAAGCAAGGAGGTTGGAGTGACCGCAGGAACCTCAACTTTGGATGAAACGGTGGGCAATGTGGTCGTCAGACTTCGCCAAATTGCCGATGAAAAGTCGCCCGAGCCACCCATCAACCCCTCTCCGAGCGGCCATTCTCTAAGAAAAAACAAAGAAAGCGAAATAGCCCTCACCTCTGAAAGCAACGTCCGACCCTGAGAACCCAAGAGGCCGCAAGTCGCATCTATAACTTACGAACGCGCAATCTGTTACAGTAATTACAAGCTCCACCACCCGCCCAGCGAGACCATCGAGCCCCATTTCGGCACCCAAAATTCAAAAATCTTTACCAAAAGAGTTGCACCAATCGGAAAGGTGGATATAAGTTCTCACCCCGACCGGAAACGTCAGGGTGCCAAACACGGCAAGCGAGTCGATCGCCACTAGAAAGTGCTGATCGGCTTTTTTGCCCCCAGGCATGAAGATCTTTTACAGGATAGGCTAGTTTTGAGAGTCTGAGAAATCAGAGTAATCAAAATAGCCGGAAGAAGGAAAGACTAAATTGTGCGCTATGTGCGAGGGTTTTTACTCGTTCAATTTTTAAAATTCTTCGGAGAGTTTGATTCTGGCTCAGAACGAACGCTGGCGGCGTGGATAAGACATGCAAGTCGAACGGGGATCTTAGAGCTTGCTTTGGGATCCTAGTGGCGGACGAGTGAGTAACACGTGAGCAACCTGCCCTTAAGTTGGGGATAGCCCGGGGAAACTCGGATTAATACCCAATGTGATTGTAGAATTAAAGGTGCCTTCGGGTGCCGCTTAGGGATGGGCTCGCGGCCTATCAGCTTGTTGGTAAGGTAACGGCTTACCAAGGCTACGACGGGTAACTGGTCTGAGAGGACGATCAGTCACGCTGGAACTGAGACACGGTCCAGACACCTACGGGTGGCAGCAGTCGAGAATCATTCGCAATGGACGAAAGTCTGACGGTGCGACGCCGCGTGGAGGATGAAGGCCCTAGGGTCGTAAACTCCTGTCATCAGAGAGTAAAGCTTAGGCGTTAATAGCGTCTTAAGCCTGATAGTATCTGAAGAGGAAGGGGCGGCTAACTCCGTGCCAGCAGCCGCGGTAACACGGAGGCCCCGAGCGTTGTTCGGATTTACTGGGCGTAAAGAGTACGTAGGCGGTTAGGTAAGTCAGATGTGAAAGCCCAGGGCTCAACCTTGGAATAGCATCCGATACTGCCTGACTAGAGGACTGGAGAGGAAGCTGGAATTCATGGTGTAGCAGTGAAATGCGTGGATATCATGAGGAAGACCAATGGCGAAGGCAGGCTTCTGGACAGTTCCTGACGCTCAGGTACGAAGGCTAGGGTAGCGAAAAGGATTAGATACCCTTGTAGTCCTAGCAGTAAACGGTGTGCGCTTGGTGTGGGGGGATTCGACCCCCTCCGTGCCGGAGCTAACGCGTTAAGCGCACCGCCTGGGGAGTACGGTCGCAAGATTAAAACTCAAAGAAATTGACGGGGACCCGCACAAGCGGTGGAGTATGTGGCTTAATTCGATGCAACGCGAAGAACCTTACCTGGGTTTGACATGCATCCCTAAAGCTGTGAAAGCAGTGGAGTCTAGCAATAGACAGTTTGCACAGGTGCTGCATGGCTGTCGTCAGCTCGTGTCGTGAGATGTTTGGTTAAGTCCAGCAACGAGCGCAACCCCTGTCACTAGTTGCCAGCATTCAGTTGGGGACTCTAGTGAGACTGCCCAGATCAACTGGGAGGAAGGTGGGGACGACGTCAAGTCAGTATGGCCTTTATACCCAGGGCTGCACACGTACTACAATGCTCAGTACAATGTGATCCGAGACCGCGAGGTGGAGGTAATCCTAAAAACTGAGCTCAGTTCGGATTGTAGGCTGCAACTCGCCTACATGAAGTCGGAATCGCTAGTAATGGCACATCAGCTACGGTGCCGTGAATACGTTCCCGGGTCTTGTACACACCGCCCGTCACATCATGGAAGCCGGCAGCGCCCGAAGTGTCTGTGCTAACTTTTAGAAGCAGGACCCTAAGGTGAAGCTGGTAACTGGGATGAAGTCGTAACAAGGTAGCCGTAGGGGAACCTGCGGCTGGATCACCTCCTTTCTAAGGAGTAATAAATGACATCGGTTTTCACGACCATATGATGTCAAGGTCGACACCTAAATCGCTTGGATTAACCAGTGATAGGGTGCCGGTAGAGGGCGAAAGCCGCTCTGCAAACTCAAGTATTAAAGAACGGCGTTTAAACAATCGGCATAGTGCACAATCTAGTCTTTACTTCTTCGCAATTTTTACGAACGCGGGGGTATAGCTCAGTTGGTAGAGCATCTGCTTTGCAAGCAGAGGGTCTGCGGTTCGAATCCGCATGCCTCCACCATTTTTAATGTAAAACTGGCTGCGTGGCAGTCGGATACAGCTCGGATTAAATTCCTGGGCCTGTAGCTCAGTTGGTTAGAGCACACGCTTGATAAGCGTGGGGTCACAGGTTCGAGTCCTGTCAGGCCCATTGTTTTTCCCTTGGTTATCCTCCACTCTTTGGAGAGTGTTCGTAAAAATTCTTGAAAAGTCCGCTCTTTGACAACTGCATAATAGGTATTTTATGTGATTTCACAATTTGAGCTTATCTTTCAGCTTCGGCTGAAGTGGTAAACTCCTTGCGAATCGCTTAGATACTCAATATAACGGTGAATTTTGTTTAACGTTTGTTCTTCGGAACAGGCGCGTAAACATGCAAATCAAGAGAGCTTAGAACAAGCTACTAAGGGCACATAGTGGATGCCTTGGTGCCAAAAGGCGATGAAGGACGTGATAAGCTGCGATAAGCTTCGGATAGCGGCAAATACGCTTTGACCCGGAGATTTCCGAATGGGGTAACCTGACTGGGGTAATACTCAGTCGTCTCTTCCTGAATATATAGGGAAGAGTTCGCAATACCCGGTGAAGTGAAACATCTCAGTAACCGGAGGAAAAGAAAGAGAATCGATTCCGTAAGTAGTGGCGAGCGAACGCGGAATAGCCCAAACCAGGATCTTTGATCCTGGGGTTGTAGGGCTCCGATATGGGATTATCAATGTTAGAACAAGCGTATGGAAAGGCGCTCCAAAGAGGGTGACAGGCCCGTGTTCGAAAACTGCGATAGCCCTAGGATGTCCCTGAGTAATACGGCACACGTGAAACGTCGTATGAATCCACGCGGACCACCGCGTAAGGCTAAATACTAATTGGCGACCGATAGTGAACCAGTACCGTGAGGGAAAGGTGAAAAGTACCCCTGCGAGGGGAGTGAAATAGAACCTGAAACTATGTGCTTACAAGGTGTCAAAGCCGTCTGCGGACGGTGATGGCGTGCCTTTTGCTTAATGAGTCTACGAGTCACTCTCAGTGGCAAGCTTAAGTCCTTCTGGGACGCAGGCATAGCGAAAGCGAGTCCGAATAGGGCGAATAAGTTGCTGGGGGTGGACCCGAAGCGGAGGTGACCTACCCATGGCCAGGTTGAAGCGTGAGTGAAATCACGTGGAGGACCGAACCCATTCAGGTTGAAAACTGTTGGGATGAGCTGTGGGTTGGAGTGAAAGGCTAATCAAACCCCGTGATAGCTGGTTCTCCTCGAAATGCATTTAGGTGCAGCGTCGTGTGCTGATGAGTGGGGGTAGAGCACTGTTTGAGCTAGGGCCCACACCCGGGTACCAACCTCATACAAACTCCGAATACCATTCAATGGAGCACGGCAGTGAGACTGCGGGGGATAAGCTTCGTAGTCGAAAGGGCAACAGCCCAGATCAGCAGCTAAGGTGCCTAAATACCGCTCAGTGGAAAGGATGTGAGATTACTTAGACAGTGAGGATGTTGGCTTAGAAGCAGCCACCATTTAAAAAGTGCGTAATAGCTTACTCATCGAGTGATCTTGCGCCGAAAATGATTGGCGATAAGCGGTATACCGAAGCTCTGGACGTCGTAAGACGTGGTAGAGGAGCGTTCTTAGTGGGTCGAAGCCTGATGGTGATTGACGGTGGACTGCTAAGAAGCGAGCATGTAGACATGAGTAACGATAAGGGAGGTGAAATTCCTCCCCGCCGTAAACCCAAGGTTTCCTGGGCAACGTTCGTCGTCCCAGGGTTAGCCGGGACCTAAGCCGAGGCCGAAGGGCGTAGGCGATGGCAAATAGGTTAATATTCCTATGCCTCCGAAGAGATTGGGGACGCATTCGTAGATGAATAATGGCGATTGGAAGTGCCAGAGGGGCGGCTACGGCCAAACCTACCTTTCTGAAACGCGTGCCAAGAAAAGCCAACTCGATTAAAGGAGCCCGTACCCCAAACCGACACAGGTGGGTGAGATGAGTATTCTAAGGCGCAAGAGTGAAACCTGGTTAAGGAACTCGGCAAAATAGCCCCGTAACTTC
>CAXBMO010000032.1:0-58898 GCA_963977015.1 uncultured bacterium | reverse complement strand
TCATTCCCAGTCGACAAAATCACTCGCAGCGCGTCTCGACCTCTTTTTCAAACGCACCCTAAGTGCAGTACGAGTTGGCCTGAAAGGCCAGAATATGCCAGCCCGGGGTGGCGCGAGCTTCAGCGAGCAAAGCCCCGGGTCAGGATGCCCGCAGTTGCGAGCGCTGAAGGCGTGAGACAAGCGTTCTTAGTCCCAAACATAGCGTTCATCGTATTCCACACCGTATCTCGACAGAAACTCACGAAACTCATCCTGGAAGGTCTTCTTCTGATGATGGGACGCCTGTTGGTCAATGTAGGACTTCACTTCCTCAACGTTTGACGCGCTCACCGAAAACGCTCCGTAGCCCGCTTGCCATGCAAATTGGTTAACTCCCTTTTGTGCTTTGATCCATTTGCTGGTTTCGGATTTGATCTCTCCCACCACCTTGCTCAGGGACGTTGTCCGGTGCTGCTCGAAAAGAATGTGAACGTGATCCCTGACGCCTCCAATTCGGTGAGCAAAACATTTCTGTCCCTGAATCGCGCCAGCAAGATAAGCCCAGAGATCCGGTTGCCATTCGTCAGCAATCAACGGCTCCCGGTTTTTGGTGCTGAAAACAAGATGGATGTAAACCTTGGAGAGAGATTGAGCCATCGCTTCCAATCAACCATTTTGAGGACGATTGTCTCGCACTTTCAGCGCTCGATTCTTGCTGGTGTCTTACCCGGGGCGTTGCTCGCTGTGAGCTCGCGATGCCCCGGGCTGGCATGTCTCAGCCTTTCAGGCTGGGCTCGTTGTGCCGTGTCATCAATTTTGGTCAAATCTATTGGTTCCCGTGTCTTGCTCGTATTTTCAGGCGCTCCAGAGCACCTTAAGTGGGGAGGTAGCCATTGAAGCGAGAAGATCTGGTGTCCTGCAAGGCAGCATGAGGGAGCAGAGCAAGCTCTTTGACAGCGTAAGGACGCAGCAGGTAGCCAAAAATTCCGCTTTCGCTCTTCCTTCGGCAAAGCCGCACTCTTTACTTGATCCTTGTCAAATCCATTGGATACAGGTTCGTTTAAAACGCCTCACAATGAGATGACCGCAGAAGCCAGAAAATATCATCACTGGGTCGAATGGAGTGAAGACGATCAGTGCTTTATCGGCTATTGCCCGGATTTGTCCCGTGGCGGAATGTGCCACAACGAGGATCCAAAACTCGCTTACGCGGAGTTGTTTGATCTGATCGAATGGCACATTCAACGTGCAAACGAACTTGGGAAACAGTTGCCAGAGCCTTCCGTTCAACGTGCGTAACTTCGAACTAAAAATCGATTGGTTGGCGGAAAGATCACGGATAGTAGCGCGGCGGAGAGCTAGATAGGATGCTGGAAGCCTAAGTTCGTAGGAAATCCGAACTTAATCGTGCGGTCGATTGTTCCGGGGAATCTTGTGCGGCTCAGTCGATTTCCGAAAGATTAGAGTAAGTCGATACCTACATGTCCTGATTGGCGGATGAGACACAATTCGTTTGCCCTGAGATAGGCAAGAAGTTGAATTATCTGTGAGAGCCTATCATTGAGTCTTTCGATCATTTGTTCATGAACTCTAGTGGCAGATTCCACGAAATCTCCGACCAATCCCATTGTGCTTTCTTGGGGGGATTCAAAAGAGCCTCTTTTCGGGATGGCCAAAAACGAAGCGATCTCTTCGATGTGTTCGCAAGAATAGGTGTAGATTGAATCTGCGACACCTTCTGCGGCTACCGTCTGAATTTGGCTCAATGCGCCTTCAATAGCTCTGGACGCCATTTTGTTAAGGGTCTCTTCTGGTTCGGGAGTAGTCCCGATGTCTTCGAGGTTCATGTCCACTTCAAGATTATCAAGTGGTAGATCCAGACCTCCAAATTTAAGAATGAGGTATCCACCTGTTAGGACGGCCGCCCCCACGAACCCGGCGACTTCTAGGGTAGATCTTGCCGTAGACTTTATTGCTCGACTTAACTCATTACTACCACGTTGCAGGATGTTAGGGTGAAACGTTTTCTTCTGCTCCTGTAAGAGCTTCAATACGTTGACTCTAGCCGAATCCAATGGTGCATTCTCAACGATTTGGCCTAGTTCAATTCGAACGTCGCTTATTGCTTGGAAAATTTTGTCAATCGCAAGATTTGCTATACCATTATGGTAATTGATGACTTCGGGTTGCGATCGCAACTGCAAGCGATAGTTCTCCATTCGGTCACTATAGTCTTTGATGTGCCCTTCAAATTTGGATTGTATTGCGTCGCAGTATGTAGAGGATGAGGAGTTTAGAGACTGAGTAGATGGAATTCGAGCAAGGGTTTCCAAGTGTATAAAGATTTTGGGGCCATATTTTATGAAATCTAACCTATCTTCAGTAAGCCAAGGTGCGGGCATTTTTGAGATTGTGGCTCCGTGCTTCTTAAATAAATCTTGCTCGCGCCACTTTTCGATAGAGCTGTTCTGAAAATGTTCGATTCGACTGGTTTCAAGTCGAAGAAACTTCGGTAGTTTCCTTTTGTCCGCCGTTTCAAGTGGCGGATAAATATGGGCAGAACAATTCCAACAAGTCTCAGACAAATCATCGAGATTTTCGCCACATTCCGAGCAAGATGTCAGGATTGGAAGCCAACATCCGTTACAGAGTTGATTATCAGATATCCGTCTCCTTCGCTTTTTAAGTTTAAGTTTTGGAGTGTTCTCGGTCTCGCAGTACGGACAGCCCAACTGCCTTTCTTTTGATCGACGTGCCCATCTAATGTTGGAAAGTATTCGCTTGATCATCACTTATCCAGCTGCGGATCAGTTATTCTGCACCCAATTGTTTAGAGAAAAGTATGGTGTGGGTTAGGTCAAAGCAAAACCTGATGTTTACTCACTTTTCGGCTGTGAGCGGTAAATGGCAGATTAACGCGCCTAATACTTCGCCCAGAGGTGCTTTGAGAATAGCGTCAGGACGACGAAAATCTCGAGGCGTCCCAGCAACATGAGCAGGCTGAGGTAGACCAGGGTCACCTGGTGCAGGTGGGCGAAGTTGTCAGTTGGGCCGAGCGAACCAAAGCCGGGGCCCATGTTGAAAAAGGTCGCGAGCACCGCGCCGAAGGCGGAGTTGAGATCGTCGATCCCGGGTTCGAACATGGAGATGAGCGAGGTGGAAAAGAGGATGATTCCGGCGGTGAGGGCGAGGTAGGTGAGGACGGCGAGTTGGCCCTCCGTGCTGATGGCTTTCCCGTCAATCTTGACGGAGGACACGAGCTTGGGACGAAACGTCTTCGCAATTTCCTGGGAGATGACCTTCAACAAGATGACGAGGCGGGCAACCTTGACGCCGCCCGCCGTCGAGCCGCTGCAACCTCCAACGACCATCAGGAAAAAGAGCACGGTTCGGGCAAAGAGCGGCCATTGATCGTAGTCACCGGCGGCAAAGCCGGTTGAGGAGGCGAGCGAGACGACGGGGAAGAGGCTTTCGCGCAACGCGGCCCAGCCTTCCGACTCATGGTTCAACCAGAGATCGAGCGTGATGGTAAACCACGCCGCGAGAATCATGACGGCAAAGCCGATGGCTTCGGTTCGACCGGCTTTCGACTGAAAATTGCCGAAGAACGTGTAGGTCACCAGGATCATGTTCAGGCTGCTGATGAACATGAAAATGCAGAGAAAGATCTCCACCGCCGCGCTGTTGAAATGTCCGGCACTGGCGTTGTGGGGCGCGAAGCCTCCGGTCGAAACCGTGGTCAGCGCATAGAGAAACGCCTCAAAGCCGGTGGCCGGAATGGGTGCCCGGCTGCCGATGATCCACAGGCCGAGCCAGCAGACGATCGTCAATCCGCAGTACACGATCCAGAGACGAACGGTCAAATCCTGGGCCCGGGCCATCGGCGAACCACTCAGGTTCATGGACGTTTCCACCCCGAACAGGTGCTTGCCGCCGACCCCGAGGATGGAGAGCAATGCGACCACCAGCGCGAGAATGCCCAACCCGCCGAGCCACTGGGAAAGGCTTCGCCAGAGGAGGATGCCGGAGGGGGTGTCATTGAGATCCGTAAACACGGTCGCCCCGGTCGTCGTAAAGGCAGACATGGACTCGAAGAACGCCCGGGGCAGCGAAAAGTGAGCCTCGCCCAGAACATAGGGCAAACACCCGAAAAACGAGGCGACAATCCAGCCCAATGCGACGGTGGCGATCGCCTCCTTTCTCAAAATCTGTTCCGGGCTGCTTTTTCGGCCGAGATAGAACAGTAAGCCACCAAACGCGCCGGTGATGAGAATGGAATAGCCGATCGACTTCATTCCCTCGCCTTCTCCGCTGTGGATGGACATGATCCAGGTTCCCAAGAAGCAAAGCCCCATCATCAGGGCCAACAGGCTGAGAATTGTTCCGAGAATCCGGAATATGATGGAGAAATTCAAACGGGAGTTAGATTCGAGAAAAACGACGAATGAGCAAATCGAATTTTCAGGGGGAATAACCAAGCGTTTACATGAAAGAAATAACCCGGGATCAACGTTTTGGGCGCGTTGCAACGCTTCCTCCAACTCTTTCTCCTCAGCCAAGTCTTTATTCTTGGGCTCGCCTCCGCGTATGAAGCGGATATCCAGCCGTTTCTGAAGCAATACTGCGTCAAGTGCCACGGAGCCGACAAGGTGAAGGGAAAAGTCGATTTTTCGACGATTCAGACCGATGCGGATGCCGCGGCCCAGTTCGAGCTCTGGGAAACGGTCGTGGAGGTGCTGGAATTCGCGGAAATGCCGCCCGAAGACGAGCCGCAACCCAACGATGAGGAGCGGGAGATGGTCCTGAATTGGTATGGGAAGCGATTCACCGATGAAGTGGAGGCGCTTCCCGGGAATTTTCGACCGAGACGGCTATCGGCCTTGGAGTATCGCAACACGCTCCATTCCCTGTTTGGCTTCGAATTGGAGGTCAACATCATGGAGGCGGAGCAAACCGAAACGGAACGGTCGTTGGTCATAAAATTGCTTCCGACCGAGCCCCCGGGAGCGAGTGGGTTCGTGAACGACACGCACGGCGCGCCCCTTTCAGCCGTGCTTTGGGATCAGTATTCCTATCTGGCGGACGTCGCGCTGGAGCGTTGGGTCAACGACGATCTGAGCATCGAGCAGGCGGAGACGATGATTCGTGAGTTTGTGCCGCGCGCCTTGAGACGACCGGTTTCCGAGCATCAGATGGCAAACATCCTGGAGTCGATTGCAGACAAGGACGGCGAGGCGTTGAGCGCGGCGGTGCGAAACGAGCTCAAGGTCGTGTTGATGTCGCCGGCGTTCATGTATCGCGGTTTGTTGATGGAAGGGGAGCCGGGGCAACAACCGGTTGATGACTTTGAGTTGGCGGAGCGGCTTTCCTACTTTCTCTGGGAAGACATGCCGGATGCGGAGCTGATGCAGTTGGCGGGCGAGGGCACCTTGGCCGAATCGGGAGTTTTGGCGCGGCAGCTGGATCGCATGCTCGATTCGCCCAAGGCGCGCAGCCTGGCGGAGAGTTTCGGAGTTCAATGGTTGGGGTTGGATCAAATCGACGAGGCGTTCTCCGATGCGAATCAGCGGGAAACCATGAAAAGCCAGCCGATCGATTTTCTGGATTACCTGTTTACGGAGAATCGACCGGTAATGGAGTTGGTCGATTCGAAGACTGCGTTCGCCAATTACCTGACCGCGAAATATTATGGGAACGATCGCAAGCAAATCCAACGGCATATCAAGCCGAAAGGGGTCGAGCAGCAGGTCGCGCCGAATCAGAAGATCGTGTTGGAGCACGCCCATGATCGCGGCGGGATTTTGACGATTCCGGGCGTGTTGGCCATGAATCATGGGCCGATTCTGCGCGGGACCTGGATGTTGCGGGCGATTCTTGGCGAGCATCTTGGGGAGCCTCCTGCGGATGTTCCGCCCATCAAGCCGAGTCCTCCCGGACAGGAACTCACCTTTCGCGAGCGCTTTGAACAGCACCGCAGCAACGTGGCCTGCGCCCGTTGCCACCAGAAGATCGATCCACTGGGATTTGCTCTGCAGGCCTACTCCGACGACGGGGCATTCAGGCCCTCGGCCGAAATCGATACCAGCGGCAAACTGCCTTCCGGCGAGACGTTTCAGGATTACGCGGAGCTGAAAGCCATTCTCCTGACCAATCAACGCGAGGCGATTATTCGCAACGCGGTCGAACGGACGATGTCCTATGCGCTCTGCCGCAAACTGGAACTGCACGATCAACCGGCCGTGAAGGCGATCACCCAGACGATTCACGAAAGCGATGGAACCTGGCGCGATCTCTTCTTCGAGGTGGTGACCAGCCTGCCGTTCCGGGAAACCATGATTATAAGCCAAAAAGATTGATGACGAAGAATTGGAGAATCGAACGCCGCTCATTTTTACGAGGACTTGGAGGAGCCATGTTGCCGCTTCCGTTTCTGAATTTGATGGAGGCGAGTGCGAAAAGCGATCCCAATCCCCCGATTCGGTTTGTGACGCTCTTCAAGCCGAATGGCGTTCATCCACCGTCTTGGAACATCAATGGCGGAACGGAATTCGATTTCCGCATGTCTCCACTGATGGCGCCCTTTTCGAAGCATCGGGATGATCTCCTGATTCTCGACAACATGGGCGATTTCGGGTTTTCCTCCCACAAGAACTCCACCCGCCGCTTTCTGTCCGGGCATCACAACAACACCAAGGCGCCTTCGGTGGATCAGCTCATCGCGGACAAGATTGGGGGCGAAACGGCCCATCGCTCGCTCGAGTTGACAACGGAAGGGCTCTTTACCGGTCAGTTTGGGTGCAGCTACATTTCCTACGATCAGAACGGCGACGCGATTCCGCGGGAGAGCGATCCCCAGCTCATTTTCGATCGGCTGTTTCGCAGTCCAATGAGTCACCCACGCAAGCGTCGCGAGATGTCGAGTTTGCTCGATCGGGTGGGCGATGATACCAAGGGGCTTTCGCGAAAAGCGGGTCGTGAGGATCGCGAAATCCTCGACCAGTATCTCACCGTGGTTCGCGAAACCGAGCAGCGGCTGGAACGATTGGAGAACGGATCAGCCGGCAATTCCAAGGTCGACTTCACGACCCTGCAACGGCCCAAGGCCGGCGCCACCATGGACGATCAGGTCGAGACGATGCTCGATCTCATCGCCCTGGCTCTCTGGACGGATTCGACCCGGTGCGCAACCTACATGCTCGGAAACAGCAACAGCCGGATGATCTTCGACTTCCTCGGAATCACCGAACAGCATCACTACCTCTCCCACTTTTTCCGCAACTTCAGCCGGTCGAACATCGATGCCCTGCTCAAGATCAGTCTCTGGCACATGGAGAAGTTCGATTCGCTCCTCACCAAGCTGAAATCCTATCAGGACCATCAGGGCTCGCTCCTCGATCACAGCGTCGTTCTCTATGGCTCCGGCATGGGCCATAGCGATAACCACACGGCTCAGCGGATCCCGATCGTCCTCGCCGGGCAGGGTGGTGGAATGCTGAAGACGGGGCGTTATGTGCGCTATTCCGAAAATCAGCAGCTCGGTCGCCTGCACCTCTCCCTGCTCCGGAAATTCGGTGTGGAGGTGGGTTCCTACGCGGGCTCGACCGAGGTGCTTCCCGGGCTCGATGGCGGCGCGTTCGAGGAATTCCGCGAGCGTCCGTTCGAAAGCTGGGTCAAGAGCACGGATGGCCGCATCACCGTGCAAGGCCGGCTCCGCATGTCCGACAATCTGGACGAAGCCAAGGTGTTTTACGTCGATGTCGAAGGTAAAGACTCCGTGCGGGTTGAAATCGAATTCCGCGATTTTCACAACTTCAACCTCGCCTATCATGTTGGGACGCCCATCACGCTGACCGGAAGCGGGAGCGACACCAACGGTCAGCTGCTCATCACCAAGGTTACCGATATCACCTCGGTGTTTGGCCGGAGCAAGCCCGGTAGCCAGGACGGATAAGCCGTTTCTGTCTCAAACAAGGCACGTCTCAAACGCGGACCTTGCCGCGGCAATCGGATCGCCCTTTGGCCAGAATTCGTGGGCGACGTAGCCGGTGAAGCCGGTCTCCGCGATCGCCTTCATGATCGCGGGATAGTTCAATTCCTGGGAATCGTCGATGTCGTGGCGGCCCGGAACTCCGGCGGTGTGGAAATGGCCGATCCATGGGCTGTTCTCCTGGATCGTCCGGATCACGTCGCCTTCCATGATCTGCATGTGATAGATGTCATAGAGCAGACGCAGCTGAGGATGATTCGCCAGCTCACAGACCTTCACGCCCCAAGCCGTGTTGTCCGCCTGATAGCCCGAATGATCGACCTTGGAATTGAGAAGCTCCAGGTTCAGCATCACGCCGTTCTCCGCCGCGAACGGCAGAACCGGCTTCAGCCCCTCCACCGTGATCGCCGCCGCCTCGTCGCCGGAAACGCCCGGGCGATGATTCCCGCTCAAACAGATCACGCCCGGTATCGCGTGCTTCGCCGCAATCGCGATCGACTCGCGCAACTCCGCCTCGATCCGCTCATGGTTTGCCGGATCATTCAACCCCTCCTCATGCGTCCAATGCCCCACCATGCTCGCCACCACCAAACCCTTCGCCTGAGCCCGCTCCACCACCGCCGCAAAATCGTCCTCCCGTCCCCAAACCTCAATCGCCGCATAACCGATCTCCGCCGCCGCATCGATCAAATCGAAATTGGACGCGCCTTGCTCATGAAACGGCGGAAGGACGAGGGACTGTTGAATTGGGGATTTCATGGGTTGTGATAGGCCAACGCCGCCGGGATCGCAAATGCAACCACGAGGGGAGAGAATGAAGAGGGAGTGTCGTTCGGGCAGGTAACCGGTT
Organism: uncultured bacterium; assembly: GCA_963977015.1. Lineage (GTDB taxonomy): Bacteria > Verrucomicrobiota > Verrucomicrobiia > Verrucomicrobiales > DEV007 > JBCDHN01. The sequence continues at coordinate 50,082 of CAXBMO010000032.1, read as the reverse complement.
GAGATTCAAGTTTTCAGAGTTTCTTGTTCAGTTAAGGATCGATTATGGCGGTAGCGCCAGCGAGCTACCCACACATTTCGACTCAAGATGGCGAACCGCGATTTGCGCGGCTTCCGCGAATTCGGGTCGCGATGATCATCCTGATGAAATTCGAACGATTTTGGAAAGGGACTATAGGGGATAGCGGTAATGCCTTCAATTAAGCTCTTGAAGGCGAGCTGGTGTCCGACGTCGAGACAGTTCGGTATGAAGATTTTGAGCGATGCTTTTCTTGCAACAAGGGTAACCCATGTTGTAAGTGATATGTTATGCAATGGGTACCTTTCTTTCAGAATATTTTCATTCTCTTTGGATACGGGATTGCGGCAGCTTTGATGCTGACCCTTGCCTTTTGGCTTCTCATCACACTTTGGAAAAAGATTACGCCAATTGATGAGTGGAAGCTGATCGGTGAAGGTAATGTTGCGGTCGCGATCGTTACTGCTGCGGTGTTCATCTCGCTCGCAATCGTCGTTGCCGCTGCGATTACTCCTGGGAACTGAAGGGGGCGAACGGAGAGCAGTAGCTACATGGCTTACCTTCAGTGGGTTTACAGACACGAATAGTTTGGACGTTTCTCAACTCAGAGCATCCGGCCAGGTGACGCCTATTGGTATTGGTGTTGAGTAAGAAAACGTTGCCGACTTCGGTTGGGCGAAAGATTTGGATGCCCAAAGGTTTAAATGGAGAATCGATTCCATGGGACGATCGCAGATTGACCCACACCTTTCTATGAACTGGAGAAAAACGCGGATTGATCACGCGGACTTTCCGCCCAGGCGGTCTGCCATTACGATACTCCCACGGGGGGACTGCTTTTTGGTCACCAACTCCGGCCCACAAACCCTTTTTGGGATTCGCTGTTTTTGCGTTGTTCTCCGCTTCAGTATATCCATCACTAACAAAGTAGTTGGCAGAGTGCCAGGCCAAGCCGGCTTTGATCATTTCTAAGTTTACATTCATGCCTTCTGGATCAGGAAGATAAACCGTTCCCGTTATCCGGTAAAAACTGCGCCCGTAGCGATGAACTGTTACTGTTTTACCTAGGACCAATTTCTTCAGCATTTCTCGTGACTGTGCGCAAAAAGGTTGGGCCTTTTCTGGCGCGTCGATACCGTGGAGGCGGATTCGGATAGCGCGGTTTTCCGAAGTGAGGATATCGATAGTATCCCCGTCGAGGATTCTAATGACCTTTCCGGTTAGAATTCCGCTTTTGTGTTGCTCCATGATTTCCCGGCTCTCAGGAGTCAATTGGCTGGTTGGAATCGATCGTTGCTGCGACGTTTCGAGATCGACGATTTCTATTTCTTTTGCGTTCGAAGATCCGATGATGACTCCATAGATGGAACTCCCGTCTTCCAATCGCCAGGTGTGTTTGAGTCGGGCTAAATTCTGGCCCCTTGGAGCGATTACGGATTCCTCCGAATGACAATTCAGTCCCAAAATCAGGCTAAATACCAATGCCGTTTGCCAACGAGTCATGAGATATGGTGGCACTTTGCGGTGCTACAGCAAGCGGCATTCGCATTTCCTTGGATGAGCTAAACCAACTGTGCTTGTGTGGCCCCAACTGAGCGAACGGGCATTGCTTGGTTTCTCGAAAAGTTTCACTAATCCCAATACTCAATCACCAAATCCTCAAAATCGAGTTCGAGCGAGGTGTTCGCGGCGAAGTCGACGGCGCGTTCCATGAGCGTTTCTTTGCTGAGGCGTTCCGGGTCGAGCGAGGCGATGACGGCGAGGTTGCCGGACTTGGGCGCGGAGAAGATGTAGACGTTGGGGAAGGCTTCCTTCATCGCTTCGAGGTCTTCGTCGGTGGAGGGATCCACTTCGATGAGGTTGAAGGCGACGAGGCCCTTGGGCTTGAGCCGGGGATGGAGGCTCTTGAGGAAGTTCACGGTTTTGAGCCGTTCGGTGACGGTTTCCAATCCGGAGTCGTCCGGCGGCCGGAGAAAGGCGTCCATGTAAATGGCGTCGTAGGTGGTTTCCGTTTCTTTGAGGTAGACGAAGGCGTCGGCGGTGAAGATCGAGGTTTTGGGCCCCGGTTTGGTGTCGAAGTAGTCGGCGGCAATTTGAACAACGGCAGGGTCGATCTCGACGGAGTCGACGTGGGTTTCCGGTTGAAGCTGGTTGAGGTAGCGAACCATGCCGCCTCCGCCAAGGCCGACGATGAGGACGCGCTCCTGGGGATGCCGGAAGAGGAAGGAGACAAAGAGCGAGCGCGTGTAGCTCAACTGAAGCTCCTCGGGGTTGTCCATCGAGATGGCGCTCTGGCGTTGCTCGCTGCCGTCGTCATCGACAAAGAGCAGGCTGCGGATCGCGCCACGTTGCCGAACCCGAATGTGCGAAAAATCCGAGGTCGTTTCGTGGAGGATCTCTCCATAGACCGTTTCGTAGCGGTCGGGTTCAACGAGGAGGAGGCCAATCATCGCAAAGCAGAGGGTGGTCCCAAGTAGGGGCAGCAACAGTTTTTTCAACGTGATCACCTTGGCACGAGGATGGCGAAAGTTCAAAACCGGGGTTGGAGGATTCGCCGGTCAGGAAAGATGAATTGAGAAGCGAAAAGCCTCTTGTGCGCGTTGCAATCGGTCCTAAAGGTCTGTTCAACCCCAAAAACCCTACCAATCATGCCCTTTCAATTTACCGGATTCGCCGATGAGGCGGAAAAGTCTCTCGACGGCCAAATTTCCACGCTTCGCGAAGTCGGCTGGTCCTCCATTGAGCTGCGTCTTCTCGATGGAAAGAATGTCTGCGATCAAACGGACGACCAATGGAAGCAAACGTGGGAGCGCCTTCAGGCCGAGAATATTTTCGTCGCGGGATTTGGCGGGCAGATCGGAAACTGGGCCCGGCCGATCACGGCGGATCTCCAGCAGGACATCGATGAATTGCGGCGCGTGGCTCCGCGAATGCGCGAGGCGGGCACGAAGTTTCTTCGCATCATGTCGTATCCCAATGATCCTGACAATCCGTTGAGTCGAGCGGATTGGAAGGCGGAGACGGTGCGGCGGCTCAAGGAGTTGGCGACGATCGCGGAGGGCGAAGGCGTCGTTCTCGGTCACGAGAATTGCAGCGGTTATGGCGAAACGGCCGAAGGCTATCTCGAACTGGCGGAGGCGGTCGACAGCCCGGCGTTGCGATTGATTTTCGACACCGGCAACAACAGCCTTCATGATCACACGACGGACGTTACCTGGGATTATTATCAAAAGTGCCGCGATCAGATCGATCATGTTCACATCAAGTGTGCGAGACCGGGTGAGGATGGCAAGTATGTGACCTGTCACGTCGATGAGGATCCGGTTCAGCGGCGGATCATCGCCGACCTTGAGGCGACGGGGTATGACGGTTGGCTGTCGATCGAGCCGCACTTGAAGGCGGCGGTTCACGCGGGTCAGGATGTCGATGATTCCGGGGAGGCGCGTGTCGTTTGGGTGGAGTTCGCCAAGCGCCTGGAAAAGCTGGTTTCAACGATCTAAACCATGAACATCCAAATTTTTGATTCGAAGGAAGAGATGGGAGCCGCGGCGGCAAAGGCGGGCGCGACCCAGATCCGGGCTGCCATGTCCCGAAACTCGGCAGCGTCCATCATTGTGGCGACCGGTGCGTCGCAGTTTGAGATGCTGGAGAGTCTGACGAAACAGGAAGTCGCCTGGCCTTCGGTGACCGGGTTTCATCTTGACGAGTACATTGGTTTGCCGATCACGCACGACGCCTCGTTCCGCAAATATCTTTGGCAGCGGTTTGTCAGCACCCTGCCGTATCCGATGCACGCCTTCCATTTCCTGAATGGTGAGAGCGACGCAAAAGTGGAGTGCGACCGCGTTGGCGCGCTGATCGCGAAGACCGAGATTGCGGTGGCATTTGTCGGGATTGGCGAAAATGGCCATCTGGCGTTCAATGATCCCCCGGCGGATTTTGAGACGGAGTCGCCCTATCTCGTGGTCGATCTGGACGAAGACTGTCGCCGGCAGCAACTCGGCGAAGGCTGGTTTCCGGATTTCGAATCCGTGCCCAAGCAGGCCATCTCCATGTCGATTCGCCAGATTTTGAAGAGCAAGACGATCATCTGCACCGTGCCGGATGAGCGAAAGGCTGAGGCGGTGAAGAACGCGGTGGAAGGGCCGGTGACGCCGGATGTTCCCGCCTCGATTCTGCAGGAGCATCCTGACTGCCGCCTCTTTCTGGATTCCGCCGCGGCGTCGAAGCTGAGTGCGTAAGTTAGAAAAGGAAAGTGACCGCGTGGTCCTTTAGAGAACCGCGGCCGGGCGCTCAACGGGAATCGGCGAAACCTTCTCTTCCGGTTGGGGGAGGGGATCGAGCCCGATCACCAGGTCGATCTCTTCGAACGAGCGGATGATGTTCTCGAGCTCCGTGACGTGAGGTTGGTATTCCGAGCGATGCTCTTCGCACAGCTGATGGAGCGGGCCGAAGAGCGCGAGGAAATCGTCAAAAAATCCACTCATCTGTTCCTCCATGGCCACCTTGAGCGCGGCGTCGAGGTTGTCGCGTTGTTGTTCGAATCGTTCGCCCAAGACCCGAACGGCTTCCTTGCTCGAAACCTGGGTCGCGATGCCGGAAAAGATGAGTGACGCGACGACGATGCTGGCGGCAATGATGCCAAAGACAACCAATTGATCGCTCGGAACCTTGCCCAACAAAATCAGCGCACCTCCCCCGATCGCAGCCGTCAATCCGGTCAGGAGAAAGAACAATCCCGTGAGGCGGCGGCGAGCCAACCTGCCGCGCAACAGCTTCTTGAGCTCCAGTTCGGGCATCTTCTCCGCAACGGTGGCGGTGATGCGCTCGCGCATGTGATTCTTTTGCGCCGTCCAATCCGGTTCACCGGATTCGCTTCCGATGCGAAGTTTGAAGTTGAAATGCTCCTGCATCTTCCCGGCGAGTTGACGCCAGAGATGTTGCAGATCGTCCTCCACAATTCGCGTCGCGTCATCCGCGTAATGCTTGGCGGATCGCGTCATGCCGTCGGTCATCGCTTCCTCGATTTCTTCCGGAACCGTGTTTTTGCCGAAGACGCCGCTTCCCGGGCCCATCCGGTCCTGAAGACGCGCCATGCCGGTCATCGTGAATTCCATGTAGTCGCTGTCGAGGCTTTTGAGCAGCGGCGGAAACTTCTCAACGGTGCGTTGGCGCTGTTTGCGAACCTCGTTCCCCAAACCGCTCAGCAGTTCTTCGTCGGCTTGCAGAATTCGGGCTCCCGCCGCGAGTTGCTCCTGAACTTCCGTGAGAACGACCCGGGCGGACCGACTCACGTTGCCCAGCTTGCTAATCCGGATTTCGGGCGAGTTGACGACTTCGTTGATATAACTCTCAAAATCCTGAAATCCGCTTTCCTCCCAAAGCCGCTCCTTATCCAGAGCGCTGGTCTTCGAAAGAAACGCCTTCTTGCCGGAAACCATGAAGGTGGGAAAGCGCATCCCGAGCTTCTGCATGGCGGTCACCTGGAGGTGCTCTTCAATCGCCTGAATTTCCTCCGCGTTGCGAAGGTCGCACTGGGTCAGGGCGAAGGTGATGTTCTTGTACCACCGCTTGTGGATCTTCTGGAGAAGATTCCAGGCACTCGCAGCCCAGGGATTCGCGACCGAGAAGGAAAAAATCACCAAATCGGCCATCGGGATAAAGCGTTCCGTGATCTCCTGGTGATCGTCTTCAATCGAGTTGGTGCCCGGCGTATCGACGATGTTGAAATCCTTGAGAAAGTCGTCCTGTCGATAGAGCTCGACGAGCGTTTTCCCGACTTCGATATCGCGCCGCTCGGGGCCGTGCTTGAACAGATTGATCCGCGCGGTGGTGGGAATGACGCCGACTTCGCAGAAATCCGCTCCAAAGATCGCGTTCAGTAGCGTCGATTTACCGGCATTGACCTCGCCAACGACCACGAAAAGAAAGGGCTCTTTCAGGTTCGCGAGCAGGTTTTGCAGCAGGCTGACGTGCGAGGGATGAACGTCAAGCTGCCCGGCGAGATTCGCCAACGACGTGATCGCGCTACTCAGTCGAGCGCGCGTATCAAAGTAAACGTCACCAATTTGGGATACCACGAGGCTTGGTTTAGACGGAAACCGGGGGAATTCCAAGCCGATTTTTATCGGTTCGCAGCGCGCTACAATCCTTAAATATCCTTATAATCGATAATTCTTAATTTTCCGGGAATTCTAAACACGCCCTCGAGTCCGGCACGGTGCCAATCCTTTTCGGGGGTTCCAGAAATGACATCCCAGACCTTCCTTGTTTCCTGTCTCGTAGTTTTCACTTCTCTTCGATTCTCCAACTCCGCCGTGGCTCAGCAGTTTCAGACCGTGCGCACCACGGCCTACACCCACTCCGAGGCCGATCACCTCAAGTATGGCCGCAAAACCGCGAGTGGCTCCGTGCTCCGCTTCAGCCGGGAATACAGTTCCGCAGCGGCCGATTGGTCCCAATTTCCCCTGGGAACCAAATTCCGGATCAAAGGTCAGCCAACCATCTACGTGATTGACGACTACGGAAGTGCGCTGGTCGGCACGCGCACGATCGACATTTACCAACCGACGACCAGGGCGATGAACACGTGGGGCGTCCAGATCGTGGAGATCGAGATTCTGGAAGACGGTTGCTTCAGGAAGTCCAAGGCGTTGCTCAGCGGACGGCTTCAGTTCGCGCACTGCCGGCAGATGTTCGACAACATCGACGGCTGATCCTGCCTGGGTTGGGGCGCGAATTCCGGTTCTGCGAAGAATTGCCGTTAGGTTTTCGGGATTGCGGCAGTGTTCAGGTAGAGTTCCATCCATGCCTGAGCCCACCTCGCAATCCGAATCGGAAGACGCCCGTTACGAAGGGTTCGTCGCCAAATTCGCGCACTATGAGCCGGATTTGCGGCGCTTCATCCGCTCGCTCCTGCCCACGTGGACGGATGCCGACGAGGTTGTTCAGCAAACCGCGATCGTGATTTGGCGGAAGTTCGAGCAGTATGATCCCGAGACGAACTTCATGAAGTGGGCCTGCGTCATCGCCCGGTTCGAGGCCCTGGCCTATCGGCGAAAAATGGCGCGCGACCGGCTCGTTTTCCGCGAAGACGTGCTCGATATCATGGCCGACGAAGGCGCGGAAGAGATCGAGCAACGCCGTGACGAGCACGAGGCGCTTCAAGCCTGCCTCCAAGGGATGCCGGAAAAGCAACGCCAACTCATCACTCTGGCCTACACGCCCGGCGTCAAGGTGAAGGAGCTGGCTGAAGAAGCCGGTTCGACCGCCGCGGCCTTTTACATGCGGATCAAGCGATTACGTCACCAGCTCATGGAGTGCGTCGAATCGAAAATTCAACAACCGGGAGGAGCCTCATGAGTCGGCCTACCTTTCGCGATTTGTCGCCACAGGAACGGGAATGGGTCGATGCGTATCTCGATGGATCGATCGCCCCGGCAGACTTTGAGGCGCTTCAGGACCGGATGATGGAAAGCGCCGAGTTGCGCGCGGTCATGCGTCGCTATCTCGGGATCGACAACTCGCTCCAGCATGAAAGCGGCCAGTTCGAAGACGAATTCGGAGGTGCGACCCGACCCTGGCTCGATGCCGAAAGCGTGGATGAGCCGAATCCGACCTTGCTGGGCAAAATCCTCCAGTTTCCAACCTTCGCGCCGATCGCTGCGGCTGCGGCGATCGCCTTTCTTTTCGGTTACGCCGCGATGTATTTCAGTGTTCGCGAAGAATCCGGCGGCGAAGGTTTCGCACAGATCGAATCCGAAGAGCCGTCCGCTCGCGGGTTTGCCGTTTTGGGACAACTCTACGACGTTGAATGGGCCGGAGAAGAGGATTCGCGGGAGAAGGGCGATATCCTGGGAGCGGAGAACGTGCGGTTGGCGTCGGGAACGGCGGAGATTCAGTTTTTCTCGGGAGCGACGATGATTGTGGAAGGTCCGGCGGAGATTTCTCTGACATCGGCTTGGGAAGCCGCGTGTCTCCAGGGTTCCGTTCGGATGCAGGTGCCACCCGCCGCGCGAGGCTTCAAACTCCAGGCGCCGGAGACCGAGATCGTCGATTTGGGAACCGAGTTCGGACTCGAGGTGCGCGATGGAAAGAGTCACGTTGAAGTGTTTGATGGCGAGATTTCAGTTCGGCATCAGGGCGGCGACGAACAGCTCATCACGAAAGGTGGTGCGTTGGGGCTTCCCGCAGATCAGCCCTCTCACCCGGCTGAATTTGGCAAGACCCGGTTTCCGGACGTTCGGGGCTTCGGTTCCCAGGCGCTTGCCCAGCGGCAACTGGATTTCGCGCGTTGGGAGACGCATCGCGACCGGCTCGCCGCCGATGATCGGCTCATTGCCTACTACTCCTTTGATCGGAAGGAAGCCAACGGTCTCGTTCCCAATTTGACGATGCCGCGAAACTCAGAATTTGATGGAGCCGTCATCCTCGCGGAGCCGGTTTCCGGACGTTGGCCGGGATTGAAATCCGCCTTGGAGTTTCGCCGCCCCGGCTCCCGCGTTCGCGTCAATATTCCGGGCGAGTTTCCCGCCTTTACCTTCATGACCTGGGTGCGGATCGACAGCCTCGACCGCTGGTACAACGCTTTGTTCATGGGCGATGGTTACGAGACCGGAGAGCCGCATTGGCAAATCCGCAACGATGGAAAGCTGATGCTTTCCGTCATGGTGGACGACACCCGCCCCAATCCGTACGCGCCGAACGACGCGGGCTTCCATCGGGTCTATTTTTCGCCGCCGATGTGGGATCTGTCGATGAGCGGCCAATGGCTGCATCTGACCTCCGTGTTTGATCCCGCGAATCGGTTGGTTTCGCATTATGTTAATGGTAAGCGCATTTCCGAGCAGGAAATCGAGGATGAATACGAGATCAAAACCCTCCGCATTGGAAACGGTGAAATCGGCAACTGGGGCCTGCCATTTCGCGAAGACCCAACCTGGGCGATTCGCAACCTCAACGGGCGAATGGACGAACTCGCCATCTTTCGATCGGCTCTCCAGCCTGGTGAGATTTCCAAACTGTATCTCCAGAGCCGGGCACGGGCGCGATAACTTTTTTTTGAGATGAATGCTCGCTGTTGCACACGTGTATCTCTGTTGAAATCGCAAAAACTGCGATCAAGGTGTCTTAAGATGCTTCCCAAACCCCAGGAAACCCCCTATTTGCTGATCCTTTTCGCAACGCTGATCGCTGCGAGTCCCGGATTTTCCCAACATTACCCTCCCAAAGAGGTGGAGGCGTTTTTCTCGGAGCATTGCTATGATTGCCACGACGATACTACGAGCAAAGGCAGCCTGAATCTGTTCGACCTGGAGTTTGAACTCGGGAACCACTCCAATTTCGAAGCCTGGGAGCGGATTTTCAGCCGGGTGGAAAACGGGGAGATGCCGCCAGAGAAGAAACCGCGCCCGGACGAAACGAAAAAGGCCGCTTTTCTCGCGCAACTGGAGAAGCCGATGTTGGCGGCAGATCTGAAGGAGAAGCGGGAAATTGGCAGCGTGCATGTCCGGCGTCTGACTCGACGCGAATATGAGAACACGCTTCACGATCTGCTGGGGATCGATTTGCCGCTTCAGGAACTGCTGCCGGAGGACCCGGCGACCCATGGATTTGAAACCGTGGCGGAGGGACAACAACTCTCCCATCACAACCTCGCCAGCTACCTGGAAGCGGCGGACATTGCCCTGGAAGAAGCGTTCGGGCGACTTTCTCCCGAAGGTGAGGCGAAGTATCAGAAGACCTTTCCCGCGGAAAAGGTTGCCTACCAAAACAGTGGGCCGGGCAACTATCGCGGTCCGGAGCTTCGCGACGGCTATTCCATCAGCTGGCCGATTACGCTCCAGTTTTATGGACGGATGAGGGCAACCGCGGTTCCGGAGTCGGGCTGGTACCGGGTTACCCTCAAAGAGGTCCATGGGATCAATGTGAAGGATGGCGCGGTTTGGGGAACGCTGCGCTCGGGCACCTGTTCCTCCAGTTCACCGATGCTGTTTCACGTTGGCACGGTCGAGGCGACCGCCCAGAAGCGTGACCTGACGTTTGAGGCCTGGATTCGCGAAGGCCACATGCTCGAGTTGAAGCCCAATGACGCGAGCCTGAAACGCGCGCCGTCCGGAGCCAAAGGCGGCAAGGTTTCCTACAAGGGGCTGGAACACGAGAAGGCCGGGATCAAGGGAATCGCGGTCAAGGCGATCGAGATGGAGCGGATCTACCCCAACGCGAAAAGGTGGGAGCTGCGCACGAAACTCTTTGGCGGAATCTCGAAAGAGGACTTGCCGAAGTTGCAGCAGGATCAGGGACGGAAGGAGCTGGTGACGCGGGCGATTCGAAATTTCGCGAGCCGCGCGTTTCGCCGCCCCGTCACGAATGAGCAGGTCGCGCTTTACGTCGACCTCGCCCTCGAGGCGATGGACGAGCCGGGCAAGAAGCCGGTCGATGGTCTGAAGGCAGCTTATCGAGCCGTTCTCTGTTCGCCGCGATTCCTCACCCTGATCGAAAAGCCGGGGGTGTTGGACGATCATGCGATCGCCTCCCGCCTCAGCTACACTCTTTGGAATTCGATGCCGGACGCGAAGCTGCGGACCTCCGCCGACGAGGGGAAACTGAAGGATTGGAAGGTGCTTCACGCGCACATCTCGCGGATGGTGGAGAACCCGAAGTCGGATCGCTTCATCGAGAGCTTCACCGATCAATGGTTGAACCTGAAAGAGATCGATTTCACCACGCCGGACACCCGCCGGTTTCGCAGTTTCGACTCGGTGGTTCAGGACTCCATGCTCGCGGAGACGCGGGCGTTCGTGCGGGAACTGATGCGGAACAACCTGCCCATCACGCACCTGATCGATTCGGATTTTGCGATGTGGAATGAGCGTCTCGCCCGGTTTTACGGGATCACAGACGTCCCTCTGAAAGTTGGCGATGGTCTCCAGCGCGTCAGTCTCGACAATCATCTTCGCGGCGGATTGGTGACGCAGGGTGCGGTGTTGAAAGTGACGGCGAACGGGACGACGACGTCCCCGGTGATTCGTGGCGTTTGGGTGGGTGAACGCATTCTGGGGTTGGAGATTCCGCCGCCACCGGCCGATGTTCCCGCTGTGGAGCCCGACATTCGCGGAGCCGTCAGCATTCGGGATCAACTCACCAAGCATATGAACAGCGAGACGTGCGCCGGTTGTCATCGCAACATTGATCCGGCGGGATTCGCGCTCGAAAATTTCGACGCGGTCGGGTTGTGGCGCCAAAAGTATGGCACACAGAATAGCGCCGCAGTGGTCGATCCGTCAGGCATTACGCCGGATGGTGTTGAGTTTGCCGATCTCAAAGCGTGGAAGAAGATTTATGTGCAGCGGCCGGATCAGTTGACCGAGGCTTTCGCCAGGCAGTTGCTCACCTATGCCACCGGTGCGCCACCACGGTTCAGCGACCGTCAAGCCATCGAAAAAATCGTCAAAAGCGCCCGAGACAAAAACTACGGCGTACGGTCCATTATCCATTCCACGCTGGGAAGTGAAGTCTTCCGCACCAAGTAAAACTCTACCGCCGAAAAGATCCTGAGATGAAGAACGTCAATTTCAATTTTGGAAAAAAGCTGTCCCGCCGCACGGTTCTCCGTCATGCAAGCGTCGCCATGGGATTGCCCCTGCTTGATGCGATGACACCGGCCTTCGCCGCCGCAGCACCCGGGCCCAAAGCCAAACGTTTTGTCGGCGTCAGCCTCGCCCTGGGGTTGCATGCTCCAAACTGGGTTCCGAAGGATGCCGGATCGAACTACACGCCGTCACCGTATTTGCAGCCGCTTCAGGATTTGCGCGACGACTTCACCGTCGTTTCCGGCACCTCTCACCCCGGCGTAACCGGTGGGCATACTGCGGAAGGAAGCATCTTCACGGCGTGCCCGAATTCCCGGGGAGCGACGTCTCGCAACACGATTTCTCTCGATCAACTCATGGCCAAGCATCTCGGCCACGAAACGCGGTTTCCGTCGCTCGTCCTCAACACCGGGGCGAATTCCAGCCCGTCCTACACCGAGAATGGCGCCATGATTCCGCCACAGAGCGATCCGTTGAAAGTCTACACCCAGCTCTTTATCGATGACTCGCCAAAAGAGCAGGAGCGTCAGGCTGAGTTGATTCGTCAGGGTCGCAGTGTCATGGACGTAATTGGTGCGGAGACGAAAAGCTTGAAGCGCGAACTCGGCGCCGGCGATCGCGAAAAAATCGATGCCTGGCTAACCAGCGTTCGCGAACTCGAGCAACGGCTCGAAGCCAACGAAGCCTGGGTGAACCGGCCCAAGCCGAAGGTCGGACTCAAAAAGCCGAAAGTCGATCGCAACAACGTCGTCTCCATTCAGGAAGCCATGCTCGGCATCGTCTCTCTCGCCCTGCAAACCGACTCGACCCGATTCGTCACGCTCCACATGCCCGGCAACGGTCGCGTCTCCAGTTTGGAAGGCGTTGACGAAGGCTATCACGGTCTCAGTCACCACGGATTGGATGAAGAGAAGCTGGATCAACTCGCGATTGTCGAGCACGCCGTCGTGAATGAGTGGGCAGACTTCCTGCGCGAACTCAAGACCGCCTCCCTGCTCGACGAGACCATGGTCATCCTGACGTCCAACCTCGGCAACGCCTCCAGTCACAACAACAAGAACATGCCGGTTCTCTTCGCTGGCGGAGGCTTCAAGCACGGACGCCACCTCGCCTTCGATCAAAAGAACAACTACCCGCTCCCCAATCTCTACCTCAACGCCCTGCACCAGGTTGGGTTGGAGGAAGTAGAGCAGTTTGGACGGAGCACCGGGGAGATGGACGGGTTGGTGTAACGAATGCCGACGGTTTCGAGCGAAGCGGACAGAACGCTCATCGGCCAATCACAAGCGGCTCACCATTTACCTTTCCGATGCCGAAAAAGTAGCCCTGAATAGTCGCCTGACTCAGCTCAGGATCGAACTAGCGTAAGAGTTGGGACATTAATGTGATCAATTCTGCCGCCATGCGTCTCCACAAAAAGTCGCTGCCGGTTTCCCAGGAGCGGCCCACGGATCAGAAGCCGGCTTACACACCCTGCTGCGGCGTTCACAAGTTTCACTGGCCCACTCCAACCCCGGGTCAAAAGCAAATTCCTGCTATGGGCGTTTCGAATTCCAGTTACCCCTTGACAGGTAATCACGAGCGATTCAAGTCTGGGCGATATGAATATCGGAGCACGGTTGATAATGATGATCGGGATTGCTTTGGTAGGCGGCCTCGGCACTTCGCACTGCGTCGAACGAGAAGACGTAAAATTTGCCCGAAAGGCCGTCAGTGCAGTGATCGTTGGCGAAAACTTCAAGAAGCCAGATTTTCTGGGCAAAATTGATGAAGATAGGTCCGCAACCTACTACGAAGGAGCCGAGGGAAATGTAACGGTCACAGTTCGAGTTTCCAAGATTACCAATAAAGTAACCGATTTTACGCTGAGCAACTCGGAAGAAGCGATGGGATCACACATTCTTGCAGCGATAGAGCGCGCATATGGCGAAGCACGGGATATCGTGTCAACCATGGATTCTGAGCCAAGTGACAACCCGGGACAAGCCGTTGGTGACCCGGGCTCCCTTTTTGACAACCAATTGAGATTCGAGGAATCGAAAAAATATGAGGTAAGCCCACACTTGTTCCGTAGGTGGGATTGGTTGAACTCCAAAGTAGAGGGAATTCTTACTCATCGGGAGCCGTACACTTGGAATCGAAAGGACAACAACGAGGTGGTGACACATTCTCCCGGCTCAACCTACTTTGATCTTAGTGTTCGCCCCTTTTGAATGATGCCTTTTCCCTTGATTTGGTGGTGTGCATTTCTCGGTGTCTAGGTGTGCCCCCCCGCGCGCTACTTCGCCCCAACTCTGCTTCGATCCGGCGTCAGACTTCTTCGGCGTTGGCACGGCTGTTAAAAGCGGGAATGCGGAAGAATCCTTCGTCGGCGGCGCCGAATCCGGCTCCCGTCGTGATGACGACGTTCACTTTCTGGAGCATCCAAACATGCCCCAGCTGTCGACGCCTTCGGGGCATTGCACCAGATCGGGTTGGAGGAAGTAGAGCAGTTTGGACGGAGCACCGGGGAGATGGACGGGTTGGTGTAACGATTGGATAGGCTCGGAGTGGGGGGAGTTCGCGCCTCCCCCTCCAGATTCTTCCCAATCCGAGCTTTACGCCGGACCGCAATGTGCCCGTGAGTTTGGTAGCGGGATTTGCGAAAAATTCCGCTTCGGCGGGTCGGAAGATTTTGCATCTTCCGCTACAAACTCACGGTTCAATCCGGCTCGTGGTCCAATTGAGACTTTCCGGCTGGCCATTCGTGAATTAGCCTTTTTCGGATGATGGAAGAATTGATCATGAAGGAACTGGGCGAAGAAGGGATTGGGAAGATTGTCGCGGGATTTTACCGAAGAGTTCCCGGTGACGATCTGTTGGGACCGATGTATCCGGAAAGTGATATGGATGGCGCGGAGGAAAGGTTGCGGGATTTCCTCTTGTTTCGGTTCGCGGGGAAGAAGGATTATCTCACGAAGCGTGGTCACCCACGCCTTCGCATGCGTCACCTGCCTTTTTCCATTGGTCAGGCGGAGCGGGATCGATGGTTGATGCTGATGGGAGCCTCAATGGATGAGGCTGGAGTCGAGGGCGAGATCCGCGACGGGTTGGATGCCTTCTTCGCAGAGGTGGCGGACTTCATGCGGAATCGAGAGGAAACCGCGTAACTAGTGCATCATCCGGAAACTAACTCAAAACTCTCTAATCTCCATCCAGCAAATTCCCAAGGCTACCCAGGACCGAACCTTCCCCAGTCGAAGCCGCTCCGGAGTTCCGTTGGGGTGCCGCCTTGAAAATCCGATCAGCGAGACGGGAGAACGGGAGGCTTTGGAGCCAAACGGTTCCGTGACCGCTGAGCGTGGCGAGAAAGAGGCCTTCACCGCCCAAAATCATGGATTTCAGGTTCCCCGCACGCTGGATATCGTAGTTCACCCCAGCGTCGAACGCGACAATGCAGCCGGTATCGACGCGGAGGGTTTCACCGCGTAGTTCGCGTTTGATGATGGTGCCGCCCGCGTGGAGAAAGAGCATTCCATCCCCGCTGATCTTCTGCAGAATAAAACCTTCGCCGCCGAACAGCCCGGTGCCGAGCCGTTTCTGGAGCGCGATGCTGATTTGGGTGCCTTTCGCGGCACAGAGAAAAGAGTCTTTTTGGCAGAGGATATCATTCGGGAGGTCGGCCATGTTCACCGGAATGATTCGTCCGGGATACGGCGCGGCGAAGGCAACCCGGCGTTTCTTGTGGCTGCCCCGATGCGTGAAGTGCGTCATGAAGATGGATTCTCCGGTGAGGACGCGTTTGCCGACATTCAGGAGTTTCCCCATTAGTCCCTCGTTCGGGTTGGAGCCGTCTCCCATCTTGGCCTCAAACTCGATGTCTTCCTCCACGTAATTCATCGCGCCGGCTTCCGCCACCACCGTTTCACCCGGATCCAATTCCACCTCCACCAATTGAAGGTCGTCGCCAAAAATCTCGTAGTCGACCTCGTGGCAGCGCACCGGTTTTCCTGACGCCGGCGCGGCTGACGGTTGGGGAAGGGGAGGCGGAGCGGCGGCACTACCCGAACCGGAAAACAGATTCGGCAACGCCTCACCCGCCGTGATCCAGGACGGAAGTCCACGGCGCCAAATCTGGGTTCGAGCGGTGAGGACTCCATCCGCGATCAACGCGGAAAATTGGTCTTCGGTCGTCGTCTGGGACTCGCCGGCGTTGGTGATGTAGTGCCATTCAGTGGTCATGGGAATTGGGTGGATGTTAGTCTCGTTCACTCAGAATTCTCCAGGGACAAGCAAAATTTGGAGGGCGACGCTCCGTCGTCGCCGAAACATGAGCGAGTTCGCGTTGCCGCACGTTGCAGGTCCGGGCGTCCGAATCGCGTCCCACTTGCAGAAGCGAGGTCACTCCTCAACACTTCTGTAGTCGAGCTCCAAAAAGGCGGCGTTGTTGTTTCGTTCCCGCTCGGGATTGCTGATCATCATCAACCAACCGTCGTCCGTCTTTTCCCCGCTCTTCATCAGGCTGTAGATCGAAGTGAATCCTTCCGGCACCTGCAAGGTGCCTTCGTGTTTCTGAAGTTTGCCGTTGGAATCGCGGAACTTGATACAAAATCGGGTGGGTTTGAAGTCGTCCCAAAGGCCTTCCAGCCAAAGAAAAACCTTCACCTGCCGCCCGCCCGGAACCATGCTGAATTCGAGTCCGCTTGGTAAATTCTCCGTCTCGCGATCTCGAGTGGATGGCATGCGCCACACGGCTTCGTAAACCTCGTCGTCTCTGACATCATCGGGAATTTCAAACGTCCAGGCCACGATCCCCGCGACATCCAAATAATCTTCCAACGTCAATTCTTCCTCCGCATTCCCGGTCAATACCGTGGCCAGCAGGAAGCCTATCCCGATGGTGGTCGAAGCAAAGCGCGCGGTCTTCATCGTGAATAGAGTATTGAGGATCCTCATTCCAAGCGGCCGTGTAATGAGGAGGTGGCGTTAGCGTCAGAATATCATGAACATCATCGATTTCCTTGCCGGAGGCACTCTCATTCTTTTGTTGGTCGGAGTTTTTGCGGCCTACGCCTTTTACTCTGGCGAGTCCGGACCCAGGAAGCCAAGGTTCGCTCCGAGCGAAGGACGAGAAGATAGGTGGGAGGAACCGCAGTTACTTCTTCAGGAACTCACTAATCCGAGTTTTCGGGCGACCGATGATCGCCTTTTTCCCCTTCACGACAACCGGACGTTGCAGGAGCGCTTTTTTCTGGGAAAGCAGCTCGACGACGGCCTCCGGGTTCCCGACATAGTCGTCCGGATTGAGCTCCAATTTCTTGAAGACCGAATCTTTGCGCACCAGATCCTCAACCGGGTCTTCCAATCCGGCGACCAGTTTCATCAGTTCCGCCTTTGTGGGGGGCGTTTTCATGTAAAGGACGACTTCGTAGTCCACACCAAGCTCATCCGCGACCGCGAGAGCATTTTTTGAGGAGCCTCAGTGGGGATTGTGGTAGATCGTGATTTTGGCCATAGTTGAGGGTAGAAAACGCTGCGTTGTCAGGAACACAACGAGAAACTTTTCCGCCGTGTAACGATGGTGATCGGGCTGGGAGCGCGGACTAATTTCAGAAAAACTGTTATGATTCCCAACCCGCGGCAGTGATTGGGTGATGCAAGGTCTCTGTCGCTTCTCCAACTACATTGGCGTGATGGCCATCGCCCTCGCGCCTTCGCTTTCGTCTGCGGTGGATTTCGAGCGCGATATTTGGCCCATTTTTGAGGACAACTGCCTCGATTGCCACGGGCCGGACAAGCAGAAATCCGAATTTCGCGTCGATCAACGCGCCGTGATGCTGAAGGGCGGCGATTCCGGATTGGCGGCCCTCGTGCCAGGCGATCCCAAGGCGAGCTACTTGCTCGAGGTGCTGGATGGGAGTGATCCTGACATGATCATGCCGCCGAAGGGCGATCCGTTGACGAGCGATCAGGTTGCCTTGCTCAAAACCTGGATTGAGCACGGAGCGCAATGGCCCGGACAGATGGATGCGGTGGTCGAAACCAAGATCGATCACTGGTCGTTTCTTCCCGTGGAGCGGCCCAGGATCCCGGCAAAGGGGGAGAACCCGATTGATGCCTTGCTGAATGCGAAACTGGAGGAAAACGGGCTGGAGCCGAATGGTCCGGCAGACGCGCGTTCGCAGATTCGGCGTGCTTCGATTGTTCTGACCGGGTTGCCGCCAACGCCAGAGCGCGTCGCGAAATTTACGACGGAGTTTGCGGAGAATCCCGAGGTTGCCTATGCCGCGTTGATTGATGAACTGCTCGCGTCGGAGCACTTTGGGGAACGCTGGGCGCAGCATTGGCTCGATGTGATTCGCTGGGCGGAGACCAATGGTTCGGAGGCAAATCTCTATCGCAAGAACGCCTGGATCTACCGCGACTATGTGATTCGAGCCTTGAACGAGGACATTCCCTACGATCGCTTTGTCACTGAGCAACTGGCCGGCGATCAACTGGGGGTGGGAGAGGCGACCGGTTTTCTCGTTGCCGGGCCTCATGTTCCCGCGGCAACCGTTGGTCGGGAACCTTCGGCCATTCGCCAGGCTCGCGCGGACCGGGTCGATGAGGTGATACAGACGATCGGAGCTTCCATGTTAGGGGTGACGGTCAGTTGCGCGCGTTGTCACAATCACAAATTCGACCCGATTTCGATCCAGGACTATTATTCGCTCACGGCGGTCGTTCAGGGAGTTGAGTTTGGCGGCCGGTATCCGGAGTTTGCCGAGGAACATCCGCGGCGGCAGCGGGCCAGGGAGATTCGGAGCCAAATGTATCGGGAACGTCAGTTTCTGCGCGAAAACGTGGGGCAATGGGAGGAGGACTGGGGTGGTTTCCGGGAGTTTCACTTTCCGGCCTCCAGGACGAAGGCGCTTCGGATTGAGTTCAGTCGTCCTTCCGTCGGGATTGATGAGTTGCAGGTGTTTGGTCCGGAGAACTACACTCGCAACGTGGCGCTTGCTTCCAGCGGCGCAACGTTGCTGGCGGATGAGGAGATGACGAAGCCGGGGAACGAGCCGTGGAAGGCGAACGACGGCAAGTTTGGGACGATGGCCTGGCGAGCTTCCGCGCCCAAGGGAAGTAAGGAGCGGCCCTGGATCGAGGTTCGCTTTGCCAGTGAGGTGGAGATCAGCCGGTTCCGGTTCAGCAGCAACCGGGAATACTACTTTGAGACGGACTACCTCGAGTCCCGGGGGAATACCCAGTTTCCAGGTTATAAGCTTGCCGTGCCACAGGCCGATGGGACCTGGAAAGAAGTTGGAAAGACGGCGTGGGCGCTGGAGTTGCAGAAGCGGAATCCGGAGGCGGCCCAAGCCGTCAATCGGTTGAATGGTCACATCGCAACCTTGGGGGAGGAAGGTCCGCAGCACAGCTTTGTCGGTCATTTTTCGACGATGCCGCCGGTAACGAAGGTGTTGCATCGCGGGAGTCCGGAGAATCCGCGGGATGAGGTGATGCCCGCGGGTTTCGAGATTCTCCATGGCGATCTGGGTTTGGATTCCACGGCTCCAGATTCCCAGCGCCGCATGAAATTCGCCCAATGGCTGACGCAACCGGATCACCCGCTCACCGCCCGGGTCATGGTGAACCGCATTTGGCATCATGTGTTTGGAACGGGGATCGTGCCGACGGCGAGCGACTTTGGAAAGGCGGGCGCAAGACCGAGCCATCCCGAGCTGCTCGACTGGCTCGCGGCGGAGTTTGTCGACCCAACGCAAACGGAAGTCGCGCCATGGTCGGTCAAGGCGATCATCCGCCAACTCGTGATGACGGACGCTTTTCGCCGCTCCAGCCAGCCCTCAGAAGCGGCGATGAACGTGGATGCGGGCACCGTGTTTCTCTGGCGCTATCCTCCGCAGCGGGTCGAAGCAGAAGTGATCCGCGACGGCATCCTCCAGGCATCGGGCAAGCTGGATCCAACCCTGGGAGGACGCAGTTTTCGGATCCACAACGTCAAGAAGACCTACGCGCAATGGGAGGTTGTCGACAATTTTGGCGAAGAGACCTGGCGTCGCATGCTCTATCAGGAGCGCATGCGCCGCGTGGATGATCGCATCTTTACCGCGTTCGACTTTCCGGATTGCGGCCAGGTTCGGGCGAAGCGTCCCGTCTCAACCACGCCGCTCCAGGCGCTCAATCTCATGAACAGCAATTTTGTGGTGCAGCAGGCGAGTCTGATCGCGGAACGGGTTCAGGCAGAAGCCGGTCCGGGCAGGGAGGCGCAGATTCGCCGCATCTTTGAATTGCTCCTCACGCGGCAACCCGATGCGGATGAGCTTGCCGCCTGCCTCAACGTCGACCTTCCGATCATCTGTCGCAGCCTGATCAACTCGAACGAATTTGCCTTCCTGCCTTGAGTTTGAAGGAGCCTCACGCAGAGCCGCTGAGACGCAGAGATATCGTGATGATACCCAACGAAATAACAGGAGTAATCGTGGATCGCTCACTCTTCATGCACCGGACTTTGGGGCCTGGATTGTTGGAGTCTGTCTACCAGCGAATTTTGGCGTATGAGTTACGAAAGGGCGGTTTGGCGGTTGAGACCGAAGTTCCAATTCCCGTGGAATGGGATGGACATGTTATGGACGAGGGGTTTCGGGCCGATATGATCGTGGCGGGCAGAATTCTGGTGGAGTTGAAGTCCGTCGAAACGCTTCAAAACGTCCACAAAAAACAAACTCTAACGTATCTGAAGCTCACCAAAATCAAACTGGGTCTCCTGATCAATTTTGGTGCGCCACTCCTCAAAGACGGCATCCATCGCATCGTTAACGACTTCCAAGAATAAGATAAGCTCACGCAGAGCCGCAGAGCTCCTTTCCAGAATCACAAATCCAAGTTTCCAGCCATGACCAAAATCCCCCGAAAAAAATCCTCCGCGCCTCTGCGGCTCTGCGTGAGCCTCTGTTTCATCGCGAGCGCGTTCGCCGCGAACAAGCCCAACGTCCTCTTCATAGCGATCGACGATTTGCGTCCTGAGCTTGGTTGCTACGGTTCAACGGCGGTTCAATCGCCGAATCTGGATGCGCTTGCCGCCGACGGGTTGCGTTTTGATCGCGCCTATTGCCAGGAGGCGATCTGTTCTCCGTCTCGCGCCAGCCTGCTCTCGGGAATGCGTCCGGATCAAACGGGCATCACCCACAACTACGTCCAGTTTCGCGACCTGAATCCCGATGCGGTCACGTTACCTCAGCATTTTATGGCCAATGGTTATGAGACGGTTTCCAGCGGCAAAGTTTTCCACCGTCCCGGCGACGATCCGCAATCCTGGAGTCGACCCGCCGCGAGAAAGCAGACGCCGTTCAAGAAGCCGAATTATACGTTTGCCCTTCCTGAGAACCACGAACTGCACATGCAGCAGAAGAAGGAGATGTTTGAGAGATATGGGGAGGCTTCCAGGCGCGGTCTCGCCAGCGGCCCGGCCTTTGAATGTGCTGAGGTTCCCGATCATGCCTACCTTGACGGATATAATACACAGGTCGCGATCGCCACGCTCAAGGACATGAGGAAACAGGATGCGGAAAAGCCGTTTTTTCTGGCGCTCGGCTTCAAGCTTCCTCATCTCAATTGGGTTGCACCGAAAAAGTATTGGGACCTCTATGATCGGGAGAAGATCGTTCTGCCATCTCAGACAACCGGCCCGGAGAATGGCGCACAGGTCGGACTTCATGCCTCTTTTGAGTTGAGGGTGCGGGCCAATATTCCCAAGATTGGTCCCATGGGAGACGATCTTTCCCGGACCCTGCTTCACGCCTACTATGCAAGCGTCAGTTATGTGGATGCGCAGATCGGGAAGATGATCGCTGCCCTGGAGGAGGCCGGCGTTCGCGAAAACACGATCATCATTGTTTGGGGCGATCACGGTTGGCACCTGGGTGAAATGGGAATCTGGGGAAAGGCGACGAACTACGAGATCGCCACCCGGGTTCCGATGATTTTGTCGACGCCGGACATGAAGGAGCGCGGGAAGGGGACCGATGCGTTGGTGGAACTGGTCGATATTTACCCAACCTTGTGTGAACTTGCGGGGCTTCCCAAGCCGGATCATTTGGCGGGAAAGAGCTTTGCCCCGTTGCTCGACGATCCGGAGCAGGAATGGAAGGACCTCGCGGTGAGCCAGTTTCCGAGTCCAGCCCTGCGCGAATGGGCGGCGAACCCGCTCTCCCCCGAGATGAGGGAAACGTTCTTTGGGCCGTTGATCGAAGAAGTCGAAGGACGCATCATCAAACAACACGGCGACGCCTGGGACCGCGACCTCTTTGAAAACCACCTCATGGGTTATACCGCGCGCTCTTCGCGCTATCGTTTGATCGCCTGGAAAGACTACCGTGATCCGTCTGCCCCACCCGTTTTTGTGGAGCTCTTTGATCACGAAAACGATCCCCATGAAACCGTGAACATTGCCGCGGATCATCCCGAGGTGGTCGCGAACCTGACCGCCAGGATGAACCGGATCATCGCCAAGTAAAGCTCACGCAAATTCCCTGAACCCGTCATTTCATGAATCCTGAATCGATTTCTTCTCACGGACGCAAGCTCCTCAATCGCCGTCATTTCATGGGCCAGGCGGGCCTCTCGATGGGCGCGTTGGGGTTGTCGCAACTTCTCGGGAGCGAGAACCCGGCGGAGTTCAGTGGCAAAGCTCCAATCCGTCCGGACATCAATCCGGACAACCCGTATTTGCCGCGCAATGGTCACTTCCAAAGCCAGGCTAAGCGGGTTCTCGTTATTTTCTGCCCCGGGGCCGTCAGCCACGTCGACACCTTCGACTACAAGCGTGCGTTGACCCGGTATCATGGCAAAAAGCCGCCCGGAATGCCGGCGGTGACGTTCGAGGGCCCTTCCGGAAACATCGCCAAGCCGTTTTGGGAGTTCAAACCACGTGGTCAAAGTGGGAAGATGACGTCCGAGTTGTTGCCGAATCTGGGCGCGTTGGCTGACGACTTCTGTTTCCTGCATTCGCTCCACACCCAGACCAGCGCCCATCCACAGGGCGAGAACTTTCTCCACACCGGATTCACGATGGAAGGCTTTCCCTCCTTTGGCGCGTGGGTAACGTATGCGTTGGGATCCGCGACCCAGGATTTGCCCGCGTTTGTTGCGATCAATGATCCGCGCGGCCTGGCGCGTTCAGGGAAGAATAACTTTGGAAACGGGTTCCTTCCCGCGGCATTTCAGGGCACGGACTTCAATGCGAAGAATCCTCCCGCAAACCTCGGCCGTCCCGGTGCCTACACGGCACAGGACGACCAGGCGACGGTCGATCTCTTGAAGCGGCTCAACGACAAACACCTTGAGAAATATCCTGGCGACGCCAACCTCGCCGCCCGGATCGCGAGCTACGAGTTGGCGGGCCAGATGCAGCTTTCCGTTCCCGACATGATGGATCTTTCCGCCGAGCCCGCGTCGATTCACAAGGAATACGGCACCGAGAGCGGAACGGAACTGAAGCGCGAATACGCCAAGAACTGCATCCTCGCGCGACGGTTGATCGAGAAAGGCGTCCGCGTCGTTCAGCTTTTCAACGGGAGCGATCCCTCCGGGGGAAATGGAATCACGAACTGGGATTCGCATTCAAAGATTGCCGAGACCCATGCGATGCAGGCCGAGATCATGGATCAGCCCACCGCCGCACTCATCCACGATCTGAAACGGCGCGGATTGCTCGACGATACCCTCGTGGTTTGGTGCACGGAATTTGGTCGCATGCCCTTTCTGCAAGGCAACGGCACCGGGCGCGATCACAATCCCGGCGCGTTTACCTGTTTCCTCGCCGGGGCCGGCGTCAAGAAAGGGTTCAGCTATGGGGAAAGCGACGAATTCGGCTTCAAAGCCGTCTCCAATCCCGCTTCGGTCTACGACTTCAACGCGACCATTCTCCATCTCATGGGGCTCGATCACGAACGACTCAGCTACTATCACAATGGCCTGGAGCGGCGTCTGACCAACGTTCATGGCCATGTGATCAAGGATGTGTTGGCGTGAGGATCCAAGCTTCGTAACCAAAAGCCGCCGCTCATGTCCGGGTGACGGCTTTTGGTCGTTTTGAACAAAATCGATCACGCCATCACTAAGCGCTGCCTATGTCCCGCCTTTTTTCCCTTCCTTTGATCCTGTTGCCCGGTCTGCTTTGGGCTCAACTTCCCGCAGAACTGGAATCGACACGCTTTTCCGGCCCTGAAATCACGCCTTCACCGGCGTGCCTGGCCGCAGCTCCAACCGGGGAGGTCTTTGTCGGGGTCGACATGCTGGGTTCGCTCGGGAAAGGACCGGGAAAAGGCAAAATCATCCGGTTGATCGATGAGGACCAGGACGGCGTCGCCGACTCCCACACCGAGTTCGCCAAAATCGACAACCCGCGTGGCTTGATTCCGGTCGGGAACCAGCTGTTCGTGCTCCACACCGTCATTCCCGAGTCCGTCGGTAAATTGACCGGCATGCACCTTTCCGTGTTTGAGGACAAGGACTGGGATGGTGTCGCCGATGGGCCGTACCAGATTCTGGTCAGCGATGTGAGCCCGCCGAAGCACAATCAGGATCGCGGCGCGGATCATACCACGAACGGAATCCGCATGGGCATTGACGGCTGGATCTACATCGCAGTGGGCGACTTCGGTATTCACGGCGCCAAAGGCACCGACGGCACGGAACTGACGATGCTCGGCGGGGGCGTGGTTCGGGTTCGACCGGACGGCACCGAGTTGGAGGTCTACACCACCGGCCTGCGTAATATCTACGACATCGCGATCGATCCGCTGATGAATATCTACACGCGGGGAAATACCAATGACGGAGGGGGCTGGAACGTGCGTTTCATTCATCACATTCAATCCGCGCATTATGGTTACCCAATGCATTTCAAGAACTTCACCGGCGAGATTCTCCCGGCGCTGGAAGACCTGGGCGGCGGTTCGGGAACAGGCTCGATGTATTTTCAGGAGCCGGGTTGGCCCGCGAAGTTCAACAATCAACCCATGATGTGTGATTGGGGGCGCAGCACCTTATATATCCATCGCCTGAAACCTGATGGGGCAAGCTTTACCCAGGAGCCGGAAGTGTTCTTGAAAGTAAATCAGATTTCCGATGTGGATTGCGACGGTTCTTCCGCGCTTTATGTAGCGGCTTGGGATGGGGCTGGATACAAGGGTTCGTCAGAGAAGGGCTATGTGCAGCGAGTTGTTCCCAAAGGTTGGACCTACCAGGCGTTTCCGGATCTCGCGAAAGCTTCACCATCGGAGTTGGTGGCTCTGATCGGGGCTGCCAGTGCGAAAGCCCGGCTTCATGCCCAACAGGCGATTCTTCGCCGTGGCGATCCATCGGTGGCTGAAGCTTTGCTGGCGATGGCGAAGAGTCATGACGCGTCGCTCGACTCCCGGGTTGCGGCGATCTTCACCTACAAGCAATTGCTCGGCGAAGGCGCGAACGCGGAATTGGTTCAGTTGGCGGGCGACGCTGTGGTGAGGGAGTGGGCGCTTCGCGCGGCGACGGACCGGAAGACGCAACTTGGTGGATTGAGCAAGGACGTGTTTGCCGGAGCCTTGCGCGACTCCAACCCGCGGGTGCAGGTCGCGGCGGCGGTATCACTCGGTCGGTTGGGTGATGTCACGGCGGCGGAGGCCTTGCTTGCCGTTGCCAATCCTCTTTCCACGGAAGGTCAGAAGAAGGCGCCGACCGAGCCTCCGGTGTTCATGAGCAAGATCCTGAAGGGCGACGAAACCCAGGACATCGATATTGATCTGACAGGGTTCGAAAAGCTTCACCTCCACACCACCGACGGTGGGAACGGCAGTGGGCTGGATCACAGTTCCTGGTTCGACCCGATTTTGGTCATGGCAGATGGTTCTGAAGTGCCCCTCTCAGAGGGCGCGAAACAAGAATCGGCCGAGGTTGGTTGGGGAAAAATTGCCGTTGGTAAAGCGCCGAATGGGAACGCTTTGAAACGGCACGATGGCACCCCAAGTCCTACCGGGCTCGGCAGCCATGCACCCTCTTCCCTCGTCTACAAACTTCCGCCCGGCGCAAAACGCTTCAAGGCGACCATCGGCATCGCCAGCACGTCGGACAAAGGTGGTTCCTCTGCCTTTGCCGTCCACAATGCCATTCCCAGGATTCCCGGGACTCCATCGGCGGAGGGGCCGCACGCCAAACCCAATGCGGCGATCATTCTGCCTCATGTCGCGGTAAAGGCGCTTACTCAGCTCAAGGCGGTGGATGCCAGCCTCGGTGCGTTGAACGGTCCCAATCGTCAAGGCGCGCTCTGGGCATTGCGGTATCAGTTCGAGCCCAAGGTTGTCGAAACGGTCCTCGCCCAGGCGAAGAACGCACAAGGAACTCAGCGCGAGGAATTGACCGAATTGTTGGCGCGCCTCTATCAACGAGAAAAAGCCTATGACGGTTCCTGGTGGTGGGGAACCCGCCCCGACACCCGTGGCCCTTTCTATGTGGGAGAAACCTGGGAAGCCTCAGCCGGAATCGAGCAGTTTCTGTTGGCCGAGTACCAGGCAGCCGAGACCGACCGGAAGAGGTGGCTGGCGCTCTTGAATGAGAATTATCGCATGGACTTGTCCGGGATTGAGCCGGTGGCCGTTGCCGCGGTGGCGAACGACGAACCCAAGGTCGATCTGTCCATGATTGCCGGAAAAGCGGGCGAAATCGGGAAGATGTCGATCGAGGACGTCATGCTCGCGCTCGATACCCACAAGGGCGATCCCAAGAAAGGGGCGGCGATTTTCACGACCCAGGGATGCATTGCCTGCCACACCACCGAAGTCGGTCAGCCGTTGAAAGGTCCGCACATGGGGCAGGTCGGAGCGGTGCTCAGCCGCGAACAAATCGCCGAGTCCATCCTCAAGCCAAACGCCTCCATTTCCCAGGGCTTCGCCACCGTCATGATCTCGACCAAGGACGGGAAATCGGTAACTGGATTCGTAACCGGCGAGACCAGCGATCAACTCGAGTTGCGCGACATCGCCGGCCAGGTCCACAAGGTCAAAGCAGCGGATGTCGCCCAGCGCCACGAATTGGAGATCTCCATGATGCCGCCCGGACTCGCCAACGCCTTGAGCGTCGACGACTTCGCCTCCCTCGTGGCCTACTTGGCGAGCAAAAAAGGGTAGCGATCGGCTTTAATCCCTCAAAACTTCAAAAACGATGTCTCCCTGGCTGAGGGCTCGGTCTCGGATGACACCGTATTGAACCCGGTTTCCCATCGGAGTGAACTTTGCGACTTCCTTGCGGAGGTAAATCGCCAGTTCCGCGCCAATCACATAGCCGTTGTCATCCAAATCCGCCACGGGTCTGGTCATGGCATCGACAAAGGCTTGGGTAAACACGGAGCGAGCTGGTACTTCTTCGTCCGCGCTGCCGGATGTCATGAACTGCCGGACCGGTAGTTCAGCCAATGCCGCAATATCTGATGGCAATTCCTCATTGGTTAGACTGCGAGTTAGGAAAGCCGTGCCCGAAAAACAGGAATCGAAAAGAAAGAGTGCGTGATGGGATTCGATCTTCCGCATCCACGTTCGGACCGCATCCATTTCGACCGCTTTTCGCGTAAACCCGGTTTCATCATCGTTTGGGTTGGGAGCGTCAACCGGCACGATGTAGCCAATGTCTCCGTTCTTGCGCGTAAAACCGTGACCCGCAAAATAGAGCACCAATCGGTTTTTGTCAGCCAACCCGTGATCATCGATGAAGTCTTCGTAGGTTCTGCGCAGTTCGTCCTCCGTCAGGTTCCTTTGAACTCCACCCTTGAAGATGGTAAACCCCTGCTTCTTCAAAGCCTCTTGCACCTCCTTGGTCTCTTCCACGATCGAAGGCAGGTTCGACCAGTGTTGATAGGTATCGTTGCCGATAATAAGGGCATGGCTCCCTTGGTAGAGTTTGTCGATGGATGGAATTTCCCTTGGTGAATCAGCGGGTGGCGATTGGCCGTCGCTGCCTATTTCTGTGACGACGATTCCTCGGCCCCCGATCTTGTCCGACCAATCCTGAATCGAATCGCGCCAATGCCATCCAGCGCTAGCCACTACGCCGGTTAAACCGAGCACAAGCACGGCTGGTATCCATCGGCGCTTTGGACGTTTGCCGAGCACCGGTTCAGCTCGGGTAAACACGCTAGCGATCAACTTCATCTCCCGAACGCCGAATTCCTGTTTCGCCTCAATCCACATCCAACGATCCAAAAATCGGGGGAACAAAACGTGATCGCGAGCACCAGGAAGCAATACTGGAAGAATGCGGCAAGTTTCCTCTCCCTCCGACCTCTGCCGATTCTCGAAGTATTCCAGTTCCCGCTCTTGGCCGGTTGAATGACCACCCAAAAGAATTACGAGATTCTGGCTCAACTCCATTGCCGTGTCCCAATTCTTCCATGGATCCGCTGGCTTCATCGCGGTTTCGAAGAGCCACACGGTGAGGCCCTTCTCTCTCAAAAACTCGGTCAAGGATTTGGCGGCTTCCAGATCGCGATCGCTATGGGAGATGAAAACGTCGTACTCATATTCCGAGGCGTGCGTAGTCGTCACAGGCACGAGATCACTGGGATTCGGCAATACCTCCGACGATTCATCGCTCGTCGCAAATCTCCCATCATGCCCTCGCTTCATTTGCAGCGAATCCTTGATTTGCATGAACCCGAGCTTTTCAAGACCGCTTTCCGGTTCTTCCGAAGCGTCATCCTTGTCGGCGATGGCCTCCATCATTTCCTGCTTCATCGCTCGCCTTGGATCCCGATCTCCCAAGAATCGCAGAATCTCTTGAAATGGTGCTGCGGGTTTCAGCTCGGATTGGTCCGGGTCATTCGGATCGTAAGCCACGACCTTTTCTTCGCCGCCTTCTTCCGCATGAACCTCATCCAATGTGAGGCGCTTTTGGTCCACTTTGCTTTCGTCAGCGTAGTTCACCTTCACAAGACAGCCGTCGCGCTCCAAAGTCTCGCGAGGTGGAACTCCGGTCTGGATTTTGTGAACCACCGCAATCATTTTTGCCAGAAGCGGAATGGAACCGGCAGTCTCTCCTTTCACGCGAATCGTCAGGCATCCGCAATTCACCGTTCCCGCCCGGCTCGGTTCCTTGGTGATCCGGCATACCGCTTCTTCTCCATGTTCCCGTACCTCAAAGTAGACCCCGTTTTTCCAATACGTCGCCCGGTCCCCGGCCGCCCGTCCAACTTCGCTGAAGAAGGATCGCGCCATTGCCTGATGCCAGAAATCGAAGTCCAGCCGATAGACTGTTTCCGGTGTTGGGATCGCGTTCCACGCATCGAGTGAGGCTCGGTCGCGGTGGTCCGGATCATCGATGCCGTTTCGATCCGGCAGGAGGTCCGGCGCGACATAGACGGACTCACCCTGTGGACCTTTGCGGAACTCAAAACAGATTCCACATTCTTGCATCAAGGAAAGAAACAATGCCTGATCACCTTCGGAATAGGGCGTTTTCTGCCACAGTTCTGCCATCGTAAAACGCCCGGTGCGCTTGATGGACTCGAGAACATTTTCACGGTCGAGGACCTCATAGATCGCCTTGAGCACGAATTCCTGATCGAGAACAATTTGATTCTGAAACGCTCCCTCTTTGTGAAACAGGACCCCGGTGTCGTGGAGAAACTGTAGCAGCACCTTGGGATCGCCCACATCTCCAGCGGACTGGCAAAGTTTCACGAACGAATCCTCACCTTCATCCCAGGGAATCGTCTGACGTTTGCGCTCCGCAAACGAAACCTCTTCGGATTCCACCCATTCCTGCTGCCACGCCTGAATCTCATCTCGAACCTTGGCCCAGGAACCGGGAATGAGAAGATCACCCGTCGTTCCCCGAATCTGCGCGATCGCCGTTTCCAAGTCCTCTTTCAGGACCTTACCATGTTCACCGGTGCTGGCATTGTAATAGCTTTCGATCGGTTTCAGATGCCGGAACTCCGCGTTCAAAGAGCCCGGTCGATCGTCCACGCCCGTCTCCGCATCTCGCCACAAACTCTGTGCGACCACCACCGCGCTGTCACGCGGGGCGAGCGATTCGATGTAGTCGGCCCAATACTGTTGCGTATGGCGCTGATCCGGATGACCGAGAGAGTCGATCCTCTCCTGTTCCTCGTCATCTCCGGCCTTCCAAAGCATCAAAAACACCGAGCGTGTATTGAGAAACAACGCGTGGGTTCCGTGATACAAATCCTGCCCCCCGAAATCCCATAGATTGAGCCAATTGGTAGGGCTTGCCTCAGTCTGATCCTGAAACTGCCTCTCAATAAACTCCTGGGGAAATCCCGCGCGCAAGACCTGGATCCCGTGGGTGGACTTCAACTTCAGGGCGGTCGGGTCATGACCCATCAATCGGTGACAAAACCAGGTCTTTCCAATTTCACCATTTCCCAAAACTAACACTTTGACATCCTGATCCGTCACCGGCTTTGCCTGGGGATCCTCGAACGCGCGGAGTGCAGAAAAGAGTCGCTCTAAACAGTTGTCTCTTTCACTTCTGGACAGGAGTGCCGGATGAATCTCAACAGCCTGTTGAATAATGAGATGACTTAATCCGTCACAACGGTCTTTCAGACCTTGAAGAAACCCTCGGGAAATTGTGGGTGAGCTAGTCCCCCACAGGTCGAGGTGCTGCAGGGCGCTGAGGCCGGCCAGGGCCGAGAGATCGCTCAGCCGGCCGCACCAGCCCAAATCGAGGTGCTGCAGGGCGCTGAGACCGGCCAGGGCCGAGAGATCGCTCAGCTGGTCGCAACTACGCAAATAGAGGTGCCGCAGGGCGCCGAGACCGGCCAGGACCGAGAGGTCGCTCAGCTGGCGGCACCCGCTCAAATTGAGGTGCCGCAGGGCGCCGAGGCCGGCCAGGACCGAGAGGTCGCTCAGCTGGCCGCACCAGCCCAAATCGAGGTGCTGCAGGGCGCTGAGACCGGCCAGGACCGAGAGATCGCTCAGCTGGTCGCACCAGCCCAAATCGAGGTGCTGCAGGGCGCTGAGGCCGGCCAGGACCGAGAGGTCGCTCAGCCGGTCGCACCCGCCCAAATTGAGGTGCCGCAGGGCGCCGAGGCCGGCCAGGACCGAGAGGTCGCTCAGCTGGCGGCACCCGCTCAAATTGAGGTGCTGCAGGGCGCTGAGGCCGGCCAGCCCCGAGAAATCGCTCAGCCGGCGGCACCCGCCCAAATCGAGGAGCTGCAGGGCGCTGAGGCCGGCCAGGGCCGAGAGATCTACAATATTTTTGTTGGGTGGGGGGCGGTCCAATAGAATGTAACCAGTTTCGGGATCTCGAAACTGGTTCCCCAGAAAGAGTTCTTTCAATCCCCCTAATTGGCCTAGTTCCGGAGGGAGATCGGCCAAAGGAAGATCATGAAGGTCCAGGGTGGTGTGGTTCGATTCTGCGGCCGCCCGAATGCGTCGCTGCGCTTCGATATAGCCACTTTCTGCTGTCCAATTCTCCTGCATCAGATTGATCTCAAAACGGAGTAGTTCCGTCAGGGAATTCAAGCATCGGATCAGGCTGGTTGTCCAAGGACAAATTCGTGATTAGTTGGTGGCGCTGGCACGATGGCTTTTGGAGGGAACGTCCAACCTGGCGGCCATCTCCGGAATCGCCTGTTCTTGAAGCTGCGCAGCCAGGCGGGGGCTCTGCGAATGCCAAACCTCTCCACCGCTGGTTGCGAAGTCAGGTTCTGTTCCGTGAATTTGATGGCCGAGTAGGATGTGTTGGCCGAGGATCCGGACCATGGCTTACGAAATTCCTCAAAATGGGTTGGCCAAAGGGCCGGACGGGAAGCTTCGGTGCTTTTGGGGCGCCGAGCATGATGATTACATCGCCTATCACGATGCGGAATGGGGCAACCCGGTTGTCGATGACCATCGGCTGTTCGAGAAGATTTGCCTGGAAGGGTTTCAGTCGGGATTGAGCTGGCTGACGATTTTGCGCAAGCGGGAGAATTTTCGGAAGGCGTTTCGGGGGTTCGACTTCGAAACGGTGGCGAAGTTTGGGGAGAAAGATGTGGCGCGACTGCTCGGGGACGCGGGGATTGTTCGGCATCGGGGCAAAATTGAGGCGACGATGAATAACGCGAAACGGGCTTGCGAGATGAAGAAGGAGTTTGGATCGTTGGCGGCGTATTTCTGGCAATGGGAGCCGGATCCGGCTTCGCGGCCCAGGAAACTGACCTGGGCGGCATTGCGTGAGTTGAATCAGACCGCCGAGTCCAAAGCGTTGAGCAAGGATCTCAAGAAGCGCGGCTGGCGGTTCGTGGGGCCGACGACGGCTTACGCGTTCATGCAGGCGATGGGAATGGTGAATGATCACATCGAAGGATGCTGTGCGAGAGTTCCGATCGAGGCGGTGCGAAATGGGTTTCAACGGCCCGGGTAAGGTCGGCTGGCTGGAAGCGACGGAAGGCCGGTGTCAGGTTCGAGCGTTGAAGTTTTTTTGAGGAATTTGTGTGAGGTTTCTTTGGCGGCGGGAATTAGTGGAGGAATGGAAGAAGCTCCCTCCGCCGAAAACTACGAAAAGTTCGTCGAACTGTTCACCAGCCATGAGCAGGGGTTGCGGACGTTCGTGCGGTCGTTGGGGCTGAATTGGCATGATGCGGACGAAATTGTGCAGGAGGTCGCGCTCGTCGCCTTGCGCAAGTTTGCCGAGTTTGAGCAGGGCACTTCCTTCCTGAAATGGGTTTGCGTGATCGCGCGATTCAAGACGCTGTCATTTCGCCGCAAAATGGCGCGGGAACGCCTCGCGTTTAACACGGAGTTGTTGGAGCTGATGGCGGATGAGGCGGTGGACGAGTCGGAGATTCGGTCGCAGGAATATCAGGCGTTGGAAGGGTGTTTGGAAAAGTTGCCGGAGAAACAGCGCCGCTGGGTGACGCTTGCCTACACCCAGGGCACCAGCGCTCGCGATGAAGCAGCGCGTCTCGGCGTCAAGGAAGGGGCCTTTTATATGCGATTGAACCGCATTCGCGCGTCGTTGCTGGATTGCATCCAAAAATCATTGAAGGAGAGCCCGGCATGAGTGGAAGTGGAGACGAGCATCGAAAATGGATCGAGGCGTATTGCAACGAGACGATGTCTCCGGAGCAGTTTACGCGGTTTGAAAAGGCCCTGGAGGAATCGGCAGCGCTACGGGCGGATCTGCGACAGTATCTCGCGTTGGACGCTCATCTCCAGCAGGGCGCGGAACGTGTGGACGAGATCAAGGAAGCCTGGGGAGAGAAGGTGATTGCGATCAATCGACCAACCATGGGATGGGTTTGGGCGGCGGCGGCCGCAGTCGTTGTGTTTGGGATCGGTCTCGGATTGGGATCAATGTTTGACAATGGCGATGGCGCGGTGTTGCCGGTCGCTGAGTTGCAGGACGATGGCGTTGCCTATTTGAAGCAGTCGGTCAATGCGATTTGGGAAGGGGATTCGGATCTGGAATCGGGAGCCGTGTTTTCGCCGGGAACGTTGAAGCTCTTGAAGGGGCTTGCCCAGATTGAGTTTTACAGTGGGGCCCGGTTGATTGTGGAAGGTCCAGCCGAGTTGGAACTGGTTTCGGCGAGCCGAACGGTTTGCCACAACGGCAAAGTCAGGGCGCAGGTTCCGCCTCAGGCTCGCGGGTTTACGGTCTTGGCGCC
Organism: uncultured bacterium; assembly: GCA_963977015.1. Classification (GTDB taxonomy): domain Bacteria; phylum Verrucomicrobiota; class Verrucomicrobiia; order Verrucomicrobiales; family DEV007; genus JBCDHN01. Next base: position 16,854 of record CAXBMO010000032.1, on the reverse strand, counting down.
GCAGTTTGAGCTGGTCGACCTGGGGACGGAGTTTGGGGTTGAGGTCGGCGCAACAGGAGGAGCCAAGGTGCTCGTGTTTGACGGCGAGGTGGAGTTGTATCCACCCGATGGGAAACGGGCGCCGGGCAAGTTGCAACGGCTTCTCGGCGGTTCGGGGTTGTCCTGGGCGGCTTCAGGGGAAACCGAACGCATTGTGCCCGAGCAATCCAACTTTGCCTCGTTCGAAGAGTTCAAGAGTCAGACTCGCGACGCGTCGCAGCGCAAATTCGAGCGGTGGCAAAAGTGGAACCAGGATGTCCGGACGGATTCCCGGCTGGTTGCCTACTATGATTTTGAAGACGTGCAGTCGCAGGTTCTGGATCGAAGCTCGCCGAACTACCATGGCGTGGTTGTGGGGACCGAGTCGGCATCCGGACGATGGCCTGGAAAAGGCGCTCTCGAGTTCAAGCGTCCGGGAGACCGGGTCCGGATTGAGATTCCCGGTGAGTTTGACGCGTTAACGCTGTCTGCCTGGATTCGGATGGATGCCTTGACCGGGAGAGCGCAGTCCCTGCTGTTGACCGATAGTTATGAGGTGGGGCGCGTTCACTGGCAGTTCTCTGCCGAAGGGACGTTGCGACTGGGGATTCGCCTGCCGTCCCGTGATGAGAAGCTTTCGGCGAGTGGCTATGGATCGCCGGTGTTGTTGAACCCGCGCCGGATTGGAACCTGGAACCTCGTTTGTTCGACCTATGACCGGGAGGCCGGTGAAGTTCGTCATTTCCTGAACAGCCGGGAGGTGGCTCGTGAGAAGATTGTGTATGATCAGTCCCTGACGATTGGGGAAGCTGAGATTGGCAACTGGGGGCTGCCCTATCGTCCCCAAAAATCCAGCCAGGCGATTCGCAATTTCGTCGGGCGAATCGATGAAATGACGGTTTGGAAATCGGCGCTGAGTCCCGAAGAAATTCGGAAGATCTATCTTCAAACCCGCCCCTGAACCCCTGTCGATACACGAAGCCGTAGTTAAAGATGAAGTTGACGAAATCCCGGAAACGAATGGTGAGATGGAGTGTCGTGCTGGCCTTTCTGCCGGTTCTGGTGCAGGCCGAGTTGCCGCAACGCACGCGGATGCCGAAAGCGAAGTTGGAGCCATTCCTGAAAGAGAATTGTGTGAAGTGTCACGGGCCTGACAAACAGAAAGGCCAGGTTCGGTTTGATGAGGTTTCCTGGGAAATCACCAACAACGACACGGCGCAGCGATGGCAGGATGTGCTGGACGTATTGAATGGCGGCGAGATGCCTCCGGAAGATGAACCGCAGCCGAGCGACGCCGAGCTGTCGCGGATTCTCGACACCTTGACCGGCGCGCTGCTGAAGGCGCGAATGCGGCTGACCGATCACGGCGGCGAAATCAAGATGCGTCGACTCAATCAACGGGAATACGCGAACACGATTACCGAGTTGTTTGGCTTCAAGGTTCCACTACACATGGTGCCGGAGGATGGAGAGTCGGAAGCGTTCGATACGGTCGGGGCTGATCAGTTCTTCACGTCGTCCCACTTTGAGAAGTATCTCGAATTGGGAAAAGTGGTGGCGGCCAATGGCTTTCAATGGTCGGGCAAGCCTCATCAGCGCCCCACCAAGAATAGTCGCGAAGCGGAAGAGCGCGTCACCGAACGGTTGCGAACGACGCTCGCCGATCTCGACAAGAAAATGGAGATGAAGCTGGCTGGCGCGACCTGGCAGGAAATGGGGTTCAAGGATGAGGGCGAGGCCAAGATCATCTTCAGCCAGTTCAAAAATCGAGCCGGCAAACCTCGCCAATATCTGGAGTATCCCCTCGTGGATACCGGAATGTATGTGGTGGACGCGACGAACGAGACCAAGCGATTCGGGATGAATCGGGGAATCGATCCACGGGCCCGTTATGAGGTGAAGGTCCGGGCCGGGATCGTTGGGGATCCGCCGGAGATCCGCAAATTTCTGAGGTTCTCGGACAACGCGGGCCCGATCGGCGTGGTGAAAGTTCAAGGGACGGCGGAAGAACCGCAAACGGTTGGGATGTCGGTGGAGGGAAATATTTCCTATCGCGTGATGAGTTTTCACGTGGAAGAAAATCGCGCGGATATTCGCGTCCTGGATAGCTACCTGAAGCGGTTGGACCCCGGCGGCCAATGGGCTTCGATCTGGATTGACCGGTTGGAGATGGAAGGCCCGTTCTACGATCGTCCGCTCAGCTTTTTTGGGAACCTGATTTATCCGGAAGGGTATGTGCGTGGAAAGCGATCCGCGATGATGCAGGATGCCAGCGCGCGAGAGTTGATTCAACGGTTCGCGTTCGAGGCGTTTCGTCGCAAGGAAGCGAGCCCGGAATTTGTGGGTCAGTTGGTCACGATTTTTGAGAACAATCGATCCAGCGGAATGAAGTACGAAGAGGCGATGGGGGAGGTGATTGGAATCATTCTGTCGTCTCCGGGATTTCTCTTTCTTCAGGAGGCGAGTGAGGAATCGGGTGAAAAACGACAACTCGACGAGCGGGAATTCGCGGTGCGGTTGGCGTATTTTCTGTGGAGTCGCCCTCCGGATGCGGAGCTCTATCAATGCGCCAAAGACAAGACGCTCTTTCAGCCAAAGGTGCTCAAGGCGCAGGTCGATCGCATGCTCGATGATCCGAAGTCTGCTTCCTTCATGGACGGGTTTGCGAGCCAATGGGCGGAGCTGCCCCGCTTCAACGCGATTACGGTGGATGAACAAGCCTACTTTCGTTTTAACGCGGGAGTTCGACTTTCCGCCTATCAGGAAGTGGCCGCGTTCTTTGGCGAGCTCGTGAAGGAGAATCTGCCCATCTCCAATCTGATCGACTCCGACTTTGTGGTGATCAACTCGGTGCTTGGCGAACACTACGACATCCCCGGCGCGGATTCGGATGAATTTCGGCGGGTGAGTTTGCCGGAAGGGAGCCCGCGTGGGGGTTTGCTGGGGCAGACCGCGTTCCTGACCTTGGGCTCAAACGGAGAGCGTTCATCGCCGGTGATTCGGGGAGCGCTCGTGATGGAGAAATTGCTTCACGACAAGCCCGCGCCCCCGCCGCCGAATGTTCCCGAGTTGGGGACCGACAACAAGAAGCCGTCGACGAATCGGCAACTGGTCGAGCTTCACCAAAACCAGGCGGTTTGCGCTTCGTGCCACCGGAAGATGGACGTGATTGGATTTGGCCTGGAAAACTTCGACGTGATTGGCAAATGGCGCACGACCGAAAAAGTTGGACGCCGAGACGTTGCGATCGAGCCGGGCGGGACGCTTCCAGACGGGGCCGCGTTTAGCGATCTTGAAGGATTGAAGTCGGTCTTGCTCAGCCACGAAGCCGACCTGGCTCAGGAGATGGTCGAATCGATGCTCGCCTACGGCTTGGGCCGGACGATCGAGTTCTCCGACGAAACCGTGGTCTTGAATATTATTGAGCGCCTCGCTAAAGATCGGTATCCAACCCGCGCGATGATTCATGAGATTGCCGCGAGTAAACTCTTTCGAACCAAATAGCTCAAACCCCCTTTCAATGATCAAACCCCTTCTTTCCCAAGTCCTGTGCGGACTGGCCGCAGTCGCCCTCCTGTTCTCCACGGTAACGGTCCAGGCTGAGGACTCGCCGAATTTTGTCGTCTTCCTGGTCGATGACCTCGGTTTCATGGACATCGGCGCGAACAACCCCAACTGCTTCTATGAGACGCCGAATATTGATGGGCTCGCGAAGTCCGGAATGCGATTCACGAATGGTTATGCCGCGAACCCCGTTTGCTCCCCGACACGCTACGCGTTGATGACGGGCAAATATCCCACCCGGGTTCAAGCGACCAACTTCTTCTCCGGAAAGCGGAGTGGGAAGTTCCATCCCGCGCCGCTCATCAATGAGATGCCGCTCGATGAAGTGACGCTTGCCGATGCCTTGAAGACCAGGGATTACGCGACCTTTTTCGCCGGAAAATGGCACTTGGGCGAGAGCAGGGAATACTATCCTCAGAATCGTGGTTTCGACGTCAACATTGGTGGTCACAGCAGAGGCGGCCCCTACACCGGGAAGAAATATTTCGCACCGTTCCAGAACCCTGAGATGGAAGTGGAGAGCCCGGCCGGAGATCACCTTCCGGATCGGCTGGCGCGCGACACCGCCTCCTTTATCGATGCCAACAAAGACGAACCCTTCCTTGCCTACCTTTCGTTCTACTCGGTCCACACGCCCTTGATGGGACGCCCGGATTTGGTCGAGAAGTACAAGAAGAAGGCGGAGGCCATCAACGGCGAAGAGTTTGCCGATGAAGAGCAGGTGTTTGGTAATAAGCCGCGCAAGGTTCGCGTTCTGCAGAAGCATGCGGTGTATGCGGCCATGGTCGAAGCGATGGATCAGGCGGTTGGGAAGGTGCTTGACCAGTTGGAAGCATCCGGAGTTGCTGACGAAACGGTTGTGATTTTCACCTCGGACAACGGAGGTCTCTCGACATCGGAAGGTTCGCCGACCAGCAACCTGCCTTTGCGCGGAGGAAAGGGGTGGGTTTATGAAGGGGGAATTCGTGAGCCGTGGATAGTTCGTTATCCGGGCGTTACCAAACCGGGCACGGTTTCCGAGGAGGTGATTTGCTCGATCGACCTGTTTCCGACGCTGATCGCAGCGGCTGGAGCGACTGTGGATCATCAAATCGACGGGCTCGATCTTCGCCCAGTTCTGGAAGGAGGGACGCTGAATCGCGAGAGCCTGTATTGGCACTATCCGCACTACAGCAATCAAGGCGGCTTTCCTGGCGGCGCGGTTCGAGAAGGGGCCTACAAGTTGGTCGAGCGTTACGAAGACGGCCGGGTTCATCTCTACAATCTCGAAGAGGATCCGGGCGAGCAATCCGACATCGCCGAGTCCATGCCCGAGCGCGTTGCCGAAATGCGCAAGCGCCTTCACGCCTGGTATCAGGACGTCGACGCCAGGTTTCTCCAGGAAAAAGACGGTCTCCAACCCTGGAGCCCGTGAACCATTTACGGCCTAACATTCCCATCACATGAGTCAGTTCATCTCCAACTCCCAAACTCGCCGCTCGTTTTTTCGGGCCGGCCGATATTGCCTCGCACTTCCGTTTCTCGAAACGTTTGCCACCGCCGCATCGACTTCCGTGACGCCGCCAAAGCGGATGATCTTCCTTGGTGGCGGGTTCGGTTTTACCAAGGAAACGTTTTTCCCGACCGAGGAGGGGCGATTTTCGGAGATCGGGCTCACCGAAGGTTTGATGCCGTTGAAGCGTCATCAGGACGATATCACGATGGTCGCGAATCTCACGAACCTGGGAGCGACGGATCCTCACGGGGGCAGTGTCTCCTATCTGACGGGTGCGAATGTTTCGGGAACGGCGGGGAAACGCTTCTTCAACTCCATATCCTGCGATCAATTTGCGGCGAAACATCTTGGCCATGAAACGCGATACTCGTCCCTGGTTTTGACGAGCAAAGAATCCGATGGAGGACAGAATTCAGGACACGGCAAAGGCCTTTCGCTGGCGTGGGACGATTCCGGCAACCCGCTTCCCGGCTTTGCGCAACCGCTTGAGCTTTATCACGCCGTCTTTGCCCAGAAAACGGATTCGCGAGCGGAACTCGACGCGGCGTTGCGCAAGAAGCAGAGTATTCTGGATGTTGTCAGGCTGGATGGCGGATCGATGAGGCGGGTGTTGAGCAAAGGCGATCAAGAGAAGCTCGACGAGTATTTTCAAGGGGTGCGTCAGATCGAGCAGAGCCTGGAACGACAAGCGGAGTGGGCGGATATTCCGAAGCCGGAAGCTCCCTTCGAAGCCCCGACCCAGGGAATCACGGGCGAAGAAGAAATTCGCGTGATGTATGACATCATCATTGCGGCTCTCCAGACCGACTCGACTCGGGTTATCTCCTATCGCCAACCGGTTTGCTCGGTTCTTGAGGGAATGGGGATCCAGCTCAAGGCGCACTCGTTGAGTCACTACGGATTCTCCGAGCCACGCAAGGCAGCCTCGCGCGAGCGGGACCAGAAGTGTTCGGGATTGTTCGCGCATTTTCTGGATCGCCTCAAGGAGGCCAGGGATAGTGACGGTAGCCGTCTCTATGATCAGTGTATCGTCAGCTATGGAACGAACCTTCGTTCCGGTCACGAGTTGAAAGGTCTGCCTGCGATCCTCTCCGGTGGTGGAGCAAAACGGATCAAGCATGGTCGCCATCTCGTTCTTCCCAAGAAAGACACCCCGTTGGCCAACTACTGGCTCACGTTGATGCAGGAAGGTGGAGTAGAGGTGGACCACTTCAGTCACAGCACCGGAAACATTCCCGAGTTGTTGGGCTAACCCCTCTCACGCTGGCCAATTTCCTAACCCTGCCCTTTATTCCCACAACCATGTTTAGAAAGCCCCCACTTCTGTTGTCCGGCATCCTGTTTGCCGTTTCCCTCGCCCTGGCACAGTTTTCGAATGCTGCTGCGACGAGACCCAACATCATCGTGATCTACACGGATGATCAGGGATTTGGAGATGCCAGTGTGTTGAATCCTGATGCGCGATTCGAAACTCCCAACCTCGATCGGCTGGCCAACGAGGGAATCTCCTTCACCAATGGCCACAGCTCGGATTCCGTCTGCACCCCTTCCCGCTATGGCTTGCTGACGGGGAGGTATTCGTGGCGAACGACTCTGAAGTCCGGGGTGTTTGGAGCGGAGACTGCCTGCCTGATCGAGGATGGCAGAATGACCCTGGCGTCGCTGCTGAAAGGGGAGGGCTATGCCACCGCCATGGTCGGGAAATGGCATTTGGGAATGGACTTCCCGGGAACGCCGAAAACCCGGGATTGGTCCAAACCGGTTCAGGATATGCCGTTGGACAAAGGGTTTGACTATTTTTACGGGATCCCGGCTTCGCTCAACTACGGTATTCTGGCGTGGTTTGAAGGACGCCACGCGAAGGTTCCGCCGACGCTCTATACCAATAAGAAGAAGAATGCGCGGGCGAGCGATTATCGGATCATGCCGCCTTACGAGCAAACGCCGGGCGAGACGAAAGAGGCGCTGGGACGGCCGGGGATGGAGGTTGCGCCCGATTTTGTCGATAACGAATGTCTGACGCGGTTTACCGATAAGGCGATTGAGTGGATGACCGGCAAGGCGGAGGGAGCAAAGAGCGGGACACCCTTCTTTCTTTATCTGCCGTATACGTCTCCCCACTATCCAATTTGTCCGTTGCCCGAGTTTCACGGCAAGGGCGAGGCTGGCGCGTATGGTGAGTTTGTGATCGAGACCGACCATCATGTGGGGCGGATTCTCAAATTCCTGGACGCGGCGGGTTTGGATGAGGACACGATGATTGTTTACACGAGTGACAATGGTCCGGAGAACTCGTGGCGGGAGCGGATCCCGGAATTCAATCACGACAGCCGAGGCGGTTTTCGGGAAGGCAAGCGCTCGGTTTACGAGGGCGGGCACCGGGTGCCGTTTTTTGTGCGTTGGCCCGGTGGAATCAAGGAGCCGGGGCGGCGGTGGGACCGGATCGTTGGACAGACGGATCTGTTGGCGACGTTTGCCGAGCTGGTCGGAGCGTCGTTGCCGGAAGATGCCGGGGAAGACAGCCAGAGTTTTGCGGCTGTGTTAGGTGATCCCTCGTCCAGTGCCGAGCGCGCACCTCTGATCAACCACGGTAATGACCGGCGCTACTCCATCACCGAAGGGAGTTGGAAACTGATTCTTCCGGATAAGAAACATCCGTTGGAGCTGTATGATCTGGCTGCCGATCCCGCCGAAGAAGTGAATCTCGCCGAGAAGCAAGCCGACAGGGCGCGGCAGTTGCAGGAGAAAATCACCGCGATCATTCTGCAGGGGCGCACCACGCCCGGACCATTGCAGAAAAATGACACGGGATACTGGAAGGATTTGGGCTGGATCACGGAAGCCGAATACACCGGAGTTCAGGGAAGCTAACCCCATACCAACTTTCGACTCTACTCATGAAATCAAACGTCATCAGTTTTCTGTTCCTTGCCATTTTGTTGGGGAATCTCGGGGCCGAGTCCGCCAAGCCCAACATCGTCTTCATCTTTGCGGATGATTGGGGGTGGGGAGACTTGAGCTGTCACGGGCATCCCTATGTCAAGACGCCCAACATCGATCGATTGGCGAGGGAGGGAACGGACTTCCATCGCTTCACCGTTGCCAGCGGAGTTTGTTCGCCGAGCCGGACGGCGGTGATGACGGGACATTTTCCGGCACGCTACAATATCGATGGCCACTTTGCCTGGGTGCCGAGCAATGCGAAGCGGGGAATGCCGGATTGGCTGGATCCCGAAGCGCCAACGCTGCCGCGCTTCCTGCAGACCGCCGGCTATCGCACGGCTCACTTTGGGAAGTGGCATTTGGCGAACAACATGATTCCGGATTCGCCGGCGCCAGGCGACTACGGCTATGATGCCTATGGGGCGTTCAATTGTTCGGGAGAGCAGATGCCGGTTCATGAGGATGCGATGCACACAATCGATTTCATCGAGGAAAGCGTGGCTGCGGAGAAGCCATTTTTCGTGAACCTGTGGGTGCACGAACCTCACACGCCCTTCCACACGGTGCCCAAGTATGAGTGGCGATTCCGGGATATGGAGAGTGAGGCGGACAAGATTTACGCGTCCGTGTTGTCGCATGCGGACGATCGCATTGGTAAGGTCTTGGATGCGCTGGACCGGTTAGGGGTCAGCGAGAACACGTTGGTGATCTTCAGCTCGGACAACGGTCCCGCGCGGGCGTCGAAACCAACCGAGCTCACCTTGGGGTATGATACGGCGACGGGCGCAGGCTGGGGAATTGGTGCGGCAAAAGGAATCACAGCCGGACGAAAGGGCTACAAGGCGGCCTTGTTTGAAGGCGGGATCAATGTGCCGTTCATTGCGCGCTGGCCGGGGAAGATCGCTCCGGGAGCGATCGACAACACCTCGCTGATTTCTGCCGTGGATTTGCTTCCGACGTTTTGCGAAATCGCCGGAGTCGAGTTGCCGGCCGACTATCAGCCTGACGGAATCAATCAGCTCGACGTCCTGACGGGAACCCCGGTTGCGGAACGCGGGAAGCCGCTTTTTTGGAAATCGCAGTCGCCCTGGCCGGCTCAGCCCCACAAACCGTTTCACTGGGTTTCGTTCGCGATGGTCGATCAGAAGTGGAAGTTGCTCTCCAACGGGGATGGCAGCTATGTCGAGCTCTACGACCTGGTGGCGGATCCGATGGAGAAGTCCGATCTGAAAGAGGAGAACCCCGAACAAGTTCAGGAATTGCTGCGCAAGCTGGAGGAGTGGAAGGCGACGTTGCCGCCCGAACCAACCGGCGACGTTTTTTCCGAAGAGCGTAAGTCTTAGAGCCAGTTCGCGAGCCCGCGATTTCCGGGCTTGGCATGCTTGCCGATTCTCTCTATATCTGCGGAATGACACTACGTTCCGTATGCTTTCTCTCGTTGGTTGCCTCTTCCGTCCTCTTGGCTGATGACTATGGTAAGGTCATTTTCGAAGACGATTTTGAACGATCAGAATCGCAGGAAGTGAAGGATGAACCCGGCAATGGCTGGGGGACCAATTCCGCGAAACGGGCCAACGGGAACAAGCAGGTCGATCTCCGGGACGGGGCCATGTACATCTACCTTCATGAAACGGCGGACCACGGCGTATCCGTGACCCAACCTGCCGAGTTCACGAATGGAGCGGTCACGCTGCGGTTCATGTTGGAAGATGCCAAAGACAGTCTGGGCCTCAATTTTGCCGATCTGAAGTTCAAGGAGGTTCACGCCGGTCACCTCTTTGCCGTTCGGGTCTTTCCGAAATACGTCTTGCTCCAGGATCTGAAGACCGGGAGCATGGATCTCAAGATTCGTGAGGCCCGGCAGGCGAAAACGCTCAGCAATGAGCAGGTGGAGATGCTGAAAGGGAAACAGAAAAAAGTTCCGGCTTCGCTGGAGACCGGAGAATGGCATGACCTGGTCGTTCAGATTGACGGATCCAAATTGATGGTGAGCATCGACGGGGAAGAAGTTGGCAGTTTCGAATCCGAGGGCATCGCGCATCCCACCAAGCGGATGCTGCGTCTCGCCGTTCCCCGGAATGCGGTGGTGGACGATTTGAAGATTTGGAAGAAGGGTTAGGCGGCGTTTGAGAAAGAGGAACAACGTGCGCGTCCGTCATCGTTTTCAAATGCTCCCTGGCTGGGGAGATGATCGGATACCGCACCGTTGATGCCGTTTGCAGGGGAATGTGTAAACCGGAAAGCTCTCAAATAATATAGTAGGATGGTAGTGTTAGGAGAAAATAGAAATAGTAGAGGGTTGACAATCGTATTGTTCAGTGCTAAGGTCACCCGCAGAACAAGAGCAATACTTTAGCTTTCAATTTCAATGTCATTCTCCAACAACAGAACCATACCAATGCAGGCAGCATTGCCTCAGCGGGAGACATCGTGTCTCATCGCGGGATGGATTTTGCCCCGGACAAAGTGGGATGCAAAAGGAGAGACAGTCGCCATTTTTGCCCAGAATCATCTGGGATACCGTAGTGGTGATGAACCCAAAGAGAGGCGGTTTACGTAACGAGAATACTACCCAGTTTTTTTGACGTGAACCCTGCTCTCATCCCCGAGGCAGGGTTTTTTGTGTCCTGTAACTCTCTTAAAATCAGCAAGAAAGGAATTTTTGATCTCATCAACTGACGAACCAATTCATTAATCAATCAATCAATTAGACATAGCCATTAAAAAGCCCGTTCCCGAGGCGGTCAGCGGCAACTGATCCAACCTCAAGAACAGGCCAGAGAGGCAAACCTTACCAAGTTCTCCCGAAAGGGGAAGCCTGATAGATTAGCTCACCTACAAGTTTCTAATTTATACAAGTCTTCAACTTGGTCAACCGGATCACACCATTTTCGAATCGTGTTACGGAAAGTGTTTGTCTCTTGGGAATGGCAACCCAAGAGGCTTCTATGTAAGGGAGGTGTGCCTGTTAGACACCGAAACGTCCGTCTGTGAAAACCTGCGGCTACCGAGTAACGATCGGTAACGGTGTTCGTCTTTCTCTGAAGCGAAGGTAGAACGGATCATCAGTTCGATTCCATCCTTCCTCTTCCCGGAACCCAAATCCAAATATTGAAACGGCGGCGCGCTCAACAGCATGCCGCTTCTAAATCACATGGGTTCACGCGTGAAGAATCCGTGATGAATCGTCAGGCTTGGAAGTTCCCTTCATGCTTCAGAGAATTGTGGAAAGAAGTATCAATGCAGACTGTCGGCGAGTGGGTGTCGCGGCAAGATTCCAAACCTTGCGCTTAGAGAGTTCGATTCTCTCGCAGTCTGCCATTCTTTGGGGGCATAGTGATAAAAGATAGCACGGCTGCCTTGCAAGCAGCAGGACTCGGAGCGTTACCGAGTGTCTCCATACCAGTTTTCGCGGTGAGGTCGAAGTAGTCGAGATAGGGACCTTGGAAGTCTCAGGAAGTAGGTGCGAGTCCTACCACCGCGACGCAATCAGCAGATTGGAGGTCAGAAAGTTCTGCCCCGGGGCTCATAACCCTGGATGCCTGGAGCGTTACCAGGACCTCCCATTTCCATTTTTCCAAATGAGGCGTTCGTCTAATGGCTAGGACACCAGGTTTTCAGTCTGGGAACGGCGGGTTCAATTCCCCCACGCCTTGCCAATTTCTTTCACATAGGTCCTGCCTCGGCTGGCGGTCTGTAAAACCGTTGTCATAAAAGAAGCCGAAAGTCGACGCGTGGTGCGATTCCACCAGGACCTACCTTTCACAACCAAAGAGACATGGGTCCCGAACCGGACAAGCGTGCCGGAACCGTCTTGAAAACGGATTGAACGCAGTAGTCCTGCGTTTGGGGGGCAGGACCTCCGTGGCCCGTATCTTGGTTCGAACATTTCCATTCTTCGGGGAGAGCGTTGGCGTCTCGAAGGGGCCTCATAAGCCGCCTTTCACGCGGGTTCGATTCCCGCCCCCGAGTCTTCTTTGACCTTCGAATGCACCGGGTGTGCAGCAGGCCTGTTAAGCCTCGCGAGCTTGGTTCGAGTCCAAGCGGAGGTGCCTTTCTTTCGCGTCCTGTAGCTCAAAAGCAGAGCAACCGGTTGATAACCGGTAGACGGTGGAGCGTTACCATCCAGGACGATTTCGGGAATTCAAAGGCTGGATAGCTGAGACAGATTAGCGTGTCGTTGAAGGCGACGAGAGCCCGGTGCAATTCCGGAGCCAGCCACTTCTTCAACAAGCCTCATTGATGTAATAGTAGCCTGCCTGTCTGTCGAACAGGTTGAGTCGGAGCGTAACCGGCATGAGGCGTTTTGGCGGTAGCGAATGGAGTTGTCCCTGTAGTGTAAGAGAAGCATGGCGTCGTGCGAAGGCGTCGGATCAGGTGCAAATCCTGGCGGGGATAGGTAGAAATCCATCACTTCTTCCCTCGAAGCATTAAAGTGATGCAGCGGTCTTTTAAACCGCAGAAGTGGGAGCGTTACCCACCGGGGGGACTCTTGGTAGTGGTATTGAATCCAGAGATGTTGATCGTAGTGTAAATGTTAGCATTCGACCCTGTGAAGGTTGCGGTGCGGGTGCAAATCCCGTCGATCAACCCTTTCTCGGAAGACGCCCGTGACCGGAGCTAGTGAACCGGCCTGGTTGCAACCCAGAGTGTGGCGGGTGCGATTCCCGCACGGGCATTCTTTCACCTTGAAGCGCTGTTCGTCTACCAGCTAGGACGTCTGTCTTCCAAACAGGAGGAGCCGGGGCAGCACCGGCACGGCGCACCGCTTTCTTTTGAGACGCCAGCGTGGCAGAGAAGTGCGCCGACCTTGTAAGTCGGAAGATGCGAGTGAGAGACTCGCCGTTGGCCCCAATGTCCCGGTAGCCCAATCAGCAGAGGCGCTGTGTTGAGTGCGCAGAGGTTGGGGGTGCAAATCCCTCCCGGGATACTTCCTCACATGATCATAGTGATGGGGGCTTCGTTCAATAGTAGGACGCCTGTTTTACACACAGGAGACGAGGGAGCGTTACCTTCAGCCCCTATTTTTTTAGTCGTAGATTCGAGTGGGACTCGAATTTCAAACCACGACTACCAGTCGTGGCTACGCGGGATGTTCCCACCACATGCTTCTAACGTGTCGACCATAAACTGTGGGTTGGCTGTCGAGGGGTTCGAATCCTCCATCCCGTATTGATTAGATTTCTTTTCGCTCCTGTAGCTCAATTGGAAGAGCGGGTGCCTTCGAAGCATCAGGTTGTAGGTTCGAGTCCTACCGGGAGTGCCTACAAACTCCATTTATCCACCGTGGCAGAAGTCAGCAATGCACTCCTCTCGTAAAGGAGACCATGTCGGTGCGACACCGACCGGTGGAACGTTCATCAAATTGACATTGGCCCACGTAGCCCAATAGCAGAGGCGTCCGTTTTAGAAGCGGAAGGTTGCAGGTGCAAATCCTGTCGTGGGTACCGTTCTACCTTTTGACCCGTAGCTCAGGCGCAGTGAGAGCGCTCGCCTTATAAGCGAGAGGACGTGGGTGCGATTCCCACCGGGTCGACGAATGAGCAGGCTCACGTGGCCCAAGAGCAGAGGCACTCGACTTAAAACCGAGGAGTTGAAGGTGCGAATCCTTCCGTGAGCACTTCTTTGCAACGAAACGCCCGTATAGCCCAACAGCAGAGGCAGCCGACTCAAAAGCGGTTCAGTGCAGGTGCAAATCCTGCTACGGGCACTTGGTATTTCGATTGGAGTTTTAACCGAACAAGCGTGTCGGAGTCGTTTGCTAAACGAATGGTGCCTCGCGAAAACGAGGCATGGGGTGCAAGTCCTCAAAGCTCCGCCTTTGTAGATTCGAGTGGCACTCGAATTCATACCACGATTACCAATCGTGGCTACGACAACGGTCTGTAGCTCAAGTTAGGAGAGCATCCGGTTCTTACCCGGCAGGTTGAGGGTGCAAGTCCTTCCAGACCGATTTTTCTTCTTTCATCCGAGTCGTCTAACGGAAGGACATCGCCCTTTGAAGGCGAGAATCATGGTTCGAATCCATGCTCGGATGCTCAGCCTTTTTTAAAACACGCGATAGCGAGAATCTGGGATACTTCGGTGTACGTCTGACGCGCTCAGATTAGTAGGTTCAACTCCTGCCCGGTCCGCCTTTTTGGACCGGACAACTTTGCCCGGTTCACTATTCTTCGCGTGACCTCTTTCCTGGGAAATAAAATCACTCTGGCAGTGAGGCGAGGAGTTCCTTCGCTTTCGACGCGCGTGGTCGTGGGTTCGAGTCCCACTCTCCCAAGGTTCTTGGGAGATAGCTCAGTTGGTAGAGCACGGTATTGTGTCTCCTTCCGGCATTCTCCAGAGTGACCTTTCCCTCCACCCATTTCGGAGTAGTGAGGTTGGGGTTCCTTCGTCTGTTAAACGAATTCATCCACATTGGGTGAGCTATTACCCCGACCGGTTTTCTCTCCGATCCTTTCTCAACTTCTTCCTTCGTTGCTCGCGAAGGGAGTTTTCCAACAACCCTAACTAGAAAGGAGGTCCGACCACCTCATGAAGTTCAATCTGAAAAGACAAAAGCAAACAGAATCGACAACCATCAACCTGGCAGGTGGCGAGGCCTTCACCCAGAGCGCCAAGCTCGAACTGGTGACCATGCTCCTCACCTGTTTCCTGGAAAACCAGTACTACCGCAAGGCGGGTGATTCCGCAAAGCGGCTCCAGGAACTGATCCGCGAGATCAACGACAAGCCTTTTGTCGCGAAGGCGGCGCTTTATGCTCGTCGTGAAGCAGGGATGCGTTCGGTCAGCCACTTGGTCGCCGGGGAACTGGCGCACCAGGTCAAGGGTGCCGATTGGACGCGTCGCTTCTTCGATCGCGTGGTCTACCGCGTTGATGACGTTCTCGAAATCCTGGCCTACCACATGGCGGTCCATGGAAAGCCCTTGCCAAACTCTCTCAAGAAGGGATTGGGCCAAGCCCTGACCCGGTTCGATGCCTACCAACTGGCCAAGTACCGGCGCGAAGGTGCTGAACTCAAGCTGGTGGATGCGGTGAACCTGCTTCACCCTCCGCACACCCAAGCTTTGGGGCAGTTGATGGCGGGAACGCTTCAGCCGGCGGAAACCTGGGAAACCAAGCTGACGCAGGCTGGTCAACAAGCGGAGAATGCCGAAGACAAGGCTGGTCGTAAGGCGGGAGCCTGGGCGGACCTCATTCGTAGTCGCAAGATCGGATACTTCGCGCTGCTTCGCAACCTGCGCAACATCCTCGAACAGTCTCCGGACGTCGTCGATGACGCGCTTGCGTTGCTGCAGGATCCGCGGTTGATCCGCAAGTCGCTCGTGCTGCCGTTCCGCTTCCGCACCGCTCTGGATGCCGTGGAACAGGCGACTGATTTGCCAAATCGCCAAAAGGTGATTCGTGCGCTCAGTAAGGCTGTCGATCTTGCATTGGAGAATGTTCCGGTGCTCGAAGGTCGTACGTTGATCGCGCTGGATAGTTCCGGATCCATGCATGGAAATCCGATCAAGATCGGATCGCTCTTTGCATCGGTCCTTTACAAGACCAACGATGCGGATCTCATGCTCTTCAGCGATATCGCCGAGTTCAAGACCTTCAACCGTGATGATAGCACCTTGAGTCTGGCGCAACGCATGGAAGAAAAGGCCCGGTTCGCCGGAACCAACTTCCACGCGATCTTCCAAACGGCTCGGAAGGCTTACGATCGCGTCGTTATCCTCTCTGATATGCAGGGCTGGATGGGATATTATACGCCAACCGAAAGCTTCGAAGCTTATGTCAAGAAGGCGGGAAACCGTCCTCGTGTCTACAGCTTTGATCTGGCTGGTTACGGATCGCTTCAATTTCCGGAACGCGGCGTTTACGCGCTCGCAGGCTTTTCGGATAAGACGATGGAAACGCTCATGTTCCTCGAAAAGGACAAGAGCGCGCTTCTCCATCAAATCGAAGCGATGGAACTTTAATCGGAACCTTCAACCCCGGCGGCGGGCCTGCGTAAACAGGTTCGCCGCCATTTACTTTCGGCAAAAACCAAGGCAGTTGCATCCTGCGGGACCAGGAAGTAGCGTTAGGCAATGATGGGCTGAAAGCCCATCCGCACAAAGCACAGGGTTTCAACCCTGTGAAATCGGATTCAGCAAAGATCGCGGCCTGACAGGTCGCCAGCAGTCGACCAATCATCATCAACCATGCCACAGTCACTACACTGCACCTATGGACACATCGTGTTCTCCACGAAGAATCGGGAACCGATGATTACTGGTGAAATCGAGTCCAGGTTGTACGAATACATGGGCGGAATCATCCGACGGCTGGAAGGGAGTCTTCTCGAAATTGGTGGAATGCCGGATCATGTCCACCTCTTGATCAGGGAGTCCAAAATGGTCGCGGACCAGGAATTCATGAGCCAACTGAAAGGCGACTCGTCGCGTTGGATCAATTCGACCTTTTCAGATCGTCCGAAGTTTGCGTGGCAGGTGGGGTATGGCTGGTTCAGCGTTAGTCCGCCCGATCTTGACGTCGCGATGGGCTATCTTCGAAACCAGAAAGAACATCACAAGGTCACCACCTTTCAGGAGGAATACCTGAAGTTCTTGAAGAAGTATCAAGTCGATTTTGATGAGCGGTATCTTTGGGGTTGATCGGGCGACTGCGGGCGGCCATTCAGGCCGCATCCCGTTTGGGATTCATTGACACAGGGTTGAAACCCTGTGCTTTGCGCGGTTGGGCTTTCAGCCCATTTCTGGTTGGACTGTTTCTGGTTGGACTGTTTCTGGCTGGACTGTTTCTGGCTGGACTGTTTCTGGCTGGACTGTTTCTGGCTGGACTGTTT
>CAXBMO010000031.1:0-75730 GCA_963977015.1 uncultured bacterium | reverse complement strand
GCCTCAAAGTACAACCTCCATTCTCAACTTTGGAGGGTTTTCAAACACTCCCTAGCCCGCGTGCGGATCGACACGGGAAGCAACGAAGGCCTGCACTGGTCAAAATCGACAACCGTGGCAAATCGAGGCCATTCACGAAATAGTTCCATTGGCTTCACTGGTGACTTTGATGCTTCAGGACGAAACGACGTGCGGTTAGGCAACCGAGTTATTCGGAATTTGAAAACGACCGCACACGCAAGTCGCATTTTTCCCGGGGAAGACGGCTTGCTCGGAAACGCCCTTCTCAAGCAATTCCGGGTCACCATCGATATGCGTCGCAGCCGACTGATTTTGGAGCCCCGTTAAGTCAGCACGCCAAACCGCCTGGCATTGCTCTTCTCCCGCTTGTCTCCCCCGGTTTACAAATACGGTCGTTTTCTTAGAATCATGGTAAGCGATCTGAATTTCTCGGACGCTTCGACCAAATAAGTGTAGGGAATTGGTTTACCAAAACAACGTATACCAAAGTCGCGGGTCGCTGAGTTTTCTAAACCAATCACACATGATTATCGGCTATGCCCGAGTCAGCACCTCTGATCAGAATCTTGACTCCCAAATCGACGCGTTGAGCGAAGCGGGATGCGAAAAGCTGTTTCTCGAAAGAGCCAGTGGAGCAAAGGTGGATCGAGTCGAACTCCAGCGACTCCTTGATCACGTTCGCAAAGGGGACGTGGTCGTCGTTTGGAAGCTCGACCGGTTGGGCCGTTCGCTGAAGCACCTCGTCGAGGTGGTCGCGTGGCTCAACGATCACGACGTGGGACTGCGAAGTTTGAGCGATCCCATCGACACGACCTCAGCGCAAGGAAGGCTGGTTTTCAACATCTTCGCCTCGCTGGCCGAGTTTGAGCGGGAATTAATCCGGGAACGAACGCAGGCCGGTCTGGCGGCAGCGCGAGCCCGAGGCCGAATGGGAGGCCGTCCCAAAGGGCTCTCCGAGGAAGCGAAGCGAAAGGCGGTTGCTGCCGCCTCCCTCTATCGCGAAGGCCGACTCTCGATCCGAGAGATCACCGAGAATCTCAGCATCAGCAAGCGCACGCTCTACAAATACCTTCGGATTGAGGGGGTGGAGATTGGAAAAACTTCTCCGACTCGGCCACAGGAATAGTGATCATGCTAGCTAAACGGTTAGGATGTTTCTGCAAGATAAAGCCGATTATCTTGCAGAGGATTCGAAGCCAGACCAAAGGCTCCGGTTGCAATATTTCGCATCTTATGGCGGTTGGTAAGTTCCGTGCAGTTTCTGGCGGAAGCGGCCAAGGGCAACGGAACCAAGCCGAACGGCTCCAACTAATCAAGTTCGATGGCCATGGGCTGGTCATCGGCTACCCGGAGGTAGGCCCTGGCTTCGTCAACGGCCTTGTTGAGTTCGTCCACAGGATCGCAATCTAAATCAGCCTGAAAGCCGACTGCGTCTCCATCGTTGGTTTGCTTCCAGTCTTCATAGACGGCATGGATCAAAACGCTGTCGGTTTCGCCAGTTGAGATGGCTTCAGCGGCCTGGGCAAAACCAGCAACGTTGTTTGGAACGCGTGGATCGGGATCTGCTTGAGCTTGGGCCTCTTCCAATTGATGCCAAACATCCTTCACTTGATAGCGAATTCGCGATACCTCTTCCCAAGACGGGCCGAGTCCCCGAACCGAGCAGATGGCTTCCGCCGCTTGCTCCAGCAATCCTTGGGCTTGTTCGATAAACCCAAGGGCGCGATATTTTGCCGCTTCTCCCTCTCGCTGATTCATGAAGACGATACAGTGACTTGGTTTTGCTGCTCAAGAACGTACTGACGCCAAGAGCCATTGACGACACTCGCGTAGATACCATGATCCCGCTTCTCCCAAGCCTGCCGAGAAATAGGATTCGACTGCATATGACGCTCAAAACGCTGCTCCAATTTTAGGCGCTCACTTGGAGATAAGGTGCTTAGGTAGGCGTCGACAGTCTGTTGTTCTGCGGAAAGGCGAGCGTCTTCGTTTGCTTTTTCCGCCTCTACTTTTTCTTTTTGTTCCCGGGCATGTTCTTGGCGTCGCTTTTGAGCTTCCTTTTGTTGCTGCTTTCGGATCTGGGTGCCATCAACCAATTTGTAGTCCTCCTTGATGGCAGCACGGAGATAACCGTTGACTGAGTGGATTTCCTGACCGGACCGAATGCGCGCTTCCAGCAAGTTAGTCTTCTCCTTGAGATAGTCGATTTCGTATTCCTTTAGATAGTAATCCACCTCAACCTCGCCGAGTCCATAACGGGTTAATTGTTCGCGAATTTCGATTGACTCAGGAGCTTCGGAATCGAGTCCCAACTGAAGTTGTGGATTGTTGCGAACGGAAAACTGAATGGCGACGCAACGACGACCATTCTTATGATAGATCGGCTCTAGATGGATATCCGTTCCTTGATTGATTTTGGCCACACTCGGTTTGATGATTCGTTGATTGAGGTTGCGAAAATCGTCATATAGCGGGGCCTCGGCTCCCATCGCTGCACGGAAGAATTCCAGACTCCATTTTGGGGTTTTTCCCTTAAATTTCTTGTGGGTGTTGGGGCGATAGCGAGCCGTCATTTCGTAGAGCGGCAAAGATCGCCCTCGAGAGAGTTTGCTCTGCGACTCGATGTGGATGCGAGCATAAGTCTCTGGGGTCCGAAGGCGTTCACGAACGAATTTGGTGTATTCGTAGTAGACGACTCCTTTCGAGATAGCTACGAACGAAAGAAACCCGGATTCGGCCCAATCGGAATCGACCAGGGGTTCTCCGGTTTCCTCTGACTGGATGATCCATTCGATGCTGGTCTGACGCAATTTAATCAGAGCGGGCTTAAGAATCCGCCGGTCGTTTCCATGGATATTGGCAGCCCGCAACAGAACTGAAACGGGGATCTCGTGGCGTTCTTGAGCCAAGTTCGACAATGCATTTTTGGTCAACAGATTCCAGAGCTTACGCTCCAGGGGATTGAGCGTTCCGCGAATATAGACCGTGGCGATGTGCTTCTTAAGATGCCCGCGTTGCAGTCCTTGGGGTAAATCGACTGCCGCAGGCAAGTTCACCATGTTGGTTCTGATTCTAGTTGGATCAAAATTTCTGTCTAGTCGAGTTAGGGGGCTAGGAGAAACAGGCTTGGGCCTCCTGTTCGATCTGCTCGATATCGGATAGCCGATAGCGGACGAATCGTTGTCCGAATTTGATGGGGTTGAGCAGACCAGAGCGTTCTTTTCTTTTGATCGTTTCAATCGAGCAGCTCCAGCGGGCGGCGAGTTGTTTTCTGGTGATGTAGAGTTCGTTCATGAGTCAAACAACGGGTTAATGAGGGTCCGTTTACTTCTAAGAGGGCCGAAGAACTCAGAAATCTGGAACAAAATGAAACTTTCTGGGGAACCATTGGGAGGGGCTGCGCGGAACTGGGGAGGGTTAAGGAGGGGCAACCAAAAACAAAAAAAGAAGCAGCAACAGTACTTACGCTCAGGAATCTCGATCTCCTTCGCGCGCGAGTGGTAGTTTAATTCGTTTCTTACTGTTTAAGATTGTTTAGGATCCCGTAACCCATTTATTTACAATAGGTTACAACTCGAAACGTAACCGGTTTACGGATGAAATGTAACCGGTTTACGGATGAAATGTAACCGGTTCACGGACGAAGGGTGACCTCTTTACGGACAAAAGGTAACCAGTTCACGGAGGAGTTGTAACCGGTTTACGGAAACGAACAATTATCGTGTTCCTAAGGGGGCAGCATATCGCTCTCTATAAGGGAGTTGCGACTCGGGCATATGCGCAACTATGACCGGTTTACGGATCATAATGTGACCACTTTACGGATTGAAAGGTGACCAGTTACCGGAAGCCGATTGAACTGAGGACTCCGCCAACGGCACGTAGGCCAGATCACTCGTTCTCCGGCTCGATGGAAGCGGTTCCGCCGGGAGACGCGTGCGTCGTTTCAACTTGGGATTCCGGAAAAACGGTGTCGTGCGCAGTAAGGTCGGCTCTTCGTTGGAAAGGACGTAAATTGCCTCGTCGCTCCACAATCGGCGAATCCGGTCAGCGCCGAGCAAGGCTTCTTCGCGGTGGCCCAATCCGGACTGCAGGGCCACGCGTTTGCGGCCCAGCATCTGCTCGACCATCTGGGAAGTTTCCAGGTCTAGTCCAGAGTAGAACAGCTTCGATCGCATCCCTCCAGAGAGGATCGTGTTGGCGTCGTTCGGCCCGTATTGCTCGCGGAGCTGGGCCACGGACTGCAGAATGATGGAGAGGCTCACATGGTATTTCCGGATCGTGGTCGATATCGTGGCGAAATCGGGAATCCGGCTGTGGCCGAATTCGTCCATGAGACAGTAGACCGGGTAACCCTCGCTCTTGTAGCGCGACTCCTTTTGCGCGTCGAAAAACTGACTCCAAAATGTGTTGAGGATGAAACGGTAGAGGTTGGCGTCGGTTTCCGGAACGACTAGGAAAACCACTGTCTTCTCGCGCCGAAGCGCGTGGAAATCGAACTCGTCCCGGCTCATCATCGCGGCGATCTCCGGGTTGTTGAGAAGCTTGAGGGCATCGGTCGCCATGGTAATGAAGCTGGCGACCATCTTCGGGTTGCCGGCGACGAATCCTTTGAACTGGTTCAGGATCGCCTGGTCTTCGAGGGCATAGCAGGCCACGAAGTCCCGCACCAACGATCGACGGTTCTCCGAGGAGCAATCCCAGTTCTGGATCAGGTGCAAGACGTTGTGGAGGTTCTGCCATTCCGAATGCCCAGTGTTCTTGAGGCAGCGCAGAAAGATCGAAATCAATGCAGCCGGCTGGGAATACCAGACATCGTCTCCGGGCCGGGTCACGGGATTTGAGGAACGAATCAGGATATTGGCCAGCTTGTCGATCTCGGCGAAACTGTTGGCCTTGGCCACCGGATTGTAGCCGAATCCTTTGCTTGGCTCCTGGAGATTCAGGACGCGCAGCGTAAATCCTTTGCGCGCCAAGTATCCACTGGTTGCGTTGTAGAGTTCACCACTTGGATCGGTCACAACGATTGAGCAGTTATCCAGGGTCAAAAGATTGGGAACTATATAAGAGGTTGTCTTCCCTCCTCCGGTCGGCGAGATCAGGGCCAAATGCTGGAAACTGTCATGTTCGCTCAATCGCTTTCCGTGTCCGTCGATCAGAAGACCTCGCTTGGCTCCGTGCATAAAGCGCCGCTGCTCCCACCAACGAAGAAAGCGCGAGCTGGAATCCCTTAAGCCAAGAATCCGTGCGAGGCGCCGGACGGCGTGAACCCCATTGGCGATCCGCTCGAAAGGATAGATGAATCGAGACGCAGCAATGATTGAAACGAAAGCCGCGAAGATGATCCATGCCATTCACAAACGATTAAGAGGAGCCAGGGAAACCAGGCGCAAAATCTTCGTCTCGCTCCATGGCCTCACGAGCTGGCGCCGTGCGGGAAGCATGACCGATGAGTTCAGCTTTCCTTGCCGAGAAGGCAGCTTCCTCCGCGGTAACGCGCTGAAACGACTCTAACAAACCCATTCGATAGAAGCGATACTTCTTCTTTCCCTTGATCACACCGGGATGCCCGCACTTGTTTTGGTAGAGAGCGAATCCTGCTTCCCGAAGACGTTCCACTAGCGGCTTGGTCGTGTGAGTGATTTCTTCAGCAAAGATGGCAGCCAAATGGGCCGTGACCCGGGCCTTGTCCGAGAGCGGCTTCTCAGTCGAGGTGGGGCCTCTGGACAAACGGCGTTGCATCTGAAACTCACCGCTCGAAAACTTCTGTGCCTGATGTTGGCGATTCTGGCCGTAGCGAAACTGTTGGATCAATTGCGGATACTCAGCCTTCAAATAGCGCTCGCACGCAGTCTGGATCGCCGCGAATTGAAACTTCGAAAGGCTGTGCCGGTCCCCTTGCATCACATTAGCGGAAATGATGAGATGACAGTGAACATGCCCGGTTTCGATGTGGATCCGGCCAAACGCAAGGCAGTCAGGGGCCCGACGCTCCAGGTAATGATTGGCGAGTTCATAGAGAGCCTGGGTCAGCGTTTCAAGATCATGTTCCGAGGTCCGCTTCAGCGAGACGATTTCATGGTATAAGACATTCCCGTTCGCTCGCTCCGGCAAGTGGTCCGCATTGTCGAGAAACTCGCCAACCACACCATCCCGGTCCGAGGACTCACAACCGATGAGATTCCAGAACAAAACGGGCGTGTCCGATTTCCCCTCTCGATTCACATAATCGTAGAGCTGGCCAAAGGAACGATCCTTGCGAGACGTCGATTTAATGATCATGAAGGCGGAAGAATCCTCTTCCGTGCGGTCTGCTCGATCGTGGCCAGTTGCCGGTGTAGTTTCTGGAGAAAGGTCAGGCATTGCGAATGCCTCCGGCGAACTATGCCGTTTGGCGTGCAGGTTGCAAGCCTTGGCGATCTGATTGGTGTGCGTGCCGATGGCGCGGAGTTGCCGGGACAGGTCGCGCACGGAGTTGAGCACTTCGCCAGGGACGTAAGCGGAAGTTCCGAGCTGCGCCTGGGCCAGCTTGGAAACGGTCTTGGCGACGGAACGTCCGTCGGCGTTGGCTCGCTCGAGCAGATCGAGATACTCTTCAAGCGGGATCGTCAGCTTGGCGTGCTTCTGCAGAATCCTTCGACGAAAATCGTAGGCGAGCCGCGCCGCGCGGGAGACAAACGGCATGGATAAGGATGGGTTAGGTGGATTATGAGGCGATGCCGGCAGCCTGAATTCAGACTACGAGGTGAGGTGGAAATTTCCGTGAATCTAGCGATCTGTGTTAGTGATCCACGCGAGCTTGGGAAAGCGGTTTCGAAAGGTGCAACCTTCGCAAGTTTCGGTTTGGTTAGGATGAGCTATGTTCATTGTGCGCAAACCTTCGTCCCGGTCAAGAAAGTCGGCGCCTACCGTCGGATGGAACCCCAAACCAAACTTGCGGGCCACGCATCGCAGGCCGGTTGGGTAAGTTCCTTCCCGGGTTGGACCCATCCTGTAACTCGACAAATTCGCGGCCAGGGGCTCTGCCCCTCTCGTTGCGGTGACGCAACGATTCACCCCGAGGTTTGGCGCATTTTGGGATACCCGAAAAGTAATGCGAACGGGGAAGAAAGCGGCGGAGCCGGTTGTCCACCTCTGAACCTCCATCGCTCCGCCTCTTTTCGGTTGATCCGCATCGGTCCGCGCGAGTGGATGCTCCTCAGCAGAGCCACGTTCTTCGGATACGATGTGTTCCCAGCATACTGAGCCCTTGTTAAAGGTCAATCGAGTCAGGTGGTCACCTGATGGGAAAGTCACCGCATGACAAGGTAACCCCGTGGAAAGATCACTTGGTGGTGTCGTCATCACGTAACCTGGTTATCTCGTGACGAGGTAAAATGGTGGTGAGGTGACGAGGTAACCTGATGACTTCTCCACCTGGTGGAAAAATCACCTTGCCAGAATTTTTCGGATAACTACAATCATCACCGAACATGCTTATAGCCATCGTCGGCTCCAAGGGGGGACAGGGAAAATCGACACTTTCGATGGCTTTAGCTTATGGCTGCGGGGCGGGGATCATCACCAATGACGTCGATGGATCAGTGGACGAGTTCTTGCCGGAGGATCGAACGATCAAGCTGAGCAACGATGATGCGATTCCGGATATTCCCGCTGAACTGCTGGCTGTTTTCGATGGCAAGGCGGGGATTGATGAGCCTTGCGTATTGGACGCGGTATCGAAGGCTGACTGGGTCATCACTCCGACGGTTTACGGCGTTGAAGAAGTGAAACGGGCGAGGCGCGCCATCCAGCAACTCCACGCCATCAATTCAAACATCATCATCGTCGCCAACCGGATGAAGCGAGCGGAATTCGAAGAGTTGGAAGCCGCAATTGGGACCCGGTGGACTTTTCCGTTGTTCTGGATTCGAGAAAGCCGGCACGTCCAGGAGTTGCTCTTTTTGCCGCAGTCCATCCACGATAAGGCCGCAAAAGGAGGATTGGCCGCCTACACCGTCAAGGATATCTGCGAACAGTTTGACCAATTGTTTGCCTACCTCGGTCTGACTCGAATTTCCTAACTTTTTACTCATGGTCAAACTCAATGGCGAGATCGGAAAATTGCTCAAAGAACAGGAACCGAACAAGCGAGGACAGTTGGTTCGTGTCGGCCCGGCCAATCGGAGAGCCGTCTACAAACGCAGCAAGAAGCTGCCTGGCGTGATTTATCGGACGATGAAACTGGAGCTTCCGGAGGACCTGAAACAGGAAGTGGATCTTCTCTTCGCAAGCAATCGACGTCTCCAGGACTATGGCAAGAACAATTGGCTGATCGACGCGGTTAACGAAAAGCTCAAAACTGAAAAAGAGGCTTCAACCAAACAACCCGAAGCCATGAAGCTGGAGTGCTAGAGTTGCGTCGTCAATCCAATTGTTTCCGTGCAAGTTGGTTAGCTTGTCGAACGGCATCCCGCTTGGCTTCCAAGCGATCATAAAACGTCTTCCGGTAGCCTCGGTGATCGTCCAACCGATAGGATCGGCCAGAGGCGAAGGAACTAGATCGGATTTCGACGGCTCCCACGCTCCATGTGGGGTCGTTGGTATTTTCGATCCTGCCGGTGAAGGGATCTCGGTAGGGACTGGAGCGGCGGACGTCTGAAAGGCCGAATTGAGGCTTTGGTAGGGTGGTTTTCGCTTCGCCAGGTTGGTTGTTGAGCCGGCCGATCAAGGCGTTGCGTTGGTAGAGGTCCAACCTTGAAAACTCGATGTTGATTTCTCCCCGGAAGCCCCTTCCTCGCAAAGCTTCTTCAACGACATTGGTGTAGAGCTTGGAAGCGAGAATCGCGATGCTGATGTGCTCTCCCCATGTTCTTTGCCGAAGATCAAGAGATCGAGGATCGGCAATTCGGTGAGCGGCCAAGTCATAGGTGACACTGTTGGCCCACTGCTGGGCCCGCTTGGGATCCAGCTTTTGGTCGTAGGGCTCGATCTCTTCCTCGGGCTCGAGAACCCGGTGCCGAGCACTGAGTATCCACCAGTGATCAAAGGTGGATTCGACATAGCGTCGAGTGCTCTGAAACTGGGAACTGGTGTAGAGTTCCTTGGCCGGCATGGGAATGAGAGCCTTTTTCTTGCCGCACCCAACCAACGCGATGTGAACCCGGGTGAGCTGGGCCAGCTCCTCGGCTGACGGTGGCGGATCGTAGCGCTCGTGCGGTTTCGGGATCTTTCTGCGGGGCCAATCCCACAGTTCCGGTTGCTCGTTTCGCGGCATTCATGATTGGTTAGAGGGAACTCAGATTTCGGAGATCTTTGGTTGGCCGAAATGCAGGTCCCGCTCGATGCGAAGACCGGCTGGGCCGCGGATTTCGAGCAGTTCCTCCAGCGAGAAGTAGCCGTATTCGCGCTCGAACCCGTCGACCAGCCCGAAGAAGTTCAGAGAGTCGGGATCGAACTCCGTCGCATACCAAGTCCAGTTGCTCCAGGGTGTGAAGAACTTGGCGACGATTTGCGGATCTTCAGCGTGTTCCTGGTGACCGACTTGCGTGAAGGTTTCGAGGAGTTCAGCATTGATTAGTTGATGGCCAGGATGCTCGGCTTCGAGCCGGGGCAGGATTTCGTCGAGTGCCGGTGAACGGGAATCTTCAAGTCCCATGGGAAATTGGGTTAAGAGCTAGAATCGAAACTGGGAATGCGGGTCAGTCGTCATACGATAGGAAATCGACCGCAATCCAACCGTCTTCGACACCTGGCGGGATCACAATCGTCGTCGTTTCCCCCACTTCGCAGTTGGCCATCTCCAGCAGTTGCCGTCCTCCTCCCGCTTCGTCTTCGGCCCAGCATTCCTCGGGCGGGAATGGATGATACTCGATCGGCTCTCCATTCACCGTGATGCCGCTGAAGTCGACCTCGTGGGTCAGGTGAAACGGAAACCAGGCGGAATGACGATCGTTTTGCCGTTCAGATCGAGGGCCCGCTCGAAATTGGAGAGTTGTTCCCCGGCTTCAGCCAGCATCCGCAGCGCTTTTCCGCGAAGCTGGTGAATCTCCATGAAAAAGCGGAACGGGTCACGATCCGCCGACTCCGGAATGGTGTGAGCGGCGAACTCATCGCCCAGATCGCGCTCCTCGAACTGGTCGCGGAGTTGGCGAAGGTTAGGCACCGCCTTTAGTGCCTGCTCGCGTCCCGGGTAATAGGTCAGGTGGAGGTAAGAACCGGAATCGACCACACTGACGTCTTGGGCGTGATCGAGAATTGCGAAATAGGTGCGTCCGGAGATTTGAATCTCGGTGAACGGTTCCGAAAGAAATCCGGTGGGATGGGATTCGGTGAGGTGATGGATAAACTTGAACGGCTTGGTCCGTTCCGACCAAACCTGAGCCATGGCATCCGCGTGCGCCTCAAAAGCCCGCACGTCCTCAAGCGAATAGGACGCATCCTGCAAGAGGTGCGGTGACTGTTCGAACATGACGATGCAACGACCAAGTTCCACCGAAAGCCCTGTCCAAAGATCGGCTTCCCATTCCTCGGTGGAATCATACGCAAGTCCTTGCGATCCACGCGTAAGGTCGCCGGTCGATGAGACAGCGTAAAGCATGGAAGATTGTCCGTCGTGACAGGAGTGTGCGATAGCAAGCCATTCCAGATGGTTGGGGATCTCCGAACTTGGCTCAGATTGGAGCTGAAATGTGTCGCAGGCTTGAAGCTGGCCTGCGATTTCGGCGAGAAATGCGTCTCTATGCGCGTCAGCCGATTCTGGGGTGGGCAGTTTGAGAGGGGTAGTCAGCTCCGTTCTACCCAGATCGACAATGCTGTCAAGCGGTGGTCATTCTATGGAGTCTCCCGAGGCGGAATCCCCTACAGTCTTTCGAGTGCCAAGCCGGAGGACCGGTTGAAATGCCCAGCCAGTGCCCAGCCGCTTTTAGAGCCCAAGAGAAAAGCGACTCACAAAATCTCGTAAGTCGCTCAGTTTAAGGAAGGTGTGCAGGAGAGGATTCGAACCTCTGAAGGCATAGCCAGCAGATTTACAGTCTTCGCCCATTTTTGCTGTTGAATATCATGGCGCCAATCACTAGCGGCTGTCAGCCGTGCGTCCCATCGGTTCAAATGATTCCGGGAATAGGCAATTGAGGGACCCCGTCAGAATTCGTAATTCACGAGATACTGATCTCAGGAATCGTTCCAATCGCGTCCCGAAGTGCTGATTTGTCGTGATGAGTGTAGAGCTTGTGAACTTCCGCTGATTTGTGCGCCGCCAGTTCCTTCCGGATCTCCTCAGTTACGTCGGCCTTCGCGAGTGATGAAATGAAAGTGTGTCTCAAAGAATGAAAGCTCCGTTTTGCTTCTGCCCCCCCACTGAGTTTCACGCGCTTAGGCACTGAAGCCTTTTCCATCAGGTTGTTAAATGTCGTACTGTGAGTAGCGGCAGTGCGTTCGGCCAAGGTGGGAAAAACATACTTTGCCTTCGCATTTTCCTGCCACCGATTCTTTAGAAATTCGAGGACAGAGGTTGTCATGGGGATAGAAACTACCTTCCGTTGGCCTCCTCTCTGCTTTACAGGCGTTACATTTAATTCTTGTTTCTCCAAGTCTACATCCTGCCATAGTAGTTTGGTGACGTTCGTCAGTCTCAAACCCGTGTGAGCTGCGATTAATATCGCACCCTTCCAGTCTGGTTTAGAGTGTCGGATCAATTGCTCAACCTCCGTCATCTTGAATGCACCGACCACCTCGCTGTCGTTTTTCTTCAAGTAACGGACCGGTTTGCCTACATCGCGGTCCAATAGGCCCTGCTCATATGCCGCAGTTATTGCAGACTTGAAGTCTTGAAGCTTATAATTCAGGGTAGAGGCTTTGGCGGCTTTTTTCTTTGTCCCTTCTTCCGATTTTCTGGATTTGCTCAGATTGGTCTGAACATCTTCAACATCTTCCGTTGTTAAGAGTTCGATACTCTTTGTGGCCTTGCTTCCCAAAGCTTTAATCACGTCACTAATCGAATTTTGATACCTTTGGATGCTCTTTGTTTTGACCAGCTGCCGCTGAGTTTCTAGCCAGTGTTCCAACCATCCCTCAATGCTGTAGTCGGGAAATGATTCTCCTGAAGAGAGCTCGTAAAGCTGAAGGAGAAAGTTTCTTGTTCGATCGATTGTAAGTCGCCCTTCATTGGCAAGCCGAGCTGCTTTCGTAATGACATCAGCAATCTCAGGTTGAAGCCTTCGCTTTTCGGCCCTTGCTCGATTTTCTTCTTTCTCCCATTGAACTGCCACTTCCAAGGCGGCATTCTTCGTCTTCTGACCGGTGGAGCGGTATTTCCTCTCGCCCGCGCTAGTGAAATAGGCTACTTGATAATAAGGAGATCCTTTTCTTTTGTAAACTGAAGCCATCCAAACCAAGAATAAGATTGACAACAATTTTGTCAACACCGAGGGTGTTCAGTAGTGTTCTACGGTGATGTTTCAGTTGTAACTCATTGATAATGAGCATATAAAATCCATTAGGTCGTTGGTTCGAATCCAACATCCGGAGCCATTTTCATAACGGGGATATTCGGGGATACACTAGAGCTTCGGGAATTGGCATTTTTCATCCTGACTCAGCGATTACTCTGCAGCGACATTCACCAGCCTCGCTGTGAGCCCCAGATGATCGGAAGGCGCGACGCCGGGGGTGGCGAGTTTCACGATTTCACCGTCCAGAACATCCCAGGAATTGTCGATCAAAATGTGGTCGAGCCGACGAACTGATTTGTCCCGCATGATGTAGGTTAGTGCGCCGGAAATGTCGGCTTCGCGCAGGCCGGTTCGGCGCAAGATCCGCACCGGGCGCCACGTCGCCGGGGAGTTGAAGTCACCGGCAACAATGACGGGCACTTGGACGACTTCGATCCGCTCGGCCAGCAACTTGGCGGCCCGGATTTGGCCGACCGGATGAAGGTGAAGATGCACGTTGTAAATCCGGAAACGGAACCCGGTTTGACGATCGGAAAGCTCGGCCCAAGTGCAAATTCGCGGGACTCGTTCGCCCCACCCGAGGCCGGGGACGTCCGGGGTCGGGCTGAACCAAAAGGTGCCGGAATCCGCGACTTCAAACCTGCTCTTTTTCACGAAAATGGGACAATGCTCGTCGTCCTCGCCCCCGTCCCGACTCCGGCTGACGCGTTGGTAGTCGACGAACAAGCTCTCGAAAAATCGGATTTGATCCGGAAGGGCTTCCTGAAGACAAACGACGTCGAAATCGCGGTCGCGGAGCGCTTCGGCAAACCTGGGTTGGCGCAAACTCCAGGGCGCACCCATCCAGCGCTCGTCCTTGCCGCGCAGGATGTTCCAGGTCAGCAGGTTCACTTCGGGACCGATCTTTCCCGCCGCGTCTGTTAGCCGGGAAGGTCTGAAAATCGTGTCCTGTCTTCCCGCCAGATCCACGATCCAACCCAGAACGCCACCGAGCACAAAGAGCACCGCCCGGAGCACGATTTTTCGCCAAGGGCTGGAGTCGGATTTCATGGCGACCAGGCTATTGGATTGGAGAGAGCAGGCGCGCAAGCCTCACCTTCAGACGAAAGTAGAAATTCTTGTCGAGGTAATCTTCTTTGGTGGCGGGCTCGCACTTCTTCAGATCTTCGAGCAGCATCTCTTCCACCTCCGCAGCGAAGGCTTTGTCGTGGACGATTCCAGTGACTTCGAAGTTAAGCCGGAATGAGCGGTTATCCAGATTCGCCGAGCCGATCGCGGCAATGTCGTCGTCGATCAGAACCACTTTTTGGTGCATAAAACCGTCCAAATAGCGGTAGGTTTTGACTCCGGCCTGGTCCATTGGCTCCAGGTAGGAGAAGGAGGAGTAGTGGACCATCTGGTTGTCAATGATTGACGGCATGAGCACCCGAACGTCCACGCCTCGTATCGCAGCGAGCTGGAGGGCGTTTACGATTTTGTCGTCCGGCACAAAGTAGGGAGAGGCGAGCCAGACACGCTCCCGGGCGTTGTTGATCGCGGTGAGGAAAAACAGGGAGCATGTTTCGATGGGATCGGCGGGACCGGAGGGCAGGCAAATCGCCTCCATTTCGCCGGTGAAGTCATCTGGTCCAATGTCCCAGTCCAGGTCATCCAGGAGGTCGCCGGTGGACCAGTGCCAGTCCTCCACGAAGGGAATTTGCACTGCTTTGACGATGGGGCCGGTTAGGCGCATGTGGCTGTCGCGCCAAGGGGTGAGGCGGGGATGTTTACCCAGATATTCATCTCCCAGGTTGTGCCCTCCGAGAAAGGCGATTTTGCCATCGATGACGACGATCTTCCGGTGGTTTCGGTAGTTTAGCTGAAAGCGGGTCGCGCCGCCTTCCTGGTCCATAAAACGGCCAGCCTTGATCCCGGCGTCGTGCAGTTCGGCCAGGTAGGAGTCCGGTAGGCCCCAGCTTCCCACGTCATCGGTGAGGACGAAAACGCGGACTCCCTCGCGGGACTTGCGAATCAGCAGATCGCGCAAATCGCGTCCCAGACCGTCGTCCCGGATCGAGAAAAACTGAACCAATACATAGTTCTGAGCTTGTTCGACTGCATCGAAAATGGATTTGAAGGTGTTCTTTCCATCGACCAACAAATCAGCGTGATTTCCCCGCATCGTGGGTAGGGAAGCCACCTTTTCCAGGATCTCCATCGTCGGGTGATTGCTGGCCGTGGACGCTTCCGCTTTTTCCAGGTTTTCGATCAGGCGCTCGGCGATGGGGCGCACCTTTTCCAGCCCGGCGGTTCGCGCCGCTGCGTAGTCGAAGTCGCTGTCACCAAAAACAATCCAAGCGGGCACGGCAAAGAGCGGGACGGTGTTGAGTGAGATGGCCCACGCGCTGGCCCCCTGCTCGCTTCGCGACTGCATCACGGCCTGGATCGACATGATGAAGCCGGTGATGTGCAGGATGATGAAGAACAGAATCATAACGGGGCGACGGCGTTGTCTGAGGATTCCGGCAAATCGGGCGGTGCGTGGAAAAGTCCGCGCAAACCCCGCCAGCCAGGTAGCGACTCGGTTGTTTGCGCTTTCGAGCCATTGGAGGCGAAAACCGGGCATGAGCGTGGCAGTTCAGTTCTTGTTGGAGATGCGATTTCGTTCGATGGCATGGTCGCCGTTCAGCGATTCCAGCGTTTCGTCGAACTGGATTGAGTCCATGAACCGGTCTGCGGAATGCGCGTTCATTGGATGGACGATTTCCTGGGGGTTTGTGCTCATGGCTGGTTAAAGTGCAGGTTCTGTGCCAGGTGCGTTCCTTGCCGAAAGCGGGCAAATGTGTGCAAATTGCAGCGTTCAGGCTTGTCGTTTGCAATCATCAGCGATGCAGAAACCTCGATTGTCCGATGGGGCAGGGGAGTTGTCCTTTCCTTCTTCACGAGTCTCTCCGATCTAGAGATTACTTGGCCTTTTGATCAGTGAATTGGTAATTCCATTGGCCTTTGCTGCTGAACGAGGCTATTTGATCGTGGGGAGATTAATGAGCAAAGCCAACCCTGCCGCGAATGCTACTGACAACAAATTTGTCAACTTCAAGGATGTTCAGTGGGGTTTTTGGGATGCGACTCAGTTGTAACTGACTGAAGATGAATGCCTAAGTCCGTTCGTTCTTTGGTTCCATTCCAAGACCAGAGACGGCAGCTTTGCTAACCCACCCCGCCCGGGGCATCAAACATCGCCCAAGGGCAATCCCGAATGCCGTTTTCGTTTCATCGTGGCATGACTTCGGGATTGTGGAATCAGTGGAAGGCCATATTGGTGCTGCTGTAGGGCGGGGTTTTGAAAGAAGTTTGTATTTATGATAGAAGAAAAAATCCTGAAGTTCCTGGGTCGCAAAGACTATGTGCCGGCCAATGTTCCGGAACTTCTGCGTGGCCTGAGTTTGCCGCGCAACCAACAGCAGACGCTGCAGAAAGCATTGCGCGAGTTGGAGCAACTGGGCCGCGTCGCGCGGATCAAGGGGAATCGCTACATTCTCCCCAATGAAGCAGACCTGATTCCCGGTCGCATCCAAATCACCCAA
The DNA here is from genome assembly GCA_963977015.1 of uncultured bacterium. Lineage (GTDB taxonomy): Bacteria > Verrucomicrobiota > Verrucomicrobiia > Verrucomicrobiales > DEV007 > JBCDHN01. Next base: position 59,712 of record CAXBMO010000031.1, on the reverse strand, counting down.
TCCGGACGCGGCTTCCTCATGCCGGACGAGCCGGGGCTTGGCGAGATTGCGATTCCGGAACGGGCGACCGGCACGGCCCTTCACGACGATCATGTTCTGGTGCGGCGCGACGTTCGCCCACGCGGCTTACGGGCCAAAGTAGGCGAGACTGACAAGGGCAGCGTTGTTCGTGTGCTCGAGCGAAAGCGCAGTCAAATCGTGGGAACGTTGCAACGCAGCAAGGAGTTTCTCTTTGTGGTGCCGGATGATCCACGCATGCCGCACGATATCTATGTCCCGCCTGCTCGCGATGTTGGGCGTGAGGCCAGGGTGGGGGACAAGGTCGTCGTTCAGCTTGGGGAATGGCTCTCGCGTCATACCAATCCTGAAGGGACCATTACCGAAGTGTTGGGACCACCGACGGAGGAAGGGGTGGATATGTTGGCCGTGCTTCGGCAGTACGATCTTCCTCTCAAGTTCCCGCCCAAAGTGCTGCAGGAGGTCAAGGGTTATGGCGCCGAGGTTTCCGAAAAGGACTGCGAAGGGCGCACCGATTGCCGATCCCACAACGTTATCACCATCGATCCGGCGGACGCGAAGGACTTTGATGACGCCTTCTTCCTCAAGCAGACTGAGTCGAAGCAATGGAAGCTGTGGGTTCACATTGCGGACGTTTCCCATTATGTGAAGCCTGGCTCCGCTCTCGATGCGGAGGCGCGCAGTCGCGGAAATTCCACCTACCTCGTCGATCGCGTTATTCCCATGCTCCCCGAGGCCCTCAGCAACGAACTCTGCTCGCTGAAACCTCACGTCGATCGCCTCACCAAGTGCGTCGAATTCCTCATTAACGAGAACGGGAAGGTCATGAACTCGCGTTGTTACCCTGCCGTCATTCATTCCAAGCAGCGCTTCAGTTATGAGGAGGCGTTAACCGTTCTCGAAGGCAAAGCCACCTCCGAAATCGAGCGCATGCTCCAAATGGCGGGCAAGCTCTCGCAGCGGATTCGCAAGCTGCGCTTTGATGCAGGTTCCCTCGATCTCGACTTTCCCGAAACCAAGATTCGCCTCGACGATCACGGCAAAGTCCTCAAGATCGAGAAAGTCGACAATGACGTCTCGCACCAACTCATTGAGGAATTCATGCTCCTCGCCAATGAAGCCGTCGCCGGCCGGTTGCTCAAACTCAAGCGCCCCACCATTCACCGCGTGCACGAGGAACCCGATGGCAAGCGCCTCGTCGAGTATCGTGAAGAAGTGCTTAGTCATAACATTCGATGCGGTAATCTCGAGAAGGCGGAAGAAGTGCGGAAGCTGCTTGGTCGACTCGGGAAACTTCCCATCGGTCCCGCTCTCAAAATCGGCTTTCTCAAGTCGCTCATGCGGGCACGCTACTCCGTTCAATCCTTGGGCCACTACGGACTTGCCAAGCAGCGGTATACCCATTTCACCTCACCCATTCGGCGTTACGCCGACCTCATCGTCCATCGCAGCCTCTTCGAAAAAAAGGCGGGCAACGAGAAAACGCTCATCCGCATTGCCGATCACATCTCCGGCACGGAGCGCAACTCGTCCGATGCTGAGCGCGACAGTAAATCGGTCAAGATGTTTGCCTACCTCCAGGCCCAGATCAATGCAGAGAACCCGCAGCCATACAGCGCATTGGTTACGGATGTTCGAAACTTTGGCATCTTCGTCGATGTTCCCGATCTTGGAATGCGGGGATTGGTGCCGCTTTCCCTGTTGGATGATGACTTCTACGACTTTGAGCCCACGCGGGGCGAAGTTCGCGGCCGGGCGAGTAAACGCGTCATTCGGTTGGGGGATTTGATCGAGGTTGAAGTCGCCAAGGTCGATAGCTTCAAAAAACAGGTCGACTTCCGCCTGGTCAACAAGGGGCCCAAGGTCAAGCGCGGCAGATCCTCGCGATCGCCGCGCCGCGATTCCGGCAAGTCCAAGCGCAAGAGTTCCAACTGGCCCAAGGCAAAGAAAGCCAACGCTGCGGGCGCCAAGCGCCGGCGACGCAAGTAGCGTTGATTGTAGCTGAGGCGTCCCGCCTCAGTTCACCATCTTTAGCAAACTGCGGCAGCTACGTTGATCGACAGCAACTTCTTAGCTCCCGATCGCCAAATCCTCGATCGCGGCGACCTCACAACTACAACTGGTGCCGCAGAAGATCTGCATTTCCCGATTTATTCACGCCAGAGGAAATCCGGTCAGCATTTCGGTAAAATGTCGATCTAACGCCAAAAAATTCGACTGGAATCCTCGGGTGGGGCGATCTAGCGTCCGGCTTTCATCATGCAAACCCTAGCCATCGCCCTCGGAGCCCTCGTTCTTTACATCATTGCCTACAACACCTACGGAAGGTGGCTTGGGCATAAGATCTTCAAACTGAGCACGAAGGCGCAGGTGCCGAGCGTGGCGTTGCGGGATGATCGGGACTTCGTTCCGACGGACAAGGGCGTGATTTTCGGGCATCATTTTACGTCAATTGCCGGGACGGGACCGATTGTGGGGCCTGCGGTCGCGGTAATTTGGGGGTGGGTGCCGGCTCTGCTTTGGGTGCTTTTTGGATCCATTTTTATCGGCGCGGTGCACGATTTTGGCGCGCTCGTCATTTCGATGCGGAACCGGGGGCAGACGGTTGGGGATATCGCAGGGCGAATGCTGGCTCCGCGGACGAGGGTTCTCTTTCTCTCGATTCTTTTCATGGCGCTCACCATTGTGTTGGCGATTTTCGGGCTGGTGATTGCGGCGGTCTTCAAGCAATATCCCGCTGCGATTTTTCCCTGCCTGATTCAGATTCCGCTCGCGGTGGTCATTGGCATGACCTTGCACCGAAAGGGAGCAAATTTGCTGATCCCGTCCTTGATTGCCCTCGTCGTGATGTATTTGACGGTGGCGTTTGGTGATGTGGGGTTTTTGGGAAGCTTCAACCAGACGTTGGCTTCCTGGCCGATCATGACGTGGGTGGTCGTGCTTCTGGTTTACTCCTATGTTGCTTCAGTTCTGCCGGTCTGGACCTTGTTGCAGCCACGCGATTACATCAACAGTCTCCAGCTGTTGAGTGTGCTGGGGCTGGTGGTGATTGGGTTGGTTGCGGCGGCTTTGTTTGGCGGTGCACCGGCCGGGGAATCGGTGGCAAGACCGGCTTTGGAGATCGCGGCTCCCGCGGTTCGACTCGCGCCGGAGGGAGCTCCGTTCATCTTCCCCTTTCTCTTCATCACGATTGCCTGTGGCGCGATTTCCGGGTTTCACTGCCTGGTTTCCTCCGGGACCTCAAGCAAGCAGATCAAGTGCGAGACGGATGCGCAGTTTGTTGGGTATGGTTCCATGTTGACCGAAGGATTTTTGGCGGTGTTGGTGATTCTGGCCTGCGTTGCCGGGCTGGGACTCGGGATGACCAATGCGGAGGGGACGTTTCTATCCGGAAGTGCGGCCTATGAGGCGCGTTATGCTTCCTGGAATGCGGCAAACGGGCTCGGTGCGAAGGTGGGGGCGTTCGTGGAAGGCGCGGCGAATTTTCTGAAAGCGCTGGGAATGCCTCCGGGCTTTGCGATTGCGCTGATGGGCGTTTTCGTCGCGTCATTTGCGGCAACCACGCTCGATACGGCCTGCCGGCTTCAGCGTTATGTGACCCAGGAACTTGCCTCGACGATCAAGTTTCAGCCGCTGACCAACAAGCATTCCGCGACTATTTTTGCGGTGACGATTGCGGCGATGATCGCTGCGCTTCCTGTGGCGGGAACTGCCTGGGAGTGGGGAACCGCCGGGAAAGGCGGCCTGTTGCTTTGGCCCTTGTTTGGGGCGACGAACCAACTGCTCGGTGGTCTCGCCTTTTTGGTGATCACCTTCTGGATGTGGCGACGCAACCTGCCGATCTGGTTTGTCGCGATTCCGACGGTGTTGATGTTGTTGCTGCCAGGTTATGCGATGTCCATCAATGTGTTTGGTGAGAATGGTTACATCGCGAAAGGCAATATTCTGCTGACCACGATTGGGATTGCGACCCTGGCGTTGGAGGCCTGGATGATCGTGGAGGCTTACCTGGCGTGGCCGAAAGCAAAGGGGGTTTTGGAGGAACAACTTCCCGCCCTGAAACCGACGAAGTAAATCAGGTCCACCCGGAACGTGATGAAAACCCCGATCTTATCCGTGATGGCTCTTTGTTGGGCTGTCGCCGGAACGCTCGAGTCTGCCGAGCGTCCCAATATTCTCCTCATTTTTGCCGATGATATCGGGTATGAGGCCGTAAATTCCTATGGTGGTCTGGATTTTGAGACGCCGAATCTCAATCGAATGGCTTCGGAGGGGATTCAGTTTTCCCGGGCTTACACGAGCCCGGTCTGTACGCCTTCAAGAGTGAGTCTGCACACGGGGCTTTACGTGCCGCGCCATGGTCACGACGGGGTACTTCCGGTTCACCACGGCACGGCCAGGAAGGTCAATTTCGAGAGGTTTCCCACTTTTGCTCAGCAACTGAGAAAGAATGGGTATCTCACCAGCACCACCGGGAAGTGGCAGTTGGCGACGCTCGAAGTCTGGCCGGATCATATTCGGAATGCGGGGTTTGATTCGTGGTGTGTGTGGCAAATCTGGCGTGAAGGCCGGAAGACGCTGCGTCACTGGAACCCCACGTATAACGAGGATGGCAAGATTCGCGATGACATCTCTCAGCGCTTTGGCCCCGATGTGCTGGCCGACTATGTGGTGGAGCAAATGCAGGAGGCGAAAGCCGCCAAGCAGCCCTTTCTCATCGTCCACAATGAACTTCTTCCCCATGATCCGATTATCGACACTCCGGACGATCGAAAGTTGGGGCGGGACGCGAGCCTCGGCAACATGATCAACTACATGGATCAACTCGTCGGGAGATTGCTGGACGAGGTGGAGAATCTGGGGATCAAGGACAATACCTACGTGATCTTTATGGGGGACAACGGCACTCACGAGACCGATTTCAAGAACCCGAAGGCAGGGCAACCGAACGAGCGCCGCCACACCCGGCATACAAGGGCCGGAAACGTGAATGGTGGGAAGTTTCAACTGGGAGACGCCGGGACGCATGTTCCGTTGATTGTCTGGGGGCCGGCAGCGGTTCCTGCCGGAGGGCGCTGTGATGACCTGATCGACGTGGTGGATCTGTTCCCCACCTTCTGTGAACTTTCCTCAACAGACTTGCCTGACGCGTTGGCGATTGATGGACGAAGCATTGTTTCCCAGATTCATGGGAAGCCGGGGATTCCCCGCGATTGGGTGCATCATGCGATTGGTGGAAACAGGGGTGGCGAGAACCTCTTTGATGGGGCGTGGCGATTGTTTCGGAAGAGTGGGGCGCTCCGGGATGCCCGGAAGTTGCCCGCAGAACCGTTGGCGGAGGAAGCCAATCCTGACGCGCAGGCTGCGAAAGGCAGGTTAAGCGAGCTTTTCGATCAGATTACCCCGGAGGGACCCCGTCCTCCGGTTCCCTTCGACACCTCAGAGTAACCGGGAACCCTGTGTCAGGGCGCCGCGACTGCGGGAAGCGATTCGAGGAAGGGGGCCTTGGTGCGTTTCAGCTCCTTCAGCGTTTTTCCCCGCATTTCGAGCAGCTTTTCCCGAAACTGCGCGTTGAGCGCAAGGTTGTCGAGTTCCTCCGGGTCGCGGGATAAATCGTAGAGCTCCTCGGTTTCGCCTTCGGTGAGGGTGCGGATGTACTTGAAATGTTGCTCGGTGAGCGAAACCCACCAGGGAACGCCTGCCAGCATTTGATGTTGCGGGTCGGGAATCTTCTTGGTCGCGGAACCGTAGCGGTCGGATGTCAGGGCCATGAGGACAGGCTCCTTGCGTGGTGTTGCCGGGTTTTTGAGCTGCGGAGTCAGATCCTGGCCATGCATTTCCCAAGGCAGATCAATCCCGGCAAACGAGAAAAATGTGGGAGGGAGGTCCTGGCCTCCAACCGGAGACATGCAGACTTTGCCTTCGGGGAGCGTTCCCGGCATGCTGAAAATGAGGGGGCTGCGGATCGTTGCGTCGTAGGGGCCGAGTTTGTGGCGGAATCCGTGCTGTCCCCATCCCATTCCCTGATCGGACGTGAAAACGACGAGCGTGTTGTGGAGCTGTTTGGATGCAGTCAAGGCATCGATCATTTTCCCGACGCCTTCATCAATCGCGCGGACGCCTTGATGAACCTGGCGCACCCAGTCATTGAGCGTGTTGCCGTGAACGCCCTGCGTATCGACGGTTCGCGCCTGAAAGCCACCCTTCAGCTCCGGTTGGCCGTTTTTGCCGGGAATCCAGTTTTCCATGGCATTGACATAGGCCGGTTTTCCAGGGCGTGGAGGGTAGATATCCGCCGGAATGGGGACCGTCACTTCCGGGTAATCCTTGAGGTGGCGTTCGGCCGGGGTGAAGGGGCCGTGAACCGCGCCGTAGCAAACCCAGAGATACCAGGGCTTGTTCTCATCGCGATTGGAACCGTTGATGAAGTCGACCGCCCAGTTGGTGTAATTGTCCGTTGAGTAGCCGGGGACCTTGATCGGGACGCCGTTGATTTCGAGTTGTTGGTCGTAGTAGTAGTTGCCGGCATTGGCGGGATATTTCGGGCGATTCCAAACCACCTGGTGATCCCAATCACGATCGTATCCGGAATCGACACCGGTGTGCCATTTTCCAATCTGGGCGGTGGTGTAGCCATTCTTCCGAAACGTGCTTGGCCAGAATTGGCACTTCTTGGGGTTGTAGGTGCTGCCGGGGTACTCGCCATCCATCTTCATCGATTCGACCCCAAACTGGAGGCGGCCGGTCAGGATCGTGGCCCGCGACGGCATGCACCACGTTCCGATTGTGGCATGATGAAAGCGGACTCCTTTTTCGGCTAACGCATCAATATTTGGGGTCTTGACCCAGTCCCAAGCCTCCGGGTAACAACTGACCGCCCGGTGAGTATGATCGTCAGTGTAGATCAGCAGGATGTTAGGTTTCTGCGCAAAGGAAACGGTCACCAAACCGAACAGCACAAAGCAGAGGGGAGGAAAAAATCGGAACACCATTTAGACGTAGGCAACGAAGCGACGACGTCAACTCCCGGGCTCGCCGATTTTCATCAACAAAGGAGAACCAGGAAAAATATTCGCTGTTTTCCAAGATTGACCGTCGCTGGAGCGTCTGTACAAACGACGAAATATATCCATGAACGCCGTCGAACAGATTCTCTACAACGCCCTCCAGGAAAATCCGGATGATTGGACGGTCCGGTTTGAACTCTTGAACAAGTTGCAAGCGGGGGGCTCGGCTCCGGAAGTGCTCCGGGTTATTTCCGAGGCGACTTCCGCTCCGGCCACGGAACCTGAGCTGGAGCACGTGGTGAGGTTTGCGACGGAGGCTGGTCAACCCGGAGTCGCCGAGCCCATCTTGAGCGCCTTCGTTGCGCAGAAACCTTCCGGAGCTGTCGGCCATCAACTTTTGGCCAAGGTTCTCGTCAAGACAGGGGATCTCGACAAGGCTCGCGAACATTACAACACGGCGGTCGCCCTGAAGCCCGAAATGGCGGACGATGTGTTGGCGGTAAGACTGGCGGATCTTGGTGATACCATCCCGCAGCCTGCCGCCGAGGCGGACCAGGTCATCGCGCAATTGTCCACTCCCGAACCCGAGCCGGAGATTGCGCCCGTCAGCCCGCCCGCGCAAATCGCGTCACCACTGACGCCACCCCCGGGGAAGGCGATTCCGGCCCCCGCTCCCGCAGCGGCGCCGGTGGAAGAACCTGAGGAGACGGAATCTGCGTTGGCTGCGATTCCAGCGGTTGAGGCAGATGTCGCACCTCCGGTGAGTCGCCTTGCGCCGGTTCCTGACTTGAGGGAAACGGCGGCGCACATGGTAACGCCGGAGCCATTTGATGCCCATGCCCATCTCGTGGAACAGGGCGGTGCCGAGGTCGTCGAGTTTGAGAATCACCTGCATCAAACGCGTCACATCGTGGTGGCTGGAGAAGGCCAAATCGTCAAGGCGATGGAGAAATCCAGCGACAAGAACCAGAAGATGTCTGCGGTGATGTTGGCGTTAGTCGCGCACGTGGTTCTGGGTTTGTTGTTTGGCTTGGTGGCCATGAATCTCCCTCAGGAGACGCCTCCGCAGATTGTCGCGTCGTCAGCGCAGGTGCTCGATCAGGACACAATGCAGGTTCAGGAGGTTCAGAAGCAGGTTCAACGCAAGCCGGTGCAATCCGCCTCCAGCCAGATGGAAGTGATCAGCGTTGCGGGAGCTTCCGCCGTTTCCATGCCGGATATTCAGACCGACCTGATCTCGTTTGATCCCATCGGGATGGGCGACGCGTTTGGCGCGAGCATGAGTTTCGATGCGGGCGAAGATGGCGGCATGGTTTCCTTTTTCGGATCCAAGTCGACATCGAAGAAGGTCGTCTTCGTGGTGGATTATTCGGCCTCAATGCGATCGCAGGACAAGGACAAGCTGATGCGAAAAGAGTTGGCCAAGTCGCTCAACGCCCTTCCTGGCGGAATCGAGTATCAATGCATCTTTTTCTCGGGGCCGGTTTGGTATCATGGCCAGGAGGTGGCGGCCAAAAACAACTCTGACATGACCGTGAAGGCCGAGAAAGGTCGCGACGAATGGCGCTGGGTCGGCAAAAGCGCGACCAACTGGTGGCTGGACGGAAATGAGGATGGCGATCCCGACAAATTGCCCAAGGGGGAATACGTTTCCTCCACCCGCAGCAACATCCGCAAATCGATCAAGCACGTGGAGGAAACCAAGCTGGTTTACGGCACGGATTGGCGTTCGCCGCTCTACATGGCCATGAACATGAGGCCGGATACCATTTTCTTCATGACGGATGGCGCCTACGGTGGCGGTCAGAAGGTCTTGGACGACTTGATCAAGCACAACAACAGGAGTGGTCGCGCCAAGATCAATACCATCTGCCTGATGGTGCCGCAGGCGATGGACAAGCTGACGTTTATCGCAGAAAAGAGCCGTGGTGAAGTCAGCCTGGTGCTAGCGGATCAGACGGTTCTTCGCGGGAAGGAGTTGGAAGAATACACCAAAAAGGGGAAGAAAAATTAGGTCCTCGTGCTTGGGTAACCCGAATTTTTGAAGAGTCAGGATTACGCGAGTCTTGTTCGTCAGCTGGAAGCCGATGCTGAAGCGGAGCCGAGAGTCTTTCTCCGAAAAGTGGTGCGAATCGCGAATCGGGGCCGGTGGTTTCTGGCGCTGGTCTGGGGGGCGTATGTGATCGCGTTTTTCGCCGCGATGTGGGGTTGCATGCTGGTTCAAAGCGAGGCGTTCGCCTGGTTGGTGGGCATGGTGTTCCTGTTCAACGGCTTTCTGCTCTATGCGCCATTCAATGTCAGGATCGAGGGATTGAATGGGGTTCGACTTCGCTGGAAATCCTGTCCCCGGTTGTTTGAGGAGATTGACGGAGTTCGAAAACGTCTCGGAATCCGGAAGATTCATCGCGTCTGGTTGAATGAGGAGATGAATGCGGGAGCTGGACAGATTTCCAGGATCGGCGGGGTTGGGCCGTATCGAAATGAACTGGTGCTGGGACTTCCCCTTATGGAGGCGGTCACGATGGAGGAGTTCCGGGGAATCCTGGCTCATGAACTCGCGCACCTTTCCCGCCGTCATGGACGCTTTCTGGTTCGGTTTGTCAGGTTGCGGGAAGGTTGGAGCGAAGCCGCAGAAGGTAGCGAGTTTCTGATTGTGCGGCTCCTCCTCGGTGCTTTTGCGAGATGGCATTGGCCAATGTTGAAGGCGCATCTCCATGTTCTGGCCCGGCAGGAAGAACTGGAGGCGGACCGCTTGGCCATGGAGAACTACGGACGGGAGGCGATCGTCTCCGGAAAAGCGAGAATGTCGATGCTGGATCATCTGGTGATGGACGACTACATCGAGGAACTTCAGCGGCAAACCGTGGCGAATGAAGAACCCCCGAACGACCCGGTTTCGCAGCTCATCCGTCAACTGGCCCAACCGTTCGACGCAGCCAAGGTTCATCGTTCTCTCGTCAAATGTTTGGTCGATGCAACGGAGGCCGACGAATCGCATCCAAGTTTGCGGGATTCTCTCACAGCGATGGGGATGGCGCTTGAGGGGCAGGTTTCAACGGAGGCAACCACGATTCAATCGATGCTCAAGTTCCCGGTAAACGGTGCGAGTGAGCAACTTTTGGGGACAGGACGGGATGAATTTCGGAAGGAACTGGATATCCGGTGGCAACAGGAGAATGCGGAACTTTGGAGGGAGTCACATTACTTTGCGCTCGGGCAGCAGCGAGCCGTTGATCGAATTGAAGAGCGGCTTCACCAAGCGGGCTCCGTCACGATCGAAGACGCCTGGATTCGAGCCCGATTGGTAAGCGAGCTGCAAGGGGCCTCCGCGGCTGCTCCTCTGTTTCGAGAAGTTCTTGAGCGCGATCCGGCGCACGCGGGAGCGCTGTTGGGATTGGGGCGTTGGATGCTGGAGGAAGGCGATGTCTCGGGAGAAGTGCTGGTTGAGCGCGCTTTTCATGCCGAACCAAGTTACCGGTTTCCTGCGGCGGAAGTTCTTGCGCGTTGGAATCGCGAGCGCGGAGATTTTGAGGCGGCCCAGGCTTGGGGCGATCGCAAGCTGGCGGCGTCAGATCAGATGAAAGCTGCGGAAGGTGAACGGGAGGGTGTCGCGAAAAGCGATTCACTCTTGGCTCACCAACTTTCGGCAGAACGTGTGGCCGAACTTTGTGATGCGTTCGCAAAAATGGAGGGGATTGGGGAAGTCTGGGCTGCGCGAAAACGGCTGGAGCATCTCCAGACCCCACCCATGATTGTGTTGGGGATCAAAGCCTCCCAGGGTTCTTGGTGGAAATTCGCTGAAAGGCTGGACTGGGACGACGTTGAGAGACAATTGTTAGTCAATGTTCCGACGATTGATCACCTTCAAATCGTCGCGTTATCGGGGGCAACCAAGGTGCGGCGGAAATTCGAACTTCTTGGCGCAGATTCTCTAATTTTTGAGAAAAAACCACCATTTTCAGACTAAAAACGGACATTTTGAAGGGGTTTGGAGCCAATTGGGGTCGATTTATTTGGACAAGAATGATTGGCCGGATACTCTAAATGGACCCCCGAACGGTAGAGACATCACAAAGATCCAGTCCCTAACTGTGTGTCTCCACCACCTTTTTTTGATCCTTAATTTGGGTCGAAGAAGTGTGGTGTAAACACGTCCAAAGAGGGTCGTTTAGCGAGTAAACCCCCAGCTTGCCCTGAGAGGGGCAGGAATAACGCCAAACCTTCCCTATATGGATCAGAAATTAGCCAAACTATTTGATGAGCAGCCCAGCTCGAACGGAGATAACTCAATCTTCACTTTTGATGAATACTTAGGGCTTGTTCGAACCGAACCGTGGGTTACCCGCGATTCTCCGCAAATTCTTCATGACATGATGCTTTCGCGTGGCGTTGAGCATTCCATTGTCACGGGAAAACCGGTCGTTCATCAATACAAATTCTTCGAAACGGAAGAACTGATTGGCAAGTTTGTGGTTTTTGGTGCGCAGAAGGCCAAGGAGAACCTGGTCGAGAAGATCGACAACGCCAGCCGCGGAGCTGAGGCGACCAAACGACTTTGGATTCTGTTAGGGCCTCCAGGTTCCGCCAAGTCGCGCTCCATGGATGCGATCAAGTTGGCACTTAACCGGTATTCGAAATCGAATGAGGGCAAGACCTACACCCTGCTCCTCCCGACGGTTGATGACCGCCTCAAGGACCGGGCGCTGTTTACGGAAGACGGGATTCACTATTTACAGGCACCGCTCTACGAGCGTCCCCTTCAGGTCATCCCTTATGATTTGCGGGAACAGTTTGCGAAGGAGTTGACCGATCAAATCGATCAAGATGCCATTGCTGGATTCCTCGAAAGGCATCCACACTATGACAACAACTTTAATATTCAGATCACCGGCAGAATTTCGCCCTATGCGCAATACGTCTTGGATCAGTTTCAAAAGGATCGGGGACTAAGCTTCAAGGAGATGCTCGGCTTCTTGAAGGTGAAGCGAATGATTTACGATTCCCAAACCAAAACGGGAATTGGCTCTTATACGCCTCGCGACGAGAAAAGTCAGGAGGCTGGATCGCTCGTCGGAAATCTGGACTACAGCCGGTTGCCGATTTTTGGAAGCGAGTCGCACCCCTTGGTTCACGATTATCAGGGTGAGCTTTGCGCGGGAGCGAACGGTTTTGTTGAGATCCACGAAATCTTGAAGCTGTCGGATAAGTTTCTCTATGAGTTGCTCTTCGCGACGCAGGATCGCTTCTTCAAACCTGAGGGGCAGCCGCCGATTCCGTTCAACGGCATCATCATCGGTCATACCAACTTCCATGAATACAATATGTTCATGGCGAATGCGTCGTTCGAAGCCTTGCGCTCACGGACGACGTTTATTGAAATGCCGTTGTCGGTCGATTTTAAGCAAGAAGAGTTCATCTATCGCTATACCTATTCCAACAACACCCGGAACTGGAACAAAAAGCGGAAGCACATCGCCCACGTTGCGCCGCACAGTCTTGAAATCCTCAGTCTCGTCGCGGTGATGTCGAGGCTGTATGAGTCAAAGGCGAATCCGAATATTTCACTTCTTCAGAAGGCCCTCATCTATGCGGGAAGGTCGGATAGTGGGGTCGATAACAATATGGCGAAGATGATCATCGACGAGTTCCAATATGTGAAGCCGTCGGAAGGAACCTTTGGCCTGGATCCCCGATTTGTTCAAAACGTCTTTGAGAATACGGAGCACTTCCAGATTAGCGAATATGTCGCGAACCTGATGCAACTGCAGAAGGATGAAGGCGACCAGTCCGTATTGGGATCGATTGCGATGGAGAATCCCTGTGTGACTCCTCTCGACCTCCATGTCCGCATGGAAAACTACATGAAGGACGGGTTCGCTTCTGAGAAGACCAAGTTGAGTCACTATGTTGAGAAGGTGCTGCCACAGGCGAAAAAATGGGTCTTTGGCCAAATTGCCAGTGATGTTTATGGTGCGATTCTCCGAGATGACTCGGTGATCGAGACGACGTGGCGCAAGTATACGGATCACGTTCGCGCCTATGCTCACAATACGACCGTCAAGCATGAGGTGACTCAGAATGACGTGAATCCAGATGAGAAGTTCATGCAGAGCATCGAACAGTATCTCGGAATTCCGGAGAAGGACGTTTTCCGGAAAGAACTCTCGGATGCGATCTCCAGCGTGAGTTACCAGGTTCTGCTTGAGGACGAGCCTTCCTATCAAAGTGCGATCAAGAAATACGTCTTTGAGAATGAGTTCAAATCTGGCGAGAACATGAAACTTCTTGGCTGGATCAAGAGCGGCACCAGCGCTGCCAATGTGCACTCGAAAGAGCAGGAACAGCTGAACGACACGATTCGCTATCTGATGGAGAAGCGTGGCTACTGTGGGAAGTGTGCGTTCCAGGCCTTGGCGATTACAGCCAACGCATCAAGCATCGTTCTCTAATGCCCGCCTCTTGGGATTCGGGCAGAATGCCCGGAATCCTAACAACAAACCTAAGTTGATCCCATAACGATGACTGAAGACAAAATTGATTCAGCGGAATCCGAGGGAGTGTTCAATGACTTTGTCAATGATCACCTGGAGGAGTTGTTGGATAATATCGTCAATGAAGGTGACCTTTCCACCCTTGGTGGGAGGGACAGTGAGATCATCGTCGACATGAACGATATCAGTCCTCCCCGCTTCACGTATGGTGATGAGAGCGAGGGCGGTGGAGGCAAAGGCGGCGAGGGCCCGGGACGGGGCGCTGAGAAAATCAGCTTCTCAGTGTCGTTTGATTTGTTGATGGAACTGATCGCGGAAAAGCTGAAGCTGCCTCGTCTTCTGAAGACAGGTCAGGGGAGGATCAAGGAAGTCAGCTACGAATTCAAAACGTATGGGACCGCCGGGATCATTCTCGATAAGAAGCGCACGTTTAAGCGTGCCCTGAAAACCAGCATTGGGACGAAGACTTACAATCCTCTGGAAAGGCGTTACGCGATCCAGATTCGGCGAAGGGATCGGAGATTCAAACTGCCGGAACGGATCGAGAAGCCGCGTTTTCAAGCGGTGGTTTTCTATATGGGTGATATTTCCTACTCAACCTATGGAGATCGACTGAAGTTGGAGAAGCGGGTCGTGAACTTCATTGAACACTGGTTGGATTTTAACTACGGAGCCAACAAAGTGGAGCATCGATTCTTCGTTCATGATTCGGAGGCGCACGAGGTTCTTCCCGACCAGTTTTACAACATCAAGAATGCCGGAGGTACGTATGCGAGTGGCGTTTTTGAACTCGTAAGCCAGGTGGCTCGTAATGAATACGATGTCGCAGCGACCAACTTCTATGGCTTCTATTTTGGAGACGGTGAGGTGTTTCAGGAAGATGCGGACGAGATATCCACCATTCTCGACAAAGAGATGGCGCCGATATTCAACCGGGTTGGAATCGTGGAGGTCAAGCCAAGTGGCATCAGCCAACTCAACGAACGACTGGAGTTGCGGTTTGAGGAGGATCCAATCGTGAGGTTGACCTCCATGAGCGATTCCTCGGACATCAAACACGTAATCAGAGACCTGTTTAGCTAATCTACCGATGCGAGCGATACACACAGACCCAGAATTGAAGGCGCTCGAAGATCGCGTGCTTCACTACGCCGTCGACGTGTTTGGGCGAACGTTGCCCGAAATGCGGTTTTTCATTTTGGATCCGATGGAGTTCGCATCCCTGCTCCTGAAGCGGGTCTACCCCGTAAGTCCCGTCAATATTTGGGAGGGGAAGGATATGGTATCCAAGCGCTATCGAATTGAGTCGGGTCAGGAATCCTCACTCTATTACGAGGTCGTCCAGACGGGCAGACCGTCCTATGCCTACCTCAATGAAACGAATTCGCCCATGGTGCAGGCGAGTGTGATGGCGCACGTGGTCGGGCATTGCGAGTTTTCCGAGTTGAATGTCCTGAAGGATTCAAACGATGACCGTACCGAATATGTGGTTCATCTAACGAACCAGGTGAATCGAAGTCGTCCCCAGATGGGGGAACTGCATTATCAGGCGTATTGGAACGCGGCGGAGTCGCTCGTGCCGCTGATTTCTCCGAACTCGCAGTATAATCTGGAGAGTTCCGTCGATACGGATTTGGTGCTGAGGGAGTCCTATCAGGAAGGCGAAGAGAAGCCGAAGGCCCCAATGTTTTCGGTGCCGTATTCTCATACGTTGAGCGAAATTCTTCAGAGCCCGAATGACGGTGAGATCCTGGTAAAGAAAGAGCAGCGCAAGAAAGAGCGCCAGGAGACGTTGAGTCGTCGTGGATACAAGCTGCGGGCTCCCTGCCAGGACATCATGGGGTTTCTGCGCCGGTTTGCACCGACCAGTCGGGGAGAGCGCTCCATTCTGGATTACCTCTACACCGTGAATTCGACCCAGGATTTCGTGATTCGAACCCAGATCATGAATGAGGGCTGGGCAATGCATTGGGAGCATAAGATCATGAAGGAGCTCTTCGCTGAAAAAGCCTGCTCTGGAATCATCGATTACTGCAAGATCTTTGCCGGTGTCTGCTATCCGCGTCCCTATTTTCAACGGAACCCGTATCACTTGGGATTCTATATGTGGAAACACATTGAAGAGTTGTTTCGTCAGGGCCGTGTCAGTCTGGACTACATGGAAGAGACGGATATGGCGACGAAACAGACTTGGAACCGGCCCAAGGGAACGGATCCGTTGACGGAAATGGAGAAGATCGTCAAGACCTGCACGGATTACGAGTTTCTCCGGCGGTTTTTGAATGAGTCCCTTGTTGAGGAATTTCATCTCAATCGAATACCCAAGGCCTATGCCACCCAACTCGGGATCCGCGCCAATGACGTGGCCAAAGAAAATGCCCAGTTTGTCTGGATTGACCCCAAGCCGGTCAAAGAAGAGATGCTGGAATTCTTTACCCACTTCTATCGTCCGCGAATTTACCTCATTGATGTTGATTTCATGGAGGGCGGCTTGCTTCTCTATCATCGAGACGATGGCAGGGATCTCCGCAAGAAGTGGATCAAACCAACCCTGAAGAATATCAACATGATCTGGAAGGGAGCCGTATCCTTGTTGTGCAAGGATTCTCTCTACACGCTCTCCGCCGGAAAATTTCGCAAGGAAGCGGTGACGGCACCCGATTTTGCCGAGGTTGCGGACCGTATGCGTAGCGGTGAGAAACCGTTTAGAATTTAGCTTTTCGTTATATGGAAGAACCAAAAAACTTTACCGAACACTTCGACTATAAGAGCCTCCTGGGGACGGAGAGGAGGAGCAGTATGCGCTTCTCACAGTTTGTTGAGCGTTTTATTGAGGAACCAACCAGCGTCCTGAAGACTTCTGCATCAATTATGCTTGAAGCCATCAAGCATTTTGGCGTGGAAGCGGTGGTTCGAAGTGGCGAGCCGTGTTTGCGCTACAAAGTCTTCCAAGATCAATTTTCGAACGGAATCAATGCCGTATACGGCCAAGAATTCTGCATCAAGCGGATTGTGGATGTGATTGAGTCTGTCGATAAGGAATCCGGGCCGAAGCGGGGGATTGTGTTGGTCGGACCTCCCGCTTCAGGGAAGACCAATATTGCGGACTTAATCGCGAAAGCGATTGAGGAGTATTCCAAGGAAGCTCCGTTGAAGCAGTACACGTTTTTCTTCCGGCTGGGAAATGAGGATGGCCGGCAGTTGGAGCTTCGCTCCTCACTCATGCCCAACCCGATCCTGCTCTTTCCAATCACGTTGCAGAACGATGATGGATCCGTATCCCGTCCGAGGCAGGAAATTTTCGATCATGTCACGAAATTGCAGGATAGCGATAAGCGGGTTTCCATTCCTTCCTACTATCAATACGCGACTCTGGACAAGCGTTCCCTGGATATCCTTGAGATTTTGAGGAAAAACCCACGGAACGAGCACAAGACGTTGTTCGAGTTGATTGAGGAATATGTGCGGGTTGAGGAGGTGGAGTATTCTGTCGCACGGGGCAAGGGAATCGCGAACGTGGATGATATGCGACAGCTCCAGGTGAGAGTCCGGCCGATCAATCTGGATGATCACGACATGCGCTTGCTCAACGACCATCTTCAGGGGCGGCTGACGTATCAGTATGAAGGAGCTCTGCTTTCCTCCAACCGCGGGATGCTGCATATTCATGATGCGTTTGGGGGGCATGGACCTCATCCTGACGAACAAGAATACAAACCCCTCCTGATGTTGTTGGGGTCGGGAAAGATTACGCTGGATTTCACGCAGGCCTCGCTGGATGCGACCGTCATGATGACGACGAATTTGGAGGAAATGCGTCGATTGGACGAACAGCTAACATCCAGCAAACTCCTGGATCGAATCGAGAAGGTTCCGGTGAACTATCTTCTCGATGCCATTTCTGAGATGGATATTTTGCATCGTGACATGGCGAACGTTCGCCAGAAGTACGATATTGATCCGAATTTGATCCGGGTCGCCGCCTATTACTCGGTTCTCACGCGACTCTTTCCGCCGGCAAGGACTCAGTTCCCGCCGCATTGGAGTGAAGAACAACAGGATCTCTACTCCTCGATCACTCCCGAGCAGAAGCTCTTTATCTACAGCAATCGTTCGGAAGATCCGGTAAGGACGATTCGGAAATTGCCACCCTGGCATCCGTTTCGAAACGAATGTGCCCGATTGGGGCTCGATCTCAACAACGAAGACTTTGTGAACGGGTTTGTGATTCGTCACCGGGATGCGGTCTCGTTGGAGGATTCCGGGCTGTTTGCCACGGATGAGATCGCACTCATCGACGATGAATTCATGAGGGAGCTCTTCCAGGAGAGATATCCTGACGAAGGAAAGTTTGGCCTCTCGATTCGCCAACTGCAAAACATCATGCGGAATACCATCGCAATTTCCGATGGTAGAAAAGTGACGGTGTCGGTATTTCTGAGCCAATTGGAACAAGTGATGAAGGAGGGACCGGAGGTGCATCATTGGCTGGTATTGGATGGACCGAAGCGCCAGTCAGACCAGTTGATGGAACGGGAGATTGGAAACGTGCATCTCGAAGAAGGGGAGGGAGACTTTGGCGATTACAAAGGCCTGATTAAGGTCGTCCAGGGAATCTATCACTCGACGCTGAAGAAGGAGATCACCGTTGCCACCGTGAATCGCGATCCTGAAAGGATCGAGTTCGATCTTCGAAAGTATCTGCAGCATGCGCTGTTGGATAAGGCCCTGGAGAACAAGGCGTTTGCCCATGTCATTGTTCCTCGATATACCTATATCGATCCGGACACGGGAGAAAAAGTGGATCAACCCGATTTTGAGTTTCTCGATTCCGTCGGTGAGATTTTGCGTCCCGGAGGAGATCAGGAGAAGTGCCGCAAGGAGATGGCGCAGAAATTCCTCGATCTTCATGGAGCCGGGGAGATTACGTCAGGACAAGACAAGCCGATCATCACGAGCAGGAACGACAATCTGCTTCACTGCTTCTCATCCGAATACACCGCATTGCTTTCTCATCGGAAATCCGTTGAGGGCATCAATCCGGAAGAGCTTCGCAATGGGTTCTTTCAGCGGCAGAACAACCTCAAGAAGTTCGAGGAATGCTCCGATGACATTCGGGATCAGGTTGAGACGATCCTCCAGAATATGGTCGACCGATTTGCCTACCCCGAAGAGATCGCGCTTGATACCGTGGTCTATTCGATCCGGAAAGGGATCATCGATTTCTCAGAGATTCTGACTTAGGGAGCGTTTAAAAATGATGACGGACGCGCAAGTTGTTCCTCTTTTTTAAAGATTGGCTTCGCATGATCTTGAGATGCGGCGCTTTTCCCGACTGGAAATGCTGTTCGGGGCTTTGTGAGAAGGCTCATCGCCGCCGCGAGCCATCATTCCCAGGCGACAAAATCACTCGCAGCGCGACTCGACCTCATTATTAAACGCCCCCTTAGACCTTTCGCTGCGGGTTTTCGGCCCAGATACTGGAGATCGCGAGAAGCAGCGGAATGATGAAGCTGGCGATCAATGCCGGCTCGTAGCTGGAGGTCAGATGCTTGGAAATCGCGAAACCGAGGGGGCCGATTCCACTGGCGATCACGATCGTCGACATGCTGGCGCCGCTGACCGCCCCAAGCCAGCGTCGGCCAAAAAAGCGTGGCCAGATAATTCCACCGATGCTGACAAACCCGCCGCCCGCCATTCCATTCCCAATAATGTAAGCCCAAAGTCCGGTTGGGGTAGTCAGAAAGAGCAGCCCGATGGCTCCGCAGACGCTGGCCAGGTTCATGGTCAGAAGGAGCCACTTGATGCGAATTCGCGAACTCAGCATCCCGAAAATGAGATTGGTCGAGACGCTGCAGACCGCCATGGGAAAGAATTTCTCAACGATTGCCTGGCGGTCGAAGCCAAAATCGGAGCCGATGGATTCAATGTGAAAGGTGAAGGCGGTGACGAAGAGCCCAACCCAGGCCAGCGACAGGTTGAAGGACCAGAAAGAGACGGTGCGGAGGGCTTCGGAACGCGAAAAATCGCGTTTGATGACCATGTCCAGATTGGAAGAAGGGGCCTGCTCGCCGATGGCTCCGTCCATTGCGAGCCCGCATTCCTCCGGGTTGTCGCGGATAATCAGCCAGCCAATCGGCACCATCACGAAAAGCGTCAGTAGTCCCAGAATTTGCCAGGCGCCGTCGTATCCAAACCGGTTGATCATGGATAGCAGGACGACGGGCGCGAGAGAGAAGCCCAGCGATACCAGCAGCTGGCTGGCGGAAATCGCATTCCCGCGTTTGCGATCGAACCACTTACCCACCGCGTTTCGGCAACTCATGGTGAGGACGCCCTGGGCCGAGACGCGAATCATGTAAAACCCGAGCCCGATGATGACAAAGGAAATGGCGGGGTGGATCTCCGCCTCAAACGGGCTTGAGAGAAAGTGAGCGAGCTGAGCCGATTGGCTGAGATAGAAAAGGATCAACCCCGTGGCGAATGATGAGGCCACGACCATGCGTCGCGCACCCCAGGCGTCAAAAATTTTTCCGAGCCAGGGCAGTGTGAGGCCACTGGCGACCGTGCCAATGCAATACGCGGTGCTGAGGAGGATCCGATTCAGGTTCAGTTCCCGCATCATCACGTCGGTAAAAACGCTGAACCCCATCGTTTGCCCGGGGATGCTGAAAAGGGTGCCAATCGTCGCGCCAAGAACAATTACCCAGCCGTAGAAAAAGGGTAATCGTGATGGAGCGAACGGTACATTGGGATCCCAGAGTTTCGGCACGGCGCATGCTCGATTCGAATGACTCATCAGCAAGCGCGAAGTTCGTTTTCCAGGCTTGTCCGGCTCGGGGCCTTCGCTAGGCTTCCCTCATGACGCATTGCCAAACTGCGATTGTCGGGAAATGGCATCGGAAATCCAGGTCGGTTGGAATTGAGAATTCAAACGCTCCCTAACCTTGTGAAGCCGATTCTACCCGTCTTCGCCTTTCTCGTTGTGTGCTTCCAGGCTGATGCACATTTCGAGCTCTATCATCGCATCGAGGTAAGGATCGAAGCGGAAGGGAGCGGATGGGTGGAGGTGTTGATTCATGAAACGGACCTCGCCGGGTCGGGAATCGATGCCTACCTCGAGAAGAATTTTGCGATTCGCATCGGCAACAACCCGTTGGATGCTGAACCGGTCGTCGATCGGACCGGGACTGAGCTTCCCGATGGATATCTGAGCGCGAGTTTTGCGTTTTCACCGCAGGTCGAATCCTTGGGGTTTCGCCTTCTGTCAGATTCAGCGAAACGCTTGTTATTGGTTGTGACGCGCCCCGGTTCGTTCCCCAAAACGAGGGATTTGCCTCCGGGCGACGAGTTTGAGTTGCAGTTGCGCTGATGGAGCCGCTAGGTTTTCCGAATGAGAAAACTCCGCTTCGTTCTCTGTTTGTGGGCCGCAGGTTTTACGTTCTGCCTCGCTCAGGATCTTCCCAAGGGGCTCAAGGTTGAGTTCGGCGCCCTGAATGCGGCAACGCTGGAGCGGAACGGGAAAACGATTCAGGTTTATGGCGCTCGCGATGCCTGCGACGCGGACATGGTGCTGATGACCCACGTGCGGCGTGACCTGGCCATGTTCGCCGGAAATGCGCAAACCAAGGTGGTAAGCCCCAAGAGCTCAAGCGGATTGTTGACTCAACCGGCAACGCATTGGGAGGATTGGTGGGAGAGCCGTTTCAACTACTATGGCCAACAGGTCACGAAGCTTCCCGTTTTGCCGCTGCGGGTCGGGCGCGGTGTCGAAGACAGAGCTGTGATCAAGTGGCAAGGCCTGGAAATCAAGGTCATCGGCGTTCCCGGCTATACCCGCGACATGGTCGCGTATGTTGTCGATGTGGATGGCAAGCGAATCGTTTTCAGCGGGGACCTGATCTGGGAAGGCGGGAAGGTCTTTGATCTCTACAGTTTCCAGGATGCCATTCCCGAAGCCAAAATTGGTTCGTATCATGGTTATGGTGGAAGGTTGGCGCCGTGGATTGCCAGCCTTCGCAAAATCGCCAACCTGAAGCCGGATCTCATCATTCCGTTGCGAGGGCCGGTCCTGACGAAGCCGTTGGTGGATCTGCATCTTGCGATCGAGCAGGCGCGGGCCGTTTATCAGAACTATCTGTCGACCAACGCTCTGAACTGGTACTTTGGAGAAGAGAGACTCACGATCGCAGGTCGCCGGGTGCTGGGGGAGAAGGCCAAGGTCGAGTTGATGCCGTTTGCGGAACATATTGAGCTCCCGGATTGGTGTCATCATCTGGGAACAACCAAGCTCCTGGTATCGGAAGATAAGAGCGGTTTCGTCCTGGATGTCGGCGGGAAGAAGGCGCTGTCCGAGTTGAGCCGTTTGGTGGAGGAAGGGCTGGTATCGTCGATCGATGGCATTTGGGTGACGCATCCTCACAACGATCATTCGGCCTTTGTCAGAGATGCGCAAAAGCAGTTCGGCTGCCCGGTTTATGCCACGTCGGAAGTGGCGGACGTCCTCGTCAATCCGGGAAACTGGTTCCTGCCGGGAGTCTCGCCGAACGCGGTTGAGCAGGTGCACGTGATCAAGGAAAACGAGAAGTGGAGTTGGAAGGAGTTCGAGCTAACCGGGTTCTTCTTCCCCGGGCAGATGTATAACCATGGAGCGCTCCTGGTCGGGAAGCCGGGCGAGGATCCGGTGTTCTTTATTGGCGACTCCTTTTCGCCCTCCGGCATTGATGACTACTGTCTGATGAACCGCAACTTGATGGGGGACGACACCGGCTATCTCCATTGTCTGGAGGTCGTGCGATCCATGCCTCCCGCAACCTGGCTGGTGAACCAGCACATCCCGCATCGCTTTCGGTTCAGCGAACCGGAGTTGAACTTGTTGGAGGATCGCTATCGAGAACGCCGCCGGCTTCTCGCGGAGCTGCTGCCCTGGGATCATGTGGACTACGGTGTCGATGAGCAGTGGTCCTGGTTTTATCCTTATGGGACGGAAGCGCGACGTGGCGAAACCGTTTACCTCGATCTCAGGATTCGGAATCACTCCAAGCAGGATCGCACGTTCTTTGTCACGTTTCATCGGGGCGAGGAAGTCGTGGGGCGGGATGCGGTTACGATCAAAGGGCGAAACGAGGGGAGCGCGACGTTGAATCTCAAGCTCGACACGGCCATGAAACCAGGAGTTCACGTCGTGACGGCAAGCCTCTTGAGCCGGGACATCCAGGTGGATCACTGGTGTGAAGCGTTGGTTCGGGTGACTGACGAAAAAATTCGTTCGTCTCCTTGAAATTGGGGGGTAAGTTAGAGTCCGAATGGTGTTCATCCCGCCCCGTCTAACCTTACTGACCCAGTAACAAAGCCATGAAATCCCAATTCCAAAGAGCCACCGGAATCGCCGCATTGACGTTCAGTCTCGCGATTGCTCTGAGCCCGGTTCCTGCCAACGCCCAGTTGTTCAAGAAGTCTCCCGAAAAGCTCGACACGAAAATCATCAAAGCCGGTGAACGCTTGGATGTGATTCAGGCGAATCCGGAAACGCGGATTCCATCTCAGGTTTTGTCGAACGCAATTGGAATCATCATCGTCCACCAGTTCAAGGCCGGAATCGGCATCGGAGCCCAGGGTGGGGGAGGCGTCGCCATGGTGAAAAATCCCCAGACCGGTCGTTGGAGCCCTCCTGCCTTTGTCGCGAATGCGGAAGGCAGCTATGGCTGGCAGATTGGCGCGCAAAACGCGGACACGGTCTATCTCATCATGCAGGACGAGGGCATGAACATGCTGCGGCAAAGCGGATTGAAGTTTGGAGTGGATGTTCGCGCGACCGCGGGACCGGCCACCGCGGGAGGAGAAGCTTCCGTCGATGCCGTCAAGACTCCGATTCTGGTTTACTCCGATCAAGCCGGCCTGTTTGCAGGTGTGGCGATCGAAGGAGGCGGGATCATTCCCGCACAAAAGAACAACGTCACCTACTACGGGCTGAGCATGCAGGAAGTTCTGTTTGGAAACCGCGCCAGGATGACCGCGACCGGGCAACAATTGGTCAACAAGCTCATGCGCTATACCAATGCCCGGGCGGCTCAGCCCGCACCGGCCGCCAATCCGAATCTCCAGCCTTACCAGCCAAATGCGACAGGCCAGCCAGTCGGCGTTCCCGGCCAATATCAGCCCGCGCCTCAAACCAACATGCCGGAGGTTCCCAATCCACCCCGGGCAACGCCGGTCGCTCCCGGTCAACCGGCTGCGACCAGTGCGCCAGTCACCTATCCTCCCATTTCAGAGGTCGCGCCTCCGGTGTCCGGAAATCCGGTGACGGAGCCCTGATCCCGGAAGCCGGCGAGAGTGGACCGAACTACTCTGCGCTCGAAGTCTTCAGGTCGTAACAAATCACCCGGTCCCGCGTTCTGAGAACCGCCTTGGAGCCGACAACCGCTGGTGTCGTGCAACCGAGCGCTCCCACTTTGACGCGTCCCAGGATCTGGTGCTCCTTCGGTTGCGCTCCGATCATGGCGAGAAAGCCGCCGTTGTTCTCGTAAACGAGCAGCTTGTCGTTCGCGACGAGTGGTGACGAAAGGTTCGAAGAACGTTCCACCTCCCACAGCGTTTCCCCGGTCTCCAAATCCAGGCACATGTGGCGCGCGCTCCCCAGATGGTAAACGTGGCCATCGTGAATGATGGGGCTGGAGCCGTAACGGCGGGCGAGAAACCCCTTGGCCCAGATTTGCCGCGCACCTTCCGGCGATAGCGCGAACCCGGTCAGGCTTTGCCCGTCGGCCTTGCTTGCGACAATGCAGCGATCCCCGGAAATCACGGGCGTGGCATCGCCACCCGCCGGATGGCGCCACTGCACCTCGCCACTTTCCAGATCAACCCCAATCAGTTCGCGACCCGCATTGCAGATCACCACATCATTCCAGATCGCCGGAGAACTGTTGGTCGAGGAAACGTCGCGACACTCCCAAAGCAGCTCGCCCGTCGCCGCATCCAGCGCTGCCAGCTGGCCAATCTGCACCAGCACACGCCCTTCCGCGACCAGTGGCGAACTCGCGATCGCCCGCTTCTTCGGCATCGCGTATTTCCAGCGCTGCTCGCCGGTCTCCGCATTTACGGCGAACACTCCATCGCTCAAAACGGCATAAACCGTGCCATCCACCACGGCCGGGGTGCTCGATGACGTCCGGCCGGTCGGCGCACCCGGCACCTCGAACTTCCAAAGCGTCGAGCCTTCCTCCAGGCTCAGGCAAATCACCACGTTGTTGGCCGCCTTCTTTGTGTTGGGCACCTGCGTCAGCACCTTTTCCGCCGTTGCGGGATCATTCCACGCCTGGGCCTCCACCCAGACCCGCAACTCGTCAATGCCGGCGAACTCCTTGTTCAGCACCGGTTGCATCAGGGCGAAATCCGCCATCGGGATGGCCGTTTTTCCCTGCTTAAACCGGCTCACCACCCAGCCCTTGTATTTCAGGAGCTGCTTCTCGTCCAGATTCTCGTCCGCCCAGTTCCCGGCCCACTCCGTCAGCGCATTTCCGCGCAATCGCGGATTCATCCCGAGCCGCGCCTCCTCAAACTTCGCAATCTGCTCCTCGGTCATGTCGTTGCCGCGATAGCCCAGGTCGCTCATCACCTGGCTCGTGATCGTCCGGGTCGGCGTCGGCTCATCGCGATGCCAAACCACGCTCATAAAGACCTTTCCATCCGCAATCGACACGCTGCCGTGGCCGCCATAGTGGTCGGACGGAATCTCCTCGCTTTCCCAGAGAACGGCCGGTTTAAAGTCGTCACTCCACGTCTCCGGCAGGTCCACGTTGGTGGCCACTCCGTTTCGGGTGGGGCCGCGCCATTGTGGCCAATCAGCCAGCGCGTTGGAGGCAAATAGTAGGGCGAGAGCGGAGAGGAGGATTCGGAAAGTCATGGCAAGGAGGTTACTGCGCTAGGATACACGCAGATCCCAACCCGGATCTTCCCGAAAATTGACGACTCAGCCGCGTATCGCGAGACTCTCGGCTCGCTTCTTCGCTCTAGCCGCAGCCGCAACCACCGCTGCTGCAGCATTCGCTTTCCTTCATGTCCTCATCGGTCGGCAGGCGCCCGAGCTGCAGCGTCTTCTGGAGCAACTTCGTCACCGAGCCAAAAATCGCATTCATCTCGTTCTCCGCCTCGACAAAATCCAACGCCACGGAATTGCTCATCACCGCAGACTTCAGGCTCTCGATCTCGGCCACATCGCCTTCGGTCGGCTGCAGACCCTGGTGACTCTTGGAATGCAACTCCTGGGACTTCTCCTGCCACGCGCGATAAACGTTTTTCGCATCCTCATCTTCCATGAACAGCTCAATGCGGCCCTGGGCAGAGGCGAAACCGGCGTCATCCAGCACGAATTGGCACAGTTCACGGGCTTTTTCGTCGATCGTAGTAGCTTGTTGGAGAGTTGTTTCCATGGAATCGAAATAACCACGGTATGAAGGGGACCGCAAACTCCAAATCCCAAGCACCAGATTCCAAACAATTTCCAAATTCCAAATCACAAGTTCCAACCTGAGCAATGCGCCGAACCCGTTCTGAGGTTTGGAATTTGAAAGTTGGAGTTTGTTTGGGATTTGGAATCTGTGATTTGGATACCGGGCTCTCACCGCTCTGTCCCAAAATCCTCCAGATAACCCTGAATGATCTGCTCCAGCGGCTCCACCTCGGGCAGCCCCACGCCCAGTCCCCGGCTCCCATCCGTCGCCACCGGCCACGTTTTCACAATGGCCTGAATCACGGGATCCGGCGCATCCACAATCGGGCCCAGCTTCAGATTCAGCCGCGCTGCCTCGCTCTCCAGCACCTTCACCATCTCCGCCACCGTCAAATCATGGCTCGGCAGCGTGTAAATGCGATCGTCATCCAACTTCCCGCCCTCCAACTCATGCAGCGCGATGAACGAATCCACAACCGTGCGATACCCGATCACCGGCATGCGTTGATCCCGGCCCACCGGCAACTCGCAGGGCTCACCCGCCAGCGGCTCGCGAAACATCCCGCTCGCAAAGCTCGATGCCGCCGTGTTCGGCTTGCCCGGGCGGATGATCACCGTGGGAAGCCTCGCCCCGCGCCCATCGAGAAACCCCTTGCGCGTGTAATCGTTGATCAACAGCTCACAGATCACCTTCGTCATTCCATACGTCGTTTGTGGGCAACGCTTCGTCGTATCGCCGACCACCGCCGGCATCGACGCCCCGCCAAACGCCGCCACACTGCTCGCGAACACGATTCGCGGCTGGCCTTCCAGTTTCCGCAGCCCCTCCAGCAGCAACTGCCCGCCATCCAGGTTCACCTCCATCGCGGCATCAAAATCCACCTCACACTCCCCGCTCACCATCGATGCCAGATGAAACACGCTCACATCCTTCCGGTCCAGCAGCCCCGCCACAATGTCCCGATCCGAGATATCCCCCGTCACGAACTTCGCCACTCCATCCAGCCCCGCCCTGCGATCATCGGGAATAAACACATCAAAGAGCACCAGCTCCTCAATCGGCTCCTGATCCCCGCTCGGCCCGGTAAGAGTTCCCCGTTCCAAGAGCTTGCGCCCCAGCTGGTTCCCCAAAAATCCGCCGCCGCCAGTAATGATGACTTTCATGAGGAATCTCTACTCAAGCTCAAGCCATTCGTAAACCAAATCCGTCGCCCCCAGGTTGTAGCGGAATTCGCCAGAATTCCGTCCCCATCCCAAGTTCGTAGCGGAACTCGCCAGAATTCCGTCCCCATCCCAAGTTCGTAGCGGAATTCGCCAGAAATTCCGTCCCCATCCCCAGGTTGTAGCGGAATTCGCCAGAAATTCCGCCCCCATCTCCAGGTTCGTAACAAAACTCCCCAGAAATTCCGTCCCCACCAAGGGGGCGTGATTTTTCTACTAGACCTGCGAGACGGGATCCTCAAGAAATGGGGGATGGCCTCCAAAACCCTAGGTTCGCCAAGCGCTCCCCATAAAGTGGCGCTCAAGGTTGCTGCCCTGCTGCTCACCTGCTTGTCGGTTGAAGCGGAAGCGGAAGCTGAAGCAGCGACCGGGAAAAAGCCCAATGTCGTGATTCTCTACACCGATGACCAAGGCACGCTCGACGCCAATTGCTACGGCTCTCTGGACCTGAAGACTCCGAACATCGACCGGATGGCCGGGGATGGCGTGCGTTTTACGCAGGCGTATGCCCACACCGTCTGCTGTCCCTCCCGGGCCGCTTTGCTGACGGGCCGGCATCCGCAACGTTCCGGGGTCAATTCGTGGACGCAGGGGAGCATGAAGGGGGCGGACGGAATCAACATGGCGCTGGAGGAGGTGACGATTGCCGAGGCGCTCCGGGAGGCTGGATATGCGACCGGGCTGTTTGGCAAATGGCATGTCGGTTCGCATCGCGATGCCGGCCCCACGAAGCAGGGGTTCGATGAGTTCTTCGGGATTCGCAACGGCTTCATCGACAACTACAATCATTACTTCCTCCACGGCCGGGGTTACCACGATCTCTACGAAGGGACCACGGAGGTTTTCAAAAACGGCGAATACTTTCCCGAGCTCATCACCGATCGGGCGCTTCAGTTTGTCGAAAAGAACCAGGCGAACCCGTTTCTGCTCTATGTTGGGTACAATATTCCCCATTACCCGGAGCAGGCTCTGCCGGAGCATGTCGAGCTATACAAGCACCTTCCAATGCCGCGCCGTTCCTATGCCGCCATCACAACGACGACAGACTATTATATGGGGATGATCCTGAAGAAGCTGGATGAGTTGAATCTGACGGAGAATACCATCGTGATCTTTCAAAGCGACAACGGGCACTCGGCGGAAGACAACCAGGGAATCCGGTTCGACAATCACAAGAGCGGCTACCCGACCGGCCATTATTACAGCGCCCATGGCGGAGGCGGGAATACGGGCAAGTGGATCGGCGCGAAGGGAACGTTTTTCGAGGGCGGTGTCCGGGTTCCGGCGATCGTCAGTTGGCCGGCCAGGCTTCCCAAGGGAATCGTCAGGGATCAGGCAGTGACGATCATGGACTGGTTTCCCAGCATCCTGGAATGGTGTGGAATCGAACTGCCTGCGGTCAGCCTCGACGGGCGCAGCCTTCAGCCGGTCATTGACTCGGACGAGGCTCCGACGGCTCATCCGGTCCTGTACTTTCAATGGAAGGAGGCATGGGCGGTGCGCGAAGGAGACTGGAAGCTGATCAAACAGGGTAGGAAAACCTCCCTGCATCACTTGGCGGACGAAAACCCGGAGGTGAAGGACTACTTTGCGGAGAACCCCGGCATCGTCGAAACGTTACAGGCCCGCTATCATGCGTGGGCTTTGGACGTTTTTGATGGCCATCCCCAATAAGGACGAATGCTTGCGGAGCGGAAAGCGGCCAATTTGGGGAGAAGACTACCGCAATGGCGCCCGGCCCACCACCGAGCCGGAGCCATTGCGGATCATCCAACTAAACAAAGGTTGCGGCCCTGCCAGGGCGCGTTTGATAATGAGGAGCAACTTGCGAGGCCGTCATCATTTCAAACGCCTGCCTAGTGAACTTTGACCTCGATCTGACGAGGCTTGGTCTCCTCGCACTTCGGTAAATGGACGGAAAGGACACCTTCCTTGAACTCAGCCTTCAGCTCCTCTGCATCCACCGTCTCCGGCAGTCGAAAGCTTCGCATGTAGGAGCCGTAGCTGCGCTCGATCCGGTGCACCTTCTTTTTCTCGTCCTTCTCCTCGTGCTCAAACTTGCGCTCGCCGGAGATGGACAAGACACCATTCTCCACCATTACTTTTACTTCGTCTTTCTTCACCTCGGGGAGGTCCACTTTTACGAGGAATTCATGCTCGTCCTCGGTAATGTCAGCGGCGGGATTCCAGTCGGCCTGAGCCAGGGCCGTTTCTCCGTCGCCTGGCCAAGCTCGACCTCCCATCGCGCGTGAAAGGCGGTCACTAAAGGTGTCCAGATCACGAAATGGATCCCATGACGTCAATGATGTTTTCATAAAATTGGGGGGATATGAAGGTTTTGGTTTTCTGCCGTTGATGGCTGACAGGAGCCATCTCTCAGCATTACCAATATAAGCGCCACACCTGCCCTGACACTTTGCGTAAATTGTCCACGTTTTCGCGTTGGTTGCGGAACTGACAACGAGCGCAGGGGTGGGGTGTCGCTCAACCCTGCCTTTCCCTCAAAACCCATTGCGGAATCAGTACCTCGAGCGCCCTGATCTGACAGGCTGCGTTCGGTTGAAGCGGAATCATCGAACCCGTGAAGCCCCAACGTTGGGCTGGCGCGGTCCATCCAATGTCCGGACGCCTCCAAAGCCATCATTCCGCGTGGCTTGATCTCTCAACCCACGCCCCGTAGCGGTCGTAGCGCCGTTGCGAGAAATCCCACAGCGCCCTACGCCAAATCTAGGTGAGGAGGAGAGAGGTGGGAGGGGAGGAGGATTTTGTATGGGTCACCCCACCTCTCACCACAGTTTCTGTGATATTTTGACAAATCTGCAGGGATAATTTCCGGGAATGTTCCGTTGATCACCAGTTTGGCGAGTTCAGCCAGGATCGACTCCCAACCCTTGACACCGCCTCGCACCGCAATAGAATTCCCACTTCAGGTAGCAGCTCATTCGCAAAATCCGGTCATGAAAGTTCAACATCCCCCTCCTCCGCACCCCTCTCTCAATATCCAAATCTCCCTGCAGGAATGTTGACTACAAAAGGATATCCCTGCAGAAATGCAGGATAGCCCCAGTTAGGCGAAAGAAACTAGAGAGACCGCACAGCTATGTCAAAAGGCGTGACCTATTCTGAAGAAATCGAATGTCGAAGGTGCCAGAACTTTGCCGCGATGCGTGTTATCGGGTCTGTGTCCGACACTATAACGCATTATCGAGAAGATGGCCCTCCGGATGAATCCGGAACCATCTACCAGGTACTGTCTTGCCCGAAGTGCGGAGAAGTAACTATCCGGTCTGGCTTTTGGCATGACGGAATGGACCGAGAGGATTGGCATGGCAAAGTAATTTATCCCAACGAGAAGAAGGGGGTTGAGGGCCTTCCTGCCAGTGTCGAAAAGGAGTTTAGAGCAGCCGAACAGGTTTCCACTATCTCCGCGAACGCCTACGCAGTCTTACTGGGCCGAGTTCTGGACGCCGTCTGTGACGATCGGAACGCAAATGGCGATATTCTCCATAAGAGATTGGAGGATCTCGCAACTCGCAACGAGATTCCAAAGAATCTAGCCGACATGGCTCACAAACTCCGGCAACTACGAAATGTCGGAGCGCACGCAGATTTAGGCGAACTAACGGACGATGAGGTTCCAGTTCTGGCCGCACTTTGTCAGGCCGTGCTTGAATATGTCTATTCAGCGCCAATGCAGGTCGCCCGTGTCGAGCAGCTTCTGGAAAACATCAAGGCGAAGTCCCCCGAGGCTGAATGCGCCTAACAAGGCGTCGATCCTAACGCCAGACCCACCCCGAGTCGAGAGCATCATGACCATCCATCCATCAACCCAGATTTCGGAGCGCGCCCTCGGTCAGGTGTAGGATGACTTCGACGATTAGGCGAAGAAGATAAAAAGGGAATGAGTCGAAAGTTGGGGAATTAACAATCTAAATGATGAGAAAAACAATTGGAGAATTACTGAACTATCACTTTGCTGGATTTGGATACCATACTGTAGATTGGAAGGATTTAAGTTTGGACGCCAGATCCGGTTGGGAAAGGCATGCGAAAAGACTGATCAGTGGAATCGGAGAAGATGATCGACCTGTCGTCGAAATTTTTTACGCAGAATTCAAGGGGAAGGGAAACCCTCCCAACGACTTCAAGAAGGCAAACGAAAAACTACAACTAAAGTGGAAAAAGCGAGTGAGTTGTTTCTTTGATGATATGGTCGAATCAGTCGGCCAACAAAACACCTAACAAGAGGAAGCAGGCCGACCTTTCACCCGCGATCTGTGTAGAAAAGCGGAATGTAATTAGAAATTTATCAATGGAGCGAAGCGCGCTTTCCGGGTGACGGCGGCTGTTCCTGGACGTTAGCCTCAAAAAATTATGGCAGACACACTACCGTATCTTGCAGCACCAGGGACGATTACTACGTGCCTAGAGAAGATTAGCAATGCCGCGACACCCGGCAAGGTGACTGGGGATTTCGTGAATACCAAGCTTGCGATGAAGGGCGGAAGCGGTCGCGCTCTTGTCCCCTTTCTCAAGAAAATTGGATTTGTGAATTCTGATGGAACTCCCTCAGACATTTACACCCGCTACCGCAACCCAAGCGAGGCTGGGTCAGCAATCGCTGAGGCGATCCGCTTCGGGTACAAATCGCTCTACGACTCAAACGAGTATGCACACGAGTTGAATGACTCTGAACTCAAGGGATTGGTTGTCCAAGTGACTGGTCAAGAATCGGATTCGAATGTTGTATCTCTGATTCTTCGGACCTACAAAAATCTGCGGGAGTTGGCTGATTTTGAGGGCACCACTGCTCCGGCGGAAGAGTCGACTTCGCCGATTCAGAGTCCAATAACGCTTCCTCAACCCCACCGCCAAGTCGGAAACAACCCAAGCTCTTCAAATCGTGTCGGCATGAATCTATCATACACGATTAACCTCAACCTACCGGCCACGTCTGACATATCTGTCTTCAACGCGATATTCAAAAGCCTTAAGGAAAATCTTCTCGACGGTGATGAGCTCGACTAGCAAAAAGGAAGCAGCAATCAAGGTGTTCGGGATGACAAATCAGCTCATCGCCGAGGATCTCGTCAGAGTTGAGCGGGAGCAGGATATTGAACTCGGGCACACCACTGAAGGCTCAACATCAGAGGAGCAGCAGCAGTACTACTCACAGTTTGATCGGGCAGTGCGGAAGGAAGCCGCCGAGATGGCTAGGCACTACCAGATTTTTTACTGTCTAGAGAAGAGCATTCGAGAGTTAATATCGGACACATTGGAAGATACCGAAGGAGCCAATTGGTGGGATGGTTCACGGGTAAACCAACATCTTCAGGGCGAAGTGAAGAAAAGGATCAAACGAGAAAAGGACAGCGGAATGACCGTTCGCTCGGACGATCCACTAGACTTCACAACCTTTGGCGAGCTTTCTGGTATCATCACCGGCAATTGGGATCTATTTGGAGGGATTCTTACCAGCACGAAGGCGGTAGAGCGGATCATGGGAAATCTGAATTCGCTTCGCGGTCCTATTGCTCATTGCAGCCCGCTTGCTGAAGATGAGGTTTTACGCCTTCAGCTTTCATTGCGTGATTGGTTCCGGCAAATGGAGTAGGGCAAATGGAGTAGGGCTAATCGGGTAGGGCTAATCGGGTAGGGCTAATCGGGTAGGCTGAAGGTTCGAACTTCAGCCCCCCACATCACCGGCCGTACGGGGCCGTAGCCGGCGGTTCCGATTCGTCATGCTTTAGCGGACTTGCCTTTCGGCACTTTCTTGGGTCCGTCCGGGTAGCGAATGGAGATCCACATTTGTTCGATCGATGGCACTCCCTGTTGGCTCAGCCATGCCACAGTCATCACGCGTTGCACGATCCTGTTCTGGCTCATCCGCCATGGCCCTTTTCGGCTTCTACTGGCGAGGTGAACTTCGTCTCGGCGGATTCCCAAACGCAGCTGACAATCAAGCAGGCCAGGAGGCGGTGTTGACTTTCTATCGTGCGTTCGCCCCCTGGGTCTTCTTTTGGTTGATTGGGGCTTGTTGCGCCTGCTTTTTAGTTTCGAGGTGCCAAACGTTGGCGGAAGGTGGTGGCCTTGCAGAGTAGCTTCTTTTGGTGGGCTACGCGGGCGCATTTTTTGCAGAGGTATTCGGGCGCGGCGCCGTCCCGGAGTTTTTCCGAGTATTTCTCCAGGTCACGTTTTGCGTAGTCACAAAGGGTCTTGGCCATTCTGAAATATGGGGCGGAGCGGAAAGGCGCAAGGCAAAAGGGGAGCGAGGGCTGAAGTCGGCTGAAATCTGAGGGTTCCGAACCCTGCGTTTGTTTTCGATTCTTACCTTTACCCCATTCCGGAAGGAACGATGATAGGGCGATGTCTTTTCAGATTGCAGCCAACCTTCACTACAAGGTGAACTACCGCAGCACGATGCTGCTGAATCTTCATGCGCTATCGACCGGTAACCAGACCCTGACGGACGAAAACTTTACGGTGACGCAGGGGGCGGAGTGCGATTTTTTCCCGATCCAGACGGGACAAAACCGGTATGTGAGGATCGATACCGGAGATTTGACGCGGTTGACGATTACCTATGAGGTGACGGCGGCGACGAATCCGGATTCGCGCCTGGTTCGCGACATTCACAGCGTTCCGATCACGAAACTGTCGCGTTTGTCCCTGCGTTATCTCTTCCCGAGCCGCTATTGCCAGTCTGACCGGCTGGGGCTGTTTGCGTCGAAGCATTTTGGCCACATTGATCATCCCCTGGCGCAGGCGAGCGCCATTTCCGACTGGGTGTATGAGAATGTCGACTATGTTTCGGGCTCGACCGATGCGGGGACGTCGGCCAGCGACACGATTACGGACCGGGCCGGGGTTTGCCGCGATTTCGCGCACCTGTCGATTGCCCTGTGCCGCGCGCTATCGATTCCCGCGCGCTATTTCACCGGCTATGCCTGCGATTTGCAACCGCCCGACTTTCACGCCTGCTTTGAGGCGTGTGTGGGGAACCAGTGGTTTGTGTTTGACCCGACGCGTCTCTCTTCGCCAAACGGGCTGGTGAGGATCGCGACGGGGCGTGACGCGGCGGATGCGTCGTCCGCGACGATTTTTGGTTCGATGGAACTGGAGTCGATGCAGGTGTCGTGCACGTCGGCAGACTATCAGCCGATGGGGAGGGATGAGCTTGAAGGGAAGGCTGTATTATTGGAACCATGAGCGAAGAACGAGAGAGTCACTTATTGCGGATCCAGCATCGCACGCGCTATCGCTACGCGTTTCCGGTAACGTTCGGGACGCATCGCCTGGTGCTTCGACCACGGGAAGGGCATGACCTGCGGGTCGAGTCGCTCAAGTTGTTGGTGGAGCCAAAGGCGTCGCTTTCATGGACGCGCGATGTGTTTGGGAACTCGGTCGCCTACCTCCATTTCTCGGATTCCGCCAAGGAGTTGCTCGTATCGAGCGATGTCGTGGTACGGCGGTTCTTCGATCCCCAATCGCCGCCGCACCTGAGTCACGTGGCTGATCCCTACCCCTTCACCTACGATGAGTTGGAGCAGGGCATCCTCGCCGGTTACCTGGCGCCGGTGTATCACGAGGACTATGCCGCTGTGCTTCGTTGGGTGAGTACGCTGCCCGGGCCGGGAACGTTCCCGACTGCGGAGGCGTTCGCCATTCACCTGGCCGAAGTGATTTTTGAGTCGTTTGAGTATCAACGCAGAGAGCAGACGGGGGTGCAAACTCCAGGTGAGACCTTGGCCCTGGGGAGTGGCTCGTGCCGGGATTTTGCGACGCTGATGATGGAGAGCCTGCGTTGCCTGGGTATTGCGGCCCGGTTCGCGAGCGGGTATCTGGATTGTGACGCAACGCGGGCGGCGCGGGGCAGCACCCATGCCTGGGCGGAGGTGTATTTCCCGAAAGTTGGCTGGCGCGGCTTTGATCCCACGAGCGGGAAACCCTGCGGTCATCGGCACATTGTGACGGGAACCAGCCATCATCCCCGCGGCGTCATGCCCATCAGCGGGAAGTTTGTCGGGCCGGCCAATGCCTACGTTGGGCTTACCGTCGGCGTCGAGTTTTCCGTGCCGGAAGCGGAGCCTTCCAAGACAGGGCAATCGCAGAGCCAATAAAGAATGTCATGGCTGCAAAGATTGATCATTCACTGGGATTCATCGGTCTGGGGGTCATGGGGATGCCGATGGCGAAACATCTTCACGCGACCGGGGCGAGTCTGGTGGTGCAGAATCGAAGTGCCGCGAAAACGGAGCGGTTTCTGGCGAAATGCGAGGGTGCGAAAGGTGCGGATTCCGCGGCTGAGGTGGCGCGACAGGTTCCGGGCGGTGTGATCATCACGATGTTGACGAATACCCCGGCGGTCGATGCCGTGATGCTGGGGGAGGGCGGGCTCGCGGAGGCGATTGAGCCGGGAACGCTGGTGATTGACATGAGCACAACGGGGCTGGCGAAAACGCGCGAAGTCGCCGGGAGGCTGCGGGAGAAGGGCTGCGGCTACGTCGACGCGCCGGTCTCCGGTGGTGAGGTGGGTGCGAAAGAGGCGACGCTTTCGATCATGGCGGGAGGTGAGCCGGAAGATTTTGCGCGGGCAACGCCGATCCTGGAGGTGATGGGACGCCAGATCACGCACTTGGGGCCCGTCGGCTCGGGGCAGATTTGCAAGCTGGCCAATCAGACGATTGTCGGGATTACCGTCGCCGCCGTGGCGGAAGCGTTGATCCTGGCGGAGAAGGCGGGAGTTGATCCCGGCAAGGTGCGCGATGCGATTCGCGGTGGGTTCGCCGAAAGCCGGATTCTGGCGGAGCACGGCGAGCGAATGGTGACGGGGAGTTTTGAGCCCGGGGGAAAGGCGGCCTATCAGTTGAAGGATGTTCGCGAGGCGCGCGAGGTCGCCAAAGAAGCGGGAATCGAGCTACCGATGCTCTTCCGCAACGTGGAGCTGTGGGAGGAGATGGTGGAGCAATGGGGCGGGGAAGCGGTCGACCACAGCGGCATTTTCCGCATGTATCAGGAGACGCTCTAACGTGACGATGAAGGATCTTCGAAGCATTCTACGAAGACGACTCCCCAAAGCTGAGACCGAGCAACTCGCGGAAGAGATGGGCGATGATCCAGCGCGATTTGACGAGGCTTGGCAACTCGTCGTCGCCGGGGACGCGGTTCTTTCGCCGAGAGCGGCCTGGCTCATTGATCATTTGATGGTCGGGCATCCCGCACTGCTGGAGCCTTACCTTGAAGCCGCGATTTCGGAGTTGGCTCGTCCCTCGCATCACAACGGAGTTCATCGCATTTTGGCGAAGGTGTTGAGCACGCGGAATATTCCGGAACCGTTTCAGGGGGAGCTGTTTGGCGTTTGCCGGGATCATTTGCTGAACCCGGATTCAGCGGTCGCGATCAAGGTCCATTGCATGGAAATCGCCACGAAGATTGTGCTGCCTTACCCCGAATTGAAGGAGGAGCTGGTCACCATCATCGAGATGCAGATGTCCGGCGGATCCGCCGCGATCCGTTCGCGAGGGAGGAAGCTGCTGCGGAAGTTGGGTTGTTACTAGGAGGGCTCAGCAGGGGCTGAAAACCGGTGTCTCGGCCTTTCAGGCCTCATCATCATCGATTTCTACCCCGGCCCGCCGGGCGTTTCGCCCTCTGGCCGGGGCTGACATGTTTCAGCCTTTCAGGCTGGGATCGTGCGGACCAATGACTATCCTCTGCCTGGTCATCAATTACGGCGGTTGAAGCTCTGATTCCGAGCGCCTATTTCTCCCAATAACGACGCCAATCTTCCGGCATGTTGTCCTGCTCGACCCCACTCTCGATGCGGCCTTCGAACTCCGGAACAAACGTCGTGCTGGTGCCGTAAACCATGATCAGATCTTCGGAACTGGCGACGCGGAGCGCATGGGCGACCCCGGACGGAATCACCACGCCAACGTTGTTTGCGCCCGGCATCTGGTCGCCCTCGATGAAGAAACGCATCTTGCGACGCGGCATGCCGTCGCGCTCGTCAATCAGGAACATCTCGCAGATTCCGCGAATGAAGAACATCGCGTCCCATTGCTCCTTGTCATAGGGGCGGGCCGAATAATCGTCCGGATTCTCCACAAACAACTTCTGGAACCATGCCGCCGGTTCTTCGCCTTCGGGAATGTGCGGCGGATGGATGTGAAACCCCTTGGCCGTGTTCGCAAACATGAGCGCGGTGGCCCATTGCTGCGGCCACATCCCGATTTCGTTGAGCCGACCATCGGTTTTGCGGGAGAACTCCGCGAAATAACCCCGGTGACGCTGCTGAAACACGCGTCGCGAGAAAATCTCGACGCCAGGAATCCAGACATCGCCAAGTTCAGAGTTGTCGAGCAGCTGCGAAGCATCGACTCCGGAAGTGCCGAGCGCGGTCGCCACATCTTTTTTCGCATAGCTGCGGGACTCGAGCGATTTGCGAGCATCGTCGCTCAGCGCACGCCACAACGTTTCATCGGCTTTGGTAGTTTCGGCCATTTGTCAGGAGGAATAGAGGAGAAGACGCCGAGAATCAAGCGATAGGATTCCGAGACCAGGATAATGTCTGCCAGGAGCCAGCGGGAGCCTAATTACTGTCCCGCACTTTCAGCGCTTGTTTGGTGGGCATTGTTACCCGGACCCGTCGTTCGCTTCGGCTCACTTTGGCCCGGGCTGGCATATTTCGGCCTTGCAGGCCCATTTTTTCGATGAGGAATGAATTTGGTGACGATGAGATCAAGAGCTTCAGGAAGGTGCGAACCCATGACTCGCCTCGCTGAAACCGGCCAAGACATGGTAGCCCTGTCGCGCACATTCAGCGCTTGTTTGGTGGGCATTGTTACCCGGGCCGTCGTTCGCTTCGGTTCACTTTGGCCCGGGCTGGCATATTTCGGCCTTACAGGCCTACTTTTTCGATGAGGAATGCATTTGGTGACGATGAGGTCAAGAGCTTCAGGAAGGTGCGAACCTATGATTCGGCTCGCTGAAATAGGCCTGAAAGGCCAAGACATGGTAGCCCAGGGGATGCGAGCCTTGGGCGAGCAATGCCCTGGGTCAGGATGACCGCAATAGCGAGCGCTGAAAGTGCGAGACAGATTCGCGTGCTAGCTCACGAGAAAGCCGACTCGATCAATCGATCGATTACTTTGTCGACGCTCATCCCTTCCGCCTCGGCGCGATAGTTGACCAAAATGCGATGCCGCAGGACCGGCTTGGCCAGCGCGCGAATGTCCTCCACGGTGACGTGAGCCCGTCCCTCCAACAGGGCGCGGGTCTTTCCGCCGAGCACGAGGAACTGAGCCGCACGGGTTCCGGCGCCCCACTCCACCCAATCGTTCACGAAATCGCTCGTGTTCTCCTGATGCGGACGTGAAGCTGCGGCGAGCCGGACAGCGGCCCTGGCAACATCCTCGGAAATGGGCACGCGCCTAACCACATCGTGAAACGCGATTACGTCCGCGCCGGTAAAGAGCTGCTTCGGCCCTTCCTTGGCGATTCCCGTCGTCTGCGTCACCACGGCGACCTCCTCGTCTTCGCTCAAATAATCAATCACCACGTTGAACATGAACCGGTCCAACTGCGCCTCGGGAAGCG
The DNA here is from genome assembly GCA_963977015.1 of uncultured bacterium. Classification (GTDB taxonomy): domain Bacteria; phylum Verrucomicrobiota; class Verrucomicrobiia; order Verrucomicrobiales; family DEV007; genus JBCDHN01. Next base: position 20,932 of record CAXBMO010000031.1, on the reverse strand, counting down.
GGTAGGTTCCCTCCATCTCGATCGGGTTTTGGGTCGCCAGCACGAAAAACGGCTCCTCCAGCTTCATGCTTTCGCCCGCGATCGTCACCTGGTGCTCCTGCATTGCTTCGAGCAAGGCGGCCTGCGTTTTGGGTGGCGTCCGGTTGATCTCATCCGCCAGAATCATGTTCGCAAAAATCGGTCCGCGCTGAAAGATCATCTCGCGATGACCCGCGGCGGTTTCCTCGATGATCTCCGTGCCGGTAATGTCCGCCGGCATCAAATCCGGCGTAAACTGGATCCGCTGAAACGAGAGATCGAACACGTCCGCCAGCGTCTTCACCAGCAGCGTCTTCGCCAGCCCCGGCGCGCCGGTGATGAGACAGTGCCCACCCGCCAGCAGCGAAATCAGCAATTCATCGATCACCTTTTTCTGGCCCACGATCACCTTGGCCAGCTCCGCCTCAATCTGCCCTCGCGCCTGATGCAGGCGTTTCACGGTTTCCTTCTCCGCCTCGTAAGCGGGATCATGTTCGCGGGTCAGGTTCGGTTCTTCCATCGCAACTCATGTTTCACGATGGAAGCGGGCATTGTCGAACACGAAATTCACCTTGCGCAACCAATGGATGCAATCCTGTCCCTCAACAAGCTGTCGCCAAATTCGGACACTCGCACCTGAGAATTGAAATCACCGAGACGCCTCTTGAAACCTGCGGAACGCCATTTTCAACCTTCAAACCGCGATTCGGGCTTTCTGAATGAGAAATAAAGCCCACCCTAACATCTTGAAATCGGGGTTTTTGGAGGAGCAAAGTAGCAGAAGATGTCAAATCTTCTGACCGGTTAGCTTGTGAACCGCCGGGAAAGCTTTTAGATTATCGACAATCTAGAATGCGCCTCAAGTCCATCCAAATTCAAAATTTTCGTTGTTTCGACGATCTAACTGTTGAGTTCGAAAAAGACTTGTCGGTGGTCGTGGCAGTAAACGGGGGAGGGAAAACCGCGTTGTTGGATGCGATTGCTGCTGCGTTTTTACCGGTCTCCGACAATTTGGGAAATGACACTCAGCGAGGAGTTATTTCCCTTACAAAGGATATACGATTTCCTGAAGAGAAAGAGAAACTGAATTTGGCATTGGAAATGGTCGGCGGGATGAATTGGGTGTTACCTTACCAACTCATCAAAGAACGAGAAAGTGACGATCTACCAATCCGCTTAGAAATGGAAATCGACTATCAAATGTTCGACATGAGGAGTCGATTGTACGAGAACCCAGATTCCAAAGAGGTTATTCCAGTGCTGGCTTACTACCGATCGTCGAGAAACTTCACCAAGGATCCTCAAGCTACAGATAAGAATCAGGAATTTCTGAGATTAGATGTTTGGAATACCGCACTCGACGCCGCAGCAAATTATCAAGATGTTATAGACTGGTGTAACGCAAAGGAGATCGAAGAACTCCGAAAATTCAAGGTTGAAAGAAAAATTGCGCCCTCGGTTGCCTTGGAGTGTGTTCGCCAAGCTGTCACTTCCATTTTGGAGCCAGCACAGTCGTTCTATTTTACAGCAACTACGCCATCAGTTCCTGCCCTCCAGTGGTTAGACAATGGAGGGCCTCCCAATGAGCGGTTGGTTAGCCAGCTCAGTGATGGCTATCGAAATATTCTTGCCCTCGTTATGGACTTTGCGCGTCGCCTTGCCCAGGCGAATCCACAGCTTCCCAATCCCTTGGAGTCTGAGGCAATCATGCTGGTGGATGAGGTCGATCTGCATCTCCACCCAAAGTGGCAACAGACCATAATTGCCGATCTCCAGCGCACCTTTCCAAATACTCAGTTCATTGTGACCACGCACAGCCCTCAAGTGCTAACCACTGTGGAGAGTCGTTGTATTCGCATCCTGGAAGATGGGAAAGTGCGCCATGCTCCTCCGGCCAGTCAGGGCGCGGAGAGTGTTCGCATGTTGGAGCGAATCATGAAGGTAGATAGCAGACCGCCAGGTATCGGAAAAACCGAGCAAATCACGGAACTGATGCAGCTCATTTCAGATAACCAGTTGGACGAAGCTCAAAAGCTCTTGGCAATGTTGCAGGAGTGGAGTCAAGGCGAGGAACCCGCCTTGGATGATGCGGAAATGGCGATCGAGAATCGCCGTTGGGAAGAGGCGTTGCCCAAAGAATGAAGCGCGTTCCCAAGTCCGCCGAAGAGCCGTCAGGACTGGCTGATTTTCGATCCGCCAACCCCGAAGGGACGTGGAAGCAGTTTCAGGACGAGGCCCAATCCGCCTATGACGAAGTTGTTGCTATTTTAAACGTCGATCAAGGCGGACTCTGCGCCTATTGCGAAATCAACGTCAAAAAGCCAGGAGACCAATGCGTTGAGCATTTTCATCCCAAGGCGGATTCCTCCTCTGTATCCAACTGGCATTTGGATTGGGATAACCTCTGGCTTTGTTGCCGCGGAGGTAGGGCATATCCCAGCCCGCAAGCTATTGCCCAAGGCCGTGTCAGAGAACCGTTTACTGAGAATTACAGCTGTGACGCGGAGAAAGGAGGCGAGGTCCTGGACGAACGCATCTTGAATCCCAGCGAAATTCCCGCGTTTCCGCGAATTTTTAAATACCGAATCAACGACGGTGAGATGCAGGTCGATAAAGATGCCTGTGAGGCGGCTGAAATTGATTCGTGCAGAGCTCAGGCAACCATTGACTTGTTGGGGCTAAATTGTGCCAGGTTGAAGGACGCTCGAGCTGTAGTGATTCGCGCGATTGACAAGGTAAAAAAAACGGCGCGGACCCATAGAAACTCTGGTGACATACGAGCCCAAACTTATCAGTATCTGACGAAACGGTTCTTGACCAAGAGCGAAGCGGGGCTCTGGCCAAAATTTTTTACCGTCGCCCGTTGGAGTCTGGGAGCACAGGCTGAGAGGCACCTGGAGGATTGCGGATTTGATGGGTAGTTTCTGTTTCTACGACGGGTATTGAGGTGCCGCGCCGCGGAAGATGCTAAATCTTCGGGCGGTTAGTCCGTGCGTGCATCGATCGATCGGAATTTTGGTAAGTCCGCTCCGAAGATCGGAGAGGCACCCGATTGCCTGACAAAACAAGGTTGGCTCACGGTACTCGTCCACTCCCCTCGAATGAAATCCTTATCAATTCCTTCACGATTCAACGCGGACGTAAACGTTATGTCCGATTACTCCGCACAATCAACGGCTCAATCGCCTCCCAAACCGTTTCCGCGATGATTTTCTGCCCAGCCTCATTGGGATGAATGTAGTCGGGTTGATTCAGATTTGGATCGCCGGCGACGCCTTCGAGCAAAAACGGGATCAGCGGAAGCTCGTTTTTCTCCGCGATCGCCGGAAACACCGTCTTGAAGCGCGAAACGTAGTCCTTGCCCATATTGTCGGGCATCTGCATCCCGGCAATCACGATTTCCGTTTCGGGATTTGCCGCCCTCGCCGCATCGATGATCGCCTGGAGGTTTTTCTCCGATTCCGCGGGATCAATGCCTCGCAAACCGTCATTTCCGCCCAGCGCGATGATCAGCAGATCGACCGGTTTCTTCAGCAGCCACGGGGCGCGCCGCAGTCCGCCCGCCGTGGTGTCGCCGCTCACGCCCGCGTTCAAGACCCGCCATTTCTCGAGGCCGCCCGCGTCCAGCTTCTCCTGAATCAACGCGGGATACGCCGCCCCGGGATCGAGGCCGTAACCTTTCGTGAGACTGTCACCCAAAATCAGCATTCGCTTCTCTTCCGCCGAGGCAGCGAGCGGCAAAAGACTGAGAAGCAGGAGAAGAATCGTGGTTTTTCGGCAATTCATGTAACGAAATGAGGCAGATCGGGGTCAGATTCGTATCAAAACAACCATGAACGCCGAACTTGGCAACATCCTTGAGACGAACGGTCTGACGAAGACTTTCAAAAAGCCGGATTCCTTCGACCTCACCGTCCTCGAGGGAATCGACTTTGCGGTCCCGAAAAACTCCACCTGCGCCATCGTCGGTCCTTCGGGGAGCGGCAAAACGACGTTGCTCGGCCTTTGTGCCGGGTTGGACGAACCGACCTCCGGCGACGTCCTCCTCGATGGGAAAAGTCTCGCAACGCTCAACGAAGATCAGCGCGCGGCGTTGCGAAACGAGGAGGTCGGCTTCGTCTTCCAGAATTTTCAGCTCATCCCGACCCTCACCTCCCTCGAAAACGTTCTCGTCCCTCTCGAACTCACGGGCCAGGGCGCGAATGAGGATCAGGCCCGCCAACTTCTCGAACGCGTCGGTCTTGGCGAGCGGCTCTCGCATTATCCCGTTCAACTCTCCGGCGGCGAACAGCAGCGCGTCGCCCTTGCCCGCGCCTTCGTCAATCGCCCCCGCATTCTCTTCGCCGACGAGCCGACCGGAAACCTCGATGACGAAACCAGCGAGCACATCGTCGAGATGCTCTTCCAACTCAATGAGGAAGCCGGCACCGCGCTCGTCATTGTGACCCACGACGCCGTTCTTGCCGAGAAGGCCGAGCAGGTCATTCGGATGCGCGGTGGAAAAATCGCGGAACGCCGGGAATACGCGGCCAAATCCGCATGAAGCTGCTTCGCGAACTCATCTCCGGTTGGACGTGGAAAATGGCGTGGCGCGATAGTCGCCGCGACCGCAAACGTCTCTTCCTCTTTTCGCTCTCGATCGTCTTCGGCATCGCCGCGCTCGTTTCGATCGGTTCCCTGCGCGACAACCTGCAAGCTGCGATCGATGTCCAGGCCAAGGAACTCCTCGGCGCGGATTTGATGCTCTCCTCGCGGCGCGTCTATTCGGAGGAAGTCATCGCCCATCTCGACCAGATCCCGGGTCAACGCATCGACGAAACCAGTTTCATGACGATGCTGCGTTTTGTCGATGCCAACGACGGAGTTCGTCTCGTTCAGATCCGTTCGATCGACGAAGGGTTCCCGTTTTACGGCAGGGTCATCACCGAGCCCGCCTCCGCCTGGCAGGGATCCATCGATGGCGAAGGCGTCGTTCTCGAGCAAAGCCTGATGGACCAGTTTGGCGCGAAGGTCGGCGACGCCGTCGCGATTGGCGATCTGGAAACCACGATCCTCGGATACCTCGTCAAGTCGCCGCCACGTCCCAGTGCGTTTTCCGCCTTCGCGCCCCAGGTCTATCTCGCGCCTTCCCAGCTTGCTGCGACCCAATTGCTCGGGAGTCGCAGCATGGCGCGTTACCGCACCTACTTTCAAATGGATGCGGATGTGGATGTCGACGAGGAGATCCTCACCAAGGAGCGGAAGGAGTTTTTCGCCGAAGCCGGGATGCAGTACGAATCGGTCGCAAAGCGGAAGAAGAACCTCGGCCGGGCGCTCGACAATCTTTACAGCTTTCTCAGCTTGATTGGGTTCATGGCGCTCATGCTCGGCGGCATCGGCGTCGCCAGCGCGATCCACGTTCACGTGCAGGGTCGTGTCGCCACGGTTGCCACGCTCCGCTGCATCGGCTGCACCACGGATCAGGCCTTCGCGATCTTTCTCATCCAGGGAATCCTCCTGGGAATCTTTGGCAGCCTCGTGGGGACCGGTCTTGGTGTCGCCGTTCAGCAGCTTATTCCCAATCTCCTCTCCGGCATGTTGCCCTTCGAGTTCGACACGCCGACCTCCGGGCGCGCCATCCTCATGAGTGTCTCGATTGGCTTACTTCTCTGCGTCAGTTTTGCCCTGCTTCCCCTCATTCGGGTTCGTCGGGTTTCGCCCCTCGCTGCCTTGCGAGCCGGTGTCCAAACCAGCTCACCGACGTTTCGCGATCCTCTCTTCTGGGGCGTGTTTGGAATCCTCCTCGCCGCGCTCCTGCTCGCCGGTTGGTCGCTCAGCCCACAGGAGCGCCCCTGGCTTGGCGCCGCCTTCGTCGTCGGCCTCTGCTTGGTGCTCGGCATCCTCGCTCTCATCGCCAAAGGGATCAGCCGGGCGGCGCATCGCCTGCGCGGCCGGTTGCGCTACACTTTGCGGCAGGGCATCGCCAACCTCCATCGCCCGCGCAACCAAACCCTGCCGTTTCTGATCTCGATTGGTCTGGGCGTCTTCCTCATTGTGACGATGATCTCGACGGAGCAGATGCTCTCCTCCCAGTTCGAGACGAATGGCGCCGAAGACGAGTCCAACCTCTTCCTCATCGACGTTCAGCCCGATCAACGTGCCGGGGTGGAAGGCATCCTGAAATCGCTGGACATGAAGGTCGTGGAAACCGCGCCGATGATCCCGATGCGGCTCACCCATATCAAAGGCAAGTCCATCTCCGAGATCCAGAAAGACGAGGACACCATGGTGCCGGGGTGGATCGTGCGACGCGACTTTCGCTCGACGTTCCGTCCTGAGATCGCCGAATCGGAAACGATGATCGAAGGGGATTGGGTTGCCCGCGTGGACGACTTTGATTTCGATTCCGCCGCGCCGATCTCCCTCGACGAAGGCATGGCCAAAGACCTCAAGGTCGGCATTGGCGACGAGCTGGAGATGGACGTGCAGGGTCTGCCTCTCAAGCTCAAAGTCGCGAACCTGCGCAAAGTCGATTGGGAACGCATGGGGCTCAACTTCTTCATCGTTTTCCCCATGGGCGTGCTCGACGACGCTCCCGGCTTTCACATCCTCACGAGCCGCGCCGAGACTTCGCAGCTCTCCGGCGATCTCCAACGCGAAATGGCGATCCAGTATCCCAATATCACCGTTTTCGACATGACCCTCATCCTCCAAACCGTCGAATCGATCGTCGATCGCATCGGTTACGTCATCCGCTTCATGTCGCTCTTCACGGTTGGCGCCGGGGTCGTCATTCTCGTGGGAACGATCCTCAGTGGCAAACGCGACCGCATCGAAGAGAGCGTTCTGCTGCGCACGTTAGGCGCCTCCAAAGCGCAGATCCGCACCATTCTCCTCACCGAATACTTCACTCTCGGCCTTTTCGCCGCGTTGACCGGCGGCATCCTCGCCCTCGTCGCCACCTGGGCGCTCGCCATCTTCGTTTTCGAGGTCGACTTCTTCACGCATCTCTGGCCGCTGTTCCTCGCCATTGCCGCCACCGCTTTGCTGAGTTCCAGCTTCGGCATGCTTCTCAGCCGCGGCGTGACTCATCATCCGCCGCTCGCCGTGTTGCGGGGCGAGAAGTAGTGGGAGCCCGGCAATGATTCACGCAACGGCGCGACGACGCAACGATGCGAGAAGGACGAAGCCAGCGCACTCCCAGATCATGCCATCCGCACCGTTTTCACCTTGACGGGAGTGCCTTCACCGGATTGCACTCAGGTTGAACATTCATCGATCAGCTTCCATGAAAACCCTGCTCCTCACCCTCTTCCTTGGCCTTTCGGCAACCTTGGCGAGTGCGTTCGAAAGTCTGCCCGGGAACTGGCTCGCGATCAGTCACCAGACCGTAACCGTGTATGCGTTTCGGAAGGATGGGACGATGTCGGGAACGTATTTTACGCCGAAGTTTGATGTGAGGACGACCTTCTCCGGCAAGTGGACGCTGGAGAAGGAGGCCTTGACGATTGAGTTTCTGGAGTCGAGCGAGCCGATCATGAAGGTGCCGTTGGTGGATCGAAACCGGCTGGAGGTGATCGACAAGGATACGGTGGTGCTTCACACGCTTCCGTCCGGGATCAGCCTGGAGATGAAGCGGATTCAGTTCAAGAAGCCCAAGGAGGTTTACGGAAGGTAAGTGGGGAGGATGGGCGCAATATTCGAGCGTGCGAATCTGATGAATTCCCGTAGACTCTCAAGATGACGGCCGATGAAATCGAAGCCAGCGCATTGGAGTTGCCACCGGAAGAACGAGCCCGGCTGGCAGCCAGTCTTCTTGGATCTCTTCCTGCGGTGTTGGATGAGGAGGACGAGGGAATCACCGAGGCGGTGCGACGATCAAATGAAATGGATGTCGATCCCAGTGTTGAACTCTCTTGGGACGAGGTGAAAGCAGGAATTCGCCGTGGCGAGTGAAAACGGTATTTCATCGGCTCTTCCAAAGGGACATCAAAACCGCTATTCGCTTCTATGATGAAGAAGGCGGCGAGGATCTTGGCGACCGTTTTTTCGCTGACGTGGAACAGGCCGTTGAACGAATCACGAAGAATCCAAAGGGAACGCACTTTGTGAAGGGACGGAAGGATTTGAGAAGAGCGCCGCTACGGACGTTTCCTTATCACATCATTTATGAGGAGAGTGAATTGCGCCTACGGTTTCTGATTCTGAGGCACGACCGTAGGCACCCTTCCCACGGTCTTTACCGCAAATACACTTAGTGTGGTGAAAGATAAATCTATCACCACACTAGAAGGTTCAATCCAACGGCATCCCGCTGGCGCGAAGGAGCGTTTCCTGGACCGCGATGTCGTGAGTGGAGTTCCACGCCAGCTTCTTCTCGCCGCGAATGATTTTGGCGAGGTCGCGGAATTCTTCGTCGTAGCGACCGGTGGCGCGGGGGACTTCGACGGTTTGGATGCCTTTCTTGAAGTCGCCGCGCGGTTGGTCGAGGGCGAGCTGGATTTTTGGTGGTTCGAGCGGATTGATGCGGAAGAAACCGGATTCGCCGACGACTTCGAAGTGGCGACGAGGGAAGCCGAACGGGTCGAGGTGGTTGCAGCGAATCGTGGCGATTGCGCCGGGGTATTGGAGAACCGCCATCTGATTGTCGGCAAACGTGTCTTTGTCGGGATAGCTGCGAAGGTGGAAGGGGGTGACGGATTCCGGTTTGCCGAGAACGTAGACCGCAGCGTCAAGAATATGGCAGGCGAGCTCGAACATGCCGCCACCGGGGTAGGCGGCGAGCTCATTGCGCAGGCTGTCGCTGGCCTTTTTGCCCATGGCGGCGGTGATCTCGGTGATGCGGCCGAGCCAGCCGTCGCGGACCATTTGGAAGAGGAGTTGGAAGGCGGGGTTGTAGCGGAGCATGTAGCCCATTTGAATGGTTAGTCCGAGTTGGTCGGCTTCGGCGTGAAGCTGGCGACAGTCGGCGAGGGTGGTGCCGGCGGGTTTGTCGAGGTGGATGTGTTTGCCGACGCGAATGCAGCGCAGGGCGGTCGGGACGAGTTCGTCGACTTCGGTTTCGACGGCGATGGCGGCAACTCCGTCCGCTCCAAGAAGCTCTTCCTCGGTCATCCAGTTCAAGCCTTGGTAGGATTTGTGATTGGCGACGGCGTTGCGGCGCGCTTCATCCGGCTCGACGATGCCGACCACTTCAAAGAGGTCGCTGAGTTTGCGGATGGAGTCCATTTTGCCGGCGGCGTGCGCGTGTTTGGTGCCGATCTGGCCGATGCGGATTTTGGGCGCATCCGCTGCAGGAAGGACCACGGGAAGAGTGGCTGCGGCCGAGGCGGCGACAAAGGCTCGGCGTGAAAGGTGAGGTAGGGGCATGTTGCTACCCTAGAATTTCGATGCCTTTCGTCAACCGCGCCTTGCGGAGTAACCAAGCGGGTGTCTGTTCCGGGAATGAAGCTCGGAATCGGAATTGATCTTGGCGGGACGAACATCAAGGCGATGGCGTTTGATCTCGAACTGGGGACCGAAATGGCGCGAACGACTGGGCCAACGCGCGATGGTGAGTCGATCGATGGCGAGCCCGCGTTTGCCGTTGGTGTTCGTCAGGTGCTCCGCGAGTTGCACGAAGAAGTGGGTGAGACGGCGAGTGTCGTCGGGCTTTCCGCGCCCGGGCTTTCGGACAAGGCACACACTTGCATTCGGTTTTTGCCGAACCGGCTTGAGGGACTGGAGAATCTGGATTGGGCGGCGTTTCTGGGGCTGCCGCGCGTTGCCGTCCTGAATGATGCGCATTCAGCGTTGATGGGCGAAGTCTGGCAAGGAGCGGCGCGAGGTGTCGACGAGGTCTTTCTGCTGACGCTGGGCACGGGAGTGGGCGGGGCGATTGTTTCCGGCGGACGACTCCTGACGGGGCAGATTGGTCGCGCCGGACACCTCGGTCACATCAGCCTGGATGCGGATGGTGAGCCGACGATTTGCGGAACGCCGGGCGGTTTGGAAGTTTTGGTAGGCGATTGCACGGTGGAGAAGCGCACCAATGGACGCTTTGATTCGACGCGCGCGTTGGTGGAGGCGATGCTGGCGGGTGATGCGGAGGCGCAGGGATATTGGGACGAAACGATGAAGCATCTGGCGGTTGGCATTGCCGGGTTGATCAACGTTCTCGATCCCGAAGTGATCATTCTCGGTGGCGGCATTACGAAAGCGGGTGACGCACTCTTCGCGCCGCTCGAGGACAAACTCGCGAAGATCGAGTGGCGCCCGAATCATCACAAAGTGAAGATCAAGCCCGCAGAACTCGGCGAATGGGCCGGGTGTTATGGCGCGGTGCACTTTGGAAGGATGAAATTTGAAGGATGAAGGATGAATGACAAGCAACCAGTTCAGGATCTTCGGGGGCGAACAAAGCGGTATGCGTTGAAGGTGATTCGGCTTTACTCGAATCTACCGAAGTCGACGGAGGCTCAGGTCTTGGGGCGCCAGTTGTTACGGTCGGGAACTTCGCCCGGTGCCCAATATCGAGAGGCTTGTCGGGCGAAGTCAGATGCGGATTTCATCAGCAAGATGGAAGGTGCCTTGCAGGAACTCGATGAATCGGACTACTGGCTGGATTTGCTGGGTGAGACGAAGCTTGCTCCGCCTGATGAACTCGAACATCTTCGCGATGAAACCAATCAACTCATCGCGATTTTTGTGAGTATGGTTCGGAAAACCAAAGACCGAAAGACTGGCCATCAGTAAATTCATCCTTCATCCTTCCGCTCTCATTCTTACTACCGTGTCTTCCGTCCCCCAGCCTTCATCCTTCCGCCCTTCCGCCGACTATCTCGATAAGTGCGGACAGATTCTGGAAACCGTCAAAGCCCAGGAATCGTCGATCAACACCGCTGCCGATTGGTTCTCGGAAACAATCCTCGCCGGTCAAATGGTTCACGTTTTTGGTTCCGGTCATTCGCGGATCATGGTCGAGGAAATGTGGCCGCGTTATGGATCGTTTCCCGGGTTTAACCCGATTGTTGAACTGTCGCTGACGTTTCACAACCTGGTGGTTGGGGCGAACGGGCAGCGCCAGGCGATGTTTCTGGAGAACGTGTCAGGATTGGCGAATCGGATCTTGCGGAATTTCGATCTTCAGGAGGGCGATTCGGCGTTGGTGATCTCGTCGAGCGGTTGCAACGTCGTGCCGGTCGAGATGGCGGAGGAGTTCCAAAAGCGCGGTGTTCGCGTAGTCGCGCTGATCAGTCGCGCCCATTCCGACGCCAGCACGTCGAAGCATGTGAGTGGGAAGAAGCTGAGCGATTTTGCGGACTTGGTGCTCGATACGGGAGCGCCGGTTGGCGATGCGATGGTGAAGCTGGAAAATCTGGAGACGCCGATTTCTCCCGGATCGACGATTGGAGGGGCGATGCTGGTGAATGCGATTAAAGCCGAGGTCGCGCAACGCCTGGTGGATGCGGGGCAGCCGCCCAAGGTCTTGACGGCGGGGGCGGTGGTTGGAGCGGAGAAGGCGGCTGAAATCTTTGAGGCCGCGTATGATGAGCATGGTCGCCGGATCGCCAAGTACTACCAGAATCTGGGCGCCGAAGTTTGATCCGAATCGACAATTTTTGCGCTTGTCGCAATTTGTCCGAAACTCATTTTCGGTTTGGTGGTTGGATCGCCCATGCACCGAAGCTTAACGACTACTCTTGGAGTTCTCGCTCTCGTTGGCCTGACCTCCGTTCATGCTCAGGGACCTCGACCAGGAGGTCCGCGGCCTACCGACCTTGGGTCAGCAGACTTGGATCTTGGTGAGGCCGGGATTGATTGGTACACCACCTGGGAAACCGCCGAAGCGGAAGCACAACGCTCGAACAAACCGATCATGTTTGTCGCGGCGGCCACGCAATGCAACGGCATTTCGGGAGTGTTCTGACCGGGTTACACCAAAACGCAGAACGGTCTGTTCTCGAACAAAGATTTCATCAACGCCACCCGCAAGTTTGTCGCTGTCCGCATCGATTCCTACGAAAGTGAGACCCACCAGGAATGGGTGCGCCGTTTTCTCAACGGTCGCTTCGAAAACAGCGCATTCTGCATTCTCGATCCCACCGGCCAGGAATGGCTGACGCGCTCTGGACGCGGTCCCGAGCAGGTGTTGGGGCACGATGTGAGCAGTGTGGTCAAGCAAATGGATTCGATCGCCGCAGCCTATCGTCCTCGCGGCGAAAGCGGGGATGATGTGGTCCAGGATTTTCATACCTTTCGTCAGGCGCTCAACGTGGCATCGGCCGATCAGCGGGTCTTGTTGCTCGTCGCGGGAACGGAGGCGGAATTGGCGAAGCAGCGGGGCTCGCTCAAGCCGGTTGCGAATGATGATTCGGTCATTGGTCGCTTCCACATCGATTTGGATTCGACCGGAAAGTGGAAGGAGCCGTTGGGCGAGAAGTCAGCGCCCGACTCCGGATTCTTTCTCATCCATCCCGGCGAATTTGGGTTGGAAGGGGAGGTGATTGAGAAGTTGCCACTTGGAACGGGAAGCGTGGAGCTTCTGGCCGCGTTGGACAATGCCCGGAAAGCGTATGCGTCCGGCACGGAGAAGAAGACCTACAGCACTCATGTCGCGAAAGGGCGCCAGGAAGGCATCTACTTTGAGGGCGCGGTTCCCTACGGTGAGGACCGGGACGGAGATGGAGTGATCGACCATCGCGTTGGTGGCAAAGATCGTCGTGAACCGCCACGCTAACTAGAGCCGCTGAAGTGAACCTGGAGCTGATCAAACGCTCCAGGGATCAGGCGTCCGCGTCATCATCAAACTTCGCCAACGGCCGCACCAGGTTTCCTGGGAGCGGCCGAACGCGTTCGAAGATGTTGCGGGTGATGGGCGCAGCTTTCTGGTAACCCTCGGCAAACATCTCCAGCTTCGCATCCAGGTTATCGATGTAGTGGAGGGCGGCGGCTTCCGGCGTCTTCGGCAAGACCGGCGCGCCAAAGGCATGCTCGCCATGATGGGAACCGATGAGATGGAGAAGATGGAGTCGCACCTGATCGCTCGGCGGTTGGAGCGACGTCCAGGATTCGGCTTCCGGCGTTTCCAAGAGGTCGCGCCAAAGCTTGTTCACTACTTCCATCCCCATCGGGATGTGGCTGAGCAACTCGCCGATCTCGGTGTAGGGCATGGTGAAGTCGTTTTCCGCATAGGCGTTTTCCCAGAGTTTTCCGCAGTCGTGAAAGAGAACCCCGGCGAGAATCAGATCCTCGTTCAACTCGGTGTAGACGGAGCAAACGGCCTTGGCGGAGCGCATCATCTGCGCCATGTGCTCGACCAAGCCTCCGCGCCGTGCGTGATGATAGTTGCGGGCGGCGGCGGTTCGGCGAAAGCGATCCCCGAACTGATCCAGGTAACTCTGGCAAAGTCCCCGCAGCCTGGGATCCTGAATCGCGGCGACCATTTGCTCGATTTCCGCATAGTCGGTCGCCTGTTTGGTTCGCAACTCGGTCGAGCCTTCCAGAAGTGCGGCTTTCTGTTCTTCCGGGAGCGGGCTCAGCGATCCGCCACGAGGTTCGATCCCAAACGGATCATTCCGAACCCATTCGCCACCAAAGCTCACGAACGCTCCGGTCGAGAGACCGGTTGCCTGCTTGAAAAGCTCGGAATCATCCCAAAGGCGAACCTTGAGCGAGTCTTCCGCGTCGGCCAGGTTCAGCTCATAGAAGGGTTTTCCCCCGCGCGATAGTTTCGAAACGAGCGAGCTGACCTGTGCGTGAATTTCAAAGCGCTGGGCAGCTTCGGTTACCCGGCGTCGCAGCTCTCGAATGGAGACGATTTCCATGAGACATGCCTAGCAGTGGGAACCGGTCTCACCAACCACTATTTTGCGCGGACTCACCACCACTTGTTCAAAATGTCGAGAAAGATGACCCCGACCATCATGACGGCGGCGACGCCTTTCAAGAGCACGCCGGCCAGGGTGCCGAGAAGGGTTCCATAGCCCGACTTCGTCGCTGAAGTCAGGTGATGCTTGGTGAACTTCATTTTCCCCTGCATCGCGCCGACCGTTGCCCCGAGCAATTCAAAGGCAATCGCGCCAAACAAGGGGCCCAAAAGCAGGCCAAACGGCCCGAGAAAAATCCCGATCACGCCTCCCAAAAGCGCCCCCCAAACGCCCCACTTCGTGGCGCCGAACTTCTTGGCTCCAGCCGCTCCCGCCATGTAATCGAGCAGGAAGGAAAGGAGCATGATGATGGTGATAATGGTGAGTCCCGTCCAGCTCATCCCTTTTTCCGGCCCCAACCAGAAAAAATGGAGCAACGCACCGCCCAAAATGATGACCTGGCCTGGAATGACCGGCAGAAAGGTGAAAATGAAGCCAATCGCAATGACGATCCAACAGACCGTATTGGCCAGCACATTGCCGGAGGCCTGGAGCCAGTTGGGGACTGATAGCGCGAAAAGCGGGTCCATGATTCTATTCGAACCACTCAAGTTTGGCTTGAATCGGTCCGCGTTTTCCGACCGGCCAGGTTTCCTTGTCGGCTGGCCAGCCAAGGTAGAATAGCCCCAGACAGCGATCCTTGTCTCCCAAGCCCAGAAATTTCCGCATTTCCTCGGTGTAAACGAGAGCCGGGGAAGACCAATAACCCGCCATGCCAATCGCGGATGCTGTTAAATGGATGTTTTGCACGGCGCAGGCAACCGCTGCAATCTCTTCAACCTCAGGGATTTTCTCGATTTCCTGGCGTTTCATGCAAATGCAGAGCACTACCGGCGCACCCATGACCTTTTCGCGAAACCCGTCGTGTTTGTCCTGCCGAAACTCCTCTTTCGGCGTCGTTTTCGTGTAAATCTCCTGGAGCCCGGCGACCAGCTTCTCCCGGCCTTCGCCCTCGTAGACTTTGAATCGCCAAGGCTCGGTCATTCCGTGAGTTGGGGCCCAATTCGCGTTCTCGAGGATATTGCCCAGGATCGCAGTATCCACGGGTTCATCGCTCATTTCAGCGGGCTTGATGCTTCGACGACGGCGCACCATCCCATTGGCTGCGGCCAGGCGCAGATGGATGGAATCGGCAAGAATTTTGGGATCAGACATCGGGTTCTATGTGAGCAAAATACACTAGCGGTGCAACTCCTACAGGAAAACTCTGTGATGTCGATAAATAGCGACGCGAAACGAGCTGCATCTATTCTTGACGAAAGAGTTCTCATTCCTAGGTCGGCGACAAGCCTGGCACTTCCTTCTTGATGAAACCGAGGAGGTTCCAGCGATTTACAATCGTCCTATCGTGGGAAACACACGCCGGATACCCGGGTTAAAGACGTCGGCTTTCGCTGCGTTCTCGAGATGGGCGGAGAGAAAAGAAAATAGAATTGTAGGTTTCAGGAAGTCTGCGACGACGGATTGTCTTGCAAATGTCCCAACCACCCATGAAAACCCTTTTCAGCATCACCCTTTCCAGCTTTGTCGGCTTCGCCCTCGTCAGCTGTTCGCCCAATCCTGCCGACGATGTCGCCAAAGCCGAAGTTTCTGATCCCGTTCCCTCCAGCTCGGAAGAGGCTTCTGCCGCGGCCGAAGGCACGGTCTACACTCTCACTCCGGAGTCCAAACTTGAATTTGTAGGTTCCAAAGTGACCGGCAAGCACGATGGCGGCTTTGAGAAATTTACCGGCAGCTTTGTTGTCGATGTGGAGAACAAGAAACTCGTCGAAGATGCCGAGCACGTCGTTGAAATCGACATGACCTCAACCTGGACAGACAACGAGAAGCTGACCGGACACCTGAAAAGCCCGGATTTTTTCGACGTTGAGAAGTTTCCAACCTCAAAGTTCGTTCTCAACAAAGCCGTCAAGACGGAGGCGGGTTACAACCTCTCCGGCCTTCTCGACTTTCACGGGGTGCAGAAGGCGATTGTCTTTCCCGCCACGGTCGAGGTTGCAGACGACGGTAAATCCGTGACCGTCAAAGCCGACTTCGCCATCAATCGGATGGACTTCGGAGTCGAATACCCCGGCAAGACCGATGACCTCATCCGTGAAGAGGTTGTCATTCGCTTCAACGTCGTCGGGAAACCGGCCGCGTTGTAAGCCGGAAACGCCTCCTCAGCCTTCCAGCTGACTTTCGAGCGCCTTCGCCATCGCGGCTTCCACGAGCAGCGCGGCAAGGTGCTCGGTTGCGTTGTCGAGTTGCTGATTTGCCGCCTTGAGCCGGTTGACATCGTGAGGTTCGGTTTCGAGAGCCGATTTCACCTCTGCGGCAGCGCTGATGACCTCCGTTTTCTCGGAGTCGGTGAGTTGATCGCCGATTTTCGCGAGCGCCATGTCGACGGCGGGGAGAAGTTCCTCGCTCTTCATCTTGGCTTCCGTCCAGATCCGTTCATTCATGTCGTCGAACGCAAAATCGACGGACTCGCTGATCATTTTCTCAACCTCCTCGTCATCGACATCGACGGCGGCGCTCTGGATTTCGAGGACCTTGTCGGTGTTGGTTTGCGTGTCGCGGGCGAGGATCTTGAGAATGCCGTTTTCGTCGATCGCGAATTGGACGCCAACCCGGGCACTGCCCTTGGCTCCCGGTTCAAATTCGATCTGGAACTTGCCGAGTTCCCAGTTGTCCTTCGCCATCTCACGCTCGCCCTGCAACACGCGAATGAGCATGGACTGCTGATTCGCGACTGCGTTGGTAAAGAGTTCGCCGGCTTTGGCGGGAATGGTGGTGTTGCGCGGGATAATCACGTTCATGAGCCCGCCGAACGTTTCGATGCCGAGCGAAAGCGGCGTGACGTCGAGCAAGACCATGTTCTGCAAAGCTCCGCTGAGGATCCCGGCCTGAATGGTGGCGCCAAGCGCGACGGCCTCGTCCGGGTTCTGGGAAACGTTGGGAGCCTGCCCAAAAACCTCGGCCACGAGTTGGTGGACGGCGGGAATGCGCGTCGAGCCACCCACGAGAATCACCTGGTCCAGGGCGTCGGCGGGATTCGCGATTCCGGCATCGGCGAGCGCCTTGAGGCAGTGGGGACGCGTCCGCGCGAGAATGGGAGCAACCAGCTTCTCGAACTGGGGGCGCGTCAGAGTTTGGGCAAAGCTTTCCGCGCCTTCGAGAAACGGAAGCTGAATCTCGACCTCGTCCTTCGAGCTCAAATCCTCCTTGGCCTTCCGAGCGGCTTCAAGAACCCGGATTCGAACCGAAGAATCGGCCTCCTCCTTTCTCCTTCCGCCCTTATCCTTCAAACCTTCCCAAATCCAATTCGCAATCGCCTCGTCGATATCGTCACCACCAAGTCGCGTGTCTCCAGTCGTGGAAATGACCTGAAACACGCCCTGGTTCAATTCGAGAATGGAGATGTCGAACGTCCCGCCACCCAGGTCATAGACCGCAACGCGCGATTGCTCGTCCAACTTGTCGAGTCCGTAGGCGAGGGCGGCTGCGGTCGGTTCGTTAACGATTCGCTCGACCGTGAGTCCGGCGATTTCGCCAGCCTGCTTGGTCGCGTTGCGTTGCGCATCATTGAAGTAAGCCGGAACCGTGATGACGGCGCGGGATACGGTGGCTTCAAGGGCGGTTTCTGCCGTTTTCTTGAGCTGAGCGAGGATTCTGGCCGACACTTCGGGAGCGGAGAAGACCTCATCTCCAATCGTGAGCGTCACCATTCCATCCGCTCCGGACCCCAGCGGATACCGAACCTCATCAGCGCTGACTTCATCCAGCCGCCGACCCATGAACCGCTTCACGGAAGTGACGGTTCGATCCGGCGCCATCGCCTGCATCCGCAACGCCGCTTCGCCAACGATCACTTCTGCATCCTTTCCAAAGTGAACCGCCGACGGAAGAATGCGTTTGCCTTGATCGTCGGCGAGGAGAATGGGGAAGCCGGAATCGACCACGCCAACCAGTGAGTTGGTCGTGCCGAGATCGATCCCGATGATGATGTTGTCAGTGTTCGTGCTCAGAATGTTGGGAGGTGGTGAAGATGCAAGAGTCCAGGCTAACGACTGAGGAAGAGCTTCAGGTTTTTGGTTTGGCGAGCCGCCGCCACAATGTCGGCCTTTCCATCGCCATTCAGATCGGCGGCCTTGATGTCTTCCACGGCGACTTCTTTTCCGGAAATCTGTGTTTCGCGCCAAATCTCGCCGTGCTCATCCATCGGGCTGAACAACTTGATTCCCGGTCCATCGGTATTGTCCTTGGGGTGCATCGCGCGCCACCCCACCACGATTTGGTCCGAACCAACGCCAAGAAAATCGGCGCACGCCACCGCGTGACCATCGATCAAGGCGTTTTCCAGAATCGCGAGCTGGGGCCAAAGTGCTCCCGCCTCCTCCGGTTCCCCGTAAACCGCGGAACGCGTGCCGTGCATCGGCTCGACCGTTGCGTAAAATCGCCGTCCACTGGGCAACTTCCCATCGCGAATCTCGCCGGCGAAGTCCTCGCTCAGTTGCGTGGCGGCCCACTCACCTTCCACGCGATCAAAATGCCAAACCCCTTCCTTCGCGGCCACGATCAGCTCCTCTTCAGGATCTTCGTCCCAGTTTACCGGATGAAAATTGTGGGAGAGATGAAGAAAATCGCTGATCAACGCCGTCTTCCACTCCGTTTCCGGATCCGCCGGTTTAACGTATTCGAGCAGCTTCAATCCCGGCCCCACGCCCTCAATGCTGCCGCGACCGCGCAGCGGCTTCACCACGAGCGCGTAATCGCCCTTGGGCCCGAGCACCCAATGCATGCGGTGCGTATTCGGCTCGTTGTAAAGTTTGATCGGCTTCCACGGCTGGGTGCGATCTTCCGGCGCATCCAGATAAAACACCGCGCCATCCTTGAGCGTTTCCTTGAAGTTCCACTGGCCGCCCACCGCGATCTCGCACTTTCCGTCGCCATCAAGGTCTCGCGCCGTCACGCAGACGTTGTCGCGCTCGGTCAGATCCTTGGCGATGACGTGCTTTTCCCAGCTGGGATTCCGATACCACTGGACCGTCGATTTGTCGGCCAGGACAATGTCCGTTTTGCCGTCGCCGTCGACATCCGTCAGTCGCAGGCCATAGCCGATCTCGATCGTGTCAATTTCGACCTCGGTCCACTCAAACTCAGGTGGAACTGCCAGTGCGGCGCTCGCGAATGCCGCCAGGAAACAAAGGATCAGGGTTTTCATCGTGAGGCCCAGTCTTCACGCATCCAACAGCTCGTGCAAACGCTGCATGCCTAACTTCGCCACTTCCAGCGGATCCCGCTCCCACAATTCTGCGTTGAACAGTTCCAGGCTCACCCAGCCCTCATAGCCTTTTTCCTTCAAAATCGCGATCTCGGCTCCCAAATCGATCTGTCCGTCGCCAATCATGACCCGATCCGAATCCAACTGCGTCAAAAACGGCTTCTCCGGATGCGCGTCATCAATGTGGTAGTGCGCCAAACGCTCCAGCGGCAAGGCTCGCAAATCCTCCAGCGACGACTGGCTGTTCCAATTGTGAAACGCATCAATCACCAGCGCCCCTTCCGGATCGCCACACAAATCCAGCACCGTCACCGCATCGGGCAGATTGTTCAGGCTCGGAAAAACGCTGATGTATTCCAGCAGCGCCTTCGTTCCCGCTTCCCGCCCGATTTGCAGCAAATCGCGATACCCCTCGTGCAGGGAGTCGAATCCCGGTTGTTCGAGAGGCGGCGTGCAAACGATGAACTCCGCCCCGAGCCGCGCCGACAGCTCCATCCGGCGTCTCGCCTCCTCCAGCGCCAGCTCATACTCCCGGCCGCGCGTTTCGCCCCAGTTACGCAGCGCAATCACGCACGGCACTTTTAAACCGTGATCGCCCAGCGCCTTCTCGATGTCGCTGATTTCCCCGCCCCGGCCCACGTGCTCGTAAAGCTCCACCACCCACAGCTCGATTCCCTCGTAACCGGCCTCACCCGCAATGCGGATCTTCTCCAACAGCGGCGTCGTCTTAATCGTCGAAGAGTTGAGCGAAAGCTTCATCGCCATCGACTATCGCGATGCCCAACTTGGCGTCAAGGCAAGGGCTTTGGGGGGAGGGGAATGAAAGTGGTCGGCAAAATGGGGCTGAAAGTCCCAACGTACAAAGCCCAGGCGATCACGCCTGGGAAGCTTCGCACGAGTAAATGCGGCCTGATAGGTTGCGAGCGAAAGAGAATTTGTGAGATTGCTGGCGACCTTGCAGCAACCAATATCCATGGCGCAATCCCTCCATTCCAACTTCGCCCATTTGGTTTTCTCAACCAAGAACCGGGAACCAATGATCAACGGAGAGGTCAGCGCCCGAATCCATTCCTACATGGCTGGAATCGTCATCGACAATGGCGCCGTTTTGATCGCCATCAACGGGATGCCAGATCACGTTCACCTCTTGATCAAATCTTCGAAAAACATCTCTGACGCCAATTTCGTCA
Organism: uncultured bacterium; assembly: GCA_963977015.1. Classification (GTDB taxonomy): domain Bacteria; phylum Verrucomicrobiota; class Verrucomicrobiia; order Verrucomicrobiales; family DEV007; genus JBCDHN01. The sequence goes on along the minus strand of CAXBMO010000031.1, from coordinate 572 downwards.
AAGAACTCAAAGGTGGGTCATCCACTTGGATCAACGAGCAGAGGCTGGTTGGCGGGCGTTTCCAATGGCAGGCCGGATACGGATGGTTCAGCGTCAGCCCCAAAGACACCAATCTGGTTGAGTCCTACATTCAAAAGCAAGCTGAGCATCACGAAAAGCTCACGTTTCAGGAAGAATATCGAAAGTTCCTCAACAACTATAAGGTCGATTATGACGAACGGTATGTCTGGGACTGATCGAATGATTTCGGGCGTCCATTCAGGACGCAAACGTGGGGAGACCGAGATTCCCCGGATTGAAATCCGGGGCTGTTTTCCATGATGCTTTCAGCATCGTGTTTTAAGAACCAGAAAAGGAAATGCGATTGAGAGAAATCCTCACGAACGGGGCGAAAACCCACCTCTGAATCGCCCCCTTCGCGATTTAAGAAACGCCAAAACTGCGTCCCCAAACCTCCGATGCTTCACCCCATGTCTCGTTCACGCCAATCGAATCGCATAAGGATGCTGAAGGCATCCTGGCTAACAGCCCCGGATTTCAATCCGGGGATCGAAGTCACGCCTGAATCCTGT
>CAXBMO010000030.1:0-80386 GCA_963977015.1 uncultured bacterium | reverse complement strand
AGGTGGGCGACCTCGGGCCGCTGGCCGGGCTCAGCGCCCTCACCTCCCTCGACCTTGGGGGCTGCGGACAGGTGGGCGACCTCGGGCCGCTGGCCGGGCTCAGCGCCCTCACCTCCCTCGACCTTGGGGGCTGCGGACAGGTGGGCGACCTCGGGCCGCTGGCCGGGCTCAGCGCCCTCACCTCCCTCGACCTTGGGGGCTGCGGACAGGTGGGCGACCTCGGGCCGCTGGCCGGGCTCAGCGCCCTCACCTCCCTCGACCTGTGGGGCTGCGGACAGGTGGGCGACCTCGGGCCGCTCCTTCCGTTATCACCCACGTTGGAAAATTTGATTCTCTACGGATGCCCGATCGATCATCTACCAGCCGAGCTTCTCGGCGAATCGTATACCGATAACGCCGCTCCAAAAATTCGGGCCTATTTTCAGGCTCTGGAGGAGCAGGAGGCGGAGGAGTGGCATCAGTGCAAGGTGATCGTTCTGGGCAATGGACGCGTCGGGAAGACGTCCTTGGTGAAGGCGCTGCGGGGCGATCCTCACGATCCCAACGAGAATTCGACCCACGGGATTCGCCATTGGGATGGGCAGTGGCCGGTGATGGACGGAGCGGACGCGGTGGAGATGAACCTGCAGTTCTGGGATTTCGGCGGGCAGGATCTGTTTCACAACACCCACCGGCTTTTTATGCGGAGCCGGGCGATTTTCGTGATTGTGTGGAGCGCGCAGGAGCGATGGGACGACGGGGAGGAGGATGATCCGCACCGGCCGTTGCAGTATTGGCTGGATCAGGTGGATTCGCTCAACCCGAAGGCGGAGGTGGTGATTGTGCGGAATAAGGCGGAGCTGAAGCATGTGGCGGGGCGGCATCATTCGCTGGATTGGCGGGAGCAGGCGGAGGCGGGGCATCGCGAGCTGACGGCTTTCGAGTTCAGCGCTGCGGCTTGGGAGACGAACAAGCCGTTTCGGGAAAAGCGCGATGCCTTGCGGCTGTGGATTGGACAAGCCGCGTTGCGGATGCTGGGCGGGCCGGAGAAGCGACGACAGCCGAAGGGGCGGATTCGGGTGATCGAGGCGTTGCAACGTAGCGTCGATTGGCAATCGACGTCGGAACCCGCGAGTGCAGTCGACTTCGATTGCCAATCGAAGCTACTTTCGCGAGCGCAATTCGCCGATCTCGTCGCGAACCACATCCCCGGTTCGAGCGACGCGTCCGATCCGAGCCATCTCCTCGATTTTCTCCATCACGCCGGAGTGGTTTACCATGACGCGGAACGGATGCCGGACCGGATCATCGTGGATCAAACCTGGGCGTTGGAGGGGATCTACACCCTCTTCGATCGCCGCCGTTGTCGCGATCACCTCACGATGCAGGAGGGCCGGTTCACGCCATCGAATTTGCGGAAATGGGCGTGGGAGGAAGATGGCTACGATGCGGAGGAACAGGCGCTCTTTCTCAGCTTCATGGAAAGCTGCAGGATCGCGGTGCAACTTTTGCGGGCCAAGGAAACGAAGCATGGGGAACCCCTCTACCTCGCGCCGCAGTATCTGCCGACGCGGCTGGCGTATCGGGAGCGATTGGAGCAGCGCATGGCGCATTGGGGCGAGCCGGCCTTCGAGTTCCCCCAGCTCCAGGATCGGCATCTCGGGGCGGAAGCGATCCTGGCCTTGCTCATCAATATTGGGCAAAGTTTCAGCCGGAAGGCGATTTTGTGGAAATACGGGGCCTTCATCGAAAGCTCGAAGGAACGGGGCGAACCGTCCGCCGCGTTTCTGGAATGGACCCAGGATGATCCCAAGCAGTATGGCGGGACGCTGGTGGTGAAGATCTATGGCGCGGTGGATGCGATGCGATCCGCGTTGGAACGCGAGTTGCGGCGGCTGGAGATTATCGAGACGCCAGAGAAAGGAGATTCGAATTCATCAACCATTCAAGCGGTGGCAGGATCGCGTGAAGAGGTGACAGAGGGAAAGATAGCGTTTTCCGTTTCGGGCCTTGATCCGGAGCGGCCTCAAATCCGGGCGTGTGCGGATGCCTTGCATGCTGAGGCGATCCGGGTGTTTGGAAAGGATCGTGTTGTCCACTACGCCAATCAACAAAGTTGGAAAACCATATCTGAGCTAATGGACCACATTGCAAAAACTGACATCGTTCTCGCGGTGATGGGGAAGAGCTATTTGGAAAGTGAGTATTGCCTGCTTGAGATGAATCTGGTGAGCCAACCGGCTCCCGGGCAAGACACGTGTGTGCGCGACAACGATTCGCTCATCATCTACCGACATTCCAGCGGGAAGCTAAAATCGAAACACAAGTTATTTGGAAAACGCGATGGCTTCCTTAGCGAAAGGCAATGGCAAGCAATGTGGAAGAAGCGGTGTAAGAAATTCAATGCCGAAAACAAGAATCTGACGGCAACGGAAACCCTACGCCGGTATGGCGGAGTGGCGAAAGTCGCATGGTTCATGGCCGTTGAGGAAGGGGCGCTCGAATACCTACCAAGATTTTGGCAAGAGTGGATTTGCGAGCCGCTACCGGATGACGTGGAGCCGGAAACCTGGGCGCGGGAACAGATGGCGGCGATCCGGGCGCGGGTTACGGGATGATCTCGCCGGCAATCAAATCGTCAAACGTCTGCCGCTTGCGAATGACGTGGGCGGCGTCTCCATCGACGAGGATCTCGGCCGGGAAGGGGCGCGAGTTGTAGTTGGAGGCCATGACGAAGCCGTAGGCGCCGCTGCTCATGAGGGCGATGAAGTCGCCGGAGGAAAGCTTGGGGAGCTCGCGATCCTGGGCGAAGAAGTCGCCGCTTTCGCAGACGGGGCCGACCACATCGATCTTCTCCGTTTCCGAAGTCTTCGGCTCAATCAAGGGGACGATATCGTGATGCCCCTGATAAAGCGCGGGGCGAATGAGGTCGTTCATTCCGGCATCGACAATCTGAAAGACCTTCGCCGAGCCACGCTTTTCATAAACGACTTCGGTGATCATGACGCCCGCGTTTCCGACCATGTATCGTCCAGGCTCCACCACGATCTTGAGCCCCAGGTCCTTGATCTTGGGAACGAGGTTCTGCGCGTATTGCTCGATCGTTAGAGGGCGCGTGTCCTCACCCTGGCGGCTCCACCAGGACTGATCCCCACTCGCGAGGGAGTTTTCGTAGATGATTCCGATTCCGCCGCCGATACTCCAGAATTCGATGCCGTAGGCTTTCTGGAACTCTTCCACCAACGGAGCCACTTTCTCCACCGCTTCGATGAAGGGATTGATGCTGGTGAGCTGGGATCCGATGTGCATTTGCAGGCCACGAATCGAAACGTTCGGCAGCTTCGAGGTTCGCTCGTAAGCGTCGCGAATGACTTCAAAATCGATTCCAAACTTGTTCTCGCTCTTGCCGGTCGAGATGTATTTGTGGGTCTTGGCGTCAACATTGGGATTCACCCGCAACGCCACCGGAGCCACCTTGCCGAGTTGTCCGGCCACTTCATTGATGAAGCTGACTTCCGCTTCGGACTCTGCGTTGAAACAGTAGATTCCCTCGTTGATGGCGTACTCGATTTCGCTGCGCGTTTTGCCCACCCCGGCGAAGGTGCATTTTCCAGGATCTCCGCCCGCCTTCTTGATGCGATACAATTCGCCGGCTGACACGATGTCGAACCCCGATCCCATTTTCGCCAACAGGCTGAGCACGGCCAGATTCGAGTTCGCCTTGGTGGCGTAACAAATCAGGTGATCCAGGTCACCCAAGGCTGAGTCGAGCCGCTGATAGTGGTCCCGGATCGTTCCCGCACTGTAGACGTAAAGGGGAGTGCCGTGTTTCTTCGCCAGTTGCTGAAGATCCACGTTTTCACAATGCAAATGACCGTCCTGAAAATGAAATGAGTGCATGATCGTTAATGGGCGGCCAACATAAGGACTTCACCGATGCGGTCAAGCAAAGGCAGGGCCTTTGGGAGTTCCCCCTCACATCCGCTGCAAAGCCGTCAAACGATTGAAAATCTTCTTCACGGTCGGAGTGAGACGCGTCTTGTTGTAGAGATCGCCCGCCTGTCGAATCGACTCCGCCAGCGTCGGATACGGATGAATCACTCCGGCGAGCGAACCCAGCCCCATTTCAGCTTTGATCGCCACACTGATCTCGCTGATCAGGTCTCCCGCGTGCGGCCCGACGATCGTCGCGCCCAGAATCTTGTCCGATCCCTTCTTCAAATGGAGTTTTACAAAACCTTCCGTTTCTCCCTCGAGGATGGCCCGATCCAGATGCTCAAACGGCTTCTTGATCGTTGTATATTCGATTCCCTTCTCTTCCAGGTCCTTCTCGTAAAGGCCGACATGAGCGATTTCGGGATCGGTATAAGTCGACCAGGGAATCAACAAGTCTGAGAACTTGTCCTTTCCAAAAAAGAGCGCGTTTCGAATCACAATGCGCGCCATGAAATCGGCCATGTGGGTGAACTGATATTTGCTCGCCACGTCGCCCACCGCAAAAATGCTTGAGTTCGTCGTTCGCAGGTTGTCATCCACGGTCACGCCCATTCGCGGATCGTATTCGACACCGACCTCTTCCAATCCCAGTCCCTTCACATTGGGCTTTCTTCCGGCGGCAATCAACAAACCGTCAAACTCGATCGACTTCTCTTCACCATCTTGTTCGTAGACGACCGTGACCGGGTTTCCCGGCCCATCGCTCTCCACTCTCTTATAATTCGTGTTGAAGACGAAATGGACTCCGTCTTTGCGCATGGAATCCTCCACGATTTTCGCCGCGTCAGGATCTTCCTTGGGCAGAATGCCGTCCTGACGGGAAAACACGGTAACGTCGGCGCCGAACCGTTGGAAACACTGCGCGAGCTCCATCCCGATCGGGCCAGCTCCGATCACTCCGAACCGCTGAGGAAGTTCCGTCAGGTTGAAAACATTTGCGTTGGTTAGGTAGGGAGCTTCAGCCAACCCTTCAATCGGCGGAATCGCGGCGGTCCCTCCCGTGGCGACAACCGCTTTGGCAAAGGTGAGCGTCTTTCCATTCACTTCGACCGTGTTCGGCCCGGTGAATTTCGCCCGCCCCATGTAGACATCGACACCGAGCTCCCTGGTAAACCGCTCTGCGGAATCGACCGGAGAAATCCCGGCGCGCAATCGGCGAAGGCGTTCCATCACCCTGGGAAAATCGACGGTCACTTCCCCCGTGTTGACGCCAAACTCCGCGGCGTTTCTGGCCGTGGCCGCCACTCGCGCGGCGCTGATCAACGCCTTTGAAGGCACACACCCAACGGTTAGGCAATCGCCCCCGAGCAGGTGCGACTCAATCAGGGCAACCCGGGCACCGACGCCCGCTGACCCCGCTGCGGTTACGAGCCCACCAGCTCCGGCGCCAATCACCACCAGATTGTATTTCTTGGCGGGATCGGGATCCAGCCATTCTTTGGGATGGGTGTTGTCCAACAACGCAACGTTGTGCTCGTCCAACGGAGCGATCCCGATGGAATCCAATTCATCCTGAAGAAATTCGGCGAGATTCGGATCGCGCTCCGGTATCCCGGGCTGCAGGGAAACCTCACTCTTCGAAAGCATGCCCGGAGCGAGAAAGTCCGCCCAACTCACCGGCTGTCCTTCCAGGTTTTTGGCCACTTCGCCATGATCTTCGTCCTCTTTGAAGCGGTAGAAGAGCTTCTCATCCTTGAACGAGTGTTCCTTCAAAACGTGATGAAAGACGCCTTCGTTGAGCAAGAGATCGCCGATCCGAACGGCGTCTTCCCGGTCCACGGCAATCTCATGGGAAACCAACAAATCCACGGCGTCTTTCCCGACAAAGCATTTGGTGTAAACCTTTGGCGGGATTCCATATTTGCGATCGCGAATCTCGAAGAGATTGCGCAGTTGCTCAATCAGTTCGTTCAAATCGACGTCGCCAATCACGTCGTTCATTTCAGGGGTATTGGGATCTGCCATGTCAGTGGTGGTTGGGGAATTTCCGCTTTCCAGTTGGTAGCAAACCAATCGGAATCCTTACGATCGCGCAAAAAGCGTCCGTTCTGTCATCTTCGACAGCCCAGCGCTCTAACACAATGCCAAAAAGCGCTTGCATGGAAGCAATCCCCAATTAGCTAATATTACCTTACTTTCTGGATGACACGATAGTTATAGTGACAAAGAATCTCGTAAAAGCGCAGCAAAACGCTCCCAGCTACCATGACTCGAACCTGTCGAAATTGGTGGATGCCGATCGCGCGCGCCCCTACGACATTCTTCAGCTATCCCCTCCCTCTCTCAATGCCCTTCGCCGGGCAGGCCTTTCCAACGTCGGCGACGTCATCGACGCGTGGAAGAGTGGCGATATCACCAAGCGAAAGCGGTTTGGAAGCAAGGTCCCGGTGGAAGTTCCCGCGCGCCTCTCCACGCTGCAACGTTACCTTGAGCCTGGAACTCACCGGGTTTACTGGACCCGTTTTGCCCATGATCCAACGATCGGCGGCGTCACCCGGCTTTACATTGCGGGCCCGGAATTCGATCGACTTTGCCCCGCGGAACGCTCCCGCGACATCGGATCCTTGCACCTCTCTCGCGCCCATCTCCTGCTCCGCAAGTTCGAGATCCACCAGGTTGGGGAGTTCATTCGCTTCTTCGCGAACGGGTTGCCGAGCGAACTTCCCGGTATCGGCAAGTCAAAGCTCCGGGAAATCGAGGAATCGGCCCAACGTCTCTCCCTCGCCATCAATCAGGACGGTCACGTCGACTGGATCCAGATCGCGAACGACCTCGGGCACGAGATTCTGCCCAGGAAAAAACAAAGGGCGTCCCAGCAACAGCAGTTGGAGCGGTGTTTGCCGGACGTCGTCCTGCGCATCGGTGCCCTGACCAGCCAAAACCGCGGCGTCGAAATCGCGCGGGATCGCTTGCTGTTGCCTCGGCCGGAACGACCAACCCTGGAACAAATCAGCCAGCGCTATGGAATCACGCGGGAACGGGTTCGGCAGCTCGAAGACAGCATCCTGTCGGCCCTTCGCAATGGCTTGTTTCACTCGAACTACGAGCAGTTGCCATTTCGCTTTCGAACCGAGCTGGAGATCTCCGCGCAGCGCACTCGCGATCACTTTGCCACCTTCGGCAACCACATTTGGAAGCTCCCGGAATGGCTCAGGGAACTCAGCAGTCTCTGGGACGTGCCGGAATCGTTCGTGAACCAATATGCGACGCTGTTCACCGAGCTTTTCGAGTTCGAGGCCATCATTTCATCGAATCCCCGCCTTCCCCCGACGCTTTATCCTCCCAACCTCGCCATTGCCGAACGCGACCGTCATTACCGGCGCATGATGGCAGTGCAAAAGGCGCTCAAGGAGGCCCCCGAACCGCTTCCCGCCGATTCACTGCTCAAAGCCGCGAACGCCCATCTCAACCGGGACATGGCGATTCAGGCGAACGAACTCCTCGAAGTCATCCGGTTTTCCAAGCACATTGAAACCACTCCGGATGGGCAGTTCGATTTTCGGTTCACCAAGCTTTCGTTCGCCCGGCAAGCCGCCCGCATACTGAGAACCGCCGGTAAGCCTCTGCATCTGCGCGACATTCGCGAACGGATTCTCACCCTCAGTCCCGATTCACCGGTTGAATCGATGACCAATTCCAGTCTGAGCAAGCGGCTTGCCTATCTTGATCAACTCGTGGCCGTCGGACGCACCGGTTACTGGGCGCATCAAAGCTGGATGGCTCGGCAGCAGCCGCAGCTGGAAGAGTATGCGCAAACCGCGCTGCAAACGTCCGGGGAGCCGTTGCGCTCGCTCGAACTCGTCAAAAGCCTGCCACCGTGGCAGCGACATTCGGTCAAGACCATCCGCCAGGCACTCAAAGAGGCCGCCGGTCGCTTTGTTGCGCACGGAGGCGATTCCTGGAGCCTCGCCGATTGGAACGAAGGCCCGGCAAGCCTTTCATCGGTCGCGCTGACCGAGTTCCTGTTGTCCCTCTTCGCTGAAGCGGAGTCCAAGACGATCGATTTTCAGGCACTTCAGGCGTCCCTCAGCGAGGCCACCGGCCTTTCCGCCCGGGAAGCCAGGAAAGCCCTCCGCTTTCATCCCGCGTTGGACCTTCAACCCGCAGACGACGGCTGGGTTGCCATGTTCAATTCGCTGGAGGATCCCCATCTCAATCCTCCCAAGCAAAGAGGACGTTGGCCCAGCTGCACCCAACCCGTTCACGATTGGCTGCATCAGAAGTTCGACGACGCCGGGGCCGATGTGCTTCCGCTGGTCGACTTGGCCTACGGAATCCGGGAAGATCTCGATCTCACGTTGGCCACGGCCTACGCCGTCATTCGCAAGTCTGACGAATTCGAGACCGAAGGCGGAAAGCGTTTTCGCAGCTGTCGGCGCGTCTCGCCCCCCGAGCGCGGCAAAACGCCCGCCATACGCCACGAGCGGACTTCCATCGACGAATCCGACACCACCCTGGCGCACTAAGTTGCCATCGAGCTTGGCGTTGACGGCCCACAGCGGATGGTTCAGGCTACGACAAACCTCTAGCTTTGATGAATACCTCACGCTCACTCTCTCGCCGTCGCCTGCTTCAGGCCGCCCCCGCTCTCCTCACTTCCCCACTTTGGGCAGCCCAGGAGGAGGCCGTCAGTTTTCCGCTGAAAGGCGTCCTCTTCAAAACGCTCAAGATCGGGATGACGTCGAAGGCCGGCAAAACCCTGACCGAACGCTTCCAGGCGGCCAAGGAAGCCGGGTTCGGCGCCATTGAGTTGAGTTGCCCCGGCAGCGACGTTGATGAGGTCCGCAAAGCCATCGACGAATCGGGTCTCCCGGTCGATGGCTCCGTTTGCGCGGAGCATTGGCAAGTCCGTCACACCGATCCCGATCCCGCCGTCCGGGCCAAGGCGCTGGAGTACCTGATGGGTGCGCTTCGCGAAACCAAGGCCGTTGGTGGCGACACCGTGCTCCTCGTCGTGGGACACGGCAAAGACGGCACGACGGAGGAAGTCGACGCGCGGTCCATCGAGAATATCTCGAAGGCCATTCCCCTGTCCGAAGAATTGGGGGTTCCCATTGCGGTCGAAAACGTGTGGAACCACATGCACTACGATCACGACGGCCCGGCCACCCAGACCGCCGACCGACTCGCGGCCTACATTGACGCATTCGACTCCCCCATGGTCGGGATGCAGTTCGACATTGGCAACCATTGGAAGTACGGCAACACCGGCGATTGGATTCGCACGCTCGACAAGCGGATCATCAAGCTCGACGTCAAAGGTTTCTCCCGCGAGAAGAACAAATTCACCAAGATAGGCGAGGGTGACCTCGATTGGACGGATGTGCGCAAGGCGCTGACCGAGATCAAATTCAAGGGCTGGTGCGCGGCCGAGGTGGGTGGCGGCGACCTCGCTCGACTCAAGGAAATTTCCGCCAACATGGATCGCGTTTTTGGCTTGGCATAGACGATCTTCAGCCGAACTTCGATTGACGGGAGGGACGGCCTTTCCCGTCCTAATTTCCCGTTATGAATCACGCTTCACGACTCAGCTCCGGCCTCTTGGCGCTGCTCACGCTTCTCCCTGCCTTCTCCACCGCTGATCCCGCGGAGGACTTCGCCGCTCACTGCCAAAAACTGGGACTGGAATCCCGCGAAGCCGGAAAACCCAGCACCCAGGGCGAAGATCGCGACTGGTTCTTCCTGACCAGCGAACTTCTCCACGCCGGAACCGGCCAGTTCTGGACCAGGGACTGGGCCGAGGTCGCCATCAACAAGCAGGATCCCGTTCCCTTCATGGTCCAGTTTCAGGATCTGCTCCAGGCCCGGGGCATCGAGCTGCTCGTCGTTCCCATTCCCGCCAAGACCTCGATCCACCCGGACAAGGTCAGCTCCAAATTCGGCGTCGACGCACCCTACCCTGCCAAGCCCTTTCTCGATCAACTCACCAGCGCCGGGCTCACCTGTCTCGATCTCGAACCCGTCTTCAAAGCGGAACGCGCCGCCGGCAACAAGATGCATTGCGAGCAGGATGCCCACTTCACGCCCCACGCCTGCGCCGTCATTTCCAAACTCATCGCCCAACGCTATCAGGACGCGGACTGGTTCACGCCCCAACCGGAGTCCGGCTTTCTCCGCAGCGAAGGGAAAGACCTCATCATCATCGGCGATCAGGTTCCGGAAGACCAGCGCAGCAAGTTCACCGAGGTGCTCGACGTCCAATACTGCGGCACCAACCAGGGCGGCAAACTTGCCCCCGTCCCGCCCAGCGACCAAAGCCCCATTCTCCTCTTGGGCGACAGCCACACCCTCGTCTTTCAGGAGGGTTCCTCCCGCGGGATGCATTGCAAGGGCGCCGGGTTGCTCGACAACCTCCAGGTCGACTGCGGACTGGCGATCGACCAGGTCGGCGTTCGCGGTTCCGGCATGAAAGCCGCCCGCGTCCAACTCTACCGCCATGCCGCGGGCAAACCGGGATATTGGGACCACAAAAAACTCGTCATCTGGACCTTCAGCATCCGGGAATTCACCCAATCCTTCGACAAGCTCATGGAGATCCCCATCGAGCGAAAGTAGGGAACCGTCTCAAGCCCGGCAAGTAGCGGAATTCGCCAGAATTCCGAACCAATCCGCGAGGTTCCGAGGCGGAATTTCTGGCAAATTCCGCTACGGAGGAGCGCACTCCCCAAACTTTTCGCGTGCGCAGGGCCTCCTTCTCGCTAGCATCCCCGCTATGCTTCAAGCTGGAATTGTTGGCCTGCCAAACGTGGGCAAATCGACCCTTTTTAACGCGCTCACCCGGAACCGGAAAGCGGCTGCGGAGAACTTTCCGTTCTGCACCATCGAGCCCAACGTTGGCGTGGTGAACGTGCCGGACGAGCGGCTGGCGCGACTCTCGGAAATTTCCCACTCGCAAAAACTCGTTCCGACCGCGATTGAGTTTGTCGACATCGCCGGGCTGGTGGAAGGAGCAAGCCAGGGCCAGGGACTCGGCAACAAGTTCCTCGCCAATATTCGCGAAGTCGACGCCGTGGTACAGGTGGTGCGCTGCTTTACCAACGACGACATCATCCATGAAATGGGCTCGGTCGATCCGATCCGCGACATTGAGATCATCAACGCCGAGCTGATCCTCGCCGATCTCGCCTCGCTGGAAAAACGCCACTCCAACCGCGCCAAGAAAGCGAAGATCGGCGACAAGGAGGCCAAGCGCGAAGTCGAGGTGATGGACAAGCTCATTCCCCATCTCGATTCCGGCAAAATGGCGCTGACGCTGGATCTCTCCAAGGAGGAGAAGGAGATCATGCGCGAGTTCTTCCTGCTTTCCTCCAAACCGACCATTTTTGCCTGCAACGTGGCAGAGGAAGATCTGGGCGAAACGCAGAAGAACCCGGACGGTCATGAGATGGTGGCAGCGGTTCGCAAGTATGCGGCGGAGAGCCACGGTGCCGAAGCCGTCGTCATATCCGCCCGGATCGAGGAAGAGATGATCGACCTGGAGCCGGACGAAGCAGCGGAGTTCCTCACCGACATGGGCGTGGAAGACAGCGGCGTTTCCGCCCTGATCAAAGGCGTCTATCATCTGCTCGGCCTGCGCACCTATCTCACCACCGGGGAGAAGGAGACCCGCGCCTGGACCATCCCGATGGGCGCGACGGCCCCGCAAGCCGCCGGCGTGATCCACACCGACTTTGAGAAGCACTTCATCAAGGCGGAGGTCGTCTCCTTTGTCGATCTCGACGCCTTCGGAACGATGGCGGCCGCACGCGAAGCCGGTAAGGTTCGGATTGAAGGGAAAGACTATGAGATGAAGGACGGCGATGTCGTCGACTTCCGTCACAGCGCGTGATCGCGTAAGCTTCCCACCATGAGCCTCATCGTCAAAGCGGTTCGACTCAGGTTCGCCTTGACGTCGAAGAGCGCGGCGACGGCTCAGATTCGGCGTGAGGCCCAGCGTTCCATCGACCTCGCAAAATCTGTGCCGCCGGAGAAGGCTGCTCAATCCGTTGCGGTGCCCTCAATGCTCGGCATTGATCCCGAGATGCGTGAGTGGTCGCTCCTGCAAATTCTGGAGCACAACGTCATCGTGAACCGTCGCATCACCGAGACCATCCGGGCATTGCTGCAAGGAAACACGCTGGATTCCGACGACTTCGATCCCAAGAATGATGTGCTGCCTTCCGAGCAGCCGGCGCTCGCGATCATCGACGAGTTCAGCAAATCCATCGGCGAGCACCTGGCCCACATCGAGCTGGAGACCAGCCTCAAGAGCAGCCTCACCTCCAAGCACCCGATCTTCGGTCCCTTCGATCCCCATCGCTGGCATTGCATGTTCGGCTTCCATCTGCAAATCCATCGCAAGCAAATGGAGGCGGTGGTGAAGCGGTTGGATTGACGTCAATCCCGACAGGATCGTCGCATCGCGATTCGGTTCGGAATTCTGGCGAATCCCGCTACTAACCCGCAAAAAGGGAATCAATCGTTGCCAGGTTCACGTCTTCGAGACTGCGAACGGCCAAATCAGAGTCGGTCAGGGCTTCGAGCGGATGCGTGGTGGCGACGGCAATGCGTTTCATGCCCGCGGCTTTGGCGGCTTGGAGCCCGACAAACGCGTCTTCAAACACGACACAGTGCTCCGGCTCGCGCAGCATTTTCTCCGCTGCTTTGAGGAAGACATCCGGCGCCGGTTTGCCCTGATCCACGTCCTCCGCCGCGGAGATGGCGACGAAGAGCGGAGCCAGGTTGGCGACCTCCATGACGGTTAGGATGTTGAGGCGCGAGGTGGAGGAACCAACCGCGGCGGGAATACGGTTTTCGCGCAGTTCCTCCAGGAGCTTGACAACTCCGGGCAGGGGCTCGATTCCCGTTTCGCGAAGCACTTCACGATAGAGCTCTTCCTTGCGATCACCGATCTCCCGGATGCGGGCGTGGTCGCCTTGTTCCGCCCACTGGAAGACTTCCGGGATGCAGGACTCGTTGCGCATGCCGAAGCTCTGATCAAAGAGTTCCGGGGTCATGGGCTTCCCCATCTCGTCAGCCAGACGAAACCACGCTTGTTGATGCTGATCGTGGGAGTCAATGATGACTCCGTCCCAATCAAAGATTACGCCGCGCTCGGGATCCATGATCAATCAAGTCGTTCCAACTGGGAAATGCCAAGGCTCTGGAAGCGTTCATTGCTGGCTTCGGCGGCTTTCGCGTCGACGTAGATGACTTTGGGGAAATCGTCGAACTCGATCTTGTGGATGCCGTCGATGGGCGAGTCGAAAGCCGTTTTCAGATCGCGGATCGAGTTGATGGGCTGATCATTCACGTTTGTGACAATGACGTTGTTGAGCTTGTCATAACCGACGGTGCTGGGACTGAGAATGACGGCGCTGAGGATCACCAGTTTCTCGCGCCCCTCGTCCTCGTAAACGTCCTGATGGGCGTGCGCGTGCACCAGCTTGAACGGTGCCCGCGTTGCCCAACTGTCTCCCCACGCCTTGAGGTAGGGAAGCGTCAGCTCCTGAAAAATGATGCCGCCCATGATGAGGAAACGCGGGCCGCGATCAAACATGTAGGGGTCCACCAGATAGTCTTCGGGATTCTTCCGGAGTAACGCGAGTTCCATCTCCATCACTTCCCCGTCACGAAGGATCTTGATCGGAATCTGCTGTCCCACTTCCGGTTCGCCGCGAACCAGGTGACTGAAATTGAGCTTGCCATACTTGGGGTGATCGTAGTTTCCGCGGGAATCGATGGGGTGACCGTTCACCTCGAGCAGCACGTCGCCAACTTCCATCCCGGCAGCTTTCGCGGAGCCATCCTTGGCGACCCGCCGCACATAAATGCCACCTTCGTGCCCGTTCAGCTTCATGTATTTGCGAAGCTGCTCATCCAGCATGGGCGCATAGCTGATACCCAGATTCGGGAACCCGGCGTATTCGCCATCGGCGAGGTCGTTGAGGAAATGCTTGATGATGGGAGCCGAGATAATGTCACTGGTTAGCTCTTTGGAGCTGTAGCTCAAAAGCAGCCCCACCAGGTTTCCGTCTTTCACCACCGGCAGGGTGAAGCTTCCGGCCCGGTATTGCAGCGAGCCTCGCAGCAGGTAGTTCAGAAAGTAGGAACCATCCACGAAATAGCGACCGATCGAAACTTTGATCACCGTTCCCGTGGTGGACGCCGGCGTTCCGTTGTCTTCCAGTTGCCAGACCTCCAGTTCGTCCCCTGCTTCAACGCTCAAATCCAGTTCCAACGGCTTCATGTCGTCGAGAAACGTGGACTCCGGATCGTTCGGAGCGACCAAGGCCAGGTTCACCTCGTAATCGACCCCGATCACTTTGGCCGGAGTCTTTTCGCCGCTATCCGCTTTCTCCAATTCAATGTAAGTGTTGTCCGCGACGAGCTCCGCGGTCACCAAAACCTGGTTGTTGGGCAGGACGGCACCCAACCCCTTCCGGGTGACTGGTCCCATCTTTTCCCAGGGCCGAATGAAGTTGTAGCCCTGATCGGTCGCGTTGACGCGAACCACGGACGTTCCCGCGGTGGGTTGATCCGCGGGAGGTTTTGCGGCTTCGCCCGTCGTGCCGACGGAAAGCCCGTTTTCGAGGCAGGACGACAGTCCGGCGCTCAAAGCAATCAAGGCCAGCGTGGAAAGAAAGAAACGATTCATTGTGAGTGGGCGCATTGGTTATTCTCCCATGATGGATTCGCCGAGGCGATAGTCCATGGTGACGTTGTATTTGCTGCGAACCCGCTCTTGCGCGGCCTCGATTCTGGATTTCTCAAGCACAATGGGCAACCCCTCCCCCATCAGGCGAATGACGTGGAAGTCGCCTTCCGGTTCATTCTCGTAAAGGGCGGTATAAACATCTTTCAACGTCCGAATCGTCGTGCCATTGATCTCATCGACCACCTTGTGTTGGAACCGATCCAGATGCGTATTGATCTCATCGCGAAGGATGTCGGTCAGGACCACCACCTGGGGCTTGTCTTTGTAAACCTCCTTGTCGCTGAAGTAGTTGTAGAGGTAGCGCACTTGAAGGCTGGAGATTTTATGCGCGGCCATCAGGTTGCGATCGAGCGGCTGGAAGAGCAATCCCGCAAACATTACGAACTGCGTTTCCTGATCATATTGATTGGCCTGAATCAGATAGGGAAGGAAGCGCTTCAACTCGATGTCGAAGGTCATTTCCTCTCCGTCGCGCAAAACGGTCAGCTTGACCGTGTCGCCAACGTATTTGCGTTCCACGATCTCGTTCATGTTGACGCGCGAACCGCCGATCGAGACGAACCCGTCACTTGCCACTGGAAACCCGTCCATCGCGATGACGATGTCGCCCGTTTCCAGAATCCCACCGGCTGAACCCGCGCTATCGGCCGAACTTACCATCACACCAAGCCCGTCCTTTTCCAAATTCAGCGCCTTGCGTTGCGCCGGGTTCTGGATGTTGAAATGCGCCATCGCCAAATCCGGGTAGTGATCATACTCCCCGTCCTTCACGTCGCTCAAAAAGCGGAAAATCACCGGAACCGGGATCATGTAACCGGTGTTCTGGGCCACGCTCCCGCTGTATCCCTGAAACGCGACACCGACCACGTTCCCTTCCTGAATCACGGGACCACCGCTGTTTCCCGGGTTGATCGCCGCATCCACCTGAACCGCGAGGTGGTAGTCGACACCGGAGTGAGCGTAGGAACGGAAGTCAACCCGCGAGACGACCCCGCGCGTTACAGAGATGCGCTGTCCACCGATGGGATAACCCACCGCGATAACGGTGCTGTTGAGCTGTGGAATCCCGCCGAACCTGAGGGGCTCGACATCGCGAAACGCGGTATCGTCCTTTACCCGGAGCAACGCCAGATCGCAATCGTGGGCAATGTGGAGAATCTCTGCCTCGTAGGGAGTCGGGTCGTCGACCTTTTTAATGTAGAGCAACCGGCTGTTGCTGACGACGTGAGCGTTGGTGAGGAATTGGTTCGGCCCAACCAGAAACCCGGTTCCGGAGCCGCCACCGGTTCCACCGGCATTCCACGGGGTTTGGTAGTTCGGGTTCCAGGATTGGTTCTCGACACGGACGATCGCAGCAAAGGGAGGCTGCTGGGGTTTGGCTGCAATGCGAGGGCCGACTGCGGGGAGAGATTGCCCCGGCGGCTTGGGCGCGAGCGCCGGAGGCAATGAAGGGGGCTCCGGTGCGGGATCGGTTGCCGGCGGCGGGACGTCGGACGTTGCTGGCGGCGGAGAGTCGGTTGTCGCCTCCGCAGGTTCTGCCTCAGAAGGCGCTGCGGGGTCGACGGCATCCTGCCCAACAACAGCATTCAGCAGTAAGAGAGTGAAAAGGAACCCCAGCCAGGTTCGCGAAGTATCAGGCAAGTGCATAAAAAGGTGAATCTTTGGTCACAGAACGGGCTCAAGTGTAGGGAAGAGACATTTAATGTCAATGCGAGGACGCAGGAGCTTTTGATTTGGATTCATTCGACGCCACAGAGCGCAAATTCCTCAACAAACTTCCTCCGCTCCCTCAATTTCTGGCCCCGGACCGGCCCCTGTCGGGCTTTTGGCTTGCCAAAGCGGGAATCCACCCTAATCAAGACGCCATGAAATCGCTAAAAACCCTCGTTGCGCTCTTCCTTTCCTCCGCCGCTCTCCTCACCGCTCAAGACGAAGACGGCTTTCACGAGTTGCTGAACGGCAAGGATCTGACGGGATGGAAGGTGAACGAGAATCCTGACTCCTTTAAAGTCGTCGACGGGGAACTGGTGGCTCTCGGCGAACGCTCGCACCTTTTTTACGTCGGCTCGGTTGGCGGCGCCAAGTTCACCGACTTTGAAGCCAAGCTCGTCATCCTGACGAAGCCAAGCGCCAACGCCGGCTTCTACTTCCACACCGAATTTCAGGACGAAGGCTGGCCCAAAAAAGGTTACGAAGCTCAAATCAACGCCACTCACAAGGATCCCAAGAAGACCGGCAGCCTCTACGCGGTTGAAAACGTGATGGATATCGCCCCTCACAAGGACAACGAGTGGTTCGAGTATCACATCATCGTCAAAGGCAGCCGGATCATCATCAAAGTGAATGGCGAAACCACGGTTGATTACACCGAGCCCGAAGGTGGCCCGGTGATCGAAGGACCGTTTGATCGCAAGCTCAGCAGCGGCACCATCGCCATCCAGTGCCACGATCCTGGCAGCGAAGTCCACTTTAAGAGTATCAAAGTCAAGCCTCTCTAAGCCCCCAAAGCCGCCTGCCCACCCTTGATCGACAATCAGAACGACACGGAGATTGGAAATCTCTGAGGGTGCGCTATGTTCTCCGTTCCATGAAGGACGTCACTGATCTCCATATCGAGGCCAACATCCCACTTCCGACTCCCGGGGAATTCCTCGAGGAAATTCCACGCAACGAGGCCCAGGCCGCATTTGTTTCCCAGTCGCGGCAACACATTGCAGAAATCCTCTATCGCCGCGATCCCCGGCTCCTCTTCGTCGTCGGCCCCTGCTCGATTCACGATACCAAGGCTGGCCTGGAGTATGCCGAACGCCTGCGCGATTTGGCTGAAAAGGTCAACGAGAAGGTCTACATCGTCATGCGCGCCTATTTCGAGAAGCCCCGCACCACGCTCGGCTGGAAAGGGCTCATCATGGATCCCCATCTCGACGGCACGGACGACATTCCCGAAGGCCTGCGCCAGGCGCGCCAGTTTCTACGCGAATTGATCGATCTCGGGATGCCGACGGCAACTGAGTTGCTCGACCCGATTACGCCGCAATACATCGCCGACTTCATCTGTTGGTCGGCCATTGGCGCGCGCACCACCGAGTCCCAGACCCACCGCCAGATGGCCTCCGGTCTCTCCATGCCGGTCGGCTTCAAGAACTCAACGCCCGGTTCGCTCGCGCCCGCCATCAACGCGATTCTCGCTGCGACCCAGCCGCAAACCTTTCTCGGCATCAGCTCACAAGGCACCGCCTCCTCCGTTCGCACCAGCGGCAATCCCCATTGCCACATCATTCTGCGCGGCGGCTCCAACGGCCCCAACTACTCGGCCCAACACGTCGCCGAAACCGAAGAACGCCTTGAAAAAGCCGGTCTTCCCCAAACCATGATGATCGACTGCAGTCACGGCAACAGCGACAAGGATCACAACCGCCAACCCGCCGTTCTCGAAGACATCCTTGCCCAACGCGCCAAGGGCAACCGCTCCATCACCGCCATCATGATGGAGAGCAACCTCAAAGCCGGAAACCAGAAATTCCCCAGCGCCGAGAGCCTCAACTACGGCCAATCCATCACCGACGCCTGCATCGACTGGAAAACGACCGAACGCGTCATCCTCGACGCCGCGGAAGCGTTGTAATAGGTATAGCAGCCGTAGCGCCGCGGTCGTCGCGTTTAGCGACCGCTCATGATAGCCGTGCGGCTTTAGCCCACGGTTAAAGCGTAAGAGAACCGGCGTCGCGTCAGCGACTGCTCAGCTCTGAAAGCAACGCGAATCGCGCTAATCAACATTCTCCAGATGAGCAGTCGCTGACGCGACGCCGTGGAACCATCATCCCGAACGTGGGTTGAAACCCACGCCTACCATGCTTCGTCGCTCTGCGACGCGAAACGGGAACCGAGGGTCGCTGGCAACGCGAGATTCCGATGCGCCGGGGATTTGAATTCCGGGTTCCCCCACCCTAGAGTCCCCCAATGCCTGATGCCGAAAAGCCTGACCTGAAGTTGCTGGGGAGTTCCTCGGATTTGCCGCAGTCGCCGAGCGCGGAAATTCTGGAGACGTTTGCGAATCATTCGCCGCACCGGAAGTATTGGATCAAGCTGGATTGCGCGGAGTTCAGCTCCCATTGCCCGGTGACGGGGCAGCCGGATTACGCGCAGTTGCAGATTGCCTACATTCCGGGCGAGCTGTGCGTCGAGACGAAGTCGCTCAAGTATTACCTGGCGTCATTTCGCCACACGGCGGCGTTTAACGAGGAAATTGTCAATCGCATCGCGGATGATCTCATGGCGGTGTGCCAACCGCAGAAGCTGGAGGTGTTTGGCCAGTTTGCGGCGCGTGGCGGCATCAGCCTTTCCGTCGAAGTGACGTATCCCGAACCCGATTAACCCATGAAAGTCGTTGTCCTCTTGAGTGGCGGAATGGATTCGGTGACGGCGCTTTATGATGCGGCGGAAACGCACGAAATCGCAGCGACCTTGAGCTTTGATTACGGCTCAAAGCACAATGCCCGTGAGATTCCCTTTGCCAGCCATCACGCGGAGAAGCTGGGCGTGGCGCATGAGGTGATCGAGCTGGGTTTCATGAACGAATTGTTCGCGTCGGACCTGTTGAAGTCCGGCGGCGAGGTCCCGGACGGTCACTATGAGGAGGCGAGCATGAAGCGGACCGTGGTTCCGTTTCGCAACGGGATCATGCTGTCGATCGCGTGTGGCTTTGCCGAAAGCCGGGAGGCGGAGGGACTCGTCATCGCAGCGCATTCCGGCGATCACACCATCTATCCGGATTGCCGGGAACCGTTCATGGAGGGCATGGCGCAGGCGATGCGGACGGGAACGTATGCGGAGATCGAACTGTTGCGTCCGTTCATCGCGATGGATAAGACGGCGATCGCAGCGCGCGGGGCGGAACTGGGCGTCGACTTCGCGCAAACCTGGTCGTGCTACAAGGGCGGCGAGATCCATTGCGGAACGTGCGGCACCTGCGTGGAGCGAATCGAGGCGTTCACCCTTTCCGGCGTCCCCGACCCCACGACCTACCTTTCCCCATGAGCCAACCCACCGTGATCAATGCCGTCCGTGTACCTGACGACTATCTTGAGCCGTTGCACGACGTGGCCCACATCATCCAGCCCGATCACGCCAATGTGATGACGTTTGAGGAGTTGGCGACCACGATCCAGGAGCACTCAGCCGCTGGCGCGATCATTCCCGGTGAGTTGAAGATCGATCCGGCACGACTGGCAGAGTTCCCGAGCCTGCGCGTGCTGGCGAATACGGCGGCGGGGTTCAACAATCTGCCGCTCGAGGCGATGGCCGAGCATGGAATTTGGGGGACGAATACGCCGGACGCGTTCGTCGACGCGACGGCCGATGCCGCGTTTGCCCTGATCCTGGGTTTGGCGCGGAAGACCGTTACGGGCGATCAGTTTGTGCGCTCCGGCGACTGGGCGGCAAAAGGCATTGTGACCCAGAATTGGGAAGGGATGGAATTGCGCGGAAAGACGCTCGGGATCGTTGGGTTCGGCGCGATTGGCAAGGCGGTCGCACAACGCGCTGAGGCGTTTGGGATGAAAGTGATTTACCATCGCCGCACGCCCGATGACGGCTGCGGGTATCGTATCCTGGGCGATCTTCTTGCCGAAGCGGACATCGTGAGCCTCCACACGCCCTTGACGCCGGAAACGCGTCACCTGATCGATGCCGATGCGTTGGCGATGATGAAGCGGGGAGCGTTTCTGGTGAACCTGGCTCGTGGGCCGGTGGTTCATGAAACGGCGCTGGTGGACGCGCTGAAGTCGGGTCAGTTGGGCGGAGCGGGGCTCGATGTGTTTGAGCACGAGCCGGAGGTTCACCCGGAGTTGTTGACGATGGAGAACGTCGTGCTGACGCCTCATCTCGGCGGCGCGACCCGCGAAGCCCGGAAGGTCGCCCGCCTGACCGCAGCCGAAAATGTGCGACGCGTCCTTTTGGGCGAACGCCCGCTCACACCGCTGAACGAGCCGGTGATTTAGGCGACATTTGGGCTGGCGTTCGCGGCATCGATTTCCGAAGCTTGCTCCATGAAACCCCTTCTGCGCCGGTTGCTGGCGCTTTGCTCTCTGTGTTTGGCCGTCCCTGCTTTTGCCGAATTCCAGGCAGGCACCGCCAAGATCGATATCACGCCCCGGGCATGGCCGGTGCTCGTGAATGGCGGGATGACGAGTCGCTCGGCGGAATCCGCGACCAAGCCGATTCACGCTCGCGCGATCGTTCTCAGTGATGGCGCGACGAAGCTGGCCATCGTCGTCGCCGACAGTTGCATGATGCCGCGTCCCTTGCTCGACAAAGCCAAGGCGCTGGCGTCGGAACGCACCGGCATCGCGCCGGATCACATGCTGATTGCCGCAACCCACACTCACACGGCACCATCTTCGTTCGGTTGTCTCGGCACGCGTCAGGATTTGAAGTATTCCGCCCAGCTCATTGAGCAACTGGCGGAAGCGATCACGGAAGCGGCTTCCCAACTGCAACCCGCCCAAGTTGGCTGGGCCTCAACCGACGCGGCCGAATACACCGCGCTCCGCCGATGGGTGCTGCGGCCGGATCGGGTGCGCGAGGATCCGTTCGGAAACTTGACGGTTCGCGCCAACATGCACGCCGCGAAGAATCTCGACGACGTGACCGGCGAATCCGGGCCTCTCGATCCGGAGCTTTCCGCGATAGTGATTCAATCAACCGACGGGAAGCCCATCGCCTTTCTCGCCAACTTCAGCATGCATTATTTTAGTGGAGTGAAAGCGGTGAACCCCGATTACTTCGGTCTCTTTTGCGATCACATCGAGGAACAACTCGGCGGCGGATTGGCGCTCATGTCACACGGCTGCAGCGGCGACATCTGGCGGCGCGACTACCGCGATAAAAACTGGGTTTCACCTGAAATCGAGACCTACAGTAAAGCGCTAGGCGACCTGATTTTGGGCGCGGCGGGTTCGTCCGATTTTCAAAGCGATGTCGATCTCAGGATGGCGGAGCGACGGCTCGACCTGGCCTACCGCGTCCCGACCAAGCAACGACTCGAATGGGCCGAACGCATCGTGGCGGAAATGGGCGATCGCGATCCCAAAACGCGAACCGAGGTTTACGCGAACGAGGCGATCGAGCTCCACAAGTTGCAGCGCACCGACGTCGTGGTTCAGGCGCTGCGAATTGGCGACCATATCAGCATCGTGACGACGCCGAACGAGACTTACGCGATCTCGGGACTGAAACTCAAACTCCAGAGCCCGACGGCTCACACCATGACGCTGGATCTGACCAATGGCGCGGACGGCTACATCCCGCCACCGGAGCAACATCTTCTCGGCGGCTACAACACGTGGGCCGCGCGTTCGGCGGGGCTGGAGGTAATGGCCGAGCCAAAGATCGTGGGAGCTGGGTTGGAGCTGCTGGAGGAGATCACGGGTGAACCGCGCAAGGCTTACGAACAAAGTCAGGGAGGCGCGGCCGCGAAAGCTCTCGTCGCGCTCAAGCCGATCGCCTGGTGGCGGATGGATGAGTTTGGTGGGAACCTGGCGCGCGATTCGAGTGGGAATGAGCGTTCCGCGACGCTGGAACAACCGATCCTGCCGTTTCTAACAGGTCCCCGTGGGTATTGCAGTCCAATCCCCGAAGCTGATTGGCCCGGTTCCGGACCGGGGATCATTCCGGAGGTGGAAGGGAACCGTTCAGCTCACTTTGCCGGCGGTCGACTCCATTCCCGCCTTCCCAACACCGTTGGTTCCGGATGGAGCATCGCCTTGAGTGTCTGGAATGGAATGCCGAATGAGTCTCGCGAAATTCTCGGATGGCTGGTTTCGTGCGACGAGCATCATGGGCTTACCTCAAGTGGGCTTCATCTTGGAGTCAATTCACAAGGCAAACTCACCCTCCACGCCCAAGGGAAAGAACTGGCAACCGGCAGCACTACCGTAGCCCGCTGGAACTGGACGCATGTGATCCTCACCGTCGGAGAAAAAGAGGCCAACGTTTACCTCAACGGAAAACTCGAATTCACCGCGAAAATCCTCATGCCCCGATCACGCGACCTGTTTGTTGGAGGACGTAGCGATGGACAGGACGGTTGGGAAGGCCGACTCGATGAAATCGCCGTATTCGACCGCGCGTTATCCAACGAAGAGGCGAGCGGGCTCGGTGACGAAGCCGCCCACGGCGGTCTTGTCCGGTTCTAACTAACGCGTCTGAAAGAGATCCGAGAGCACAAACGCTTCAACCGCGGAACGCAGCCGGTATCCGGATTCCTTGCTCGATTCCGCGATATTCGCCAGGTCAGACCGGTCGTCGACCGACATGGTTCGGCGCAGCGCATAGGTGGCCATCTTCTTCACGAACGTCGCGTTGAAGGCATCTAGGTCCGCCTCAAGCAACGCCTTGAATTCCTCCGGTCCCGTGAACGCACGTCCGTCGGCCAGCTCGCCGCTCGCATCGACTTTGGGATCGTCACCGACTCCGTTTTGAACCTTCTCGACTTCGCGCCAGCGACCAATCGCGTCGTAGTTGTCGAACGCGATTCCGAGCGGATCGATCTTCTGATGACAGGACGCGCAATTGGGGTCGGCCTTGTGCGCTTCCAGCTTCATGCGAACCGTCGCTTTGGGCGAATCCACCGGATTCGGTTCGATCGGATCGACGTTGGCGGGCGGGGGCGGAGGTGATTTGCCGAAGATCGATTCCATGACCCAAACACCGCGGTGAACCGGGCGATGGCGGGTTCCATCGGACGTGAGCGAGAGAATCGACGCCTGAGTCAGGATTCCGCCCCGGTTGTGCTCGGGCAACAACGAGACGCGCTGAAAGACATCCTGATCCGGCTGCGGCAACCCGTAGTGCATCGCCAATCGCGGATTCATCATCGTCCAATCGGAATCGAGAAACTCCTTCAGGCTGAGATTCTTCTCCAACACCTCGGCAAAGAAAGCGGTCGTCTCGCGAATCATGCTGCGCTCCAGATACTTGTCGTATTCCGGATACAGTTTGGAGTCGGGCGTGAACATTCCAACCTTCTGAAGCTGAAACCATTGGCGCGGAAATCCCTCGGCAAAGCGCCTGGCTTTGGGATCATCAAGCATTCGGGCGACCTGGCCCTGGAGAATCCCGGTTTCGTGGAGCGTTCCCGCCTCAGCCAAGGCAAACAGCTCCTCATCTGGCATCGTGCTCCAAAGAAAATAGGCGAGCCGAGTCGCCAACTCCCAATCGTTGATCGTTCCGGATTGATCGGTGGTCGAGCCCTCCACGATGTAGAGAAAATCCTTCGAACAGAGGATTCCGAGCATCGCGGTTTTCACGGCGGAGACGAAATCGGAACCAGCTTCGATTTCGGAGTCGATCAGCTCCAGATATTTGGTGATCTCGGCCTCGGTTGGTGGGCGTCGAAAGGCGCGTTTTGCGAATTTCTCGAGCCCGGCCCGGGCCTGGTCGGCCGTTTTACCATCCATTGCCACATAACCATCGCGCCTGGCTTTGGCGTCGTCGGTAATGATCGGCCCTTCCCATTCGATCCAATCCAGAATCAGGAACGGATACAGCGGAACGCCTTCTTCGTCGGTCAGCTTCAACTGCCAGGGAATCCGGCCCTCTGCCAGGCTGAAAAAGGGTTTGCGCCCGGGACGCCCCGAACGTGGCAGAATCGATGGTCCCGGGACGTCGTTCACCACCCGAAACGAGTGACTTCCTGCCGGAAGATGGGTTTGAAACTCGATCACGACCGGCTCGTCTTCCGGCGCGAGAATGTCCTGTTCGTAAAGAATGCGGTCCAGCTTGTCGGCGTAAAACTTGAGATGCGGCGCGCGCCCGCCTTTCGGCTTCAATCCGCTCACCTGGAGGCGCACCTTGAATTCACCACCGACTTCGAAGCGTTTTCCCGGTCCCGGGCGGCCGCCTTGAAGGTTGTGACCCGGCCACATGTCGACGCGCACCTTGTCTGCGATCCCCTGCTCCTCCAACTTCGCAATCTGCTCCTTGCTCGGCCCGCCCCGCAAATCCAGCGCCTTTTTCCGAACCAGGAACGGTTCCGTCGGTTTTTCGGGATAGGCTTCCGCCAGGATCGTCTCCGCCGCCGCGAAGTATTTCTCCACGTGCGAGGCGGAAAGCGACAGGACCGAACCAATTCGCTCGAACCCGTGCCAGATGGAATCCTCGGTCAAGCCGGTGGGATCGGTGACGTCGAAATTGACGCCGAGAAGGTCGTAAACCGTGTTGGCGTATTCCTCCCGGCTCAGCCGGTGAAACGAAACCGCCTCCCGCGTCGCCAATCGCACCGCCTCGCCCTCGTCGATGCGAGCCGCGAGCCATTCCGTGATGGCGGAAGCTTCTTCCGCAGTCGGCAATTCCGGCTCATCATCCGGCGGCATTTCCGCAGAGTTGATCTTCTCAATCACCTCGAGCCAATGATTGACCGAGTGCCCCGTCCCAACATCCTTGGAAAGCGTATCGATCCGAAAATCGCCCTTCTGCCTCTTTTCCCCGTGACAACGAACACAATGCTGCTCGAAAAATGGGGCGACATCGCGATCGAAATCCGGCGAATCCGCCCCGCGGGCCACGGCCCCAAAAACGAGAATCAGTAAAAGAGAAATCGCCTGTTTGGTCATCACACGGATCACGACCAAAACAGACGATTCCTTTCGGTTGGGGAGGTAGAAATCGGATTTAGCAACCCGGGCAAGGACGCATCACCACGGTCGGTTCCCAAATGGAACTCAGTTGGTCGCGCAACGCCTTTTTGGCGCGGTGAATCAGCACCCAAAGGTGATTGCGGCTGATCCCGAGTTTGCTGGTGATGTCTTCGGTCGAAAGCCCCTGGAGTTCGCGCATCCGGAAGGCTTCAGCGGCTGGTCCCGGGATGTTTCCGAGGGCCGTCTCGACCATTTCGACGAATTCCGCGTTTTCAGCGGCGCGCGCCGGTTGCTCATGGGCCGGACTCTGGTCGCCGTTTTGAGCGTAGTTGATGGCATCGAGCGCGTCGTTTTCGTCGGCATCAATGTCGAGTTGGCTCATCATCACGCTGGGTTTGCGGGCGGCGGAGCGATAAAAGTCGGAGATTTTGTTCAAGAGGATGCGGGTGAGCCAGGTGCGCTCGGCCGCTTTGCCCTGAAACTTCTTCCGTGCCTTCCAGGCAGCGAGAAAGGTCTCTTGGACGACGTCTTCGGCAATGGATGGGTTGCGCACTTTGCCCAAGGCGTAGTGCATGAGGTAGTCCCGATGGTTTTCGTTCCAGTTGTATGGATCGAGCTCGTGAGTAGCGATTGCGTTCATTGGGTTGGGAAGGTTGATCGATTGAGATTACGGATGAGATGGCTTGCTGATTGCAGAGCAGAGTTACTTTTTTTGTCTGATTTGCAGAAGGAAGCGCATCTCGCTCTTGGCTTATACCGATACAGACCAGTCTGTCTGTTCGCAAACAAAAAAACTAACAATTCTCTCGCTCACAAATTTCGCGAGCCGCCTGAATCGCCGCATCGACCGGCCACATGGCCTTCAAATTCTGGGCCTCAACCGACGCTCCGGAGTAAAGCACAAAGAGCACATCGCCAATTTCCCGAGCCCGCGCCCCCGTCGCCGTAAACTCGCTCGCCAAATCGCGGAAAAAGTCGCGAATCCCGAGTTTATGATCCTCCACATGGCGGCAAAGCGTCGATTCTTCATCCGTGCAAACCGCCGCCGTATTGGAGAAGGGACAGCCTCTAAATTCGTTATTCTTCAGGTAATCACGCAATCCCTGGAAGTAAGTGACCACTTTTTCAGCCACGGGTCCGTCGCTATTGATGATATTCTGGCGATTGACTTCAGAGCGATCATGCATCGACAACAACCACGCTTCGCAGAGGGCTTCTTTGGACGGAAAATGATGGTAGAAGGTCGCCTTCGCGGTGCCTGATTTTTCGATGATTTCGTTGATACCCACCTCGGAGTATCCACGCTCGGCAAAGAGGCGTGAGGCGGTGTCGAGGATTCGTTGTTTAGCAGGGACTCGCATGATGATATAGCATTATAGACTGACTAGTCTGTTTGTAACTTACGAAGTTTGAGGGAACCAAGCCCACGAAAAGACAACCAATTACCTTCCCAAGAAACCTAAGCTCCCGGAGGCTTTCCATCCATCGTGTTGTGGAAGAGAAGCACCTTCCACTCCCCTTCCCGCCGAACGAAGATCCGCGTAAACCGGAACTTCTCGGCAGGCACCGCCTTCCCGCCTCGCTCGGCCTTGGCATGAATCAATCCCGTCGCGATGGCGACGTCATCCTGAAGATGCCAGCGGATTTCCGGGGTCTCATAGGAGAGAAATTCCAGCGTTCCCGACTCGATGTCGCTCAGAAACTGGTCTTTCCCCATGGCAAAGCCAAATACGTTGTTGTGAACGTGATCATCCGCCAGAAACCCCCGCAACGCGGCGATGTCCTCGTTTTCGTAAGCCTCAGTCAGCCTGCGATTGAGTTCCGTCAGTTCAAGCGCCGCGGGAGAATCCACCTCCCACGTCAAAGGGCCCGGCTGATCCGAACGGCAACCAACGAGCGCAAGGCACCCGAAGAAGGCCACGCCTAACGTGCTTCGCCAGTTCATCTGGAGTTGTGAGAAGATCTGAGGGTCTGCAGCCTAGCCCAATTCAGCCAATTTGGCTTTGATTGCCGCGAAATCGGGCATCTGGCCTGGATCGTCGTTGCTTTCCGCATACTGAACCACGCCTTCCTTGTCGATGATGAACGCGGAACGCTTGGAAACGCCACCCATCGTCAAATTCTTCGCAGGGAGGAAGGTGTCGTATTTTACATCGAACGCAGAAGTCACTTCGTGCTCATAATCAGCGAGAAGCGTCATTTTGATGCCTTCTTTTTCGGCCCAGGCCGCCTGCGCGAAGGGATTGTCCCCGGAAATGCCGACCACGGTCGCGTTCAGATCCGTGTACTCGTTCATCGTGCTGGTGATCTCACAGAATTCCTTGGTGCAACCGCCGGTAAATGCCATGGGCACAAAGAGGAGCAGCAGGTTCTTCTCGCCAACCTTCTCGCTGAGGGTCCAGAGTTCCGGGCCGCTTTCGCCAAGCGTGGTCAGGGTGAAATCAGGGGCTTTGGTTCCAATTGCTAATGCCATGGTCGTAGTTGTTTAAAAAATTAGGGTTGATGTAACGTGCGCGACTATAGTGAAGTTGCTAGGGTGGTCAACGCATAGTCTCGGTCACAAATCCGCCTTATGCCTCCGGCTTCCGCACCCGGACGCCCTGAATCCGTTTCCCTTCCTCCTTCCACTGACGCTCAAAGTCCGTCTCCGCATAAAAAAAGGCGTCTGCCGGCCACGGAACTTCCTCCATCGGTTCGAAAGCCCGGATCACCTCACTCGCCTGCTCAAAATATTCTTCGTGATCGGTCTTGAAGAGAAACTCGCCGCCGGGCTCCAACAACGCATGAATCGCGGCCACAAACTCGGGAGTGACGATGCGCCGTTTTTGATGCTTCTTCTTCGGCCAGGGATCGGGAAACAGGAGGTGAATCCGCGAAAACGCATTCTTGGGAAAGAGCCAACCCGCGGCGTAGGCGCTATCGAGCCGCAACACGCGCAGATTCTCCAACCCACGTCGATCCGCCTTTCGGCACACGGCGCGAACCCGGCCGAGCAAACGCTCCACGCCGATGAAATTGCGATCCGGAAACTCCGCCGCCATCGCCATCAAAAACCCGCCATCGCCACACCCCAAATCCAACTCCAGAGGCGCATCGCGCTCAAAAATATCGGACGGCGCGGCCTCCGCGAAGTAGTCACCATCGCGCGGCACAAACTCGAGACGCTCGTAGGTGTCGTTCATGCGGGGACTCTTAAAGCGACCCGCGTCGCGTTGCAAGTGGGAGACCCGAGCTCAAAGCAGACTCAACGCATTCTCCCGCTGCTGGAGTGGAAACGCGACCGCCCTGCCCCCCTGCCGGTGCGACTCAAACGTTGCGCAGATCATCTCAACCGTTAGCGCCCCGTCAGCCGCCGAGCACAACGGCTCGCGATCCTCGCGAATCGCCGCCACCAGATCCCGCACCGCCGCCACATGATGTTGCGCCTCGTGAATCAGCTCCAAATTCGGCTCCGCCTCCGTCAACCCATCTGAAAACACCGGAATCCAGGGACGCGCCCCTTTCGTCGGCTGGAACGGGTTGCCCGGCGCCAGGTGAGCCAGAATCGTCTTGTCACATTGAAGGTTCAGAAGCCCCTCGCTCCCAATGATCTGGAGGCCGAACCCCGCGCTCTTCGTCCCATCATTCGCGATCGAATCAAAGTAAGCCGTTAGGCCACTCTCCAGCTCAAAACGCGCGTGCAGTTCATTGCCGGCAAGCAACCCGAGCCCCTCCGCGCCCTCGACCACGTCCGCCTTCGTCACCGGCTTGCCATCCTTCTTCAACACCGCCGAACACGACCTCGGAGCGCCCCCGAAATAGTGAACCAAATTCAAGCTGTGCGATCCCAGCACCCACAAATCCTGCGCCCCGCCGCGCGCATCCCCTTTTCCGCGAGCGCGAATTTCCAGCACCTTCCCGATCTTCCCTGCTTCGATCAACGCATCGATCGCCTTCAACGTCGGGTGATACCGATTGCGATGCGCCACCGCCAGTTTCGCACCGCTCGACAGGCAGGCCGCCACGATCGCATCCGCCTCCGCCGGAGTGCGGACAAACGGCTTCTCGATGTAAACACCCTTCGCCCCCGCCTCGATCGCCGCCAACGCCATCTCATGATGCTGATCTGCATGACGTGGGCAAACCGCCACGATCTCCGGCCGAACTTCGGCGAGCATCGTTCGGTAGTCCGCGAAACCGGAATCCAAGTTCAATCGCCCCTTCGCCTTTTCCAGCCCGGCTGCATCCGCATCCGCCACCGCCACGATCTCCGTCTCCTCCACCTTCGTCCACACCGTATCCAACCCATGCCCGAAACTCCCGCGGCCCGTGTGCCCAATCACCCCCACGCGAAGTTTCGAAGGCAATTCATCCGCCGCTCGAAGAAGAGCAGGTGCAGCCAAGGTTGCAGCAGTGGTGGTTCGAAGAAAATGACGGCGTTCCATAAGGACACCCCTAGCAGAAAGTCACGAGGAGGCCAAATGATGAAACCTGGAGAGCGGCCCTCCGTCGTGGCTGAAACCGTATTCCGGACATTTGTCCGGAACCTTGCGGAGAAATCTCCGCAATACGTTTTCAGCAGCCTCGCAAGACACAACACCTACACTTCCATTTTTTGCGCTTCCTCTGCGGCGAGGGCGGCGGCTCCGATCATGCCGGCTTCGTTCCCGAATTTGGCGCGGAGGATTTGGATGTTCTCCCAGAAAACGGGGTTGAGTTGGCATTGCATTTGCCGCTTGAGGGGATCGAAGAGGAGGTTGCCGGCTTTGGCGATGCCTCCGCCAATGACGATGGCATCGGGGTTGAGGATCCAGGTAATGCTGGTGAGGGCGCAGCCGAGCCAGCCACCGATTTCGCCCCAAATCTGGCGCGCGATGTCGTCTCCGTTCGCTGCGGCTTCGGCGATGTGACGTGGGGTGCAGTCATCAGGCCGGGCATCTTCCCCGACGTTGGCGTAGCGCTTGCGGGCGAGGTCTTCGATTTGCTGATTGCCGATGTATTTCTCGAGCGCGCCGAGGTTGCCGTAGTTTCCGGCCCGGCCGTTGGCGTCGATGCTCATCTGGCCGATCTCTCCAGCTCCGAACGAGCTTCCGCGGAAGGGTTTGCCGTCCAAAATGAGTCCGCCTCCTACTCCGGTGCCGAGGGTGATGCAGACGACGTTGGTAAGCCCCTTGGCGGCGCCGCATTTCCATTCCGCATAGGCCATGGCGTTGGCGTCGTTTTCCACGACGACGGGGAGATTGGTCCGCTGATGAAGGATGTGCTTGAGGGGAACGTCGTGCCAGCCGGGAACGTTGGTGAGGTTGTAGATGAAGCCGGCTTCAAAGTCGACAAAGCCAGGGACGCCGGCGCCGATCGCGACGACATCGTGTTTCTCGCGAAGTTTGTCGATATCCCTCACCATGGCCTCGACCAATGGATCAACTCCGGGGTAACGGTCGGTGGGAATCGGCTCGCAGACTTCGATGAGATCTTCGCCTTGGCAGACGCCAAGTTTTACGGTGGTACCGCCGAAGTCCATGCCAATGGTGAGAGGGCTGTTCATAAGTTAGATGTTCAAATTCGCGATCACGCGCATTCCTTCGAGCGTGAGGTCGGGAAGGACGGCATCGATAGACTCAATTTTGGTGGAGATCAACTCTGCGTAGCCGCCGGTGGCAACGGTTTTGACCCAACCGGATTCCGGGGCCAATTCCGCTCTCAATTGCTCGAGAATCTCGCGGATCAGCCCGCGATATCCATGTACGGCTCCGGAGAGCATCGCGCTGCGGGTCGATTTGCCGATCAGCTCGCTGGGTTCTTCAATTTCGATCTTCGGCAACAAGGCGGTTCGCTCATGCATGTAGCTCGTCATCACGTCCAAACCGGGGGCGATAATGCCACCGATATAGGCTTGCTCCCTGGATAGGATGTCGAACGTCACCGCAGTGCCGAAATCGACGACGATGGCCGGAAATTCGCCATACAGCGCAACCATCCCGGAGGCGTTGGCGAGCCGGTCCGCCCCAATCGTGGAGGGATCGGGAAAGTCCAGAGCGACACCGAGTTCAACATCGTGCCGAATCTCGAACACGATGTCGCCAAAGTGCTCCTTTACGACGCGCGCTTTTTCCGGAACGACTGAGGCGAGGACGACGTTTTCAACGTCCCAACGCCGGGCGAATTCCGCCAGGGCGGCATGATCCAGCCGCCGGGTTTCGATCCAGTCGCGCTCCGCGAGAAGTTGGCCTGCTTCCGCGAGCGCAAACTTCGTCCGCGAATTGTTGTTGTTGATGAGCAAGTAGCGGGCCACCGCCTCAACGAGCACAAGGATTGCGAAATCGCAACGGTGACGACGCAATTTTTCGGTCGACTCTCCCGCGATCCCGCCCATAATCCGGCCATGGCTGGCCCTAACATCGTTCTCAAATGGTTTGCAGAGTTCATCCGCAAGGGTGGCCATCGCAACTTGACGCTCTGGATTCTGATTGCGCTGCTTCTTGCCGTAGTCGTCGCGCTGAAGGCTCCGGAAGCCGCGATGAAGTTTCACGTTGGTGGCGAGGTTTTCCTCAACCTGTTGAAAATGCTGGTGGTGCCCCTGGTAGTGACGTCCGTAATGAGCGGCATTTTCGGGATGGGCGACGTTCGCAAACTGGGGAAACCGGGAGGAACCGCGATCGGCTACTACCTTTGCACCACGGTGTTGGCGGTGCTCGTCGGACTGGTCGTCGTAAACATCATGCAACCGGGCGGATCCGTTGACCCGGAGAAAGTCGCCGAGATTGGGCGGGGCACGGTCGACGAGGAATCGCCTCGTTACAAAGTCGCAAAAAGCATCGCCAACGAAACCGGCCTGACGATGGAGGAAGTGGGATCGGTGCTGGGCGGCCTTCCTCCGGGAGAAGCTCGGGATCAGAACATTGGGGACATTATTGAGAACCTGTTTCTGATGCTGGTAACGGACAACCTCTTCAAAGCCGCGATGGACATGGAGCTGCTGCCGCTCATTGTCTTTTCGATCGTGTTTGCCAGCGTGCTCACGACGATGGGCAAACAAGTCGATGGTCTGAAGGAGCTGATTGAGCAGAGCAACACCGCCCTGATGAAGGTGATTCTTCTGCTGATGAAGCTGGCGCCGGTCGGAATTTTTTGCCTCGTTGCAGCACGATTCGGAGAGGCCGAACACAAGGGCGAGTTCGTGGAGCAACTTTCGCAGATCGGTCGCTTTGTCGGAACGGTCATCCTTGGACTCGGGTTCCACTTTCTCGTAACCCTGCCGCTCATCCTCTGGTTCGTGACCAAACGCAATCCTTATCGGTTCATGCTCCAGATGAGCCAGGCGTTGCTCACCGCGTTTTCCACGGCCAGCTCCTCGGCCACCCTGCCCATCACGATGGAGTCCGCGATTGAGAAGGCGAAAGTTTCGCGGGAATCGACCGAGTTTGTGCTTCCTCTCGGAGCCACGATCAACATGGATGGCACCGCGCTCTACGAAGCAGCCGCCGTTCTGTTCATTGCCCAGGCCATTGGCCAGGATCTGGGGTTCGGTCAGCAACTCATTGTTGCAATCACCGCAACCCTCGCCGCGATTGGAGCGGCCGGGATCCCGGAGGCCGGACTCATTACCATGCTCATCGTCTTGCGCGCGGTTGATCTGCCCACCGAGTATATCGCGCTGATCCTACCGGTTGACTGGTTCTTGGATCGCTTCCGAACGGCTACCAATGTGTTTGGAGATTCAATCGGAGCTGCGGTCGTCGAAACGACGATGCCGAAATCGGCCACTGACCACTAATTTTATGTGGCCTTGGGCAAATTGACCTTCCGGTTCCGGTTGGAGAGGAGCCAATCACCGGTTTCCGTCAGCGCTTCGCGACCAAGTTCCTCAAGGATCGCGCGTTCGTCGTCCTGAATGCCATCCGTGGGGTCGTAGAATTTATCTGCGTCCGAGAAGAGAACCATCATTCGCGTGTTGGATTTGTGGATTTCGCGATAGCCGAGGAAATAGCGCAGCGAGGAAACCATCAACACCAGCGCGCCTGCGGCTGCGGTTCCGAGAACCAAAAGGTGCTCAAAATCGTCTTTCGAAATAAACGGCTTGGTCACCATGGTAATGACCAACACTCCCAGAAAGAGCATCGCCAGCACGCTGAGGGTGCCGTCGATGACGCTGGCGCGAAGCGCGGTTTTATTGCTGTATCGCCGTTGATCACGAATCCAGTGATCCTCAATCAACGCCGCCTGATCGGGACTGGCTTCCGTGATCACCCCGCCATCCACCACGGCTCGAAGGTACCACATTCTCAACACGCCCCGAATCCACTCCAATTCGTCACGCTGCTTGCGGAGAAAGAAATTCACGACCGGCGTGCGTATCCCGGCGATGAGCCAGTAGAACTGAATTCGAGCCCCTTCGGCAATGGTCCGGTAGTCCAGATACCGCTCCTGCCAACGCTTCAGCCGGGCATAAAAGACGACACCGTAGGCAAAGACCAAGAGGACGGCATAGCCAATAAACGGCCAGTTCTCTGCGTAATCGAAGAGGCCGTTCCCTGGAATGCCATCAGCCCACCCCGGAGGCGGGCTGAGCAATTGAGAGATGGGAAGATTGGAACTGATGATCTGGTGAACGAAGGCGATCAACGCGGCCAAAATGACAACGTAGCGGGTAATGCGCCAATGCCGCCGCTTCTGATAGTGACTGGCCAGGCAATCCGCCATCGCAAATCGCTCACGAAGATGCTGCAACCCTTTGGGAAGGGTAATCCGCTCGTCCTTAACCAGCGGATGATAGTTTCCTTTCGCTTCGAGAATGGCCGCGTCAACCCAGGTTCCCGACTTCGGCCGATACTTGCAGATGTCCTTATTGAACGCTTCAAAATGATCGAACATCTTCTTCTGCGAATGGGTGAGGCGGAGCTTGGGCTTACTTCCCCGAAATTCCAACTCTTCAAACTTTCCGGGCTCGGCATCTTTGAAGCTGCCAACTTTCGAGACGCCGGGATTTGAAGATCGAGTGACCGGAAGTTGGCGAACCATGGCCGTGGCAATGGGATCCAACGGCGACGGATAAACGCCTTCCAAATCGTAGACGATATCTTTGGGTATCCCGTCAATGGCATGGCGAATCAGATAAGACGTCCCGGCTTCAAGGTGGGAATCCTCCCCGTTCCAAAGCGCAATAACGATGTGGGAATACTGCACCACCGCGGCACCGGCCCGGGCAAACTGGTGATCCATCGAGTCTGGAACACCACTATGAGACGGCATCACCATGCACATGGAGTGCTTCATGAAATGATCCAGTTCAGACGCCTTCTGTGTTGAACTGAACGTCTGCTTATAGGAATCAGCCTCCATGGGAAGCGGCGCAATAATGGCCACCTTTTCCGCGATGGCAGCCCGGGCACCGATCGAATCCGCCCCTTCGGCCAGCGCGGTCAGCGCATAGATCGTGGTATTGGGATAACTTTTGCGGAGCGAGGCAAAGACCGCGCGCAACTTCTTCTCCAGTTCCGGGTGATCTGCTTCGGGAATGTCGCGATGCCCAATAATGCCGACCAGAATCGGAACCTGATCAATTCTGGGTTGATGATGCGGATTGCCTGCCATGAAACGCTATTTGATAAGTTTGAGACGAGAATGAACGCGGATCGTTCGTGAGAGAATTGAAAATTGACTACAAAGACCTGATCACGATGTCTTTGAACCAGACAACCTGTCCGTGATTCTGAAGGCCGATGCGCCCGGTACGAGGGAGATCCTTGAACGCGGTTTTGAATTTGTTGGTCGTGCCGTCAGGATTTTGACCGGCGGTATCCCAATCGTCGACATTGACATCGATCACTTGTTCTCCATTGATCGCGATCCGAATTCTGGGGCCTTCGCAGGTCAACTGGAGCCGGTTCCACTCCCCGGGCGGGTTCGATGGGTCATGAGAGGGGGCTTTGCCATCATAAAACGACCCATTCAGTTTGCGGGCATCTCTGGCGCCGTGGGTTTTCTGAAATCCCTCGTTGTCCATCAGTTGAACCTCAAACCCACCCTGCACCGGGTTGTTCTTGTCCGCCCGATAGAAAACCCCACTGTTCGCCCCCACGGAAAGTTTGTAGCTGAGAGTGAGATCAAAATCGCTGAACTCTTGGCGCGTCCAGATGTCTCCCATCCCGATCGTCCTGGGATTCCCCTTCTTGTCGACGCCCTCTTTCATCCGGCAAACGACGGAGCCATCCTCAAGAATCTCCCAGGCATTCTCCGCAAATTCCCAAGCGGCAAGATTCTTACCGTCGTAGAGGGTAATCGGCTCGCTCAAGGCCTTCAAAAGGTGCTCGGCAACGTGTTGAGCGAGCAGTTGGCTGCCTTCCTGCTTGAAGTGGACGTCGCCGGGCTTCACCCCAAATTCGCTCATTTTTCCCGCCATTACCGCATTGAGATCATTGATCGTGATTCCATGACGGTTCATCAATTCGACGGCAGCGGCATTGTAGCGAAGATCATCGCCAATTTTGCGTCCGAATTCCCCCTCCGGAACCGGCGTTGTGGTCGCAAAGATCAATTTGGCGCCGGTTGATTGGAGCTGCGTGACGAGGTTGTCCAAATTCGCGACGTATTGCTCAATGGTGTGCGTCTGGGTTCCATTCACTTTATCGCGCTTGCCCTGAGTCTTCGCTTCGGGGTGGCGGTAGCAAAGGTCCCAAAGCCCCCAGTTGAAATGGATGACGTCCCAATCCCGCCCCATTTTCTCGAACCACTTTGGCAGTCCGTCGAGTCCCATGCCCGTGTGACCTGCGTTGGTTGGGATGCGATGCACATTGGCCTTTCCCGCCATCAACTCCTGAACTGCAACGGTGTAGCCAATCGAAATGGAATCGCCAATGAGAAGAACCCGCGGCAGCGCAGGATCGTCGATCACCGGCTCAAACGCGGGATTCTTTGCCAGGGCGGCCGAGCCAAGGCAAAGGACGACGACGAAACTGAGAAAAGCAGAGGGGTTCATGAGGCCTGCATCGTGGCACCTGCCGAATCGAGGATCAAGAGCGGAGAGGCAAAGAGAATTGCCACCAGGAGCCCTTTCCGGGAACCTGGAGCCGATGTGAGAGGAGCAGGCCCAAGAAAAAGAGGTGCGGTTTCGCAGAGGGAAGAGTAGCCACTGCGACACCGGCTACCTCTCCACTTCCAGACTGAATGAAACGCGAAAAGCCGGGACCTTGCGGCCCCGACTTCTCATGCAAAAATGTGTTGAGGGGTTAAAACTTCAGTTTACCACGGGATGCGGACTCCCAAACGTGCAACCACTGGATCATCGCCACCATCGGCAAGCCAGTTGAAGGTCCCGTCGAGGAAGAGTCCCCAGCAGTTGTTACCTTCAAAGCGCATTTCAACGCCGGCACCACCACGGAAAAGACCGCGGTTAACGTCGTTGAAAACTCCACCGCCACCTGCAATGAGGTAGGGCGAGAAGCAGTTGTTGTCGTTGATGAACAAACGGTAGATCAGATCCAACGTTGTCATGTGAGTCACATCAGGTTCCGTGTCATACGCCCCGTAGCCAAGCTCCAAACCGATCCGATCGGTGAAGAAATAGCCAAGGGTAATACCGCCACCAAGTGCTTCTTCCTCCACACTGCTGTCAGGGAAGTAGCCGCCAACAAAGCCGCCGACCTGTAACCCGGGAGGGTAGCAATCACAAACGTCAATGATGGGTGGGTTTTTATCAATATAGGGCCCAGCTTGAACCAAAGCGGTTCCAAGAAGAGCGACTGTTAACGTGGCAACTATCGATTTCATAACTGCGTCTCAGAAACCAAAAATCAAACCATCCGTCAACCCTTTTTCCTAATGGTTGCTTGAATTTTCAGATTTTCGATAATTAACTCAGCACGAAAGAAATTACCATTTGAGAAAAAGGTAATTTTCCTAAACTATCCACATTTACGCTCCTAACATATTCACATCCTTTACCCACCTCTGCTTCCTGTATTCCCTTAGATTCGGACAATTTGGACGAATTTTGACCCCAAAAATGGGTTTCAATCAAGAATTGGTATTCCCGGACCCTTAATGGACTCGAGACCTTAAAATCTCAGCATTTCGGTAAGACCACCGTGCTCCAGTGTTCTTACCGGGCGCTTATCGAAGTCCAATGACGTAGAAATTTCCAATTACGACATCTGAGCATCCCGCAGCTTCTGCAGCACAATGCATCGGATCAATATTGGCGCCGAAAAAGTGCCAATTTTGTTCGGAGTCCAGAACGGCAAACGCATCCAAGCCGGCGACCACTTTCTCTATGGTCTTGGTTTCCAGCAACATGCTGAGTTTGTCCTGATAACCGGCAAACGAACCGAATGTCAGGGCCTTTCCGTCCGGCAGGATGGCAACACCACCCAAGGCTTCCTGTTGACCAAACTCCAGGTCGATGGCTTCGGTCAGATTTGGGGGAAAAGACGAGGTTCCGCCTCCAAACACCTTCACGGATCGATCCTCACAAATCGCGGCGGCAACTCCCGGCCCGATTTTCAGCTTCGCCACTTTGTCAGGCAAACTGGCTGCCGCAGCATCGGGCAACCTTCCCCAATACCCGAGAGAACCATCGTCAAGAACGGCAAATCCACTTCGGGGGGTGGCGCCCAAGCCAACAACACGCTCAAGCATCCCAACCTTGGTCTGCTCGTCGGTCAAGTCCCCCCATCCCAACGCATAAAATTCGACGCTTCCTGATTCATCCAGGGCTGCGAAATGGAAGTCTCTTGAGTCGTAGGAAACCGCCACATCCACGATCCCGCTCATTCCGGTGATCTCGACCGGCACGGGCCCTTCCAGCTTCCCCCAAACCTGAAGTTTCCCGTTCGACTTCAACGCAACCGCGCAATCTCCATATCCGGCAATCGCGACAGCGGTCGTGGCCAGCCCGGCGGGGACATCTCCCATTTCAACCTCAGCCATATCAGGCTTCCGCCCCCAGGCAACAACCTCACCTTTCTCAACCGGCCGTGAACGCGGAAACGAAGCGCGCTGGAGTGGCTCGAACGTAGGCTCCGGGGTCATCTCGACTTCCGGAGAGCCGGGAGCCATTCGTGGGATTGGCGATCCAACCGGTGCGGAGGGAATTCCTTCTTCAATTTCCGTGATCCGCTTTCGAAGCGGGTTTGCCGCGTTGTCGATTTGATCCAACGCAGGCTTGCCCAGGCTGGCGAACTCATCGCGTAGGGACTCGATCGAAATCAGCTGGTCGCGCAAAATTGGCAACAGCAACAAGTCCCGCTGGGCTTCGAGCTTCCCAATTTCTACCCGATAACGCGCGCGCGCATCTTTCACCGCTTGGGGCATCTCGGGAGGATCCTCGGGCTCAATCGGCCGTAGCGCGGAGATTCGCTCCAGTTCTCGAAGCGCAGAAGCCTTGGTCAGAAGGTCCCGCGACCGCTCTGCAGTCTCAATCAAACGCCCAAGGGCCGCTTCATAACCTTTGTGAAGCTGGGTCGCCACCAGATCCTGAAACGGAGCCTCAGCTTCCGTTGCGATTCGATCCGCAGTCGTTTTCTCGAAATCAGCCAGTTTCTGAAGCAACTCCGGCGACATCACGGGTTCTGGCTTGGGCGGCGCGGGCTTGCCGGCCAACGTTGCCCCCGGTCCAAGCGTTCTCATTTGAGCCTTCGCGACGCTCAACGGGCTCATCGAAACAACCGTGATCAAGCGGCGGGCACTTCCCCGGGCCTCATCGGGCGATTTCAGCTGGCTGAGCTTCCCCTCCCATCGCAAGACCTGCTTGGAATCCAGGGCTGCATAAATCCCGACCTTGTTTCCGTCCGTCAAAACCTGAAGCTCCAGATCATAGATTCTTTCCGGATCGATCTCCAATTTCGTCCGCGTTGGATTTTCCGGATGCCCGGCAGGGCGACCATCAACCATCGAAATCCCGCAATAGCTGATTTTGTCCTGATTAGATGGCGCGTTGATCGCAAAAAACACACTTTGGTCGTCAACGGGCAGCAAAAAGCCAAACATTCGGCCCGAGCTGATTTGGGAGACCTCCATTTTTACCTCATAACCCACTTTCTGCGGCGCCTGCACGGCAAACGGAATCCTTGGCACCTGCCCTTTGGAGAAATCTTTCCCGTCCAGGACGAGAACGCCATCCTCTCCAAGTTCCCAGTTTCCCTCTACGCCCCGGTGCTTGGTGCGGACCCCTTCCATCAGGTCGGCCCAACCGTCATTGGGTCGAGGAGGGTCAAGGATGGTGAATTGCGGACGCGGTGGAGGCGTTTTCGGTTCTTCGGTAGTTTTTGGCCGCACCGGAGGATTGGGCTTCGGATTTTTCACCTCAACCACGACCGGATCTTTCTTTGATGCTTCTCCCGGATTAACGATCCGTGGCGGTTTCGAATTGGGGACGATCTTCGCCTGCGCCTTCGCATTGGCGTCCAGCTTCATCATCAACAGAAGAATCACTCCCACCGCGAGCAGGATTCCACCGATCGCAATCCCGGCCACAACCAACGGATGCGTTCGCTCCCGCCTTCGGGTGGACGTCTTGGATCCGGACTTGTCCCCGCCCGTCAGGCTTTCGATATCTTTCTTGGACGGCACGTTCACCGTTCCTGTCAGCAACTGCTTGCTACTCGACTGGGAAACCACCATTTTGGGCGAATTCCGGACGTCATTGAGCGATTCCAGCATCTGGCTGACCGACTGGTAACGATGTTCCGCATCAGGCTGCATCGCCTTGATGATGATCTGATCCAACCGCACATCGATATCGGTGTAGGCCGAGGGTGGCTTCCAGGCGCCGCGAGGCACTTTCCCGGTAAAGAGTTCGTAGCAAAGTACGCCCAGCGAGTAAATATCCGCACGCCGATCGACGACGCCACCTTCTTCCAAGGCTTCGGGAGCCGCATAATCCGGCGTCCCCATCGAAACCCGGGTTTTCGTGATCGAGGTCTCGTGCTTTCGCCCCACCAACTTGGCGAGACCAAAATCGCCGACCTTCACTTCCCCTTCTTTGCTGATCAGGATGTTGGCCGGCTTGATGTCGCGATGAACGAGACCGTGCTCGTGAGCGTAATCCAGCGCCTTACAAATCAGCGGGATCCACGCCAAGACATGCTTGGAAGTCAACTCCCCGCTTTGGATCGCGTGGTGCAGATCGTATCCGTCCACGTACTCCATCACAATGTAGCGATGCCCGGCATCCGTCTCACCGAAATCATGCACCGTGACGATGTTCGGGTGATTCATCTTCGCCATCGCCCGCGCTTCTCTCTCAAATCGTTCGGCAAAGTTGTGCTCGTCCAGCCCCGCAAACGCCGGAAGCAGCTTGATCGCCACATAGCGGTCCAATCGAGGTTGCCGCGCCTTGTAAACCGCTCCCATCCCGCCCTGGCCCAGGAGCTCAACAAACTCGAACTGGGGAAGACTTTCGTTCAACTCCTCCACCGTCGGCGCCACAAACATGGGGCCGTACGTAGAATCCGAGCCCGCGCCATGGCTGGCGGCGGTGCCCAAATCAGAAGCAGGCTGGTTCTCTGGTTCCCCCATGGAGACTAGTAAAAGACCCGATTGGGGGCCGATTGTTCGAAAACGTTATTTAAACAAAGTTAAATATCAGACAATGTGGATAAAAATCCGCAATCTGCAACTCGTTCCTCTTCGAGAATGTGGTGGCTTCTCGGAGTCGCGAGACTGGTTGTCCGGTCAGGATAAAACCCGGTATCGCCCCCTGAAATCAACCTTTTTCTCCACAACAGCTCAGAAAGGGAACGCTTCGCGCCTTCCTTTCCCAAACTTAGACCGCCTTCGAGATACCAACCGGTCGCAATTCCGTAATAATCAGAATTAAGAGATAATTACGATACTTTTCCAGCATATGAGGTTGACGGTTTTATAAAAAGAACGAATTTGATAGTAGTAAGGAATTTTGGCGCAGCGAGAAATGGTTGTACTTGGCCTCCTTCTCATCACCGCCTTCTCCGACGCTCAACCCCACATCACAGCCAAGTTCCAGCCCCTGGAACACGTTTCGAAATCCGTGAATCGAAATCATCGCTCTGTGTGAGTTGAGTTGAGGACTCAACCCCCGGATTGCTGCAAGGCGGTTCGGGGGTTGCTCGTTTCGCGGGAAAAAGGGCGCAATTCCGCCCCTGACAATAAGTTTTTCAGTTTGGCACTTGCCAGGACGCCGTTCCTTTCAACAATGGCATCTCAGTGGAGACCAAGCAATTGGCTGAACTACCCCTACGTCGCACCAAACCAGTCGGAATGGTGCTGTGGGGCATCGCCATCGCTGGTGTCGCCGCCACTGGGCATTTTGGAAGCCTTCCCGCGCGGCTCGATCTCACGGAACAACACACCCTGTGGTTCTGGCTCGCTCTCGGCGTCCTCGCGACGCTTTTGGTCGTTCTCCCCTTCCTCATCTGGGTCTGCAATCCCCAAAAATGCCTCGTCGAGACCACCGACGACTACCTCATCATCCGCACCAGCAAACTGGCCAAGCGCCAGCTCGAACTCGCCAAAATCGAGAAAATCTTCGTTGAGGACAACCTCGCCACCATCTTTTACCGCTCCAAACGCGGCTTCCCCAAAAGCTGGATGATCGAGCGCGATCGCTTTCGCTCCGAATGCTGGACCGACTTCCGCGAGGCTCTCAATACGATCAAAACACAGGTCCGGGTTTGAGCAAACTGGCCCACGCCCGCGGAATCCTCGTTGCGATTCACGTGGTCGCGATCACCGCCGGTTCTCTCCCCGTTCTCGTCGACCAACGCGTCCTCACTCCGGAAGCCTGGGAGGATCCCATCGCGCAAGCCGAGTTCGCGAATTGGGCCGATCGCCTCACCGGATGGGGCTTCGAGTCCAGCCGGGAAGACGTCGCCCAAACCGCCTGGGACGCCGCGACCGGAATTCTCCACGTTCAGCAGAGCCTGAATCGCCCCTTTCACCCCTACTACCACCTCGCCGGGACGCGCCAACGCTGGCGCATGTTTCCCGCCGCCGTTGAAGAACCGGTCCGCCTCCGCATCGACATTTGGATCGAGAATCGAGAAGCGAATCAGCAGATCCCCTCTCCACCGGTCTCGCGCCGGTGGAAGGTAGATCAACCACAGCCCCCGCCATCGATCCGAACGCCCCGGCCCGGCTTGCCCGGGTCGAGCGCTGCCCCTACGCTTTCCCGTCGCCAAAGAGTCCCCGCTCCAATGCATCAAGCACCGTGGCGGCCAGAAAAGCCAGCCGGGGTCCCTGAGTCCAGTCTCTCCGCATCCTGGGAAACCGTCCACCTCATGGGTTCGCCGGAACACCGCTGGCTCGCGCACCACTTCGAACGCGATCGGTTCCGCGCCGCGCTCAACCTCTACGCCTGGGGCCTCTACCCGGAGACCTACGAGCAATTCGTCGACTGGCTCGCCGCCGAAGCAAAGCGCGACTTCCCCAACGCCACCCGCCTCCGCGTCGGCTTTGAAATCGTCCCCGCGATGAAACCCGGCGCCTCAACCGCCCCAGCGCCCCTCTCCTTCGCCGAAGCCAAACAACTCCGCACGCGCGACTTCACCCCATGAAGAAACTCTGGGCGCGCTGGCTCCACCTTCTCGAACTCCGCGAACCCGGCCTCCAGCTTGCCCTCTGCCGCATCATGGCCGGCATCGGCCTCGTCGCCTCCGTCAGCTTCGTCCTCCCGCACGGAACCCTCATCGCCCTCTGGAGTGACGCCGGCTATCGCGGCGGGCCGTCACCCAGCCTCATCTGGATCCTCGCCTTCACCACCCTCCTCTCGGGGCTCCTCCTCGCGCTCGGCCTCTTCACCCGCATCGCCGCCATCCTTTCCCTCGTCCTCTTCAACCTGCTCATCCACCTCAATCCCCACGACGGCAGCGCCTACGACTCCCTCCTCACCAACCAACTCTTCCTCCTCATCTTCAGCGGAGCCGGTGCCACCCTCTCGCTCGACTGCAAACTCCGGCACGGGCGCTGGACCTCCCCCACCCTCGTCACCGCCTGGCCGCGCCTCGTCATGATCCTTCAGCTCGTGCTCTGTTACTGGTCCACCGGCGTCCAGAAAATCAGCGGACACTGGTTACCCGGCGGCGACCTCAGCGCGGTTTACTACACCCTGCAGGATCCCTTCTGGCGACGTTGGGACCTGACTCCCGGGCTCAGCCAAGCCTACCCCATCACTCAACTCACCACCGCCTTCTCCTGGTGGTTCGAAGTCCTTTCCCCGCTCCTTCTCCTCGCCCTTTACTACCGCGCAACCGCAGATCGCCCCGGTCGCCAGCGTCGCGTCTTCAACCGCATCAACTACCCGCTCTGCTTCGCCATCTGGGGCATCCTCTTCCACCTCGGCATCCACTTCTTTATGCGCGTCGGTCCGTTTTCCTGGATCATCCTCAGTTACTACC
Source organism: uncultured bacterium (assembly GCA_963977015.1). Lineage (GTDB taxonomy): Bacteria > Verrucomicrobiota > Verrucomicrobiia > Verrucomicrobiales > DEV007 > JBCDHN01. The sequence goes on along the minus strand of CAXBMO010000030.1, from coordinate 36,731 downwards.
CGGCGCTTTTCCAAAGGATGAAGGCGGAGGGATGAAGGATGAATGCAATGCCAGGAACTCTACTTCCATGCGGTCCTCCGCAGCGCTATCTATCTTTGTGAATCCCGTAGTGGAGACCCGAAGACGCGTTTAACTTGGTGGAAGACTAGTTGCGGCAGCTTTTGGTTTAGGATTTTCGGTCTGAACAATTCGCCATTCAAGGGGGATTTCGTCCCAAACGGCACAAGGGATAATACCTGTTGCCAATTGACGTGACCTTGAGAACCCATTTATTGAGCTCATGAGTTTTGCCGAAGTTGAAAATGCGGTGATGGCCCTTTCCGTTGAGGAGCGCAAACAACTCGCGCAACGGATTTGGGATAGCATCGAGCTTTCCGGCGATGAGATGGATTCTTTGATCCAACTGTGCGATGAACGAGAGCGCGAAGCGGATGCCGCCCCTGATGGCTGGATGCCAGTGAACGAATTCATGGATCAAATGCACAACCGGAAACGGTGAAATTCGTCATCGCCAAAGCGGCTCGCGACGATATTTCCCAGATCGTCGCTTGGTATGACGAACGATCCAATGTCGCCGGGGATCGTTTCTTGATTGATCTCAACAAGATCTTCTGCTCGATCTGCGAGCATCCCACCCAATGGCGGCCCCTTAAGCCTGGAGAAAATCGCCGCACCATTCACTTGGAACATTTTCCCTACAGTGTGATCTACAAGCTAACCGAAAAGCAGATCCGAATTCTCGTGGTTCGGCATGATGGACGCAATGAGGGTTTCGGGTTGGACCGCATCTAGCAGCCGAGAATTACCCTACTCCCGCCAAAGCCACTTGAGCGACTCCGGGAGGATTGCGCCGCCGTGTTTGCCGTTGTGGCCGCCTTCGCCGTAGACGAATTGGTAATCGTAGTTGGCGAACTTGAGGGCGGCGGCCATCTGCTGATTGGCGAGGGGCCAGTTGCCGTGCTCGTTGTCGAGATCGTTGGAGCCATCCTGAAGGAAGATACGGATGGGTTTGGGATCGGTCTTGCGGATGAGGGCGGGGTAGATGTGGCCGCCCTGAATGTTGACGAAGCTGCCGACGTGGCTGAGGACTTTGCGAAAGAGGTCGGGCCGCTTCCAAGCGACGGTCCAGGCGCAGATGCCGCCGGAGCTGATGCCGCAAATCGCGCGTTGCTCGGGGTCGTCCGTCAACTTGTAGGTCTTGGCGACTTCGGGGAGCATTTCGGTTTCGAGAAAGGTGGCATAGTCTTCGGTGAGGCGATCGTATTCGATCATGCGATTGCTGCGAACGCCTTCCGGCGCCTTCCACCCCTGCGGCTTCTCAAATGCATCGATGAACCAGCCGGGGTTGATGAAGATGCCGATGGTGACAGGCATGTCGCCCTGGTGGATGAGGTTGTCGAGGACGATGGGCGTTTTGAAGTCGCCGTTTTCGCCAATATAGGTGTGGCCATCCTGAAAGACCATGACAGCGGCGGGCTGGCTGCCGTCGTATTGCGCGGGGACGTAAACGTAGTATTCGCGCAGGGTGTTCGGGAAAACCTCGCTCTTGAAGGTGGACTTGGTAACCGTTCCCTGGGGCACGCCATCCTGCCGCACGGATTCCGGTTGAACCGGGTAGTCGGGTTCCTTGGGTTTGTCTTGAGCTTGCGCAAAAGAGAGAACGAGGGCGAACGCGATGGCGACTAGAATGGGGCGATTCATAGGAGGATGTTGGGGAGATCCGCCGCAATTTCCAGCCACAATTTTGGAAGATTGGAGCGAGCCCTATTCGGAATCGGCATAGGCGTCGGCCCCGACATCGGCAAGAGCCGGGTTCCCGATCTGCATGGTGGGCTGGCCAGGATCGCTCAACTCCGGATTCGTCCCAGTGATCTCATCAACCGGCTCACCGGGCAATCCGGTTGGCCGTCGATGCGGTTGATCGAGACAGAACCAGGCGTTGTGGCGAACGAGAAATGTGTCGAGTTGGGTGTTGCCGCCCACATTGGCGAAGACCCGAACGCGTCGATCGAACACGATCAGATTGTGCTCAAAGGTTCCGGCTCGGCAATGACCAAACCGGGGGTCGACGTTCTCCTGCAGAATACGGACGACCCACTTTTCGGGCAGGTAAATGGTGTTGCGATGAACGTGCCCGTTGTCGCAACCAACCCAGGCAATCGGCGCCATGCTTCCGACGAAACGGTTTCCGGCGATCTCGACATCTCGCGCCTCCCATGTCGCATCCGGCGGACGAAAGTAGGGCAATCCGGTGCTGCCCCCGAGATTGACGGAACGGTGCCCGGCGTTCTGAAAGTAGGACCGCAAAACCTGGATTCGCGACGAGCCTCCCTTGATCTGAACGGCGTTGGATTGCGAGAAGCCTTCGCGGCCCCGGAATTGGCAATGCTCGATCGCGCCGTCGTGACAGCCAACCATGTCGATGGCGAAACCGCCCCAGCCTCGAAAGGAACACTGCGACACTGCAAATTCGGCAAGGCCGGACAACTTGAGCGCGTCGTGATTTCCGCGTGGACCGGTGTTCTCGATGGCGAGGTTCTCGAACCGCAAACCGCGGGACGGGCGTTCACGATCCCCGCCGTCATCCGCATTGATGCCATTCGCCGGAAAACCGGTGACGCGCAGGTTTCGCAGGATGATGTGAGAACACCCCGAAAGTTGAATGGCTGTGTTGCCGCCAAGGTTGGCCGAGAACAAGGGCGGGTTTTCCGGATCTGCGGCCTCGATGACGATCGGCGCCGATTCGGTCCCGTTTACCGCCCGGATCTGCACTCCTCCGGCATAGTTCCCGGCCTCCAAGCGAATGACGGTTCCCGGAATCGCCGATTGAGCCGCAGTAATCAAGCCGGCGCGGTCGTTCACGGAAACCGGGGCTGCGTTGAGGGACGCGATGGAAAGACTGACCAAGCCAAAACTCACCGTGATCCAGGTTCGAATTTTCATCCTGAAATCTTGGAGGAGACAGACTCTGAAGTCGAGTCCTCGCGATACGGAAAAAGAATAGGCTCCCCACGGTCGAAACAATCCGTCGCCTGGGAACGTGTAAGGAACAGGCACCCTGTCATGATCACGCTTTTCGACAAACCCAACTCGCGCCGAGGAAGAGCTCCACGACGGCATTTTCTCAATATCGGCGGCATGGCTGCGGGCGGGCTTTCGCTCCCTCAACTCCTCGCTGCCGAGGCCAGGCAGAACGTCGGAAGCTCTCACAAGGCCATCATCAATATCTTTTTGCCGGGCGGTCCTCCCCACCTCGACATGTTCGACATGAAGCCGGGGGCTCCGCGCGAAATCCGGGGCGAATTCCAACCGATCAAGAGCAACGTGCCCGGGATGGAATTCTGCGAGTTGTTCCCCAACCTCGCCAAATGCGCCGACAAATTCGCCATCATCCGTTCCATCGCCGACAGCGAAGGCCGGCACGATCCTCATCAATGCATGACGGGCCGGCGAAAGCTGGATCCGGCGGCGCCTCCCGGAGGTTGGCCCAATTTTGGGGCCTGGGTCTCCAAAGTGGCCGGTTCCAATGCAGGAGTTCCAGCCAATCTCGCGATGATGTATCCCAGCAAAGGCGGGAACTGGGGCGAACCCTACGGTGGAGGGTTTGTCGGCCCCGCCCACAAACCGATGAATCTGGTGGAACGCGATCCACTCTCGAAACCTCAAGACATCGGCCTGCGGGGCATCACGCTGGATCGCCTCGACGATCGGACTCGCTTGCGAGACGCCCTCAACACGTTTCAGCGCGACGCGGATGCGGTGGGAGAAGGCGATGGCCTCAACGTCTATCACCAACAAGCGCTCGACATCCTGACAGGTTCCAAACTCACCGACGCGCTCGATCTTTCCAAGGAAGATCCCAAGGTCGTGGCGCGCTACGGCGTGGATGATCCGATTTACACTTACGACGGTCCGCCCAAGATGATTCGCAACTTTCTGGTCGCGCTGCGATTGGTCGAAGCCGGCGCCCGAGTTGTCAGCCTGAACTTCAGTCGCTGGGATTGGCATGGCACCGCCGACCTCTTCAATTTCAAACGGGCACGCGAAGATTTCCCGATGCTGGACCAAGGCTTGGCCGCGATGCTGGAAGATCTTCATTTGCGCGGGCTCGACCGCGATGTCGCCGTCGTCGTTTGGGGCGAATTCGGCCGCACCCCGAAACTGAACAAGCTCAACAGCCGCGATCATTGGCCCAGAGCGAGTTTTGCTCTGATGGCGGGCGGCGGGATGAACACCGGTCAGGTCATCGGCGCGACCGACAAGCATGGAACCGCGCCCACGGAACGACCCGTCAAGTTTCAAGAGGTCTTCGCCACCCTCTATCATTGTATCGGCATCGATCCGGTCCGGACCACGATTGAGGACGCGCGCGGCCGCCCACACTATCTCGTGGATTCCGGGATCAAGCCGATTCCGGAATTGATCGGCTGAGCGCGTCAGGATCCTGCTTCTGGCGCCTCTTCCGGGGCGCATGGTAAAATCGTTTTTCCGATCGTCCCAGGTTCCCGTGATATCTTGACAACCTCGCAGGGCGAATTCCGGAAAATCTATCCGAATTCCTAAGCCTCAACCCGCGAAACCGCCACGCCTCCAAAAGCTTGACACTCCCCATTCGTCGCACTAGCATTCCCACCAAAGGCGGCAGTAAGCCAAGGCAATCATGGAAAATTCACCCACCGCTATGCCCGGCATTCCTCCCCGTCCTAATACACAATTCTCCCTGCAAGAATGTTGACTATAAAAGGATATTCCTGCAATTCTGCAGGATATCCACAGTTCGATCCAAATGATAATCTACAAATACACGGGTGGATTTGGCCCCGCGACGCTCCAAAAGCGAGAGTTTAAGATTTCACAGCCTTCCGAGTTCAATGACCCGTTTGAGTTTTTCCCGCGAATGGCTAATGTGAATCGGGAGCATGCGAGAATCAAGCTCAACAATCCTAGCTTTCTGCAGAATTTTTATGAGATCCAAGTTTCGAATGGGTGCCTACTCGATTTCGACGCCTTTAAGGAAGAGATTCGTAAGGATGAAGAGAGCTGGGTCGATACCATCTTCTCAACGTATACAGGCCACGGCGCGGCGAGCCCTGAACGATTTTATGATGCCGCCGGAAAGCGCTTAGGAGTATGTTGCTTTTGCGGTGGCCGGGAAAACATCCTTTTATGGTCACACTACGCTGACAACCACAGGGGTATCGCGATCGGATTTGACTCAGATCACTTCGAAGACGTTTTGCACCGTGTGATCTATTCCACGGAGAGAGGCGAATATCATCCATTATTCAATGCCGATCCAGATGATCCATACCGGCGAGTAATGAAAACGAAGTCACCGGAGTGGTCATACGAGGATGAATACAGAATTATCATCGCATGGCAGGTCTGCACTGAACGTGAAATCAAGGGCAGAAAGATGCATTTTCTAGAGTTTCCTCCAGAGGCAGTCCGTGAGGTCGTCATCGGATGCCGTGCCCCGGAGGAACTCCGTCGTGAGATCATTGAAATTGCGAAAGACGACTATCCTCACGCTAAAATTCTGCAGGCGGAGCGTCATCCAACGGACTTCCGAATCATAACCAACGAGATCGAACAAGACGCGGCTGAGCAACCCGCTACCGCTGGCGAGTCGACATGACCCTCTTTACTCGAATTCTTAACCCTGTTGCGACGCTGCGCAACCCGTAGCGGGTGCCAGCGCTCGGACGTTCGCCAGAATATGAGGAAACCAAGAACAATACGTCCTAAATGACTACGAAGATCCTTCAGGCAATTTTCAAAATTTCTCCGTTCGCAAAGAATGCGACTATTTTCCTAGGCGTAATAGCAATCATCGCACTCGCTGGATTCATTACATCTTTCTTCTTAAAGGTACCATTCTTCCCCAAGTTCTTCCTAACACTACTAATCACTGGGATCATTCTAATTCCATTCACCATTTGGTTTGCGTATCTTATTCTTCCTAAGCACACATATCGAATTAAGACGAACCTCAAGGTCTACTCGCCGTTCATTAAGGGATTCCGATTCACCCTCGACGCAAAAGTTGAGTCGTTCGAACTAAGAAAAGGGGAGGCCGCGCTTTTGAATGAAAGAACCGTCTATTTCAAGGTAAGGAAGAGCGATGATCTTTTTGATAAGTTTCTGGAGCAGCTCGAGACTGCCATCGCTCATGAACAACATCTACTTTTTCAGAATTGGAAACGTGAAAGCAACGATGGGTTGACGAGTCGCCCTCCACGCATGTTCATAGAACGCCGGTATCGCAAGGAACTTCGAGCTGCGATTGCAAAACCCACGCAGCCTCCAGCAGACCTCGAAAACGTCGGCGAATCGAACATCTGAGGTGGTCTGTCGATAGTTTTTTGCTTTTTGGTACAGGTTGCCATTGCGGTTGATGGTGGTGAAGGCTTCGCCGCGTTCGACCTGAAGGACGTCGAGCAGGGGGACTTCGGTTCCCGCCGGGGTCAAGATGACGAGTTCTTCGAGGTGATGGATGTCCTGGCGTTCGGCGAGCGGCAGTTTGACCCGAACTTCGACTTCGTTGGTGCCGCGCAATTGGCGCAGGGCCAGCGCACCGTAGAAAGCGTCGCGCACTTGCTGGCCGACTTCGGCACTGGTGAGTCCGAGGGCGCGGCCTTCCGGCAGCAGGGTGAAGTCGAGCTGGGATTTGCCCTTGTTGTAATCGTCACTGACGTCGCGCGCGGTTTCGAACCGGTTCATCTCGGCAAGGAGGGCTTGGCTAGCTTTTTCCAGCACATCGATGTCGGAGTGGCTCAGGCCGATTCCGGAATGGATCGGCTGAGTCTCGATTTTCCGCGCGAAGATCAAATCACGATTGCGACGCCCAATTCAATTCGCTATCGACAAACGGAAAGAAACCGCTTCCTGGGAATCGCAGGCAAGATATCCGTTATGCGGTCTTCCACTTGGAAGCAGCCTCACTCCAGATTGAGCAGGTCGAACAGGTAGCGCAATTCTTCCTCGGCGGCTTCCTGGCTATCAACCGTTTCCATCACTGCACCCTCCAGCCGGTTTCGCAGTTTTTCCCGCAAGCGTTTCACCGCCATCTTGATGGAGGCCTCACTTTGGTTCAATTCGACGGCAATTTCCGCGTAGGGTTTCCCTCCTCCGATTCCAGGGACGAAATGGGGACGCAAAGCAGCCAAGAGACGTGTTTTCTTTTCGTCAAACTCCTCCTCAATTCTATTCACGGCCTGTTGAACCAGTGCGGCGGCCCAATGCCGATCAAAGCTGAGGTTGGCGGAGTCCTCGGCCGGATGGGCAATCGGCAAAAGGGATTCTGCATCGTCGAAATCCAAGGATAGTAATTTTACGCCTCCCCCGTTCTTAATAGCCTGGCCCTTGCGCCAGCAGTTCCGGAGATGATTTTCAAAACTGCGGTAGAGAAACGCCCGCAATCGTCCTTTCGACTCATCGACGGTGGCCCAGGAGTTGTATTTTAGCAGGTTGGCGAGAAATCCCTGGACCTGATCTTCTGCATCTTCTTTGGAATGGCCCCGGGAGCGCGCAAAACGGTAGAGCGGCTTCCAGTAAATCCGGCAAAGTTCTTCAAGGGCATGTTCGCGCTCGGCAGGGTTAGCCTGTTGGACCTGACGCACCAAGGACCATCGCGTTTGTGGAAAGAAACTCGGTTTCTCCATAGGGACTGAGTTTTGATGGCAGGCCGTTCCGGAACAAGCCAAAGATGCAGTTTATGCTCGAAAAGTTTTTTCCGGGAGAATATCCTTCGATCATGAAAGGCAGGACTCTATTATGGATGATTTGGATTGCGCTGTTGAGCGCCTCATTTGGACAAACAACCAGCAAACAGCGTTCTCCACGCCCTCCCAAAGGGAAATCCCTGACCTTCACTACGTTCCAACTCAACCAGGCAACGGTTGAAGAAGCGATTGAACGCTGGAAGCAGGCGGCCAAAGCCGCCGATCCCAAAGGCTACGGAGTTTATTCACAGCGCAAAAGTATCTCCTACCATTTTGACGACGCTCGGCTCACCCTCAGTCTCAAAAACGTCACGGCTTACGATGCGCTGGAAAAAATCATCGAGGAGTTCAACGCTCAGACCACCAAGGCCATGCTAGCCGCCGAATGGAATGATTCCTACGTTGATATCGATGACAGAGTCTTGCCGCCCGGCGAAGCTAAAGCCAGGAGCATCCAACTGCCGGAAATCCGCCTTCGCGACACCGAATTCCTGGAGGCCGTGGAGGCTTGGTCCAAGATGGTCAAGCGCGAGGATCCCGAGCGCGACGGAGTATCTTATCGCGTCAGTCATCTCCGTGACAAATTCGCCTTTGCCCAGCGCTATGATTTCACCGTCGCACCCACAGACGCGGCAGGTGCTATCGGAGAGATTTGCCGCATCGCCCATGCGAGTTTGCGATGGGGGGTGACGGAAAGAGTGGGAGCCAACAGGATGCGCGAATACGACCTGGAGATCATTCAGGCGGAGTTGAGGCCGGAACTCCGAAAATTCCATCCGTGGAAAAGTGCGGATGGTTCCAAAACGATTCAGGGGCGGTTTTTGGGGCTGAACGAAGGAAAGGTCAAAATGCTGTTAAAATCCACTAACCGGGCGGTGGAGATTTCGCTCGAAAACCTATCCGCGGAGAGCCAGCAACTCGCTCGCGATCTGGCGAAATAGTCTTTTCTTGTGCCGCAAAGCGTTACCTCGCGTCCCGGAACCGCTACTTACCTTCGTCAACCCAACCATGTTATGAAGTCACCCCACTTACGTATCGTTTTAGCTGTCCTTTTTGTAATCGCCGCAATCATGAATCAAACGGCGTTCTCCGAAGTCCGGACCTTCCGCAATTCCAAAGGCGTCGAGTTGAAAGCCGAATTTCTCGGGTTGCAGGGGGCGAGTGTCAGGATTCGGCGCATCTCGGATGGAAAGACCTTCACGCTTCCACTCGCTAGTCTCAGCGCGGCGGATCAAGCCTGGATCAAAAGCCAGAAATCGACAACTCCCGCTGCCTCCACTACGCCGGGTGCTCCTTGGCAACCCTTGGTCGTCGAGCATCCCTCTCCACCAAGCGTCTCCGAAATGGTGGAATACATTGGCGCAAATCGAATGACAGCATCGTTCCCCACCGGAGCCACCACTTCCGAGATGCTGCTGCCAATTGGAGGCTGGGTAATTTTGCAGGTTCGCGCTGGGTCAACCTATCACAAGCACATCGTCCGCTTCAATGGCGCAGCCCACTGGAAGCTCTCAACCGACGGCCCGTTCCTCCTGGTCTCGAGAGACGGGGGACCTGCTGAGATTGTTGGAATCTTCCGTGATGACCAACAGCGTGGGAATAGCTTCGAGGCAGCGTTGAAAGCTAACTCGCATCCGTTTGGAGCCTCGGTCTGCTTTAACTGGGACAATCGGGTCGAACTGAGCACGCTGCCTCCAGTCGGCGGTAAGCCGGTTGCTTTTTTTCTCGATTCGGCCCCTGATGCAGAACGACTGAAAGCTATCGCGACGCACAAGCCCTTAGCCCTTTATGCAGACATCACCATTGATACGGTGTCGGCGCTCTCGGCCCTTACCACGCTCGAAGCGCTCAAGATCAGCGCCAGCGGCGCTCGAGATTCCGGACCGATCCCGATTACCGACTTGCCTCCTGTCCGGGATCTGTCTCTTTCGGGCTTTGAACTTACGGCAGATCTGCAACTCGCTTTGTCGAAGCTCACGAACTTACGGATTCTCCAAATGGCGGCAAGAAATCCGGCACCGGTTCAATGGACCGGTCTCAGCAAAAACAGCAACCTGGAGCGGCTCGATCTGGCTCGGATCATTGTCGATCCGGCAGAAATCGGCTCGCTCCAGCACCTCCGATCATTGACGATGCTATCTGATCTGCGGCCTCAAAACGATCCTGGAGTGAAAGAATTCGCGAATCTCAATCAGCTTCAATTGCTGGAGGAAAGAGGTTTATCGGAGGAAGATTTTACGACGTGGGCTAAAAGCGGAGCGCTCGCGAATCTGGAAATCCTGAGAATTTCCAAACCGGTTTCTGGAACCCACTTTCCGAAGCTTCGAGCCGTTGAACTGGATTTCACGCTGTCAATTCAAGACGACCAAGGCATTTTACGCAGCTACGGTTCTCCCAAGGAACTAAAATACTTCAATGCAGGGGGCATTAAGGAGGACAATTGGCGCACGATTTGCCGATTCGGCAATCGCGACAGCATCGAAGCGATGGAGCTTTCCTTCTTCGAAAAAAGTTTCACCCCCGATGCTGTGGACGAATCGACGTCCAAGGATCTGACCAGTTTCCCTCGCCTGCGCTGGCTTGAGGCACGTGGACTCGGCTTCCGGACCATGGACTTGGCGCCTCTCAGAAATCTGGAGTTCCTCGATTTGGATTCCGAAATCGTGGAGGAGGTCGACGGACTCGCCAATCACCCCAAATTGCGATTTCTGGATCTTGCCAATTGCGACAACCTCAAAAAAGTGGGCCCGTCAGGCCCCAACCAAGTGATTCGCCGCTAATCTCCTACATTCTCGCGGCGACGCAATTTCAGTTTCCACTCTTCCTCCACGAGTTCCTTCGCCTTCTCCCGGTCACGTGGAATGATTGCATAAAACCGGCTGTCGCCGAACGCCAGATCCACTGCACCGGAAACCAGTTTGCGAAACGTGCTTCGTTCCTCTTCGAATCGGTCCATCTTCGGGCTGTGCCATTCCAAATCGGCATCCATCCATAAGATCGTGTTTTCGGCCAGAACAACCTTTCGCGCCCGCTCGCCAAGCTTGCCCAGATCCTGGGAAAAGATCATACCGTTGCGGTCAATCCAACATGCATCGAACGTGCCGTGGTGGACTTCAACCCAATCCTGGCCCACCCTAAATTCATCGCTTCTCACGACTCCACGGTCAATTCGCCCAAGCTCGAGTTTCTTTCCGCGAAACAGTAAAAATTCCCCGTTCTCACCTTCAACAAATCCAAATCCATCCGCAGGGTCGATTTGGGGGAAAGATTCGGCACCTTTCACGGTAACACCTCTGACAGAACCATCGCGTGCAATCCCTAGAACCGCTTCCCGGGTTGCCTGAATAGCCGTTATTCCTTCCAGTGTCCCTTGGAAGGCTCCCCAGCTGTGGATGATTCCCCTCTCGGTCAAAACGGCGACGCCTTTTGGATAAAGCTGGACTTCCGAGATGGGTTCGAGATTCTCAGGGGTTTCCAGTTCGTTTTCCTGAAATACGAACAACTTGCCATCGGCTCGCATCGCAGCCACTCGGCCTTCATTGATGATGGTTTGAGGTTCCATGCTCAGTTGAACCATGTTTTCACTCGCGGCTCTAGGCACCGCGAAACTCGCATCCCAACCTCGGCGATTGCCAAAAACCCAGGAACGCAAATCCCCGGCAATCCTTGGCCGCGGCAAAACCGGAATATCCAGCATCGCATAGATCCGTGCCAGATTTTGCTCTCCGGCCGTTAGGTTGCGCAACTGGGGCGCATCCTCTCCATTGGCGACAACGGCCTTGCCAGCCGGCACGTTCACCAATCGCCGATTTCCGCCGAATTCCAAGCCGACCTCGACCGCGCCCTGGTGCGTGCCCACCACTTCCCCTTTTGGCGATACGTTCACGAAAAACTCGGTCCCACGCACGGCGATCGTCATCGTGGGGGTTCTGAGCCGAAACTCCCGTTCGGGCCGCTTCTCAACCCGCAGAAACGCCCGGCCTTTTTCGATCTCCATCACGGCCACGTCTTCCGCCCGCGCTGCCGGCTCGGGAACGCGCACGACGGTATTGGGAGCGAGCAGAACCTTCGCCTCGCCGAAAACACCCAGCTGAACCTGGCCATCCGCGCCCGTGCTGACCACCTCTTTTGCTTGGAGTTTCGCTTCGAAGTTCCGCATGTCGCGCTGGGCGGCGGGGACGATGCGCTCACCGACATTGACTTTCCCTTTGGAGCTGAAGACGAGGAGACTTGGAGGCGGTTTTTGCTCCTGTGAGTGGATGCTGCCTACGACCACCAACACGGTGACGGTAACTGCCTGAGTCCAACGATGATTCATGAGGAAGGATGCTCGGCCCCCGGAAACCAAGCAAGTGTTGTTTGGGGTTCTATACCTGAAATACCCGGTACGTGAGTAAGGTAACGCCGATGCACCCAGTTCAGACAGGAAACAGAGCGACGCAGTAGTCCAAGCGAACGACGTGCCCGGCACTCAAGCCGAATACGGAAACGGCTCCACGCAATGCGTCTGCGAATTCGGAATCGATCTCCGCCAACTTCCCGCCGGTGCTCCGGTCTCGTGCCAAAACCCGCCATTGCCCATCCGAAAGTCGCACCAAAGCCCAGGCCGGACGCTGCTCGATCGAAACAATCGTTTCGGGTTGCAGCCCGGAAAGCGATTCGCTTAAGTCGGCATACTCCGGGTTTTCCGGATCGATTGTTGCCAGGCTGCCATCCGTGCAGATGGCGAATCCTTCGCTAATGAGCCGTTGGTAATGGCGGGTTTGATCTCGGCGAACTTCGCAGGTGCTCCCGGATGTCAAAATCTCAGAAATCGTGCCGTCATGGTGCAACGCAGCGGCATGACCTGTCCGCGATGCTTCAATTTGGACGACGGACTGAAGGGCGAAAGCGTGAGGCTCCTGGTTGAGCCGGCTAAGTTTGGGCCCGATCCCAACGACCTGGCCATCCCGGCGGAGCGCGAGGGCAAATCCGTCAGCGCACCGCAATTGACTGAACTCGCCAGCTGGTGCACCACCTCCAACCAAGTGTCCTTCACTCGTTAATTTGAGGGGCGGATTGGCGATGACGTAGGCGGCGTTTTCTTCGTGATTGATTAGTTCGCCTTCCTCCGGCTCGCCTCCAAAAAAGCAAACCCGGCCGGTCCCTTTCAAGGCAACCAGGTGCTTGTGGCTTCCCGCGGAAGGGCTGGCGATCTGGATAAGATCACCGTGGTTACTCTGCTCGACTTCTGAGAACCATTGAAAAGGCGGAAGGGAATCTGAATCTCGCGAAGCCGGTATCACGGCGATGCGGCAAAGCGGTTGTTCTGGGCAAGGTGGAAACGGCAGAGCTTCGTGATGAACTGAGACGGAGTTAGCGCGGAGCTGCTGACCGGGAAGAACGGCCTGAAGCAGCTCTTCGACGGATTGAAAACGCTCCCCAGGCTCCGGTTGAAGGGCACGCTCAATCACCGCATCCAGGAATTGTGGACAATCCGGATTCCGCGACGAAGTCGCTGAAAAGGAGCCTCGCGGCAAGGAACCGGTCAGCATTTCGTAGAGCAAAACCCCCAGGCTGTAGAGATCCGCGCGATGATCGACAGGCTCCGCGTTGAGCTGTTCCGGGGCCGCATAGTCTGGCGTGCCCATGGCTGCGCGGCTGTTGGTCAATCCCAGTTGTTCCGTGACTCGAGAATCGGTGGAGACTACCATCTTCGCCAGACCAAAATCCCCGATTTTCACGAACCCGGTTTCGCCAAGCAAGATATTGGCGGGTTTGAGGTCGCGATGAATCAATCCTTTATCGTGGGCGTGCTTCATCCCCGCGCAAACTTGACCAAAAACGCTGAAAGCCCGCTCGACTGGCAATCCTTCATCGCGCATTTCTTCTCCGAGATGCCCTCCCGGCACATACTCCATGACGTAAAAACGGTGTCCGGCGTTAGTCTCACCAAAATCGAACACCGGGACGATGTTGGGGTGGGCCAGCTTCGCCATGAGCCGAGCTTCGCGGTTAAAACGGGCCTCAAACTCGGGATCGACAGCGAGTTGCTCGGGCAACAGTTTGATGGCGACTTCGCGCTCTAAATTGAGCTGCGTAGCCAGGTAAACAGCCCCCATCCCACCGCGTCCCAAACGGCGATGAACCTTGAAGGCGTCGATTTGCGCATCCAGTTCTTCCGGAGTGGGTGACGGCCAAGCCCAGGTTTTCGCGGAACTCATTCGCGATCCACTATCGGACCTTTCGTTCGCGCATCAAGCCGCATTGCCCTCGTTCGGAAGTCAATCTACGTTCTGGGATTCCGGATCGAACCAAAGGCTCAATCTGCCTGGGTCAAGATTACTGGGGATCTCGTAGAGATTGATGATCTTTGTATGAGGTGCCGCCTTACTTCCGCCACTGGTGGTTAGTTTCCCCGTGATGTTGCCTCGGCTAACGCTCCCCCCAAAGGCATCAAACACTCCCCACACTGGGTAGAATTCCGTGGTCTTCTCATTGGCCAGGACGAACGTATCGTTCTTGGTGTGAATCGTAAACGGGTCATCCGAAAAGTCTAAACCAATACTCACCTTTACCAATTTGTGACCGGGCTTTCGATCTTTTTGGAAAACCGCGCTCGTAGAAAAATCCCCAAACTCATGGATATAAACGCCACACACATCCAGCAATACGTGATTTTCCAGTTCAAGCCGACTCTTTAAAGAGCCAAGACTTATATAGCCCTTCGAATTCTGGTCCCGCAACACTTTTGGCCCTTCCTCTTCCGGGTCCGGAAGTGCCTCTACTACCTCATTTTGGGGTGCAGCTGCTTTAGCGGCCGCGCTCGAATCTGAATACGTTCGACTTGGCCGTTGGGGCGTCTCCTTGTTATCCAGATAGTGCATGGTCACGGGAACCAGAATGAGAACTCCAATCACCAGAAAGATGCCGACGACAGCACCCACGGGAATCTTCTTCGCCGTTTTCTGCGGCTTTGAATGACGTTTCTGGGGCCCCGATGAAACAGGTTTGGGAATGTGAATGGGATGTTGGCAATGAGGGCACTGTGTATCCAGGCCGAACCACTCTGGTCCTGCCTCTATTTTGGTTTCACATTCAGGGCAGCTAAACTTCATGGTGAGGGTTAATGGTTAGAGGTTCTTTTTTACGTGTCTGCTCGGTAAACCCGGACTGGCTCAGAGAATCCCTTGACCGGTTTGGGTCCCAAATCTTCAAAGTCAAACTCGCCCGGTTGAATTCCGAGCAATGTCTTTTCGGAGAGGTAGATCTCGCCACCTCCAGCCAGATTCATGACACGTGCCGCGAGATTTACCGTCGGCCCGATCGCGGTATAATCCACAAAACCGCCGGAACCCACGTTGCCAACCGTCGCATAGCCAGTGCAAACCCCCATGCGAGCCTGTAGAGACGGCAAGCCCTGTTCTTCCAACCGGCGATTCAGCTCGCTCAACGCGCGTTGCATATCGACCGCCATGCGAACGGCTAGTAACGCATGATCTTCCTGTGCTACGGGATCGTTGAAGAACACCATCATGCCATCGCCCAGGTATTTGTTGACCGTGCCGTGGTGCCGGTAAGCCACTTCGGTCATCGCGTTGTAGTATTGGTCCAGCACTGAGAACAGGTCCTCCGGTTCGAGTCGCTCGGAAGTATTGGTGTAATCCACAATGTCGGAGAAAAACACGCTCAACTCTTTGCGCACCGGTTTCCGATTCATGGCGTTGGGGTCCTTGGCCAGCTTAGCAGCTAATGCGGGACTCAAGAACCGCGAAAGCAGCTCGAACGTGTTCTTCCGCTGCGTCTCGACGGCAACGAAACTCTGAATGGTGAGCGCAAACGCTCCCAAAGCCCCGGCCAGCACGGGAAAGGACGGCGGAATCCACCGGCCCAAATCAATGAGGAGCCAAATCGAAAGTCCAACGATCCCGGCAAGAAGGATCAGGCTCAGCAACAACGAAAGGATAGGTCGCTTTAGAGCAACTAACCCGCAAATAAATAGAAGGGCGACTGCCGCCAATAACGCTTCCATCCACCATCGTGCCGGTGTGACGAATTCCTCCTGCAAAATCAAGCCCGCAACCGCCGCGTTAATCATCAACCCTGCGGTCGCAGGTTCGACCGGCGTGGGATAAATGTCGCCATGCCCCGTCAAGAGCGATCCAACAAAAACAAGCTTGTCATCCATTTCGGGAAGCTCATCTTCAAGTGTCATCAACTGCTGAACACTCACCCCGACAAACCGTTCGTCGGTTCGAACCGGGAACGGAGCGAGAAAGTTGCCCTTTCCATCGAGGGGAATTCGAATCGAGTTTTGTCCAGGCAATCCAACGATCGTGATTTCCCGCGGAGTCGCCCGGATTTGGGACCAATCTGCGCCCCAATGCAGCAACACGCCTTGCAGCGCAAGCGCCGGATAAAGCCGTTGTCCGTCGCTCGCCAACAATGGAATCCGGCGGGTGATGCCGTCGGGATCCGGCAGTGTGATGGCGTGCCCTACCCGCGTCATTCCAGCAGCCACATTTGCAACCGGGAGCTTGGGCTGATGGGGCGGCCTCGGCCAGCGTGAGTCTACAAGATTAGCACCAAGCAAATTGCCACTTGCCTTTAGCAACTCTGTTTCGGCAGGGCCAGGAGGCGGCCCCGTATCAAAATAAAAAGCCCCGGCCAGCTTACCACAAGCTGCCAGTTCTCGCCCAAGTCGAAGGTCGTTTTCCGCGGACGATGGTTCGGTGTAGAGAAAATCGACAGCTACCGCTCGGGGTTTTTGACTCGCGATTTTCTCGAAGATGACCGATTGTTGATCGCGCGACCACGGGAAAGGCTGGTCGAGCCACGAAACATCGCTGTTGGTCACCCCAACGAGGACGACGTTCTCGAAAACCGTAGGCTGGCGTTGGCTTAGCGCGTAATCGTAGAGGCGCCAGTCAAATCCACGAATATGCTCGAGTTGTGCGAGTATCCCGGCAAGTGACAAGGCCGCGATGCCGATGAAGATAGGGAGCCGAATTTGAGAAGTGAAGAGTTGGTTCCGTGCCACGATTTGAGGCTAGCGTGTTTGATTACACAGTTACAAGACCAAGTCGATAAATCTGGTAACGAAATACCTCACGAAAAGTTCGCCGGTTGGCGCCGCCTCCCAAACTTGAAACCGTAAAACGCTCCTAACTGAACATCAGGAATCGGTCGAAGAAGACAGGCATGCCCCCCCACACAGCGCCCCGTCAAGTTTCAGGAGGTCTTCGCCACCCTCTATCGTTGTATCGGCATCGATCCGGTTCGGACCACGATTGAGGACGCGCGCGGGCGCCCCCACTACCTCGTCGATTCCGGGATCAAGCCGATTCCGGACTGGATTGGCTAGGTCTCGATTTTCCGCACGAAGATCGCCAAAATCCGGGAAGGGACGTTTTCATCGCCCACCACCGCGTCTCGGTGCGTTCGTCGGTTGTCATTTTGGCGCATTGAGGTAACACTGTGAGTCCAGATTATGTCCAAAACGGAATCCCAACCTTCAGAACGCAAGACGCTCGAAGAGCGCCACCAAATGTCAGACCTCGAGCGGTTGCGCCACTCGACCGCGCACGTGATGGCGACCGCGATTTTGAAGATCTGGCCCGATGCGCAGTTCGCCTACGGACCGCCGATCGATCACGAGGTTTACGGATTCTACTACGATGTGGATCTGAAGCATCGGATCACGCCCGACGACTTCGAAAAAATCGAGGCGGAGATGAAGAAGATCGTGAAGGAAAACCAGACGTTCGAGCGGATGGAAGTGAGCCGTGAGGAAGCGCTGGAACTGGCGAAAAGCGGTCGTTTGGGCGGACTGACGGAGCGCGACGTGCCTTCGCAGTTCAAAATCGACCTGTTGGAGGACATTCCCGAGGGCGAAGCGATCTCGATCTACAAAAATGGCGATTTCTGGGATTTGTGCGCCGGTCCCCACGTGGGCCGGACGGGAAACTGCAAAGCGTTCAAGATCCAGAGCGTGGCGAGCGCCTTTTATAAGGGCGACGCGAGCAATCCGCAGCTTCAGCGGGTTTACGGAACGTCGTTCAAGAACAAGACGCTGCTGACGGAGCATTTGGAGCGGGTCGAAGAGGCGAAATTGCGCGACCACCGCAAACTCGGCAAGGAACTGGAGCTGTTCAAGATCGACGATCAGGTCGGTCAGGGCCTCGTGCTTTGGTTGCCGAACGGCGCGATTGTCCGCCAGGAATTGCAGAATTTCATTGGCGAGGAATTGGAACGCCAAGGCTATTCCCAGGTTTTCACCCCGCACATCGGCAAGCTGGATTTGTATCGCACGTCCGGGCATTTCCCGTATTACGAGGACTCGCAATTTGTGCCGGTGGTGGAACGCGACGCGCTGAACAAACTGGCCGACGACGGGTGCTCCTGCGCCGAGCTGCAGAATGCGCTCAAAACCGGTGATGCCGACGGTTTTTTGCTCAAGCCGATGAACTGCCCGCATCACATTCGGATTTTCGACGCGAGCCCGCATTCGTATCGCGATTTGCCGGTTCGGCTGGCGGAATTCGGCACGGTCTATCGCTGGGAACAGTCCGGTGAGCTGGGCGGAATGACGCGGGTGCGCTGCTTCACGCAGGATGACGCGCACCTTTTCGTGACGCCGGAACAGCTCGATGAAGAGATTCAGGGTTGTCTGGAACTGGTGAAAATCGTCCTCGGAACCCTGAAGATGGACGACTACCGCGTTCGCGTCAGCCTCCGCGATCCGGAGAGCGACAAATACGTCGGCGATCCCGCGAATTGGGACAAGGCGGAGGATGCCTTGCGCAAAGCGGCGGAATCGCTCGGCAAACCGTTCACGGAAGAACCGGGAGAAGCCGCGTTTTACGGGCCAAAGATCGATTTCGTGGTGAAAGACGTGATTGGCCGCGAATGGCAACTCGGCACGGTTCAGGTCGACTACAATCTGCCGGAACGCTTCGATTTGAGCTACATCGGTGCGGACAACGAGAAGCATCGCCCGGTCATGATTCACCGGGCGCCGTTTGGCAGCATGGAACGCTTTGTCGGCGTTCTCATCGAGCATTTTGCAGGGCACTTCCCAACGTGGCTCGCGCCGGAACAGGTGCGGATTCTGCCGATCAGCGAGAAGTTCAACGACTACGCCGCGGAAATCGAGGCGAAGCTGAAGGCGGCCAGAGTTCGTGTGAATCTCGATACGACGAGCGAGAAGGTCGGTGCGAAAATCCGTCTCGCCCAACTCGCCAAGGTTCCCTACATGCTCGTCGCGGGCGCCAAGGAACAGGAAGCGGGCGAGGTTTCCGTCCGCCACCGCAATCGCGGGGACGAAGGCCAACTCTCGGTGGATGCGTTCGTCGAGAAAGTCGTCGCGGAGATCCAGGAACGGGCGATTTAAGTCCCCGAATTCTGACAAAATCACCAGATCCAACCCGGTTTCCGGCATTTTGGCTCAAATTCCGGCCCAACGGAGAAATTGCCCGTAAGTTTCGCCTTGCCCAAAAACCGAAAACTCCGTATATATGATGCTAGGAACCCAGGAGTGAGAGGCTGAAAGGCTTTTTCTCCAGGCCACGAGCGCACAGAGCCTTGGTTGGGATCCGAAGATTTTTTGATGACCTCTCGGAAAAACACATCACCGACCTCCTCCAGCCTAAGCCGCAAAGCTCTCCTCGCGGTCGTGCTCGGGGCGTAATCCATGGCTAATCGGATCCAGGGTGACATTTCCGCTCCCTTCATCAAGGGAACAGCAGGGAACTTTCCTCGAATCATGGAAACGCACGCACTCATTGCTTAATTGGTGCACCCCGCTGACTTACTTTCGTCTATGACACTAACACTGAACTCCAACCCATAACTCCTATCGCTAAGAAAAGACGTAAATTCAACAGACCACGCCGCGACATGACTCGGCTGAATGAACGCATTCGCGCACCGAAAGTGCGAGTGGTCTACGAGACGATCAACATGGTCCTCCCCACCCGGGAAGCCTTGGGCAAAGCCAAAGCTCTCGGACTTGACCTTGTGGAAATCGCGCCCAACGCGGACCCTCCGGTTTGTAAAATTGTCGATTACGGCAAGTACAAATACGATCTCTCCAAGCAGCAAAAAGCTGCGCCAAAGACGAAGAACAAGACGAAGGAAGTTAAGTTTCGCATCAACATCGGCGATCACGATTACGGGATCAAGATGACGCGTGCGGAGGATTTCCTCGATCATGGCGACAAACTGCGCATTCAGCTTCAGTTCCGAGGCCGGGAGAACGCACACCGCGATCTGGGTTTCGTCTTAATGAAGCGAATCGAAGAAGATCTCAAGACCATGGCCAAGGTCGATATCGACCCCAAGCTCAGTGGACGCCAGATCATCATGATGATGTCTCCGCTTCCCGAAGGTCAGCGCGAGCGCAAGTTCCGCGTCGAGATTCCCGATGACTACGTGGATGAAGATGATTTTCACGACGATGATGACGAAGAGCATCACGATGATGATCACCACGAAGGAGAGGAACAAGAATTCGAGGCTCAGGACGAAGATGCTCCTGAATCCGACGAGGAAACGGAAAAGGCTGTCGCCTCCTAACGAACGGGTTTTACTTCCTTACTTCCATTGCCGGACGAGCGAGCTGCCGGATTCGCGGTCTGAAATGACAACCAAGGTGTATTCCAAATCACCGACGGTTGCCTTGGACTCGATCCGGACAGCACTGCCTTCCAACGTAAACAGTTGCCCCAACTCCTCGGTTCGCTCTGCGGGGATTCCCAACACGGCAACGGCGTCCTGCACGTTGTCGCTGACATAGATCGTATCATCTGACGTTCCCAGAATCTCGTCCGGTCCATTCCGCGTTTGCACAAACCGTTCCGCGTTGGTAATCGGCACTCCTGCAAAGGCGTGAAGCACGTCGGCGCTGGCGGCGTTCACATCGATTTCTCCATCGCCGTAGAGCGTGAACACGTCTCGCCAATCCGGCTTCGCCTTCGCCACGACGTCGAACCCACGAACGAGAAGCAGTTCCTCCAGGCTCGTGAACACGGCGTTTCTCGGAAACTGATCGTAGCCGAGCCCGGCGTAATACTGGTTTTCGGCACCACGACTTCGGGCATCGTCGTCGGTGTCGATCCAATCGGCCAGGCTTTCCGATGCAATCGTCGCATCATCCGCCCCGAGCCCCCAAACGACAAAGAGATCGTACAAGGCCGCGACCGTTGCATCTTCTGACGCGTTGTTGATGAAGATTCGTCCCTGCTCGCTGGTTACCTTCACATCGAGCCGATATCCGCCCGCAAGCACCTGATGCAGCACGGAGTCCGTCGGTTCGATATCCGGATGTTGGCCCAGAGCAATCCCCGATTCCGCGATTTGGCGGGCTTTGAATCGTTTCGCAGCCTGCAAGGATTCCTCCGCAGTATGGCTCGCCAATTCAACGACACCGACCATCGCCAACGAGATCAGGACGATCGCGGCAAGCACGATCATCAACGCGGCGCCACGATTGGAGGCTCTCCTGGCACGCGTCGTCATTGCGCTCCGCCGCCTCCCCCGGTTGCTGCTGGTGTTGAAGGTCGGGCGCCGGCACCGCCCGCATCTCCTCCGCCTCCCGCACCCGCACCGTTACCGCCGCCTCTTCCCTGACCACCATTCTGGCCACCACCTCGAGGCGGGCGCCCTTGCCCGCCGCCTTCACCCGGTCTTCCCGAAGGGCGACGCCCTCCGGCTTCGCCACCCGGTCTCCCCTGCCGTTGCCCTTCCGCTCCGGCGTTATCGTCGCGGGTTGCCTGCGGATTCGGTTGGGCCGCATTTCGTGTCGCTGCGGCTGAGGACGTTGCCGTTTCGGCTTCCGCGACCAATTCCGGAACAGGCGGGATGTCGTAAACCACGCGAATCGGCAGTGATCGGCCCGCCGGCTGAAGCTGCAACTCGATCATCGGCGGCCGGGATTCCTCGTCATCCCACGTTTCGATCCAGATTTCTTCATCCTCGTCCCAGAACTGCCACTGCAGCGATGCAATCGCCGGGAGAAGCGGCAGCCAATAACGCCCTTCCTCATCGGGCGCAAAAAACTCGTCATTGCCGCCCACGCGAATCGCCATTTCCCCATCCTCACCTTGCGGAGCAAAGTCTTCCCGGGAAATCGCGATCGTGTAAAGCGGCGTATGGGACTCGGCTCCTGACGGCGATTCGTAGGGTTGAAGCCCCAACACCGTATCAGATTCTGAAACCGGATCCTCGCCAAAACTGAACGCGTCAAAAACGCCGGAAATCGTCAGTTCCTGCCTCATTGCGCCTTCCTCGATGACCTCAGCCGTAAACGTCGCCCCACCAGGCAGCGACTCCAGGGTCGAGCGGCAAAGTTCAATGAAGTGATGAATCGCCTGATCCTCTTTTTCGGCCGTTTCAAGATCCGCCGCCGCCATCACCGACTGCCGCAGCAGACCGTAAATCGATCCCGTCAACAACGCCAGAATCGTCACCGCAATCACGACTTCGAGCAGGGTGAATCCACGCCTATTCATCGTCCTCCCCCTCGTAAATCCAGACTTCGGCGACTTCCTGCTCGCCATCGTAGGTGGCCGTGGCCCGCAAAATGTAGAGCCCGCTCAAGGCACCTCCGCTGTCGCTCGCCAATTGGAGCGGCTCAACCTCCGTCCGGTATTCGACGCCCATGGCCTCATCGCGCTGGACCAAAATCATGTTTCCCAAATCCCGATGCCGCGCCTCGGTCAAAATCGATTGGAGCCCGTAACGAATCGCCGTATCGCACGCAAAATAGTTCGCCGAATTCAGGCTCGTATCCAGCACCCGCATGAGCCCGACGATCGCGAGGGAGAAAATCGTCACCGCAATGATCACCTCAAACAAAATGTAGCCGCCGTCCTTCCGCTTCATTGCACGTAGCTCCTTTCCCGTTCAATCTCCGCCGTCAGCGGGTTGAACGTCGCCTCGATAAAAACTCCGTCATTCTCGAATTGAACCACGAGCGGCTTGGCGATTCCACTTGGTTGAAAAACCCAGCGCCGAAACCGGGCTCCCGACAAATCCTCCCATTCCGTATCGCCCCAAAACCGAAGCCGAACCGACATCTTCTCCGGCCACTCGTAACGTCCCAGCAGAATGGGATCCGCCATTTTTTCGCCCTCCACCGGCTCAACGGTTCCAAAGCGTTTCTCGCCTGCCGCCCGGGCCAATTCCTCGAGACGCAGACTTTCGTATTCTTCCCCCTGCTCGTAGGGCTGGAAATAGGCGGACGCATAGCAACCGCGCGAGTCGAATCCAACCTGAAACGGTTGCTGTTGCTGCATCGCCCGCTTGCGAACCATTCTCGCCATCAACGCCAGCTCCCGCATCGGCTCCTGCGCCTGATGTTCGCGAATGATCCCCTGAATCGACGGAACGCTCGCCGCGATCAACAGCGCCATCACCGTCATCGAGATGACGATTTCGACCAGCGTAAACCCGCCCTCTCTTCGCTTTGGTGAGAGAGGTTCGAAAAAGACGGGTTTCCGGTCAAATTCCATTCAGTCAGCAAACATGAACCACCTTGGTTGACGTTCAAACCTTGAATCAAGTTACCCAATTTCGTACAATGGCCCGATTCACCAGAATTGGAAGAGTGTTAGTGGACTTCCCCGTCTCCTCCCCTAAGTTGCGCCGACTTTATGTATCCTTGGACGACATACGTCATCATTTTCGGAGCACTCACGGCCTCCGGCTTTGCTGCGCCCAAGTTTGACACCGTGGTGATCGATCCCGGTCATGGCGGCCTCGACTCGGGGGCTCTTTGGTATGGGACCGAAGAAAAAAATGTCACCCTCCCGGTATCCAAGCTCGTTCGCGACGAATTGCAGGCCCGCGGAGTCAACAAGGTCGTGATGACGCGCGAGGAAGACGTGATCCTGAGTCTGTCCGAGCGCGCCGAAATCTCCAACAAGCAGGACCGGCCGATTTTCGTCTCGATCCACTTCAACGCGAACGTGAATACCAGTGTCGTGGGCATCGAATCCTACGTAATGCCGAACTCGGAAGATTCCCGGGAAATGGGCGAAGCCATCGGGGTGAAGTTGAAAGCCCTGGGCCGGCGTTACCTGGGAGTCAAGACGCACAATTTAAAGGTGCTGCGCGATACCGACCACCCCGCCATCGTCATCGAAGGCGGCTTCCTCTCGAACAAGGGCGAAAACTGGCTGGTGCGAACCGATGACTATCAGCGCAAATTGGCTGCCGCGATTGCCGACGGGATTCTGGCTTACCGCGATTCAAAACCGGTCAGCGAAACACCGGCCAAAGTGATGGTCGCCAAGGCGGATCCCGCTCCAGAACCGGCCCCCAAGCCAACACCGGCTCCCCCCTCAGAACCGAAGGCGCCATCTCCGCCCAAGCCGGTCGCCACGCCACCGGCAGCGAGTCCCTCACCGAACAGCTTCCGCGTTCAATTCGGCGCGTTTTCCGTCTCCGAATACGCCACCGATCTCTGTGAGGAACTGAAAAAGAAGGGCATCAAAGTCGAGGTTCACCAACGCCAGGGCCAGACGAAGGTTTTTCACCGCGTCGTCAGCCAGCGCACGTTCGCGGATTCCGAATCCGCCAGCCATTGGGCCGATCAATTCCTCAAAAACCGGGTCGTAACGTCGATTGCGGTGACGCGGTAAGCTCGGAATTGGCGACTACCAGTTCCCGATGTCGTCCTCGTTCTCAACCCCGTCTTCGTTCAGCGAAAACAGGTCGTATTTGTCGGTTTGACTGCGTTGCGCGGGATAGCGGAATTGATACTCGTTGCCCCAGGGATCCTTCGGCACTTCCTCGAGATACTGGCGCCACTTTTCCGGCTGCGGATCCGATGTTGGCTGCGCGACCAATGCCGCCAGACCCTGCTCCTCAGTCGGAGGCTTGAAATAATTGTTCCGCTCATAAGCGCCGAGCGCGACCTTGATCGTCTGAATGTCGGAATCGACGCGCTGTCCCTGGGCGTCGCCAATCAGGCCTTTCAGCATGTAAATGCTGCCACCGGCCAGCACGGCGATGATGGTGAGCACGATGACGATTTCAACGAGAGTGAACGCAGATTGAGGGTTTTGAAGTTTGGGTTGGGTCATGATGGGTTGGTCAGTTTTCTAGACATTGCCCCGAATTCCGGTGGCCGACTGGAACAACGTCGAGATGATCGCATAGGCGACCACGCCGACAATACCGGCCATGAAGATGAGGACAATGGGTGAAATCATTTTGGTGAGTCGGTCGATGCGCGTCGTCAATTCCTTATCATAACGCTTCGAAGTTTTTTGCAGGCTTTTTCCGAGCTGGCCGGTCTGTTCCCCCACCCCGAGCATGTCGATCATGAGGCTGGGAAAATCGCCGACTTTGCGCATGGCGGAGGAAAGCGCGGCACCTTCCGCCACTAAAACCGCCACCTTGCCCAATTTGTCGCGCAAAAAAACGTTCGCCGTCGCCCGCCCCATCAACTTGAGCCCGTTCAACAGCGGAACGCCGTTCGTCACCAAGTTCCCGAGCGCCTGGCAAAACTGCGCGTAAAACTTCGCATGCAGCACCGGCCCGATCAGCGGAATCGCGAGTTGATACTGGTCCCACCACTCGCGCCCTCCTTTCGTCGCGATGATCGCACGAAAACCGATAAACAACGCCACCGCTGTCGCCAAAATCGCCCACCACCACGACGCCATGAAGTCGCTGAACGCCACCAGAATGCGCGTCAGGAGCGGCAGTTGTTGGTTCGAGGACGTGATCAAATCCGTCAATTGCGGCATCAACACCGTCCCGAACACGAACAGCAGCAACGCGCACGCCCCAATCAAAAACGCCGGATAGACCAGCGCGCTTACCACCCGGCTCTGCAAATCGTGCATCACCTGCAGATTCCACGCCAAACGCCGCAAAATCTCCGCCAACGAGCCACTCGCCTCCCCTGCCGCGACCAGGTTCACGTAAAGCTCGTCAAAACTCGGCGACGCCTTCTTCAACGCTGCCGAAACCTTCGCGCCTTCCCGGATCTCATCCCGCAACTTCGCACTGACTCGCCGAATCGCCGGATCCTCCTGGCGATCATGCAACACCCGCAACGCCTGCTCCAGTTGCAACCCCGCATCGAGCATGTCCGCCAGCTCCTCGGTAAACAGAATCACCTGCGTCCGCTTCATCCGCACCGGGCCGAGATCGCCATCCTTGCCCTTGGCTTTCTGTCCCGCCTTTTCGCTCCCCGCAGCCTCCTTCACGCTCACCGGATGCAGCATTTGCTTCTCCAATTCGCGATACACCTCGATCTTGTTCCGGCCTTCCAGATTTCCAGTCACCGTGTTACCGGATCCATCAAGGGCTGTGTAGGAAAAAGCGGGCATGGATCGTTCGAGTCGCAGAATCAAGCAACAGCGTATGAAACACTGTCATCCCTGAGCCGTCTCGCCAAAAATTTCATGAAACGTTCAACTCCGTAAACAGACGCCCTGATCCGGGCCCCGTTACCAGGAAATTCAGGCTTCTTTCGCCACCTGCCATTGGGCCTCCATCTCATCCAGACTCGCCTCTTTCAGCGACTTGCCGTCCGCCTTCAACCCGGCTTCGACCTGATGGAACCGGTTGATGAACTTGTCGTTGGCCGCAGCGAGCAGTGACTCCGCATCCTGCCCCTCTTTGCGCGCCAGATTGACGATGGCGAACAACAGATCGCCAATCTCCTCGCCCAGATTTTCGGTATTTCCAGATTCCAGCTCCACCGTCACTTCGTCGAGTTCTTCGCGCACTTTGGCCAGAACCTCCTCACTTTTTTCCCAATCGAACCCGACCTTGGCGACCTTCTTCTGGATCTCGCGCGAACGCAGCAACGCGGGAAATCCCTGGCCAACCTCATCCAGGTAACGCTTTTCCGACTGATTGCCCTTTTCCGCGGCCTTGATCTCGTCCCACTGCTTCAACACCCCATCCGTCGTCTCGACCCCGCTTTCGCCGAACACGTGGGGATGCCGGCGAATCAGCTTCTCCGAAATGGCGTTGCAGACCGAATCGAAATCAAACGCGCCGGTCTCGCTGCCAAGCTCGGCGTGAAAAACGACCTGAAGCAGGTAATCGCCCAACTCTTCTTCCATGTGGGTCGTGTCCCCGGATCGAATCGCAGCGGCCGTTTCGTAAGCTTCCTCAATCAAATTGGGAATCAGGCTTTCGTGCGATTGCTCCTGATCCCACGGGCAACCGCCGGGCGAGCGAAGAATGTGCATGATCGCGCGAAGTCGGGCGATGGGGTCGGAGTTCGTCGGAACGGGCTGTGGCATAATGTGGCGCACGATGCGCGGAATGCGGGTTGGCGCCAGTCCGATTTTCTATACTTGCCAGTTGATCCGGCGTTGCTCCGCCACGTGGGTTTCGACCAAATGGATTGGCCTGAATTCGCATTGAGGAACCTTCCCGACGTGCTAGGGTTTTCGCATGAAGCCGGAAAATCAGCGCTGGGTTTCAGCGGAAGAGATGCTGGAACAAACGCGCCGCAATCGTCGGCGGGCAGCGGAACTCGAGTCACGCAGTGGGCCCGTGCTGCCGGAAGATGCGCTGAAAAAGACCAGTTCGCCCAAAGACTCAACGGTCAGCAAGTCGACCGAGAGCTAGGCGAAATCTTTCGGGAAACGCCGGAGTTTGGCCGCTCCCTCGCCACCCGCTTGGCGGATTTCCACGATTCCGACACCCGTGGCGATCTGATGTTGATCGGCGGAGGCGGCGAAGCTGTCGTTTTTGGAGATGATTCAAATCAGCAGGTAGCCAAACTCCTCGGGACATCCGGCAAAGCCCAATTTGGGTGGGTGCTCGACGCCGATGCAGAAGGCCGATGGCTGCTCCGGCCCGGAAATCTCGCGGAAGCCCTCACCCGCTATTGGCTGGCCGAGACCCACGCCTTTCCCAGCCGGCTTGGGATCGATTCCATTGGCGCCAATGGTGACTTTGTAATCCTCACACAGCCCTTTCTCGTTGGCGGAAACCCTACAGAAGACCAGTTGGCTGCGTGGATGCGCGAACAGGGATGGCAGCGAATCTCACCACCGACGGAATTGGAAATGCTGACCCAGCTGACTTGGCAACGCGCGAACCTCGTGGCGACAGACGTGCGTCCGGAAAACGCGATTGTGGCGGAATCGGATGGAGATATTTACCCCTTCGACTTTGTCGTGGCAGCTGTTTGACCGGCAAACAATCAGGCTCAGGTTTCCCAAGTTGCCCCGCTAAGGTTTGGCAGCTTTCGCCATTTCTTCCGATGAAAGCCTTCAACCCCATGAAATCCCTGATTCTTGCTGCCTTTGTCCTCAGTTCCCCCACTGGCGTCTTTGCTGAAGAAGCTCTTGTTCAGGCGCTGATCATTGATGGCCGCAACAATCATGACTGGCAGTCGACGACCGATTCGCTGCGGGCAACGCTGGAAGCAACGGGACGCTTTGAAGTGAAGGTTTCGACCGCGCCGCAGCTCCATTTTCCCAAAGAGCCCCGGCGAGCGCAGCAGCCGGAGAACGAACCCGCTTTGAAGGAAGCCAAGGCGCTCTTCAGGCAATCAAAGGGCGCAGCCGATGCGGAGCTGGCCGCACGGTGGAAGGCCTGGCTGCCGGATTTTGCATCCGCCGAGGTCGTGATTCTGAACTACAACGGCCCAAATTGGCGACCGGGGATGCAGGCCGCTTTCCTCGAGTTTGTCCGTTCAGGCGGCGGAACGGTGTTGGTGCACGGGGCCAACAACGCGTTTCGCGATTGGTCCGACTTCAACGAACTTATCGGGCTCGGCTGGCGACCTTCGCCCCTTGGCCGGGCCGTGAAGGTGAACCCGGATTCGGGCAAAACAATGATCGCGGACGACACCGGGTTGCCCAACGGAGGAAACTCCAGTCACGGCTCGAAACATGCGTTTCAAGTCGCGGTTCGCGCTCCGAATCACCCCATCATGCGCGATCTTCCTCCGCTCTGGATGCATGCAAGGGACGAGCTCTATCACAACATGCGAGGCCCCGCCAAAAACCTGACCGTGCTCAGCAGCGCGTTCTCCGATCCATCCCAACGCGGCAGCGGTTTGCACGAGCCCCTGACCTGGGAAGTCCGCTACGGAAAGGGCCGGGCGATCGTGACGAGCATGGGGCACCTTTGGCCCGGTGACCTGGAGCGGGAAGCGCCCGCCTCGTTACACTGCGTCGGCTTTCAAACCGTGTTCGCCCGAGCTTGTGAGTATGCAGCGACCGGCCATGTCACCTTGCCGATTCCCGACGGCTTCCCCAGTCCCGAACAGGTTTCGACGATCCAACCTTATGCTGTGGCGTGGCCCAACCATCAGCCTGTCGCCCCGGATGCTGGCGCCCTGGCTTCCATGCAGGAAAAGAAAGCCAAAGATCCGTATGGGATGCTGACGCCGGAGGAGGAATTGACGACATTCGAACTCGCGCCCGGTTATGTGGCGGAGCTCTTCGCCGCCGAGCCCCAGGTGCAGGAACCGGTCCTGACGGTTTGGGATCGCGATGGCGCGATGTATGTCGCGGAGATGCGGAGTTATATGCAGGATGTGGAAGGTACGGGAACGAAAACGCTACGCAATGGCCGCGTGAAACGCCTGGTCGATACCGACGGCGATGGTCGCGCCGATCAGGTCACCGTGTTTATCGATAACTTGAACCTTCCCCGCGCCATTCTCCCCCTCAGCGATGGCTGGATTGCGGTTCGCGAGAGCGACACCATGGACGTCGTTGCCTGGCGAGACACTGACGGTGACGGCATCGCCGACGAAAGCAAGATCCTCTACAAACGCGGTCCCGTGGGGCGAAACGGCCCGGAGAAATCCGTCGAGCACCAGGATTCCGGGCTGATGTGGAATCTCGACAACCATATTTATATAACCTACAACATGGAGCGTTATCGCTATACCGATAACGAGTGGCTCACTGAGAAACAACCGGATCACTGGACCCAATGGGGACTGGCCCACGACGACGTTGGCGACCTCTATTGGAGCACCAACTCCGATCCGGTCATCAACGCCTACATTCATCCCCGCTATTGGAACATCCCCCGCAACGTTGCCTCCAACGTTCCCAGAGTCCCGGTCGTTCTCCCCGCTCACTTCGCCCCCACCTTCATGTCTGCCTGGAGCACCTGCCTGCTCAATGATCGGGGAGGTTCCGCGAGCGAGATTCGTGGCTTCACCTCAGCCTGCGGGCAAAGCATCTACCGCGCGGACAAGTTTCCCGCCGGCGATCGTGGCACCTACTACATCTGTGACCCCACGATTCATGTCGTTCGCCGTGCCCTGATTTCGAAGGCGGGTGAGATGCTCCAAATCTCAAAGATGGATCCCGACGGGGTCGAGTTTCTCCGCAGCTCCGACATCAACTGCCGCTTCATCAATACGACGGAAGGTCCGGACGGATGCCTCTACGTGACCGACATGTATCGCGGAATCATTCAGGACGCGCCCTGGCTCAACCTTGACAACCGGAAAAACATCCAGGCAAACGGGCTCGACGACAACAACCAACACGGCCGTATTTGGCGGATCCGACACCGCGACTTTCAACCGCGAAAGTCGACCAGCCTGCCAAAACTGAGCGAAGAACCGACGATCGCGTTGTTGCGGCACCTGGCCAGTTCCTCCGGTTGGTGGCGCGATGCCGCCCAAAAAGAGATCATCCTGCGGGAAGATCGCGAAACGGTCATTCCCCATCTTCAGGCACTTGCTCGGTTCGGTGAAAACGCGCTCGGCCGGTTCCATGCTCTGTGGACGCTGGAAGGAATGGACGCCGCCGACCTGGAGTTCCTCGCTCATGTCGCCAACGACCGCGATCCCCGCCTTCGCCGCGCCGCCATTCAGATCGCCGAACCCACCCTCGCCAGCAACGAAGGCTTTGATCGCATCGCCCGCCCTTTGGCGACGGACCACGATCCCTCCGTCGCGCGCCAGCTCATCCTCTCCCTCGGCCTGGTTCGCGGTCACCCTGATGCCATCGACGTGATTCAGCAGGCCTGCCGCAAACACCCTACCGTCCCTGGTGTGCAACTTGCCGCGACGCTCTCCCTGTGGGGCATGAACGACCTTCCGTTGATCCAGGACATCCAAGCCGGAACCGCCTTCGATCCCGCCACCAACGCCAGTTGGAAAAACTCGCTTGGCAATTGGAATCGCGGCATTCAGTTTCCCGAAGACATGCCGGATACGGAGCGGCGGAGAATCACCGGTGGAGAAACGATCTACTTCAAAACCTGCGTCAGTTGTCATGGAGCCGACGGCAAAGGCATGAGCGTGCCCGGAACCGACCTGATGCTGGCTCCATCGCTCGCCGACTCCGCCCGCATCAAGGGTGATCCCAATCAACTCATCCCCGTCTTTCTCCACGGGCTCATGGGCGAGATTGACGGCAAGACCTATCAAGCCGGCTTCATGGCCCCCGCTGCCGCCATGGGCATCACCCGGGAAGATCGCCTCTCCGAGCTGCTTTCCTACCTGAGATTCGTCCACGGCAACGGTGCCTCCAGTATCAGCCACGAAGCGGTCAAGGCCGCCAAGCAGCATCACCGCGACCGCCAAACCCCTTGGACGGATGCGGAGCTAAGAAATATGAAATAGCTGTGAGCCTCTCACTCAATCGCATTTCGCGCTCTACAGGTAAGAAACCAAATCCTCCTACATTCTCTTCAATCCAAGTGTGCCGCATTGTAATCTTCGAAAACTCAGGATCTGGCAATACCAGAACTCCTTGCGCGTCTGTCATCCCCCCAAAACCCAACCTAACTCTTTAACTGTGCTTTGAGTTGTTTGGCAGCCATGGCGTAGCCACCGTTTCCACCGTCGATGAAGTGGATATGATTGCCGTCGCTGACACTTTCCACAAAACACGTCATGAGCGAAGTGTCCGATTGGTGGAGCCCGTAGTAGAGGTCGCCGTTTTGGTGGGCGGTTTCGAGGTAGCGACTGACATCATCGACTTGGGCAACGGAACAGTCGATGATCATCCGGAGCATGTCGTCAAACTTTCGGTAGTCGGAGTGGTCGCGCATCATGTTGCCGTACTTTTTGGGATCGAGCATGGGCGTCGGCAGCTTGGAGCGCATCATCATCACTGAGGCGAGGATTTCCACAGAGCGCCAGAGCCAGGCCAGGGACCAACCGTTGTGATAGCGCCTTTCGTCGCGCCTACACTCGTTGACGGACTTGTAGGTCATAAGGGCCGGATTGACGGGGTTGTGATCGCGAAACTCACTGCCGAAGGTTTGATTCAGCTTTTCGAGAACTTGCGGATAGACTTGTTTCCCCCTTCTCTCTTTGGCGAGCACGAGGAGGGATAAAACGCAGCCCCGTTCGTTCGGAATTTCGTTCCAACGACACGACAACCCCGAGAGGTTGACATCCGCTGAAGGGGTTTCGGCGATCTCGTAGGTGTCAGGTTGCTCTTTGACCAATTTCTCGGCCAAGGAAAGGCCACCGCCCCGGAAAACGGCAACGCATTTTCCGGCAAACAACTCGAACTTGGCCACTTCGGTCGTGACGCCATCGCCCGTGATGTCAGAGACGTCTACGATACCGACGCGAAGCTGGAGCCCGAAGTTTTGAGCTGATAGATTTTTCAAGGCAGCAAGCTTCTCGGCAACGAGTTGGCGATAGCTCGCAGGGATCAGAATCGTGGCTCCATCTCCGCCAAAAACGTAGGGAAACTCCATACCTTTGAGCGCGTTTTGCACCACGACGATGGCAGCAGCCCCAACTGTATTCACGTCTTTGTAGGCACCCGCCTCGATAGCGACGGTCGATCCTTTGACATCGGTGATAATGATACACCACCCGGCGGGAACGGGCTGAAAGTGCGAATCATCAGTCAGTTCCGCAAAGTCCGAAAAGCTCTTCAGGTCGTGATAGAACTGCGTATTCACAGAGTTAGAGAGGGTTACCAAGGCGACATTCACCTCTGCCACGACCAACCACAAGCCCGCCGTCGCCCTAATTGGTGTCGGCAATCCATTGGGCACCTCCCGCCCGCCTCCTGGCGACGGACCACGCTCTTTCCGTCGTCGCGCGCCAGCTCGCCCTCTCGCTTGGCATGGCCGCAACCGCATCTCCGAACTGCTTTCCTATCTCAGATTCGCCCCCGGTAACGGCCCGCCAGGATTAGCGGGTGAAGTTTTGCCAGAGGTGAGTAGGGTAGCGGCGATTCATGCTTACGATTCGCAAACTTACCAAATCCGTCTCGACGAAGACGTTGTTCGAGGACGCTGACCTGACGATCAATTATGGAGAACGCCTGGCGCTGGTCGGCCCCAATGGGGCGGGCAAATCGACTCTGTTTGGCCTGATCCTGGGTGACGACACGCCGGATTCCGGGGAAATCCAGCGCGATGAATGGACGACAACGGGGTTTCTGCCGCAGGAAGCCGATCCCGTGGCAGGCGAGACGGCCCTGGAGATCGCGCTGGGGAAAGCCGGGCAGATTGACGAGTTGGAGAAGATTTTGAGGGCTCACGAAGAAGCGGGGACGGTCGAAGATCCGGCGTATTTCGAGGCGCAAACAAAGTTCGATGCGTTGAGCGATCCAGCGTTGGAGGGCAAGGCGAAGAAGATTCTGCGCGGACTGGGGTTTCGCGAACACGATTGGGAGCGCCCCGCGAATGAGCTTTCCGGCGGTTGGGTGATGCGGGCGCATTTGGCGCGGCTGTTGGCCCTGGAGCCCGAGTTGCTGATGCTCGATGAGCCGACGAACCATCTGGACCTGATGTCGCTCTGGTGGTTTCGCGATCACCTCAAGAATTATTCCGGCGCGGTTCTGATGATTTCGCACGATCGCGAGTTCATGGACGGCGTGGTCGAGTCGGTTGCCGAGATCGAGGATCAAAAGCTGAATCATTACAAGGGCAACTACAGCGCCTACGAGGTCGAGCGACAGAAGCGGTATGAGAACCGGCTCGCGGCCTACAAGAATCAGCAAAAGCAGATCGGCGACATTCAGGATTTCATCGATCGGTTTCGTTCCACGTCGAGCAAGGCGTCCCAGGTTCAAAGCCGCGTGAAGCAGTTGGAGAAGATCGACAAACTGGAAAAGCCCAAGCCGCCGCGCAAGGTGTTCCGGATCCAGTTTCCCCAGCCGACGCGCGCGGGCCAACGGGTCATCAGCCTGGAAGACATCGACATGTCCTACGGCGACACCCAGGTTTACAAGAACCTCAATTTGGATGTGCAACGGGAGGATCGCATCGTGCTGGTCGGCCCGAACGGAGCCGGAAAGTCGACCTTGTTGAAAATTCTGGCGGGCGAAGTCGAGTTTCAGGCCGGCAAGCGCAAGCCGGGCCACAATTGCCGCCTCGGGTATTTTTCCCAGCACCGCAGTGAGCAGTTGAACCCGAACAACACCGTGCTCGACGAGGTGTTGGAAGCGAATGGTGCGATGAAGGAAGATGAGGCGCGCGGCGTTCTCGGGTCCTTTCTCTTCCGCAAGGATGAGGTCTTCAAGCCGACCAAAGTCCTTTCCGGTGGTGAGAAGAGCCGGTTGAATCTGGTGAAGTTTCTCGTCGATCCGCCGAACCTGCTGCTGATGGATGAGCCAACGACGCACCTCGATTTGATCTCGATTGAGGCGTTGGTTCTCGCGCTCAAGAATTACGCGGGAACGCTCGTGTTCATCTCGCACGATGTGCACTTCATTCGCAGTTTGGCGACGAGCGTGCTCCACGTTTCGGCCGGCACGGTGACGAAGTATTCCGGCGGGTATGACTACTACCTCGAGAAGACGAATGCGGAGGAGAATGCGCGGAATGCGCTGACGGCGGGGGATCCGTTGGAGAATGCGCAGGTTTAGGCGGAGAAAATCCAAAGGCCAAATCCCAAACTCCAAACAAATTCCAAATTCCAACCCCGGCTAGGCAACGCCGAAACGCGAAGCGTTTGAGATTTGGAAACTGGAATTTGTTTGGATTTTGGAGCTTGGGATTTGGAATTTATCCAGTCGCTCCGACCATCTCCAGTTCCCCTTCCTCGGCGATCTTTTCGAGAAGATGCGGGGAAACCGCCGCGGTGAATCCTTTCAAGGCGCTGGGCTCCAAGGAAACGATTTTCGATCCCGGCGGAAGTGCGGACAGGGTGGCGTCGTCGATCACGATTTGGGCGGCTTGCGCGACGCCACTGAGTCGGGCGGCAAGATTGACCCGCGCTCCAAGGACGGTGTAGTTCAGCCGATCACTCGCCCCCATGCAACCCGCGACCACTTCGCCGGTCGCGATCCCGATGCCGATCTCGAAGGGATGGGCGAGCTGTTGGTTGAGCCGCTGGCGGCACTGCATCATCGCAATCGCGCAACGGGCCGCATTGACCGCGTCGTTGCCGTAGCTCTTGATTCCGCCAAACACGGCCATGACCTCATCACCGACGAATTTATCGACCATCCCAAAATGCTCGCGCACGATCTCCGTCATGGCGGTCATGTGATCGTTGAGCATGTCAATGACCTGATCGGGCGGCATGTGCTCGGTCATCGTGGTGAAGCCGCGAATGTCGCAAAACAGAATCGAAACCCTCTTTAGCTCGCCCCCCAATTCCGGATTCAACGTCCCTTCGATCATGGCCTGGGCAACGGTCTCATCGCTGACTTTCCCCAGCAACTCGCGATACTGTTCGCGTTGGGCGAGGCCCTCCGTCATCGTGTTGAACGATTCCGTCAACTGCCCCAGCTCGTCCCCGGAATGAACGACCAGGCGAGTGTCGAAGCGGCCCTCGCGGACAGCCTGGGTTCCGGAGGAAAGCTCGCGAATCGGACGGGAGAGGCTCCGCGAGAGGATCAGTCCCCAGATCGTCCCCAACACGATGGTCAACGTACCGATGATCGCACCGTTCTTGCGGATCTCCCACAACTGTTCCGTGAGCCCGGTCATGGGAAAGGTGGCGACCTGCCAGGCAGGCGGCAACGCCGATCCCGGATTGAGCAGCGAATAGTGAACCTGGTGAGGCTCACCATCCAGGGTAACCAAGACATCACAAACCGCGGCGGAAGGATCACCACTTTGCAGCGATGCCAGAATTTCCGCATCCAACGCCGTGATCAGGTCCGTCTGAAACGCCTCCGGCATTTCCCGGCCATAGATATCGCCTTCCAGATAGATGGCGGTGTTGATCCTTGCTTCATCACCGCCGGCACTCGCGGCGCCGGCTAGAAACCTCTCAGCCATCGTCGTTGCGTTGATGCCAACGACCAGGCCGCCAATCAGTTTGGTCGATTCATGGGAGGCAAAAACCGGCGCCACCACCACTTCCTGGGCGGCCGCTTCCGGTCCTCCACGATTGTTCTTCGCCCCTTCACTGGATGGGACCTCGCGCAGAAATTCCGCCGGCAAATAGCCAAAGAGCTGCATGTTGGGATCGGCCTCCAACGCGGCGAACATGCGCTGCACCGCCGGTGTCGACTTGCTGAACTTGCGGCGTATCGAGCGATTTCTTCCCGTTCCCGGTGGACTGGTCAGGACCGAAATTTTCCCCTCCCGGTCCATGATCGCGATCGAAGGCATGCTTCCCATGATCCCGGGTTCCCGTCCTCCTGGTGGTCCACCTGGTTTCCGGTTTGCGTTGCCCGGATTCGCCGGATCAGAATCCTGACGCGCAGCCGCAAAGACCTCCATCATCTGCTTCTGATCGGGCAGCTTGGTCTGGTTTTCTTCGGAGAGACTCTGCCGAACCATCTCGCTTTCCGCCAATCGCTTGGCAAAAGCAGACACGCTGAGAGCCCGCTCCTCCCGCGACTGCTGAATCGAAGCGACCTGCTCCTCGAACGAGGCCGAAAACTTCTCCGTCTCCATTCGGGTCAGGTGAAGTTCGGTCACGATGACGATGGCCACGAACGAGATCAGCGCGGTACTGATCATCGCGAAAAGAAGCTTGGTTTGGAAACGGAGGCCGAACATCGGTGCGGAGTAAACTCAACTTGGGCCGCGAAGTTCCGTTTGCATCTTCTTTTCCTAGGGCGCGTTTGAAAATGATGACGGAGGCGCAAGTTGTTCCTCTTTTTTGAAGATTGGCTTCGCGTGATCTTGAGATGCGGC
>CAXBMO010000029.1:0-81422 GCA_963977015.1 uncultured bacterium | reverse complement strand
CGAAATACAGCTACACCGTGGCCCATTGGGCGACCACCGAGGCCCGCTTCCGAAAGCACCTCAAGCCAATCTCCGAAGAACAGGCTGCCGAATTCATCCACCTCGACGACATCCTGCCCCTGATTACCCAGGACGACGTCGTCAACCGCCGCGTCTTCGACGAAAGTCATCGCAGCTACATCCCGGACTTCGGCGTCTACATCGAAGCGGAAATGGACGGAACGACAAAGTGTCTCCTCATCTCCCGCCAAACCGTTCTCTTCTGCATCGAGCGACGCAAAGCCTGGCGCATGTTGCAGTCAAAAGCCGGCCAGCGGAACAAAGACTACGAAGCCCAAAAGGCTCTCCTCGCGAAAGTGGATGCCGGAAAGATCGATGCGGAGGATCTCCGCTCGAAGATTGGTGAACTGTATGGTGCGGAGTTGGATGCGATCGGATGATCGAACCTCAGGTCAATCAAGTCACGGGCCGCCGAGTCCACCACAATGGAAAACTGGGAGGACGGCGGCCCAACGATTGAGTTCAGATCAACTCCGGAATCACGCCGTCAGCTTCGCCACCTTGAAAGTTCTCCGGAATTGGCGCGCCCATGACCTCAAACATAGTTTGCCAGAGATTTCCCAGATAGTCGTCTTCCTTAATGATGTGACCACGATGTTGAACGCCAAGGTTCGACCCACCGCACAGGATGGCGGGCAGGTGATGATTGTTGTGTGCGTTGATCGTCCCGCCGGTTGAGCTGTAAACTGCCATGGTGTTGTCGAGCAGAGTTTTCTCGCCTTCTTTCACGTTGCGTAGTTTATCGAGGAAGTAAGCCCACTCGCCCATGTAGAGAGTATCGGCTTTGGTTAACCATTTCAATTTGTCGGGATCCTCGCCGTGGTGGGTCATGGTATGATAACCGTAGGGGTTGCCCTCCGATTCTCGCCAAGCACCTGTGCCATCGCTGTTGTCGATCTGAGGCTGTGATTAAATGGACTAAGTTTGTTGCTGACCAGTTTTCTCATTTGGAGCTAACTTACCGCCCCAGCCAATTGACAGAGATTCTGCGTTTCTCTGACGATTACTTACACCAAAATTCTGCTTTAATGGAATATGGGGAGGAGATTGAAGGCACCCCTGCCGAAAAATCACATCAATCACTTTTATTATCCATTAACAGAACGCTGGGATTCGAGCAAGGAGTGGGCGGGCGCTCCGAGCCCATTTCAGAAACTCACTCTTGACCAGGAAGGGCGTAACATATCCACCCCATGTCACTCAGGAGAACCGTAACAAGCTCTTCAAATTGAGGCGGGGAGAGTGAGTTTGGCACGTCATTTTCTTGAAGGCCAAGGAATATGATGAACTGCTCTTCCATGGCTTGGCTGGGTCGGGAAGCGATTGAGTTGGCAAGTCAGCTCAACCCCATAATCATCCAATGGCACTCAAAGTTGGTCGGCACACCAGGTTTCAAGACTTCTTTCGATCGCTCGTGAAAACTCAGCCTATGTGGACGCGGATCAAAGTGACCTGAGATCGACAGCGTGATCTCCAAGGCTTGCTCGATCTCGGGAAATACCTCACTCGGCTTTCCCGATCGCAGATAGCCAACCAAGGCGCCTTTGGTTGTGAAGACTGCGCCTTTTCCGGCAAGGTACTTGTCAGTGAGATCCTTGGTGTATGGCGCCGTTCTTGCGGGCGTCTCCAACAATTTCGCTTCGACTGGAAAACGAATTCGATTATTGGGCTCACGAAGAACGAAGCCAATATCGACCGAGGGAGGGATGGCTCCCGCAGAAGACCTTGATTCCCAATCCCACGATTCATGTACTTGAATGTAGGCAGCAAATCCGCCTGTCCGTTGTGCCCAGAGTGTTTGAATTTCAATCGAATGTAATTCAGTCAAACTTCTCTCAACCTGCTCATAATCTTCCGTGAAGTCGATGCGGCAAAGCTTTTCCTGATGGAGGCGGTCAAATCCATCCCAGACCAGATCCAGCATCTCGTTCACCATATCTTCCGGCCACAAGTTGGCGATGTTCGAAAATTCTGGCGCGGAATCAGGCCAGAGAGTCTGATGAATGGTGCGTCCTCGACTCATGAATTGTTAGCGTTTTGCTGACCGTATTCCAAAATCGACGCCGCAAGGTCATCGGCGTCGCGCAACGCGGAAGAACGGGTCCAGCACCTGCGCTGATCCGGCTTGATGTAGAGGACGGAGGGAATTCGCTCACCCTTGTCCGTTTCATGGGTGAAGAAGATTCGAGCATCCCGCTGGAAACCGATGCCGGAAGCTTCGTGTCCATCGCGCGAGCGCATTCCGAGTTGATCGCGATAGAAATCGCCCATCTTCGTGCGAAGATCCGCTGACTTGAGCTTTTCATATTTCACCAACTGCCTGCGCGATCTCCAATCCAGATGGATCGCGATCATGCGCATTGGCAGAAGATCGTTAGGTTGGGACTCTTCGAAGATCGTTGCGCGAATCGCTTTGTTTTTGCCGAAAGTCGCGCGAAGCGCCTTGATGAAGAATTCGGCGTAGAGATCGAGGTCTATTTCGTCCTCTTCGTCCCATATTCTGAAAGTTCTTTCTCTGGCAGGCTTTTCGCCGCGAGACTTTCCGCCTTCTCGGTATCCGAATGCAAGAAGATCTGAAACGAGGGCGTGATCAGCTTCAGCTAATCCAAAAGCTTTTTCTACAAGTGCGTCTAGATTGAGTGTATTGGCGGATCCGCTAAGCAGCGAGTCAGGTGATGGAATCGGCAAATCTAAAATATCGCCCGAATGCGCCTCTCCTCGGTCCGAGCCAAGTCTGCTAGTAAGCGTGAGACAATAAGATGACAAGGAGGTGCAAAACATCAGACATGCGGACTTAATCCAATCATCAGAACCATTAAATTGATGAACGGAAAGATAGCTCTGGCTGCACAAAACGCCTTCAGTGGAATTCGAAATAATCAACCGGGCTTGGAATCCCCCTTTTTCTTGGGATAGAGAACGCTTGATCAATAGTTGCGGAGTATTAAAAGCGTCCAAACTTCCGAGACCATGTAAGTGATCGAGTTTTGGATTCTGATTTATTGGAAGGTCTTCTGCATTGATAGTTGTCGAACCGGAGCCCGGAAATTCTGGAGCCTCAAGAATCCGGCGTCCCACAATTCGTGGATCATCCCGTTGCTTATTCTTCCCACTTGGGGTGAACCCTTCAGTGCCTCGCTTTATTCCACCCCTGACAAGCAACACTTTCCCATCGTTCGCTGATTCCTTTTGCCGGGCCTTGAGTTTCCGAAGCGTCTTTGCTTTGCTTAACCTTTGAATGAGATTTCGATCCCGACGTCCGCCAAGCAAGAACACGGTCCAAATCAAATCATCTTCGGCCGCTTCCCGATGACTCAGATAATGAATATCCTTAGTATCGATCTGAATCGCCGTCTTGTCATCCAGTCTGCCCGCAGGACGAGGAACCATGTGAACTATTGTTTCTTCATCTGCAGGTTGGATTGGGGACACCGTAAACACACA
This sequence comes from uncultured bacterium, assembly GCA_963977015.1. Taxonomy (GTDB): domain Bacteria; phylum Verrucomicrobiota; class Verrucomicrobiia; order Verrucomicrobiales; family DEV007; genus JBCDHN01. The sequence goes on along the minus strand of CAXBMO010000029.1, from coordinate 77,918 downwards.
GGCAGGAGATTTGACACCCTTAAACAGAATCCATCGCAGCGCGGCAAGACTGACAACTTCATCGATCCGGTATGACTCGAAGAGCTTTTTCCGATAGCTCAAAGTTTTTTCCGAACTCTTCTGATAAAGCATGCTTGAGGCCGGAAGAATCATGGAGGTTTGCCCGACCTTCGAAGTGAGCTGGATTGCTTTCGCAAGGAACAATGGCCCCGGGTTGTAGTCCATCACTGGCCAGCCATTGATTTTGGCCCACCGCATACCTTCGCTCTCCTCAGTGAGTTCTCCGTCAGACCATGGTGCATTTCCAATCACAAGATCCCATTTCCCAGCATCAGCTTCCGTTCGAATGCCTTCCGGATCATCAGAAAAGAAATCAGACTCAATTAATCTCTTGTCCCGCAACGGAGGAAACAGCGTCCGCTTCCAATATTGCCGGGGATCAATCATGTCGCACAGGGCGAGGCAAAGGCTGAAGGACGCCACGCGCAGGGCTTCGCGGTTTCGATCCACACCGAATAGATTGTTTTCCAGCAGCCCGCGAAGATCATCGATTTTCGGCTCAGAATCTGGATTGGCATTGCGCCACCGTTGCACCAGCCGTTGGAAAGCCTTTACAAGAAAGATTCCGGACCCACAGCAGGGATCCAGAATTTTGAGATCCCATTTCGTTCCGCTCCACGGAAGCACTCCATCAAGAATAAAATCCACGAGATGCGGCGGCGTGTAGTAGGCGCTGTCTTTTTCCTGATCCTCATTCAGGAACTCTTCATAAACACTGGAGATGAATTCGAGAGGAAGTGTGTCGAATGAGTATTGCGGCCAGAGACAAAGTTGGCCGAAGCCGAAATCGTTCTTTCCGCCAACGAAATCCGCCAGTAAATCAAGATGCCAATCTTCAACCGCATCCTTTTCCTTCTTCCATTCCGCTTCCCGTTCTTCGGGCGTTCCGGTTTTTCCCGGGAAGAGATCTCCGTTGAACTTGTCATTTAACCAACGAAACAGCGCATAGGCATCTTCCTTGTTCCGGAGGATCTCTTCCAACGCGGATTCGAATTCATATTCTTTACTGAGAGCGCCATCAAATCGGCCCTCCAACATTCCCGGAGTGATCGTCTGCCGGCCGTCGCTGTCAGTCCGTTGAAAAAGAAACTGCGTGAAGATCAAACGAGCCAGAAGGCTATGGCAGTTCTCCTTTGTCAGCGCTCTTCGGTTTGTGTCGTCAGGTTGAGTAATGAGACGAGTTCGAACCACACGGAGGTTATTGACCAGCAGCGCATCCGCCCGTTGCTCTTTGCGGAATTTTCGCGGGTTGTTGCGAAGGATTTCGCCGCTGATCAGATTGACCCAGTGCAACATCTGCGCCGCTTCGGACTGAAGGCCAGCTGCTGCTGAATCCGGATCGTCCGGAAAAGTGACTTCTGGTCCGACTCGCAGTGTATTAAGTTTTACGCCTTTTTTCGGGGCCAACGAGCACGACCACGCCTGAATTCTATGGGGTTCGAGCGTGATGAGAAGTGAGGATCGCGAAAAGTTCCAGCAAAGTCGTTGGGCTTCCTTCAGAACGTCATCACTGACGGGACGAGGGAATTCGCAAACGACCGCGAGAGGCGCTTCAGCTGAATCTCCAGAAGGATTGGCGGAGAGAACTCCGGTGTGAACCTCGATATTAGCCCATCGGCCAAGGGCGCCTCCAATTTTCTGGCAAACGAGTTGAGCATAGTGGCTCGGGCCACCGCCTTTCGGCGAGGTGATCTGGTCGGGTGTTGGCCACCCGAGGTTCTGAGCAACTGCGTCCAGCCACATGAAAGGATTCGGAAAAGTTCGAGTTTCTTAAATATCGGCTAAGGCCATCCCCTTCAAGCGGAACTTTGCTGGAGATTCAAACTTTACTCTTCAGAGCCGGTTTTCCGGTCTGAGCCAGTCTAACCCATCTCCCAAATGCCTCGAATGATAAAAAAAGTCACTATCATCAGTGGCGGAGCAAACTTTGTTCCCCAACCAAAACTTTTGTAACCCTTTGACTATGAACGTGGGCCCGGCGAGATTCGAACTCGCGACCAAGGGATTATGAGTCCCCTGCTCTAACCGCTGAGCTACAGGCCCGAAAAGGGAACCTTCCGATTCGAGAACGGGGATTATCGACCGGCCCTCCGAAAAATCAAAACGCGATTTGGAGGATTTTCAGGCGAAGATTTCGGTGACAACGCGGCCTCCTTCGGGCCCGGTCAGGCGGTGGGTGCGGCCTCCGTGGAAGAATTGCAGGTGGTCGGCGGAAAGGCCGAGGCCGTGCAAAATGGTGGCGTGGAGATCGCGGAAATGGACTTTGCCTTCGACGGCGCGGGAGCCGGTTTCGTTGGTTTTGCCGTGGACGTGACCAGCTTTGACGCCGCCGCCCGCCAACCAGAAGGTGAAGCCGTTGGCGTTGTGACCGGTTTCGTCTTTTCCGTTCTCCGGCGTCAGGCCGGGTCGTCCGAATTCACCGCCCCAGACGATGAGCGTGTCTTCAAGCAAGCCACGTTGTTCCAGATCTTCGAGCAAGGCCGCGATGGGGGCGTCGGTGGCTTCGCAATTGGCTTTGAGGTCTCGGCGATGGTTTTTGTGCTGGTCCCAACTGCCGTGGTTCACTTCGATGAAGCGGACGCCGGCTTCGGCAAAACGCCGCGCGAGGAGACATTGGCGGCCGAAATCCGACATGCGGCAGGTGCCGACCGGGCCCTGCTGTTGGCCAACGCGATAGCGCTCGAGGGTCGCGGGGGATTCGTCACTCAGGTCGAGGAGGCCGGGCGCGGAGGTCTGCATGCGAAAGCCGAGTTCCATCGATTGGATGACGGATTCAAGCCGTTGATCGGACGGCCGCAGTTGGGCATGGTCGCGATTCATCGCCTGGATCAAATCCAGCTGACGCCGTTTTTCCTGGGGTGAAAGCTTGGGACTGGTGACGTTGGCGATGGTGGCTTCGGACATATTCTGGCCATTGCCACCGATGGGCGTGCCGCCGAACACGGAAGGGAGAAAGGCGCTGGAATAGACGGCCGGGCGCGAGGTATTCATGCTGATGAACCCGGGCAGGTTCTGGTTTTCCGTGCCGAGGCCGTAGTTGATCCAGGAACCGAGGCTGGGGCGCTTTCGCAAGCGATCGCCGGTATGCAGCTGCAGGAAAGACTGGGCGTGGATGCCGGTATCGGCGTGCATGCCGTTGAGGATGCAGAGCTTGTCGGCGTGCTTCGCGGTTTCGGGGAGCAGTTCGGAAATCCAAAGCCCACTTTCGCCATGCTGATGAAATTTGGTGACACTTCCCGGGTGGGGTTTTTGGCCCGTTTGCGGTTTGTAGTCAAAGGTATCCAATTGGGCGGGGCCACCGCTCATGCAGAGAAAGATGACGCGCTTGGCCTTGGCCTGAGTTGGAGCGGGTTTTTCCTGCAAACCACCCTGGGTCAACCCGGCAAGCGCAAGGTAACCGAAACCGAATGCGGTGTTTTGAAGAAGAGATCTACGGGACGGAGAGAACATGGCTTAACGTGGCGAGTTAGTCGATGTAACGAAATTCGTTGGCGGCAAGAAGTGCCTGACAAAGGGATTGCCAGCCGGCTTCCTGACTGGGGGAGTCGTTGAGAAAGGCGTGGGCGCGGGCCACTTCCGCATCGGTGGGCATTCGGCCAAGGGCGCGTTGGTAGGCCTGCTGGATGCGTTGGCGTTCCGACGATGCGGTGAGCGAACCGGCAAAACTGGCCGCCTCGTTCTGAACGAGGGGATGGTTGTAGAGAAACAGCGCCTGACCCGTTTGAATCGTATCTTCCCGCTGGCTTTTGACTTCGCGAAAATCAGGCAGGTCAAAGGCCTCGAGATCCGGTGGCGGTGAGTTTCTCAAGTAACACAGATACACGCTGCGGTGACGACTCGGCTGGTGGAGATTTCCCGCCAGGTTCACGAGGATATCGCGATGCATGATCAGGGAGCCGATTGGCGGAGTGAGGTCGAGACTTCCGCTCGCCCGCAGAATCGAATCGCGCAGCGCCTCGGCATCAAGCCGTCGTCGATTGTGGCGTGCGAGGAGCAGGTTTTCCGGATCTTTCTCAACGGCTTCCGGACTCGCCTGACTGGCCAGTTGATAGGTGCGACTGAGCACCATCTCCCGAATCAGCCCTTTGATTGACCAACCTTTTTCAACGAACCGCGCGGCGAGGTGATCGAGCAATTCCGGATGAATCGGCGGTTCACCGTAGACACCGAAATCATCGGGCGTGCGAACAATCCCGCTTCCGAAAAGATGGAGCCAAATCCGGTTGACCATCACCCGCGCGGTGAGCGGGTGATCCGGATGCGTAAGCCACTCCGACAGTTGCAGGCGTCCGCTTTGCTGGGGATCGACGGAAGGGGCATCGGGCAGGGAGACGTTGGTGAGGTAGCCGCGCGGAACACTTTCACCCAGTTTTTTGGCATCGCCCTTGAGATTGATTTTGCAATCGGCGGGTTCTTTCTTCTCGCGAACTCCCATCGCCAACGGAGTGCCGGCTTTCCACTTCGACTTGGGAATGGCCTTGGGTTTGCCGGTATTGGATTCGAGAACCAGGACGGTTTCGACAAAGTCTTTGGGAGGAGGAATGGGTTCGGCCGCCTCCAGGACGTGAAGATCCGTCGGCGGCGCCGTCAGCTTCTCATTTCCGGCGACGCCCCACATCGTCTGGGTGCTCGTAAAAATGCCGGCGAGGGCGTAGTAATCCTTGGTCGGAATGGGGTCGGTCTTGTGATCATGGCAACGAGCGCAGGCCACGCTGATTCCCATGACGCCACGCCCGATCACATCAATCTGGTCAGCGACAACATCCATCTCGAAATTGTTGTTCATCGCTTTGGCGGGTTTGGCGCCCATCGCAAGAAACCCGGTCGCGATCCGGTAGCGATCCCGATCTTCCGGCGTGTCTGCAGGCAACAGATCCCCGGCGATCTGCTCGGTCAGGAAGCGATCATAGGGCAGATCCTGATTGAACGCCTGAATGACGTAGTCCCGATACCGCCAGGCGTGCGGAAACGTGGGGTTGCGGCTGAGCCCGTCATTGCCATTCGATTCGCCATAGCGAGCGATATCCAGCCAATGGCGTCCCCAGCGTTCCCCAAAATGGGGCGAATTGACCAACCGATCCACGAGTGCTTCGACGGCTTGGGTTCGGTGGGTTTCATATTCCGCGACGAATGCCTCAATCTCTTCAAATCGGGGAGGCAAGCCGGTCAAATCGAAGGAAAGGCGCCGAATCAGAACGCGTGGAGAGGCATCCTGGGCCGGACGCAAGCCCGCTTCCTCGATCCCGGCCAGGACGAAATGATCCAACGGCGCGAGCGGCCAATCGCCATCCTCAACCTTCGGCGGGGACGGTGAGACTACGGGTTGGAAGGACCACAGCGACGTTTCGCTCTCCTCCGTCTCGGCGTCGGCGACGCGAACCGAAGCGGTACGGGGATCTGGAGCGCCTTTTTCAATCCAGGTCGCAAAATCCTGGATAACCGCCTCGGACAGCGGCTCTTCGGGAGGCATCTCGAGGTCGCCATTCCAATGAAGCGCATCCATGAACAAGCTGTTGGCCGGATCGGAAATCTTGATCGCAGGCCCGGATTCGCCTCCCTTGAGAATGCCCTCCCGACTATCAAGCAGGAGTTTCCCGCCCAGCTTTTTAGAGGAAGCGGAATGGCATTCGTAGCAGGACTCGACCAGGACAGGACGAATTTTCGTCTCGAAAAACGCCCGGTCCGAGGCAGAGATCGGGGTATCCCCATGAACAACGCTCAAGAGGAAGGCAATAAGGCCAGCAATGACGCAATGGGGTTTCATGACGCGCAACGTTCATTACACGGAACCCCAAGGCTTAATCTTGCGAAGCAAATCGGCCTATGGCCCGACGTATTCCAAGCTCAAAACGGACACGTCGTCATCCAAATGGTTCTTCGTCCAATCCCCGGCCAGGTAGACGGTCCGTTCCACCGCTTCTTCAAGCTCATCGGAACGTTGATCGACAAACGTCTGAGCGAGCCTTTCCTCCCCAAATTCTTCTCCCTCATCATTCCGGATCTCGAACAAACCATCGGAGTAGAGGTGAATTCGATCGCCCGGCTCGAGCTGAAGCTCCTCCTTTTCGTATTTGGCGTTGGGCACGATTCCAATGGCCGGGGGATTGGCTTTCAAAATCTTGCTCTTTTCACCAGATTCGATAATGGGACCAGGATGACCGGCGGAGGTGTAGACAAACTTGCCGTTTCGAAGGTCCAGAATTCCATAAAGAAAGGTGAAATACTGCTGGGTGGAAGGATCCCAGGGAAAGCGGGCATTGAGTTCTGCCGCGACAGCCTCCGGAGAGGTGATGGGGCCGGTTTTGCCGCCGCGAAGCAACTCGGCATCGCGCGCCGTGAGTTCGCGGCTGACCTGGACCGAAAGCAGGGAGGCCGCAGCGCCATGTCCGCTCACGTCGATCAGGTAGGCGCCGACATAGTGCTCGGCGAGCGGAACGACATTGAGCATATCGCCGGCCAACTCTTCGCAGGGCAGATAATGAAAGGCGTAGCGCACCCTGGGATCGATCTCATGAGTCGGCAGGAACGAAGCCTGGACCTTGGTCGCCGCTTCGAGCGTTTTTCTCATGCGATCGTTGGATATCTTGAGCGTTGCATTCTTGGCATCGAGTTCGCGTTCGAGGCGCACGGTCCGCTCCCCCGCGCGAATTCGCACCCGCAGCTCGTCCTTGTCGAAAGGCTTGGTGATGAAGTCGTCGGCACCGGCATCCATTCCACGAACCAGGTCGGCCTTGTCGGACCTGCTGGTCAGCAGAATCGCATAGCGATACCCTCCGGGCGGATTGCTCTGCCCGCGCAGTTGCAGCAGCAATTCCACACCATCCATCTCCGGCATCTGCCAATCTGAAAGAATGAGGGGGAAGTCTTCATTCTGCAGAAGTTTCCACGCCTCGGCACCGTTGCTGACGACCACAGGCTCATGTCCCCACTCGATGAGGTAGGACTCGATCTTGGTTCTGGTGAGGCGGTCGTCTTCCGCAACGAGGATTTTCATCAGGATTTGTTCGACGTCTTCAACTCTTCTTCCAATCGACGCAAAGACTGGGTCAACAGTTCAATGCTCTGCTTCAAGGCAGGCATCCGCTTTCTGGCTCCTTCCAGATTTCCTGTCTTCGCCTCGTCATCCAACTCCGTGGCGTAACGATGGGCGACTGCCCCCGGGAAATTGCCCAGCATCCCCTTGAGCGAGTGAGCGGCGGCATGAAGCGCATCACAGTCCTCCGCATCAAAGGCGGACTGGATTTGCTCAATACTGGCCGCAGCATCTTCAAAAAAGAAGCCGATCAACTTTTGGGCGAGCTTCCGATCTCCCAACTGGTTCAAAAACTCTTGAGCATCAAAATCCTCACTGGCACTATCATGATCCTCTTCTCCTCCGGAAACTTTGCGTTCCAACACGCGAAACAACTCCCGAGACCGGACCGGTTTGGGGATGTATTCGTCCATCCCGGCATCGAGACATTTTTCGCGATCGCCTTTCATGGCGTTCGCCGTCATCGCAATGATCGGAATGTCGATGCCGCGTTCCCGGATCGCCTGAGTCGCTTCATAGCCATTCATCACCGGCATCTGCACATCCATGAGAATCGCGTCAAAACCGACGGTGTCGGTTTCCAGCCGTTTGACGGCCTCAAGCCCGTTCTCCACCAGAACGACTTCGTGCCCACGTTGCGTCAGCATGTTGATGGCCACTTCCTGATTGATTCGACCGTCTTCCGCCAACATAACGCGAAGCCTGCGAATCGGGGGATCCAACGGACTGGAGACGATGACGGCGTCACGAGCCGGATCGGCTGCCGCCACTCCCAGCACTTCCGTGATCGCATCAAAAAGATCACTCTGCTTGACCGGTTTGGTAAGGCAGCGATGCACTCCCGCAGCGCGGCGCTCCGTGCTGGTCGGCGGGTTCGCCGATGACGTCAGCATGACGACGCGGGGGCGCGGGGTAGACTTGCGGGATTGAATCCTGCGGGCCAATTCCATGCCATCCACTTTCGGCATCATCAAATCGATCGCCGCAATGGGAATGTGCTGCCCTGACTTGGTGGATTGATCCAGAATTTCCAGCGCCTCCTCCGCTCCGGATGCGAGAATCGGCTTCATTCCCCAATTTCGCAGGATCTCTTCCAGGATCTTCCGGTTCGTTTCATTGTCATCAACCACCAATACCGGCAGGGCATGGAGCGTCTCCAACTCCGATGGCGTCGGCAACGTGCGCTGAGATTTGTGATCGCGACGAACCCTGACAGAGAAATAAAAGGTGGAGCCCCGGCCGTGTTCACTTTCGACCCATAACCTACCGCCCATGATATTCGCCAGTTGATCGCAAATCGCCAACCCGAGGCCGGTCCCGCCGAAACTCCGGGTCGTGGAACTATCAGCCTGGGTGAACGGATCAAAGATGGTGCCCAGATTCTCCTTCTTGATGCCAATCCCGGTATCGCGCACGGAAAACGTCAGTTCCACCTTCTCATCGTTCTCGCCCTCTGCAGCCGTCTGGCTCACATCGACCACGATTTCCCCTTCCACGGTAAACTTGATCGCATTCCCGACCAGGTTGATGAGAATCTGACGAAGGCGCCCCAAGTCCCCAAGCAGGCGATCCGGGACTTCGGATGGAATATGGTATGCCAGCTCCAGGTTCTTCTCCGCGGCACGAGTCGCCATCGTTTGCAACGTGTCCCCAATCGCATCCCGGAGATGAAAGGGATGCGGATCAAGCCTCAACTTGCCGGCTTCAATCTTCGAGAAGTCCAGAATGTCGTTGAGAAGCCCGAGCAGGGAATCGGCCGATTGATGAATCAACATCGCATACTCGCGCTGCTGGTTGTTCAAATCGGTATTCAGCATCACTTCCGTCATACCAATGATCCCATTCATCGGCGTGCGAATTTCGTGACTCATGTTGGCCAGAAACTCGCTCTTGCTTCGGCTGGCCTCTTCCGCGGAATCTTTCGCGGCTTGAAGAGCTTCCTGTTTCTCGGCGATCAACTCCTCGGCCTCCTGACGTTCGGTGACGTCCCAAAACACAATCTGCAATCCGATCAGCTTACCTTCGTGGTCATAGAGCGGGCACTTGATCACCTCCGCGTAAATCGTTCCCCCCGTGGTCTTGTTGTCCTCGATTCCCTTGAAGACCTTGCCGGACTCCATCACCTTTTTGTCCGCTTCCTGATACCGCTTCGCGAGGGGCTTCGGGTAGAGGTCGAAGTCGGTCTTGCCGACGATTTCTGAACAATCCAACCCCAGGAGTTCGCAGAACGGCTGATTCGCAAACGTAATGCGCCCATCCAAGTCTTTGCGAATCACAAAAACCGGCAAATTGTTCACCAACGAAGAGTAGAGAGCCTCCATATCGCGGAGGGCCTCCAACGCGGAGTCGACATCGTGAATTTGATCGGGTGAGGGAATATCACCCAAAGGAGGTTGTTTTGAATCTGCCATGAAGAGCCGGGGGGCAATTACCGACTTTGGACCAGTCCAAAAGATGCCTTAGCCACTCGGTGAGCGCAAGCATCAACTTTGGAGGCTCAGGGAACGATCGCGGCCAGATTTTCCAAATTCTGATACATCACACTCAGCCAATCCCCGGAATCCGGAACGTTGCCGCAAGGGTCATAGACCACACTTTTGATCCCCATTTCCTCCAGTTTCGAAACCGACTCGGCCGCGGGCTCGCCTTCCCAAATCATCCAGCCGGCTTCATGAAAATCCCGCAGGTGCGACAGCTCCGTCAACTGATCCTCGGTCGGAACCACCTCGGGCTCCCACAACACCTCCTCAACCTTCAAATCGTAGCCTCGCGCCCAGTATTGGTAAACCGGATGAGAAGCAAAAAGCGGGGTTTCGCCGATTCCTTCAGCGGCCAGCTTCATCGTCCCTTCCAGCTTCACCAAATCCGCCAACAGCGCGGAATAATTCTCGGAAAGCGTCTCGTCCTCACTCGGGAGAATTCCCTGCAAGGCTTCCAGAACCGCCTTTGCCTGCAACTTCGCCTGACCAAAATCCATCCACGTCGTAAACGCGATTCCCGCATGGGAATGTTCCCCTTCGTTCCCGTGACTGTGCGTCGCCGCCTCCTTGATCTCAATCAGTTGGTCGCCCAACGCCGCCGACGTATCCACCACCACCGATTCCGGCAAGCTCACGTGATCGCGCCACTTTTCATACGTCGCACCGTTCAACAGAATCAGATCCGCATCCTGAAACGCCGCCACATCATCATCCCCCGGCTCCCAAAAAGCTGGATCACCATCTCCCGGCGCACCAAACTTCACCTCAATCAAGTCTCCGCCAATGCGCTGAGCAAAGTACTGCAACGGATAATTGGAAACCTGAACCTGGGGCTTGCCACTGCCCTTGGAGACAGCGGCTTTGTCAGTGTCATTGCAGGAAACCAACGCCAAAAGGCACAAACACAACGTCGGGCGGAGAATTTTTGTCATTACTGAAAGGGGCTGATTGGGGAGGAACATTTCCCAGTTGTTGGTTAGAGCAACCAAAACTTCAAACTCCTAACCAGGCATCAAAACAATGGAAATCCTGTCAGAACCGTCCAAAATCCCCCAATGAAACTCCTCGCCTTTGCTTTGCTTTGGACGTGCGCCTCCCTCAGCGCACAAACCGGCCCCTACGTCGCCTCTCGCGAAGACGTCCCCGAGCCAATTCGCGAATTCCGCGCCGCCTGGATCGCCACCGTCTGGAACATCGACTGGCCCTCCCGCGCCGGGCTCTCCCCCGCCCAGCAACGCGCCGAAATGGTTGCCCTCCTCGACCTTACCCAACAGCTCAGGATGAACGCCGTCATCTTTCAGGTCCGCCCCGCCGCCGACGCCCTTTACCACTCCAGCATCGAACCCTGGTCCCACTGGCTCACCGGCAAGCAAGGCCGCGCCCCCTCCGACGGCTACGACCCGCTCGACTTCACGATCCGGGAAGCCCACAAACGCGGCCTTGAAGTTCACGCCTGGTTCAACCCCTACCGCGCCCGCGCCAATCAAAAAGTCTCTGCTGCTTCCACCCACATCAGCAAAACCCATCCGCAATACCTCATGACGGCGGGCAGCCAACTCTGGCTCAACCCCGCGCACAAACCGGTTCAGGACCGCGCCGTCCAGGTCATGGTTGACGTCACCAAACGCTACGACGTCGACGGCATCCACATCGACGACTACTTCTACCCCTACCCCGTTGGTGGCAAAATCATCTTCAACGACTCCGCCGCCTACAACGCCTACAGATCCAGCGGGGGACGCATGGCCGTCACCGAATGGCGGCGCGACAACGTCAACACCCTCGTCCAACGCCTCCACCGCTCCATCAAGAAGGAAAAGTCGCACGTCAAATTCGGCATCAGCCCGTTCGGCATCTGGCGTCCCGGCGTCCCCCGCACCATCGAAGCCGGCGCCGACGCCTTTGAGCACATGGCCGCCGACTCCCGTACCTGGTTGCGCCAGGGTTGGGTCGACTACCTCTCCCCCCAACTCTACTGGAGCATCGACCAAAAGCCGCAAAGCTTCTCCACGCTCATCAAATGGTGGGGCGACCAAAACTCCCAGCAACGCCACCTCTGGCCCGGCGTCGCCACCGAGCGCATCAAAAGCTCCACGGACCGCAAACGCACCTCGCGCGAGATCACCAACCAAATCGACCTCACGCGCAAACACGCCGCCACCAAAGCCGGCACCGGTCACATCCACTGGAGCTTCAAAGCCCTGCAACAGGACCGCGACGGAATCCGCAACCGTCTTTCCAGCTCCACCTACTCGCAAATCTCCCTCGTCCCCGATTCCCCCTGGCTCTCCAGCAAATCCCCCGCCTCACCGACGGTCAGCAGCCGCATTGAAGGCGGCAACACCACCCTCACGTGGAGAGCCACCACCAACACCGACGACCTCCGTTGGTGGATCGTCCAAGCCCGCCCCACCAAATCCAAATCCTGGCGGGTCGAACGCATCCTTCCCATCGCCGCCAATCAATTCACCTTCCGTGGCACTCCCGGAGCCGTCACCGTCCGCGCCATGACTAAAACCGGTCGTCTCTCCAGCGCCAAAGCGTTGCAGTTGAAATGATCCTCGCTCTGTAGAAAATGGTAACGCAGCGGTCAGCGAGTGACGGTCACAAACTGCTTGCCTTTGCCGTCGGGCCTCTGCTGGTTCTCCCATTTGTAATCATCGCAGCCACGTCCGTGGCCGAATACCCGCGCAATGAAGGGTATGGTTTTTTGATGGTGCTAATTCAGAACGTTACGATGGCTCCTTTATGGAGCACCCTCTATATCGGTGCCTATTTTCTTTTCAGAAAAAGATCGCTTCCATGGATCTATCTTCTCGGTCAGGCCGCCAACATTTTGATCTTCGTCGGGATGCTCGTCGTTGTAACACAGCGCGGCCAAGAACCTTCGTTTGCCGACCGATTTTTGGATACCAAGTTTGGGGACTACCTATCGTTTTTTTTGGTCCTTCTCAAACCACTCCTTCCCGTTATTATTTTCGGCCTCTTGGTTTGGTATGTAATAAGGAAGGGAAAAGCGTACGAAAGGGACCTGCCTGCCCCTGATCAAGAGATGACCAGAAAAGCAGCACTCGACCAGGAGCCAGAATCAAACGACCAGACCTAAACGTCGGACTATAAGTTTCCCAATCGTGGCTCTGATGGGCCTCAATCCGATGCAGTTTCCATCCTGAAAAACACGGAAGCCGAACGTCCGAACAACTCACCCAACAATACATCGTTGGAGGTGCCGTAGCCAGTTGAGCGTTCTTAGCTCGCAGCAGCAAGGGCTTGGTCAATGTCGGCGAGGATGTCGTCGATGTTCTCGATGCCGACGCTGAGTCGAATCAATCCCGGGGTGATGCCCGCTCCGGCTTGTTGCTCATCGCTGAGCTGGGAGTGGGTCGTGGTGGCGGGATGAATGGCGAGGGAACGGGCGTCGCCGACGTTGGCGAGGTGGGAGAAGAGTTTGAGGCTCTCGATAAACTTCTGACCGGCTTCCTTGCCGCCTGCGATCTCGAAGACGACCATGGAGCCGCCTTTGCCTTTGAGGTATTTGAGGTTCTTGTCGTATTCGGGGTCGGATTCGAGGCCGGGAAAACGAACCGAAGTGACGCTGGCTTGGTTCTGGAGGTGGCGGGCGACAGCGTTGGCGTTTTCGCAGTGGCGTTCCATGCGCAAAGGCAGGGTTTCGATGCCTTGCAGGGCGATCCAGGCGTTGTCCGGCGAAAGGGTGGCGCCGAGGTTGCGAAGCGGGACGGTGCGCATGCGCAGGATGTAGGCAAGCGGGGCGAGCGGCTCGGGCAGGTCGTGCCCCCAACGCAGGCCGTGGTAGGAGGTGTCGGGATTATCGAAAAGCGGATGTTTGCCTCCGGCCCAGTTGAAGGTGCCGGAGTCGATGACGATCCCGCCGATGCCGGCGCCGTGTCCGCCGAGCCATTTGGTGAGGGAGTGAACGACGATGTCCGCCCCGTGTTGGATGGGCTGGCAGAGGTAGGGCGTGGAGAAGGTGGCGTCGACGATGAAGGGCAGGCCATGGGCGTGGGCGACGCTGGAGACCGCTTCCAGGTCGGTAACCTGGCTGGCGGGGTTGGAGACGGTCTCGCAGAAGATGGCGCGGGTTTTGTCGTCAATCGCATTGGCAAAAGCCTGCGGATCCTGGGAATCGACAAATTTGACGGTGATCCCGAAGGTCGGGAGGATGTCGTTGAACTGGGTGTAGCTGCCGCCGTAAAGGTTGCGGGCGGAGACGATGTTGTCGCCAGCCTGGGCGAGGTTGATGATGGAGTAGAAGACGGCGGAGGTACCGGAAGCGAGGGCGAGGCCACCCATTTCCGGAGCGCCTTCCATGAGGGCAACGCGCTTTTCGAGGACGTCGTTGGTCGGATTCATGATCCGCGAATAGATGTTGCCCAGCTCCTTCAAGGCGAAGAGATTGGCGGCGTGCTCCGTGGAGTCAAAGACGTAGGCTGCGGTGCGGTAGACGGCGACGCCGCAGGATTTGGTGGTGGGGTCCGGCTGATGGCCGCCGTGAAGGCAAAGGGTTTCGAGCTTCATGGGACAGTGATAGAGAGGATTGAGGCTGAATCAAGCGGGGAACCCGGTGACGGGGCATCGAACCTAAAGAAGCTGGCGCAGGTGCTCGAAGACGTCGCAGGCGCCGACTTGGTCGGAGTCTTTTAACGCGGCAAAGGGGCCGATGAGGACGGGCCAGTCGGCTTGATCCTCGGGAAGGCGACCGTGGGAGCCCTTGACGAGGGTGGAGTCGAGCGGGATGAGGTCCATGAGAATGCGCTGGCCGAGTTTCTTGCGGATGAGCTTGCTGATGATCTTGACCTTGGGGAGGACGATTTTGGGATCGATAAAGAGTTCGACGGGGTCGTAGCCCTGCTTGCGATGGATGTCGACGGTGCGGGCAAAGTCGGGCGCCTTGTCGTCGTCGAGCCAATAGTAATAGGTGAACCAACTGCGGGAATCCGCGATGGCGACGAGATCGCCGCTGCGGGGGTGGTCGAGCCCGGCTTCGGCGAGTTCGGCACGGTCGAGAACGCGCTCGACGCCTTCAGTTTGGGCGAGAACGGCTTTAACGTCCTCCCTCAGGCTCGGGTCATTGAGGTAGATGTGGGCGATCTGGTGATCGGCGATGGCGAGGGCGCGACAATCGCCAAGTTCGAGGACGTCGCTCCCCAGCTCTTCCTTGATCTCGAGCCAGCCGTGCTCGCGAAAGACGCGATTGAGGTGAACGGGGCGATCGACCTCGGTGATGCCGTATTCGGAGAGGAGGACGGGCTTGACGCCGCGTTTTTCGAAGAACCGGATGAGGCGGCCAACGACTTCATCAATGGCGCGGAGATCTTCGGCGATGCGCGGATCGTTCGGTCCCCACTTCTGGAGGTTGTAGTCGAGGTGTGGGAGGTAGACGAGGTTGAGGTTGGGGGCGTATTTTTCCTCGATCCATTTGGCGGAGTCGGCGATCCATTGGCTGGAGCCGATGCCGGAGCCCGGTCCCCAGAACTGGGGAAAGGGAAAGTCGCCGAGGTCGGCCTTGATGGCATCGCGGATGTCGAGCGGGCGGGAAGTGATGTCGAAAACCTTTTTGCCGTCGGCGCAATAGATGGGGCGCGGGGTGATGGAGTAATCGACGGTGGAATACATGTTGTTCCACCAAAAGAGACGGGCGCAGGTAAAGTCGGGGTTGGCGTCCTTGAGGATCTCCCAGAGTTTCGGGCCGGCGACGAAGCGGTCGGATTGCTTCCAGAAGAGATGCTCGGCGCGGGCCCGGTCATACCAGCCGTTGGCGACGATGCCGTGATCTCCCGGAGTTTTTCCGGTCAGGTAGGTGGCCTGGACCGAAGAGGTGACGGCGGGGAGCATCGGCTCGACGTGCGCCCATTGGCTGCGTTGTTGAAACGCGGTGATCTCCGGCATGTCGGGACCGAAGAACCGACTGGTCAGGCCTACGACATTGAGAATGGCAACACGGGGGGATTCAGGCATGGATGGCGAACTATTGACAATGTTAGCCCCTAATCAAGGTGGGTTGATAGGTCTGCGGCTCCAAATCGTCCAAGGAACTGAGTCGGGAACTTCCCGCCTCTTGACAAAACCTAACCAAGACCGCCAACTTACCCCGTTATGGCGAGAAAAATCCGTTACACCCGCGTTTTCGCCCAGACCGAGGAGGTCGTCCAGGGCATTGAGAAGCTTCAGTTCTCTCACTACCTTGCGCCCAATCCTGCGTGGACGCCCGCGATCAACGCCTACCGCTACGATCATCGCTTCGAGATCTGTGTCGATTTGGCAGGGGTCCACCGGGAAGCGATCGACCTGAAGGTTTTGCCGCAGAAAATCAGCATTCAGGGATTTCGCGCGATTCCACGCCCCGAGATTGAGGATCCCTCCGTCTCTTGTTGCCAAACCCTGGCACTGGAAATTGAGAACGGACCATTCGCACGAGAAATCCACCTGCCCCAGGCGGTCGATCCAGAGGGAGTCACCGCAACGAAGGTCGAAGGATACCTGTGGGTGAGTCTTCCAATCAAAGCAACTTAACCGATATGGAGTCAGAAAATTTGGAATTACAGAATGGGTCGAATGAGCCTCCCAAAGAAGCCACGATCGTGGAGGAAGGCGATGCGACGTTGGAAAAGCTGAACCTCCCGGCTGAGATTCCGGTTCTGCCGTTGCGCAATTCCGTCTTGTTTCCGGGAACCATTTCTCCCCTGAGCGTGGGACGCGCCTCAACCCTGGAGATGCTCGAACAAAGCCTGCCCCATGGCGATCACGTCGTGGTGGTGCTTCAGAAAGATCCCGAGAAGGACGATGTCGGTCTGGAGGATCTCCATGAGGTGGGTTGCCTGGCCAAAGTGCTGCGCCTGGTTCGGCCCGATCAAGAAGCCGCCATCGTGATTTCGCAAGGCATCGAACGCGTGAAGCTGGTGCGAGCCACGCAGACGGAACCGTTTTTGAAAGTCGAGGTGGAGCGCCTGGTGCAGTCGTCGCCCGAAGACGATGACGAATACTGGACGGCTGCGGTTCGCAATCTGCGCGAATCAGCGATCAAGCTTCTCGAATTCAATCCGAACGTTCCCCCTGAAGCGATCACGATGCTTTCGGGCATGGATGATCCCGCGACGTTGAGTGACTTTTTGGCTGGCAATCTGAGCCTTGAGTTGAATCGCAGCCAGGACCTCATGAGTCAGTTGAATGTGGTTTTGCGGGTCGAGAATCTGCAAAAGCAGATCGATAACCAGCTTCGCATCGCGGAAATCCAGCAGAAGTTACGATCGGATGTGGAGACGGAATTCACAGAATCGCAGAAGCGGGCTTATCTTCGCGAGCAACTCCGTGCCATCCAGAAGGAATTGGGTGAGCAGGATGGGACTGAAGAAGAGGTCGAAGATCTGCGCGAACGGCTCGATGCGGCGAATCTGCCTGAGGAAGCGCGCGAGCAGGCGGATCACGAACTCAAGCGATTGGAGATCATTCCGCCGCAAAGCCCGGATCACTCCGTGATTCTCAACTACCTCGAAACGCTCGCCGAGTTGCCGTGGGAGGCGATGAGCAAGGACAATCTGGATCTCAACGCGGCTCAGGAAAAGCTCGATCAGGATCATTATGGACTGAAGCGCGTGAAGCAGCGGATCATCGAATTTTTGGCGGTTCGGAAGCTCAATCCGACCGGCCAGGGACCAATTCTTTGCTTCGTCGGTCCTCCCGGAGTCGGAAAAACCAGCCTGGGTGAATCCATTGCCGATGCACTGGGACGGGAATTTACTCGCATGGCGTTGGGAGGCATTCGCGATGAATCCGAGATTCGCGGTCACCGCCGGACCTACATCGGGTCGATGCCCGGACGTATCATCCAGGAATTGCGACGCGTCGGAACGCGAAATCCGGTGATGATGCTGGATGAAGTCGACAAGATGGGAGCCGACTTCCGTGGAGATCCCGCGAGCGCCCTTCTTGAAGTGCTAGATCCGCGTCAGAATGACAGTTTTTCGGACCGTTACCTCGATGTGCCCTTTGATTTGTCGCAGGTCATGTTCATCGCGACGGCCAACACGCTTTCCACGATTCCCGCCCCCCTTCTGGATCGGATGGAGACCATTGAGCTTCCTGGTTATACCGAGGAAGAGAAGCTGAACATCGCAACCCGCTATCTCATCCCGCGGCAGATCAAGGAAAACGGGCTGAAGGAAGATCAGTGCACGTTCGAGGAAAAAGCGATTCGTGCCGTGATTTCCGATTACACGCGGGAATCCGGAGTTCGGAATCTCGAACGGGAACTCGGCTCGGTTTGCCGTTCCGTTGCGGCTCGGGTCGCAAAAGAGGAGATCACGAGTTTGAACGTCGATTTGAATGAGGTTCGCCACATTTTGGGGCCCGCCAAGTTCGTCAGGGAAAGCAAACTCCTCAAAAGTCAACCCGGCGTCGTGACCGGACTGGCCTACACGCAGGTTGGTGGAGATGTTCTCCACGTCGAGGCGATCCGGTTTCCGGGAAAAGGCAACGTCAAGCTAACCGGTCAACTGGGTGATGTGATGAAGGAATCGGTGCAGGCAGCTCAGAGCCTGGTTCGCTCTCGAGCCAAGGAGCTGAAGATCAAGCCGGCCGATTTTGAAAACTACGATGTCCACATCCACGTGCCGGCCGGTGCCGTTCCCAAGGATGGGCCTTCTGCCGGAATCACGATGTTTACCGCCTTGGCCTCGCTCTATGCGAATCGTTCGGTCAATCACGAAGTCGCTATGACGGGTGAAATCACGCTTCGCGGTTTGGTGTTACCGATAGGCGGCCTCAAGGAGAAAACGATCGCGGCCCTGACTGCGGGGATCAAGAAAGTGATCATTCCCAAACTCAACGAAAAGGACATTCCGGAGCTTCCCGAAGAAGTCAGAGAACGTCTCGAAATTGTTCCTGTTGAGACGGTCGATGAAGTCCTCCGGCATGCGCTGGTCTAAACGCGGCTCAGGCATTGCAGGATTGCCGGTTTTTTATAATTGTTAAGCAACGGCATTTTCGGCATGATAGCCCCACTGAATGCGACCGAATAACCCTCACAAAGTGACGAAAAAGAAGTCGTAGACAACCTTGACTCACGAACCACAGTCATTTAGCCGTTTCTAACCATTAACTAATACAAGATATAATCATGATTTTAGCCCTGACATTTGGAGAGTTTGTATGGTGGGTCGTTATTGGCCTCATCGCTGGTGCTTTGGGCAGGTTGTTGATGCCTGGCCGCCAGAAAATGAACCTGATTCTGACGATCCTTCTTGGTGTCGCCGGAGCGTTCGTCGGTGGATATATCGCCTCCCAACTCAACATCGGAGGAGGTGGAACCGTCTCGCAGATTCTGGTCGCAACCGGAGGAGCTCTCATCCTGCTCATCGTGGGGAGCTTCCTCATGAAACTTAAGAAATAACCGGTGGATCGCCGCCAATTTCACTCCAAGTCGCTGCTCTTCGGGGCAGCGGCTCTTTCGCATTCCGGGGCCTTTGCTCAGGATGAAGTTCTCAAGGCGGCCGTCATCGGTCATACTGGCCGGGGCGACTACGGGCATCGACTGGATGTCCTCTTTCGCGATCTCCCGAACGTCCAGGTTGTCGCCGTTGCCGACGCGGATTCCGCGAACCACGAGAAGGCCAAAACTGCGACGGGAGCTCCGAAAGCCTACGCGGATTTTCAAGAGATGCTGGCAGTGGAGAAGCCAAATCTGGTCAGCGTGGCCCCACGGTGGACCGACCAGCATTTTGCGATGGGCAAAGCCGCCCTCGAAGCGGGCGCCCATGTCTACTTGGAGAAGCCCTTCACCCAGACGCTGGCGCAGGCGGATGAATTGCTCAAAATCGCGAACGAGAAGAACCTGAAGATCGCGGTGGCGCATCAAATGCTGCTCGATCCGAAAATCACCAAGCTGAAAGACTCGATCGACAAGGGCGAGATTGGCGACCTGCTCGAAGTTCGCCTCTTCGGCAAGCAGGACGCAAGAGCAGGCGCAGAGGACATGGTCGTTCTCGGCACCCATCTGTTTGATCTCGCCCGCTATTTTGCGGGTGACGCCATTTGGTGCACGGCCCGCATTTCGGAAAAAGGGAGCGAAATCACGGTGGACTCCGGACGAAGCGCGATCCAGGAAGACCTCGGCAAGATTGCGGGAGATCACATCCACGCCTATTTTGCGATGAGCAATGGCGTTGATTTGACGTTCCAAAGTCGCCCGGAAGGAAGCCACCTCAACGGTCCCTGGGGACTGGAACTGATCGGAACGAAGGCCAAGGTTCGCGTGTTTGCCGGTCATCCGGTGAAGACCTTTTTGGTTACCGCCGCAAAAGTTCAGAACTACACCTATCCCTACGTGGAACTCTTCGCGACGGAGGAGGAAACGGACAAGGAACGTCCGGAAGCCTTCTGGATGGACATTGGCAACCGCCGAATCGTGGATGATTGGCTCCGGGCCATCCAGTTTCAGCGCCGCGATCCCATTTGCTCCGGATACCGTGCGATGAAGGCGCTCGAGATGATTACCGCCGTTTTCCAAGCAGGAATCAGCCGGAAAAGGGTCTTCCTGCCACTCTCGGATCGAACGGCACCGTTCGACTAATGTTCCCGTTCGCACCTCAAAATTTCCAGGGTGCGGACATTCCCCAATTGGTTACTATTACGATGAGATACCAATGAGACCGTCCGCCAGCCATCGAAATCCATCCCTGCCGTTGCTGGCTGGGCTGATTCTTTGGCTCGCTTTTCCGGGAGATTCCCGGGCTACTCGGTTGGAATTGGAGCCCGGGGCGCGAATCGTCATCCTGGGAAACGCATTGGCGGAAGGAATGACAGCCCATTCCTACTTCGAAGCCGCCCTCCAATGCGCCTTTCCCAATCACAACCTCTTGGTTCGCAATATGGGCTGGTCGGGAGATCAGGTCTCCGATTTGGAGCGCGAACCTGGATTTGGCGATCTTGATTCCCACCTTTTCGCAGTTGGCCCCGACCTCATTTTTGCGTTCTTTGGCTTCAACGAGTCGTTCGGCGGGTCTGCGGGAATCCCGAAATTTCGGAAAGAACTCGCTCAGTTCATCAGGGATCGCACGTCACAAAATTACAACGGAAAGACGCCTCCGGAGCTGGTTCTGGTTTCTCCCGTTCCCTACCGGCAAGTTGCGCCGGAGTCCCCGCGCGAAGCGTCCATCAATGCGAATCTGCGGCTCTATCGCGACGCGATGCGGGAAATCTGCATCGAGAGCAAAGTCCGGTTTCTGGATATTTTGACCGCGTTCGAAGCGGAGAGCCAGGGAAGTCGCCGCCCTTTCACCGACAACGGCATCCATCTGAATGCGTATGGCCACTGGATGCTGAGCAAGATCCTCGCGGACAAGCTGGGGCTGATCGTGGAAACTCCCGAATCCGATTTTTGGGGCGCGGAAGCCGTTCGTCGACTGGTGACCAAGAAGAATCTGCTTTGGCTCAACCGCTGGAGGCCGGTTCATTCTGAAAACACTCGAGAAGACATCCTGGAACAGAAAGACCGGCTGATCGAGTTGGCGGACCGCACGGTCTGGAACATGGAAAAACCGGGCATCATGTCGCTCTGGACCATGGAACCGACCACGATTCCACCTCACCTCCTCAGCAGCGCTCCGGTGCCGGGAGCCTATCCGCTGATTCGCCCTCAAACCGAGAACCGACCCAATGAGGTGCTGCAAAAGTTCGCCCTGGATCATGATTTGGAAATCAGCCTCTGGGCATCGGAACGCGACGTGCCCATTTCCAAGCCGGTCGCCATGAACTTCGATGAACGCGGGCGGCTCTGGGTTCTGTGTGCGCCGAGTTCGACCAGTCCCGACTCCATTGAGTTGCCTGACGACTATCTCCTCATTCTCGAGGACGAAGACATGGACCACGTTGTCGATTCTCACTCTGTCTTCGCTCGTGGTCTCCAACTCCCAACCGGATTTACCCTTGCCGAGCGTGGCGCGGTGATCGCGGAACAGCGAACGCTGGTTCGCTACCTCGACCGCGACGACAACGGCGTGGCCGATCAACGGAAAGAGGTCTTTTCTGGATTTGGCGCGGCGGCCCCCGAGTCTGGTCTTGCCGGGTTTCAATGGGGACCGGATGGCTCGCTCTGGTTCAGCCAGGGACAACAAACCCACTCCCGAGTCGAAACCGCCTGGGGTGTGCAGCGAATCTCAGACCAAGCCATTCTCCACTATTCCCCGCGGAGCGAAAAACTGGAGATGGTCTCAAACTCCCCGTTCATTGATCGCATGAGCCTGTCGTTTGACGGTTGGGGGCGCGGCCTGATGATCAATAGCCAGGGAAATCAAACGATCCTCCTCGACCAGATCGCCAGCCTGGATCATGAGGTTTCGGAACCCCATTCTCTCCAGACGAGTAGCGGTGGAACCCTGCTCTACAGCCCACACTTTCCCAAACAACGAAGAACGGCCTTCGTTCGCGGTTCAGAAACGGACTCGGGCGCGATCAATTGGTTCCAGGTTTCAGACGAAGGCTCTGTTTTGAGGATCGAACGCCAGCAAAACCCTTTGCTCAAAAGCGACGGTTCAGCGGCATTTTCGCCAATTGCCTACAAGGTCGGTCCGGATGGAGCATTCTATATTTTGGACGCGGCCATGGATTCGGAATCCGCATCCGAACCCCATCAAGGCCGGGTTTGGCGGCTTAGCGCGAGAGGAAAGCGGGAATATTGGCGTCAGAACGTCAGCGATGCGCCGATCGAGGTTCTGTTGGAGCAGTTGAGAAGTCCCGAACCGAATGCGCGAAAGCATGTCCGGCGCGAACTCTGGACGCGCAGCCCAACCGAAGTGTTTGCGGCTCTCAATGAATGGAGCGGCGATATCGACTACAGCGACGACGACCGGCAACGTCTTCTCACCGAACTCCTCTGGTTGCATCAGGCCTACGGAAGGGTCGATTCCTCCCTGCTCTCCAGCCTTACCGAATCTCCTGAGCCGAAGGCTCGAGCCGCAGCCGCCAGGGTCTTGGGGGATTGGCACGATCGTATTGATCAGCCGTTGGAGTTGCTGGCCAAGGTCATGGAGGATGAGGATCCCCGGGTTCGCCTCGCCGCGTTGTCTTCCGCCCGAAAAATCGGTTCCCCGAAGGCTGGCGACATCGCGACGTTGGCAAGGCATTGGCCCATGTCTGACGACCTTCAGCCGATTTATGAAGAGACCTGCAAACTGCTAGGAAAGGCGTCAGGATCGCCACCCAGTCTGCGGGCAAAAGCGATCGCAACGTCCAATGCTGATTTGGTAGCTGGCGAAATGACACCCCAGGCCGCGAGCGTTCTCTTCGAACGTAAGATCTACGAAAAGGAGCATCTCGCAGGGCTCCACCGCGCCGCCATTGTTCTGGCACGGCGTCAGGGACAGACGCTGGCGGAATATTTCGTCAGCCGCCTGGCTGACCAGAACACGTCGAGTCTGGTGATTGAAAATATTCAGCAGCTCTTGAACCACGCGGGAGCCTGGGAACTTCACTTTTTGCGCGACAAGCTTCTGCGGATCGCTGAGCAGTCGCCAAATTCGGCATCGCGAAGAACCGCTTATGCGGCATCCCTCATCGGAGCCAGCACGAGTCATACAACGAATGAGCTGGCCGCAAAAATCACGGCAAAGGGCGATTTTCCCCACACGGAATTGTTGAGAGCCTGTGAGATTGCCGCCGAGAATGAAGCCGTGAAATACCGGATCAAATCGCTGGTTCGTGATGAGTTGGCAGCCCCAAACCAGTCGAATCACCGGACCGCGCGGTTTGTCCGGATTGTCTCGCCAAACACCAACCGGCTGAGCTTTACCGAACTGGAGGTCATCTACGAAGGGACGAATCTGGCGAGCGGAAAAACCACCAGTCAATTCACGGCCCCGGACTCGGCTTCAGAAATTGAACAGCATTCGTCTGCCGGCGTTAACGGAATCACCAATCTGGATAAGGAAGAGTTTTACCCGGTCGACTCGTCGGGTGACGCTTCAGCACAGGGCGTTCAGGTGTCGAGCACTGACGGGGATGACCTCTGGTGGGAAGTGGACTTGGGTGAGGAGATGAAGATCGAATCGGTTATACTTTACACCACCCCCGGCTCCATCCAATCGTCACAGGTTCAATTCGAGCTACGCGACAACGACGGAGAGGCGGTGTATACGACGAGTCGGCCGTCCGATGAGGCAAAGATTGTGGTCGATATTCAACTCGCGCCCGAACGAATTGCCGCGGCGTCTGCCGTCGCCCGCAAATTGGGCGACGACTTTAAGGATTCGTTGATCACGGTTGCGAAGTATGCAGGTCAAACCGAAGACCGTTTTACGGCGATGCGGGCGCTTTCCCGAATGGGAGCGGCTCCAGACGATCTGAAGATCAAGAAAGTCGAGATCGAAGCAACCGCCGCCCCGTCCTATCAGCCCTCCCGCTTTTCCGTGAATCCCCGCACCCCCGTGGAGATGACCCTGACCAACAAGAACGCCTCCCCCGTCAACGTGGTCTTGATGGATCAAGGTGCCGAAGATGAGGTCGGAAAACTCGTCGAAGCCATTCATCAAAGTGATGCCAAAAATTCAGAAACCGTCCCGGCTTCAAGCAAGATCCTCCATGCAACCGGCCTGGTCACGACGGGAGCCTCGACCACGCTCCAATTCCTCGCCCCAAGCAAACCTGGCGCCTATCCCTTCCGGGCAACCACGCCGGGACATTGGCAAGTCTTGAAGGGAATCCTCACGGTCGTCGCTCCAAAGCCACCACCTGAGCCTGCAGCATCGGACTAAATCCGAGCCGCAATTCCAAAATTTCGCTCGTTTTGGAATTAGTTCGCAAATCCCTGACCAATTCCCGTCTTGGCAACAACGGTCACTTCCATGGTGATCGCCAACGCAAGACCGATCGGTTCCATCGACCTCCCCAAGTTGCGGTGGAACCGGCCTGATCGATGCGGGATAAAATTGTCTAAGTTGTGTGGAAGGGAATCCTGGCTGAGTGGTCAGGATTCCCTTCAGTGCGTCCACTCAAGCTGAACCATCCAGGAAGCTATTCAGGAGAAATCGAAAACGCAGTGCTCGTCCAAGAGGCGACCATTGGCGTCAAATTGAACTCCTTCCCGGGCGAGTAATTTCAGTTTTTGGGATAACTTCTCACCCTCGCGCTTTCCGGCATATCCACCGATCGTCAAATCGGATTTGATGACGCGATGGCACGGGACTTCGGGCATAAACGGATTTCGCTTCATCGCCTGGCCAATGGCCTGGCTCGATTCGCAACCGACAGCTTTTCCTAAGAATTTGTAGGTCGTCACCCGCCCTTCCGGAACTTCCTGAAGGGCCTGGTAAACGCGATGCTCAAACTTGGTTGGCTCTCTGTTAGGGTCCATCCTTCAAGAATATCGAAAAATCAGGATTTGTCGAGACGCCAGGGTTTGCGGTAGTTCAAGGTCTCGAGCTCCTGTTGAGCGCCATCATCATTTGCAATCGTCTCCGATGCCGGATTCCAGTCCAAGGGTCGCCCCGTTTTTGCGGATACCCACCCCAGATGCCCCGGGGTGATGGAGCGATGCCCGATTTCCGCCGGCGCCACGGTTTCCCGCCGATTTTTGACCGAATCCACAAAGTTTCTTTGATGACCCGGTGAACGATAGGCTTTCCATTTACCGGGATTGAACTCGCCCTCCAACCATGCGGGATTCGACGCGCTCGTCTCTTTTCGGCTGACACTCAGCCAACCGTCCTCGCCAATCCACTTCGTCCCCATCGGCTTGCGTGATGAAATCAGGGTTTCGATGCCACCTTCGTAGCTACACAAAATATCGTAATCCACCGGAGTGTCGTAGATCTCGGTTTCGGGCCAGGTCCAATTCCTGGCTTCCACGCAAATCGGCCCACCGCGCTCAACCCCAAGCCCCCAATGCGCGATGTCGTAGTGGTGACCAATCCAGTCCATGAGCGTCCCTCCCCCAAAAGCGGTGTGATAACGCCACGACCGATGGTGCCTCGCCCGCATGTGCGGCAAGACGGGGCTGGGTCCACACCACAAGTCATAGTCCAATCCTTCGGGAGGCTCGATGATCGCGGGATCCCCCTGCGGCGTCGAGTAGCACGGGGGAAGGCCGACTTCCACCCGCTGAATTTGCCCAAGATGGCCATTTCGCACAATTTCCACCGGTTTGCGAAACTTGGCATCGGACCGCTGTTGAGAACCCACCTGGAAGATGGAACCGTTTTCGGCCACAGCTCGAACCAGCGCCTGTCCCTCCAAAAACGAGTGAGTTACGGGCTTCTCGCAGTAGACGTCTTTTCCACTTCTCAATGCCGCCAGGGTAATCAAGGCATGCCAATGATCGGGAGTTGAGACCTGGACCGCGTCAATATCATCTCTCGCGATGAGTTCCCGAAAGTCGGAGTAGGCGGCACAATCCGTAGTTCCATAGGTTTGATCAACGATCGACTTTCCGATCTCGCGCCCCAACACGCGTCCTTCACCCCAATCACGATCCCGATGATGCTTGTCATGAACATCACAGATGGCCACTCCCTGAACATCGGCGTGCTTAAGAAATGCCTCCATCACTCCAATTCCCTGCAGACCGATCCCGACGAAGCCCATCGTTACCCGTTCGCTCGGGGCCGGGCGATCTCCCAACCCGAGCGCACTTGCTGGTATAATGGTTGGCGCCAGGCAGGCGGCAGCGGACTTCAGAACCTGGCGACGCGTGGGGTTTTGCGCACTCATCCCATCATGTTGCGGGATTTTTGAATCACTTCCCACCAAAAAACCATGCGAGGCGAAAACGACTCACAGAGAGAGGCTAGATCATCTCTTCGACGAAGTCTTTCCGCTCAAACTGATGGAAATCATCGACCTTCTCACCTGTGCCGACAAACCAGGTCGGGATCTGCAACTGCTGTTGAATCGCAACGGCCATTCCGCCTTTGCCGGATCCATCCAACTTGGTGATGATTAGTCCGGTCAGATCCAGCGCCGCATGAAACTCTCTCGCCTGAGCCAGCGCATTCGATCCCGTTGTCGCATCCACCACCAGAAGCCGGTCATGGGGAGCCGCCGGATCTTTCTTCCCCATCGTGCGCCGAACCTTTTTGAGCTCCTCCATGAGATTTGAACGCGTGTGAAGTCGACCCGCCGTATCCGCGAGGAGGAACTGGATCCCCCGTTTTTCCGCCGCTTCATAGGCGTCGTAACAAACGGCGCTTGGATCACCTTGATACTGGGTCTTAACAATGGGGATGTCCGTCCGCTCGGCCCACGAAACCAACTGCTCAATGGCGGCAGCCCTGAAGGTGTCCGCCGCTGCAAACATCACGCTGAGGCCCTGCTGTTTGAGGAAGTAGCCAAGTTTGGCGGTCGATGTCGTTTTTCCGGTGCCGTTCACCCCCGCAACGAGAACCACCCGCGGCTTCCCATTTTCCAGAGGCTGCAGGCCGGGAACGGATTCCGGAAGAATGTTAACCACTGCCTCCCGGGTTCGATCCAAAACATCCTGGGTTTTGAGCGTCCGCCCGAGATCCTGCAATTCATCGATAATCTCCATGGCGAGCGGAGCGCCCAAATCGGCACCAATCAGCATCGCCTCCAGATCGTCCCAATCGATCTCCTTGTTGCCGAATCGCTTAAGGATGGAATCAAACAGTCCCATAACTCAAATCGCCGTGATCGCTTCTTTCTGAGCCCGATCCAGAATTCCGTTGATGAACCGGCTGGATTCCGGTGTCCCGAAATCCTTGGCGATTTCGATCGCTTCATTGATCGCTACAGCCGGCGGCACTGCTTCCACGAGCAAAATTTCGTAGGTCGCCAGCCGGAGGAGATTCCGATCAACCGCAGCCAGCCGTGGCAATTCATAGTTATCGACACAACGGCGCAAAACCGAGTCTATCGCTTCGAGGTTCTCAAGAACTCCGTTGACCAATTCCTCGGCAAATTCCCTCCGCGAAGCTTTCACGTTGCAAAGCTCCCAAAAATTCTTGCGATTCTGGCCGTCACTCAACTCGCCCTCAATATCGGAGGCAAAGAGCAACTGAAGCGCGGCTTCCCTCCCCTTTCTTCTTCTGTTACTCATGCGTGATTCGCTGGATAAGCATTCGCGATTTGGCCAAAGAGATCTGCCATCCCGGCAGCGGCTCTCGCGGCTTCGATTCCACGGTTAATTTCCGTTCCCATGCAACGCTCAAAGGCATGGCGTTCCGTATCAACGAGCAAGACCTCGTGAATGACAGGCGTGCCGTGCTCGATCGCAATATTCTGTAGACCATCCGTGACCGAGCTCGCCACCAAGTCCGCGTGAGCCGTTTCACCGCGAATGATGACTCCCAGGGCGATAATCGCGCTGAACGCGCCACGGCGGCAAAGATTCTCAACCGTTACAGGAATCTCAAAGGCACCGGGAACGCGAAAAATGGGGAACTTCTCCCCCGGCAAAATCGCCTTCAGCTCCTCATGAGCCGAATCGACGAGGGAATCGACCAGTTTGCGATTATAGAGGCTTCCAACAATCGCAATGGACTGGGGACCGTAGGTTGGCCGAGGCCTGGGTGGTAACGAAGTTCTTGCCATTAAAACAGGGAACAGGGAAAAGCCTAGATTGTGGACCTTTCCCAGATAAACGCAAGAGAGGGCTTTGCTGGATCAGATCAATTTTTGACGTCCCTGGAATAAGGATCCGGTTGGCTACGACTTCTCGTTTCCCTTCACACAAAGCGAGGGACCGCAAAACTGGTGAAGAGGTGTGACTTATCCAAAAGGGACGCGAACAAGCAGGAGCTCCAACTCTCTCATCAAGCTCCATTTCTTCATTTTCTTAATTTTAATATTCAAAAGTGAGAAACAGTCTGCAATTTTGAGTTAGTTCGTCCTCTAGACAGGAAGATGATTCCTTTTTTTCTTATCAAACGCGTTCAAATTTGCAAAACTGCCCTTCGATCTAAATAAAGTGATTGATAATTTTTATAATTTCCGTAAAATGAGTCCTGCATTGGCAAACCCGAATAGATTCTGATACCCCTCGTCAAATCCCTCACCACACCAGAATGAAAAGGAGACTCCCCTTCCAGCTCACTCTCAGACTCGTTTCCGTCAGCATCATCATGCTGGCTTCCTATTCCGCCCAAGCTCTTGTTGCCCCGGGCCAAGCCTCAATCAGCGAAAGCGAAGGAGCACTGCAACACTATGTGAAGCGGGCCCTGAAGCGGGACACATTTCCCTACTGGAACAACGTGGGTCAGATTGATCGTTCCACCGGAGTTTACCTTGGATCCGGTTACGTTTTGACGGCCGCCCATGTCGGCCCTGGCACATTCAGACTCTCGGATGGCAGCCGATATGACGCAGTTCGTGGTTCCGCACAGTTTTTCAAAAATTCCGATGGATCGACTGCAGACCTCTGCCTCTTCAAGATTGAATTCTCCAACCGGGATTCTGTTTCCAAACTTCCGTTCATTCCGCTGACGACCATGGTCCCCAAATCCGGCACCCAATTGCTTCTTCTCGGAGCGGGAGCTGGTGGTCGCGCAAGTGCCTCCGACGCCTATTCCTGGACTGAGGACTACACGCTGCGCTGGGGAACCAATTCGATCGAACAAATCTACACTGCGCCGATGTCGACCAGTAACTACTCCAGCTTCGGATTTGCAGCCAAGTTTGGACGCGGCGTTCACGAATGCCAGGCGGCTCCCGGAGATTCCGGCGGGGCAGCATTCCACTACAATCCAGATGCCAAGCGGTGGGAGCTTGCCGGAGTTATTGTGGCAGTGGACAGCGACTTCGGCCGCGCCGAATACGGCAATCAGACCTACATTGCCGATCCCGCCCTCTTCCGCAGAGAGCTGGCAGTGACTCAGCGCGGCAAAAACGGCTTCCTCGCCAACATTCGATAAAGCGTTCCGGAGACTGGAGTTGATAAGATAACCGGGGAAACGGCGTGTTCTCAACATGCCCCTCGAAAACAATCCAACCCGACGTCAATTCTCAAAAACCGCTGCTGGAACAGCGATCGGAGCCGCCACCATCAACACCTTGACCAGCGCCCGTGGTCAGGACGCACCTTCCCAAAAATTGATTGTGGGAATTATGGGGCTGGGGAGAGGCAGGGGCCACATCAAGGGCTGGCTCCAAGTCCCGGGGGTCGAGATCGCCTACCTCTGCGATGTCGATTCCAAACGCCACGAAGAAGCAGCCGGCGTGCTCAAGCGCAGTGGGCAGGAACAACCGGCCAAGTTCGTGACCGACTTTCGGAAGATCCTCGAAGATCCGCAGGTTGACATCATTTCCATTGCGGCACCGAACTACTGGCACGCACCCGCGACCATTCTGGCCTGCAAAGCCGGAAAACACGTCTACGTCGAAAAGCCCGGCAGCCATAACGGACGGGAAGGCGAACTGATGGTCGAAGCGGCGAGAAAGTATGACCGCAAAGTTCAAATGGGGAACCAGCGCCGGAGTTATCCGTCGATGATCGAAGGGATCCAGAAGCTTCAGGACGGCGTGATCGGAAAGCCCATCTATGGAAGGAGCTACTACATCAATCAACGCCCTTCCATTGGAATTGGAAAGCCGGCAGAACCGCCTCAAAATCTGAATTACGATTTATGGCTCGGGCCTTGTCCGGAATACGCATTCAAGGACAATCTCGTCCATTACAACTGGCACTGGCACTGGCATTTTGGGGGTGGTGAAATGGCCAACAACGGAGTTCACAGCCTTGATGTGGTCCGATGGGGACTGGGAGTCGACACCCCGAAGACGGTCTCGTTTCAGGGCAATCGCTATCATCACGAGGACAATCAGGAGACGCCGGACACCGGAACCGCCTTGTTCGATTTTGGAGAAGTCGGCGCCAGTTGGGAGCAGAGTAGCTGCCATCGCCGGAAACCGGAGTCCCACCCTTTTGCCAGTTGGTCTTGCGAAAAGGGATTTGCGAGTTGCGATGGCTCGGGCATCACGTTCTACGATCTGCAGGGCAAGGAAGTCGATAAACAGCCTCGAGTTGGCGGCGACCAATACCACTTCCAGAATCTCGCCGACGCGATTCGAGCCGACGTTCCCCTCCATTCAGAAATTGGCGACGCTCAGAAGAGTTCCCGCTGGTGTCACCTGGCAAACATCGCCTTGAAGACCAGGCAGGTTCTGGAAATCGATCCCGAAACGGGCCGACCAGTCGATGAAAAAGCGATGGAACATTGGTCCCGCGAATATCGCGACGGCTGGTCTCCCACGGTTTAAGACACCCGTCTAAACTTTCCCGTCCTGAATCGCTCTCACCAGTTCCTTGATCTGGTGAGGGCGCCGAACTCCGCGGAATTCCACTTCCATCCCACCGCTTCCGGCCGACGCGAATTCGACATTTCCAACGCCCATGAGGCCCTTCAAACCGTTGGCTTTCACGTTGATGGTCCGAATGTCGCTGATTCTCACTTCGTGGGAACTCTTGATCAATAGACCGTAGATAATTTCGACCCGCTTTCGGGAAATCAGGTACTGCCGCATCGCCCGATGAATGGAGATGAAGACGTAGGTGAACAGGGTAAACACCAATCCTCCCAGCAGGATGAATCCGTTGGCCGCCCAAAGGATCGCTCCAACAATGATCAATGTCAGCGACGTCCCGACCAACCAGGGAAAGTTCAAATAGCTCGGGTGCCCGGTATAAACGATGCGACTGGTGTCGATTTCCGCGGGATCCGGCGGTTTGGGAGGAGGATCGAGTGGCGTGGTGTAGGGAATGTATTCCTCACGCCCCGCCTCAAACCCCGGCATGGGAACAATCTCAAACTCCGAGCCACCATAACCAAGAACCTGGCGCAGAAGCTGGGTCTGTTTCTGACCGGCACGAATGCAGAGATCGTCTTCAGCCAGCAGGCCTTTAGAAATGAGATCCGAAGCGGCTTCGGGAGTGTAGGGTCCCAAGCGCTCTTCGCCGCGCAGCACGAAAATGTCCGCGATGGTCTGCATTCATCCAATTCAATCAGAATTGCCGACATCCGGCACCAAATCATCTCTTTGCATCAATTCTGCGACGTCGAGCATCATCAATTCAGCAGGTGAGGACTTCTGAATGATATTGAGACAAGGCGTGATGCGATCGACTTCAACGATCGTCGCCTCGACCAACGCGATCAAAATCGCTCCGTCAAAACGACTTTTCGAGAACAGGTTGGTCGTCCGAAAAACGACTTCTCCCTGATCCCAACGGAGCTCAAAGTTCCCGATATTCAGAACCTCGTTCACGCGCATGATCAATTCGAGCACCTTCAATCGTCGATCGGGCGACGTGGAGACAATCGGCGACTGGGAAACCACGGAGATCGCGCTGATCTCGGGAAATGCCTGAATATGAAGATGAACCTTGGTATGGTGCGCCTCGAAACCGGTCTCGATGACGTCGGCTCCCTCCACTTTGTGATAGGCCCATCCCTGTTCCTCAAAGGTTTGAATTATAAAGTCGATCATCCGTGTTCCTGGTGATTGGCCGATTCGACCGATTTTCGCTGCCGCCGTGCGCGTTGATTGATCGCCCGCGAAAAGGCAAAACCGCCGGAAAGCGGTTTCCCCGTCTTGGCGCTCTCCTCGGGAAGTTCGGCAGCTGGGAGATAAAGTTCGTCGAGCAGTTGCTGCGTCTCGCGAAAGAGGGCTTCCGCAAATTGCCGCCGTTGCTGACTGTTGCAATCCGCGTAGCACTTGGAGTGCTTGAAACTCGGCCGGTTGAGCCGGAAAAACTGGAATCGCTCCAACCCCTTGAGGTCATGGAGCTTAAAATCGACCCGTTGGAGAAGAACCGGCAACACCGCCTTGCCCTTCGCCCCAACGTAATTGGGGAGTTCCTGCTCGCTGATGTATTGGGAATTGAGAAATGCCGGACTGAGTAGCAGAATCCCCAAGTCGCAGACTTCCAGTGCCTTCTGAATCTCCTCATGCCATTGATCGCCGACCAAAATCTCGGAATCCTGCCAAAAATGATAGCGATAATTCTTGGCCGGGCCGACCTGCTCGAGAAACAAATCCATAAAGCTTCCCGCCAACTGCTGGTTCCTCCGCGCATACGAAATGAAAAACCAGACATCTCGCTTGGGTGGCTTTTGATAGATTTGGATGGCAGCAGCTTCCATGAGACGAAGGGTTGATTCATCGATCAAATCGGTTCGTTTAGCAAGCCTAACTTAATCACAAAGAGTCCCTGACTTTCAAACCTAGCCCACTAACTGGTTAATCTCCACTTTTTGAGCACGCACATCCCGCAATCTATTCGACATGGCCCAGGAACGCCCCAACATCATCTTTATCCTCACCGACCAGCAACGGTTCGATACCATCAACGCGCTGGGTTTCGACCACGTTGACACCCCGAATCTGGATCGGCTCGTCAACGAAGGCGTCGCGTTTACGAACTGCCACGTGACGGCTCCAAGCTGCGCGCCATCACGGGCAAGCCTGTTCACCGGTCAATATCCCCACACCACGGGCATCCTCAAAAACGCCGATCGCTGGGAGCATTCCTGGATCGAAGACTTGAACGCGAGCGGCTACCATTGTGCCAATGTCGGGAAAATGCACACCTGGCCCTTCACCACGCCATGTGGGTTTCATCAACGCTATGTGGTCGAAAACAAGGATCGCTATTTGGAGGGACGCTACTTTTTTGATGAGTGGGACAAGGCCCTCGCCGCCCGCGGACTGGTGAAGCAGCAGCGGGAGCAATATCGCAAATTCTCGAACTACGAAAAGAAGTTGGGCGCGTTTACCTGGGATTTGCCCGAGGACAGCCACAGCGACATGTTTGTCGGCAACACCGCGTCGTGGTGGATCGAAAATTATCCCCAAACCGAGCCTCTCTTTCTCGAAATCGGCTTCCCCGGACCACATCCGCCCTACGATCCCACTCCGGAGTATCTGGAGCGCTACGACGACCGTGCGGTGCCGCTTCAGGAAGTGACGGAGGAAGACTTGAACGGTCAACCCGAAGCCTACAAGGGCATGCGCGTCCACAACCACGAAGTTGATCACGACTCCGTCGTTCTGGACCTTGATCCAACCGAAGAACAGCGGCTGCGTCAGCGAAGGCACTACTTCGCCAATGTCACCATGATCGACCATCAAGTTGGCAAGATCATGGATTCCCTCGAAACCCAGGGTTATCTGGAGAACTCCATCGTAATCTTCACCTCGGATCACGGCGACTGCCTCACCGACCACGGTCACAGCCAGAAATGGACGATGTATGAGCAGGTCACGAATGTGCCGCTCATCGTCTGGTCGCCGAAGCGGTTTGAGGGCGGGCGAACCATCGACGATCTCGTTTCACTGTTCGATATCGGTCCGGCGATTCTCGAACTCGCAGGCCTCTCCGTTCCCGACACCTTTGAAGCTCGGAGCCTGCTGCCCGCGCTCGAAGGCGATCCGGATTGGAGAGGCCGTGACTGCGTCTTTGCCGAGCATCCACGCGACGGAAATTTCACCACGGCCGACTATATGACCATGGTGCGCACCGACCGTTGGAAGCTGGTTCACATTCTGGGAAGCGATGCGATCAACGGAGAAAACGAAGGGCAATTGTTCGATCTTGAGAACGATCCCGGGGAGCAGGTGAACCTTTGGTCCAATCCCGATCACGACGCGACCAAACGCGCGTTGATGGAAACGCTTCTGGAATGGCGACTTCGCAGCGGAATCCGCACCGCGAGTCGAAGCAGCGATTACCGCTGAAAGTACCGCAGCCTAAGAATCTCCGAGGAGTTCGGTCACTTTCTTCTCGAGATCGTCGCCCCGAAGATTGGTGGCGGCAATCTTGCCATCTTTACCGATCAGAAACGTCGCCGGGATTCCCTGAATTCCAAACTTGCCCGCAATCTCGTTCCCCCAGCCTTTGCCATCGAAATACTGCGGCCAGGTCATCTCATGTTCGCTGATATAGTTCTCCAGGGCGTTCTTGTCTTGGTCCAGGGAAATGCCAACGACCTCGAACCCACTTTCGCGATGTTTCTTGTAGGCATTGATCACATTCGGCATCTCAGCGATGCACGGTCCGCACCAGGTCGCCCAAAAGTCGACCAAGACAACCTTCCCCTTCATCTCCGCCAGGTCGATGGAATCACCGCTGATTGAGGTGAACTGGATATCCATGGCCTCGCCGACTCCCGGCATATTCAACTTGCCTCGCAACTGCTGCAGATAGCCTCCGATTCGGGGATTCTGCTGAATCACCACCGCCAGGTCTTTCTCAACCCGATCAATAAACTCACGGGCTTTGTCCTTGCCTTCGCCGACGCGAAATCCGTCCACCAGTTGGGGGACCAATTCACCGAGCAGGGCCTGAAGATCCGGCTCCGGAACAGAGACCAGGGCTGCGTAGCGCTCTTCGAGCAGCGGAAACACCTTTTCGCTGTCGCCCAAAACGGTCAGCGAATCGATGAGATGCTCAACCGCGTCTGCGCGATCTTCAGCTTCAGGATTGGCATCGAGATAAGCTTGCAACGCTTCAGCTTTTGCCTGCTCATGCTGCTCAAGAATTTCTTGGGCAGTGAGCGCGAAGCTATTGCTAAAACCAAACAACAAGACGAACAGGGCAGTAATCGGAGCTTTCATTTCGGGACGTTTGACGTCACCAGCGCGCCGAGATTGCATCACGGCAAACAGAATGTATCAATTTTTATGGCCCAACGCCGCTTTTTCCTAGCCCTGAGACCAGACGAAGACGGTCTCGATTTTCTGACCAATCGAATTCAACTCTTTCGCGGAAGCGGCTGGGAGCGGTTTGGCCGATTTGTCCCGACCGACGATCTCCATCTCACACTCCGTTTTCTCGGCGAACTGGAGGATGAAAAGATGGAGCAACTTCAAAGCGGAGCCGCTGAGATCAGCGAACAAACCTCTCCAGTTCATTACGAAATCGGACGTTCCGTCCTCTTTCCCCGCGTCTCTCGCGCCAGAATCATTGCGGCAAAGGTCACCGCTTCGCCGGAATTGAAGAACTTGGTCAAGCTGTTGGAACAACTGGCCCAGGATTGTGGATTGGAACCGGAAACGCGCCTTTTCCGGCCCCACATCACGCTGGCAAGGCTGAAACATGGCCAAAAGCGACCGAACCTTCCCTCCCGGCCCGGCTCGATTTCCCAAAAGGCAACGGAGGTTCTCCTTCTGGAATCCAGGATCGGTGAAAACGGAACGTATTTCTACAGCGAAGTCGCCACCCTACCGTTGAAATCTGGAGCATAGGCGCCCTCGGTAAAATGGCTGGTTGACGCAGGCCAGATCTCCCGAAAGGTGGAGGCAATGAAAACCCCTTTCGTTGTTTGTGCTGCGTTGTTCCTGATCACCTCTGCCTTTGCTGCGGAGAAAAACGTCATCTTCTTCATCACCGATGATGAAAGCCCGACCCTCGGCTGCTATGGCGACACGGCTGCGGTAACGCCCCACATTGACGCGGTTGCGGCCGATGGAACCGTTTTCCTCAACGCCTTTGCCACGACCGCAAGTTGTTCAGCGAGCCGATCGGTCGTCATGTCGGGCCTGCATAATCACGCGAATGGTCAATATGGGCACCAGCACTCCTATCACAAGTTTGCAAGCTACTACAATGTGGTAAGCCTCTCCCTCCCCCGGGTGATGGGCAACGCAGGTTACCGGACCGGACATATCGGGAAATACCACGTTGCGCCCGAGGAAGTCTATCACTACGAAACCTACCTGAAAGGGAATGGAAGGAATGCGGTGCAAATGGCGGAAGCAGCCAAGGAGTTCATCACCGCTGATGAAGACAAGCCCTTCTTCCTCTACTTCGCGACAAGCGATCCTCATCGCGGTGGCGGAAAAGACGACCGGTTTCCCGGCAAACATAAGCCCGACCTTTTTGGAAACAAACCGAACGGCGAATCTCACCCCGGCGTGGATGAGGTCATTTTCGACCCCAAGGACGTGATCGTTCCTCCCTTCCTGCCCGATACTCCGGAGTCCCGCAGCGAACTGGCCCACTACTACCAGAGCTGCTCACGAATCGACCAGGGCGTGGGCAAACTGGTCGAGATTCTCAAAGAAGCAGACCTTTACGACAAGACGCTCATCGTTTTCACCGCTGACCACGGGATGGCTTTTCCCGGAGGAAAGACGACCGTCTTCGAAGGTGGCTTGAGGGTCCCCTTCGTCGTTCGCAATCCCTACGAAACCAATCGCGGCCTGAAGTCTGAAGCGCTCATCAGTCACATCGACATCACCCCGTCGCTTCTGGATTTTGCCGGCGGTCTGGATACCTCCAAGAATCGTCCCAAAAACTGGGTCCCGGCCGACGATTACTGGAAAGGCAAAGCCTATGCCGCCAAGGATAACCGGGGACCGCGAAAAGGACTGGATCGTTACCACGGGAAATCCTGGCTCCCGGTTCTTGGAAAAGCAGACGCGACGCATTGGGAATCGATATTTGCTTCACACACGTTTCACGAAATCCAGATGTACTATCCCATGCGCGTCATTCGCGACAAGGAATACAAGCTGATCTGGAATATTGCGCATGGCCTTCCCTATCCTTTCGCGTCCGATCTTTGGGCGGCGTCAACCTGGCAGGCGCAATGGGACAAGGGACCCGACGCAAACTATGGGAACCGGACGGTGGGAGAGTACGTCAATCGCCCGGCGTTCGAGCTCTATGATATTGGGAAGGATCCTCACGAAACCACGAACCTGGCCGAGAACCCCGAGTTTGCGGACGTCCTCAAAGAGTATCAGGAACGCCTGAAACAGTTTCAGAAAGAGATGAACGATCCGTGGATCATGAAATGGGAGTACGAGTAAAAAGCGCTCCGATTTACAGGGCCCGGGCATAAGCTCCGCCATCGACGAGCAACGTCTCTCCGGTGATGTAGCTTCCCGCCTCGCTCGCCAGCATCACCGCCGGACCAGCAATCTCCGGTGGCCTGCCCCATCGCCCCAACGCGGTAAACTCGGCGAACTTCTTCTTCTGCGCTTCATCAAGCAGACTCATCGGCAAGTCCGTCAGGAAAGGCCCTGGAGCCAGGCAATTCACGGTGATGCCATCTGGTCCAAGGTCGAGCGCGGAAGCCTTTGCGAACCCAATCAGGGCGGCCTTGGTCGCCGAATAGGAATTGCGCGCCTCTTTGGAACCAACGCCCAGCACCGAGGAAATGTGGATAATCCGACCCCATTTTCGTTCCTTCATCTGGGGAACCAGCTCCCGGGTTAAAACCATCACGCTACTGAGATTGAGTTCGAGAATGCGGTCCCAGGCTTCGTCCGTGATCTGATCGATCGGCTCCGGTGAGTTCGATCCCGCGTTGTTGACGAGAATATCGACTTTGCCCAGTTTCTCGATCGTCTCCGCCGCTAGCGCTTTGACCTCATTCCGATCCGTCATATCCGTGACGCGATATTCAACCTTCACATCCAATCCTTCGCCGATTTCACGCTGCGCCGCTTTGAGTTCGTCCTCGCTTCGGCTGCAAATCATCACGTCCGCTCCGTGCTCGGCAAATCCACGGGCCATGGCCTTGCCCAGCCCTTTGCTTCCGCCCGTGACCAGCGCGACGCGCCCTGACAAATCAAAAAGTTGAGAACTCATGATCGAATCTTTGCAAAGAACCCATTCCCTTCAAACCCAAGTCTGCCAAAAAGCACGCTCAGGTCAGGCGAGCAGCTTCTTCGCCACGTGTCCGTGAACATCGGTCAATCGGAACGGCCGGCCTTGAAAGGTGTAGGTCAGTTCCTCGTGATCGATGCCGAGCAAATGAAGCATGGTTGCCTGAACGTCGTGAACATGGATCCCGTCTTCGATCACGTGGAATCCCAGCTCATCGGTTTGGCCGATAGTGATTCCCGGTTTGATGCCTCCTCCGGCAAACCACATCGTAAAGGCCTGGGGATGATGATCGCGGCCCTGTGATCGTCCGAGCGCAGCACTGGCCTCGACCATTGGCGTTCGCCCGAATTCGCCCCCCCAGACAACCAAGGTATCCTCGAGAAGTCCGCGCACCTTGAGGTCGCGGATCAACGCGGCGCTCGCCTGGTCGGTTGCCTGGCATTGCCGGCGAACCCCACCTTCAACATTGGAATGATGATCCCAACCCGAATGATACACCTGGATGAAACGGACCCCACGTTCTGCGAGCCGCCGAGCGAGCAGGCAATTGTTTGCGTAGGAAGCTCCGCCATCCCCCGGTTTTGCGCCGTATAAATCGAGCGTGGCCTGGCTTTCCTGTGAGAAATCCATCAACTCGGGAGCGCGTGACTGCATGCGAAAAGCCATCTCGTAGGCATTGATTCTCGTCTGAATTTCAGGATCGCCGGTGTTTTTGAACTGGCGCTGATTCAGTTCTCGAATCACGTCGAGGGAATCGCGCTGCGCCTGTTGATCCACACCTTTCGGGTTCGACACATGCAGGATCGGGTCCCCGGAACTGCGAAACGGCACCCCTTGATAGCTGGACGGCAAAAATCCACTGCTCCACATCGCCGCACCGCCACTCAAGTTTCCACCACTCTTCAAAACCACGAACCCGGGAAGGTCGTTCGCTTCGCTGCCGAGCCCATAATTCAGCCACGCACCCATCGCCGGTCTCCCGGGAATTCCGCTCCCGGTATTCACGAAAAGCTGGGCCGGCGAGTGGTTGAACTGATCCGTATGGACCGATTTTACGATGGCGATCTCGTCGGCCACCCTGCCCAAATGCGGCAGCATCTCCGAGATCTCGGCTCCGGATTGCCCGTGGCGCGAAAACTGGAACCGAGGCGCCAGTACCGCCGCGTCCGGCTGAATGAAGGCGTAGCGCTGCCCCTTGATCACCTCCGGCGGAATCGGCTTTCCATCCAATTCGCGAAGTTTGGGTTTGTGATCAAACAGCTCCAACTGGCTCGGCGCGCCCGCCATGAACAGGTAGATGACGCGTTTGGCCTTCGCCGGAAAGGGCGGTTTTCGCGGACTGAGTGGGCTCTTCGCCGCCGAAGCAGGTTGCGCGAGAAGAGATGCCAACGCCACCTTGCCAAGCCCGACTCCACAGGTGTCGAAAAACTGGCGTCGCGTCCTTTGATGCAGGGGATTGATCGGTTCCGTCATGTCAGCCTTTGGTGATGGTTTCATCCAGATTGATCACAGCCCGGGCGGTTAACATCCAGGCCAGCGATTCATCATTCAGGCGCCGTTGCTGCTCTTCTTGAAAGGTGAGCAGCGTCGCGACTTCAAACTCTGTTGGTGGACGTGTCAGGCATCGCCGAAGCATGAATTGAACGCGTTCGCGCGAATCGGAATGATGCGTGATCGCGTCGCGGGCCAGTCCCTCCGCCATTTCCACAAACATCTGGTCATTCAACAGGGTCAGGGCTTGCAGCGGAGTGTTGCTGCGCTCGCGCCGGGCCGTGCAGGTCTCGCCCGTCGGCGCATCAAACACGGTGAAGGCGGCAAATGGAGCCGTGCGTTTCGAAAACGTGTAGAGACTGCGGCGATATTGATCGGCCCCCTTCGACGCCTGCCACTTCGGCTTGCCATAAGCCGCGGCATAAACGCTTGAATCCTGGACCGGAAAAACGCTCGGCCCGAACATCTTCGGCGAAAGCAGCCCACTCGCTTTCAAGCCGACATCGCGAATGGCCTCCGCATCCAACCGAAACCGCGCCCCACGGGCCAACAACGAGTTGTCGGGATCTTTCTCCAGCAAACTCGGGGTGATCCGTGAACTCTGTCGATAGGTTGCACTCGTCACGATCAACCGGTGAAGCTTTTTGAACGACCAACCGTTTTCAACAAAGTCGACCGCCAACCAATCCAGCAATTCGGGGTGACTCGGCGGTGCGGATTGGGTCCCAAAATCCGCGGTCGACTCGACAATTCCCCGGCCAAACATCTGCTGCCAGGCGCGGTTCACGGTGACCCGGGCGACAAGCGGGTTTCGGTCGCTCACCAACCACTGGGCGAAGGAGAGTCGATTGACGGGCTCGCCATCCGGGATCGGCTCAAACATCTCCGGAACGCGCGGGGAAACCGGCTCTTTAGCTTGCAGATATTCGCCGCGGTGATGGCGAAACGTGGGGCGAATGTTGTCCGTGGGACGCTC
This sequence comes from uncultured bacterium, assembly GCA_963977015.1. GTDB lineage: Bacteria > Verrucomicrobiota > Verrucomicrobiia > Verrucomicrobiales > DEV007 > JBCDHN01. Next base: position 37,302 of record CAXBMO010000029.1, on the reverse strand, counting down.
GCGAAACACCAGGGTTGTTGCCGGTTTGGGAAGCTGCTTCCGCAGATTCACGAGCGGTTCCCGTTGCGTTTCAAACTCGGGAGCGAATCGAACGTAGTCCAATTTCATCTCAGCCTCGGAGGCGTTCAGCGGGTCAGCGGCCATTCCGGGGCGCGCCTGAGCCGGTTTGGGCGATGATGTCACCGCGAAGCGAAATTTGCCTAACGCTGCCACAAAGTGGCGCTCGAAAAGCAGCTCTATTTCGAAACTCGAAGGGTTGGCGATCGGTTCTGCCAGGTTCAGCACCAGTTCGTGACGTTCACCTTCGCGCGTCGCCGTCGACCATCCCGTGGAGCCCTTCCCGTCATAGACGTTCTCGGACTTCGCGCCGCCGGATCCCACCGCAATCTTTCCAAACCCCGCACTGGAGGACGCGAATGACACGGGCATTCCCCCGACCCGAAGCGTCAACTCGCTCAGGAAAAAGTCGCCATCCCTCCCCTCGTAGTAGCTGCGTCCCGGTCCTCGGGCTGGAAGTCGCGAATCCGGCAACACTTCCAGACGAATCGCGGTAATCGGCTTCGAATCCTCAAGCTCGAAGTTGAGCGTGTAGACATCGCGTTTCGTAAAATCTCCACTCGCAAAAATCGCGCCGTCTTCTTCGACCTCGAGCTTCGGCAAGTTCGTCGACCAGGTTGTGGGCACAATCACCGTCCACGGCACCGCCTTTTCCCGCTCTGATTGAATCCACGAAGCAACCGCCTCCGGATTGGCTCCGGCGAGCAATTCCTGCTCCGTCTGCCGAATCCGGGTTTCGAGCTCGGCCTGCCGCGTTCGCGTCGCCTCATCCCAAACTTCCAGATCGGGTTCGTCGGCATTGTTGAGAAGGGCAAACAGGCCAAAGTAATCCGTATGCGTGATGGGATCGTACTTGTGCGTATGGCATTGGGCGCACCCCGTCGTCAGTCCCATCCAGGTCGTCCCCGTGGTCAGCACCCGATCAACCACCGCGTGGAATCGGTATTCCAGAGGATCAATGCCACCTTCTTCGTTCAACATCGTATTGCGGTGAAATCCGGTCGCGATCCGTTGGTCGAGCGTGGCATTGGGAAGCATGTCCCCCGCGATTTGCTCGATGGTGAACTGATCGAAAGGTTGGTCGGCATTGAGCGCCCGGATCACCCAATCTCGATAGGGCCAAATCGATCGCGGCCGATCCTTCTCGTATCCGTTGGAGTCCGCGTAACGGGCCAGATCCAGCCAGGGACGCGCCCAGCGCTCCCCGTAGTGCGGCGAATTCAACAGCCGGTCAACCAGTTGCTCGTAAGCCAGTGGATCCTCGGAATTGACGAACGCGTCCGCCTCTTCCTGGGTGGGAAGCAGGCCGATCAAATCCAGATACACGCGTCGAATCAGGGAATAGGGGTCAGCCTCCGGAGACGGCTCGAGACCTTCCTTCTGCAACCGCCGCGCGACAAACGCATCGATCTCGTTGCGCGCCCATTCACCTCGCTTCGGCACGTCCGGCCGAGTGGGTTTGACGAACGCCCAGTGCTCTGCGTATTCGGCTCCGGATTCGATCCATGCCTTCAGGGTTTCGATTTGCTCACCGCTCAGCGTTTTGTTCGCCTTCGGGGGCGGCATGATCTCGTCAGGATCATCGCTCATGATTCTCGCGATCACTTCCCCGTCCGTCAGCGCCCGGGCGCCGGCCTGATCCAGCCGCAATTTCCCCTTCCGCGCCGCCTCATCCGGTCCATGACATTCGAAGCAGTTAGCGGCGAGAATCGGGCGGACTTCACGATTGAAATCCAATTCCTCAGCCGAGGCACTGCCCAGGGCCAGCGTCAGCCCTGAAAGCAACAAAAGGGGTTTCATGGTGAAGATTATAGCGCGGTTCAGGTTGATTGCTTGAATCACACGTCGGAAAACCCTGGAATATTACGGTCGCAACGCAGGCGTCCGGAAGCAAATCCCAACGCCGACGGCAAAAAAACAGAAAGCGGCGGGAAGAATCACTCTCCCCGCCGCTTCTCGTGAACGAGATCAATCAGACTGTAGTTGTGAACTCTTGAACTTACCTCTTCACCTTTCCATCGCGATTCGGACCACCGCGCCTTCCGGGCCGGTCCCGCATCATCGCACGAGCTTCCGCGAATTCTTTCAGACTCAGTTTACCGTCGTCGTCGCCATCAATCCGACCGAAAATCTCATCAACGCGATCCCGATCATCAACGTGCTCCGCAATCGGTGAACGGGAGAATTCGCGACGACTGATCGCCTTGTCATCGTCGCGATCCAATTCCTGGAACTGCTCGACAGTTTCCCGGTCATATTTGCGCTCGTCTTCTTTCTTGGGCTCGTCCTGGTCCTTGCCTTTCTCGTCGCGATCCTCATGTGCCTTGGCAAACTCCCGGGGGCCGATTTCACCGTTGCCATTCCGATCCATTTCCTCGAAGATTTCGTCGATTTTTTCGCGGTTGTCGTTCTCGCGCAATTTCTCGGCAACTTTGCTGTCAGCAAACTCCCGGCGTCCAATGGAGCCATCATCATTGGAATCAAGGCTCGCGAACTTCTTCGCGGTTTCGTGATCCATGGAAGGTTTGTTCCGATTCTCATGGGCATAGGCGAATTCGAACGCTCCGATATCACCGCTTCCATTCAGATCGATCTTGTTGAAGACCTCACTGACCCTCTCCGCGTTTCCATTCTTACGAGCATTCTCTGCGATTTCGCTCGCGGCGAACTCGCTGCGACCAATGAATCCGTCACCATTGCGATCCAACTCCTCAAATCGCGCCTGAACCTTGCGATCCATGAGCTGGGTCTTCCGGTGCTCGAATGACTCCGCGAACTCGAAGAGCCCGAGTTCATCGTCACCATTTCGATCGATCTTATCGAAAATCTCACTGACCCGATTCCCATCGGGGTCGCGTTCCTCGGCTCGTGAGGCAATTTCGCTTTCGTCGAATTCCTCGCGGCTCACGGCACCGTCTCCGTTGCTGTCCAGGTCCCGGAACCTCTTCGCCGCCTCCAGGTCAATTCCGGGCTTTTTCCGGTCGCCCTCCGAATTCTCGCGTTCTTTTTCCGAGGTTTGGGGAGTCTCCTCCACCTTTTGATCTTGAGCATGAAGCAAGCCGAATCCCAGAGTCAGGGCGGCAATGGCAATTACGTGGTATTTCATAGCAGTTGGGTGTTTTCGCAGTTGCAGGTTAATGCTGATTTGCCTGCAGGATGACCGCGCCAACCTTACGGGATGATGACTGCTTGAAGGTTTTTCGCCGATTGCTAACAAATCTCGAAAACCCGTTTCGGACTACAGGCCCAACGCCGGGTTTGCTGATTGGGCCGCGTTTTCCACGTCGTTCCCCCGGCCCAGGGAGAAAACGCCGGTAAAATCCAGCGTTCGCCGGATTCGTGGGTTTCCTGAATGAGAGACGGGAGCTTGATCTTCAATCCCGCACCATCCCGAATGGAGATGGCAGGATGATGATGCCCCACGATCTCGATTTCCTCCGGCGCAGCGGCCGATGGCCGGTGACCATGGTGAATGAAGAATCCGTCGACCCGGACGAAATCTTCAAACTCCAGCCGGGTCGTGATGGCGCCCCGGTCGTGGTTTCCAGCTAGAAAAACGAGTTTCGGCCCCAGCTCCTCCATCCTCTCGCAAAAAGCCGCCATTTCGCGACTGCTCGCTCTGCCGTGCACCAAATCTCCGGCAAGAAAAACCTTCTCCGGTTCATAATCGGCAATCAGCGACACCAATCGCGCTTCGATCTGGTCCATTCCGTACATCGGCATCAATCCTCCCGCCCGGCGAAACTCGACTTCGTAGCCATAGTGGAGATCGGCCAGGGCAAGCCACCTCGATCGCTCGTGATAGATGGCCAGGCGGCCATCGAGGATCACGTCCGGGTGAATGTGGGCTCGACTCATCTTCGCCCTACCAGACGCAAAATCGGCTCGAAAAGAAGTGGTTTTTCGGCGGATCTAGGGCTTTTTGGCGCTACATGCCAGACGAACCCCAAGACGAACATCATCTGATCGCCGTTCGCCGCGAAAAGCTTGCCCAGCTGCAGGAACTCGGCGTCAACCCGTATGGAGGGAAATTCGAGACGACCCATCAGCCTGGGGAGCTCCGCGCCAACTTTGAGGAAGGCAAACCCGTCACCATCGCAGGCCGGATGACGGCCAAACGCGGCTTTGGAAAGAGCAGCTTCTTTGAGTTGTCCGACTTTGAAGGAAAAATTCAGTGTCACATCGGCAAGAACGAGGTGGAAGAGACTGATTTTGAGGCGTTCAAGCTTCTCGACATGGGAGATTGGCTCGGAATTGAAGGCGAAACCTTCGTCACGCAAAAGGGAGAGCCGTCCGTGAAAACGAAGAAGCTGACCGTTTTGAGCAAGGCGCTCCGTCCCTTGCCCGACAAGTGGCACGGAATTTCCGACCGCGAACTCCAGTACCGGAAGCGTTATCTGGATTTGGTGTCGAGCGAGCGCAGCCGCGAAATCTTTCTGAAGCGATGCCAGATGGTTGGTGAAATTCGCCGTTTTTTGACCGACCGGGGCTTTTTTGAAGTCGAGACTCCGATGCTGCAGGATGTCCCGGGAGGCGCCGCGGCCCAACCCTTCCAAACCCGGCACAATGCCCTGAGCATGGACATGTATCTGCGCATTGCTCCCGAGCTTTACCTCAAGCGACTGCTCGTGGGCGGATTCCCGAAGGTTTTTGAGCTGAATCGCAACTTTCGAAACGAGGGGATCAGCACGCGCCACAATCCTGAATTCACCATGTTGGAGGCCTACTGGGCCTTCGCCGACTTCGAGACGATGGCCGATCTGGTGGAGGAAATGGTCTGCCTGTTGGCCGAGAAATATTGCGGGGGGCTGAAGATCGAACACCAAAACGCGGAAGGCGAAGTGACCAAGACGATCAATCTGGAACGCCCTTGGAAACGCGCCACCTACCGCTCGCTGATCGAAGAAATCGATCCAAAATGGTTTTCCTACACCGCGGAGGAGCGCAGAAAGCGCTGCGACGAGCTGGGTGTGCAAATCAGTCCGGACATGGAGGATTACGAGGTCACTCAACAGGTCTTTGAGAAGCTGATTGAGGAAAAAACCCAGGATCCCTGTTTCGTGACCCACGTTCCCAAGGAGTTGGTTCCGTTGGCGAAGCAAAACACCGAAGACGATTCGGTCGTCGACGTTTACGAGCTCATTATCAACGGTCAGGAGATTTCTCCGGGATACTCGGAGCTGAACGATCCCATCACCCAACGGGCTCGTCTCGAGGAGCAGGCCGGAGAGGAGATCCAGAAAATCGACGAAGACTTTTTGGAGGCGCTCGAACACGGGATGCCGCCTGCCGGCGGGATCGGGGTTGGGATTGATCGTCTCATCATGATGTTGACCGGAGCCGAGTCGATTCGCGACGTGGTTCTGTTTCCGCAACTGCGACGACAAGACAGCTGACCGCCACTCGGATGAAGCCGGTTCCCAAATCCTACGCCTTTCTGGATCAGGCTCCGCAAATCCACGAAAGCTGCTTCATTGCGGCCAATGCGACCGTCATCGGCGACGTCTCCATTGGTGAGAACTCCAGCGTTTGGTACCAATGCGTGCTGCGCGGAGACATCAATCGCATCGTGATCGGCTCAAACACGAATATCCAGGACGGGACGGTGGTTCATCTGGCCGATAAATTTGGAACCACGGTCGGAGACTGGGTCACGGTCGGGCACAAGGCCTTGCTCCATGCCTGCACGATTGAGGACGAGGTCTTGATCGGCATGGGAGCCATCGTGATGGACGGAGCCGTAATTGGAAAACGGAGCATTGTCGCGGCCGGCGCGTTGGTCACCCCCGGAACGGTCATCCCGCCGGGATCCCTTGTGATGGGCTCGCCCGCAAAAGTGAAACGAACACTTGCCGAAGACGAACAATCCGGCCTTAAAGTGTGGGCGCAGCGTTACGTCGCAACCACTCAGGAATATTTGAGTCGCGGGATCCGGTGAACGCGCTAACTTTATGAAATCTCATCCATGAGCAACAGTAACAACGGAGTCTTTGAAATTGAGGTGCGCGCGGTTTTGCCGACCAGTGGCGGATGCGCCGTTTTTCTGGGCACGGAAGAGAAGGTGTTCGTGATTTATGTCGATCAAACCGTGGGAGCCGCGATCACGATGTTCATGCGGGCAACGCCAAAGCCTCGCCCGCAAACCCACGACTTGATTGCCGATATTCTTTTGGCGCTCGGCGCCAAGGTGGATCGCGTCATCATCAACGACTTCCACGACGGCGTCTACTACGCCCGCTTGATCGTCAGTTGCGAGAATGAGGTCCATCAGAAGAAGATTGTCGAACTGGATGCCCGCCCCAGCGACAGCATGGCCATGGCAATTCAACAGGATGCACCCATTTACATCACGGATGAGGTTTGGGAGGAAGTGGAGGATATGTCCGAAGTCTTGAAAAAGATGGAGGAACGCGGCTTTCAGGGAGAGAGCGACGAAGCACCTCCCGGCGGGAACGCCTGAGCCGGTCGACTTTTCCAGCCTTCAGCGATCCCCATTCAAACCGGGGCCGCTTACGTCCGGGTATCCGGAAGTTCGCAAGACCTTCCCGACTCTAACATTCGCCCCCTTCGACCGGAATGCCGGGTTGACGGCCTTCCTCAAATCCGGCTATTCTCGGATATGCGTATTCTCAGGTTGTTTGTCTTCTCTTTCGCGTTGTTTCGGCTTGGCAATGCCGCTGAAGTTCCCCTCGACGATTCGAACAGCTGGGCCTTCGATCCCGGTGAGGAGACGTTCGCGGACAACGCCCTCCTCGACCTGCGAAGACTGAACGAAGCGGCATCCGGGGAGACGGGCTTCATCAAGCTCACCCCGAGCGGCAACGATTTCCTTCGTGGCGACGATCGCCGCATCCGGTTTTGGGCCGTTGGAACCGATGTTTACCGGCAAAGTCCCGAGGCGATTGATCGACACTGCCGCTTTCTCGCGAAAATGGGGGTCAACCTCGCGCGGATCCATTCCCGGGTCGCCAACGCAAAGGAAGGCGCCAACATCACCGACGTGAACGAGGCCGAGGTTGAGGGGATTTTCCGCTTCATCAAAGCCGCGAAGGAGAACGGGGTCTACGTTCTCATTTCCCCCTACTACGGTCATCATCCCGTGCCGAAAAGTTGGGACCTTCCCGACTATACCGGTGAGCAGCCCTGGGGCGCGTTGTTTGTCGAACCCAGGATGCAGGACGCCTACAAGCAATGGACGAAGCATCTCTACACCACCGTCAATCCTCACACCGGGCTCGCCATCAAGGACGATCCGACCGTGGCATTTCTCCAGATCCACAACGAAGACAGCCTCTTCTTCTGGACTCAGTCGCGCATGAGCGAGGCCCATAAAAAGATCCTCGCCAAGCACTTTGGAACCTGGTTGTCGGAAAAGTATGAGTCGCTCGATACCGCCCTGGCCAAATGGGGACGAAGCGCAAGGAAACACGAGCATGATTCCCCGGCTGACGGCTTGGTCGGCGTCTTTGACGTCTACTTCCTCACGAAATCCTGGACCGGAGGAATGAGTCGCCGCATCAAGGATCAGGTGGAATTCATGGCCACGTTTCAACGCCAATTCTATGCCGACATGGGAACCTATCTCCGCGAAGAACTGGGCTGCCAGCAGCTTCTCAATGCGACCAACTGGCGAACGGCCAATGATTCCAAGCTCAAGGCGCTGGAGCGCTACAGCTATCACGCCCTCGATTTCGATGCCGAGAACGAATACGTCGGCAGCGATTACCAACACATCGGCGACAAGGATTCCTACCGCATCGATCCCGGCCATTACCTCGTGAACGAGTCGGTCCTCTTCAAGCCCCTGGAGTTGTCCGTGAACTATCGCCAGGAAAAAGGTCATCCCTTCATGGTAACCGAGACGAGTTGGAAGAATCCCAATCGTTACCAGAGCGAAGGCCCGTTTCTCATCAGCGCCTACCAGACCTTGAACGGTCTCGATGCCGTTTTCTGGTTCAGTTGCACCGATCCAACCTGGCAGATGGACCCACGGCGACTGTTCTGGAAAGTCGGAGATTCCCACGCCCTTTCCAAGTGGAGTTGCAGCACTCCCATGCTGATGGGGATGTTTCCCGCCAATGCGATTCAGCATCGGCTTGGCCTGCTCGAAGCCGGCAAACCGGTCGCGGAAGATTTCCGCCCGCTTCGCGATTTGTGGCTGCGCCGCCAGGCAAACATCGAAGACAACGAGATTTATGGCGACGGCCGAATTCAACCCGAGTTGCAGCCTGGTTGGGAACCCGCGTTCGACGGGCAGATCAACCGCGCCGCCTTCCTCGTCGGCCCGGTTCATTCGCGAATCGGGGGAAGCAGCGAAAACTCCAAGGGCGGTTCGGTCGACGACTATCTGAATGCGGAAAAAGGCACGATCCGAAGCAACACCGACCAGCATCAATGGGATTACCGCCAGGGCATCTGCCGGGTCGATGCGCCGGCGTCCCAGGGGGTAACCGGCTTTCTCGCCAAGGCCGGTGGCCGCTTTGAGTTGTCCACCGTGACCATCGAATCGACGACGGACTACGCCACAATCCAGGCGGTGGCACTCGATCGCAAACCGCTCTCCGAGTCTCGCCGGATTCTGCTCCAACTCGGAACCGTTTCCCGCCTGGACGGCTGGGAAACCAAGGATGCCAAGGTCCCCTTTGGTCGCGGCGCAGATGCCACGAAGATCGATGGGGAACAGATCGTCAGAACGGGAAAACCACCCTGGAGAATTGCCAACCTGGACGCCACCATCACGATTCAGAACCCGGACCTCGTCAAAGCCATCGCCCTGACACCATCAGGATACCGGCAAGCGGAAGTCGCTCTCGAACCGGTCGACGGAGGCGTGAAACTCACCGCGCCTCAGGATGCGCTTTATGTGATTGTGAGGGCGGATCCAGCGCCTGCTGCGCCGAAGTAAGAATCAGGATCAGGCGAAAGCGCCTCGCGGTATCAGCTAAAGGTCGCTGAAATTGCTAGAAAGTGTCTCTGCTTATTTTCAGACCGCCTTGACCTCTGGATCACCGGAACGCCAAAGAGCCTGAAAATCGTTGGTGTTCAACGTGTAAATGAACTCGGCACCGGCTTCGCGAGCACACACGAGGTGAAGATAGTCGTAGATTGCGCCACCACGAACGCCCCTCTGTTCAGCATCGCGAAACGCTTGGATCCGATGGGACAGCTCAATTTCGCAAACTTCAACTCTCGACAGGATGGTATCACCAATGACCTCGGCAGCTTGAGATGCGGGAACCCGAAATCCCAATCGTCCGCCGGTGAGAACCGAAAATGTCTCTGATAACGCGTGAGTGTGAACACCCTTTTCATCACTTCCACCGATTAATTGGAGACATTCAGCGTGACAGGGCTGCGTATCAACCAATGCCGCTATCAGGATCGAAGAATCAAGATGGATGAGCACGACAGAGCTTTGATCAAGACCGAATGCGGGACTCTCTGGCGTCGCGATCCGCAGCAATTGCCGCTACCGTATCCAAGCCGTTGATGTCTTGCGGCGCATGAATAACCTTCAACCCAGCCTCTTCGACGATTTCCACCGTTGTTTCGGCATCCAAATCGCTTTCGGGAAGAAGTTGAAGACAATCCACACCAACTTCAATCCGAAGATGCGACCCCGGTTTAAGCTGAAAGCGGTCTCGAATCGCTTGTGGGAGAACCAACGCCCCTGATTCGTCGAGTGTCACAGTTGAACTCATGGATAAGAATATACCACCTTTGAGTTCAATGTCAGAAGTGTTTTTGCGGGTTGGGAGCCCTTGCTGGGTGTTGAAGATCTCCGTGTTGACGCGCGTTCCCTGGTGGAGTTGTGGGCCAGGCGCGACGAGGAAACGATCGAGATGCCCTGGCGAAGGCACGGATTCGCCATCCGTCCGACCGAGCCCAGCCTGAAAGGCTGAAACATGCCAGCCCCGGCCAGAGGGAGGAACGCCCGGCGGCCGGGGAGAAGGTCGTTGGTCATGCCAGGCCTGTAAGGCCGGGATACCAGTTGTCGGCCCCCTTCAGGGTCCCATTTTCTCCTTCGGCAATCCCAGGGCGGCGCTCGGTCCTCGCTTGCCCTGGGCTGAAGATGTCTCAGCCCGTTGGGCTGGTACGATGCATCCAACGTTGGGACACCACCGGTTCCACGACTCCACTTCAACCCATCCGAGCCAGTCAATTCACCGCAATCCAAGCACTAGCTCTTTCCCCGCACATCGATGCAGACCACCTCGCCCTCGGCGTTGCGGCAGTAAATCCGGCCATGGGCCAACACGGGAACGGTCCAACACTTGCCTCCCAAAACCTGCATCATGAAGACCGGCTCAAATTCTTCGGCCGAGATTGGGGCAAACATCAGTTCACCGCGGGCGCTCAAGACAATGAGATGCCCGTTCGCTGCCAACACGGAACCTGCGCCAACCCCTTGATACTCCCACTGAGTCTCTCCGGTTGCAAACTCCACACACTTCAACGGAACCTTCTTTTCACTCTCGTTTCCGCTGCATCCGTAAAGATACCCGTCCACCAGAACCGCGGGATTCATCTGGGTCTGGAGTTCCTTGTTCTTGTACACCTCCACCGGATCACCACCGCTGACGTCCAACAACGTGCAACCCTTGCCATAGTCGGAGGAAAGGAACACGTAAGGGAGACTGACAATCGGATCCGAAGCGTTCACCCCATATTTGGTGAGCCACTTGTGACGCGCCATCTCATCTCCGTTGTCGAGATTCCTCGCCACAAAATCGCGCGCACTACTGAAAATGCCGACCGTTGCACCGTCCTCCGTTTGAAATGGCAGGGGCGTGGAATAGCCCGCTTTGTCCGTATCCGAAAACCAGACCTGCTCTCCCGTCTTCTTGTTGAGCGCAAGCCCCGAACCGCCCACATTGAGAATCAGAAGCTCGCCATGCACCAAGGGGGACCCGGCAAATCCCCAATCCGGCAGGGCGGCTTTCGTCTCCTCCTGCACATTCTTCTCCCACTTCACCTCCCCGGTCGAAAGGTCGAGACAGAACAGCTTCCCGCGCCGGCTCAGTTGATAAACCACCCCGCCATCAATCGCCGGAGTCGCCGAAGTGCCGCCCTCGTAATATTTCGGATCGAGTGGCTCCTCGTAGGAATGCTTCCAGAACAGCTCGCCAGTATCGGCGTTGAAACACCAGACCGTGTCGTGATCGTCCGCATTCCCCGTGGTCAGAACGCGATTCCCCGCAACTGCGAAACTGGAAAACCCGATCCCGATTTCCGCCTCCCAAACCACCTCAGGATCGTCATCCGGCCAATCAACCTGCCAATTGGTTTCCTGGGAAATCCCATTGTGGTCTGGACCACGCCAGATTGGCCAGTCACCGGCCATGCTGACAGATGCACCAAACGGAAGGAGAAGGGCAAGCGTGAGGAGGTTTCGAATAGTCACGGACAAACTCTTATCCGCCTTAAGCCACCGGTCAACCATCGTCGCCCCAACTCGTCCGTCGTCCTCCTACTCGTCCTTCCTACTCGTCCTCGAAATCCGAGGTGAAGCCGAAGCATGTGCGAAACGACCCGCGATCCAATAGGCTCCGTATTCGAGGCGAAGCCGAAGCATGAGAACGAGTGACGACTCTCGACTGACTCGTCAATCGCCCGAAACCACTGATCCTGAAGCTCCCAGAATTTTCGAGATCTCGCCGACGAGCGAATCGCTGGAAACCTCCACCTCCGACCGATCCGCCATGTTCTTCACCTTCAACGTGGGGAATTCGTCTCCGTAGATCACGGCCAACTTCGCGTTCGCCTGTTCCGCGGCTTGAAATTGCTTGCCGACCTTGGCCGCCGAATGCGCAAACTCGACCCGGTTCCCCGCATCGCGCAGAACCTGAACACCCGCCAACGCCGCGGAGCGCTGCTCCTCGTTTGCCACGATCACGAACACCTCAATCGCCGCATGTTCCTCCAGCCAGGCATCCAACTTCGCCTTCGCGGCTGGCGTTTCCTGAATCAAATCGCCAATCACCACATCGCCCATCGCGAATCCGGCTGCCGGCATCTCAACGCCGCCAATCAGCCCCACCAATTCGTCATAACGCCCGCCTCCGGCCACCGCTCGCATGCCTTTCCCCTGATCAAACACCTCGAAAACCGTGCTCGTGTAATAAGCCAGCCCACGCACAATCCCGAGATCCCATTGCAGAAACCCGTCGAGCCCGCGCGCCGCAAGATTCTCGCGAATCAACGGCATCCGCTCGCTCACCTCTTCTCCCCGGCTCATGAACTCCTGCACCGCGGCAAGACTCGTCCCCAGCGCCTGCAACCCCTCATCCGTCTTCTCGGGCGGGGTTCGCTCCATCTTATCGATCGATTGCAGAAAGGTCGCCGCATCGCCAATGCCCTGCTCCTCAATCCAGCGCATCCACGCACTGCGATCGCTCACCCGAATCACGTAATCGCCTTCGCCAAACCCGAGTTCCCGCATCAAATCGATCGACACCGCGATCAGCTCCGCATCCAACGCCGGGGAATCTTCGCCCAGAATATCGCAGTTGAACTGGTAGAACTCGCGGAGCCTCCCTTTCTGCTGCTTCTCGTAGCGGAAAAACGGCCCGATGCTGAACCACTTCATCGGCTTGCGATACTCCCGTTGCTTCGCCGCCGCCATCCGCGCCAGGGTCGGAGTCAATTCCGGCCGCATCGCCACCTCACGCTCTCCCTTGTCGAGAAAGTGATAGAGCTGCTCCGTGATCTCATCGCCACTCTTCTTCCGATACAAATCGGTCGGCTCCAGGATCGGCCCCTCGTATTCCGAAAAGCGATACTTCGCGACCACGCGCCGCCACGTCTCGAACAAATAGTTGCGAACCGCACACGACTCCGGATAAAAATCACGGAATCCCTTCAATTTCTGGAGCTTGCTGGCCATCCTTGGATCCCCGGGCACAGGGGACGGAGAAAGTGCCTTCCCGACCATCAAATTCAACCAAAATTGGTTGCAAACTCCGCGAACCGCCATTTAGTGCGCCTCCCAGTCGTCTCTGAGTTTTCAGGAACGACACCCAGCCCTGGGTAGGTACCGAAGCGGTCAAACGGGGCAGACTGTAAATCTGCTGGCTATGCCTTCAGAGGTTCGAATCCTCTCCTGCCCATCTTCTTTCCAATCAGCGACTTCCGAGAAATCGAGAGTCGCTTTTTTGTTTTAGGCTGAATTGGCTGCGGTGCATTTGCGGTTCTGAAATAGATTTCTGCATTTCGAACTCGTCTTCATTGGTTGCCTTGGGGAATACGTGCCCCTCCTTCCGATCGTCCGAAATGTTGACGTCATCGCTTGGAAGAATCGCTCTAGCAAAGTAGTAAATCCGAGCTAAGATCAACCCACTTGTTATGGTTGTTAGGAAATATTCTCCGAAATCGAAAGGGGAGAAGGCAGTATCCCAGGACAAATTTCTAGAATCCTGGTTTTGTGATGCAGCCTGCTTGATTACGTGTTCTAGGGCAGCCCCCGAATTTCACGGAACACATTCATCGGCTGTTTTTCGCGAAGCGACTTTGCTACGACTTTGACCGTGAGGGAATGAAGGCGGAATAGATAATCAAACGGATTCAACTGGAATGTATCTCACCGACCACCAAGCCAAATACCTAGCCTACGGGCTCACCCGCCGCTGGTCCTCCGATAGCGTCGGCAGTCTCGCTGCTGCGGTGGCCGGTGCCCAGGTCGACCTCAACCCCCACCAGGTCGATGCCGCTCTCTTCGCCTTCAAGTCTCCTTTTTCCAATGGCGCCCTCCTCGCCGACGAAGTCGGCCTTGGAAAAACCATCGAAGCCGGCATCCTCCTCTCCCAACGCTGGGCCGAGCGGAAACGCCGGATTCTCATCATCGCCCCCTCGAACCTCCGGAAGCAGTGGCACCAGGAGCTCGCCGAAAAATTTTTCCTCCCGTCGCTGATCCTTGAGGCCAAGTCCTACAACAAGGCCAAGAAGGAAGGCTCCACCAACCCCTTCCAACCTGACGAGCCCAACCTCGTCATCTGCTCCTACCACTTCGCCCGCAACAAGGCCGAAGACATTGTCGCCACCCCCTGGGACCTCGTCGTCATCGACGAAGCCCACCGCCTCCGCAACGTCTACAAGACCAGCAACGTCATCGCCAACGAGCTGAAGCGCGCCCTCGAAGGCCGACCCAAGGTGCTTCTCACCGCTACCCCGCTGCAAAACTCCCTCCTCGAACTTTTCGGCCTCATCTCCTTCATCGACGAACACGCCTTCGGAGACCTCAAGAGCTTCCGACAGCAATTCGCCAACCTCAGTCAGGACACCACATTCCAAACTCTCAAGGATCGCCTTGCCCCCCTCTGTCACCGCACCCTGCGCCGTCAGGTTGTGCAATACGTGCCCTATACCGCCCGGCACGCCATCATCCAAGAATTCACTCCGCAGGAAACCGAAGACCAGCTCTACCAACTCGTCTCCGAATACCTCACCCGGCCAGACCTCTTCGCGCTCCCTCCAGCCCAGCGCACCCTCATGACGCTCGTCCTGAGGAAACTCCTCGCGTCCTCCACCTTCGCCATCGCAGGGGCTTTGGAAACGATGGCCCGTCGCCTCCAGCGCGACCTCGCCGAGCAGGACAATCTCCCGCTGCAGGACGAACTCGACGACGACTACGAAGCTCTCGACGAAACCGCTGACGAATGGACAGAGGACCCACCACCCGAGCGCCTCACACCAGAGGACCGCGCCGCTCTCGAGTCCGAGATCGCCGAGCTCCAGTCCTTCGCCCAGCTCGCGACTTCCATCACCAACAATGCCAAGGGCGACGCCCTCCTTCGGGCCCTCCGCGTCGCCTTCGACCGTGCCACCTCACTCGGAGCAGCCGAAAAGGCCATCATCTTCACCGAGTCCCGCCGCACGCAGAACTACCTCCTCCAGCTCCTCTCCGAGAGCGAATGGAGCGAAGGCATCGTCCTCTTCAACGGCAGTAACACCGACGAGCGTTCCAAGGAAATTTACGCCGACTGGATCGAGCGCCACGAAGGCAGCGACCGCGTCACCGGCTCCCGCACTGCCGACATGCGCTCCGCCATCGTCGACTACTTCCGCGAGCAAGGCCGGATCATGATCGCCACCGAGGCCGGAGCCGAGGGAATCAACCTCCAGTTCTGCTCCCTCGTCATCAACTACGACCTCCCCTGGAACCCCCAGCGCGTCGAACAGCGCATCGGCCGCTGTCACCGTTACGGCCAAAAACACGACGTGGTCGTCGTCAACTTCCTCAACAAAAAGAACGCAGCCGACCAACGTGTCTACGAACTTCTCGCCGAAAAATTCAACCTCTTCGAAGGCGTCTTCGGTGCCAGCGACGAAGTCCTCGGTGCTATCGGCTCCGGCGTCGATTTCGAGAAACGCATCGCCTCGATCTATAACCACTGCCGCAAGCCCAAAGAGATCAAAGAAGCCTTCGACGACCTCCAACTGGAACTAAGCTTTGAAATTAACGAGGCCATGACCACCACGCGGAAGAAGCTCCTCGAGCACTTCGACGACGAAGTCCGCGAGAAACTCAAAATACGCGACGAAGATTCAAAGGCCATACTCGGTCGGTTCGAACGCCAGCTCATCCGCCTCTCCCGCCACGAACTCAATGGTCATGCCACCTTCAATGGCGAAGGTAGCTTTGAGCTCATCTCCGATCCCTTTCCCGATCAACCTAAACTCGCCTCCAAGGTCCCCCTCGGCCGCTACGAGCTTCCTCGCCGCTCAGGCGAGGCACACCTCTACCGCATCGGCCACCCGCTTGCAGATGCCCTCATCACCCAAGCCAAAGTGCGGGAGCTCCAACCCGAGGAGATCCGCTTCAGCTACGACGACCACGAGGGAAAAGTCACCATCCTCGAGCCCTACCTCGGCCAATCCGGTTGGCTCATCGCGAGCCAATTCACCGTCCAGTCTCTCGATCAGACCGAAGATTACCTCATTCTTGCCGCCCACACCGACACAGGGCAAGTCCTCGACGAAGAAACCGCCCGCCGCCTCCTCTCACTACCAGGGCAATCCAACGGCTCCGTGACCCACGCCCTGCCGACTTCCCTCGACGAGCTCGCTCAAAAAGAACAGGCCCGCATCAGCCGCGACATCTCCGAGCGCAATGCTGAGTTCTTCGAAGCCGAAGCCACCAAACTCGACAACTGGGCCGACGACCTGAAGGTCGGCCTTGAGCGCGAAATCAAGGACATCGACCGCCAGATCAAGGAAGCTCGTCGCGCCGCCTCAGCCGCCCTCAGCCTCGAAGAAAAGCTCGCAGGCCAGAAACAAATTAAAGCTCTCGAAAGCCACCGCAAGGAACGTCGCCGCTCGCTTTTCGACGCTCAGGACGAGATCGACAACAACCGCGAACGCCTCATCGAAAGCATCGAGGGCAAACTCAAAGCCGAGTCCTCAGAGGAGGAACTCTTCACCATTAAGTGGATCCTGAAATAGAAACTCATGACACTCCCCGCTGAGACCGCCAAACGGGTATCCGAAGCGCTCGCCTCCCAATCTCTGGTTGATAAAGCTACGATTGCAGAAGTGGTGAAAGCACTCGGAGAATCGAAAGACGTGAACTGGAACCTCGTCCTCACCAAGCAATTCGAATCTGAGCAAGGAGGTACCGATGGAACTGAATCTTGAAGCCTTTCGAGGGGTGAACGAGCCCTTCACGGTTAAGTTTGACACAAAGCAAAATCTCACGGTTCTCTATGGTGAAAATGGCAGTGGTAAGACGACAATCTCCGATGCTTTCGAGTTCGTTGTTGATGGCACGGCGGGATCGTTGGAAGAAAAATCTCTAGATGGAAAATCGCGTCTTGGTCAGCTCGTCAACGCCTCCCGAAAAAAGGCGGATTTGTCTGTCTCGTTGAACGTGAAGAATAAGACCCGTTCGGCGCGGCTCTCTGGTGCCAAGGTCCAGCACACGGGCTACCTCGACCATCAGCTCAAAGTTCTGAGTCGCAAAAACATCACCAAACTCATCGAGGAAACTCCCGCAAATCGCTTCAAGAGGATTCAAGACTTCGTCTCCATCCCGGCTCTCGACCGCGAGGAAGCCGCCTTGAATGAACTCATTCTCTCGGAGAAGGGGAATCTGAACAGCCAGACGAGCTTAATCGCTCAGGCCCATGATATACTAGCGAATTTGTTCGCGGAACACGCTGACCGAACAAAATACGGCGAGCGCCAAAAGGATTGGCAACGAGATATTCTTAGCGAGAGCGAAGAGACCATCGCGGAAAACTTTCAAATCCTCCAAGATCTCAACCAAGAGATCAAGCGGCTGCGTGATGATTTTAGACCGCTCGCAGACAGCTATCCAGCCGTCACCAAGGCCCAAGAAACTTTCGAGACAGAGAAAGCGTCTCTCACCAAGCTTGTGGCCGATCACAGTGACGACCTTGCCAAAGCCTTCGAAGCGCTTCAGCAGTCACAAGCCTATTTGAAGCTGAGCGACTCCGATACCTGTCCGGTCTGTGATACAGAGATCGGCCACGAAGAACTCGTTCAGAAAATCGATGAAAAGCTTGGAACCCTGAAAGCCGTCAAGGAGCAGAGCGAAAAGACCAAGAATGCCAAGGATACGCTCCAAAGGGCTCAGACATCCCAGAAGACCCTTCAGGATTCCTTCTTCGCCATCGTTACCCGGCTCAAGGAGGTGCACCAATTGGCTATCGACTCGGAACAATGGAGTCTTCCGGACCTCGTTCCCTCCATTCTGGCGGTTGAGAGCGCCGACGACCTGACTGAAGATTGGTTCACTCGCCTGAAGGCCGAAGCCTCTCAGCTAAAGCCCCTGTCGGAAACGGTTGAGAAAGAACATGCCGCCCTCCAAATCCGAAAGACCCTGCAGTCAGAGATTCGCCAAGCCATCAAGCGGATCAAGCACGCCACCGCTGATGGCAAGCGCATTGAATTCATCGTCAAGCGGGGCGAGGCCATTAAGACCGTCCTCCACAATGAACGTATCCGTCACGCGAATGAAACCCTGAAAGCCATCTCAGGGGACTTTGCCACGCTCTACCAATCGATTCACCCGGGTGAAAAGATCGAAACCATCAAGCTCTACCTGCACCCAACCAAGAAGTCGTCGGCACAGTTTGATGGCACCCTTTTCGGCAAGGCCGAGGCTAGCCCAGTGGCCCTATTGTCCGAATCACATCTGGACACGCTCGGGCTTTGCCTCTTTCTGGCACTGGAGAAGAGGGAGACTCCGGAGAACACCATCCTTTTCCTCGACGATGCCATCGCCTCAGTGGATGAAGCGCACATGGAGCGCCTCTACGAGCTGCTTCTCGATGAGGCAGCCCACTTCCACCACGTCATCATTAGCAGTCACTACCAACCGCTGCGCTTCAAGTTTCGCTGGGGTATCCTGACCCAGAAGAAGGTAGAGTTCCTTGAGCTGGGAACCTGGTCACTTGAAGGAGGCCTCAGTCTCGCCAAAGGCCCGGACTCAGAGATCGCCTTCCTCCGCCGTCATGTGGAAGCGGCTGAAGATCCCGGCACAATCGCAAACAAGTCCGGCATCGTCCTCGAGCGCATCCTCGATTTTCTCACTGGCATCTACCAATGTCGCCTCCCCCGATCCCCCGGTGCCGAGCAACGCTGGACTCTCGATCACTATCGGGGAGGATTAAAAGGCGAGAAGAAACTTCTTCCCGCTCTCCGCTGCGAACACCTTGACGAGCAGGGTCAGGTAACTAAGTCTACTGATTTAGCCCCGCTTCTCGAGGACATCTTTTCTCGGCTTCAAGTCCGTAATGCCATCGGTTGCCACTTCAAAGAGTTGGCTGGCCACTTTGATGAGATCACCGAATCCCTGGCACTCGGGAACGCTACCCTCGCCTTGGTCGATGCCCTCTGCGATGAGCGGGACGCCCTGCCTGATCGCAAGAAGGACGGCTGCAGTTGGCACAACCGCGGCGCAACCGTAACCCGCCGCCTCTATCCGCTACTCAAGCCTGAATAGTTTCTGCGATGACTCCCGAACAATTAGCGCTACTCAGATCGAAGCTAGATGAGGAATACGTCCCTCATCTTCCAGCCTTGATCGACACCAACGCACCAGCGGATCACCAAGGCGCCAAGAATACAGCCCGGGCACTTACAGCATTCACCCTCTCAAAACTCACAGGGATCGCTACAGAAACTGCAGCGCAAGCCGTCATTGACGATTATGAGGACAATGGCATCGATGGTGTTTTCTACGACCAGTAGCTGAAGAGTGGTGTCGGAACGCTTCTGCCCACACTGCCAAACACGGCGGCAAACCTTGGGAATATCGTCTAATCCCTCACGACACAATCGCTGAGAATATGTCGCTTCATCATCTTGGTAGCCCATGACGGTAGGACAACGCGTTGCGACAGAGAGAACTCAGGTAGGCTCGCCAGCGCCCCTGGCGGGATGGTAAGGAGCAGAGTACTTTGGAATCAGTCGAGGCAAACGCTAATCATCAAGCTTGCCGCAAGCAGTGTGGGAATATTGCAAGACGAAACTCTGAACACCAAGGCAAATCCTTGACAATCAAGAAAACTCGACGATACAGCAAGCTTTAATAAAACCGACAGAACAACCTTGAGCGAGACTTTTTTTGTGACCTTCTCAGTTGTCCCTGAAGACAGCGCAAAGCACCTCAGTGAGATTGAAGGCGCAATCGCTCATTGCTTTGTAAAGACTGAATCGGCTGCTGACGCCAAAGTGAAGTCTAAGTATGCCATTGGTCGAAGTGGTTGGAGAATAGAGCAAATGGAGAGCCCTCCAACCCCTGTCACTTTTGAGAATTTTCGGGACAGTGAATTTGGTGAGAATGGCTATCGCGACGCCCAAAAACAGGGTATTTCATTGCTCATGGTGGGTTGGACATCCAATCAGGCGTTACACTCTGATGAACCAGTTTCAATTCCTAATCCGCCGGAGGTTGAGCTTTCGGAAATTCTCGACAAACAAAGAGAAATTCGAAAAGCAGGGCAATGTCTCCACTACGTTCAAGAAGAATACTGTGGTGAGGTGATTGAAGCTCACTCGATTCAAAAAAGTGGTGCACTAACAAGCATCGCGGAGAATGGCGAGGTATATACACCCTCATCAAGTTACGGGGATATAAAAAAGAACCAGGGACTCATCATTCTCAGACGACAAAACATAAAGTCGGTCTCAACTTTTAGAGGGTTTTGCAAAACTCACGACAACGAGATTTTTCGCCCTATCGACGATAGACCGCTCGTGCCGACTTCGAAACAGGCCTTTTTATATGCTTACAGATCTCTTTGCAGGGAAGTCTATGCCAAAAAATGTGCCTTTCAGAATTACGAATATCAACTGGGAGTTTTTGATGGAACAACGGCTACTCGTGAGATGATCGAGGGCGCTAGAGAGGGAACGCGAAGAGCATTGACTCAGCTCCTAAGACAAAAGAAGTTCTTTGACGATTCACACCAATCGGAACGATTTGAAGATGCCCGTTATGTAATCTTTGCATCAAAAAGTGAACCGTCTATAGTGTTCTCGGGATCATTATTTCCCCAATTCGGATTTGGGGGAGAAATTCTACAAGATCTGAGCATCATCGGAAATTTGGACTTTATTACATTTTCCTTTGCACAAATGGCAGATGGCTGGGGAATAGTCTTTTCCTGGCACAAGATGAGCGACGAGTATTGCCACGCAATGTTGGGCACACTAGCATGGGCAACAAATCGCTCTTATAAGAATCTGGAAGGACTGCTGATCAATTTGATTTTGACTAGTTGTGAAAACATGGCAATCTCACCTACCTGGTTAGAATCTCTCAGTGTATCACAGAGAGATGCTGTTACACAGGCAATATCCTACGGTGCTGATCCACTTTCGCTACCAAGACAGGACTATCTAGCCACAAGTTTGGAAGAACTTGTAGATTGGAGGATTGACTCGGTATTCGAAAGTGAGCATCTTCCAGAGAAGTAGCGCACCTGAAGTGATTCACTTCAAAAGATTCGCCAACAAGCTGTTCTCATCAGGCCCAGGCCAAATGTTCGTCGCCCGTTGAATGAGTTCTTTTGCACGGGCATCAATAGTGTCTTCGTTCCAGGTTTTATAACGGTGAAGCATTTGATTTATCGGGAGGAGAGAAGATTTCATGATTTCCGGCTGCTTAATGCTCCAAGCGGAATTTCTTACGCTTGAATTCAAGGCTTGGGTGAGGATCGTGAGGTTGCCAAACGTCTGCAACGCCGAGTCTCTCTTCCTCGTCGCCGCGACGATTACGGGATCTGCATCTTCCGCCCACAATTTGGCACCCTCCAGACCTTTGGCACCAGATTGAAGGGGCCAATGTTCGATCCAGCTTTTCGGAAGAATGTGTTCCACCGTCACACTCTGATCGATGGAAAGCTTCTCATGCTTGGTATCTAGGTAGCTGTTGCTCAATCGACGAAGAAGATAAACCATTTTGGGATTGTTGAGACGCTGGTAGGCGTGAGCAGTCTTCCATTCGGTCTCGAACTGCTCATCGGTTGGCCAGGCGCCAGATTCTCCAACTTGATCGGACAGGGCCTTTCTCAGGGTTTGTGGTGACGCTCCGTCTTTCTTCATCTTCCGAGTCAAGCTGAGAAATATCTTGTTGTAATTCTTCGTCGACCATCCGCAGACCGCGCGACGCAAGAAGTAGGATTCCAAGATTCTAGAAATCTCAGCCCATGCATCCTCGTCTAGACCTTGGTCAAGGAGAAGAAGTAAAAGAGGATAACTGGTTCGAATGTCGAATCGCTCAAGAAACGTTGCCAGATTGAAAACTACGTCATCCTTTCCAGGGGAGATAATTCGGCGAAAATGGCCTCCTTGGCGCGCCAAGGCCATTAACTCATCTCTAACCCTTTCAAATGGCTTCTTTTTTTCTATCCAAAATTTGTATTCGACGAATAGATGTTTGATCGGAATGTCCACGCCCTGCCGACTAGCAAGGAAATGCTGCATGTAGAGATCGCTACGGGGACGATTAAGACGGCCCTGTTTCACTTCCGTGCGCCAGAATTCTTCGTCAAAACTAGACCAATAGGTTTCGTAAAGTTCCTCCTGATTCTCGTTGAGGCGGGCGGCGCGAAGGAAGATATAATTGCGGAGTAGATCGGCCGGAAGAAGCGGCTCTCCGCGGGCGTTCAGGGTCTCGAAAATCACCTGGGCGTCGTCATCTTTCTCCAGATCGATCGCAACGATCTTAAGGGCATTTTTGAGCGCTTGGAAGCACTCCTCCAGCCTGGCTACCAATGGCTCTTCCGCCTTGAGCGGAGGGTCCTGGGCATTACCGATGAAGAATGCTTTTAGTTCTCCATAGAAAAAGACGTAAGCTTCGATCATACGCGGTCGCGGATCGTACTTTCGAGCGTACTTTCTCCTCGTGAGCGGGTGCTTTTTCTCAAGTTTCTCAAGTGAACCACTCTCAACAACATCGCGGAATTGATTCTGGTCTAGCTTCGTCGGCCAAACCTTGAATTTGTCGACGGCCGGATCATCCATCATCCCCGTGTTAAGCGTGTAAGTCTCGGCTTCTTTGCCAAGTTCTTCGCAATCATTCGCTCGACAAAAGTCGCGGAAAGCGGAAAGAAAGATCTGTAGTGTTGTCAATCTTTGCTGGCCGTCGATGATCTGCCGCTTGGGCACCTTTCCTGTTGGTGTCTGCTTCTGATCGAGAACCATCGCCCCGAGGAAGTGGACGGGTGCATCTTGGCGCCCCTCAATGTATTCCTCAAACTTGCGGGAGATGTCCTCCCAGAGGGGTTCCCATTGCTGGTCAAGGCTCCAGACATACTGCCGCTGGAACAGCGGCACCTCGAGTCGGACCTTCGACTCAAATACGGCGAGTAGAGATACTGCGTCGGCCTTCATCTGTCTTTTTTTCTTTCAATTTGTGAGCTTTGAAAACATCTTGTCTATGCAACCATCGTCGCCCAAGCCACTCTCGGCCCAATTCTGGCAATGCACCAGTCCGGCTTGGATGGATTTTCCCAATCTGGCTTCATTGGCCAACAAAGCGCCCGTGGATAAAGGTGACCGAAGGGCAAAGATAGCCACGATCTGGTTAGGATTCCGATCAACACAGGCATCAAACAAAGCGCGCCCCAAACGGTCGAGACCTTCGCCGCCCACTCAATTGAATTCGTGAGCGCAGTTTTTGGCGTGGTAGTCGGTGATCATCGGGAGTCTGCTGCGTCGGGAGAAAAGAGGAGTCCCTGGTCAGCAAATCGTCCCGGCGCACTCAACACTAACTTTCACAATATCTGACCAACGGAAACAGGAGACGGAGCTGTAAACGAAACGGGAGAGACAAACGCACGAATTTCACCGACGAACGATTGGCACCCTTGGCAGCAAAAGCTTTCAACGATGCTCACACCAAAACGCAGGAATAAAGGCGGCAGCGAAGGCCGAAACCGCGGGCTAAGCCCCTTCAAAGGCGAAACTGTGGCAGCCTTTTCCAAAGCATTTAAGGCATTGGTTTTACAATACTTTTACACGGGCCTTCGCAGACTCTGGTATGATGGAGCAATGAGAATGTGCTCTTTGGCCCTGATTGGTTTCCGTTGGGTTTGGACGGGGGCCCTGCTTTTTTGCTCTGGTGCGGTTCTCAAGGCTGAAGAGCCACTTGTCGATACGGCGTCGCGACTGGAGAAGCGACAGGTGCTGCGAACGCCGGTTGAAGATGAACTGCTTCATCTGCTGGAACGCGACTTTGTGGACTTGTTGCAGCAGTCCGACAACGTGGACAAGTTGTTGGATGCGGAGGATCTTCTCATCGCGACCAATGACAGTTCGCACTGGACGAATTACTCGGCGGCGACCCGGATTCTGAAAGCCGATCCTGACCTGGCGGCGATTCCGCTCCTGCTCCGTTACATCGTGCTTCATGCGAAGCGAAGCTCTTGTCACGTGATGATCCCTGAATACCGGAAAACGATCCTCATGATTTGCGGGCACGAGTTGCCGCCCTTGTATGAGGCGGGGCCGGACCTGGAGGCGAGGATGCGGGTTCGCGTGCTCGCGCTCTACAATGATTGGTGGCGTAAGGAAAAGGATCAAATGAGCGTTGAGCCCGCCAAGATGACCGCAGGACAGCGGCAGGTGTTGGTTGCCAACCTGTTGAAGGAGGTGCGCTACCACGGCGATTTCACCGGTTCGGGAGGTGCTTCCGACACCGCTTATGGCGCCTACCACAACGTTTACTACAAGGTGAGAGACGGTTCTTCGTCGGCCCCAATCGAGTCGCCGCTCCATCCATCGATGATCCCGTTGATTCTCGCGCCGAGTGGCTACCGGGCAGATGCGGAACCCGCCGGAGCGCCCAAGCGGTTTCCCTACGAGACGATCGTGATCCTGGCTGAGTTCGTGAAGAATGGCGACCAGGCCGTCATTGAGAACATTGCTGATGATCAGGGGCAGAACGCGGCCGTTCGCATGGCCTGCATTCTGGCCCTGTTTCGGGCCGGGCACTCCTTCCGAACGGATCAGATGTTGGAGTTGCTGGATGAGGAGACGGATCTTGAGCGACGGCTCATCCTGCTGCTGTCGCTTCGCTGGGCCGGGGCTGAAGCGGTCCCGGCTCTGCTCAAACAGATGGAAGACGCAAACATCGAGATCGCCACGGCGGCGGGATGTGCCCTCACGGATAGGAAGCCGGAGGAGGCCATGCCGAAATTCGAGAGACTGCTTCTTCGCCATCACGTTTCGATGCCCCTGCTGCTGCTCAACGCCATGGCGGAATACAAGACGCGCGAATCGAGGGCGCTGTTGACTCGGCTGCTTACCGATGCGGTCGAAGGCCGGCAGAATCGACAGCACCTGTCCCGGATCGTTCGTGCCTTTGCTGACGGCTGGGAGATTCCCGGTTCCGCCTATCGCACGGACGATCCGGCTGACTACGTTCGTCAGGCGAAACTTGCCCTCGCCCACAGCCGGGAGATGGTCCGTCAATGGCAGGCCGAATCGCAGAGGCTCGGGGCTGCTGTCGCCAGCTTGCGCACCCGGCTCGAGGTGGCTGAAACGATCGAGAACCTGCGCCGCCAGGAGTACAAGCGTCTACTCGCCCTGCAAGGGGAGGAAATCGTGCTCCCGGAGGAGTCGCAGGAAGCGCTTGTGCAGCTGAAAACCGCCACTGATGAGGTCGGGGCGCTTCGCGCGAAGCTTGCCGAACGGCAATCGAAGCTGGAAACGGTGAACCGCAGGATCGGTAAGGCTGAGTCCCGTCAGGCGCCGTGAGGCTCTGGCGCTCAACGACGCTCGGCAGGAGATTCCGTTGGGCCGTGAAGCAGGACGGCGTCGCAAAACCTTTTGGCGAATGATCGCGATCGCCTGGTGCACAAAAAGCGCAACCGACCGCTATTCTTGCAAGGAAGTTCCGTTCCGGGCGGTGGAAAGACTGCCGAATCGCGTGCCCCCCACCCTCTTGCTGTCTATTTGCCCATGACGTTGCGACGATCCTCAATTTTGCTGCTGGCTCTGGTCGTTTGCGTTTCCCGCGGTTCTGCGGCCGAGATCAGGCGGACAACGGTTCTGAATCTCCACTCGACTGAGGTCTACATCGCCGCTCATCGAGGTGGCTATGAAACGGATTTGGCGGACCGGGCCCCCGAGAACTCCGTCGCCAACATCCAGAATTGTCAGGCCAAAGGCTATCAGCTCTACGAAACGGATATTCAACGCACCAAGGATGGGCAGTTTGTGATGGTGCACGATTCCACCATCGATCGCGAAACCACCGGGACAGGGAAGGTGGCTGAAATGGAGTGGGCCGAGCTGAAGCAATATCGCAAGAAATATCGCGATGGGACGGTGTCCGAAGAGCGTGTCGCGACGCTTGAGGAGTTCCTCACGGAAGGAAAAAACCGCACGATCTTCAAGGCAGACCTGAAACCCGGCGTCAGTGCGCACTTTGAGGAGCTGATGCAACTCGTTGCCAAGCACAACGCGAGGAAGGGAATCCTCTTTCGCGTGCCCTATCAAGAGGCTGACTTGTTTGCTCAATACCAGGCCAACGGAGCCCCCGGTTTGGGGGAATTGTTGATGTTCAAGACCCATTCCAAAAAGCAGATCGACGACATCGTGGCAAGGTTCAACCCGACCACAGTTCAAGTCCATGTGACCAAATCGAACCCGGCGGATCCCAAGACCCTGGAACTCATTCGATACGCGACGAGCCTGGGGATGCTGGTTGAGACGCACGCTGAAGGAACCCACGATGACTGGGCCAAGCTCGTCGATGCGGGCGTTCGAATGTTTCACACAAACAAGCCATCAAAGGTGAAGGAATTCCTGCAATCGAATCGAACCTGGTAATGAGAGGATCAGGTAAAAACCCCGAATGAATATCAGCATGAATGCGGTCACCCGACGCACCGCGATGCGTCGCACGCTCTTTCTTTCCGGTGGGCTTTCCCTTCCCTTGCCGATCACCCTCAGGGCCTCCGGCTTCGAACCGTTTTCGTTTATCGTGGTCAGCGACACGCATCTGGGCCGAAAAGACAACGATCAAGCCGAACGCCAGTGGCGCAAGACCGTCGCGGACCTCGCCAGGGCTGACGGAGATCTGGTGATTCATCTGGGCGATGTTGTCGATGGCGGACGAGAGGAGCAGTATGCGATCTATTTGGAAGAGCGGGCGAAAATTGGCAAGCCAGTCCATGAGATCCCGGGAAATCACGATCCGCCCGACTTGTTTGCCAGGCACATCCGTCCCGAAATCGACACGTTCCTGGATCACAAGGGCGTTCGGTTCGTGCTCTTGAACAACTCGCGGACCGATTCCCATGACGGCTTCTTCACCGAATCGCAGCTGGGATGGTTGGATCAACTCCTCACGGATGCCGCGGAATCAGGCCTGCGAATCCTTCTCTGCATCCACGTGCCCGTGCACCCGAACAGGCATCCCGACCGAGGCTGGTTTGTGAAGCCGGAGCACGGTCAGGAGAAGTTTTACGAAGTGCTCGACGCTCATCACGGACAGGTCGCCGGCGTCTTCCACGGCCATTTCCACAACGGGATCCGCGGGTGGGACGACCGGGCCCCCGCTCATGAGGTCTGCTTTCCCAGCGCGCTCTACAACGGAAAACGCAATCTCATGGAACAAGGCGCGCCGGGCTACAATCTGGAAGAATTCCGCCCTTGCTTCACTCGCGTAACGATAGGAACAGATGCGATCGAACTGGTTTGCCATCCGATTGGCGAGTCCGAGCCCAGCGAATCGAAATTGTGGAAGCTAGTCTCGCAGTTGAAATGAACCTGTAGCCAATGGATATGACGAGGAACAAGAAAGCGTGCGGCTTCGCCGATGGAAGCGGAACAGCGGTGTCTTTGGCCACCTGCTGCGTTCTTGATCGGTCACAGAGCTCGCTCTGCTCCCTCACAACGCCTTGCCGGAAGCCAAATTTCCTAGCTGCATTGGCGACTTCTCCACTTCAAATGCTCTAGCAGAATCATGAGTCGAGCCATCCCATTTGCCGTTGCCGTCCCCCTGTTGTCGTGCGCCGTTGCGCCGGCCACGGAAATCATTGCCCATCGCGGGGCTTCGAACGATGCCCCGGAGAATACCCTGTCCGCACTTCAGCTTGGATGGGAACAAGGCGCCGACGCCAACGAGCTGGATGTTCAGCTGACGCAGGATGGACATATTGTCCTCCTTCACGACAAGACCACCCG
The DNA here is from genome assembly GCA_963977015.1 of uncultured bacterium. Lineage (GTDB taxonomy): Bacteria > Verrucomicrobiota > Verrucomicrobiia > Verrucomicrobiales > DEV007 > JBCDHN01. The sequence continues at coordinate 9,582 of CAXBMO010000029.1, read as the reverse complement.
GCGAACCACGGGTTTGGACCAACCCGTGGCAGGCCTGACGCTGGACCAGGTTCAGGCGCTGGACGCGGGAACCTGGAAAGGTGATGCCTGGAAGGGCGAACAGATCCCCACTCTCAATCAGGCCCTGAAAATCCTGCCGGACGACAAGCGGCTGATCATTGAGATCAAGTGTGGGCCCGAGATCCTGCCCCAACTTGAAAAGGATCTGAACAACTCTGGAAGGAACCCCAACCAAGCCGTGATCATCGGTTTCAGCTGGGAGACCATGAGGCGGGCGAAACGATTGCTGCCGGAGCACGAAGTCTACTGGCTCGTTTCTCCGAAGAAAGAAAGCCAGGGATTGCTTCCCACCGTGGAAGAGCTGATCGCCTGGGCGAAGGAAGCGAATCTGGATGGCCTGAATCTGAGTCACCACTTTGCGATCGATCGCGAGTTCACCGCGAAGATCCACGATTCGGGGCTGAAGCTTTACGTCTGGACCGTGAACGATGCCAGGCAGGCAACCCATCTGGTTGAATCCGGGGTGGATGGGATCACGACCGATAAACCCGGCTGGTTGCGCGAGCAATTGTCGCAGGAGCCACAGCTACAGGCCGTCCAGACGGATGTCTTACCCGCTCCCGAAGCCATCCAGGCGGCAGCCGCGGAAGGTGGTTCGGTTTACGCGATCAACAACACGGTGGTCGCCAGGTATGACCGATCGTCCGGTCAGCGTCTTGGTCTCAGTACCGGATCTGCATCGCACTTGAATAGTGGCTTCTTCTGGAAGGGAAGCCTCTATTGCGCCCACTCGAACTTTCCAAAGCGGCCCGCCACCAGCGAGATCATGGTTCTGGACCCGGCGTCGATGCAACTCAGCGTCTACAAGCGCTTCGGCGATGATCGCGGAAGTCTAACCTGGGTGGTTCGACAGGGTGACTCCTGGTGGTGCAACTTTGCCCACTACGGGGAAGGAAACAATGCCCGGACCGTCCTGGTCAAACTGGATCCCGACTGGAACGAACAGGGAGCCTGGAGATATCCTGCGGAAGTTGTTCGCGAGTTAGGCCAACATAGTATCTCCGGAGGCTCCTTGAAGGACGGGGAAGTCTGGGCGACAGGTCACGATCGAAAAGTCATTTATCGGCTACAAATCCCCGAACCGGGCGAGGTCCTGAAGTTGGTGGACATCATCCCCTCTCCGTTTCCCGGGCAAGGCATTGCCCATGACCCGGAAACCGGTGGTCTCATTGGCATCAACCGGGCCCGGAAACAGGTCGTCTTCGCCAGGCTGCAGGTTGCAGACTGATCTGCGAGAAAATAGCGGTGCGTTAGGAACGCGAAATTTCCTCGCGGCATCGGCTACCTTTTCCCATAAACTATTCTAAACTGAGCCGGAGGCTCAATCCGAACCTAGCCGGTGGTGAAGCGCAGCGGAACCACCGGATCGCGATCAAAAGAATGATGCGCTCCGAAGGTGCGCGCGAAGTCACCAGAGGTAGCGGTCGTCGAATTCCACCAATCCGCGCCGCAGCATTTCCAGGTATTCCTCTTTGTAGGTTGTTGCTTGGTGGTGCTTTTCTTGATGGAGGACGTCACCCAACCGGTGAGTATTCTAGCGCCACCTTCGGGGCGCATTCAATTTCAAACGGAAACCGGTGGTTCCGCTACGCTCCACCACCGGCTAGGCTCTTTGGGAGCCTCCGGCTCGAACCGAAATCCCATCGTCAATCCGAGAGAGCGAAATTAGAAGGAACGGATCTTCCCATCAGATCTCCGGGACGTTCCAATCGTAGTTCTGCTGGTTGCGCTGTCCCGTGATCCGAATGGTGCCATTGGCGTAGAGATCCATCGTGGCATAACCATTATTCTCCGCACCTGATCCCTCCACCATGGCGACCAGGGTGCAGTAATGAATGCCGGCAATCTCGCGGTAGTCATTTTGATGGCTGTGCCCTTGAAACACGGATAGGACCTTACCGGCTTTCTCCAGAATCTGGCGAACTTCCGCCGCATTCTTCACTCCATGGTGCGTCGTGACGTCCAGCCGTTGGTGCGCAAAGACCACGACCTTTCCCTCCGCCTGCTCGAGATCGGCAGCGAGCCACTCCAATTCCTGATCGGGAACGTTGGGGTCGGTCCACTCAAAATTCTTACGTTCATAGGGCACGCCGTCGCCTCGAAAACAGGAGTCCAGAATCACAAAGTGAAACCCACCTGCATCAAAGGAATAATAAGATTGCTTCTGTCCAACGCCGCTGAGAAATTCTTGTTTGGTCAGGGTATCCACGCAGTGATTCCCAAGGACGTAATGCTTCTGGCCGGGTAGCTGGGCGAACTCGTTTTGAATCCGCGCCAGATAGCCAAGCTCAACCTCAACCGAATCCGCCGCATCAATGAAGTCCCCCAGTTCCACGATGAACTCAGGCTCTGCCTGGTCGAAATAGCGCCTGGCCTCGGCCAGCTTGGTCACCGTTTCCCGATAGTGCCGCGAACCTCTGGCAGGCCTATCCGCGTAGTGCATGTCCGTCACCAGGCCAACCCGGACCACGCCTCGCGAATCCGATTCCGTTCCCTGCGTTCCCGCACATGATCCCACCAGGAAAAGAGCCCCATTTCGCAGAAAAGCTCTTCGGGGAAACGGGCGAGAAGGTGGCTCAACAATCATGGCAGAGTCTAACGGCGTTGCGGTTGCCTGCCAACCAAGACCTCTCTCTTCAGAGAGGCCGCGCTCAGAGCGGATGACCCGCAATTCCGCTCCCCGGCGTGGGTGATGCGCAGGGAGAGCAGATTCTCTGCGGCGCGGCGGGAATGGAAGAACCTTTGATGATCGCGGAACCGAGCGGGACTCCTGAGATTGCAACCGCCATTCAACCGGGCTAGAAAGCAGGATGACACTCGATTTGCCCAAGTGGTTCGATCTCCACACCCACTTCCGCCAGGGGCCCGCCCTGCGTGCCTACATCCAAGCTCATCTCGACATGGGATGCGCAGGGGCGCTGGCGATGCCCAATACCAAGCCGCCGGTGAGCCGCGTCTTCGGCAAGGAAACCCCGGATTCCTGGACGATTGAGCAGTACGCCGCCGATCTCCGGGAGGCAGGAGCCCAACGGTTTGAGCAACTTCTGGTTCCGCTCTACCTGACGGCCAACACGACCGCGGCGATGATCTCCGAAGGGGCTGAAGCGGGCGTCCTGCAGGCCTGCAAGTACTATCCCCCGCACGGAACGACGAACGCCGAGCACGGAGTCCCGATGGCCGATCTGATCGGGAGCGACGTGTTTCGGGCGATGGAGGAACACGGCATCGTGCTCTGCATTCACGGCGAAAACCACGGGCTCGGCGGCGAGGACTACTTCGCGGCGAACCGAAACGCGGAATCGCTTTTCTATCGCGAATCGATGCAGCGGTTACTGGCCGAGCACCCCCGACTGAGGATCGTCTGCGAGCACATCACGACGAAGGAAGCCACCGAGTTTGTCCGGAGCGCGCCCGAGGACCGGGTCGGAGCGACGATCACACCGCAGCATCTGCTCTACACCATCGGGCACCTCATTCAGGGCCTGAAATATCATCTCTACTGCCTCCCAATCGTAAAATTCGATGAAGATCGCGACGCGCTCCGCGAGGCGGTTACGGCCCCGGGACAGACGCAATTCTTCGCCGGAACCGACAGTGCGCCGCACACGACCAAGGCGACCGAATGTGGCTGCGCGGCGGGCTGTTTCACGGGCGGCTGCGCACCGCAACTCTACGCGATGGCGTTTGAGGAAAGCGGCGTTGATCTGTTTTCCAGTGCGGGAAAAGCGGCGTTTGAGCGATTTCTCTGCACGAACGGCCCCGCCTATTACGGGTTCCAATCATCCTCGCAGCGATTCGGAATGGAAAAGGCCGAGGGCGAAGTTTTCACGCTGAAAACGCCCGTTGGCTCCGTAACTCCGCTCCCTCTGGGCGTGGGGCTAACCTTGAATTGGCGCTTGGCCCCCAATCCCTGAGCGCGCCCCCTACCGATCGCGCATCAGTTTGCTCTTCAGCATCTCCAACAACAGCGACTGGAACCGGTATTCGTCTTTCGCGGCTTTCGCGACGACTTGATCCACCATCTCGAGGTCGCGCCGGTTCAGCTCCCGGCCTTTGGCGTATTCGGCGAGCTTAATGGTCAGACTTCTCGCGAAATCAGCCTCGCGCGTCCGGAGGATTTTCCGCAGCTCGGCGACGTTTGCAAAACTGGCTCCGAACATTTCGCCGGCGGGATCGATCTTCGGCCCGGGCTGGTATTTTGCGCGGTAGCGGCCAATGACGTCAAAGCTCTCCAGGGCGAGACCGATGGGGTCCATCTGCTTGTGGCATTCAAAGCAGGCCGGATCCTCGCGGTGACGAACGAGCTGGGCACGCGGGGTGTCCGCACCCGTCAAATCCGGAACCAGCGCAGGGACTTCCGCCGGCGCCGGGGGTGGCGGCGTTCCCAACAGTTCGTCGAGAACCCAATGGCCACGGGTCACGGGCAGGGTGTCGACGCCGTTGGAGGTGAGGGAAAGGATGCTGCCGTGCCCCAGGAGACCGCCACGAACCGAGCCTTTGGGGAGGGACACGCGTTGAAAATCCGAGCCGCCCTGAAAGGGGAGTTTGTAGGCCTGCGCCAGGGTTTGGTTGATGAAGGTGTAGTCGGAATCGAGAAAATCGCCGACCGGCTGGTTTTCAAAGAGGACATGCCGGAAGAAGTGGAGCGTTTCGTTCCGGAAAGCCGACTCGTATCCGGCCTTGTGGTAAATGCCGTAGAGGCTGTCCTTGTTGTCCGGGGCCATGCTTCCGAGGAGATCGAGCGAGAGCCATTGGGTGGTGAACGCACGGACGAACTCATCGCTCTTTGGATCATGGAACAGTCGATCGACCTGCGCCGCATACACGTCAGGGTCCAGGATCTTTCCCGATAGAGCGAGCTGGAACAGTTCCTCGTCAGGCATGGTGCTCCAGAAGAAATAGGACAGGCGGTTCGCCAGGGCGAAGGGCGGGAGTTCGCCGGTTTCTTCTTTGATGTAGAGAAATTCATGCGAGGCCATGACTGCAGCGAAGGTCTTGATATAAGCTTCATGCCAACTCCCCGTTTTTTGATACTGCCGGCCAAGATATTCGCGAAAATCCTGCACATCGGTCTCCGTCGCGGGACGCCGGAAGGCACGGGTCACGAATCGCTCGATGAGGGAATCGCGTTCCGCGGCATCTTCGAAGTCGGGCATGTCGTTCGCCTGAAAGGTGGTTCGATAGGTGGCGGGCGGCCATTCCGGATCAAGCGGGCCTTCGACCTGGAAACGCCTGACCTCCACCCCCGGGCCGCGGTAGTTCTTCGGAATCTCCGAGGGGTCGATTTGTCGACGCCGAATCGCTGCTCGGATATTGGTTGCGGGCTTCGGGGCTCCGTTTTGGAAGCTAACCCAGGGGTAGGCCCCCTTTTCGAGCCACATCTCCACTTCGAAGGTCTCGAATTTTTCATCCTGAAGATCGAAAGACTTCACCAGTTTCGAGCCACCTCCCCCACCATTCCGGCCTTCGAGAAGTGCGCCGATGCCCATCTTGACCGGGCCGGTTACCGGCGCAAACCTCACCTTGCCATAGTTGTCCCGATCCACCCCGGCCGCAGTGATCGTGACGCGGTAGTTTCCGGCAATCGCGACTCTCCGCGAAGGCTCTCGGGCAAAGTGGAATCCCGGCCCCCGGATGACCGTGGATCTCTTCTTAACCTGGTGCGTGGTGAATCGTCGATTTCCACCATCGAGTCTTGCCGGATTGAAGTTCTCCGACGTTGTGACCGGCGGCTCCAATTGATCGAGGAAAAGCGCAGTACGCAGGCTGTCCTCGGCGGAGTCGAGATATTCGAGAAGCAGTTCGTTGGAAATGATCAGCTCCTCCGCGTTGGTGTCGAAGCCGTGACTCACTTCGTCTTTGAAGATTCTGGCGGCGGGATTGTAGAGGCCCGGTCTCAGGCCGAGGAGATCCCGGACGGTGTTGGCATACTCACGCCGGTTGAGGCGGCGATAACCGCTTGAGATGGAGAAGGCATCGTCCCACGAGATCCGATCGATGAGTTTGAAGATGTTCTCGAGTTCCTGCTCCGACGGTTGGAGTTCGTCCTCCGGCGGCATGTCGCCGTGGTGGATCTGATCGTAGATTTCGCTCCAGAGGGTTCCGTCGATGGCGGCAAAGTCATCGAGGCGCACTTCTCCTTTTTGTTTTTTCTCGCCGTGGCATTCCACGCAGTAGCGATCGAGGAATGGCTGAATCGGCGCGTAGGGATCGGCCGCGTGGACGGACAAGGCGGAGGCCGATGTGACCACGCTCATGAGAGCTAGGAGGAGGTCTTTGGAAATCATGTTAGGTTGGAAAAGTTGGCACGAAGTTGAGGCGCCGTTCCCTGGCGCCAGGCCCATCGGGCCGAGATCTGTCAGCCCGGGCCAAAAGAAGCTTCAGCGACTGTCGGCCTGGGAATCGTAGCGAAACAGAGGGAGGCCTGAAGGGCCGAGATAACGGTTGTCCCGGCCTTCCTGGTCTATTTCCCGTTAACCACCGGATTCCCAGGGCGGCGCTCGCATCGCTCACTTGCCCTGGGCTGGCATATCTCGGCCCTTTGGGCCTTTCTTGTGCCGAAACAGTCGTCAACATCGGGACGGTCAGGCCAGGATGTGGTTCAGGTCTCCGGTCGCGCCATTGAAGGCTTCGGTCTCGATCCCGAAGTGCTGCAACATGGTAGTGAAGAGATTGTTCAGCGGCGTTTGCCGGCCGTTGTGTGGCTGCACGGCGTCGTAGTGTCCCTGATGCTTCAGGCCGCCTCCGGCGAGGATGATGGGCAGGTTGCGGTTGGAGTGTCGCGCCGCATCGCTGATCCCGCTGCCGAAGAAGACCATGGTATCGTCGAAGAGCGATCCGCCCACCGTGCTGGCGGACTTGAGTTTCCCGATGAACCGCGATAACTGCGCCATGTAAAACGTCTCAATAATCTGGAGCTGGCGAAGTTTATCCTCCCGGTTTCCGTGGTGGGAGAGGCCGTGGTAACCGGTGTTGACGCCTTCGAGTTCGATCACCTTGTTGTGCATCCCGAAGTTCGCCGTGATGATCCGGCTCGAGTCCGACTGAAGGGCGAGAGCCAGCAAATCGAACATCATCGGCGCGTGATATCCGTAGTCCATGTCGCCATCCGCGTGCTCGGCATGGTCAGGTTCAACCTCTTCCTTTGCGACCTTTGGCTTCTCGACGCTCTGCCACTGGCGAATCCCCTGGAGGCGTTCTTCCGCTTCGCGGATCGCGGTCAGGTATTCATCCAGCTTGTCCTTGTCGGCGCGACTCACGCCACGCTCCAACCGGCGAGCCTGGGTGCGGACCAGATCGAGGACGCTGCCTTGTTCCTCCAATTCCAGCGCCCGGGCCTTCCGGGCAGCTTCCGAGTCCTGGACAAACAATTTCCGGAACAACGCCTCGGGCGACGTTTCCTGGCGGAGCCGAATTCCGGACGGGGTATAGGAGGCGTTCTCCGCTCCTCCGAGGGAAATGTGCAGCGAAGGGAACCGGGTCGTGTAGCCAAGATGAGTCGCCGCGACCTGATCGATGGAGACGTTCTCGCCGGGTTTGGCGTTCTCGTTCAGCACCCCGTTGAGCAGCGATTTGATGCCCGCATGTTTGTTGAACACGTTCGGGTGATCCATGTGCGAAAACAACGTGAACCCGCCCCGGTGTTCCATCATGGGAGGAAGGACCGGAGAAGGGGCGAAATCCGCGCCGGTCTCCTCTGGAAAGAACGTCCGGGGGTTCATCCCCAGTCCCGTGCTGACGAAAACCATCCGTTTGGGGGCGGCGTCCGCCGTCGCGGCATGGACCGATTCGAGAAACGGCAGGGCAATGGAGATGCCCGCGCCTCTCAAAAAGTGGCGCCGGGATGGTTGGGAGGGGCTTGGATTCATGGTTGGTGAGGATCGGACGAATTGAAGATAGGGAAAAGACGAAAGCTCACCATGCTTCAAATCCACCTTCGAATTTCATGGCCGTCTCGGGATCGGGCGAACGATTTCCAAAAACCAGGGCAGGAGCTCAATCGGACAGCGTGACGCCATGCGCCTTGGGGTTGCCTTCCTCATCGAGAAGCACAAAGACGATCTTTTCGATCGTGAGGATTTTCTGCTTGGAATCCTTGTTTCGAGCCTCGCATTTCATGGTGATTGAAGTGCGGCCAAAGCTGACGGTTTCGAGACCGATCTCGACCACGTCGCCGTAGATGGCGGCACTGACGAAATTGATCTCCGACATGAACTTGGTGACGACCTTCTTCGCCCCGAGTTGACACATCGCATAGATCGCAGCCTCCTCGTCGATCCAACTCAGGAGCCTCCCGCCAAAGAGCGTTTCATTGGCGTTGAGGTCTTCCGGTTTGACCCATTTTCTTGAATGAAATTGCATTGTTTGAATCCAGCGAACGCTTCCGGGAATCCGCGACAGGTGACTGGCGAATGGATTCGGCGATCCATCCGCCCTACCCAGTTCGCTCAGCCGGCTTACTTCAGGGTCGAAATGTACTCCAACAGGTCAGCCATGGTTTGTTCCGGCAGATCCTTGTACATCGGGAGCATAAAGGATTTCCCCGCCACACCGGCCTCACGCAGGACGTCACATGCGGTTTTGCCTTCCCTAAGGGGTAATGCCCACAACACGCAGGTCTTGAGCCACGTTTGTAGCAACGATTTCCCCAGATAATTTCACTAACTTGACAATAAACAACTTGCGAATTTCTTGGCATGTCTCAGATTGCCGTCGGGTTGGTGGAGTGCGTGTTAGCGAAAACCCGAACCAAATGTCAAAGAACAAACGTCAACATTTTGTGCCGCAACATTATCTGCGCCAGTTTACACGGAACCACAAGATTGGAGTCGCGCTTACCGAGCCCTATCGATACATTGGTCCAAACAAGCCTGAGAGTCAGTGTAAGGCTAACTACTTTTACAGGCAGGGTGATGATGACTCGACCGACAATTGGTTACAACACGTAGAGAACGAAACTGCGGGGCTGCTGAAAAAAGTCTCCACCGACAGGAGTATGAGCGATGAAGAGTTGGTCGCCATGCGGATGATTGCAGTAATATTCTACCTTAGAACCCGAAAGACGGCTGAAATCGCAAAGCTACCTTTCAAACGCGATGCCGACATGGTGATCAAGGGTGCGATAGACAGGGGTGATCTACCAGCGCCTCCCGGAGGATGGAGGCCTGGTCTCATGGACATTAGCGGAATGAGTGGAGCTCTCCTAAAGGACCAGCTGGTTCCTTGCTGGATGGAAATGCATACACTTGAGCAGAAGTTCTTGACGCCTAAAAACAAATCAAAACAGTTTATCACAAGTGACCATCCCGTGGTTCTTCTCAATCAGCTTTTGGACAAGGGGGACGGCAAACGGTCGTTTTCCGGATTCAGCCGCTCAGGTTTTCAAATGGTATTTCCGCTCAGCCCTGAATCGTGCCTTTTCTTTTACGATCCTAAGGTGTACAAAGTAGGGAATCGCCGTGATCGGTTAGGTCGTGTTTTAGAACCTAGAAATTACCTGATCCAGTCGAGAATGCATGCGAC
>CAXBMO010000028.1:0-84325 GCA_963977015.1 uncultured bacterium | reverse complement strand
CAAATCCTAGCAGAACTATCGTTTTGAGGTGTCCAGCTTTCTGGATCAGGTCATTAGTGCGAATTCTGTACGTAATGGACGATGAGCCTCCACACCGACCTCCTGAAACCTTGCAAGTGTGGCGAAGAACAACTTCGCAAAGTGGATTGAAATGTGATCCAATCGAACTACTCGCCAATCGATCGATCGGCTAAAGAATCGCACCCTCTCACGTATACCCGATCGATTTGATCAAGATCGATCTCCAGCGGAGGAGCCAGCCCATCACAGTTGGAGAAAATGACGGATGTTAAATTAGCCGCTCCCTGAATCGCTTTGAGGTCGGTAATGTCATCCATGTTTCTCATCGCGAAAGCTTTGAGCACAGGACTGCCACCGGGAGGTCCTAAAGTCTTCAATTTCGGGAGGTTCAAGCTGATTTCAATCAGCGATGGATGTCCCGCCATTCCCACGACTGAAGTCAGCTCGTTCAACTCTCTTAGATGAGCCCTTTCCAGCTTGGGAAATAGGCTGAGATCCACCTCCCGGACCATGGAATCCGCTTTAAAAACGCTTAAGGCCCGCAAATTCTTCATCGAGGTGAGCGGTGTTAGATCATCAAACGTGCCTCTATCCAAGAACAGATATTCGACCTGAGAAGCATTCGGAAGCGCACCTAACGCATCAATTTCGTCCTGCGAAGCTAGGTCCAGCTTTAGAAACCAAAGCTTGTTCAATCCCCCCAAATCCTTGATCTCAAAATCATCGTGATGTGAGCTACTACGGCGCAAACGCAACACCTCCACGTCTCGTAGCTTTGTGAAATCGATTGCGCGAAACGTTTCCAAAACAAGGAGTTCTTGGAGATTGCCGAGATCGGCCCATTCTTCCATCACGCTTCCCGCGAACCCGTCCTGTCGATTGTTGAGATGGATCAACCCCTGAATCTTCGATAAGGATTTGAAGTCGGGGTCTGACCGATCCAGCGTTCCTGAATAGAAACGGAAACTCTTCAAGTTGGGTAACTTGATCAACTCACCCGGGAGTATTTTGATGGCCCAGGGAACGTTGACGGCTTCAAGATGGACAAGCTTATCCAGTTCCGTGACCTCAGCAAACTTGGCACGGGGGGACCCGACGGCGATGTAGACGGCCCTTAAATTCGGAGTCGAATTGACCAGGGTTTGCCCAAAATCGGGGGGAGCACTAAGGGCGAAATAGACATAGAAATACTGGAGACTTGGCAGGCTTGGCAAGGTAATGGGATCCGTCGTCAAGCGATCGCCATCTTTGACCGGTGGCAGATTTCGAATGACCAGTGACAGCGCTTGCAGTTTTTTCCCGGCAGACTGTGCGAAGTCAGGGAGGTGTTCAGCGTCAACGACCAACCCTAATGCCTCAGGATCAAGCGCAGCAATGGCTCGAACACTCGCAGCGGTCGGATTTCGGTCCCGAATACAGAAGGCAGTAAATCTGGAGAGATGTGGGGCCATACCTTGAAGTTGGTCCGAGTAAGCATTCAGACAAAGGTGTTGGGCATAACGGTCCGGATCGGAATTGAAGTCGATTTCGAACACTTCTCCCTCTCTGAGAGAGATTCCTACCACTTGAGGTTCGGCACCATCCTTACTGAGAAGCACCTTGTTCTCGTCCAGGGTAAATTTCCAGTGAGTAGCATTTCCATGAAAACGAACCCACGTTTCGACTTGGCCACGATTGGTCTCAAACTTCGCTCGAATCCAGGAACCAATGGGAGCATGAAGGGAGTAAACACCTGTTGTTCGCCGAGTCTCGGCACCGCCGGTCTCCATTCCACAGACCGTCGCCGCATCCATATTGCCAGGTTGTTCCACTTCCAATCGTCGCCAATCGCCGGTGATCGTGGCCGTCGAAACCCGCTTCAGTCGTTCCTCCATGTTCTTTACCAGGAGTTGGCTATCAACGCTCAAATTCGAGAGCGGCAAGACGAATTCTCGACCATCAGCCGGTCGCCTGATACGAACGCTTTGCCCCTCAATGCGAAGAATTTCCGCCTCGACATCTCTACCTTGGAGGTCTGTCAAGACCACCACTTCCGCCGACAGGTTGGCAGCGAACGTTGTGAAAAGTAGGCTCAGCCCGCACAAAACGAATTTCATTTCAACCACGCGATTGTGCTCGTTTCGCCTTGACGGTAAACTCAGCCTTGCATGATCCGCAGACCAACGTCACCCGTTTGAACACCTTGCCGATCCAACTTTGCGGGAGCCTCTCTCCTCGTAGATTTTGAAGTACCCAACTTTGGACCTTGCAATGCGGGCAAGCTATCCCGAAATTCTTATCAAGCTCCACAAGGATTCTTACTCCTTCCAACATAACATATATCACAACTGGTTCTGACATGACTTCGATACTGGTTTTCCTCGATTGATTTGCGGCATAGTATCGTCAAAACGATGTCACGGCCTGCCGACAATGCGCTCCGACTTTTGGGTTGAAGATTGAACGTTCATTTCGATTCCGATTCAGTGTGGGCAGGCAGTTGATCACCCGCGTCTTGTTCGCTGCTTGTTAGTCGAAGAACAAATCATCCGTTAGATTTTCTACCGATCTCCGATGGGCCTCTGTTTGCTCGCGCTTCCGGTCTTTCTCCCGGCGCTTCCGTTCGAGGTATTTCGCCTCCTCTTGATTTGCTAAGTCAACACAGAGAACCAGGGTCTCCCTGTGATACTTTTTCACTTCTTCGATCGTCGTGCCATCTAGGATGATCTTCGCACCAGAAACCGACGCGATGCCCGGCCTATGCATCGAGGTAAAACAAGGAGGGGAATTCCACCTGTGAATAAAAATCTCAGACCAAATCGTCGAAGGCCGCCGATTCAGACGAAACGGAACAGTGTATAAGGCGCATCCGCGATTCCCATCCATAGTTGGCTCCGTAACCTCATCAACGATTACTCCAACAATTTTCAGTGGCTCATCTGGTGATACCTGTTCTGGAGGGGCTGTGATCCCCTTCTTTTTGGCCGGTTGCACAGGTGGCGCAGCAGCTCTGGTTCCTAGAAGCGTAGCGGTAAGATCAGGATAGTTCTTTGCTTTTCGCTCAGCAGTGCTGAGATCAATATAGTACTTACCCTTTAGCCAGGAAGGTGCCGATTCATCCCATGATCCGCGGGCAAGTATGGGAATAAACTTTCGGTGATTACCTTGGGTGTGAACTTCCGCAGTCATAATATCTCCCTCATACCCAACTCCACCCTTCCTTTCGTCCGATTTTAGACGGTAGTTGGGAGAACAGACTATCAGAACGTAATCGTTTTCGCGGATCTCCTTCTCCATGAACGCTGGTAACTGGTCACCCGGCACGGCATGCCACTGATCAAGCATCGTCTCGATCCCGTCGCCGCGAAGCTGGGTAGCCAATGCGGCGACCCATTCGTTGTGAGAGTCACCATCCCACGAATATGAAACGAATGCCTTTGGGGTGCTCATTTCCAATTTTCTTCAGCGAACTGGGGATATCCTTTTCGATTCAACATTCGTGCAGGGAGAATGGTGTATTGAGAGAATTGAGCGGAGGAGGTGGTGGTTGACCTTTCATGATCGGGGTTTGGGCGATGTGGGGGGGCTGGAATGGGAGCTTGGTTGCGGTGCGAGGTGAATTCTGGTTTTCAGGAAAACGGCAGGAAGGTTCGGGATTCGTGGGTCAACGCGGAACGCTTGCGAGGAATTCTCCCTGCCAATTTGTCAAACTATCACGGAACATTTGAAACCGGATTGATCGCTTTTGAGGGGAGGGCGTTCCCTTGGTAAACCTGCTCATCATGCCACAGAGAAAATCTGAGAAATGCGGGGTGGTCAAGGAGCTTTTCGGAAAGTGGTCATTTGGTTACCGGTTTCGGGTATTTCCCGTCAGGACAAGCGCCGCATCTCAAAATCACGGGAAGCCAACCCTCCAAGAAGAGGAACAACTTGCGGGGCCGTCATCATTTTCAAACGTTCCCCAAGCTCGCTCTGCTCCCTCACAGGTTCTTACCGGAACCCAAATCTCCTCGTTGCATTGGCTAAACCTCCACTACTAAAAACGCCCTACCTTGGACCTGACCCGCTTCGTGCCGTGTTGGGCGCGATCCAGGAGCGCTTTTTCATCCATTCGGAGGTGCGATACATTTCGACGTGGTAACGCCACCACCCGGTGTGTTTGCCCGAGCTGCGCGACCAGACGCGGCGGTGGAGCTGCTGCATCAGGTCGGGATCGGAAAGTGTTTCGAGCGTCTCCTCGCGGGTCAGGGCCTTGGGGCCTTGCGTCATGAGGCGGTCCCCTTTGTCGTCGCTTGCTTGTCCTGCTTCAGAAACGGTTGGTTGTTTGAGGAGGGTGACGTGGAGGGCATTGACATAGGGATCGACAATGGCGGCGGTGATGCCGCTGTGATCGGCCTCGGGAAAAATGAACCGCAAGGTATCGAAATTGTGGATGTCCGGTTCGATTTCAGTGAGGACTTTTGCCGGTTGAAAGGATTCCGGCGTCCGGAAGAAGCCGAGGGAGGCAAACCAGCGTCCCAGCTTTTCGCTACTGCTCCAGACCGAAAGCGGGATGCTGAGGACGAGTCCGGCATTGATGGGAATCATCCACCAGAAGAGTTGGGGATCGAGCCAGAGAGAGATGAGAATGAAGACGGCCCCGAAGACGGTTTGTCCGCCGTGGGTGCGGGCGGCCTCGCCCCAACTCGTGCCGGTCGACTCGCGATTCTGGGTGCTCCAGCTAACGCTGCGCCCAACGATGAGCCAGAAGAAGAACTTCGTGTGAAAGAGCATCAGGATGGGGGCAATCAAGGTGAAGAAAAGGGTCTCGATGAAGGAGCTCATGAGCGCGCGGATGAGCCCGCCGAACTCCCGGAGGCGCTGGCAGAGGATGAGGTCGATGATGGCAAGAACCTTTGGACTGAAGAGGAGGCAGATGGTGTAGAGAAAGATGATCAGGCCGTGGGTTCGCACATCGAGATGCAACTGGGCTCCGACAAATCCATCGACGGGAAAGAGGGTGACGCGGCTGGACTTGTCGAGCCAGGCGATCCAGAGGCTGAGCATCAGGAAGCAAAACCAGATGCAGGAGCTGAGGTAGCCGGCAATGCCCATCAAGAGGTGAACCCAGTTGCAGCTGTGGATGCGACGGGCAAAGAGCAGCCAGGTGTGCTGAAGGTTGCCTTGCATCCAGCGGCGATCTCGCTTGGCGTGATCGATGAGGGAGGGCGGCCCTTCCTCCCAGCTGTCTTCAATGTCGTAGGCGAGGAGAACTTCCCAACCGGCTTTGACCATGAGCGCGGCTTCCACAAAATCGTGGCTCAGGATCTTGCCGCCAAAGGGTTCCTTGCCGGGGAGGTCCGGCAGGTCGCAGTAATCGGTGAATGGCGCGAGGCGGATGATCGCATTGTGGCCCCAATAGTTGCCCGCCGCACCCTGCCACCAATCTAGGCCCGCCAGGAAAATCGGACCATAAAAACGAGCGGCGAACTGCTGGACACGGGCGAAGAAGGATTGCCCGCCAAAGAGACGTGGCGCGGTTTGGATCAACCCGGCGGTCGGGCGGCGATCCATCATGCCAATGAGTTGGAGAATGGCCTTTCCGCTCACGATCGAATCGGCGTCCATCGTGATCATGTAGGCATAGTCGCCGCCCCATTTGGTGCAGAAATCCGCGATGTTTCCGGCCTTGCGATTGACGTTCTTGGCGCGGCGCCGGTAGAAGATGCGGCCAAATCCCTCGACCTGACGGCAGAGTTGAACCCAGGCCATTTCCTCTTTGACCCAATTGTCCGGGTTGGTGCTGTCGCTCAGGATGTAGATGTCCACATCGTGATTTGGGTCCACGAGGTTGAGGTCTTCAAACACGGCTTCGATTCCCGCGAAAACCCGCTGAGGATCTTCGTTATAAACCGGAAAGACGAGGGCGGTGCGTCCGGCGTGGGTGACGTTGGTGTCGGGGACTTCTTCGCTTGCGCGAACGATGCGGGATTTCAGTCCACGGGTGCGGCGGACCCAGAATCCCCAAAAAGCGTGGGCCGATCCGGTCGTGACCAGGGTAAAGAGGATGCCGAAGAGGATGAGAAAGATGAGACGCGGCGAAGTAAAGCCCACGCGAAAGATGAAATCGGTCATCAAGAGGATTCCCAACGTCGTGAGCACAACGACGGTAAGGAGCATGACGAGGCGGGCGGTTCGGGCGCGAATGGGCGGGTAGGGCGAGGGGCCGTTCATGATGAAAAGTTGGGTAAAGTGAGGCGCGAATCAGATTCCCCAGAGAACGGCTCCAAGTGAGACGATCACAGAAACCCAAAACAGGAGGGCAACCAGGCGGCCAAAGCGGGGAGCTCGGTTGAGAAACTCGAGCGACTTGCCGGCCACGCTGCCGACCGGTCCCAATTCCAGGATTTGCGGCGTCATTGTGCGCATGCGGAACCGTGGACCAGCCTCGGCATAGGCCTGCCGCAATCGAGTGGCAAACTCCTCCGGAAACTCGGAGTTGCGCAGAAACCATTGCTGCCATTTGCCGGGCATGTCGGCGAGCAGAAGCGCCAGAATGCTTTGCGCCTCGATCATGTCGTCGGGGAGGTGCTCGCCGGTGACGCGCTGAAACCACGTCGAAATGACGCGCCGGGTTTCCTCCATCGCCAATCGGGCCGGTTCACCCTCTTCGCCGTTGGCAATGCGGTTGGCGGCGCAGCGCAAAACCTGACCGATGAGGTGAGCCAGCAAAAGCCGGTCCTGAATCCCGAGGGCGCAAAAGTAGCTCTCGGCTGCCATGTAGGCTTGCTCCCATCCTTCGTGATTTGGCTCGTCGAGGCCCGGGATCTCGTAGGGATCCGCTTCCGCTAGGGGTCGATCCGGTAGGTCCATGTTTCGGTGAGGATGTCTTTGCCTTGTTTGAGAAAGGCGCGGAACTCGGCGCTGCGTTCCAGTTTGGGCGGAACCATGGTATGATTCCCGCCTTCCGGCGCCGTGAAATTCGGTGGGCGGACAAAAAACGTCAGTCGCCATTGCTGGAGGGCCTTCACGTAGTGCACCGTGACGTCGGCCACTTCCGCGACCTTGGGATCGATCGCCTGCACGATCGCTTCGGGCGGATTTTCCGGGGAGAGAGCGTTCAGCGAGGTCCCCTCAAAATCGACGACCATGAGCCGTTCGCCCGGGCGCCACGGGAGCAACCCGGTGCGGGTGGATTTGGTGATGGCCCCGGCCGTGGCCGGGTTCTGTGCATCCGACCATTTCAGCCGGTATTCGAGGCGGAAAGGCTCATTGAGCGTGGGTTTCGCCGCAGGCTCCCAATAGGCGACCAGGTTGTCTGCCGTCTCGTCGCTCGTCGGCAATTCGACGAGCACGACATTGCCCTCACCGAACCCTTTTTTCGGTTCGATCCAGACACTGGGCCGATGATGATAGTTGGCCTCCGGATCGTGGTAACTGGAGAGTTCGCGGTCGCGTTGCAACAGGCCAAAGCCTTGAACCTCCTTCATGCTGAAGACATTGAAATGGATGCGACTCGGGTCCATCGACGCCGGACGCCAAATGCATTCGCCACTGCCGCTTCGGATCATGAGACCGTCGGAATCGTGGACTTCGGGGCGGAAATCGTCCGGCTTGCGATGGGTGTTTTCGCCAAACCAGAACATGCTGGTGAGGGGCGCGACCCCGATTGATTTGGGGATTTCGCGAAAGTAGAGGGTGGCGCGAATGTCGGCGACGGTTTCTTTGCCGGGAGCAATGACAAACTCGTAGGCACCAGTGACACTTTCGCTTTCCAGCAGGGCGTATAGATGAACCTTTTTCGATTTCCCCACGGGTTTGCCGATCCAGAACCGCGTGAAAAGCGGAAACTCCTCCTTCGCATCACCGCGACCGCTGTTGAGAGCCAGTCCCCTCGCAGAGAGGCCATACTGTTGTCCCGCGCCCAGCATCCGGAAGTAGCTCGCACCCTGGAACACGGCCACTTCGTCATAGTTCTCAGTTTGGTTGAGCGGATAGAGCAGGCGAAAACCGGCATAGCCGAGCTTGTCCGGCAATTGATCGCCATCGATTCCGCTGTCCGCGTAATCAAACAAGTGATTGAGGAACCGGATCTGCTGAACGTGGCTGTTGGTGAATTCGTGCAGCAGGACGGTGTCCCGGTAGAGGTAGCCGGGGTGAAAAAAGTGGAGATGGAAATTGAGGTTGTCCTCCTTCCACGGCGCCTGATCGCGGCGAAACTGGATTCGGCGGTAATTGGAATAGGTGAGGTCCTGGAGGGACTTGGGGATCGGTCGACTTTCTGACGGCCGTTTGAATGGCGTCGAGGCGGCTTCGCTGGCGATCGCCTCAATCCGCTCGGAATCGATCTTCTCCCGGTTGATTCCTTGGGAGAGCGCCGTTGCGGACGTCACCGCTAGGCTGGCGGCCACTCCAAGGAGGACCCAGTTCTTTCGTGTCATTATGATCAAATTGTTTGCAGACTGCGCCATACGCGAAGGCTGGCTACTTGCAAGCACGATAGTTGTGGCTATTTGCACAGGAAATTCGGGTTGCGGCTTGGAATCTGCAACGGACGCGCGCAGTTTTCAGGTCGCGTAGGCTGGTTGATAGGGCTTGTAGCCGGAAACGTGCCAATCCCGTTTCGTCCTGCCCATCAAATGCGATGGAGGGGTGTTGGCAATCCGACCCGCGCATTCCTTTCCGTTTGACTCACCGTGGTGAGGTTCGATCCTGACAGCCAGCCAAACCACCCACGACCATGCCCAAATTTCACGTCGAAAAATCGATCGTCATGGATTCTCCTCGAGAAGTCGTTTTCGATCATGTCAGGGATTTTCAATCATGGCCGGAGTGGTCTCCCTGGATCATCACGGATCCCGGCTGCAAAGTCACGTATGCGGAGGATGGCGCGGCCTACAGTTGGGATGGACCGGTTTGTGGCGCGGGCGAAATGAAGGTCGTGAAGGATCAGTCGCCCGAGTGGATCGTATCTCGCCTCACCTTTTTGAAACCCTGGAAGTCCTTCGCCGATGTTCGCTTTGATTTGGCAACCGAAGATGGCGGCACCAGGCTGACCTGGAGCATGGACAGCGAATTGCCCATGTTCATGTTCTGGATGAAGTCGATGATGGTCGCGCTGATTGGGATGGACTATGAGCGGGGATTGGCAATGCTCAAAGCCCGGCTCGAGACCGGCGTCGTTCCTTCCAAACTGGAGTTTCCCGGCAGTGCACCGTTTGAGGGGGTTGAGTTCGTCGGTGTACGAACGCGATGTGCGATTCCGGAGATTGGCTCTCACATGATGGCGGATTTCGGGAAAATCCAGGATTGGGTATGCACGAATGAGGTGACACCGGCCGGCAAAATGCTTTCGGTGTATCACAAGTGGCAACCGGCGAAGCAGATTGTGGAATACACGTCCGCGGTTCCGGTCGAGTCCGTTCCGGCCGAGCTTCCCGAAGGCTTCATCAGCGGGGAGATTCCCAGTTGCATGACGTTTCCGATTCAGCACACGGGCTCCTACCAGTATCTGGGCAACGCGTGGTCGGCCGGGGTGATGCGAAGCCGAAACCGCCTCATCAAGCAAAGCCGATCCATTCATCCCTTTGAAATCTACGAAACCGCACCCGGTGATGTGCCGGAAAACGAAACCGTTACCACGGTCCACTTTCCGTTGCGCGATTGAAAGATTCATGGTCGCAAAACGGATGAACTCGAAAATTTTATTGGGGTTGCTTGCTGTGGGAAGCCTGGTCGGGCTCGTATCCTGCCGGCAGAAAGTAGCGCCCGTCGCGACGCTTAACATTGAGACCACGGCGTACACCCACACTTCTGAAAGTCAGAAAAAGTGGGGTTTGGTCACCGCTTCCGGCGCTCCTCTTCAAGCAGAGGAGGAGCACAATTCAGCCGCTGCGGATTGGTCGCGATTCCCGGTGGGAACCGTTTTTCGACTAACCGATCATGCGGAGCGATTCGTGGTCGAGGACTATGGCTCAGCGTTGGTCGGTAACGACGTCGTCGACATCTACCGCCCGGAATTGGAAGCGGTCAAAGCCTGGGGCCGCCAGGAATTGACTATGGAAGTGGTGGAGTGGGGGAGCCTGGAACGTTCGCGCGAAATCCTCGCCACACGGCTGCAGGTGCCGTATTGCAAAACGATGCACGATGCCATCGTCGCCAAGCTGGAAGATCGGGACTCGTAGCCTTCTCAGCCCTTGAAGTGATCGGCCAATCCTTCCAAGGCGTCGGGTTTGGCTTCACCGTCGACGGATCGAATCGCCTGTCGCTGCAGTTCCACCAGTTCCTGGATGCCTTTTTTACTAAGCTCGGTCATTTCCAGCAATTGATCATGGGTGAAAACGGCTTCCTCGCCGGATCCCTGCATTTCGACATACTCCAGCCCTTCCGTCATCACTATGTTGAAATCGACCTGCGCATCGCGGTCCTCGACGTAGCACAGGTCGAGCATCGCAGTATCCTCCACAATTCCCGCGCTCACGGCGGCGACCAATTGCTTGAGGGGCGATTTTTTCAGCTTCCCCTGATCAATCAGGCGGTTGAACGCAATCGCCGCGGCAACGCAGCCCCCGGTAATTGAAGCGGTTCGGGTGCCGCCGTCGGCCTGGAGCACATCGCAATCCAGCCACAGCGTCCGCTGGCCCAGCGCCCTCAGATCGACCACCGCGCGCAGCGAACGCCCGATCAGACGCTGAATCTCACTGCTTCGACCGTCGATTTTGCCTCGCGTGATGTCGCGTTGCTTCCGGTCGAGGGTGGAATACGGAAGCATGTTGTACTCCGCCGTCAGCCAGCCGCCCGGCACATTCTGCTGCATCATCCAACGCGGCACTTTGTCCTCGATCATTGCGCTGCAAATCACGCGGGTATCGCCAAAACCCACCAACACCGATCCGGTGGCGTGAGGGGCGATGTCAGGTTGAAACGTGATGGTGCGGAGTTGATCAAGGGTGCGATTGTCGGAACGGGTCATTGGATATCAGGGGCTGAGTGAGTTTGAAAAGGTTTCAACCTTTCTCAACAGTGCTGTGTCGTAAAAAGCAAGTCGCGACATCAAATTCCCCGACCGGGTGCTTGTCTTCCGTCAAGGGTGACACATGGTGGTTTTGGATTGAAAGAAACGCTGGAAGCCCTGGAACAGTTTGCCATCGACGTCGTTCTGGAACGACGGAGGGGAAAACGTGCGGCCGCGTTGCGAGCCTTTTTGGGGTCGATGTCGCAGATTTACAAGGGTCTCGTCTCTGCGCGGTTGCGGCTTTATCGCTACCGGATCATGCGCGAGCGCAATCTCGGCTGTCTCGTCGTCAGCATTGGTAACCTGACCGTGGGCGGAACCGGAAAGACGCCGGTGGTCGAAAAATTTGCCCGTGCGTTGCAGGACGGAGGGCGCAAGGTCGCCGTCCTGAGCCGCGGCTACAAATCCGTCAAACCGCCCCTCACCAAACGCCTCCAGCGCCGGTTTTCCGGCAAAGCTCCGGAAATCGACCCGCCCCGGATCGTCCACGATGGCAAGCAGCTCCTCCTCGATTCCAAAACGGCGGGTGACGAGCCCTACATGCTGGCGTCGAACCTCAACGACGTGGTCGTCATCACGGACAAGGACCGCGTCAAAGGCGGGTTGCACGCGATTCGCGAGTTTGGCGCTGACACCCTGATCCTCGACGACGGCCTGCAATATCTGCGATTGCGCCATCGCCTCGACGTCGTCCTGATTGATCGCTATCAACCGTTTGGGAACGAGCATCTCCTGCCGCGGGGGACGCTTCGCGAGCCACCCAAAAACCTGAAACGCGCCAGCTACATCTTCATCACCAAATGCAATGGCGAGCCCAATGACGAACTCATCAAGCGGATTCGAAAGCACAATCGCACCGCAGAAGTCATCGAGTGCACCCATGAGCCCAAGTACCTGGAACGGCTCGGCACGCAGGAGCGGCATCCGCTTGACATCTTAAAGGGCCAAGAAGTTGGCGCCATCAGCGGGATTGCCGTTCCCGAGAGCTTTGAGGGAGGGCTTGAGCGCCTCGGCGCGCGCATCATTTCCACCCGGCGTTACACGGATCACCACCGTTACACCGAGCAGGAAGTTCTCGGCTTCATCAATGAGTGCATCGATCAAGGCGTCGACATGATTGTGACGACGGAGAAGGATTCGGTCCGCTTTCCCCGATTGCCGCGGGTCGACGTCCCCATTTATTTCCTTCGCGTCGAGATCGGAATTCTCAGCAATGAAGAAAGCTTCGACGAATGCATTCAGCGCATTTGTCGGCCGCGTCCGATCGTCCCGGCCCGGCGGTTTTTCTAGAGCCAGGCACCACCCTGGCTACGGTTTTTTGACCGTGACGTGATCCGGGAGTCGTCCGCGAAACACCGTTGATCCATTGACGATCACCTTTCCTGAGACCGCGCTGCTGCTCCAGGAAACCGTGGCCTTCCCATCGGAACCCGTCCGAACCGCGTTCGTGACGCCGCCACCGTCGAGGGAGAGAACGACCTTCGCACCGGAAGCCGGGCTCTGATCCGAATGGACGACTTTGACGGTGATTCTTCCTGCATACGAGTTCACAGCGAGTCCAAAAACTAGGAGAAAAAGAAGGGTTTTCATGAGTGATTTGCCAAACCGATAGGAGGGAAACTAATAAGCGAAGATGGTCTGGCAAGTGATTTTCTTGGTCAGGTTAGCGGTTAGCGGTCAGCTTTCAGCTTTCAGCTTTCAGCGCCAAACCATTGGCCGGAAGGATCGAGTAGAGAGCCGGAGGCTCATCCCGAACCTAGCCGGTCGGTAAAGCGCAGCGCAACCACCGGACCAAGCGCGGTGCCAGGATGCGTCCCGGCAGGGACGCCCGAAGCCTTCCGCAATCCCTTCAGGATTGGATTCGTGCTTGGGCCGGTAAACCCAGCGTAGCCTTCGGCAACACTGGGCTTTTCATCCGAAATCCCGTTGGGATTTGCCCGCCAGAATCGACGGGTGATTCGGTTGCACTGGCCTGAAAGGCCAGAACATGCCAGCCCGGGGTGCGCGAGCCCAAGCGAGCAAAGCCCCGGGTCAAGATGCCCGCATTTGCGAGCGCTGAAAGCGTGAGACAACCGCTCTTGGTCACAGCCATCATCGCTGGTCGGAAGGATCGAGTAGAGAGCCGGAGGCTCATCCCGAACCTATCCGGTCGGTAAAGCGCAGCGTAACCACCGGAACAAACGCGGTGCCAGGATGCGTCCCGGCAGGGATGCCCGAAGCCCCCTAAATTCCTGCCCCGGCCGGGGCGATCGAGTTGGGTTGCAATTTCTGGATCCACCGCTCATGATTGAGTCGTGAGGTTTCTCCCTTTATGGTGCTTTCCGGTGTTGCTTCAGATTTCTGGAGCGGGAACGGTGCTGGCAGGGGAGGAGGGAATGGCGTTTTTTGAGGCGAAGATTCGTCCGGTCTTGATCGAGAATTGTTACGAATGCCATTCCGTGGAGTCGGGGAAATCCAAGGGCGGATTGGTGCTGGATTCCCGACAGGGGATTCGGGAAGGCGGAGATAACGGCCCGGCGGTCGTCCCGGGAGATGTCGGGGCGAGCCTGCTCTTCGCTGCGATTTCTCATTCGGACCCGGATTTGGAGATGCCGCCAAAAAAGGCGCAGCTTCCAGCCGCGGTGATTGCCGATTTTGAGGCCTGGATTCGCCTCGGGGCGCTCGATCCGCGCGACGCGAAGTCTCAGCTCGCGAACCATGGGGTGGATTTGGAGGAAGGAAGACAGTTTTGGGCCTTCCAGAAACCGGTTCGCGAGGACGTGCCCACAGGGAAGACGGATTGGGCGAGACGACCGCTCGATCACTACATTCAGGCGTCGCTGGAAGCGAACGGGCTGGCTCCCCGTCCCGACGCCGAGCCGAACATCCTGCTCCGGCGGGTGCACTTTGATCTCGTGGGGCTGCCGCCTTCGCCCGGCGCATTGCAGAACTTTCTCGGCAAGGTCGAGGAGCTCGGTGTCGATCGTGCGTTGGAACAGGAAGTGGACCGGTTGCTCGAATCCCCATTTTTCGGCGAACGCTGGGGCCGGCATTGGCTGGATGTCGCGCGATACGCGGAGTCGAGCGGCAAAGAAACGAACGTCTCGTTTCCGCACGCCTGGCGCTACCGCGATTACGTGATTGATGCCTTCAACGCCGACAAACCGTTCGATCGATTCCTCACCGAACAAATCGCCGGGGACCTCCTGCCGGCCGATTCTCCGGAACATCGGGCGGAGCTGATGATCGCGACCGGGTTTCTCGCCATGGGACCGAAGGGACTGAACGAGATGAACCCGGAGCAGTTTCTCGCCGATGTCATCGATGAACAGATCGACACAGTGTCGAAGGCCTTCATGGGAATGACGGTGGCCTGTGCGCGTTGCCACGATCACAAGTTCGATCCGTTTCTGATGGAAGATTATTACGCGTTGGCGGGGATTTTCCTGAGTTCGAAAACCTACTTCGGAACCTTTGTCGCGCCGGGGAATCAGGTTGGCGGGGATCTCCTGCACTTGCCGGAGTTGGAGGACCAGTTGATCCCAAACAAGCCGATTCCGAAGGCTAAACTGGCGAAGCTCACCGCGGAGTTGGCCGCGCTTCAACAGCAGAGCGAAGCGGGCATGGCGATGATGGAGAAGGCGAAAGCCGATGGCGAAGATCTGCGAAAGATGATGGCGAAGGTCAATCTGGCCGACGTCTTGCGGAGCCTTTGGCGCAAGGGTGCGATCGAAGGGCAGCTGAAGACGGTGGACGAGGCCGGGCGAGCGCTGCCACTCGCGATGGGAGTTGCTGATGAGGTGGAGAAGCGGGATGCGCCCTTGCTGGAGCGTGGAGACGTGAATCGTCCGGGCCGTGCGATCGCTCGGGGCTTTCCCGCCGTGGTCGAGCTGCCCGATTTGCCGGAGATTGGCAACGCGCAAAGTGGACGTCTCGAGTTGGCGGCCTGGCTAACGCATCCCGATCATCCGTTGACGGCTCGGGTCATGGCAAACCGGGTTTGGCGTCAGCTCTTCGGAGCTGGTTTGGTTACCACGATGGAGAATTTTGGGTTCAATGGGGAGCGGCCAAGTCACCCGGCGCTCCTGGACCATTTGGCGCTGCAATTCCGGGAGAACGGATGGTCGGTGAAGTCACTGATTCGGGAACTGGTGCTTTCGCGAGGCTATCGGCAGGCCTCGACCTATGACGAAGCTGCCTTTCACAAGGATCCGGATAACCGGTTGCTCTGGCGCGCAAATCCGCGACGACTCGAAGCGGAGGCGATTCGCGACGCCATGCTCGTCGTATCCGGTAACCTGGATCCTCAACGGCGAAAGGCGTCTCTCGTCGCGGAGCTGGGGGATCGTCCGATCTCCATCCTCGGATTCAACAAACAGGCGCCCTCCGATTTGGATGGCTCGCATCATCGGTCCGTCTACCTGCCGGTCCTGCGCGACCGTTTACCCGATGTGTTGGACTTGTTTGACTTTGCGGAGCCCAGTTTGGTGACGGGAAACCGGGAAACCACAAACGTGCCGCTCCAGGCTCTGTACCTGTTGAACAGCCCCTTCGTCCTGGAACAGGCGGAGGGACTCGCCCGAAGAATTGCCGATCTTGAACCGGATGATGGGGATGCCCGGGAGCGAATTCGGCTGGCGTATCGGATCTGCTTTTCACGCGATCCTCAAGCTGAGGAAATGCAGATCGCGAGCGACTTTCTGGCTTCCGGCGACTCTCGTTGGAACCGCTTTTGCCAATCCTTGATCTCAACCGCAGAATTCCGCAATGTCGACTGACTTCCCCAGCTTCTCTCGTCGCCAAGCCCTGAAGTCGATCGCGTCGGGATTCGGTTACCTGGCCTTTGCCTCACTTGCCGCGGAGGCGGCGACCACGCAACGGACGCACTTTCCCGCCCGGGCTAAACGCGTCATCTTTCTCTGCATGAAGGGCGGCCCTTCGCATGTCGATACGTTTGACTACAAGCCGGAGCTGCAGAGGCGCTCCGGCGAGAATGCTGACCTCGGGCGTTATGCCTCAACCCTGTTGGGATCTCCCTTCCAGTTTCACCAGCACGGTCAATCCGGAATCTGGATCTCGGAACTGTTTCCCAATCTGGCGAAGCATGCGGATGACCTTTGCCTGATCAACAGCATGCAGACCGACCTGCCCAATCATCCTCAGGCGTTTGGGCAAATGCACACGGGAAGTTTTCAGTTCGTCAGGCCGTCGTTGGGGGCGTGGACGCTCTATGGCCTGGGGAGCCGCAACGAGAACCTCCCGGGATTTATCACCCTCAACCCGCCGGCGGACTTCGGAGGCGCGCGCAACTATGGGAGTGCCTTTCTTCCCGCGATTTTTCAGGGAACGCGCCTCGGTGGCGGCCAAATTCCGGAACTGTATGCCGCCTTGCTGAAACGGGACGAGGAACCCGGGCCGCCACTGAAGTATCTGGAGGGCGGAACTAGTCGGCAGGAGCAGCGCGACCAGTTGGAACTGATTCGAAAGCTCAATCAGCAGAAGCTCCAGCGCGATGGATTCAATCCGGAGATCGAAGGCGCGATTGAATCGTTGGAACTCGCCTATCGGATGCAGGATGAGGTCCCCAAAGTATTGGACCTCCATTCCGAAACCGAGGAAACGGAGAGGCTCTACGGAATCGGCGCACCCGGCGTGAATGATCGCTTTGCCAGGCAATGCCTCCTCGCCCGAAGATTGAGCGAAGCCGGAGTGCGCTTTGTGGAAGTCACCGCCCCGGTTAACTGGGATCATCACTTTCTGCTCAAGGAGAACCTCACCAAGACCTGTGTCGCGACCGATCAACCCATTGCCGGGTTGCTCACGGATTTAAAACGGCGGGGATTGCTCAAGGATACCCTCGTGATCTGGGCCGGAGAATTTGGCCGCACGCCCTATGTTCAGGGTGGCGGCAACGGCCGCGATCACAACAACAAGGGATACAGTCTGTGGATGGCCGGTGGTGGCGTCAAGGGCGGTTACGTTCACGGCGCGACGGACGAATTTGGCTACAAAGCGGTCGAGAAGCCCGTCCACATTCACGACTGGCACGCCACGATTCTCCACCTGCTCGGCCTCGACCACCAGCGCCTCACCTACAACTACGCGGGACGGAATTTCCGACTCACCGATGTTTACGGAAACATCGTTCCCGATATCCTGGCCTGACGCTGGCAAATTTCCGCATCGCCTCGGAACCTCCTGGTCGAAACCAACGAACCCCCTTCCTGAATGTGTCAACTCAGCCCAATGCCGTCCGGCATTGTTGAACCGATCAGCCACCTGGAAAACGTTCTGCCTTGCAAAGAAATAGATGAATCGCACGACAACCCGAGTCCTGATCTCCGGCGCCCTATTTTTGGGGGTTCTGCTTTTGTCGACGCCCAGCACTGCGCAAACCATGGCTACGGAAAACCGGCCGCCAGTCGCCGGATCTGAATCGTTCCCTTCTTTCGCTCAGCGGATCGAGAGCTTATTGCCCCAGAGGTTTGGGTTCGGTGCGGAGACGATTGGCGGGGCGAATAGTGTCAGGACGGAAATCACAAGCTTGACCGATGGCTCTCTCCTCAACGCGATCACCGACGATACTCCGAGGTGGATCTATTTTAACCCGTCGCTCGACGGTCAGACGTGGGTCGTTCCATCGGGTTCTACATCCATCGGCAAATATAAGACGATCGACGGCAGAGGGGTTTCCATCACCTGGCAGTATGGAATACCCAACAACGATCGGGGGATCAAGCTTCCCCCTGTGCAGACTCCGGCCAAAACAGGACAACTCAATGCGCAGCAGGGGCAGGTGATCATCGTCGGCATCACCCATGTCGGAGACTTGGGTTGGCCTTACACATACGAATCGCCCTACTTCAAAAATGGCGCCACTGACGGATTGGAAATTTGGGGAGGGTCGCACTATTGGATCCACAACAACACTTGGAAACGCATGTCCGACGAATCGTTGGGGGTTTATCACAATCACGGAGGCAAACCAGATTTGATTACCTTTTCGAACAACACATTCTTCGAAACGAAGACTGCGTCTCTGATCGGAAGTGGCGGGACCAAAGATCGAGGCCGGATCACAATTGCCTACAACCTCTACAACACGATGGTCAATGGGCGTTCGCCGGGTGAATTTCGCAATATGGACGCCCATGTCTTCAACAACGTCATCGGCTATGTCAACGATGAGGGGATGCGGGTTGGCGTCAGAGGCCGGGTTATCTCTGAAGCAAACGTATTCGAAATGGGATGCAACAGCGGGGTTTCAGGACCACGGGTGATACGCTATGTTCTTCCCAACGAAGCTCCTCTGGGAGTGCTCTATTCAAAGGGTGATATCGTCAGCGAAGAAGCGTCCTCGTGTCCCTTCACGTTGGATGAAGGTTTTATCACACCACCCTCGCCGAAGCCGTTTGCGATTCCCTATGAGTATAGCCTGTTGGAATCGAAGGTGGAAATACTCAAGTTCGTTGGAACCCCCGAATGATTCGATAAATGGGAGTGCCTTTCCTGAGTGGCGGCCAAAAGCAGAACCAGGCGCCAGACCCGCCGGGCTGAAAGTCCGAAAGTGCTCAGTCCGGGGTTTTAACCCCGGATTTTGGATGCGAAAAAATGCGGGCTGAAAGTCCGCGAGAAGCGTCTCTCGTCCCTCCAAGGTGACGCGCACAAGCAATGCGATCGGTAGCGGGACGGTGGCACCTGAGCTCCTGATTGGAGTACGAACGGTAGTGGATCGCGTGTTCTCTGCGGGACGAGTCCGCATGTTCTCAAGACATGCCGATTCGGCAGGTGTTAGGACGGCTTGGCTAGGTGGGTAGGCGTTTGCCTTCATGACGCGGAGGATGATGGCGGCCCTCGCGCCGGTTACATTCGAGGCGGTGGATCGATCTTGTTTGCGCTCAGTCAGTGACGGTGACATCACCACGATGGTGAGCCCGAGTGGAAGGAGGCGCTGTGCTAAGACAATGCCTCACCGCGAAGCGGTATCCTAGATCGGGATTCCGGAGAAGGGCCATTCGCAGCATGACGTGAGCGGAGCGAAGGTAAAACCAGATGGACTGGCGTCGTGATAATCCCGCAGTTCCTGGAGGGTGACACCGAGTCGTTTGGCGAGTTTGCGCAGCGAGCGTTTGTGTAGTGGGGTTGCTCCCGCGGCACTCGGCAAAGTAATTGGGTGAATGCGTTCTCAAGGCGATAGGTTTGATGATGGCATAATGAAACCCGTCGGCGGCCCAGTATGGCATGATCAAACCGTTCCGGGTTTGCTCTGGTTTTCGCGGTTTCCTCGCCGGCTCAAAAACCTCACACCATTCCTCTTGACGGCTGCGCCAAAACCTGATTCCCTCTGCGACATGAAGGTAAACCGCGCACCACAATCCGGAGTGGGTTACCACTGGCGACAGCATGGGAATCCCATTTGAATATGGAAGTGGTCCAGAAAGCTTTTTGCCTATAAAACGTTTGGCAAAAGTAACGCTTCCACCGCACAAATGATATCAGCGCAGCAAAAGTCTCATTATATTGCTGCGGCTACAATTTTGGGGGTGTTCCCGCCAATTCTGATTTTACTCCACGAGTGCGTGCATTGCTTTGCGGCGATGGTTTTGGGTTTTGATCCGATTCTTACCTATGCCGAAACTCTGATCCTCCCGCCACAAATAGTAGACCCAACCAACCTGGCCATTATTACCGCATCTGGACCTCTCGTAGAGCTCGTGTTGGCATTGTGGGCTATCTGGTGGCTTTCCAGCAACCGAAGGAATCAGAACGCAAATTTGCGGTATTCTACGTGGGTTTTTTCTGCCTTTGCCCTTTCGGGGCTTCGTTGGTGCAAGGTGGTTTTTGATGGGATTCATTCCGATGAAGCGTGGCTTTCAACGTTTTTGGGGTTGGACCATCATTTGTTGCCGTTCACCTTCTTGCCTTTGTCATTCGTAGCGGCCTTTTCGCTTTTTCGCTTTCATCGGGAGCACAGGACCTTGCGTCCATTTGGAGTTGGATTCGGCCTATCCATTGTTTCGGGAATGCTGTGGTTGGGATTGCTGGGTCCGAAACTACTACCCTATCCAAAAATGCCGAACAAGCGGGTAGAGATCAACCTGCGCCCAGTGGTGGCGTTGACGCATGGCTGCAGTTCGAACATTATTGTTCCAATTTACGCGTGTTCTCGGTGGCAGGTGACTCATTCTTGACGTTGTGCGCCAAGCGAAGCGAGGCGTTTCTTATGATAGGAAAGTTATTCTGTGATAAAACCTGGCGAGTAGTCACTACCGAGTGTTGCGTTCATGTTAGCCAAGCCGGAGAAAATTCGCGGAAGCCGCCGCGTGACCAAGGGGTGTTTCCATTCGCTCTTGCAGCGGATGGCTGGCGAAACAGCATGGAGGAGGCGTACACAGGATGAGGCGTCAGACCCGCCGGGCTGGAAGTCCGAGCGGAGAAAGACGAAGATGTGATGACACGGGGAGATAATTTGATCTTTAAGTGGCTCAACCGGCGAAGCCAGCGCAAGAGCTTGACCTGGGAGATGCTGAAAGCACGGTGGACTGCGATCTGGCAACTGCTACCTGCAAGGGTGTTGGAAGAAATCGACCTGGCCTATCAACCCCGTCTTGCCTTGTGAACGAAATCCAGCCATCGTATCAACCAATGGGAAGCCGAAAGGACTTCAGAACGAATCTGCGTGAACCTGCGCGATTCTCCGAGGAGCCCGGTGCGGGAAATCCGCACTTCGGGATCTGTGAAAGGGCGTCGGGCAACCGGTGTTCCTACCTTGATAGGCTAAGAAAATGTGCGTCTTGATCAGCGGCGGCCCAGGTTCAGGATGCACATCCACTGCGAAGCTACTCGGTGACAGGCTGGGGATTCCAGTCCTGGATTCGGATTCCTTCTTCCACAAGCCTACCAACCCTCCATTCCAAGAACAGTATTCACCGGTCGAGAGAAGACGGTTGCTCTCCGAGGCACTGGCTCAGTCGTCGGACTGGATTCTCAGCGGTTCGATCGCGACATGGGATGTTGACCTGCCGACCATCCATTTCGGAGTATTCATGGATATCCCGAAGAAGGTTCGCATGCGACGCCTTGAATTACGGGAGCGCGAACGTTTCGGGGACAGGATCGACGTGGGTGGGGATATGCACACAGAGAAAACGCTTTTTATGGAGTGGGCGTTGGCATACGAAGACCGTTCTGGAAGAACCCGCAACAGAGTCATGGACAGAGATTTCCTAATCGGGCATTGCGATCATTTCATTGAGGTGCGGCATTCTCAGAGTTTAGAAGAGATCACATCGAAGATTCAGAGCATTCTCGCCAACCCCACAAAAAGGCGAACAAGCAGTGGTGGCTCCGGGCCAGAGTAATGAAGGGGTGGCGAGTAGCTTGTGAAGGACCGTGATCAACTGTTGGTAAAAGTCTCTGAGGGTTGGGTTGTTTGGTGAAGCTGACACGACTGCCAATTGCACATTGAGGAACTGCCGTTGGACGTTCGGCGAGAGAACGCGAGGAGTTTCTGCGGTTCCTTACCCGGATTGTCTTGTCGCGGCTCTCGCCCGTTTGCTAGCTTGGCCTCATGAAATCCCTATTGCTAGTGTTGGCGATTCTACCGTTTTGTGGCTGCTCGGACCGGGAATCGCCGGGTGACGATGCGTTGGCGAGGATGGAATGGGCGGATGCGGGGATCACGGCATCATTGACCTTTACACCCGGAGGAAACCTGCTGAGCTTCCAACACGACAGCGCCATGGCGGTGACCGATTTTTCCTTTCGGTATATCACTCCGAGCGGCCATGAGAATGATTGGATTGCGTTGGGTGGTGAGGATCACGGCGAGGTCACGGTTCACGAGACGATTTTTGTTCGGCCGAAGGGGACGAGTATCGATGTGAAATACGTGTTGGAAGGAAGCGAGAAGTCACTGGATAGGTGGACGCCTGACATCAAAGGCGAACTCGCGTTTTGAACCTGCGCCAGCCGAGAAGCGCTTTCTCGAGGAGGAGCAGCCAACCGGTTAGTTAGCCGCTGCGACATTACGAAGAGGTCGCCTCCGCCGCCTTGGCCTGACGTTTTTTGCTCAGCAGGGTGGGGTCATATTTGGAGAGCAGCTTGGTCTTGACGAAGGGAAGCACGACGAGGCAGCCGATGGCGAAGGCGGGGACGGCAATCGAGAAGACGGCGACGAGCTGCATGACGAGGTGGGCGTCGGAACCGGCTCCGGCGGGAACGAGAAGGAGGCCGAGCGTTCCACAGGCGAGATGGATCGGGACGAGGGCAAAGGGGTCGCGCAGTTCCAGGGTATCGAGGATGAAGAGAATCATCACCATGGTCGCGGCGGCCAGCCCGCCGAAAACGAGCGACTGGCTGACCGAATAATGGTTCGCGCCGCCGGAGATGACGACCCATCCGGCGATGTTGCCAAAGAGGATCATGTGAATCCGGGGGCGAATCGGAAGGCGAAGGTGGAAGAGCCAGGCGACGATGCCACCCGCGAGCGTGGCGGCGACTCCGTTGGTGACCACGGTTTGCGCGAGGAGGTAGGATTCGCGGTAGGCTTGACGGCCGAGGACGGCGGCGAAGGCGAGTTGAATGAGGATGAGCCCGAGAATGGCGGAGA
This sequence comes from uncultured bacterium, assembly GCA_963977015.1. Lineage (GTDB taxonomy): Bacteria > Verrucomicrobiota > Verrucomicrobiia > Verrucomicrobiales > DEV007 > JBCDHN01. The sequence continues at coordinate 61,742 of CAXBMO010000028.1, read as the reverse complement.
AGGCGCGGTCCTTGCGCATTTTTTCACGAGGAATCGCCTGACCATTGGCCCATCGCGTTCCCGTCAGGACGACGACGCCGATCATTCCGGCGAGGATGTGGAGGGAATCGCCGGCAAAGTCGCGAACGCCAATCTTGTTGAGCCACCCGGTTTGGAGCCAGGATTGCAAAGTGGGAAAGAGGACCAGGGCGGTGAGGGCGGCGAGCGTGAGGAGGAATCGCGTGCGGACGCCGCAAATCGCGTAGCCTGCCATGGCGGCGAGGATGATGCCGGGATCCATGTCGCGACAGAGAACGATGCCCAATCCCAGGACGCCGGCGCGGCGCACGATGATTTCCAAGGTGGGGTCCGCATGGACGAAACTGCGTTCGATGAGCATCCAGCCCCAAAGTCCGATCCCGAGAATTGTCGGCCAAATGATGAAGATGCGATCGCCGGGTTGAGTCGCCGATTTCAGGCCTTCAACCGCTTCGCCCAGGAGCACGCCGAACATGATCAACCCGAGCGCGGAGAGGATGATGAGAACCGCGCTTTGGGGGTTCTGCAGTGCCTCGGCGAGAGATGGCCCTTTGGAGGAATGGTTGGGTGAGGAGGGTTGCGAATCTTTCGAGGCCATGGATGCGGGTGGAACGATAGACTTCTCTGGATCTGAAGCAATCATCAAACCGGGGAGTCGTGGGTTTGACGAATTTTTTTGTCATTCGGTTGAAGAAGAAAGTGGCTTCCGTGAGTGAAAGGAACGCATGAGAGTTTTCCAATTCCCCGCCGTATTCCTTGTTGTCATGATCATGGAGATGTCGTCAATCGCAGATCAGCCGGTCACCAGGGGGTATCCGGAAAGTGTGGAGAGGGTCGAATTCGTTTCGGCTGGCGACAAGAGCCTGCAACCGGCGCTGTTCTGGAAGCCCGCCGAGAAGTCGGGCAAGGTGCCCTTGCTGGTCGCGCTGCACACGTGGTCTTACGATTTCACGCAAAGTGGGAACGAGGTTTATTACTCGGACTGGTGCCAACAAATGGGTTGGGCCTTCATTCATCCGAATTTCCGGGGCCCGAACTGGACGCCGGAGGCGATGGGTTCCGATCTGGCCGTGGCGGACGTGCTCAGCGCCGTCGAATTTGCGAAGCAGGAAGCCTCGATCGATGAAGCGCGGATCTATCTGATTGGAGTTTCCGGGGGTGGACATATGTCGCTGTTGATGGCGGGCCGCGCGCCGAAATTGTGGGCGGGTGTTTCTGCGTGGTGCGGGATCTCCGATATCGCGGCGTGGCATCAGCAATGCACCGCAAACGAGCAATTTGTGCGTTACGCCGAACACATTGAATTGGCGCTGGGGGGATCGCCGGCCGACGATCCGGATCGACTACAATCCGCCCGGAATCGATCGCCGTTGACGTGGCTGAGCGCGGCGTCGGGGGTTCCGCTCGACATCAATCACGGGGTTCACGACGGGCGAATCGGCAGTGTTCCGTTTTCCCATTCTCTTCAGGCCTGGAACGCGGTGGTCCCGGAGTCCGGGAGGCTTTCTGCGCCAGTGATGGCGGGTTTTTACGAAACGCAAAAGGCTCCAGTGCCCTTTGCCGGAACGGATGAGCTCTACGGGAGCCGCCAACCGGTGTTCCGTCAGGCCAACGGCAACACGCGGTTGACGATTTTTGAGGGCGGGCACGAAATCATCCACGAGGCGGCGCTCAACTGGCTTGCGTCACAGCGTCGAGGGCAGGGTGCGGTCTGGGACGTCGAGAAAATCGCTGAGTTGGCGACGGACGATGCGGCGACGGAAAGCGGGAAGTAGGCTCCCTCTAGAACTGGGCCGGATCCTTGGCCGGCAAGACTTGGTGCGCCTTTTTGAGGAACGTGTCGAGCCGGATGGGACGCATTACGACGCCTTTGACCCGGGCATCGCGTTGCAATTCATCGACCCGCGCCGCGTGGCGTTGTTCGCCCAGGTAGATGATCGCGGGAGCGGTTCGCGATCCGGCATGACAATGTTGGTAGGCCTTGGCGATCAATTCGTAGAGCAGCTCGCCGTGGATTTCCGGAAGCGAAAGGCTGAAGACGAACAGGTCGTAAGGTTTCTGCAACGCGCGCTCGAATGCGTAGACGGCGTTTGGGCTGGAATCGACCGTGCTGACGGTGAAACTTTCCAGGGCCTCGCGGACAAGACGCATCGTTGCCACATCTTCGTGAACCAGAAGCACTTGGCGCTCACTGGTTTCGCCGCTAGGTATGCCTACTTCACTCATGAATTTAGAATTGATCGAACGCAGGCTCCTCGCCAGCACAAAGTGAAAAAACCATGGCGGATCGAGCTTCGGCAACTTCTGAGGCGGTTTTGAGGCCCAATCTTCGTTGGTGGTGGATTCCCAGCTGGTTTGGGCTGGATTCGCCCTTTGTGGTCGCGACGTGGACGTGGGCCGTTTCCCAGGTTCTTGAGCAAAGGCTGCGTTGGGAAGTTTATGCGGCGCAGTTTCTGGCGTGTTGGTCGGTTTACCTGGCGGATCGCTTGATTGATGTGGCGCGTTGTCGCGACTGGAGTTGCGTGAATGGGAGGTTGGAGTTTGGCCGCCGGTTCCAACCGCTCTTGATGGTCCTGTTGGCGTTGAATGGTGTTCTGCTGGCTGGTTTGCTCATTTTGGGGGCGGTTTCGGAGACCGCAATCCGCGGGTTGTGGGTCGCGATCGGGGTTTTGGGATACGGGCTGATTTTCGTGATTCCGGTGTTCTTCCGGGAGAAGCTTCCCGGCAAGGAAGTCGGCATCGGGTTGTTTTCCGCCCTGGGAATTTGGGCGGCACTGGGCAATCAAGCCGGGTTGTGGCCGCTGTTGACCGGCATTGCCCTCGTTGTGATGCTGAACTGTTTTGTGATCGCAGCCCGGGACCGGGAAATCGACCGGGCCAACGATCCCGGGGGAGCCTCGCGGTGGTGGAAGCAGATGCATCACCAGTTGCCGATTTTCGGGATGATCGGTGTCCTGGGTTCTGCGGTGATGATCGTTCTTGGCCACGATTCCCGGTTTTACCTTTCGCTGGGCCTCGCCTTCGCCAGCCTGGTGATTTTGCATCGACTCGCAAACCGGGTTTCGCCGGATTCGGTGCGGGCGATCGCGGATTGGTGCCTTTTGACGCCCTGGCTGGTCGCGCTGCTGCTTCCGTCAGGCTAGGCTAGGGAGCGTTGTCGCGAAGCTCGTTCGAGAAGCGGATGCGCGATGACCATGGCAAGGATGATGACCGCGCCGAGATAGAAACGGCTCCCCAGGTCCTTGTGCTCGGCAAAGAGAATGGCGGCGAGGAGAATGCCGTAAACCGGTTCGAGGTTGTAGGCGAGGTTGATGGTAAACACCGAGAGTCGATTGAGAAGCTCCACGTATTCCGAGTAGGCGTAGATGGTGCAGGCGAAGACGAGGATGAGGAGCCACACCCACTCCATCGGGGAGGGGACGAGATCGAGGCCGCCGCCGTTCGTGAAATACGTGGCTGAGAGTGGCAGGCAAAGCAGGCAGAACAGGGCCGCGCCGGACATCTCATAAAACGTGATGACCCAGTGATGATGCCTGGGCGCATAACGGCCGTTCAGGATCGAGAAAACGGTTCCGGCCAGCGCGGAGCCGATCCCGACGAGGAAGCCGGTGATGTGCTGAAAGCCGCCCTGGAAGATCCAGGCGATCGCCCCGATCATGATCAAGCCGAGAAGCAGCTCATAACCACGAATGCTGCGACCGCGCGTCATCAGAGGCTCGAGCAACGCGGTCCAGAACGCGGTGGTGGCGAGCGCGACGAGACAAACGGAAACGTGGGAGATCTTGGCGGAGAGGAAAAAGAGAATCCAGTGAACGCCGATGAGGAAGCCAATCCCGATGAACTTCAGGGCGGAACTCAGCTCCAAAGTTAGGGAGATTCCCTTGATGCGCAGCAAGAAGGCAAGGCCGATGGCGGTGAGCCCGGTTCGAAGCAAGACGAGCTCGATCGACGGCAAATCGATCATCTTTCCGAGGATCGCGGTGATGCCCCAGAGAAGAATGATGAAGTGTAGCTTGGCGTAGTCCCGAAGCGGATGGGAGGCGATCAACCCAGCAAAACTCCAGGATTGAGCTGATCACCGTGACCGGCGAGGAAGGATTTCACATCGAGACGCTTTCGTCCCTCCTGTTGCACCTGGTGAAGCGCCAACGCGCCTTTGCCACAGGTGATGACGAGTCGATCTCCCTCCGCTTCCTGAATCATTCCCGGTTGAAACTCCGGCAGGGCGGGAACCACCTCGGTTTGCGGGAAAATCTTCAGTTTCTGATGGTTGAGCAAGGCGTAGGTGCCTGGCCACGGATGGTAAGCTCGAATCAGCCGCTCCAACTCGGTCGCGGATGCGGTGAAGTCGAGTTTGCCGTGGTCGCGATTGAGTTTTCCGATGTAGGTGACTTCGGTTTCGTCTTGTTTGGTGCGCGGTGCCGAGCCTTCGACGAGCAGGGGAACCGCTTTGGACAAGGCGACTGGCGCAATTTCCGCCAACCGGTCGTGAAGCGAACCTCCGGTCTCATGAACCGTGAGTTCGCAGGTCTCGCTCAGGAGGATATCGCCGGTATCGAGCCCGACGTCGACATACATCACGGTAACGCCGGATTCGCGGTCTCCGGCGCGGATCGCGCCTTGAATGGGCGAAGCACCGCGATGGCGTGGCAAGATGGAGGCGTGAAGATTGATGCAGGCGATCGTCGGAAGGTCGATGACGGCCCGTTTGAGGATCTGGCCGTAAGCCATGACCACGATCAAATCCGGCTTCAGCTCCCGAAGCTGGGTCAGCGCACTGGAGTCTCGCAATTTCTCCGGCTGAAAAACGGGGATGCCCGCTGCTTGCGCCACGGTTTTGACCTCCGGCGGTGTCATCACCAACTTGCGGCCAAATGGGCGATCGGGTTGGGTAAAAACTCCAACGACGTTGGTGGCGTCATTCTCAATCAGCCAGCGCAGCGAGGGCAGGCCGATATCTCCAGTTCCCATAAAAACGACGTTTATCATCGGCTTGTTGGTTGGTTGAGTTTAGACCACGGTTTTGGAGAGCTCGCGCCATTGATCCGTCTTCATGATCACGTCGAGAATATCGGCGAGAACGCGAACGGGAGGTTGAGAGGCATCGATGTTCTTGGTCCGTTCCGGTCCGTAATAGTCGAGAATCGGTTTCGATTCGTCTTCGTAAGTCTTGAATCGCGCCCGGATGATTTCCTCGTTGGCGTCATCGATTCGGTTCTGCTTGAGGGCCCGTTTACGAATCCGGCGGGCCAATTCATCCCGATCCGGGCAGGAAAGATGAATGATGGTTTCCACTTCGATGAAGGATTCCAACAGCTTGGCCTGTTCCACGTTGCGCGGAATGCCGTCAAGCCAGAGAAAGTCGATGTCGGGTTTGAAGGTGGAAGCGGCGATTTGCTTGTCGATCTGGTCTTTCCAAAGTTCGATGGTCAGCTCATCCGGCACCAACTCGCCTCGCATCGAATGCTGCACGAACTTCTTCCCGATGGGCGATCGCGTATCCAACGAGCGAAAGGCATCGCCACACGAAAAGTAATGAAATCGCGGGATTTGTGCGATGATGGCGCCCTGGGTGCCTTTGCCGCAGCCGGGGGCGCCAAAGATGAGAAAGGTGGGGAAACGATCGGGTAGGGTGATTTCGCTCATTAGGGGGATGTGAGGGGCAGGCAATAGGGAGTCGGTTAGAGACGTTTTCAACCGCTCTTCCATTTGATGGACGGAAAAGTTTTTTGTGAAAAAGGTGCTTCGTTTAACCCTCACAAGCCGCTTGCGAGTCGGGAGACCTGAGCCTAGAGAATGGCCCGTGAAAAAGGCCTTCGTCCTCGGCGCTGGATTCGGGACTCGACTGCGACCTCTCACCGAGGTGTTGCCCAAGCCGCTGATTCCCGTCGCCAACAAGCCGCTCCTGACCTATGCGTTCGATTTGCTTCGAAGTGCCGGGGTGGAGGAGTTCGTCGTGAACACGCATCATTTGGCCAAAGCCTACAAAACCGCGTTTCCCGAAGGCCGATACGCCGAGTCTCCGATTCATTTTGTCCACGAAACGCCGGAAATTCTCGATACCGGCGGCGGGTTGGCCAATGCCGGGAGCCATTTTCGTGACGATCATTTTGTGGTCTACAATGGCGATATTTTGACGGATTTGCCGATCCAGAAGGCGATGGACGCGCATCGAGAGTCCGGAAATCTGGCGACGCTGATTCTTCGATCCGGAGGACCAAACCGGAACGCGGCGTTGGATCCCAAAACCGGGAAAATGGTGGATTTGCGCAACGCGCTCAACAGCGATTCCAGCGATCTTTACCAGTTCACCGGCATTTACATCGTCGATCCCGAATTCCTTGGATTTCTGCAGCCGAATCCGCAATCCGTCGTTCCTGCGTTTCTGACCGCGATCCGCGACCACAACCGGCTGGGGGGAATCGTCATCGACGAAGGTTATTGGTGGGATTTGGGAGATCGGGAGGCGTATGTCGAAGCCAATTTCGTGACCCTGGCGCACGATTTTCCGTCGTTTGAGATGGAGGTTCCACCCGTGAGAATTCATAAGAATTCGCGGATCAATCCCGATTCGGAAATCGACGAGTTCAGCATCGTGGGCGAGGGCTGTGTCATCGGTGCCGGCGTCGTGTTGCGGAAGTCCATTCTCTGGCCGGGCACCAGAATCGCAGCGGGCTCCAGACTCGAACATTGCATTGCGACCGGCGTGAAAAATCCCGTTTTGGGAAGCTATCAGCGCGAGGATTTGTGAAAACCGGCCGTAGGGCGTAGAATCGCGTTTCCACGCTACGCACCTTATGGAAATCGACACCATTATCACGCTGACCCGTCAGCAAATCCCGAATCTGAATGGAGATGCGGTTTCCGTTTCCGAAATTGCCAAGGGAGGCTCGGACCGGCGCTATTTTCGCATGAAAACGGGCGATCGATCGCTCATTTTTTGTCAGTATGGGTCGGAAACTCCGGAAAATTCGCGGTTCGCCCAACACACGGATTACCTCGCCGAAAACAACGTGGCGGTGCCCACCATCCTGGCGCGTGACCCGGGAAATCGCCGCCTTTGGATCGAGGATCTTGGCGAATTGGATTTGTGGTCGTTTCGCAATGAAGCGTGGCCCGTTCGACGCAAATTGTATGAGAAGACGCTCGAAATGGTCAGTCGAATCCATGCGTTGAGCGAAAGCTGCGCCACGAATTTGCCGGTACTGGGCCCGGAGTTCAACGAAGGGATGTACAGTTGGGAGCAGGACTACTTTTTCGAGAATTTCGTCGCGAATTTCAGTGATGTGGCGCCGGATCAAGTCGCGGAGATTCGGGCCAGTCCCCATCTCGCCGCTCTCAAGCAGGAATTGGTCTTGCCTCCGCGCTGCCTGATTCACCGCGATTTCCAGAGCCAGAACGTTCTCATCCAGAACGGCAACCCGGTGTTTATCGACTATCAGGGATTGCGGTTTGGTCTCGCCGAATATGATCTTGCTTCGCTGATTTTTGATCCCTACGTCCCGATGAAGCCGGAAGAACGCGAGGATTTGATCGCGTTTGCAGAAACACGGAGCACGACGCCGAATTTTCGGTCGCAGTTTTACAAATGCGCCTGTCAGCGGCTTATGCAGGCGCTCGGCGCCTACGGTTTCCTTGGATTGGTGAAGAAAAAGACCGCATTTCTAGAGCATATTTCACCAGCGGTGGCGAATTTGCGGGCCGTGGCAGTCGATTCGGGGGCGCTGCCGGTTCTGGATCCGGTGTTGCGGCTGCGAAGCTGAGATGAAGGCGACGACTGCTTTTGGCGAAACGGCAGAGCATGTGCGTGGCCTCGTCCGCGAGATGGAGATCGATGAGGAGGCACTTTCCCAACCGATCGCGCGTTGTGACCTTGCCCGTTGCGGCGGAACCTGCTGTCACGACGGCGTTTACCTGAATTCCGACGAGGCGCGAATCCTTCGGGGGCTCGTCGTGGACCACGCGTCCGAGTTCGAACGATTTGGAGTGGAGTTGCCGGAGCGCCCGATTGTCTACGGAAAGTCGGAGACGACTTCAGGCCCCAAAACCGCGACCAAGCCCGTGGCGATGGCCGAACGGGTATCGGATTACCCGGCGCATTTTGCCCAAACCAACTGTGTGTTTCTGGCCGATGACGGTCGGTGCGCACTGCAGCGGCTTGCCGAATCCCAGAATCTTCACCCGTGGCACTTCAAGCCCTTCACCTGCTGGATGCATCCGCTTTCGATCGACCAATCGCAATCCGGGACGCCGGTTTTGACGCTGCACAATCGCGAATCCGATCCGCAGAACCTTCCCGGCTACCCGGGTTTCGTCAGCCAAACGCACTGTGGACGCATCGCGCCATGTGGGAAACCCGCGCGCGAAGTTTTGGCGCCGGAGCTGGAAATGCTTGGCCAGATTGCGGGACGGGAACTGTAAACGCGCTCAGCCCGCAAACAAAAAACGAGCCCACCGTTGCCGGTGGACTCGCTCCAAATTGATGGTTTTTGAAAGGTTCGCTTAGCGAACGTGCAACGTTTCGGCGTGTGTGCAGAGCTTGTCTGGAGCCACGGTGTTGATCGTGAAGACCTGACCTTCCACGGCGCTGCCGGCGGGAACGAGAACGGATTCGCCACCCACATTGAAGACCTGACCGTTGACGGTGGTAAGGATGACATTGCTCAGATCAGCGGTCATGTCATTGGAGGAGTGGTTGCAGTAGCGATACTGGATGTTGGACTCGGTCCGCGTCCCGAAACGGTAGTACTTCATGTAGTAACGAGCCTGAAGTTTTACACCACAGACGGTCTTGATGGTGTACCAACCGGTCCAGTCGGTCGTTTTGGGGCCGCCCGTGCATTCGGAGCAGGCACCGCCGATGGCGAAGGAAGAGGTAGCGCTGAAGGCTACTGCGATAGCGACAATAATTGTGCTGATTGTAGAAGTACGGTTGTGTTTCATGGGTCCTGTATGACTCAGTGTTTATGGGTTTTTGAATCGAATTCACCCTTTTAGCGGCTTAGGTGGTTGCGCAAAAGAAAATTCTCTCAAAATTTCGAAAAGTGTGGGATTTCCCGCAAAAGCCTGTCTCAAAGTGGCGAATTCCGCTTTCGATCCCTGCGAAATCGGGGTAGCGATATGGCTCAAAGATCATCTCAGGAATGAACACCCAGCCCATTACGCCTGAACTCCTCGCCAGCTCGGTTATTGCCGTTCCGCCTCTGGCTCGTGACGAGGATTATTCCCTTAGCAAAGCCCAGAACCTGCGTTTGGTGAAACACCTGGAAGCAGGTGGCGTAACCACGCTTCTGTATGGTGGAAACGCCAATCTCTACCACATCAAGCCGAGCGAATACTTGGCGTTGTTGGAAATGCTGGAGGAGATCAGCAGTGCCGGGACGACCGTTGTTCCCGCCGTGGGACCTTCGTATGGCGTGATGATGGATCAGGCGGAAATGTTGCGGGGAAGCGACTACCCAACCGTGATGATTCTCCCGCAGGTTGGTCTAACCACTGAAGAAGGGGTTCAGCGTGGAATCCGCCACTTTGCTGAAGCGGTTGAAAAGCCGGTTGTCGTCTATTTGAAGAACGAGGGATATTTGACCGTGGATCAAACCAAGGAACTGGTCGACGACGGACTGGTGTCCTGGATCAAATACGCGATCGTGCGTGACAATCCATCGGAAGACGCCGTGCTCAGCGAGCTGGTCGACAAAGTGGATCCCAATATCGTAGTCAGCGGAATCGGCGAGCAGCCTGCCATTGTTCATCTGCGGGACTTCGGGGTTGGCGGATTCACCTCCGGCTGCGTTTGCCTGGCTCCGCGGTTGTCGATGACGATGTTGAAGCAGATCAAGAACGGCGATTACACCGCCGCAGAGGAAACGCGCGGAATTTTCAAGCGACTCGAAGATCTACGGAATGAGATCAACCCGATTCGTGTTTTGCACGATGCCGTGACCTACGCGGGAATTTCAGACGTTGGTCCGATGTTGCCGCTTTTGAGCGATGTCGAAGAGGCGGATCGCAGTCGCGTTCGCGAGGCCGCACAGACGTTGTTTGCAGAAAACTAGGTCGGCGAAGCGTTCCAGGATTGACGGTTAGACTCCATTTGTGAGAGACTAACCGTTGCGTGAATAGGCCCCTACTCCCCAAGATGTGCCGACACCTCACGGTCCTTTGCGGACTTGTCGTCGGAATGAACCCCGTTTTTGCTGCTCTCCCTGAAGATGAAGGAGGAGGTGGATTGTTCGATCTCTTTGGTCGTCGTGTGGATCCGGCTTCGCTCAATGTGAAGGGATCCATGCCGGAAGGCGAACTGAAGGTCGTCATTGACCCGGTTGCTCCCAAGTTGTTTTCCCGCTCCAAGCGAACCCGCAGCTACAAGCGCCGGGCAACCGTCGCGCCAACGAAGCCCCGGATTCCCACCAATGCCAAGCGCATTACTTGGGACCGCAAAGATCAATTCACCGTCAACGCGGAGGCCAACCAAGCCACCCACGTCGTGAAAAGCGGCGGACGGGTGATCTTGAAGAATTTCGAGTAAGCGCGCTTCCTCGTTTTTAGACGACCATCAGCGCCGGATTCTCGATGTACTTCCGGAACGCCTGAAGGTAGGTCGCGCCGACGGCGCCGTCGACCACGCGGTGATCGCAGCTCATTCCGACCATCAAGCGAAGACCGGGAACGATTTCACCGGCGTCATTGACGACCGGCTTCTTGCTGATCGATCCGATGGAGAGGATGACCGACTGCGGCGGATTGATGATGGCGTCGAAGTTGTCGATTCCATAGGAACCGAGGTTCGAAACCGTGAGCGTCCCACCGGCAAACTGTTCAGGGCTGAGCTTCTTGTTTTTCGCGCGATTCGCGAGGTCTTTGACCTCTTTGCTGATTTCCAGCATCGTTTTGGATTGCGCGTTTTTGATCACGGGCGTGACCAAACCATCCGGAACCGCAATCGCGACCGCCAGATTGACGCTGGAATACTGGATGATGCTTTCAAAGTCCCACGCGGCATTCGCTTCGGGAACGTCGACCGCAGCCATGACCGTGGCCTTCAAAATGAAGTCGTTCACGGTGAACTTGTTGCCAGTTTGCTCGGCCGTTTCATTCACCTGCTTCCGCAATTTCATGAGCGGCTCGGCATCCAATTCCACATTGAGGTAGAAGTGCGGAATCGTTGACTTGGAAATTGAAAGTCGCTCGGCAATGATCGTGCGCATGCCGGTCAACGGAATGCGTTTGGCATCCGGATCGAAATCCATGGTTGGCCGAATCGCTTGAGGCGCCGCAGCTGCTGAACCGTTTGATCCGCCGCCGGTTGGTGCGCCTTCGACATCAGCTTTGACGATTCGTCCGCCAGGGCCGGATCCCGCGATGTATTGCAAATCCACTCCGCGGCTCGCGGCGATCTTCCGGGCAAGCGGCGATGCCTTGATGCGCCCGCTTGAAGTCTTTTGCGCGACGGGAACGGTGGAAGCGGAAGCAGCGGCTTTCGCGCCCGGCTTTTTGGGGGAACCTCCGGATGGGCTACTTTTCTCTTCCGGGGCAGGAGCGCTAACCTTGGCAGCGGGAGGCTCAGCGGGAACTTCTTCCCCGTCATCCACCAAAACCGCCAAAATCGCTCCGAGCGGTGCTTTGCCACCTTCCTGAATGTAGAGTTTGCCGAGGATTCCTTCGTCAAACGCCTCCATCTCCATGGTTGCCTTGTCGGTCTCGATATCAGCCAGCACGTCGCCCGAGGAGATGGTGTCTCCCTCGTTGACGTGCCACTTGATGAGCGTCCCTTCCGTCATGGTGTCGCTCAGTTTGGGCATCTCGATAAACGTAGCCATAGGTCAGGGCGAGTTAAGACGGTCTCCGCCGGTTTGCAATCGGAAATGGGGCCGCCGTCGAACTGCTTTTCAGCTTCGCTCAGTGCTGGAGTCGAACATATTGGGATCAAAGTGCAGTGAGCCGTCCTCCTCCCACAGCACGATCTTCTCATCTTCGGCGTCAAAGACCCGCAACACCCGTGTAAATACGGGTAAATCATCCAAAACGCCGATTCCCACCACGTTCTTGAGGGTGTTGACGAAATTGGAGCAACCGCGAACGGCGTCGAGCGGTTCCTCATAGGAAACGACCGGCAGCCAATGGTCGACAGATTCCCCTTCCAGCGCTTCGCCGCTCAATTGAACGACATATCGCAGGTCGAGATCCGTTTCTTCCTTCGGAGTGACCGTGAGGCCCTCTAAAGTGTCATTGTCCAACCTTGTCTGTGACACAATGTCAGGATGGGACTTTCCCTAGGATATTGCGAGTACTTTTTCGACAACGTCGTTGGGACGAGGAAGCTGGAGTTCCTCAAGTTTTGGGCTGTAGATCGCCGGTGCATCCATGGCGGAAAGTCGCATCACGGGAGCATCGAGATCATCGAACGCTTTTTCGCTGATGAGGGAGGCAATTTGAGCGCCAACGCCGCAGAATGGCTTGTTCTCTTCAACCACCACAGCGCGATTCGTTTTTCTGACGCTCTCGAGAATGGCCGCCTCATCCAACGGGCGAATGGAGCGCAAATCGACGACTTCGGCATCGATATTGTAGTCCTCCGCGAGGATTTCTGCCGCTTTCAGGCAGGTCAGGGCTGCGCGACCGTGGGCGATCAGGGAAATGTCGGAACCGTGCTTCTTCACATCTGCCACGCCGAGCGGAATGGTGTATTCGCCTTCCGGAACTTCCCAGGTTTCGCCGTATAGAAGCGTGTTCTCCATGACGTAAACCGGATCGTTGTCCCGAATCGCCGTTTTCATGAGGCCCTTGGCATCATACGCCGTTGCTGGGACGCAGACTTTCAGTCCAGGCATGTTGGCGAACAGGTTTTCCGGCGTGTGACTGTGGGTGGCTCCCACGTTGGTGCCGCCGTTTGCGGGGCCGCGAACCACGATCGGACAGTGGATCAAGCCGCCCGACATGTAGCGAACGGTTGCCGCGTTGTTGATCATTTGGTCGAACGCGACGTAAGCGAAGCTCCAGAACATCAGCTCCATCACGGGGCGAAGGCCCAACATGGAGGCGCCGACACCCATGCCGATGAAACCGGCTTCACTGATGGGCGCATCGACGACGCGTTTGTCGCCATACTTCTTCCACAAGCCTTCGGTAACCTTGTAGGCTCCGTTGTACTGGGCAACTTCTTCTCCCATGATGAAGACGTTGGGATCTCGCTCGATTTCCTCGGCGAGCGCTTCATTCAGGGCCTGGCGATAAGTGATCTCGGGCATCTTAGTGGTTGAAAAAGTGTTGTCCGGTCAATCCAGCTTCAGTCTGCTCATCCACCTCGTAGTAGATGTCCTTCATGATGTCGCTTTCCGGTGGCCAGTTGCTCTGCTCGGCAAATTCAGCGGACGCTTCAGCCTCGAGCTTGGCGTCTTTGTTCATCTGCTTGTAGTCCTCTTCCGTGAGGAGACCTTCGTCCTCCAACTGCTGTTTCCACAGATTGAGGGGGTCGTGATTGTTCTTGTAGTCCTCGATTTCGTCCTTGGTGCGATACTTGGTTGCGTTCGCATCCGCCACGGAGTGACCGCGATAACGATAGGTATCGACCTCCAGCATGGTTGGGCGGGACTCTTTGTGGGCCCGCTCAATCGCTTTGCCGATTCCGTCGCGCAGCTCGTAAATGTGGGATCCGTTCATCACGGCCCACTCCATGCCATAGGCTTCGGCGCGTTGGGCAAGGTGTTCTCCATGGGCTGAGGAACGTTCCTGGCTGGTTCCCATCGAGTAACCGTTGTTCTCGATGATGTAGATGACCGGGACATCCCAGAGTTCAGCCAGATTCAACGATTCGTGAAACGCGCCCTGGTTGACCGCGCCATCGCCGAGGAAACACATGCAGCAACCCTCTTTCTCGTGGTATTTCAGCGCGTAGGCGATTCCCAGCCCCAGCGGAGTTTGCCCGGCAACGATACCGTGGCCACCCCAATAGTTCTTGTCCGGCGCAAAGTAGTGCATCGATCCGCCCTTGCCCTTGGAACAACCGGTCTCGCGTCCGAAAAGCTCGGCCATACACTCATTCATCGTCATCCCGACTGCCAATCCATGACCGTGATCGCGATACGCGGTGATCATGTGGTCATCGTCCCCCATCAATGAAGCCGCGGAAACCGCGACGGCTTCCTGACCGATGTAGAGGTGGAGGAAACCTCCCATTTTCCCGGCACTGTAATACTTGTTCGCGGTCTCCTCGAAGCGGCGAATACGCAGCATCTGGTTGAGTAACCCGATCTTGTCCTCCTTGGTGAGGGACTGATTGATGGGAGCGTCAGCAAAGTCGCCCGGTTTGGATTTGGAAATGGAATCGACTTCGTCGGCCATGATGCGCACTTCTTAAGCACGTGTCCGGGTGCTTTCAACTTGGAATCACGTCAGCTTGCGCCCCGATCACTGGTTTTGGCGGGTGGCGAGGATTCCGGTTTGGCTCAAGGTTGATGAGGCGGCCAGGTGAATCAGGCCAACAACCCACCCATTACCTTCGTTTTGGCCAGCAAATTCTGGAGAACCCGTTGGCGGTCGAAGGTGAGAGCGAAGTCGCGGGCGGCGCGATTGAGATTTTCGCGATCCGTCGGAGACATCGCAGCCGCCTGATTGAGGCAATTGCGGAGTTCGCCGACGTTTCCGGCTTCGTGTTCGAGGCAAAAACCCCCGCTGGCTTCAGGAATTCCGCCGGTGCGGGTCGTGATGACGGGGCCGAGACCACCCGCCAGCATCTTCTCCGCGACGGCGATGCCGAACGTTTCGATAAATTCCGGTTGAGGCTTGCTCGGGAGGCACCAGGCGAAGCAGCCGTGCATCAGGAATCCTTTCTCATCGTCGCTCACATCGTCCAGAACGCGGATGTTGGAATCCGTCGCCGCGAGGGCCTGGATGGCTGCTTTGGAAGGGCCGTTTCCGCAGATGACGAGCTGTTTTCGCCCGTAAAGTTCGCTGGATTTGTAGGCTTCGATCAAATCGTCGACGCCCTTTGCCGGGGCGATTCGCGAAAGGAACATCAGATAGCCGTCCGGCGTCAAATTGCGTTGGCGAAGGATCTCGGCCTGCTCGGAGGACCGACTTTCGATCGTGGTGTAGGCTTTCGTGTCGATGGCCGGAAAGCTGATTTGGACGCGACGGCGGAGTTGTTCCGCAAATGTGGTGTGTAGCGCGTTGTCGACTTCCTGACCCGCCTCCACGATCATGTCGCGGGTAAACGCGCTGACGGCGACGGGGAGATCGTGGGCCAGATAATTGGAAAGCACCATCTGGGCCGCACCGAATTTTCCGGCTTGAATCGCGTTCGAAACCACGTTGGTGATGTCAGAGCCGACCGCCTCTCCAACCGTGAACACTGACGGATTCGTGCCAGAGTGTTCAAAGCTGGACACTGCGGATATCACCATTTGACCATGCGGAACGAGGTAAAGATCCATCAGCATCGTCCGGCCGGGGAGCTGATAGAGCAGGTCGGTGAGGTGACCGGCGATACCGAGCGAGAGTCGCTGGTCGAGAATCTTGTAGTCGCCAATCGGTTCCGGGCGATCCACGGAAATTCCTTGCGAGTAGTGGGAGATGGTTTCGAGCGGTTTGAGCGGCAAACCGCTGCCCTGAAGCGTTTCGATGGGATAACTGACGATGTGAACCGACTTCATTCCCATTTCGATCGCGGCTTCGGCAAGATTTCGCGCCTCGGTCGAATGGCCGCAGATAATGGGGTCTGCTCGAACGACCAGGATGAGGTTGGAGACATCTTCGTTTTTTGACGGACTGCGATGATCGAAGTCACGTCTCTTTCCAGGCTGGTGGCGTGGTAGGGTTTTCATGGTCTTATGTGGGTGGGAACGGTTTTGAGCAGATGATGTGCCACAATGGGAGAAATTAAGGAAAAGTTAATGAAACGTTCTCGTCACGCTTCAGGTGGTGACGGAGGGCGGGCGGGTTTGTGAGGCCCAGCCGGAGGATTCCGCGCTCATCACCAGCTTCAAAACCCCTCCATCCTGAAATTCGTTCAGTCTGAGCCACGCGCGATCCAGCGGCTCGTCATTGAGGGTTGCCGAGGCGACGTAGACATTTTCCGGCGTGTGGTCTTCCGCCTCGATCACGAAAACCGCGTCGTTTGGCAGATGAATCACTGAGCGTTCGAACAAGGGACTGCCGATCAGCATGACGGGTTGACCGGTCACCGGAAAAATCCCGACCGCGTTCCAGACAAACCAGGATGAAAGCGCCCCGGAGTCCTCGTTGCCGGGCAAACCGCCGCGCCCGGTCGCAAATTGATTCCGCATGACGCGGCGAACGACCCGAGCCGTGCGATCGTGCCGGCCCGCATAAATATAGGCATACGGCGCTTCCATGTCCGGCTCGTTGTTCAATCCCTCAAAGCGATGGACCTGCTGGCCTGGCTGAGGTTCGGAGAAGCCGAAAAACAGGTCGAGCAACTCGACAAAATAACGTTCGCCGCCCGCGATCTCGATTCGGCCCGCCATGTCGTGAAGAAAGCGGAACGAGTAGTTCCAGTTTTCGCCCTCGTAATAGGTCGAATCCGGTTTGAGCAGGCCGGTGCGATCATCAAACGCGTTGATCCAGTAGGGCGCGCGCTCGATCGATTTGTCGTAGATCAGCTGCTCACCCAGCTGCTTGGCGAGCTGTGCCATGCTGAAATAGGCGGTGGAGAGATCGAGCGAGTGCGAAAGCGGCTGAACCACGTGTTTATTGCGGAACTCGCGGAACTTGCCTTTGCGGCTGGCGCGCCAGAGATCGTTGAGAACGCGGTCCCAGTCGCCTTCGACGCCGCGAAGATGCGCATCGTAGAGAATGAGGTGACAAAGCCCGGTCGCCTGTTTGGCGAAGCGTTCCGGAACGTTATCCATCAGGTAACTGATCGGAAACGCGCCTTCCCGCTCTTCAACCTCGGTAAGGAACTCCACAAAATCGCGTCCCCATTCCGGCCACAACGTCATTACCAGGGGCAACTGCGTCTTGTAGAGATCCCACAGCGTCGAAAGATCGAGGAAAAAAGGTCCGGGCAGTTTCGTAAATGGATTTTCATCATGAAAATCCGCCGGTTTGAGAATGGCGTGGTAAAAGGAGGTGTAGAAAATCTGTCGTTCGTCCTCGGTCCCGCCGGAAACCTCGATTTTGGAGAGACGATCATTCCAGTAACGGGACGCGTCGTCCGTCAACTCCGGGAAGGTTTCGTGATGGACGGCGGCCAGCGCGTTTTCGGCGCGTTCCAGACTCTGCAGCGAGAATCCGATCCGAAACTCGATTTCCGAACCTGATTCCGCCTCAAACCAGATTCCGAACCGGCTTCCCTTCTCCCGCGCTTCCGCGTTGAGGAACCAGGACTCCGAATCTTCCAGGATCTTGTTGTCCACCCAAATTCCCCCGGTGGCCAACGGCGTTTTGGCCTCGATACAAAAGTGAATCGGGACGCCCTCCATCGTCGCCCAACCTCGGCAGGCTTGCGGGCTGACGAAGCCAAAGCTGGCCTGGGAAGGCCTTGTCTCCATCCCTTCGATCCTCAGTCCGCCGGCCGAAATGTCGATCGCGATTTTCGGCGTTTTCGAGGCCGGAAACTGGTAGTGATGATGGATGGCCCGCGCGCTGGCCGTGATTTCAAAGGCGACATCCGATTCCTCAAACTTCCCCGCATAGTAACCCGGAGACGCTTTCTCCTCGATGAGCCCAAACGCGTCACCCAATCCCTCCAAGCCTTCGCCGACGAGCGGTGTCGTGAGCAGGTAATTGTAATACATGCGGATGCGCCCGGTGCCACTTTGCTGAAAGTGGGCGATCCCCCGCGCTTCATGCCGTTCCAGCCACTTGGGAGGCGGTCCACCATCGAGCGAAACCGGATACTGACCATACCCGGTGACATAAGCTCCGGAATAGGCGCAGGCCGAGACCATGCCGAAGGGGAGGGTTGCTCCCGGGTGGGTGTTTCCGATTGCAGGCTTGGCACACCACCAGGTGGCGGCAATTCCCTCCGGGGCAGGAAGTTGGGTGGCTTCGCAACCGATAAAAGGATCGACCAGGTTGCTGTAATCAGAGGATGGGGATGGGTCCGACACAGGGGCCATTGGAGCAGATTGCGTGCCAACAGCAATCGGGCGATCCGGGGACGATCCCGGATCGGTTTGGAGGCGTCATGGCGAAGGCTCGTCTGAGTCGTGAGCTTTCAGGAATGACTGGCCGACGATGGTTGCATCGCAGCTACTCGATCCGGATCGAGCGATTGGCGTGCAAAACCCGACCGTACATGTCGTTGGATTGAACGAAAATCCGGTGTAGTCCCGGTTTCAGATCGCTCGGCAACGCGGCCTTCCACAGATGCGCGCTCTTGACGACTCCGCCGAGCGGGCGGCCCTGGAGATTGTCCGGACCCACGATCTCCTCGTTGGCCTTCAGGCGGAGGAAAGCGGGCGAGGGTTCGACCGTCTTCGTCATTTCGAGCCAGGTTCCTTCGGCCCCCACGCGAAACCGGACGGTCGATTTCTCCGATCCGTTGAAGACGTTGGCAAACACTTCGTGCTTGGGAGCGTCCGCCGCGGAAACTCGCTCCGGAGAAACGACCCGGATCTGGTAGTCGGCGGGGCGCCGTGCCGCTTTGAAGTCCACGATGGCTTGCTGACCATTGAAGGTTACCAGCAGATACCCGTTCGGCGCGCCATCGCGCATCATCGTGTGGGGGATTCCGTTTTCGTCGGGTTCGCCGCCCCACCAACTTCCCGAAGCCGTCACTGCGATCACATGTTGATGCCGGCTCGTGCCGCGCCAGCCATCGTTCGCGTCGAGAAACTGATGCGCCTGCCAGTGGGTGTGTCCAGCGAGCGACAAGGTGTAGGGACGATGTTCGATCAGACGAAACAGTTCCTCGCGATCCTTGGTCAAGCCGAGCGGGATATGCATGAGGAGAACCAGCATCTCGTCTTCCGGCAACTGCGGGATCAGGTTTTTGAGGAAGGTCAGTTGATCCGCGCCGAGGTTTCCGTCATAGCCGTTTTCCCGTCCGCGCCAGTTCACATTGTCGAGAACGATGAAATTCACCGGGCCGTAGGAATAGGCGTAATAGGCGGGGCCGAAAACGCGTTCGAAGGTTTCGTCCGAGAGCGTGTCGTTGGGCGCGTCGAAATTCAGATCGTGATTCCCAATCACATTGTACCAGGGAACGCCGATCAGAGCGACCAACGCGTTGTGGTTATCATACAACGACAGGTCATCGAAGAGGATGTCGCCGAGCGTCACGCCAAACCGCCCTTCCGTGCCAATCAGCTCCTCGACAACGTCGTGGGCCAGGTAGTCCAACTCCTTTTGATCGCGACACTGCGGGTCCGCCAGGAAGACGGCCTTGAACAAGCCCGGCTCAGTTTGTTTGGTGAGCGGGAAGTCGATCGATTGCGGCAGCGGTCCGGTTGGCTTCACCCCGGCATACTTCGTCTTGGGTGAACCATTGGGCTTATGATTGTAGTAGAAGCGCGGAAGCATCCTGGAGTCGACCGGCGTCATCCAACCACTGGGTTTGTTGACGAAGAAAATGCAGTCTTCCCGGACCGGAAGTTGCCAGTTTCCGTCAGAGTCGGTCTTGACGACCTCAATCTGATTCGAAACCAGCACGCCGCCAATTCCGGGTTCGCCGGCATCGCGAACTCCGTTGTCGTTGAAGTCGTGAAAGACGCTTCCATTGGCGGTTTGCGAATCCTCATTCGGGCCCCCGAACAAGGAGCCAACCAGGAGGAACGGAAGGAGGAGGCGAAACGCGGTCATGACTGAGGCTTAGGCGGCTTCGCTCGAATCGGCAAGCAAGGATTTTGATGCGAAGGTGACGCGGTGGTCGCCGGACACCGAAAAGTCGTGCAATCCGCTTTTCGGCTCTCTAGGCTCGTTTCATGACCAGATTTTGCCTCGTTTCGTTGTTGAGTTTGACGCTCGCGGCCTTCGGCTCCGCGCAGGAAGATCGGCTCGTCATTGTCAGTGCCTCGTATGGAAAAAACGTCCTCGCGATTTGTGACGCGGATGGTGAGGTGCTCTGGAAATTCGATACCGAAGGTCCGGCCAAAGGCCACGCCGGGCATCACGACGTCCATTTGCTGGAGAACGGAAACATTCTCTTTCACGACACCTGGACGACGCTCAAGGAGATCACGTTGAACCAGGAAGTCGTCTGGGAATACGACTGCAAAACCGCGAACGGAAACAAAGGGAAAAAGGTGAATGTGCACGCCTTCGCCCGGCTCGCGAACGGCGAGACCGTGATTGTCGAGAGCGGTGTCGGGCGCATCATTCACGTCAACCCGGCCGGTGAACTCACCAAGTCCATTCCTCTGGGGGAGGGTGGACGTAAAAATACCCGGTTGATGCGGATGTTGGCAAACGGGAACTACCTCGCCTGCGCCGAGAATCCCGGCGTCGTCACCGAGTATGATCCGGAGGGCAACATCGTGTGGGAGTATCCGGTCAACACCCGCGTCTACGGCGCGATCCGGCTGGAGAACGGCAACACGTTGATTGGAACGGGAAGCGGCAACAGCGTCATCGAAGTCACGCCGGCCAGGGAAGTCGTTTGGGACATCACCAAGCAGGTGCCCGGCACCGAAATCGAACTCCAATGGACGACCTGTCTCCAGGAGCTTCCCAACGGCAACTTCATCGTCGGCAACTGCCACGCAGGGGAGGGGAACCCGCAGATTTTCGAAATCACCCGCGACAAGACCGTCGTCTGGGAATTCGATGAATGGGAGCTGGTTGGCAACGGCCTCGCCTGCTGGCAGGTCCTCGACGCCGCGCAATCGAAGCTGGTGCGCGCAAAGCTGGCATCGGTGAAGAGCTAGGCTAGGGTGGTTCTGTGAGAATTGAAGTTATCAACACGGGAACCGAGCTTTTGCTTGGTCAGGTGGTGAACACGCACGTCGCCTACCTCGGGGAAGAATTGCTGCCGTTGGGGTTGCGGATTCAGCGGCAGACCTGCATTCCGGATGGCGACCCGATCGCCGAGATGTTGGCGGAAGCCTTTCCGCGGGCCGATGTCCTCCTCGTCACCGGCGGCCTCGGACCAACGAGCGATGACGTCACCCGTGAAGTCATTGCCGGGATGCTCGGGCTCGACCTCGAGATCGACGAAGAAATCGTCGATCAGATTCGGCGCATCTTTCGTCGGTTTGGCCGAGAAATGCCGGAGACGAACAAACGCCAGGCCATGGTCCCGATCGGCTCCATCGTGCTCGACAATCCCAACGGAACGGCCCCCGGTCTCTACTTTCCGGCCCACGAAGGCCGCAATCCCCACATTTTCGTGTTGCCGGGGCCGCCGCGTGAGCTGAAACCCATGTTTCAGAATCTCGTGAAGCCGCGTTTGGCCGAGATGGTTGCGGCTGTGTCCGGCAAGGTTCCGACCTATCGCAATTTCCGAATCATCGGCGTTGGCGAAAGTCACATCGCCGAGGTGATCGAAGAGCCGTTGCGCCAGCTCGAAGATGTCGAGATTGGCTACTGTGCGCGACTTGGCGAAGTCGATATCCGCGTCATCGCGACACCTGACGTCCTCGACCGTGCCGAGAAATTGGTTCGCGACGAGTTTGGGGAACACCTCATCAACTGCGATGGACGGACTCTGGAGGAAACGGTGGTTCAATTGCTCGCGGAAAAGGGCGAATGGCTCGCCACCGCGGAATCCTGCACCGGCGGCTTCATTGCCCATACCGTTACCAACGTCTCCGGCTCGTCCGGCGTCTTCCGTCAGGGTTACGTAACCTATGCGAACGAAGCCAAGATGGAAATGCTCGGCGTTCCCGCGTCCATGCTCGACGAACACGGCGCCGTCAGCGAACCCGTCGCCCGCGCCATGGCCGAAGGCTGTCTCGAACGCGGCAACGTCGACCACGCCGTCTCCGTCACCGGAATCGCCGGGCCAACCGGCGGCACCGAAGAAAAGCCGGTCGGCACCGTCTATGTCGGCCAAGCCTCAAAAGGCGGCGAAACCTGGGTCCGTCACTACCGCTTTTCCGGCGATCGCCTGAGCTTCAAGCAACGGGTCACGCGCATGGCGTTGGACTTGGTGCGGCGGCGTGCATTGGGGTTGGGGCCGACTTAGTCGCTTCACGGGTTTCAACGGCAAAGAACTACCCGGCGATTTCCAGATCCCCGGAACGGTCGATCTCGCGGACGTGTTTTCGCTCGCGCCACATTTCGACGAGGTTGCGGATTTGGTCGCGGACATGGTCGATGTCGCGAACGCCGCGAATCCGTAATCGAGGATGCGTTTTGTCGCTGGTATGAAGAATGATGCTTCCGCGTCCTACCAGGCGGAGAAAAAACGGGCGCACCACGGTGATGTCTTTGATCCGGTACAGTTCGAGCTCGTCGGAGATGCGGGTGAAGATGCCTTCGTCAACGAAGAAGCGCTGATCGGTGAGTTTGTAGGTGGTGCTCTTGATGGCGATGAAGGTGCTCAGCGCAATGAGCAGTGGCAGGGCGATTCCAGCGTAAATCAGGGGTTCCACGAGCAGGATCGCGGCGGAGACGATGCCTCCTGCGAGGAGGAGACAAACGGCGTAGGTGCTGAATTTGCACCAATTCGAGGGTTTGGCGTGCCAGACTACAGTTTCAGTTTCCATTTTGACAGGGGGTTAAGGATTTATACTTACATTCTACAAAATTAGGGCGAAGGGTTCACTTACAAACGCCGCACGGGATTGGACCCGTTGCGGTGGGTGGTGGAACCTGAAATCCCCGCCTTGAACTACGAAATCTCCTGACATAAAGATTTTGCCCCTTTCGGGCGTCTCGTATAGACTCGGAGCCCCTCGCCCAGAGCGGCTCGATCAAGATTCCTTTCGGAATGGCCTCGGAAAATCACCAACAGCCTCAAAAAAAGCTTTCCCACAAGGACGTGTCATCCATGTCCAACCTGGAGTTTTTTGAGTCGGCAAAGGTCCCTTACAAGCGGCTCTTAACCTACGTGAAACCCTACAAGTCGCGATTCGCGATGGGGGTGTTTTTCGGGATCGTTGCCGGATTCTTCAACATGATCATCCTGTTCGGGTTGAAGTTCGTCTTTGCGGTGATTTTGGATCCCGATCCCACGGCGGGAGCCGAGGGGGTCGCGCATGCGATGATTCAGGAAGCGGCTCAGCTCGGGGTGTTGGCGGATCAGTTGGGTGAGGAAAAGTGGGCGGAGCAGTCTCGCATTCTCTCGGAATCCTCCGTTGAAGTGGCTTCGGCGACGGAAAAGACCCTGACGCTGACGGGGAGCACGCAGCGGCTTGAATTTCTCGCCAAAAAGCTCGAGGCAAGCGCGATTGAGGCCGGAAACGTCGAACTGGAGGAAGAGGCGAAACTGGCCATCGCCCGCGCCAAAAAGCTGACCGAATCCTCGGTCAAGGCGTTGCCGATTCCGGAGGGAGAAGGATTTCAACCGTTTAAGAAGGTTCCGGGCATGGAACACGTGGTGGTGAGGCCGCCGGAGTTGCCGCCCGGCTATGAATGGATCTGGGTCGCCGGCGTTTGCGCGATCGTTCCATTTTTGATCCTGTTGCGCGGGCTTTGGACGTATTTGCACCAGTACTGCATGCTGTGGGTCGGCAACAAGGTGCTCTATCAGCTTCGCGATCAGGTGTTCTCGAATTTGTTGAGCCAGTCGCTCTCGTTTTACGGGAAGGCGAAGACGGGGGAGCTGATGCAAACCTGCTTCAACCAGACCCGCATGGCGCAAACCGCCGGAACGCAGCTGGCGAGTGACCTGATCAAGCATCCGATCTCGATCCTTTCGATCGTGCTGTTTCTCTTGCTGATTAACCCGATTTACACGCTTGCGTCGATGGTGGTCTTTCCCCTGTGCATCCTGCCGGTGATGGCGGTGAGCAAACGGGTTCGCAAGGCTGGTGGACGGGAGGAAGAGGAAGCCGGCATGCTGATGGTGACGATGCAGGAGACCTTCAGCGGCATTCGCGTGGTGAAGAGCAGCGCGCGTGAGGAATTTGAGCGCGAGAAGTTCAATGCGGCGGATCGCCGGATGCTGGCGTTGATCATGCGGTGGCGCAAGGCGATGGAAATCGTCGGGCCGTTGGTCGAGACGGTGGCGAGTGTCGGCATCGCGGCGGGTTTGGTTTACGCCAAGATCACCGGGATGACCGCAGGGGAGTTTCTGCTGCTGAACATGGCGCTGATGAGCATGTATCCCCACGCCAAAGCGTTGAGCCGGGTGCAGGTCAATCTTCAGAAGTGTCTGATTGCGACGACGAAGGTCTTTTCGCTGATTGATCTGGAGTCGGACATTCGCGACAAGCCGGACGCGGTCGAATTGAAGGATGCGAAAGGCAAAATCCAGTTCTTCAACGTGAAGTTCAAGTACAAGGGCGCTGACGAGATGGCGGTGAGGCAAATCAGCACGAAGTTGCGAGCCGGGAAGAATTACGCCCTCGTAGGACGAAGTGGCAGCGGAAAGTCGACCCTGCTTTCGTTGATCATGCGCTTTTATGATCCCATCGAGGGGCACATCAAGCTCGACAACATCGACCTTCGTGACATCAAGCAGCAAAGCCTTCGCGACAACATCGGCATTGTGAATCAGGAGCTGTTTTTGTTCCACGACACCATTCTGAACAACATTCGCTACGGAGATCCCAAGGCGAGCGATGAGAAGGTCTACGAAGCCGCGAAACGCGCCTACGCCCACGAGTTCATCATGGAGAAGGAAGGCGGATACAACGCGATTGTCGGTGACAAGGGGTGCACGTTGTCGGGAGGCCAGCAGCAGCGGATTTCCATCGCCCGGGCGATTCTGCGCGATGCGCCGATCTTGCTTCTCGACGAGGCCTATTCCGCCCTCGATTCCGAGAGTGAGAAGAAGATTCACGCCGCGATGGAAGAATTGGCGCAGGGAAAAACCGTGGTCGCGATCGCCCATCGGCTTTCCACGATTCTCAATGCGGACGAGATTTTGGTGATGGAGCAGGGGCGGATTATCGACAAAGGCTCGCACGCGGAATTGCTGGAGAAGAGCGAGGCCTACCAGAAACTCTATAATCTGCAGTTTCATGGTCATCTTCTCGGATTCGAAGCGGGCGTTTAGGGCAACGGGAATTGCTTGTGAAAGGCTGAAACTTCTCCTTCTTAGTTCGCAACCCGCCGCTCACCGCTGCGCCAAGACCCGTCCATTTTGCTAAAACGATCGTTCAGCCTGTTTCTAAGCCTGCGCTACCTGCGTCCCAAGCGGACGTTCGTTTCCGTTATCACGATTGTTTCGGTTTTGGGGGTGATGCTGGGAGTTTGGGCGCTCACGGTCGTGATCGCGGTAATGACCGGGTTCAACATCGACATGCGAGAGTCGATCCTCGGGTTCCAACCTCACGTCATCGTCAAACAAGAGAAAGACGATCCCATGAACGATTGGGAGCCGGTTTTTGAGAAGGTCCGGACGCAAGCCGGAGTGGTTGACGCGGCGCCCTTCAGTTACGGGCAGGCGGTTCTGGATTACGACAACCGCGTCTGGGTCGTCGAGTTGAAGGGCGTGAAACCCGGCAATGAATCCGGATCGATTTGGAAGCGGTATGAGACGCTCGTCGAGAAGGGACAGGGGAGCTTTGATGTGGAAGGCGACGGGGTGGTGATTGGTCGCGAACTGGCCAACGGATTCGGGATTGCGCTGGGCGACCAGCTATTGCTTCACAGCCTGGTGAACGGTCGCGAGTTGCTCGATGCGCAGAGCGAAAGCCGGGATCCCAAACGGGATAATCTGGTTGAGCCTGCCGAGTTGACCGTGACCGGCATTTACGACGCCGATCGTCCGGATTTTGAGGGCAAGATCCTGTTTGTCTCATTCGAGATCGGACAGCGCCTCTACGATTTGGGACGTGGCGCGAGCGGCATCGCGGTTCAGGTTGAAGACCCTCACAAGATGAAGGCGATCAAGCGAAGTCTGGCAACGGCGGTGAGTCCCCTGGTGGTGGAAACGTGGACCGATCGAAACAAAGCGCTGTTTGACGCCGTCGCCCTGGAGCGTCTCAACATGTATCTGTTGCTCTTCATGATCATGGTCGTGGCCGGGTTCTGCATCATGAACACGATGATCACGGTGACGACCCAAAAGCGGGGAGAAATTGGCCTGATGAAAGCCGTTGGCGGGACCACGAGCCAGGTTGTCGGCCCGTTCCTCTATCAGGGAATCATCGTGGGGCTGGTGGGAACGGTGGGGGGATTGCTGTTGGCCTTCCTCACGCTGCTGCTTCGCAAGAGCCTCGCCAAACTCATCGCTGCAGTGTCCGGCGTGGATCTGTTCTCTTCTCCCGCGATGCGAATGCTCTATGAATTGCCGGCCAAGATCACGATTGTCGATATCGTCGTGATTTCGGGCGGCGCGTTTTTATGCTGCGCGCTGGCTTCGCTCATGCCTGCGTATTTTGCCGCGCGGCTCGATGCCGCCGAAGCTCTTCGAAATGAGGCTGTTACCTGATATGATCAGCAAGATTCGCGAGTGGTTTCAATCCGTGTTCCGGTATCTCAACTCCTCGGTGAGTTTCTTTCTCGGGCTGCGCTACCTTCGTCCCAAGCGGAACTTCGTTTCGCTGATCACGGTGGTCTCCATCATTGGGGTGATGCTCGGCGTGGGAATTCTTACGGCGGTCATCGCGATCATGACCGGCTACAGCATCAAGATGCGCGAAACGGTGCTGGGGTTTCAGCCTCACCTTGTCGTCGGGCATAGCGGCGTGCTCTATGAATGGCCGGAGGTAAAGGAAGCGGCGGAGACGCATCCGGAAGTCGTGGGAGTCGCGCCGTTCTCTCACGGTCAGGTCGTTCTCGATTTCGATCGCCGACTCTGGGTGGTCACGGTTCAGGGACTTTACCCGGAAGCGCTTCCGCCCGATCCCGGGGATCCGGATGCGGTCAAAAATCTTCCGCCAATTGAGCGCAAGCTTCACAATCTGATCAAGGAAGGCGAATTCGATCTGACTGACGACAATGTTGTGCTGGGAAAGGCGCTTGCCGAGAAGATGGGAATCAGTCTGGGCGATAGCGTCATCGTGCATTCGCTGGCCAATGGTCGCGAAATCTTCAACGCGCTCAAGGAAGATGGCGAGGAAGTGGAGATGGAGGAATATATCCCCTCGATCGAATTAAGGGTGACCGGCATTTTCGATTCCGGGCGCCAGGACTACGATGAGGAGTTTGTCTTTGTTCCTCTCGAGATTGGTCAAGTGCTCTACAATCTCAGCTTCGGCGTTCACGGACTCATGCTCCATCTGGAGGATCCGTATCGCGCCGAAATCGTGCAGGGCGAATTGTTCGAGGTGATCGAGCCTCCGCTCAATGTGAACACTTGGATGGAGCGAAACGGCAATATCTTTGAGCTGGTCGCGTTGGAGCGGCTCATCATGTATGTCCTGCTCTCGATCATCATCGTGGTCGCCGGATTCTGCATCATGAACACGATGATCACGGTCACGACAATGCGCCGCCGCGAAATTGGCTTGTTGAAAGCGTTGGGCGCGCGGATCGATCAGATCATCGGCGTCTTCCTGGGGCAGGGATTTGCCGTCGGAGCGATTGGAGCCGTTTCAGGAGTTCTCGCCGCGTTCTTCTTCCTCTACTTCCGCCAGTTTTTCCTGAAATGGATGGGCGACCTTTCCGGAATCGAAATCTTTTCCGCGGATGTCTACCATTTCTATGAGCTACCCGCCAAGCTCACCACCGTGGATATCGCTTTTATCACCGGCGCGGCGTTTCTCGCCTGCGCGTTTTCTTCCCTGTTGCCCGCCTTTTTCGCGGCCCGCATGGATGCAGCCAAGGCGCTGCGGAATGAGTCGGGTTAGTTCGAACGTTGGGTCGGATTTCCCGAGACGGGTTTGATGATCCCCACACTCTGGTGCTTCGCGATGCACTTCAACATCACGACGTCAATGGACGACGCCTGGGGCTGATGTTGTTGGAGAGGTTTAAATAGGTGGCTTAGCTCGCATTCGAGCTCCTCGTAGGATGGGTTTTCCGTCGCTGGGGTCATTTCGTGTGTCTGTTTTCTGGGTCGCTGGGAGGGCGGTGTAGATTCTCTTAAATTCGTCCATCGCTCGGTAGAGACGCATCTTCGTGGCGCTCAATCCAAGTCCGAGGAAGTCGGAAATTTCATTCAGGCTCAGGTCAGACACGAAGCGCAGGCGCAAGATCTGTCGTTCTTTTTCACCCAATTTGCTTAACGCGATGGGTACCCGGTCATCGGGAGTCGCGGCAAAGTAGGCCAATTGCTGAGTTTCGACCTCTTGAACGTAGGTTTCCCCGGCCGTGTGTTCCCGGTTTCGCCGTGCCATGGAGGACTTGCGCCGATTCAGGCAAAGGTTGTAAACGATGCGGTAGAGCCAGGTTTTGAACGAGGAACGTCCCTCGAATTGATGGATCTTGTTGTAGACTTGAAGGAAGGCATCCTGGCAGACTTCCTCGGCATCTTGGACGTTGTTGAGCATGTTGATACAGGTACTGAACACGAGCGTTTCGTGTCGTCGCAAGAGTTCCTGGTAGGCGCTCAATTGTCGTTTGCTGATTTCTTGTTGGCAGTATTCAACCAGCTCAGTATCGCTGGTCTCGTTCAGGGTCCTTGGGGGAGGGGATGAGGTTCGGGTCAAGATTCCGATGTGCTAAGGTTTGACATGAAGGGTGGACGGAAAGTCACGGTGTGTGCTGTCAAACTTCGCCTATCATCTCTTTAAGCGATGCGGCTCGGGGGTTCTGTCTCAAAAAAGTGCTGTTGCTGCAAAAATGTTGCAAAAACGGTTCGGTTGAATTCGGTCGCTTGATCTTCGATGGGCGGCCTGCGTTTTGTTCCAGGGTTCGCTCCATCCCCGAGCGTACCGGTTTTCGAATTGGTTATCCTGACCCAGGTTCCGAAGTTCGCGAATTGAGCAAGGGCGATTCACTCTGCTACGTCCAACGTTGATGATGATGCGTTGATTGATTCCGGAAACCCGTGACCACAACTCCTTAAAATCCCTACCATGCATGAACTGAATCTCGACGGCCTTCCCGGGCCGAGCCACAATTTCGGTGGATTGGCCTCCGGCAATCTGGCTTCCATGAAGCATCGCTTCGAAACGTCGCGGCCCCGGCTCGCCGCGATGCAGGGGCTCGACAAGATGAAACGGGTTTATGATCTCGGGATTCCCGTGGCGGTGATGCCGCCGCATCAGCGGCCCTGCCTTCCGGTCTTGCGCGAACTCGGGTTTTCCGGCTCCGACGGCGAACTGCTCAGCGCGGCGCGGCGCGAGGCCCCGGAATTGTTCTACGGCGCCTGGAGCAGCTCCGCGATGTGGAGCGCCAACGCCGCCACCGTTTCCCCCGCGGCGGACAGTCGCGACGGACGGGTCCATTTTTCCCCGGCCAACCTCGTGAGCCAGTTTCACCGCGCACTCGAAGCGGACTTCACCAGCCGGCTCTTGAAACGCATCTTTCCACCGGGACCGCACTTTGCCCATCACCCACCGCTACCGGCCAACGCCGCACTGCGGGACGAAGGCGCGGCGAATCACCTCCGGTTTTGGGACGTCACAAACGACGGCGACTCGCCGGGCGTCGAGGTTTTCGTCTATGGCGCAGCGGCGTATCCGTCATCCGGCCAGAGCCGGGCTCCGTCGCGTTTCCCGGCCCGACAGACCCTGGAAGCGTCACAGGCGGTGGCTCGCCGCCACGGGCTCGACTCCAGGCGCACCCTCTTTCTGGAGCAGAACCCCGCCGCGATCGACGCGGGCGTCTTTCACAACGACGTCATTTCCGTGGCCCACGAGCATCTCCTGCTCTACCACGAGGACGCCTTTGCCGCCGGTGAAGACGCCGTCGACCAGATCCGGAACGCGTTCCCGGCCCTCGTCACCGTCCGGGTGTCGCGCGACGAACTCAGTGTGGAGGAAGCCGTGCAGACTTACCTCTTTAACAGCCTGCTTCTCAGCCTGCCGGACCGGGAAGGCGAATTCGCCCTGTTCCTTCCCGAGGAATGCCGCAACCACGACCGGGCCCGCGACTGCGTCGAGCGAATCCTCGCCGGAACCAATCCGGTGAGCGAGGTGCATTACGTTCCGCTGCGCGAAAGCATGAAGAACGGGGGCGGGCCGGCCTGTCTCCGGCTTCGGGTCGCACTTGACGACCAGGCCCTGGCGGGAATGCACGCCGGGATCCGCTACACCCCGGAACTGGATGGCGAACTGCGGCGTTGGGTGGAAACCCACTATCGCGAGGAGCTTCGTTTCAACGATCTCGTCGATCCCCAACTGATCGAAGAATCCAATGTCGCACTGGACCTTTTGACGCAAATCCTTGAGCTGGGCGCGATCTATGAATTTCAGCGAATCTCGGCTTCGGAAGGCAAGGAACCAAGTTAGCCTGAACTATCGGGCAATCATAAGGGATTGCGTTTCGCTGAGTCGACTACGACATCGCGATGTTTTCCCAAGAACGTTTGATTCTGTTGAAGCCGTCAGCCGCGCTGGCCGCTGATGTAGGCTTTCGTCAAATCGTGTTGCGGATCTTCGAAGACTTCGCGGGTTGTGCCGCTTTCCACCAGTCGCCCCGCATCATCCTGGACCCACATGACAGCGACGTGGTCCGCAATGCGGCGGGCTTGGGCCAGATTATGCGTTACCATCCCGATGGTGTAGCTGCCGCGAAGCCGGGCAATCAGGTCTTCGACCATTCCGCTGGAAAGCGGGTCCAGCGCACTACACGGCTCGTCGAGGAGCAGAATCTCCGGACTGAGAGCAAGGGAGCGGGCAATGCAGAGTCGCTGCTGCTGCCCTCCGGAAAGCGCGGTCGCCGGGCTGTCGAGCCGGTCTTTGACCTCGTTCCAGAGACCGACCTCCTGAAGGCACTTTTCGATGATGGTTTCGCGTTCCGCCGCGGGTTTGACGCCGTGTTCCTTGAGCGGGAATTCCAGGTTCCGGCGAATCGAATAGGGAAACGGGTTCGGTTTCTGAAAGATGAGACCAATGCGACGGCGCAGTTGAACCACATCGGTGTCTCCATTCGCCACGTTTGTTCCCGCGAACAGAATGGAGCCCTGAACGTGGCAATTGGGGATGAGATCGGTCAAGCGATTGAGGCTTTGCAGGAGGCTGGATTTCCCACATCCGGACGGGCCAACCAGAGCCAGGATCTGCCCGGGATGAAGGCCCAGGGAGACCTCGCGGAAGGCTGTCTTTACTCCATAGCGGAGCGACAGTTTCTCAGTCGACAGAATCGGCGAATTGGAAAGGGTTGGGTGCGCGGAACTCATGTGCGGATGATGCGGCGGTGAAGCCAACGGTTGGCAATCCAGGAAGCGCTGCCATTGATGATCAGCAAGAAAATAAGGAGGACCAGGGCCGAGCCGTAGGCGTTCTGGTTGCCGCCGGAAATGTTCATTGCCAGGTCGAAAATGTGGACGGTGAGCGATCGCCCGGAATCGAGAAGGGACTCCGGCATGCGGTCCACGTAACCACTGGTGAAGAGCAGCGCGGCGGTCTCGGCAATGGCGCGACCAAGCCCGAGAATGAACCCGGCAAGCAGTCCGGGAATGGCGGCGGGCAACAACAGGTGAATCAGGGAACTGGTTTTCGAAATCCCCAGTGATGCGGCGGCCGCCCGGTATTCCTGCGGAACGGAACTGAGCCCCATCTCGGAGGTGCGAATCAGGATCGGCAACACCATACAGGCAAGGGTGAGCCCACCCGCCAGAATGGAGTAGCCCATGCCGAGAACCTGGCAAAAGAAGACGGTTCCGAAGAGACCAAAGACGATCGAAGGAATTCCCGCGAGAACGTCGAGGCTCAACCGCACCAACCGCCCATACCATTGTGATTCCGGGGTGAACTCCGCCAGCAATATCGCGCTACCCAGTCCGATGGGAAGCGATACGGCCATGCAGACGATGAGGATCAGCAGGGTCGAAACCAGGATGGGGCCAATTCCGCCGGAACGACCCTGGTTTGAGGGGGCGGCCGTGAGGAATTCCCAGGAAAGGGCGGGAAGCCCGTGTCGGACAATGCTGGTAATGAGCCAGAAAAAGACCGCCATGACCAACGACGCCATGAGCCACATGACCCCGGCGGCGACGCGATCCTGCCAATTGGAAGTCTGACGCAACGTGAGATCAGTCATAAATCCTCCCTTTGCTGATCCACTCTGCCGCAGCCACCAACGCGATGATGATAAGGAGAAGAAGGAAGCCGGTCACAAACAAGGCCGACCGATGATCGCCGAGCGCATACGCCATTTCCAGGGCGATGTTTGCGGTTAGGGTGCGGGCGGGCTCAAAGAAGCTGCTCGGGATCTTGGGAATATTGCCGGCGACCATGAGAACGGCCAGCGTCTCGCCAATCGCGCGTCCGCTTTGCAGGATGACTCCGGTGAAGAGTCCGGAACGCGCCGCCGGAAGAATGACTCCGCGAATCGTGGCCCAGTGCGTGAGGCCGAGCGAGGCCGCGGCCCGCTGAAAATCGACCGGCACATTGGCCAACGCGGCATCCGCCATCAGCGCGATGGTCGGCAGAATCATGAGGGCAAGAATGAGCGTCGCGGCGAGGACGCTCTGCCCCGGTGGTTGGATTTGATTGATGATCGGCACGAGCACGACGAGCCCCCAGAATCCGAAGACGACCGACGGAATTCCGGCGAGGAGCTCGAGGATTCGCCGGTAGATTCGGGCGATGAACGGCGGCGCATAGTAGTGGCAGAAGACTGCGGCGGCGATTCCAAACGGAGTCGCGAGAAGCACCGATCCCGTCATGATGATGAGGGTGCCGGCCAGCATGGGAACGAGGTTGAACGTTCCCTGCGCAGCAAATTCGTCAGGATGCCAGGATGGATCGGTGAAAAAACGGGAGACGCCGACGTGTCGCAACGCGGGGAGGCTTTCGCCGACAATGAAGACCGCAACCAACAGCGTGATCGCGCCGGCGACAAAGGCGCAGATCCGCAGGCTCCAAACGAGAAACCAGTCCTTACTGTACCGGGACATAAGATTGTTGCTTCACCAAATCATGAACCTCGGAGGAACGCGCAAACTCGATGAAGGCGGCAATGTGAGGTGCGGGCTCAGGCGCCGTGACCAGAAGGAGCGGACGCCCCAACGGGAACTGACCCGACGCGACCGTTTCGCTGGAAGCCGCGACCCCACGAAGCGGAAGCAATTTGATGGGAACGCCATTTTCGATATCAAACTCCGAAGCGCCAATCGACAGGTAGGTGATCGCATTCGGATCCCCGGCCACCGTCTTGATGGCGTGCTGGTTTTCGCCGGAAATGAGATCCACCTGGAAGTCCGCCCGCTTCAGGTCGTAGAATTCCATGATCAATTCCAGTTCTGAGCGGCCATCGGCGCGATTGGCAGAGGTAATTTCGCCAGCCACGCCTCCGACTTCCTCCCAATCGTTGAGGGTTCCGGTAAAGATCCCCAGAATCTGCTCGTCGGAGAGTTCCTCGACCGGATTGGATGCATGGATGATGAAGCCGACGCCGTCTCGCGCGAGTAGGTGGGTAACGCGGCCATCGATTTCGGATTCCTTGAGCGCGCGTGATGACATGCCAATGTCGGCGAGTCCCTTCACCGGATCATTGATGCCGCGCGACGAGCCGCCTGTCTGGACGTCAATCCGAATCCCGGGATGCTCCGACTCGTAGCGTTTGGCGATTTCCGCGACGAGTGGGGCGATGGTTGAAGAGCCGGTGACGGTGATCTTCTGCCGTACAGACTCTTCGCAACCAACGAGAGTGAGGGTGGCGAGAAAAAGGAGTTGGGCGTGCCGGGAAAAACGCATTGGTTCTTGTGTAGATGACAGTTGCGCGAGTTGGCAACTGTTTTGTTGCGCGAGGTGGCAACTATCCACTTCGAGATTGCGTAATTGGCGTCGTGGATCGTGAGAACTTACGACGCAAGCAAAGTTGGCGACTACCCTCCCGAGAACACGTTGACAAGCTTCGGTCCTCCAACCCAGGCGAAGAAGATGAGAATGGTGACGAGGGTTGCCGCAGTCCACCAACGGTTCCGAAATTGGGCTCCGACCCAGGATCCGTTGCCATTGAGGATGAGCAGGGCAAGGGCGACCATCGGCATGACCAACGCGCCAAAGACGGAATTGACCTTTTGCACGAACTGAAAATCGTAGCCCAGTCCCAACATCGGAACGATCGCCAACGCCACCAGGTAAACGCGGTAAACCTGGCCGTTGGTGTCGACGTGATAGGGTTCAAACGTTTTCGGATCGAGCCGTTTGCTGCGAAAGAGGTGCCAGAAATCGGCAAACAGATAGGGAACCGCCTGCCAGACGCCGAGTAGGCTGCTGAAGACCGCGGCCCAGGCTCCACCCAGAAAAATCATCCGCGCTGGACCGCCCATTCGTTCCCCGAGACGATCGGCGAGATCGACGATCAGCGTCGCGCCCTTGCCGCTCAACACCGTTCCGCTCGCGATAATGACCATCGCAATCCCGAAGAGCGCCATGAGCGAATAGCTGATTCCCAAATCGACTCGGCAGGTTTTCAGATCTTCAAAACTGGTTCGGTTTTCCTCGCGGATCCAGTAGCCATAGCAGAGAACGGTCAACGTTCCGCCGATGCCGCCCATCAAGGCCAGCGTCCAGGCAACGCCTCCTTCCTGATCCGGAACTTTGGGGACCAGAAGCCCCTGCATCACCGCTCCCCAATCCGCGCCAATCAGGGCGCCGGTTATAAGGACGACCGCAATCATCACCGACACGAGGACGGCCATGGTGCGTTCCAGAAATCGGAAACTCCCGACCCAGACCAGAGCCAGCCCTGCCAGTGAATGAATGATTCCGAAGACGGTCTTGGCCCGGGCCGGATCCTCGAAGACGGGAAACAGCGCATGGGCGGCAACCCCGCAGGCGCTGATGAGGGAGGTGCCGACGCCGAACGACCAGACCAACAGATAAATGAGGAATCCCCACTGAACGGCCCGGCCCAGTCGAAGCACCGTGCCTTCGAGCAGGGTGGTTCCCGTCGCCAATTGCCAGCGTGTCAGGCCTTCGGTGATGACGAACTTGAAGAAGGCCCCCACGATGACGGCCCAAAGTACCGCGACCCCCAGCTTCATTCCGGCGAAGGCTCCGCCCGCCAAATCTCCTGCGCCGACACCGGTTGCCGCCAGCATCAAACCGGGACCGAGAACGAGAATCAGGCTTCGACGTCGGGAGGGATCGCTCATGAATGACGATAGTCTTGGGGAAGGAAGCCAGGGCGACAAGGAAAAGCGGAGTCCGCGTGATCGCCAAAAGCGGTCGGAGTCGTCGAACGGAAGCGGGATTGGCAACAAATCCCGAGCAAATATTGGGGTCCCGAGGTTTTAGGCTTGCTTTGTTGGGAAGGTTTTCTAAAAAGTTTGGGATGAATAGGAGGTATTCCCGCAGGATATTCAGGGTTTTGGCCGTGTTGTTGGCTGGAGCGACGTTGAGTTGTCAGAAGGAGGACGCGTCGGAAGATGCGTCCGCAAAGGCAGAGCCGGTCATCGAGGTCAATTCGTTGGCGGCGGTTTCGGATCCCCCGCCCGAGGTTGCGAACTCAAAGAACACAACGGTTCCCGTCATCAATGTGAATGAGGCTACCGCAACGGAGTTGGAGGGACTTCCGAAAATCGGCGGTGTTCTCGCCACGCGCATTATCGAGGGTAGGCCGTATGGGGCGGTGGAGGATCTTCTCGAAGTGCAAGGTTTGGGAGCTGGGACCCTCGAGGAAATTCGGGAGTTGATTTCGGTGGAATAGATCACCCTCCAATTCGAAAAATGAAACTGATGCGAGCAAGAATGAGGTTGGAGATCGTAGCCCTGTTGGCCCTGGGAGTTGTGACCCTCTCCGCGGCCGATCAACCGGCGAAAAACGAACCGACGGCGGCGGAGACCGAGCAACAAGCGGAAATCGCGGAAGCCACAAAACTAACTCAAAAGCTGAGTTCCTACAAGAAGGGCAAACTGACCCGATTAGTGAAGAGTGGCACCAAAGAGGATCTCATGAATTTACCCCGAATTGGCGAGGCCACGGCCGATCGGATCATCTCGGCCCGGCCCTTTGATTCCTCGGCGCATTTGGTGACGGTGAAGGGAATTGGGTTAAAAACGTTCGCGAAAATCGTCGATTTTGTCGACAAAGGTGACAGAACTGTCACCCCCAAAAAGAAAACGCCCGGCTAGTTTCAATCTTCTTGCTCGCAGGATGACCCGGGGTATTTGTTGGTGCGTGTCGACGACTTCAACAGACGATTGGATCCATCTTCTCAAGGCCCTGGCGGATGATACCCGACTGCGGATTGTGAAGCTCCTGCTGGATGACTCGATGCGCGTTGGCGAGATCTCGGAATCCCTCAACGTTTCGACCTACAATGTCTCGAAACATCTGCGCGTGCTGCGCGAGGCCGAGCTGATTGTCATGGAAAAAGCCGGGAAAGCGAAGGTATGCGCGTTGGCCGAAGAATTTCGCCAGAAACTGGAGGAAAACGAAAACATCCTCAATTTGGGATGTTGCACGTTCAACTTCGACCAACTGCCGGCCGCCGGTTGAAAAGAGAGGGAGGTTGATTTGAGCGACGATTCTTTCGTTTGCCTCGATTGACCGAATCGTGTCTCATGGGCCCGTGCTTTTGGCCTACCATCTTCACAATCTCGATCCCATCATTGTCCAATTTTCGGAGGGCTTTGCCATCCGTTGGTATGGGCTCGCCTACGTGCTGGGATTCGTCGCGGCGTATCTCCTCATGACCTGGCTCGCGAAACGCGACTATGGTCAGTTGAAACCCGATGAAACGAGCGACTTCATCACCCTCGCCGCCTTGCTCGGGGTCATGCTCGGCGGCCGCCTGGGCTATGTATTGCTCTACGCCCTGCCCGAAGGCCAGCTCCAGGAAGATCCCCTGATGTTCATCAAGATCTGGAAAGGCGGCATGGCCAGCCACGGCGGCATTTTGGGCCTCGTCGCTTTCACCTTCTTTTACGCCCGCCATAAGAAATACAATTGGGCCGGGGTCGGGGACAACCTGGTTTCCGTCGCACCGCTCGGCATCTTTTTCGGGCGAATGGCCAACTTCATCAACGGCGAACTCTACGGAAAACCCGCTCCGCAGTTCAAATGGGCGTGGCAATTTCCCAACGAAATGCGCGACTTTCCCTACAGCATCGGGCAAGCGGTGTTGGACAAACTTCCGGACTACAAAGCCTACTTTCCCAATGGCCAGGTCGACCTGTATGGCAGCTTCCATGCGATTCAGGCGGCGATTGGTTCCGATCCCGCCGTCGAGCACGTCCTGCGCGAAACGCTCAACCCTCGCTATCCTTCGCAAATTTATCAGGGCCTGATGGAAGGGCTCCTCCTCTTCGTCATTCTCTTTCTGGTGCGCATCCGCTTCAAGAAACTGCCCTACGGCATCCTCACCGGCCTCTTTTTCATCAACTACGCCATCTTCCGCATCATCGGCGAAGTCTTTCGCCACGCCGATTCCGGACACCTTGCCGGCATCTCCAAAGGGCAATTTTACTCCCTCTTCTTCATCGGGATCGGCATCGCCTTTCTCTACTACGGGTTCACTCGGGGCAAACGCGCCATTGAGATGAAGAATCCCGGGTTGTTCTGAATCCTGGAGAAACCCGCCACCTGATTCCGGTCGGGACAAACCGTTCCAACGAGGTTGACTTTCCGGGTCCGTTCGGCCCAGAATTCTGCTTCGAACCTATCGTGGGCGAAGTTCGTTTCCGCAGGTGGCGTTCGCGTTGATCGAAAACTGAAAGACCAGATTAATGGCAGATTCGCAGGAACCCAGGCCAACATCCGCCTCCATCCAAAAGCGCCACTACCGCGCATTTATCAGCTACTCCCACCTGGACAACCGCGTCCGCCGCGAAGGCGACCAGTCCCAATCGCCGCTTCCGCCGAAACGCATCGAATGGGGCAACTGGCTCCACAAGGAACTGGAGGGCTGCACTGTCCCGGCTGGCAAGTTCCAGTCTTGAATCCCAACGGGATTCCGCACGTCGAGCCCAGGGTTGGCGCAGCCTACCCTGGGTCAGCAACCGCCAAAGGAACCAATCCTGAAAGGATTGCGAAATCGTCCCCAACCCTCCAAAATTGATGGGCCATGCCGCAATCCCTCGCCAAAGTCTACCTTCACACCATCTTTTCGACCAGGGACAGATTCCCATTCTTCGCGTCCGCCGAGCACCAACGGGAAGTGGCGGCCTATCTCGCAAGTGTGACGGCCAATCTCGATTGTCCAGCCATCAAAATTGGCGGTGTTGCCGATCATGTCCATTTGCTGACGGAATTGCAACGCACGATTTCTATCGCGGAATTCGTCAAGGAAACCAAGCGCGTATCGAGTCTTTGGCTGAAGGATCGGGGTGATGAGTGGTCGCAGTTTCATTGGCAATCCGGCTACGGTGTTTTTTCCGTATCGGAATCCAACGTTCCCCGGGTGAAACAATACGTCGCCAACCAGGCCGAACAGCATCGGAATCAATCGTTTCAGGATGAATTTCGGGCATTTCTGGAGAAACACGGGGTCGAATACGATGAACGATACGTTTGGGATTGAACGGTTTCGCAATCCTTTCAGGATTGATTCGGTTGGCTTCCGGGACCCCAGGGTAGGCTGCGCCAACCCTGGGCTCGACGTGCGAAATCCCGTTGGGATTTTCTGCATTTCCAGTCTCGCTACCTGCGCGACACCCGACTGTGACTGCTGCTTCACTCTGCTGCCAGGCAAGGACGATGGCCTGCGGAGGTTGGCGATTCGCCACCGGATGGCCGGAATCCCGGTTGCGACCCCGAATCCGGCCTACTTCTGGGCGGAATTTCGGCGATTCATCCACCAGGCGTCCAGGAGAATTCCGAGGGGGCCAAGAAGGGCGAAAGAGCAAGGGCGGGAGGCGGAGGCGGCTTGGCTGGCGAAGCTGGGTGGTGCGGAGACCGAATGATCGTTTCCCAATTTGGCTGAGGAACTCGCTACGAGGATTGGGCGGTTGAAATCCTTGCAATACCCAGTACCATGAACCCATGGAAGTCACCATCCCCGCGGGATTTGAGTCCTTTGTTGGCGAACAGGTCGCTTCCGGAGCCTTCGATTCACCGGGTGCCCTGGTCGCGGCCAGTCTGAAGGTCTTTCAGTCACAGCTCCACCCATTGGCTACCGCTGAAGCCCAGACCAGCATCATGGAAAGCTACCGTCAGGCTAAAGCGGGTGAATTCTCCAATCGTTCTTTGGACGACATCAAGCGCGAGGCTCGTGCCAAGTTCGAGGCTGAGCAGCGCGAGAGCGCCTAGCAGCTCAACCCGCACGGGGCAGTTTCAACGCACCAAGGAAGCCGATCTACGCTTGGAGGAAATCTGGCTTTACATTGCCCGAACTTGGGGACCGGAACAGGCGGACACCTATCAAGACAACTTGGAGGCCGCCTTCCAGCGAATCGCTGACGGAAATGCCGCGACTCATCCCTGCACACGGTTTTTCGCAGCCGCTCCGGCAGAAATTCGTTACCAATCACGTCGAGCGTCACTATGTGATCTTAGCTCCAACGGAGAACCAATCGGACAGCATCGACATCCTTTCGATCGTTCACGAAACGAGCAAGGATCAATTGGCTGGATTCCTGGAAGATCGGGTTGATTGACGCCCTCCTAACTAACCCGCTCTGCCCCGAAACTTGGTTGCCTCAACGGCTTCAAATCCCGCAAGTCGTGCATCCCTCCGATTGCGAGGAGCATTTGAAGGCGTTGGGGCCGATTGCCTGGAAATGCTGGCACTCGACGCACTGGGCCGGTGTCGGAAGGCGACGGGGCAGGCAGCGTGGCTTTTGGGTTTTGAACCTTGAAGGACATGGGGATCATGAAGGCGAAGGCAGCGAATTTCGTCGTAACTCTTCAAGGTCGAAATCATGCCGAAGCTTCCCAAGTTTGAATTCTCTCCTCCCACTGCTACGGTAATCTTCATGGATTTGCTCCTCACTCCTGATCTCGACGAATTCGTCAGCGAACAAGCACGCCGGCACGGATTCTCCACGGGCTCGGATTTCGTCGTCCAACTCATTGCCAATCACAAGGAGCGCGAATCTCATGGCTGGGATTGGCTTTACGAGCAACTCCGCCCAGGAATTGAGGCCGACGAATCACAGTTTCACCCGGAAACCGCCGAGGATGTGATTCGGCGGGGGAAAGCCCGGATGAGCAGCGGAAACGGCTGAATACAAGGTCTCTCATCAAGCCCAGATTCGGGAGGACGAAATCTGGGATTACACCGTTGCGAAGTGGGGCACCGACCAGGCGGTCGACTACATCACCGGCCTTCACAGCCATTTCGCTCGACTGGCGGATGAGACATTGCCCTGGAAGCAGTTGCCGCCGGAGCACATGGCAGGCGATGAGGTCTTTCTTTCTCGCTATGAAAAGCACTACGTCATCTTCAAAAGGATTTCCACCGGCATCGGGATCATCACCGTTCTCCATCACGCGATGAAATTCTCCGAGCGACTGGCGGAAGACTTGCGCAATCTGGAGGAATGAGGACCGCGGTGCAGCCGCTAATTGATTCCGAAGCTCTTTCGAGCCCCGCCGCGACACCGCGTTCGCGGATTCGTCAAGGCTTCCCGGGTCCCATCCCTCGTTGAACTGCAAACCGATCCTTCGCGGCCCTGCCACACGTTTGGATTTCGATTAGATCTTTCGGGAGGTCTACTCTAAGTTGTTCTTCAACCCTATTGAAAACGATGTATTC
Organism: uncultured bacterium; assembly: GCA_963977015.1. Classification (GTDB taxonomy): domain Bacteria; phylum Verrucomicrobiota; class Verrucomicrobiia; order Verrucomicrobiales; family DEV007; genus JBCDHN01. The sequence continues at coordinate 21,010 of CAXBMO010000028.1, read as the reverse complement.
CCCTACCGCCGGCGTCGATCTGCGCGAAGAAATTCTGGAGCTCAAGAAAGAGCGGAATGCCATTATTCTGGCTCACAATTACCAAATTCCGGAGATCCAGGATCTCGCCGACTTTGTGGGGGATTCGCTGGGGCTTTCGTTCAAGGCCAAGGAAGCGGATCAGGAGGTGATCGCGTTTTGTGGCGTTCACTTCATGGCGGAGACGGCCAAGATCATTAATCCGCAGAAAACGGTGGTGTTGCCGGATCGCGACGCGGGATGCTCGTTGGAGCAAAGTTGCCCGGCCCAGAAGCTGGAGCAGTTCCTTTTCGAACAGGCGAAGAAGAATTATTACGTGATCAGCTACATCAACAGCAGCGCAGGCGTGAAGGCGCTGAGCGACGTGATCTGCACGAGTGGCAACGCGATTCAGATTGTTCAGAATGTTCCTGAGGACCGCAACATTCTCTTTGTTCCCGACGAGAATCTCGGGAACTGGGTTCAATCCAAGACCGGCCGGAAGATGGACATGTGGCGGGGTGCCTGTTACGTCCACATCGAGTTCACCCGCGACAGCATCGCCAGGATCAAGGACCAGTATCCCGACGCCAAAGTCGTTGCGCACCCGGAATGCACCATGGCGGTTCGCCTGCTGGCTGACGAAGTGTGCTCGACCGAAAAAATGGTTCACTTCTGTCAGAAGACGGATTCCAAGAATCTCATCATCGTGACCGAGAGCGGGATGCTGCACCGGTTGAAGCAGGAGTGTCCGGACAAGAATTTTATTCCCGGCCCGACCGACAACTGCGCCTGCAGCGACTGCCGCTACATGAAGATGAACACGCTGGAAAAACTTCACGCGTGCCTTCGCGACCTGAGCCCCGCAATCGAGATGGAAGAGGAATTGCGGAAACGCGCCGAAGCGCCGATTTTGCGGATGTTGGAGTGGAGCAAGTAGGTCTTTCTATTGCCCGGGAGGAGTTCCCGAATTTGCAAACTCAATGAAGAGGTAGAAACTCCACTTTGTTTGCGAAATCTTCGGTCGAACCGCAGTGAGCCAACAGCTCCAGATCCTCAATAGCCTTTCCAATGGTGATGTTTAATTGATGACAGTAGATAACTCCACTGAAGGAATTTCCACCTTCAAGCCACCGGTGAGCGATCGCAAAAGATCATCGTCTTGCGTCACCAACACGTGGTTGAGTTCGGTTGCTCGTTGCAGCAATTCTTCGTCGGGTAGCTGATGGGCACTATCTTCAAAGGCCGTCAGCACGTTGACTCCTCGCACCCGAAGTCCTCGAGTAATTGAGGCCGGGATGTGCTGGTCCATCATCAAACTGATCGCCATCTGTCCGGGAAGCAGCTAAGCGGCGGTGTGTGGCCTAATAAGCTCGCCAGAATCCCTCAATCGGTCGGCGATTTGGTGATGTCTGGCTTCGAGAGCAAGGCCGCGTGCATTGGCCGCACCGATTTCAAGATGCTCCGTGACAGCTTCGCGGTGATCCGAAAGCCAGCCGAGAACAGAGTAGACTTCTCCGAGTGTTAGATGAGGAAAGTTGACAACAAGTTCTTCGGCACTCCAGCCATGAGCGACATGATTTGCAATCAGATGAATGGCTTTGAACTGAAGTCGCTCGATTACAGGCAAGCCATCCTCTTGACGAAACGTCAGGTGAGGATAGTTGGTAGTGGTTGCAATCATCTTATTCATCATACTATGATCAGTCCGTCATGGCAACTGCTACCAATCTTTCCGATTGCCCCTAGAGGGGCCGATTGATTCCCAGAATCGCGGTCGGCTCGCCATCGCCGACTTCGTCGATCGCGTAGTAGATCACGTTGGCGCGGGCTTGGCTGCCGTCTGAGCGGAAGTAGTCGACTTCGCCGCCCCATTCGCCCTGCTCGGTGAGGCTGTCAGCGATCACGTTGTTGAAGGCGGGACGGTCGTTGGGGCTGAACAACGTCGCAAGGCCGTGACCGATGATCTCCTCGGTGCGATAGCCGAACATTCGTTCCGCCGCCGGATTCCATTCGGTAATTTTGCCGGCGAGGTTCGTGATGATGACGGCGTCCTGGCTGAGGCCAAAAGTAAGTGCCAGTCTTCGCAGCTCGTTGTTGGAATCGCGAGAATCGGTGTTGACCTGAATCACCGCAACCACGTGATCGGTTCCGCAACGTGCCAAACGCGCGGTCAGGGCTTTGGAACTTCCATCGGCGAACGGTTGGACAAATTCCTGAACCACGATCCCGTCCTGCCCAATGGCCTGCTGCAGGAGCCTGCTTTCATGTTCGGCGAGAGCGGGTGCGATTTCGGAGAGACGCTTCCCAATGCCCTGGGCCGCATCGTTCAGCAACATGCCGCTGGCGGCCGGGATGACGTCGATGACGCGGCCGGTCGAATCGAGCAGCAGGATTAAATCCGGGATGGCCTGGAAGAGTGCCCGATTCTGTTGCTCGGCCAATTGGAAGTTGGAAGTCGCTTCGCGCTCGGCCGTGACGTCCTGAATAAAGTAAGCCGTGTAGAGCAGCCGCTCATTTCCATCGTAGACTCGCGAGATGGTGGTGCGGGCGATCAGCTGGGATTGATCCTGGCGGACAAGTCGAATCTCGAGTGTCACGGGACGTCGCGACGCTTCCGCCGGATCGAGCTTTTGCAGCGCCAACCCAATTTGCGGGCGGTCGGAATGTTCGACCCAATCCTGCATCCCGCTGCGCCGCAGATCGGACCGGGAAGCACCAATGATTGATTCGAAAATCGGGTTTGCGTCAAAAATCGCCCCGGTCGTGTCTTCCAGAACAATTCCCACGCCGGCGTCTTGAAACAACGCGCGGAATTTCGCTTCGCTCGACCGCAGAGCTTCCTCGCCGCGTCGTCGCTCCGTGACGTCGAAAAGGGTCAACATCAATCCGCCGTCGGACGTCGGCCGCGGGCGAAACTCGATTTCGCGCATCACGCCATCGCGGGTTCTCAGGCTTAAGATTTTGGTAACCTGTTGCTGCCAGACGCTCGTGCGCCACTCCTCCAGCAAAGTGTGGCTGTGATTGGGATTGGGTGCCGCCTGACGAATCCAGTCTTCAATGTCGTCAAACGTCTCCACATCGTAACCGAGCAGATGGCGGTGTTCCGGATTCGCGTAAAGTGTGTTGCGCTGAGGATCGAGGAGAACGATCCCGAACGAAATCTGCTCCAGAATCGCCGAGGGTTCAGTCGCATAATAGGACGCGGCGCCCGACAGGCTTTGCCGGCCTTTGCGCGCTTTGTCGATGTCGCCGAGCAGGGCGGAACCATCGCCAATTGGAATGCCAAGGCAGACGACGCCGGAAACGCGGCCCGTGCCATCATAACGAGGGGAGTTCGTCCACGCCATCGTTGTCTCGCCGCCCGAGCTGAGATTCACCTCGGTGACGAACGTCGGTGGAAACGCGAAGTATTCGTTCTCGCGGGTTTCCTTCGCCGCAGCCAGATAGCTCAGCTTGACGTCGTCGCGTTGATGGTTGCTGACAAAAATGTCCCAGAATCGCTCCCCCTTCAGCGTGGTCACCGTGTTGGAGGCGAATCCCAGGCACGCCTCGCTCGCACCTTCAATGGTGCCTTCCATATTCAGGCTGATGACCGGCGTTACCTTGCCCTTGAGCAGGGAATGTCCAACCAACTCAAGTTCCGAAGGGGAATTGGTGGAGGGATTTTGATTGACCGCTTCACAGCTGATCGTGATGCCCTGAATCTCGCGCGAGGAATTCGTCCACGGCTGCACCTCCCAGCGCACCCAATCCTGGGTTCCGTCCGCATGCACGAAGATATCCGGCTGACTTCGATCCGGCATCCCCTCCAGGGCACGGTTGTAAATGTGCGACCAGTTTTCGCCAAGTTGGGGAAACACCTCCAGGTGCTTCCGTCCGATCACCTCCACGTTCTCCAATCGGAAATCGCGGAGCCACCTTCGGTTCACCACCAGGTATCGCAGATCCAGATCCAGCATCGCCAAAGCGACGGGCGCGTTGTCGACCAACGCTTGAAACTGCTCGGTCGGCGACATCAACCCCGTGTTGCGCATCGCGGGCCGCGGCTTGGTTCGCTCTGCAACCGGACCGGTTGGCGGGGTAATCGGTTTGACCGGCGCCGTTTTGGGCGACACCAGGCTGGGCGGCGGCGGCACCTTCATGACCGGCTTGGTCGCCACGCCGGGATTTGACGTTGAAGATTCGGCAAGGCGTTGCTGCGGAGCCGCCTCAACCGTCTGAGCCTTGCGATTGGGAAACTTTGCCCGCACCACAATCCGCTCCCGCTCCGGGGGCTCGGCAACGGGAACCGCCTCAACGGCTTCTTCGGGATAAGCCCGGACGTCGCTGTTCCCCTTGCCTTGACCCTCCAGAAAACTGTCCACCCAGGTGCCGATGGCCTGGATCCGGTGTTTCAGCTCCGAAGCTTTGAGCGGAAGCGTGAGCAGCTCATCCCAAGCCCGGTTCTGCGGCGGCGTACTCAGCGACGACTCCCGATCGGAAATGGCGAGAATGTAAGGGCGGCTGCTTTCGTCCTGGTGATTTTCGTGCAACCACGCAATGAAGCCGCGGGGCATCATCGGGTCGCGTTCGGTTGAGGTTACGACCAGAGGTTGGTAGCGATAGAGCGAAGCGCCGTCTGCAACCGTTGCCCCGGCATCGACATCAAAGCCGAAATTCATCAACTGCTCACAGATCAATTTCCGTGTTCCTGCGTCGTTTTGCACGACCAGGGCACGCTTGCGCGTCAAGGCAGGACCATGGGAGGAAGCATTCATGCGGAGAAACCGAAGCTTCGGGGGAGGCTACAGAATTCCATGACATGTTAGCAAGGTTTTGGGGCAGGGCAAGACTGGAGAAATGGGGGCAATGACCGCAAAAACCGGACATTCGAGGTGAAATTGTCTTCCCGCTCTCAAAGATTTGGGTAGTCTAGTCATTGATGAGTGAGACAGGTAACATTCCACTTTCCCAGGAAACGCTCGCCCAGGCGAGTCCGGGTTCCTTTCCGCAAACTCGCTGGACGCTGGTTCGCCGCGCCTCGGATGTGAGTGAGCCGGATTCCTTTGAGGCCCTCAGTAAACTTTGCGAAGACTATTGGTATCCGTTGTATGCCTTTGTTCGCAGTCAGGGGGCGCCGCCCGACGATTCCTCGGACGAGGTGCAGGGCTTTTTCGCGGCCTTGGTCGAGAAAGATTTTCTTGAGGCGGCGGATCGCGACAAAGGCAAACTCAGAACCTTTCTCATTGACGCCATCAAGAAATATCGAGCCAAGGAATACCGCGCCAAACAAGCGCAGAAACGAGGTGGCGGGCAAACCCACCTTTCCATCAATCAGGAATGGGCGGAAGGGCGCTACGAGGCGGAGCCGGTCGACAACCTGACGCCGGAGCAAATCCTCGATCGCAGCTGGGCTCGGCTGCTTCTTGAATCCGTGATGAAACGGCTCGGAGAAGACTTTTCCAAAAAGGGTAAGGAAGAGGAGTTCGAGGTCTTGAAGGATTTCATGGCTTGGAATTCCGCCGAAATCAGCTACGCCGACGCTGCCTCGAAACTCGGGATCAGCGAAGGAAATCTGAAGGTCCGGGTGCACCGCCTGCGGGCGCGTTACCGTGAATTGCTCGAAGACGAAGTCCGCCAAACCATGGATCAATCGGAAGCTGGCTCAATTGATCAGGAACTGCGGCATCTGCTCTCGGCGCTGGGCTGACGGCATCAGGAGGTGGCAGTTGGTGCGTTCACAGTCCGTTGGGAACAGCAACTGGACCTCGCTCTCAGCTACATCACCGAAGCGGAACGAATTCTGGTCCGGGAATTCCATCCCCAGGTCACGGAGTCGCAAAAGCGGTGGAGGGAACTCAAGGATATCTACATCCGGAGATCGGAAATTCTCAAGGCCCGGAAAGATCTGAACGGAGCCATCGAAGCCGCGCTCCTCGCGGTCAAGACAGCGGAAAAACAGATTGAGATTCGGCCATCGCACGTTGGAAACCGGGAAAGCCTGAGCAGCCTGTTCTGGAAAGTGGCCAATCTCTACCGCGAGGCCAACCAATGGAAGGCCGATGATCTGGCGATTCAAAACGGGAGGCAAAGTATCGAGGTGCTGATGAAGCTTGAGAAAGAAGGAAAACTCAATGAACTCCGGAAAAAGGATCAGGAAACCAGGACGCGTATCTGCGAGGATTGGGAAAGGGAACGAGCGTTGTAGGCCGGGGGCGCAGGGCAAAAGAAAAGCCGCCTTCAAGAGATGCCCAGGGGAACCGGTTGGTGGCGTGCGAGAGCCGGACGGGTTTTAGTCATCCAGCCGCCTAACACGGATGTCCTTCAGAAAAATCGTTCCCCGAACAAGGCGCAGCCCGAACGTTCCTGAACCCAATTTTTTGGTGAACAGATACGGCTGCGAGAAGCCTTCCCAATTCTCAGGTTCTTCCCAGAAGGCGACGGTGGTTCCATCAATTCTCGTCACGATGCGATTTCCGCGAACCTCGATCTCCAGCTCATGCCATCGATTTGGCCCAGAAACCAGCGCATCGCCTTTCCAGGCATAGAGGGAAGGAATGGAACCGGCGTGATCGCCAAACAGAGGATTCGTCGTCGCTCCGCCGATCGCAACTCCATTTCCCGGCACTGGTTGACCCGATTTAACCTTGCTGGAGTGAAAAAACACGTAGCCATGTCCATCAGGTTCCGCCCAATATTTCAGCCGAAGTTGGAAATCCCGGAATTGCAGTTCTTTTCCATTCTGATCGACCGCCCATATCCATTGGGGAGTCTCATCGTCGGGGCGACTCAGCTTCAGAAGACCATTCCTGATCGAAAATCCGGGATCATTCGAAAACCGAGCATCCCAGTTTCCCAGGCTGTTTCCATCAAACAATGAAATCGAACCACCATCCTCGATCAACGGCAGATCAGCACGCGTCCATTGTGGGTGCCTGCCTTCTTCCCATCGTTCGACAACCTCTTCCGAGCTGAACGGTTGCAGACGCCCCCCTTCTAGAATTTTACGCCGAGCGACCGTTTCTGAAACCTCGCGTAGATCTTCCAACGGCAACTCTACCGGGGTCGGTATTCGCCATAGCCTGATCTTCCCCTCCCGATCCATGGAAATCAGGGTTTTCCCATTTGAAGCGAAAATCAGACGGACGATCTCGGGAGATTCCGGTTCTCCCATCCACGGACTCACCGGTAGGCCCGTGCCCAGATCCCATAATCGGATGCGGCCCCTAAATCCTCCGGAAGCCGCAATTCGTCCGGTTGGGTCGACTGCGAGGGCGGTGATTTTGCCTCCATGAGAGATCGGAATTGAAACCGGAGCTTGAGTCTCTACATCAAAAGCTTGAAACACTCCCTCTACGCCATGGTCAACGAGGACATGGCTGGTCCCGGGAATTTTCGTGGAAGTCGTGGCATCCTCTGGCTTGCGAAGTCGCCCGATTCGCTCCATGCCTCCCTCGGGTTGAATTCTCCAAATGGAACGGCCGAGGACAAGGGTGCGCTCATCGATGAACGTCAGTTGATTGGCACAAAAATAGGCACTTTTATATACGAGCGTATCCCAACTCATTTCCATTTCCCGCTCAGGATCCGCTGAATACTCCCACGTCTCGCCCGTTTCCAAATCCAAAAGCGTGGCCTCGTTCTGTTCGGAATCGCTGTAACGCGCATCCTTACTCTGCATAAGAGCAAAACGCTCATCAGAAGTGAATCGGAGGCCGCTTCGCTCCGCATAAACCAACTTGGCGGGAATGGAATGAATCAGCTCTCCACCAGGCAAGCGCCAAAACCGAATCGTTTCTCCCAAGTTTTCAGGTTTCGTCTCAAGATAATCTTGGGCGGCTAGCCATTTTCCGTTGGGTGAGACATCAATGCGATACACTGGCCGCTCCGGTTTGATCGATGTTTTGAGTTTCCCGCTCTCGATCTCGATAACCTTGATGATGTTCTGTGCGCCAACCACAGCCAAGAGCCTGCCTTCGGCAAAAAGGCGGGCGAAATAAATCGGATCGTTGGCGTCGTAATAACGGAAAACGACCTCTCCCGTGTCCGAATCCCAAATGGTTGCACCTTCTGCAACCACGGTCGAGATCAGGTTGTTTACCGGATCATATTGGGATGACTGAATACGCGAGGACATACTCTGTCCCGTGCCTCCACCGGAGTTTGTCAACGGCTGCCCACGTCTGTTGTTGGGCACTTTCCAAACGGTCGGAATAGGCCTCGGATTCGATGGACCAGGTTGCCCGCCTGTTACGACGAGTTCTTGAAGAAATGTTGCCCCACGGAGATCAGTTGAATCTTGGAACAGCATCGTGGTTTCTCCGGTTTGGGCATTGAGCAGCAGTCCCGCGCGATCTACCGCAGTCAAGAGTAGCTCTTCCCTATTCGCTTCCAATTCGAGTTTTTTGAACCCGGGCGTCCTGGCAAAGAGACGATCCTTCTCCCGCCAATTCCAACCGGTAATACTTCCCCCGCCATAGCGGCAAAAGAGATTTCGGCCCGTCGAATTGAAGAAGACGCTGGTCGGGGAAATTCTGTTCACCAGTTTGAGCGAAGAGGGCTCCATACGCCCCGTCGCGAGATCAAGAATCCTCAATTCCTTAAAATTTTCTCCCAAGACAAATTGTTTCCCATCGATTGAAAAGGCCGATGCCGTGCTTTTTTGATTGGTCGCGTAAAGATTGGAAAAAAGCACTTTGCCCGTATGGAGATTTCCGATTCCCACATGGTTGGGCCCACGCGACCTGGAATGGGTTGCCGCAAGATCATCGACCTCGCTCATCTGGAGTTCGACATTCTGCCTTTTCAGCCCGTCACCAAGATCCAGTTTTCGTAAGACTGTCCCACTTTCGCTATCCAGCACTGTCAATACCATTTGATCGCTCGCAACCACCAATAGCTTCGCATTGTGGGAAAATTTGAGTTGTTGAAAGGTGGAATCCTCATTGCCCTCCAGCTGCGTAGTCCAGATGGCTTTCATCGGCTGATCAAAGTGATGGAGGGCGACTTCCCCATTGGCGAGTAGAGCAAAACGCCGCCGATCCTCATCAGCCGCAACCAGTTCGAACTTGATGGAGTGCCGCGGAATCACCACTTTCCCCTTCCGGAGATCCCAGACTTCGATTCCCGTAGTTGGACTTACCAAAATAGCGCGGTCACTGTTGGGATCTTTCCAAATATGGTCCACCTTGAACTGAATTCCGGGTTTGAGAACGCCAACCGGTTTAGGTGCCAGCGACCAAGCCCAGCCCGCGCTCTGCCGGTATGGCAATTCCGCGTTCCTTGCAACGCCACCTCGGTTTGCCGCGACCTCCAGCGCCTTGGTATGCCAAAGTAGTGCTTGTGAAGCGTCACCTTTTTCCAGACACTCCCAACCTTTCTCCACATAGCCTCCCGCCAGAAGGACGCTGGTCTCCTGGTTTGCCTCAGTGGCTTGAATCGCCTGCCAAACTGCCAATCCCGCCCCTGCGAAAATCGCCAACAGGACCAACGATCCCGCGGTAACCGCGACCCGATTGCGCCGAATCGTCTTTTTGAGCCGGTAGCTGACGGTCGGCGGGCGCGCTTCGACGACTTCGTCGCTCAGATGGCGTTCCAATTCCCGGGCCAGGGCGTTGGCCGTTGCGTAGCGGCGCTCCTTTTCCTTTTCCAGGCACTTCAGCGTCACCCAATCCTATTCTTGGCGAAGCGAGCTGGTCAATTGAGCGGAATCGGTCCGCCGCCGATCCGCCACGGTCTCAGCTTCCTTGCCCATCGTACGAAGCTTTGCGCTGGGGCGCTCCGGTTCGGTTTCCAGGATGAGTTTGCCAACTCCGAGCATCCCCGCGCTCTGGATTTGTTGCGCGGAAATCGGCGGATGACCGGTGAGCAATTCGTAGAGAATCACGCCGAGCGAATAGATGTCGGTTCGGGTGTCGATCGCGTCGTTGTCGCCGAGCGCCTGCTCCGGGCTCATGTATTGCGGCGTGCCGAGCAGGTCGCCGACCTGGGTTTCCACGGTGCGCTGGGTCAGCTCACGATCCATCGCTTTGGCGATCCCGAAGTCGATCACTTTGGGCGTGGGATGGCCGTGGTCATCTTCTTCCACCAGGATGTTGGAAGGCTTGAGATCGCGATGAATGATGCCGCGTTGGTGAGCGTGCTGGACCGCATCGCAGACTTTGACGAAGAGCTGGAGACGTTGCCGGGAATTGAGGCGTTTGCGATCGCAGTAATCCGTGATTGAATCGCCATCGACCAACTCCATCACGAAAAACGGCCGGCCGGAAGGCGCGGTGCCGGCGTCGTAAACGTGGGCGATGTTCGGGTGATCCAGAATCGCGAGGGCCTGGCGCTCAGCCTCGAATCGGCGGAGCACTTCGCGACTGTCCATCCCGGCTTTGACGATCTTCAGCGCGACGAGGCGTTGGACCGGTTCGCGTTGTTCCGCGATGAAGACTTCGCCCATCCCGCCGGCCGCGACCGAGTCGAGGAGTTGGTAGGGGCCAATTTGGCGTTCATTCTCGGTCGAGGTGTCGTCCGGCGCGGAATTCCGATCGACGAGCGTTTCGTCCGCTTTTTCACCGAGCACTCCTAAAAAGAGACACTTCAGGCAGGTGTTCTCTCCGCGTTTCGTCTTCGCCGGAAGTGGAGCAGCGCATTGGACGCAATATTTTGAACTTGGAATGCCGGACTCTGCCATGAGATTCCGTGGAGGATTGCGGGTTTCATCGGGGAAAGCAGGGCTTTTGGAGCGGGGCGGAGTGATTGGCCGCAATCTCCCGATCTCCAACTTTTTCCCAAAACTTTGTAACGTCGTCAGGCGGGCCGGTAAGGAACCGGTGGAACGCGATGCTTCCAACCATCCATCCAGAACCAAACTCCCATTATCCGATGAAAGCACATCAATCCATCACGGCCTTCCTGTTCGTTCTCGCGTCCGTGGCCGGTATTTCCGGAACCCAAGCCGAAGAAATCGAGATCCGAATTGTCTCTGAATCCAATTCCGAGTATCAAACGCTGATTGTTTGGAAAGAACGTGGCAGCTCAAAACTCTACTTTGACGAAAGCTATCTCTACAAGAAAGGGACCGTCCATCGTGTCACGTTGTCCAAAAACAAAATCACTGCAGTCTATTGGCTTGCAATCAACATTGATACCAACGGAATACCGAAAACAGGCCGGGAGAATCATGGCGTTCCGGTTACGGTTGTCCCAAATCACTACGGAGATTTCACCTTTTACCTGGAAAAATTCCACCGCCATCTCTCGAATTCATCTCGCATCTACACCTACGACATCACTCCATTTGTGCATGGTAATGACTACATCGAAAGGACGTTGACACGCTGAAACCGTAAGCTTCTCAGCACCAGTCAAATTGCCCACAAGGCCCCGGCTTCACCTCGAAGTCGGGGATTTTTGTTTTTTGGGGATTCCATCATCGGAATTGCAAGGTGAACATTCCAAGGCAGCCATCCCGAGGAATGGCGGTATCGAATCCTCCGCGAGTAACTTTGAAGTCGTGTCTTTGCGGCGAAACCTCCCTGTGAAATGCGCGGTTTCACTTTTTTTCCCAAAACTTTGTAACCCTGTCGGGCGGGTCGGTAAGGAACCGGTGGAACGCAATTCCACCACCTACAAACCAACCATACCAACCTACCAATCTCATGAAAAACATCACTTCTTCTTCCATCCGCTTCTTCTTTTCTGCAGCTTTCGCAACCATCGCCATCTTCGGAACCGCTACTCAGGCTCAAGCCGCGGACGAGGTTCTCATCTCCCTGAACTACACCACGGATGGCGAGGTCACCGAATACCTGGACGGCCTCAAGGCGATTGAAGCCAAGTTGGCCGACAAGTTCGATCTGAAATTCGATTGGAACGGCAACACCATCACGGTGAGCAACGACACCGGTTCGGTCGGCGGAACGATCACGTTTTCCGGCAACAATCTGCGCGCCAACATCAAGCTCGCCCCCAAGTTGCGCTTCTTTGCCAAAGGCATCCGCAGCGGCCTCGACAAAGAGTTCCGCAACAAGCTGAACGCCTGATTCACCAACCGGAACTTCCCAAACCCGGAAGGCCGCCCCTCAAGGCGGCCTTTTCTTTTTGCTCCGCAAATGCACCATGAAGTGCCTGAAGGACATGAAGAATTTCCTTCCCACAGGATGCTGAAAGCACCCACCTTAACAGCGCCGGATTTCAATCCGGAACATTGATGTGGGAATAAGGCTGCGCCCGAAAAAGCCGCCCAATTGAGCGGCCTTACCATTTCTGGGGGTGACCGCGTCCTTGAGCAATCCAGACGGGCGAGCACGTTCCAATTTTTGGTGCTCCAGGATTTGTGGTGGTTTTCCAATCTACTTTTCGAGCAGAAATGCATCGTGCCAGCCCAACGGGCTGAGAAATGACAGCCCAGGGCAAGTGAGAAACGAGCGCCGCCCTGGGATCACCGAAGGGAAAAATGGGCCCTGAAAGGGACCGACAACCGGTGTCCCGGCCTTCCAGATCTCACCCGATTCATCGATCGTTACCCCGGCCCGCCGGTCGTTCCGCCCTTCGGCCGGGGCTGGCCTATCTCAACCTGTCAGGCTGGACGCGGGCCGAAAGATGGCAAACTTTGCGATACGCTAGGGAGAAAGCTGTGGAGCGATTAAAAAGAGGGCGCGCCTCGCTGCTGACGTGGGATCGTAAGACCGATGATGTCCCAATGCCGGAGGCATCGTGCCAGCCCAACGGGCTGAGATATGTCAGCCCCGGGCAAGCAAGGAACGAGCGCGGCCCTGGGATCAGCCGAAGGAAAAAATGGGCCCTGAAAGGGACCGACAACCGGTGTCCCGGCCCACCGGTCGTTCCGCCTCCTGGAAACCTCAATCCGAGAGAACCATTTTTTCCCAATGTTTGTAACGTTGATCTCTGGGTCGGTAAGGAACCAGCGAACCCGAAAAGAACTTTCAACTTCGCAACCATAGCCAACCAAGATCATGTTTAACTCATCTCCTCAACTCTCCGGCGCCATCCGCACATTCCTCGTTGCCATCGCAGCGGTGATCTCGCTACCGTCCGGCGCATCGGCAGGCCAGATTTCGCTGGATTATCAACCGCAACTTGGTGACTTGGCGCAGGTGAAGAGCGCTCTCCAGGAAATCGGAAAGATGTTGGAGCAGCAGCATCAGGTGAAGAGCCAGTGGGGGAACCTCTGCCATCACGGTCACTCGTGAGGGAATCAATGGCCAAATCCAGTATTCGAAGTCGAAGGTTTCCGTTCGGCTGACTCTGACGGGTAAACTTCACCACGCGACCGGAATCGTTCGCGGCAAGTTGAATCGCGAATTTTCCCGCCGCTTGATGACCCGGTAGTCAAACCTCTCACCAAAGGCGCGTCTCGCAATGCGCCATGTTCAAAGCAGCCGCCTCCGGGCGGCTTTTTTTTCGGTCTGGTTGTCCCTGTCGCATCGCCAATCAGAGTTGCCAACCTGAGGGATGGTTCGATTTCGAGCGAAAGGCGCAAGTCATTGCGAAAAAAGCTTCTCATGGGTACCGGTTGGTCCCTTGGCAGGATTTTAAAGAAAGATCGTAACCTTTTCCCCGGGTTGGGAAAGGAAGGGAGTAACGAAATCTTCAACTACGACTCCAATGAATACCGTTCATCTCACGACCGCAGCTTATGTAGGAATGGCTGCTGCAACAAAGAACGCCTCCTTCCCAAAACAGCCAAGCCAATTTCTCGGGCAGGTTCGAAATCAGGAGCGTCGCCTCGCGAAGCTTGTGCAGATCGGCGCACCAGCTCTGGTGCTCGAAAACGAGCGCACCATCCTGGCGCGATTTCAGAAAAGAGAAGTTTCTTTGTAACCTTTTCCTCCGCTTCGGAAAGGAATCCGTAGAACGAACTTCCATCCAACCCATCTCATGAATCCTGCAACGCTCGCTCCTCTTCCGCATCTCAACCGGTCCTTTTCGAAGAACCCTCAGGCGCCGAAGGACGCAAGTCAGGGTGCCTACCTTCTTGGGAAAAGTACCCAAGAGCCGGAGCGGCTCATCAAGCAGGCCGAGCTCTATCGCCCGGAAGCGCGCCAGATGCTGGAGTCGGTAAACCTGAAGCCCGGGGAACGCGCGTTGGATCTGGGATGCGGCCCGCTCGGGATACTCGACGAAATGGCGAAGCGGGTTGGCTCGACCGGCCACGTCACCGGGTTGGAGCGCGAGGATCGCTACCGCGCCTACGCCGAAGCCGAGGTCCGCCGTGGCGGGTTCGACCACGTCAATGTCATTGCCGGCGATGCCCGCCACACGCATCTGCCGAATCAGAATTTCGATCTGGCCCATGCCCGTCTCCTTTTGGTGAACGTGCCCCGGCCACAAGAAGTGGTGAACGAATTGGTACGCGTCACCAAGGTTGGTGGGACGGTTGCACTTCACGAGGTGGATTGGTCCTCGTGGACGTGCGACCCCCTCGCCGAATCCTGGACGCGCATCAAAGACGCTGCCAGAAACGTCTGGAGCCAAAACGGCCTGGATGTCCATATCGGGAATCGCCTGCCCGAGATGCTGGGCAAAGCCGGCATCACCAACATTCAGGTTCAGCGCCGCTGCTACGTCTGGCGCGCCGGCGACATCAAGCACACCTTCCTCCTCGCCATTCTCAAACGCATCCGGAATGACATCGCTGAAGCCGGATTGCTGAGCGAAACCGAGATCGACACCTTCGAGCGTGATTTGGCCGCCCATCTCGCCGATCCGAATACCCGCGTGCTGAGCCCGACTTATGTTCAAGCCTGGGGCGTGAAGTGAGGGTTGGTAGTCAGTAAAACAGTGATCAGAAGGCACTGCCGTTGGTTGTCCCACTGAAAACTTGCCCTCCGCCTCAAATCCCGGTAGTCCTGAACTTGAATAGCAATGAACCCGGAGCAGGAACCAACCCAGCCTCATCAACCAAAACGCGATACCGACGCGGATCTCCTGCGTCAGGCCATGGCCACGCCTCCCGGGCAGTGGGAGCCTGTTTCCGCCGAGGAACTGGATCGCTTCATGCCGGACTACACCGTCGAGAAGATTCTCGGCAGGGGAGGGATGGGCGCCGTCTATCAGGGCATCCAGATCAGCCTGAAACGCCCCGTCGCCATCAAGGTCCTCCCGCCCGAATTGGGCCAGGATCTCGAATTCGAGGCCCGGTTTCGCCGCGAGGCCCAATCCATGGCCCGGCTCAATCACCCCAATATCATCCAGATTTTTGACTTCGGGCAAACTGAAGGCGGGCATTACTTTTTCGTGATGGAATTCGTCGAGGGCGGCGATCTTCATTCCCTGATTCGCGAAGGCCATGTCCAGCCGGAAACCGCGCTCAAGGTCGTCATCCAGATTTGCGAAGCGCTCCATTACGCCCACTCCAAGGGCTACGTGCACCGCGACATCAAACCCGCCAACATCCTCCTCAACGAAGAAGGCGTCGTCAAAGTCGGCGATTTCGGCCTCGCCAAGCTGGTCGATCCCAAGCAGGGTTCCGAAACGGAGCAACTCGGCATCACCCTGACCGGCATCTCCATGGGGACCCCGAATTACGTCGCGCCGGAGCAAATGAGCGGCACCGGCGAAGTCGATCACCGCGCCGATATTTACAGCCTCGGCGTGATGCTCTACGAAATGCTCACCGGTGAAATTCCGCGTGGCCATTTCGCGCCGCCCTCCGGCAAAATCCAGGTTGATGTGAGGATCGACGATGTTGTTCTCAAAGCGATGGAGGAGAAGCCCGAGCGGCGTTACCAGAGTGCCAAGGACGTGGAGAGCGATGTGACGGTGATACGGAGCAATCCGAAGGGGAAAACGATCGCAGGAATGGAGAAAAACGGAAAAAAGGTGAGATCGGGAGGAAAGTCAGGCTCGAAGAGGGCGGTTTTGGGATTTGGAGCCGCATTGTTGGCTGCTACTTTGGCGGTGTCGGGATTGATTTGGAAACCTTGGGAGAACGTCGTCCTAACGGAAACGAGTGCTCAACTTACGCTCGAACTGCCGCCAGCGTTGGCTGCGATGAAGGAGCGCGGCGGGCGGTTGCGGGCTTGGACATCGGATGGGGAGCCTCTCGACCTGACTCAGGCCGAAGGGGTAGACGATCTTCAAAGGCTCTTCTTTGCTCCGACTTCGTGGCAGTACAAGGCGGCATCCGCCAGCGGCCTGATCTACAAGACAAACAGAACTCTTCGGTTGCCTGACCCAGCTTCATGGTCGGACTTTTTCGTGGTAAGTCGGGAAGGCACAATTCTACCGTTCTCGGGCACGCCTACGCCTCCGGATTTTGAAGCATTGAGAAATTCCGTCGCCAAAGCCCGCGCCGTTAATAGCGCAGACGGTCGGTTGATTTTCGTGACTGACCAAGGCCGAATCAAGATCGCTTTCGCCGATTCGACAGACGCCCCAGTGTGGCGTGACGAGATGATCCGGAAACTTGAAGCACTGGAAGACATCGTTGCAGTGGACAGCAAAGGTGATTTCAGCGCCTTCTTGGCTCAGGACGGATCGGTTTCGCTCTGGAACTTCAATACGGGCGAATTCACGGAGTTGACCGGCCAATCCATCGTCGAAGTTGCTGTTGGAGCTATGTTCGCTCTCGCGCTCGACCGGGACGGCGTTCCGCACGCTCTTTTGGCTCCGGGCGCCACGTTTGACCATTCCGGCGCCCAAATTCCAACGGATTTGCCAAAGGTGTATGCGATTCGCGCTTACGGACGCGGCGCTGCGGCGCAGCTGGAAGATGGCTCGTGGCGCGCGTGGGGTAAAAACCACTGGCAACGACTCGGCAACCCCGTGGCTGGCGCCGGTGAATTGTTCGAACGGATCGAGGCCCTCGGGCCAGCTGTTGATATCGAGTTCAAGGTGAATTCTAACAATGAACAGGAGCAAGCGACGCTGCTCTGGATCGAGCCGGTGAAATGACGAACCAAAAGAAAAGGCCGCCTCAGTGGGCGGCCTTCCGGGTTTTTCCAGGTTTTGGGGTATTCGAAAATCAAGCGCTCAGCTTATTGCGGAACTCCTTGTCCAGGCCGCTCTTGATCACTTTTGAAAAGAACTTCAGTTTTGGAGCCAGGGTGATGTTGGCATCCAGTTTGTTGCCGGCGAAGGTGATCGTTCCGCCGACCGAACCAGTGTCGTTGCTGACGGTGATCGTGTTGCCGTTCCAGTCGAATTTCAGGTCGAACTTGTCGGCCAACTTGGCTTCGATTGCTTTGAGGCCGTCCAGGTATTCGGTGACGTCGCCGTCGGTGGTGTAGGAGAGGGTGATGAGGATTTGGTCAACGGCCTGGGCGGAGTTGGTGGCGCCGAAGAGCATGAGGGCGAAGACAGAAGCGATCAGGCAGAAGGAAGAAGTAGCGTTTTTCATCGGATTGGTAGGTTGGTAAGGTTGGTTTGAAGGTGGTGGAATTGCGTTCCACCGGTTCCTTACCGGCCCGCCAATCAGAGTTACAAACGTTGGCAAAAAAAGTGCGGAGACACCCCAAAGCCTGAAACCTGAAACCTGAAACCTGAAACCTGAAACCTGAAACCTGAAACCCGACCGCTACTTCGCCTGCTTCGGCATGCGACCGAGGAGGAAGCGGGCGAGGACGGTCTCGGCGCTTTCGTCGACGCTGACGCGGTGATAGTCGATCGCGGCGTCGTTCACGATGGCGGTGACGGCGTTGAGATACTCGGCGAGGGCCTTGCGATATTGGGGGCCGATGATGTCGGGATCGACGAGCATGGGGGCGCCGCCTTCGAGATCGACGAATCGGGTGGGGCGCTCGAAGTCGAAGTCGATTTCGTGCCGCTCGAGCAGGTGAAAGACGGAGACGTCGTGCTTGCGAAAGCGGAGGTGTTGCATCGCCTCCTTCAACTCGGCGGTGTCGAGAAAGAGGTCGGATATGACGACGACCAGGGCGCGTTGTTGGATCTTCTCCGCGGCCTGGTGAAGCGCGGCGATGAGCCCGGTTTCGCCTTCGGCCTTGATGTCTTTCAGCTCATCGAGGATGACGCGCAAATGGGCGGCGGAACGCTTGGGCGGAATCTCTTTGGTGAATTCTTCGCTCGCGCAATAGAGGCCGGCGGCATCGCCCTGACGCACCGCGAGAAAGGCGAGCGTTCCGGCCAGTTGCCGGGCAAAGTCGAGTTTGGTGCCGCCCTTCGGCCCGTACTTCATCGATCCGCTGGTATCGACGATGATGCACATGCGGAGATTGGTGTCGGCCTCGAATTCCTTGATGTAAAAGCGGTCGCTGCGTCCCCAGGCGCGCCAGTCGAGACGGCGCGTATCGTCACCGGGCACGTATTTCCGATACTCGGCGAATTCCAGGCTCGATCCCCGAATCGGACTCCGATGCCGGCCGGAAACGTTTCCCAGCATGGGTTGGCGCGCGAACAACGGGAGCCCGGCCAGACGGGAGAGGACCTTCGGGTCAAGGAAGTCGTGCTTGGTGGGAGGGGACACGTTGTGAGGGGGTGACTAGGTGGAGGGGGGAAGGGGTGACTTGGGTGTCGATGGATGCGGGAGAAGCCAGGTTTCCTTGTGGTTAATCATGCCGACCAGGGTGCCGATGACTTCGTCGTAGGATTTGAAGAGATGGCGGGCGGTTTGATCGGAAAGATAGCCGCTTTTCACCGCGAATTCGATCCAAACCTGGGTTTCGGCGGCTTCGAGGAGGCTGTCTGACTTGGTCGGTCAACGAATCGATTTCTTCTTTCGGGAAGTTCTTTGTCTCTTCAATAATTATCATTGTGACCCCCTCACCGTCAGGCTTCTTCGCCGAGTTCCTTCACCAAACGTTTCACGACGTCGCGGCTGGTGATGCCTTCGGATTCGGCGGCGAAAGTGGTGAGGACACGATGGATCATGACGGGCTCGGCGACGGCTTCGACGTCTTCCTGACGAACCATGTAGCTGCCGTGAAGCGCGGCGCGGGCGCGGGCGCCAAGAATGAGGCACTGGACGGCACGGGGGCCGGCTCCCCAACCGACGAGCGGCTTGATCCACTCGGGCGCTTCTTCGCTCCGGGGACGGGTGCGGCGAACGAGATCCACGGCGAACTCGAAAATGTGATCGGGAACGGGGACGCGGCGAACGAGCTGCTGGTAGGCGATGACTTGTTCCGCGTTGATGACGGCATCGAGCGGTGGCGGCGTTTCTCCGGTGGTGGAACGCGCGATCTCGATTTCGTCGCTGCGCTTGGGATATTCGACTTCGACCATGAACATGAAGCGGTCGAGCTGGGCTTCGGGAAGCGGGTAGGTGCCTTCCTGCTCGATCGGGTTCTGCGTGGCGAGCACGAAATACGGGGGATCCAGCTCAAAGGTGCGTCCCGCGACGGTAACGCGGTGTTCCTGCATCGCTTCGAGCATGGCAGACTGCGTTTTGGAGGGGGCGCGGTTGATCTCGTCGGCGAGGACGATGTTGGCAAAAACGGGACCCTTGATGAATTCGAACTCGCGGCGACCGCCCTGACCTTCCTGAAGGATGTCGGTGCCGGTGATGTCCATCGGCATGAGGTCGGGCGTAAACTGAATCCGGCTGAAATCCAGATGCATGGTCTCGGACAGGCGTTTGACGAGCAGCGTTTTGGCGAGGCCGGGGACGCCCATGAGGAGCGCATGGCCGCGGGCGAAAAGGCAAATCGCCAAATGCTCAATCACCGATTCCTGACCCACGATGATCTTGCCAATCTCATCCTTCAACTGGTGATAGGAATTCCGTAAATTATCGATGGCGGCGACGTCGTCGTCTCCGAGTTCGGGGAGGGGGGCGTTCGTTGATGGATCCATGCTATGGTTTATAATCTTGAGAAGTCTTCCACAGGGTTGGGATGAAGGCCAACCACAAGTTTTTGCCTTTGTCTGACGGAAAAATTGCTAACTTTACCTGACAACATTCCCGAAAAAGGGTAGAACCGATCTATGAACGAGGAATGGTTTCTTTACGCAAACGGCGATAAATCCGGTCCCCTGTCATTTGCCGAGTTGCAGGCGAAGGTTCAGTCGTTGGATCCCGGGGCTACGGGCACCCTGGTCTGGTCGGCCAGCACGGTCGAGTGGGTCGCTCCCGAGAAAGTTCCGGGACTGCTGGACGGAACGCCTGCGCCCGCCGCGTCATCCAGCCCTTCCGATTCTCCAAATGTCTTCAACTCTCCCATTCCGACAGCCTCTCCTTCCGCAGATACCGGATCGCTGAATCCCTACGCGGCACCGCAATCCTCTCCGCGCGATACGCCAATGGTGGTGGGCGAGCCCGGAAACCATACCCTCGAAATCGAAGAGGCGATCAAGCTGGGGTGGGGACGTTGTGTGAAGCACATTGGCGGAGTGATTGCCGCTGCGTTGATTTATCTGGGGATCTCGATGGTGGTTTCGATTCCCATGCAGGTTGTTGCTCCCCAGATGGAGGGCGGAGAGTTGGACCCTGCGATGTTTGGCGTTTTTGCGATTCTCTACGTCGTCAACATCGTCGTTTCCACGTTCATGGGCATTGGTTTTATCAAATACACGATCAGTCTGATTCGCGACGATGTTTCGAATCTCGGCGACCTGTTTGGCGGTGCTCCCTACTTTTTTTCGACGATCGGAGGCGGTATTCTGCTGACGCTTGCCTTGAGTTTGCCCGCGCTTCCATTGGTCGGAATCAGCGCGGCCATCGGTGAGGAAGCCATGATCATCGGGGTCATTCTGTGGTCGCTCGTTGCGGTAGGATTGGGCATTCGGCTCTTCTGGTTTCCCTATGCGATTGTCGATCGGAAGATGGGGCCAATTGCAGCCATGAAGGCGAGTTGGGAACTGACCAATGGGAATTGGTGGCGCATCATCGTCGTCTACATCGCCGGGCTGGGAATTTACCTATTGGGCTTCGTTGCCCTCTGCATCGGCGCGCTGTTTACCTTGCCAGTGTTTTTTGCGATCTTCGCCGCCTCCTACCTGCTGATGTCCTACGGCTCCTTCGCGAAACGCTAGGTCATAGCTGTGGAGCGATTGAAATGAGGGCGTGTCCCGCTGCTGACGCGGGATCGTGGGGTCGGTGATGTCCCATCGTCACAGCTAG
>CAXBMO010000027.1:0-87732 GCA_963977015.1 uncultured bacterium | reverse complement strand
ATCATCGCCGAGGCCGGCAGCAATGGCGGCAACATCATCATTGATGACGCCCGCTTCCTGCTTCTCAACAACAGCACCCTCAGCGCCAACGCGATTCTCGGCACCGGCGGCTTCATCCAGATTGGCACCGACGTCCTCTTTCAGAACAACAGCAACATCACCGCCTCCTCCGAATTCGGCGCCGATGGCGAAGTTCGCATCGATGCCCTCAGCGACCTCAGCGCGGCTCAAGCCGCCCTCGACGCGGCGTTGCTGGATGCCAGCAACGACCTGCAGGAACGTTGTGCCGTCAAACTCCCGGGTCAGCGCAATAGCTTCATCCTCGTCGGTCGCGGCGGGCTTCCTGTCATGCCCGGACGATTTTTACCGGGGCATCAGCTGCTGGAGCTGCCGTAGCGGGAAGTGGAGAAGATTGCCGGGACACCGCAATCCCTTTTCCGCACCACCCTATATCAACCTCGCCATCGAGGCATTTTCTTTCGGCGACCTTCCACAGGAAGATAATTGACGCAAAGGTCGAGCGTTTGATAACCTAACAACGTGGCACTCATGAAACGCCGAAGGTGAGGCTGTCGCAGTCAGGTTTAACCAATCGTATTGCGACAGGGAATCTCCCCTGAAGCGGGAACCTAGACTCTAACTGCGCCATGATTCAAAAACCTCTTTTGCTTGGATGGCTAGTGCTGGGGACACTGGCTTTCTCGGGAATCATCCACGGACAGAGCATCAAGTTCGACGGATCGATCGGCATCCACGACGACCTCGACCTGAGCGGAGATCTCTCCGCTGACGAACTGACCCTTACCGGCCCCCTCTACGAAATTCTCAAGGCGCGGGGCGAAGAAGTTGGCGCCAACCTCTTTCACAGTTTCGAGTCCTTCAATCTGGACAATCTGGAATCCGCCAACTTCGAGACCGACGGCGTGAACAACGTCCTGACGCGAGTGACTGGCGGGGCCCCCTCTTCGATCAATGGCGCGATCAATGCCGGGGCGAACCTCTTTTTCATGAACCCGAACGGCGTCATTTTCGGCAACGGCGCTTCGCTCAACATCACCGGCGCGTTCACCGCCACGACAGCCGATCGGATGACGCTCCAAGGTGGAGGCACGTTCGCCGCAACCGCAAGCGCGCTACCGGCCACGGTGACGGGCAAAGTCGCTTCGTTCGGTTTCCTCGGGCCCAATTCCGCCATCACCCTGAACGGAGTCAACTGGGGAGCAGGCAGCGCCGATTCGATTCATCTCCTCGGCGGCTCCGTCCAGATCACCGACAGCACCATCGCGCCAACCTCTGGACGAACCAACCTGGTCGCGGCCCCTCCTGGTGCCACCACCACTCTCGACGTGACCAATCCCCCTTCCCTCCCCGTCATCAACCTGACGCTGCCCGAAACCGCCAGCGTCACCCTGAACGGCGCCATCGGGTCGAATGTTTCCTCAACCAGCGGCGGAAATGTGGTGATTCGGGGAGGAAAACTGACGGTCGAAGGTGGCAGCTCCATTACTTCCACCGATTTCGCAACCGGTCGGGGCGGAGACATCGACATCCAAGTCAGCGGACCGGCCATCGTCAACGGCGCCATCACCTCAACCGCGAATTCCGGAAACGGTGGCGGAAACATCTTCATCGATGCCGGCAGCGACATCACCATCCAATCGACTCCCACGATGCCGGGAGTCGTCGAGTCGGTCACCCATTCAGCTCAACCTGGCGGAAACATCCAACTCACCGCATCTGGGAACCTCAACGTCATTGGAGATGCCAGCCCCGCCACAATCAGCACGCAAACCACTTTGTCCGGCGCTGGCGGAACGCTAACTCTGAATGCTGCAAACCTGTCCGTGACCAACGGCGGCTTGATCCAGTCCTCCACCAGCGGTTCCGGGCCAGGCGGAGCCATTGGGATCACCACAATCGGAGATGTCGCAATTGATGGCGCTGGTAGCTCCATCGTGACCGAAACCAGTGGAATGGCGTCTGCCGCAGGGGGAACGCTCACGATCAACGCGGATGGTCTGGAATTGACCAACGGCGGTTCGATTTTGTCGGAAACATCCAATGCCGGAATCGGCGGCAACATCGCGATTTTCGCCGATACCGTTTCCGTCTCCGGAGCCAATAGTTTCCTGGGAACGCAATCCACCGGAAGCGCTCCAGGTGGATCCTTGAATCTGACTGCAGCGACTAGCGTTACCGCCAGTGCGGACGGGAAAATCGGAACCAGTGGCGTCAATTCAGACGGAGGCGCGGTCACTATCAACGCACCTGAAATCACGGTCGACGGCGGCAACATCACCACGTTGACCACGGGTGCAGGAACCGGCGGAGATGTCAGCCTGCTGGCCGCGGATCAATTCACCCTCAACTCCGGAACCGTCAACACCACGACCGAGAGCACCGGAGATGGCGGGTTGATTGAAATTGGCCGATCCCTGGCCCGCGTCGGAAAGGTCAATTTCAATGGAGGCACGTTTTCGTCAATTGGCCTCAACACCGGAATTGGCGGCGACCTTTCCATTTTCGCCTCCACCGACGCCAGCCAGGGAATCGCCGATGCCCGGTTTGAGATGGCCGGCGGCACCATTTCCTCCTCGGCTCTGGGTTCATCCAGCGTGGACGGAACCGATCCCAGTTCTGGCGGCAATATCACGATTTCGGGAGGAACGATCTCAATCGGAGCGGCCGCCAGCATCCAGTCTGAAGCAACCCGAAACGATCTAAACCGGGTTCGGGCCGGCACGATTCATTTCCAAGCCGTTGCGACCGAGATTGCCGGAAACGTGACCACGACCCGGGTTCTGAATCCAGAGGCGGGAGAGGACTTTCTCGTCGGCGACGCCCCGGATATCCTTTTTCGCGACGTCAATGGAGTCGATTCCGATCAAACAAGCGTTCACATCACGGGAGCCGTCCAAGTCGGGCCCAACGACTTTGGAAACATCTCCTTTGGCAATGCTCCGGTAACCGGGAAAGCGGAAGGCGGGGAATACATAGCAAGTCGCGTTGGGCCCAATGATGTTCTTTTCCTAAATCTCCCTGATGTTCTGTCGTTGACCTCGACTGGCTACGTTGGCGGCGAGCCGGCTCTGCGAGCTGTCGGAAAAGAAATCCTTCTCACCAATCCGACTTCAATACCGGGCAAACCCAACTTTATCATCGAAGCGGACACGAGCATCTCCATTGACGGGGGCATCAACTTTGGTACAGCCTTTCCTGATACAGAAATTGGAGATATCACCTTTCGCACCGGAACCTTCACCGTGCCAAAGACCCAGGGCTTTACCACAGGCACACCATCTGACCATGATGCAAGTTCGATTGCAATTTTCGCGAATTCAGTTGAATTGCTCGGCCCCATCAGTTCCAAAACAACGGGCGCTGGAAGCGCAGGCGACATTTTTGTTCAAACAGGAAGCCTCAATGTAACTGGCTCCAGGGGATTCATTTTGGCCCGAGGTGAAGACCCCAGCAACCGGCTTCCCGATGGTGTGGGTAATGGAGGCAGTATAACGATTCATGTTTCAAAGGCCGACCATAGTGATCCCAATGCATCATCGGCCGGCACTATCAGCTTGGATGGCGGACAAATATCGACATTTTCGGTAAAAGGAACTGGTGGAGATATCGCAATCACGGCAGATACGCTCCTGATGCAAGATTTCGCCAAAATCAGCACAACGACACAAGGTATTGGAGACGCCGGAGACATTACGATCGAGGTGAACGATTTGAGGCTATTCAACAGATCCAGATCGATCAAATCAAACTCGGCAGGCAGCAAAACTGGCAATGCAGGCGATCTTACAATCAAGGCGTCCAATGAAATCAACCTGGATGGACGTAGCCTTACTCAAACCATCAGCTCGGCAACCTTAAACCAGGGAAAAGGTGGTGATGTTATTCTTGAGGCACCGCGAATAACTATTTCTAGCATCGAAGTAAGCGCACGAGGAGGTATTGGCCCCGCAGGCAGTATCGAAATCCGGACGGATGAACTCCATTTAAATGAGAACGGATTCTTGTTTTCCGACTCAAGAAGCAATGGACCTGAGGGAAGGCAGTTCGGAGACGCAGGAAATATCACTATCCGTGGACTTTCCCAACCTGCAGCGCAGTCAGTGATTGTAGACGGTACAATCAACTCCCGAACCCGCTCGACTGGCAATGCCGGAAATATTTCAATCAATGCGAATCATGCTGAAGTCCGGGGCACTGTGTTATCCACCTCCGAGGTCGTTGTTCAGAACATTTCATTGGGTCAGGTGTCCGGAGAGTTCGATTCTGGCGCAGCATTCCTCGAAGAATTGGGCTACACAATCCTGGATCCTACCGATTTCAGGCTGGAGAGGATTGATTCAGCCTTGAGGATTGAGGAATTGGAGAATAGTGGTGTGGTGGATTCATCGACGGCTCTTTCCGGGGTCGCAGTGATAGAAAAACTGGCAGAATTCGGCGCGGTCGACACCTCCGAGGCTATTAATGCAATCAACGCCGAACTGGCAAATCCCGGTGGATTCCATAATAACCCTGAGTTTGCCGGTCGCCAGTTGAACTCCTTTACCGCGACAGAAGTGCTTATCGCGCTGCAGTATGAAAGAATTCGTGAACTCGCGAAGCGAATCGTTGAGCCAAATTGGGGAAACGCAGGGAGCATCCACATTAGTGGAGGAAGGTTGGATGTCTCGGGATCGATTGACACGCAAACAGAAACGAGCGGAACCTCTGGGACTGTTGCGTTGAATGTTGGAGAACTTAACCTTGCACCCACGGGTGAAATCCGTTCCCTCACCACGGGTGAATATGTTCCCGATGGCGAGTTGGCTGGGAACGCAGGCCGAATCGACATAGTGGCCAACACGGCCAATCTAATGGGAGCGATTGATTCCCGCACCGAAGGAGAGGGGCAAGCAGGAGTCGTAACCTTGTCGGGAAATCAACTCACCATCTCCAAAGGTGGATTTGTAACTTCTCAAACACTCGGCAGTGGCAATGCCGGCCAAGTCAACTTCACGGGCAACATTATCACCTTCTCAGATGGAGGTTTCTCCACCACACAGACCGCAAGTAGGGGGCGGGCAGGAACCGTTTCCATTCGCGGAAGAGAGGTGAACATTTCCAGCGGCGGCTTTGTGACTTCAGAAACCAAGACGGCTGCAGATGCAGGCGATATCCTGATTGGCACATCTGCATTGAACATCTCGAGCGGTGGATTTCTCACGACCAGGACCTCCGGGCCCGGCAACGCTGGAACGATCAACATCACTACCGACGCCTTGGCGATAACTGGTAATGGCTCCGTCTCATCGACGACGAGTGGCGCCGGCGATGCCGGTAGCGTGAGTGTCACGGCCAATGCGGTGAATCTAGGCGGTGGAGCCAGCCTGAGCGCAACGACCTCCGGTAGCGGTCAGGGAGGCAATGTCGCCGTCGACGCTAGCGACATGTTGATTGACGGAGGCGTCATCGAGGCGCAGGCGCAAAGCACGGGTTCTGCCGGAAGCATCGACTTGGCAGTCGCCAGTTTCCTGACCGTTCGCAATGGCGGCCGAGTCAGCGCCACCACTTCCGGAAGCGGCCATGGGGGAAGCATTACCGTTCAGGGTAACACGATCGCGGTGGATTCCGCGGGCCGAATTTCGGCGGAAGCTGCAGGAAGCGGTGATGCGGGAACCTTGGGAATCACAGCGGCTACGCTGACCGTCCAGAATGGTGGAGGGGTGAGCGGGACAACTTCCGGGACCGGGCAAGGCGGAACGGTGACGGTCCAGACCTCGGGGAATACGACGCTGAGGAATAGAGGGCGGATCGAGGCGGAGACACGGGGCTCCGGCAACGCCGGGAGCGTGAGTCTGGCGGCAGGCAATCTCTTCATGAACAGCGGAGCCGGGGTCAGCGCGACCACGCTCGGCTCCGGCAGCAGCGGCAACATCACGGTTTCAGCTCGAGATCGCGTTCTGCTCCAGGGCGGCGCAGGGATCGAAGCCGTTTCTCGGGGAAGGGGGAATGCCGGCAACATCCGGCTCAACGCCAAACAGATCGCGATGAGCAGCGGCGGCAATGTCAGCGCGACGACGTTGCACAGCGGCCAGGGCGGCAGTGTCCAGGTTGGGGCGAATCGCATCACCATGACAGGCAACGGCAGCGGGATCGAGGCGCAGACCGCCGGATCGGGGCGCGCCGGAAACATCAACGTGCGTTCCTTGACCGATTTGAACATTTTCAATGGATCGTCGATCCGAGGGAGCACCTCGGGCTCGGGGCGTGGCGGCGATATCACCGCCACCGTTCGCGACATCAACATCAGCGGCTCAGGAGCCGGGATCTTCGCCGAATCGACCGGTTCGGGCAACGCCGGATCGATCGATCTCAACGTGACTGGCCGCAACACCCTGCGCCTCTCCAACAACGGCACGATCAGCTCGCGCAGCGCGGGAGCCGGCAACGCGGGCAGCATCGACATCGACTCGGTCGGCAACATCATCCTGAGCAGCGGCAGCTCCATCAACGTGGAATCGCTGCTTACTAACGCGGGTAGCATCTTTCTCGACGGCGGGAGCAACCTGCTCCTCGACAGCAGTTCCATTACAGCACGGGCCGGTCAAAACGCGGGCAACATCGAGATCCGCGTGCCCGACACCATCCGGCTCGATAACAGCCAAATCATTGCCGAGGCCGGCAGCGATGGCGGCAACATCATCATTGATGACGCCCGCTTCCTCCTCCTTAACAACAGCATTCTCAGCGCAAACGCGATTCTCGGCACCGGCGGCTTCATCCAGATCGGCAGCGACGTCCTTTTTCAGAACAACAGCAGCATCACCGCCTCCTCTGATTTCGGCACGGACGGTGAAGTCCGGATCGATGCCCTCAGCGACCTGAGTGCCGCTCAAGCCGCCCTCGACGCCGCGCTGCTCGATTCAAGCAACGACCTTCAGGAGCGTTGCACGATCAAGATTCCCGGCCAGCGCAACAGCTTCATCCTCGTCGGTCGCGGCGGGCTTCCTGTCATGCCCGGACGGTTCCTTCCGGGGCATCAGCTACTGGAGCTGCCCAAAACCCCGTAACCTCCATTATTCCTACTCAGTTGTTGTTCTTCAGCTCCTCCACCTTCTGCGCGATGGCCTCACTGATTTTGGCCTCGATTTCGCTGCGTTTGGCGTCCATTTCGCTGGCGAGATTGAGTCCAATTGGACTGGAGGGGCCGCTGGTGAGGTCGATGTAGAGATTGCGATCCTCACCGCCGCGGCGAAGGGTTCCAGACAGCCGTTTGGTGTCGAGGTCGACGCCACTGAACCAGGTGAGGCGGCCGTCGGGCTTGGCTTCGTAACGCGAGAGCAACCGTTTCGCGCCTTCGCTGTCGATAACAACGGGAATGGTTCCGCCGAGGCGCTCGCTGTCCTCATCCCAGGTGTAGGCAGCGATGACGGCGTACTGGTTGCGGTTGCCGGAGTGACGCAGGAGCTTGAGCCAGGCGACGTCCAAGGTAACGCGTTGACCGACGAGTTCGCCCGCGTTTGCCTCGATTTCCTGCGCGGTGCGTTCGGCGGCGGCGAGGGGGCTGGAAACCGCTCCAAAAACGAGGCTGAGGACGAAGAGTTTGTGAACGATCGCAGTCATAGTTTCCAAGACGCCGCGATTTTCCGATTGGTTACGCTTTGAGGGCGAGGGCTTTCCTCCTTGACCGAAATGGCGTTTCCTGAGATAGGAGGAGCGGCACAAGGGCCAATGGAAATGGAACCAAAGACGATCCGCATATTCATCAGTTCACCCGGCGATGTCGCGGAAGAGCGGGAAAAATCAAAGTTGGTAATCGAGCAACTGCAGCGTTGGTATGGTGATGCGGTGGTGCTGCTGCCCGTCTTGTGGGAGGATTTGCCGTTGGGGCCGAACGCCTCATTCCAGGAAGGAGTGGACATGGTGGTTTCCAATGAGGCGGGAATCGACATCGCGGCGTTTATTCTCTGGAGCCGGCTCGGTTCGCCCTTGGGAGGAATCACGAAGCCGGACGGAAGCCCGTATCGGAGCGGAACGGAGCGCGAGTTCGACATGATGCTGATGGCGGCGGAGGCAACCGGCGGCGCTCGCCCGGACATGATCTTTTATCGCCGCTATGACGACGATTCCTACAACCGCCGGCTGTCGGCTCAGTCCGATCGTGCCCAGTTTGAGGACATGGTCCACCAGCGCGCGATGGTGGAGCAGTTCATTGGGGAGATGTTCCACGATGAGCAGGGCCACAACACGCGAGCCTATCACAGCTTTCAACAACCGGTGGACTTTGCCGGGCGGCTGAAGGTGCATTTGCGCCAGTTGATCGACCGTCACCTCGACGAAAGCGATGTTCGGCTTCACGCCCGCTGGATGGATGCGCCGTATCGCGGCCTGGAGGCGTTTGACCTGGAGCACACCGACATCTTTTTTGGGCGCGAGGAAGAGGTTTGGAAGCTGGAGGAGTTGCTGCGCCAGCGCGAGACGGACCCGGTCGATGGATGCGCGTTCGTGGCGGTGATTGGCGCAAGCGGCAGCGGAAAATCGTCGATGGTGCGAGCCGGGCTTCGCGCGAACCTGACGAAGTACAATTTGGATGAATCGGTCGCCGCCTGGCGATCCGCGGTGTTGATGCCGGGACAGGCCGAGGGCAAGATTCTCGATGCCTTAACCGACGCGTTGAAGGAGGAAGGGGCCTTGCCGGAGTGGCAGATTAAACTGCGCTCCAATCTCGCGGGGACCGCGCTGGAAGCCCTGAACGCGGCTTCGGCGAATGCGGGAGGAACCGTGAAGCTGCTTTTGGTGATCGATCAGTTTGAGGAGCTGTTCACCGACAAGCGCATCAGCGACGAGGACCGGACGGAGTTTCTCAACACCCTGGGCGAACTCGCGCAAAGCGGACGTTGCTGGGTCATCGTGACGATGCGGAGCGACTTCTACGCGATCGCGCAGCAATCCCAGATTTTTCTGAATCTCAAGGGGGACACCGGGCAGTTTGATCTGCTCGCGCCGGGGCCGGACGCGCTTCGCCGCATTATCGAGGAGCCGGCTCGAATGGCCGGAGTCAAGTTTGAGCAACATAGTCAGGAACAGGGCGGACTCCGCCTTTCCTCCAAAATTCTGGAAGAGGCGCAAAAGCAGCCGGACACCCTCCCCTTGCTCCAGGATCTGCTGCTGGAACTCTACGAGCATCGCACCGGCGACAACGAGCTGACGTTCAAGGTCTACGATTCGCTGGGCGGGCTGGAAGGCGCGCTGAGCCAACGGGCGGAAAACCTCTTCACCGGCCTTACCCAAAAGCAGCAGGACGCGTTTGGCAGCTTGCTCCACGCGCTCGTGACCGTCGATGCCAATACCGAAGCGTTTGCGACCCGGCGTCGCGCCGCCAAGAACAAACTCGCCGATACGAAGGAACGCAAGGCTCTGATTGATGCGCTGATTGGAGCGCGCCTGCTCACGGCCGGCGGCGATGATGTGGCGACGGTTTCCCTCGCGCACGAGGCGTTGTTACGCCGTTGGCCGCGGGTTTCGAACTGGGTCAGCGCCAACCGCGAGCACTTGCGAATCCGCTCCCATGTGGAGCAGGCGATGAAGCGCTGGAAGACGAACAAGGAGCATACCTCGCTCCTCTTGCCGGAAGGGTTGGAACTGGAGGAGGGGCTGAGTTTGGCGAATCATGCGCCGCACCTGCTTGAAGGAGACGAATACGCGGCCGCACGCGGGTTCATCAAAGCTTCCCGGGATCACGCCCTCGCCCGGCAAAAGCGCGCGACCCGAGTTCGCCGGGCGGTGATGACGGGATTGAGCGCCCTTACCATCACGGCCGTTGCCGGTGGAGTTTTCGCGTGGTTCCAAAAGAACGAGGCGGTCGATGCACGCGGCGATGCCGATCAACTGATTTCGTTCATGCTGGAGGATTTGCAGTCGAAGCTGGAGAGCACGGGACGGCTCGAGTTGGCGGAAGGCGTGATCGAGAAAGTCGATGCGTATGCGGAAAAGGAGGCGCCGAGCAATTGGGATGCCTTCGCGAGCCGGGTGCGCCTCGAAATTTCGCGGGCGAAGATTTATCGCACCTTGGGAAGAGCCGACATCGCAGCCAAAAATCTGCAGGGAACGCTGGAGGAGCTGACCGCCTCCCGCTTTGAACCACCCACGCCGGAGGAGAAGGAGCGGCTCATCGCGGAGACCCAACTTTGGCTCGGGGACGCGCTTTCGCAGTTGCCGGATCAGGTCAGCGACTCTGAGGGATACCTGATGGACAGCGTGTCGGCGCTGGAGAGGCTTCACAAATCGAACCTGGAGTCGGTCGAGTTTCGGCAACTCCTGTCCCTCGCCTTGCGTTTTCTTGGCGACACCCAACGCAACCTCAATCGGCCTGACGAAGCGATGATCGCCTATGATGAATCGATCGCGATTGCCGATGAGGTGGGTGACAATTCCGAGCTTGCCCAAATCAAATTCGACGCGCTCGATCATCGCGGCTCGGTCGCGTTGTTTGGCGGTGACGTGAAAGCTGCGACAGCAAACTACACGGCTGCGAAGGAGGTGATCGAGACGCAGGATCCCAATGATCTTCGCAACGTTTCGCGCGTCGCCCGGATCTATTCGGCGCTCGGGAGCATTCTTCAGCAGACCGAACCGGAGAAAGCGCCGGCAACGCTGCAACGCTCGATCGACGAATTCTCCACGCTAGTGAAACGCGAACCGCGCAACGCGATCTGGCGTCGTGAACTGGGAGTGACCCACCACCTGTTGGCGGAATCGCTGACCCGGAACGAGCAATACGAACAGGCGCTCGAAGAACACAAGAAGGGGCTGAAAAACATTATGGAAGCGGCGGTCCAGGCAGAAGAAATCGCGACGATCCAAGAATCGCTCTTTCTCAGTCTGGCTGATTTGGGCCGGTTTCATCAGAGTGGCGGCGGATTTGATCTCGCGAAGGAGTATTACACCTCTGCAATCGAGAAAGGAGATGAGATGGTGGCAAAAGCCGGCGACGAAACGGTGGATCCCAAATTGCTCGGCAAACTGGCATCGGTGACCCATGATCTTGCCGAAACGCATCGAGCTTCCGGCGAGTTTGAGGCGGCGGTCGCGACCTTCGACGACGCGGTGAATCGGTGGGAACTGGTCGAGAAAAGCGCGCCCGATTTTGCCCGTTTCAGCGCTTCCGACAGCCTGATCAATCAGGCAAAAGCCTTCATCAAACTGGAACAGGCCAGTCGCGCCTTCCAAAGCCTCGATTCCGCTGACAAGTTGCTCGAACAGATCCTTGCCGAGCAACCTGGAGAACCCGATACGCTTTCCAACCTCGCGATTTCCCACTACCAACGTGCCCAAGCCCACAAGCTCACCAACGACAACGCGCCGGTGGTCGCCGCCTACGAGAGCAGCCTGAAAACGTTTACGGAATTGATTGAGGCAAACCCGGAAGTCGATTTTGGCACCGCGTTTCAGGTTTTGAACCGGGCATTGGGCGAGGTTGAAGCAATGATTGTCAACGCGCCGCCCACGCTGCAACCCCTGATCGAGACCTTTTCCAAGCAGGGGATCACCCTTGTCGCGGCCATGCTCAAGCCGGAACCCGGCGTGCCGCCCCTCCTTGAGCTTCAGGATCGGCTGAAGACCCTGACAGAATCCCTTTGACATGGCGCTCCTGATCGTCTGCAATTATCAATTATGAAAAAGGCTGTTTGGACAATCTTATCGCTGCTCGCTGCGGGCATCATTCTCACGTCATGCGAATCCACACCGACCGGGGCGGACGATGGCGACGGCAGCAAAGGACTGGGCCAGGACCAGCGCTATGGTGCCTGGGGACGCAGCAGCGGGGCCGGACTTGACTAGGGAGACTTTCTCCACATTTGAGCAATCCCTGTTGCCCTCTTCCTAACCATGAAGCTTAGAAACCCTCTAAACCGTGCCAAACTCGGTTTCGCGTTGGCCTGCCTCCTTGTTTCCCATAGTTGGGGAGCCACTCACGCCCTCCTCGTCGGGATCGACGATTATCCGGATCCCGTGCCTTCGCTGCGTGGCTGCGTGAACGATGTTAATCGCTTCAAATCCCTCCTCACCAGCACCTATGGCGTTCCTGCGAGTTCGATTCGCACCGTGACGAACCGCTCGGCAACCCGAGCCGGGATCATGTCCGCCTTTGAGCAGCATCTCATCAACGGGGTCAAGGCCAACGACTCCGTGATTTTCTATTTTTCCGGTCACGGCTCACAAACGCCCGACCTCAATGGTGATGAGTCTGACGGCGAAGATGAGGCGCTCTGCCCTCACGATATTGATCCAACCAGACCGAATACGTGGCTGACCGACGACATCATCCGCCATCTCCTGAGCCGCGTTCCGACGGCAAACGTACTCGTGATTCTGGATTGCTGCCATTCCGGAACCGGAACACGGGCGGATCCGCCGGAATTCTCCGAAACCCGAGGCCTGCCCTTGGGCTTTTTTGGAAAAAGGAAGAAGACGTTGCCGAAGAAGCAGGAAAATCAGTTCTTTTCGCGAATCCGCTCCAACCCCAAGCACTACGTTCTGGCGGCATCCGGTTCGGGGGAATTGGCCAACGAAATCTCTGCCGCCCGGTTCGCCGCCTTGGGAATGAGCGAGAAACAATCCGCCGGAGTCCTAACCTACTCGCTTTGCGAGGTGTTGAGGTCGAATCCCAACCTTTCCTTCGGAGACATGCGGAAGGCAACCGACCGCCGGGTTGATGACCTCGTCGGAAAACTTCGCCGCATCAGTCGAAATGCATCGAAGCAACACGCCCAATTCGAGATTCCATCCTCCAGCACCAAGGTCGCAACCTTTGTGCAAAGCAAGGCCGGCAATGCACCGGTCAAAAGTTCAACGGAAAAAGCCCGCGGGATTTCGGTGAATTTCGTTCCTGAAGGCTCGAACGCGGATGCGGTAGTCAGCAACAGTGGCGTGGTTACAACGGGAGATATCAAGCTCGAACTCTCAACCAACCAGCGCATCTTTCGAGCGGGAGACAAACTTGTCGTCAGAGTCAGCGCCGATCAGGATTGTTACCTGCGACTTTACTACCAAAACGCGGAAGGTGACGTGTTACAGATTTTCCCCAACAAGGTAAAATCGACCAATCTCATCAAGAAAGGCGCCCCCGTGGTGATTCCAACCGCCGGAGATGGTTTTGAGTTTGAAATGGGCGCACCCTACGGAAGCGAAATTCTCAAAGCCGTCGCATCGACGAAGCAGTTCACCGATCTCCACAATCAGGGATGGGCCAGCACACTCTTTGAGAGCGTAAAAGAGCAACGCATCGACCGGCTGAGCACCCGTGGCGCAGCAACTTCGAGCGCCGCGAAGTTTGGTGAGGCAACCCTGATTTACGAAGTCTGGGAGAATTAGTGCCCGTATCGTGAACGTGCAGCTGATGGACAGGGAGAGCTTCGGAAACAAGTGCGACTCCGCCGCCACCAGGAGTAGATAGGCAGCGGAACGGTTGATTTAAACACCATGGCAACGATTTGCTCACTGGTGTGCAGGTTATGTGGATCATTCGTAACACCTAGCTATCGAACGCTCACGTAAGCATACTGTACCACTGCGCCAGTAATACTAACCCACCCCCGCAAAGCGCTTATTTTACACGCTTTACATCTATCCAGGGCAAAATCCCGAAATTATACTAAGCAAAGAACCCAATAATCTCCAGAGTTGGCATGAATTAGGCTAGGAAAGTCTTAGGCATGAAACAATCACTTGGCACCTTCCGCTTTACCTGTTCGAATTCAAGACTGCGGCATCGATTCAGGGAAAGAAGGCCAAGCACCAGAAGCCAACGTGCAAATCTTAAACCAAGCCTCGCGCTGAACGGCAGTCGATGAACTCACTGCCAAATCTGTCCCCTCAATTTCGGGCCCTCAACGGCCCCCTTACCGAACAACTCGTTCGAGAGCCCGGGCTCTTTGGTCTCGGGCAACACCAAAGCGGGCAGGTCCCGGACGCCTCAGCCAACACCGTCTGCGGCTACTGTTCGACCGGATGCTCGCTCTACGTTGACCTCTTCGAAGGACAAGCAGTCAGCCTTTCGCCCAACATCGACTACCCGGTCAACCGTGGCATGGCATGCCCCAAGGGTTGGGAAGCGCTCGCGCCTCTCGCCGCGCCGGACCGCGCAGCCACGCCTTACTACCGGCTCAACCGTAGCGACGAGCTCAAACCCGTCGACTGGAAAATCGCGGCTGGCGTGTTCTGCGATCGCATGCGCGAAGTGCAACATCGCTTTGGTCCGGAATCGATCGCGTTTCTCAGCAGCGGACAAATTTGCACGGAGGAGATGGCGTTGTTGGGAGCGTTCGCCAAATTTGAGATGGGCATGATTCATGGCGACGGCAACTCGCCTCAAGGCATGGCCAGCTCGGCAAGGGCTTATCGGGAATCGTTCGGTTTCGATGCCCCACCCTACACCTTTTCCGACCTGGAAAAGTCCGACGTGATCGTCTTGATCGGATCCAATCTTTGCCTGACGCATCCCATTCTGTGGCAGCGCGTTCAGAACAACCCGCGTTCGCCAAAGATCATTGTGATCGACCCACGTCGCACCGAAACCGCGACCCAGGCGACTCAGCATGTCGGGCTGCTCCCGAAGTCAGACCTCACCCTGTTCTACGGAATTGCCCATCTGCTGATCAAGAATGATTGGGTCGATCATGATTTCGTCGCGAAATTCACCAACGGCTTCGACGATTTCGCCAGTCATGTTCAGAAGTTTACGCCGGAACTCGTCACCAAAGCCACAGGCTTGACGATTTCCGAGCTCGAACTTCTCGCGGAAACGATCGGAAAGGGAGAAAGCGTTTCCCTTTGGTGGACCATGGGCGTGAATCAGAGCTATGAGGGAACCCGGACCGTCCAGGCCATCATCAATATAGCGCTCATGACTGGGAATATGGGGCGCAGAGGAACGGGCGCCAATTCCATCAGCGGCCAGGCCAATGCCATGGGCTCACGGCTCTTCAGCAATACGTCAACGCTTCTTGGAGGACACGACTTCACCAATTCGGCTCACCGCGAAAAAGTCGCTGACGTCCTCGGAATCGAATCCTACCAAATTCCGGACGAACCGGGTTGGAGCTACGACCAGATCCTCGACGGCATTGAATCGGGAGCCATTCGGGCGTTGTGGATCATTGGAAACAACGTCGGTCATTCATGGGCCAATCAACTTCGGCTCCGGGAATTGTTCTCCAAGCTCGAGTTTCTCGTGGTTCAGGACATGTACACCCATACCGAGACGGCGGGAATGGCGGATTTGATTCTTCCGGCGGCAGGTTGGGGCGAAAAGGATGGGACGATGATTAATTCCGAGCGCCGCATCGGCGTTACGAGAAAGGTCAGCCGTGCCCCGGGCCAGGCGTTGTCCGATTTCAAGATTTTTCGACTCCTCGCCGCAACCTGGGGGGCGGGAGACTGGTTATCCAGATGGAAGTCTCCAGAAGACGCCTTCGCCACGCTTCAGGAACTCACCGAGGATCAACCCTGCGATATTTCGGGCATTCGGGGATACGAAGAAATCGAAGAAGCCGGTGGTATTCAGTGGCCGTGGCCCGAGCCCCAATCCCACCACAAGGTTCAGCGCCGTTTGTTTGAAGACGGCAAGTTTTTCACCGAGGATCGCCGGGCGCGATTCATTTTCGATGAGGTTCAGGAAAATCCGGAGCCTCCCGACGAGAACTATCCCTACACGTTGCTCACGGGGCGAGGGAGTTCGACCCAGTGGCAGACCCAAACCCGGACGAAGAAATCGTCCATTTTGCGCCGGTTTCATCCCGATCGCGCCTACATTGAAATCAGCCGCTTCGACGCCAAGTGCCTGAACCTTTGGGAAGGCGATCGCGCACGCGTCAAATCACGCCGTGGCGAGATGGAGGTCGATGTTTTCACGACCTCGTCGCTCCAGCCGGGACAGGTTTTCATCCCCTTCCATTACCCGGAAACCAATCGACTCACCCTCGGTTCCCTCGACCCTCATTCACGCCAGCCTTCCTACAAGTATTGCAGCGTGCAAATCGAGGCCATGGACTAGCGCTCGAACCGCGCAGGTTCAAGCTTGCTGTGGCGCAATCACGCCACTAACATCGCGGGACTCATGGCAAAACCCCTGCTCGAAGTCCAAAATATGGGCAAGCGTTTCCCCGGCGTT
Organism: uncultured bacterium; assembly: GCA_963977015.1. Classification (GTDB taxonomy): domain Bacteria; phylum Verrucomicrobiota; class Verrucomicrobiia; order Verrucomicrobiales; family DEV007; genus JBCDHN01. The sequence goes on along the minus strand of CAXBMO010000027.1, from coordinate 71,564 downwards.
CGCGCGCTTCACAACGTCTCCCTCCGTTTGGAGAAAGGCGAAGTGTTGGCGGTTTTGGGCGAAAACGGTGCCGGAAAAAGCACCCTGATGAAGATTCTGGCCGGGGTGCAGCCCAGCGATGAAGGTGAGCTGCGAATCGACGGCCAGGTTGTGACGATTGACTCCGTGCAGACGGCGTTGGATCACGGAATCGCCTTGATCCATCAGGAGCTCAATCTAGCGACGAACCTCAGCATTGGCGCGAACATTTTTCTGGGGCGGGAACCCAGGCTTCACGGCCTGATTGATGACGCCACCATTCACCGCGAAGCGGACCGTTTTCTGGACATGGTTGGACTCGATGTGGATCCGCGTGAACTGGTCGAAAACCTCACGATTGGTCGCCAACAACTCGTGGAAATCGCCAAGGCTCTTTCGACCGATGCACGCGTTTTGATCATGGACGAGCCCACGTCGAGTCTTTCCCAAAAGGAGACGGCCACGCTCTTCACGGTGATCAAAGATCTACGCACCCGTGGCGTTAGCGTCATCTACATCAGCCATCGATTGGGCGAAGTGAAGGAACTGGCGGATCGCGTCACCGTGTTGCGAGATGGGGAAAACGCCGGGGAGCTGGCCCTCGAATCCATCACCCATGACGAGATGGTCCGCATGATGGTCGGTCGTGAAATATCCCAGTTTTATCAGCGCACCATTCACCAGCCGGGCGAGGTCGCGCTCGAAGTCAGGAATCTGAGAACATCGACGCATCCGCAACACGAATTGAGCTTCGCCATCAAAGCCGGCGAAGTTGTGGGTATGGCAGGACTGGTTGGTGCCGGTCGAACCGAGGTGCTCCACACACTGTTCGGCATAACTCCTCCCCTGAACGGAGAAATCCACCTTGCGGGTGAATGTGTCGACTTACAATCACCGATCGACGCGATCCGCGCACGAATGGCGCTGGTCCCGGAAGATCGAAAGCAGCAAGGGTTGATTCTGGAAATGACGGTCCGGGAAAACCTGAGTTTGGCCAGTTTAAAACGGGAAAGCATCCGAAACCTCTTCTTAAACGACGCCAGGGAAACCGAGATCAGCGAAACCATGATTCGCCAAATGCGGGTCAAAACTCCCAGCGAATCCCAGATCGTGCGTTATCTCTCCGGCGGCAATCAGCAGAAAATCGTCCTCGGCAAATGGCTTGCCCTGGAACCGCGCGTCCTCCTCCTCGATGAACCAACTCGCGGAATCGATGTCGGCGCCAAACAGGAGATCTACGCCCTCATGGAGGACCTCGCCGGCTCCGGCGTCGCCATCCTCTTCGTCTCCAGCGAAATGGAGGAGGTTATTGGGATGAGCGACCGCACTCTGGTGATGCACGAAGGGCGAATCACCGGAGAACTCAGCCGTGAAGAGCTGAACGAAGAATCTATCATGCAGCTGGCTACGGGAAACGCGGAGCACCATTGAAGATCATTCCGCTTGTCATTCCTTTTGCTTTTTGATCCCGTGAAGAAATGAAACTCTCGAAGAGCCGGGTGGTCGGAACGATTCTGGTATTGGGTGGTTTGTTGCTGGCGGTCACCGTCGCGCTCATCGCGACCTCCAATATTGCTCCCAAACCCGCGGCGGAGATCATCATCGTGGAAGATGGACCCGTTGGAGAACCCCAGGATGCCACGGAAACATCGCTGTCGCCTTTTTCGCTTCCTGGTTCTGGTGACACCCTCGCCATCGATCAGCTTTCCATTCACCTGAAGGGAAACGGAGAGATCTGGGCGAACGACAAACTCATTGAAACGGCCCAATCGGACCAGAAGGAATTTCCCGTCCTCCGAGAGCAAATCAAGATCCATAACAAACCCCAAATTCAGCTGATTACCATCCTTTCAGCGGATGACGCCGCCAAGGGGATATGGTTTGCGGGAATACTCGAGGAACTGAGCAACGCTGGCATCCAGAACGTTACGTTATCCGGCTTTTCTCAGGAATCGGACGACCCGCTACCACAACAAGGAAACTGAGCAATCGCTTTCCATGCTCTCCAAAACCGCAGCGATCAGTCTCCCTGCCCAATTCCGGGGAAAGTGCGGAATGGGTCTGGAAAAAGGGAAACTTCTCCGCTAGAACCGTACCCCGACAGAACGCCAACTGCAGCACAGCCCATCAACCATGGATTTCACCCAAATCGGACACCAAATCAAAGCCGCCATCGGCCAGAACGACAGCTTGAAACGCGTCATTGGCATCTTCGCCCTGCTTTTTGTCGTCTACGTTGTCACCTGGATCATGAACCCTTCGTTCATGTCCGGCTACAACCAGGAAAACCTGATTCGGCGGACGTCGTTGTTCGGAATCCTGGGGGTCGGGGTGGCGCTGGTGATCATCTCCGGAGGAATTGATTTGTCGTTAGGCTCGGTGGTCTGTCTGGTCGGGGTTGGCGTGCCTTGGCTGATTGTCGATCAGGGCTGGCCGGTGTGGTTGACGTTGATCGTCGCTTTGACCATCCCGATGTTGATCGGACTCGCCCACGGTCTGCTCGTCACCAAGTTGAAGCTGCAACCGTTCATCGTGACGCTCTGCGGACTCCTCATCTATCGTGGCGTCACCCGGGCCTTCACCGGCGACCAGACGGCTGGCTTCGGCAACGATTTCAAGGGCTTGCGCTGGCTCGCCACCGGCGAGATTCGGCCATTCGAAGGCGGATTCGGCATTCCTTTCCCGTGCATCATCCTCATCATCGTCGCGGTTGCCGTCGGCATTTTTCTCAATCGGACGATCTACGGCCGCTACCTGCTCGCTCTTGGAAACAACGAGGAAGCGGCCCGTTTCAGCGGAATTGACACCGACAAGATGATCACGCTTGCCTACGTGATCTGCTCCGGCCTCGCCGGATTGGCCGGCCTACTCTTCGTGCTCGACCTCAATCAGGCTCAACCAGTTGACCACGGAAACTTCTACGAACTCTACGCCATCGCCGCCGCGGTTTTGGGCGGATGCAGTCTGCGCGGCGGAAGCGGCACCATCATCGGGGTCATCATTGGAACGGCCCTTCTCCGCGTGCTGCGAAACATGATGAATCTGGTCTTCGCCGGTTTCCAACGCGCCGAATTCGCCGTGATCGGAATCGTGATCCTGGCCGGTGTGATAGCCGATGAATTGGCCAAGCGCGCGATGGCGCGAAAACGCGCTACGCAAAAAGAACGCCAGGGAACAAACTGAAGACAAGGATGCGATCCATCCTATTCTTCGATCGCCCAAAACGGCAAAAGCAGAAACTCATCAAGGTCCGCCCGATTGATCGATTGCAACTCGGACTGGGAGTCGAAGGGAACGAGGACGAGTTCCCGGGAATCGCCCACCTGATAGGCGGCACTGGGGAGCAGTTTCCGTTCCCGGAAACCCCAGTGAAAGACGAGCACCTCCCCTTCCATATAGTCGCCCTGGATCACTTCGGTAATGCGATACTTAGCCGCGTAGAGGGAAGCCGGATAAGGCACAGTCTTCGGGTCCTGCACCGCAGCGCGCTCGATCATTTCGCCTTTCACCACGAGGGCGCCAACCGGCAACTCCTTCGGCTTCGGTTCCGGGTTAAACGCGACAGATCGCCATTCGACATTCGTTTCGCGCGCCACCGTCTCACTCAAAAACAAGTCGCGCGCCGCAATCGCCCAGATCACCAGCTTCTTTCCTTCCAACGCGCCGGGCCGACTTGCCAGGGTCCGCCGAACCCCGGTCGATGCCTGCCCGTTTTGAGCAATCGTGTCGACACTCAATCCGAGATGACGAGCCAGGTGCTGGGCAAAGCCGGCATTCGTTCCCCAATGCATCGATTCCGCCGAAAAGATGTTGGTAAAGCTGTCTCCCAGAAGCACCACCGGGGAATCACGATCGTAGATATCCGCCGGCTCCCTGGTTTTGGTGTTGATGACATGCGTTAAGCTGACCTTCTCGACGTTGAACGGATTCCGGCCTTCCGGAAAATCAAGTTTCTCCACCAAATCTCCGATGTATTCCGCCTTTCCCGGTTGATAGCTAAACCGGTTCGGCTGTGAATCGACCTCCTCAAACCACGGACGCCGTCGAATCGTATCCGAGACGAACCGTGCGCATCGCTCCATGGTCCGCGGATTCCAATGCGTATCCTGCTTCAGAAACACGGCGGTGTCTTTTGCCCAATCGCTGAGTAAGGGAGCCAAATCCAGAACCGTCACGCCGGCATCCTCCAACTCTGCATAGAACTTCGGCGCGTCCTTATGGAGTAGCGGAGCTTCCAACGGCTTCCCATTCAATCCATAAATCATCGGCTTCACGGGAATCGGCACCAGCATCAATTCCACATCCTCTGCCTGCAGTTGCCGGGCAAACTCGACGATCGCGGGCTTGGGGCCCTGCCAGGGCGGGCGCGTGGGATCCTTCGCCACCGAATCCGGTTCACTCTTCAAGGGGCCGTATCCAGTGAGCGAATCGATCGCAGGACGAAAGAACAACCAACCATCCTCACCCATGACCGTCTTCCGGTTTCCTTCCTGCAAGACCGCCGTCAGCATTGCCTGCAGGTGCCGCCGCGGAGCTTCCGTGAAATCCGCCCCTTCCAATTTCAACTCCCAAGACTCGCGATGATCGATAAAATTCGGCGACTGCCGCACGATTCGTGGATCGCTCTCCTTCTTCTGCGCCAACAGATTGATCGCCTCATCGGTCGGACGCACGAAGAACTCAATCGCCGGAATCCAGCCGTTCGTCTCCAACGCCGCCATCAAATTTCTCAGCAACGGAGGAAGCACCATCAATCCCAGGAAGATTCCCGCCACAAACCAACAGATCGTCGGCGAAATCCGGATTTCAGGATCGTCGATTTCCTCTTCGTAGGGATTCTTGAACTTCTCGTTGGCCATACCTAGAATTGGAAATACAAAAACGGGTTAAAGCCCTGTGTCCACATCATGTTGACGGCGAGGATGAGGAGGGCGAGGCCGAGGAGCACCTTCCAGAGGGTGAGGTCATCAAGGATTTCGCGGATGCGGGGGAGTCCCCAGACAACTCCGGAGCAGATGAGGAACATGATGAGGTTGCCGGGCCGGAAGACGTAGGCGCGGAGGAGGTCGGCTGTGGGTTCGAATCCGCCCACGCCAAACATGGCAGAGAGGTAGCGGCCGGCGACTTCAAAGTTCTCTGCCCGGAAGAAGACCCAGGTGATGAGGATGATGCCAAAGGTGAGGGCAATGCGAACGGGGTTGGGCAGGCGTCGGTAGGGAGAGTCCTTGCCCTGCCATCGCTCGAGGGCGAGCATGCCTCCGTGAATCGCGCCCCAGGCGACGAAGGTCCATTGCGCGCCATGCCAGAGGCCACCGATGATCATGACGATGAGGAGGTTGGCATAGGTGCGCGAGGGGCTGATGCGGTTGCCGCCCAGCGGGATGTAGAGGTAGTCGCGCAGGAAGCTGGAGAGAGAGATGTGCCAGCGACGCCAGAAATCGGTGATGCTGTGCGATTTGTAGGGCGCGTTGAAGTTCTCGGGAAAGCGAAAGCCAAACATGCGCCCCAGCCCCAGGGCCATGTCTGAGTATCCTGAAAAGTCGAAGTAAATCTGGAAGGCGTAGGCAATGATACCAAGCCAGGCGGAGAAGGGACCGAGCGCGCCCTCCCCTGCCCCGAAACAGGCGTCGGCGATCTGGCCCATGGGGTTGGCGAGGAGGATTTTCTTGGCAAAGCCAAAGTTGAAGCGGGTAAAGCCGTGAACGAACCCTTCGATGCTGTGAACGCGGCTGTGAAGTTGTTCCGCGACCGATCCATAGCGAACAATGGGACCGGCGACGAGTTGCGGGAACATGGAGACGTAGCACATGAAGTCGACGAAGGACTTGCAGGGACGTGCGTGGCCCCGGTAGAGATCGATGGAGTAACTCATCGATTGAAAGGTGTAGAAGGAGATGCCGACGGGGAGCGGAATGGTGTAGAACCAGGCGGGAAAGAGGGCGGCCTCGCCCACGGCTGAGCTGACGGTCCCGGCAAAGAATCCCGCGTATTTGAAAAAGGCGAGAATGGAGAGGTTGGCGATGATCGAGATGAGGAGCCCGGCTTTTCGCTGTTTCTCGGTGGCGCCAGTTTGGGTAATGGCCTGTCCGCAGAGGAAATCGATGATCGTCGACCCAAAAATGAGGAAAATGAGCCAAGGATTCCACCATCCATAGAAGATGTAGCTCATGAGCGTGAGCGACATATGCTTCAACGCACGCGGACTGGCGTAGTAGACCAGGAGGGCGAGCGGCAGGAAGTAAAATAAAAAGATGTGTGAACTAAAGACCAAAGTGCGCGGTCGAATGGAACCGTGCGTGGACTCGGGATCAAGGAGAGATTTTCGCCGTGTGAGGCTCCTAAACGATCTTTTGAGTTCCGCCTAACATGAGCAAAAGCGCGCGCATGGTGTCCCGATCTTGTTTCAGGGCATGAAAAACGTGGATGGTGGGGTTGGCGAGTTGCCGGTTGGGCGAATCAGGAAGGAGCCGCGACCACAAATCGCGGAGCGTCTGCTGCAAGAACTCACGATCGGTGCTGTTGTCGATGACGAGGGCGACGCGATCGAGATCGACGTAGTCCAAGAGTTGCTCCAGCTCATAGGTGCAGCCCTGATTGGTTTTGGCGAAACTGCGAAGGTCCATGAGGATGGCCTGACTGTTTCTGGCGAGCGTGCGCATGGTGCGTTGCCACGTATCGGCGTGGCAGAAAAACTCGGAGACGCGGTAGGTGCCGTCGGGATCAATGGCGTTGTCAATCCGGGCGCTGCGACTCGCCAGGTCCTGGTCATTTTTGACAAAGCGTTTGAGGTGGCGTCCGGCGACAAACTCGAGGAATTCGTGCGGACTGACGGTCGCCGCGACCAGGTCCGGGCCGGCGATCATCCGAATGCTGCCCCAGCGCAGCCACCAGCGCCCAAAAACCTTGAAGAAACGCTCACTTTGATGGCCGAGCGAGAAAACGCGGAGGAGAAGGAGCGTTGGTGGTGGTTTGGCCGGTGGAAAATAGCGCCGAAGCAGGGTAAATCCAATGAGGGTGACCAGCTTGTAGGCGATGAATCCCGCCAAACCGGCAAGGGTCCACCAACCGGATTGGATGATGACGAGAGGCTGAATGATGCCGAATTGGAGCCACAGGCAATCGAGGACCAGCATCTGATCGCTGAACACTTTGCGCCGGTAAAACTGGCCCATCAGATCCCAAATCTGTTTCCCCAAAACCCCAAGAATCACGGTTCCAGCGAGCAGGATGAGCCAAAACATCGCCTCCGCGCTTAAACCAACGGCTTGCGCGATCTCGACCATGCGTTCGAAACCTTCATCGCTGGTTTGTCGCAAGAGCTCGAACGCGCCCACAGCCCCGGCAACCGCCGCCGTAAAGAAGACCAGCAACATGGGCCCCATCGCGCGGAGTTTGCGGTGCAAAAAGAGGAGGACGATGACGGTTCCCGGTAAATTGAGGAGCGCCCAAAGGAAGATTAACTGCCCAAAGGTGGTTTCTTCACTGAAAATGATCGTTCCGAGCGAGACAAGGAGGAAAACGGCGAGATACGCGCCGATGGCTTTGCGTCGACTCCCGGAAACCAGGCTGACGGCAACCGTGACCGGCCAAAGGTAGGCGATGAAGAGGAAGAGAAAACGCCACACGAGAAAACCGGCTTCAGAGACGTGAAGGGTGACGATCGCGAGAATGAAGGCGTAGGTGATCCCGGCCATCAGGTAAACGATGACGCTGCCGGAGAGGGTGCGATCCATTCGCTGATACGCCGCCTCCGCCTCCTTCGAAATCGGCGCAAGGGTCTTCTCATCATGAAAACGCACATGCAGGGTCCCGTGTGGCATTTGGGAGCGAACCGGCGGCTTTGGCGGTTGATGACGGGCGCCGCCAATCATCCGCATGCCCTTCAATGTGACCTTTTGATAGCGCCAACTGAGGATGAGGCACGCAATCGCGGCCAACACGGGAGCGACCAGGATGACGAACGCCAACTGACCGACCCACAATGGTGAACCTTCGTCCATGGGGGATGATCTCGGATCGGGACGATTCTGCAACCGGGAATACGTGACCGAGTCAGGATGCGAATCCTAAATCTCGACGAACTTTCCGGGATTGAGAATGCCGTTCGGATCGAGCGCACGCTTCAAATCCGCGTGAACCTGGCGCGAAACGGGTCCCAGCGCATCCGCGACCCAGGGTTTGCGGGCGATCCCCAAACCATGCTCGCCGGTAATGGCACCATTCCAAGCCAGCACCTGGCCGAAGAGCCGGTTCAAAGCCGCGTTGACGCGATCCGGATGACGCTTCACCTCGTCCGGATCGACCATGAGATTGACGTGGATATTTCCATCTCCGGCATGGCCGAAACTGGCGACCTGATATCCCGTTTCCTCCTGCAATTGGCGCGAAAACTGAGCGAGCTCAACGATTCGGCCCCGCGGAACCACGATGTCCTGGTTCATCTTCGTCAACCCCGTCGCGCGAAGACTGTAGGAAAAGGCACGGCGGATTTCCCAGAGTTGCTCGCAGTCCTCCTCACGGACCGCGACATCAATGCTAGTGGGCCCCAGGGCTTGCAGAAGCTTCGTCAGCACCGCTTTGTCGGCTTCCACGGCACCGGGTTGCCCATCGATTTCCAACAACAAGTGCGCATCGCCATTGGGGACGTCTGCGGTGACGTCCGGATTGTCGCGCGCCGCCTGGAGCGTGAACGCATCGGTGATCTCCAGCGTGCATGGCAGAAATCCCGCGTCGAGCACGGCTTGCACGGCCTGGGCGGCCTGATCAAAACGATCGAATCCCACGGAAAAGGTGGCGCGGGCAGGCGGATGGGGAATGATTCGCAGCGTTGCCTTGGTGACGACGCCGAGCAGCCCCTCGGAACCGACAAACAGGCCGACCAGATCGAACCCGGTCTTGTTTTTATGCACGCGCCCTCCGGCGTTTAGAATTTCTCCACTGGCCAGAACGACTTCCAACCCGAGCACATAATTTCTGGTAACCCCATATTTGAGACACTTCGGCCCACCGGCATTGGTCGCAATGTTTCCGCCCAGGCTGCATTCGTTGAGACTCGCCGGATCGGGTGGGTAGTACCATCCCATTTCACGAACCTGCCGCTGCAAATGGCCCGTGATGACGCCGGGCTCAACCACGGCGACTCCGTCCTGCGGGCTGATTTCCAGAATTCTATTCATGCGCGCAACGGAAAGCGCGATTCCGGCATTGAGCGGCACACATCCCCCAACGTAGCCGACTCCGGCCCCCCGCGGCGTCACCGGAATCCGGTGCTCGTTGGCAAAGCGCAGAACACGCGAAACGTCCTGGGTGCTTTCCGCAAACACGACAACGTCAGGCGAAGCGCTTGCGTGCCACCGGTCGGTGGAATGCTCTTCGAGAACCGACGAATCGACGGAGACCTTTCGATCATCGAGAAGTTCAACAAGTTGGCCGTAAAGTTGCGGAGGCGTCATCGTGAGAGTTACGTCAGCGCCGGGGCTCAGGTTATCATGGATGACCTGTGTGAAGATCGACTCTGGGATTGAACTTGCTCTAATTCCCGATTTTCGTCAACCTCACCCTTCCTGAGCGATTTCTGCGTAAGATTCGGCCCAAAGGACTATTTCAGCCCTGTAAACGATGAGTCTCTCCCAATCACGCGTGAGTCCAGACAACGACGAGTTCCTAACCTTGGTCGAAGGACATCAAGGACCGATCTACGGATTCGTCCTGTCTTTGATTGCGGATCCTCATGTCGCCCGCGACATCCTGCAGGAGGTGAATCTCGTGCTGTGGCGAAAGAGCGAAACGTTCACCCTTGGCACGAATTTCCGGGCCTGGGCGTTCAAGATTGCCCGGCTTCAGGTGCTGGCTCATCGCAAAAAGCTGGCACGCGATTCGAAGAGGCTCCTTTTCAATGACGAATTGCTAGAGACCGTCGCGGCGGAAGCGGGGGAAATCGACGAAGCCTACGAACAGCGATCGCAAGCCCTTCAAGCCTGCCTCAAGCAGCTCCCGGAACGTCAACGCAACGTCGTGATCAAACGCTATTTGCACGGCGTGAGCGTGACTCAGATTGCGACCGAGCTGCGCCTTCAGGCCAACGCCGTTTCGCAATTGCTGCATCGCTCCCGCCAATCCCTCGGTCTTTGTATCCGCAAAAAACTCGCCCCTTCCCCCGAATGAGCCAGGACTTGAAATTTTCCAAGATGCTGGACGGTCAACTCTCCCCCGAGGAGCAGGCCGAATTGTTTCATCAGTTGGAACACGATGGTGAGCTTCGGAAGAGCTACGCCGAGTTTTGCCAGCTTCACGCGATGTTGGAGTTCGACCAGGACTCGCTCAAAGAAATGGCGGGCGACTTTCCCCGCGAAGTTCCTCCGGCCACACCACGATGGTATGAATCGAACCTCGTTCGAGGCTTCGGCGCGGCAGCCGCAATTGCCGCAATCGCGGTGGCAGCTTTCACCGTCACCTCCGACGACGATGAGGTCGTAATCGCAGCACGCCCACCTTCGCCCACGGATTCCAACTCCAAATTGGCGACTTACAACACGGAGATGGCCTCGCTGCTTTCTCATCCGGTTCCGCCCTACGACACACCGGTGCACGTTGAAGAGATTCAGTTCAACAAACACATTCGCCCGATCTTGAGCGACAACTGCTTCAGCTGTCACGGGCCGGATTCGGCAAGCCGGAAGGGTGACCTGCGCCTGGACCGGGAGGCTGACGCCAAGGAATTCGCCATCGTGCCGGGGAATCCGGATGAAAGCGAGCTGGTCTTTCGGTTGGAGACCGATGACACGAGTGAGTTGATGCCTCCGCCCAAGTCTCACAAAACGCTCAACCCACAGGAGATTGTGCTGATCAAGCGCTGGATTGCGGAAGGCGCGCCCTGGCAGGAGCACTGGGCATTCATCAAACCCGCGAAGGCCGAAGGATCGGGAATTGATCACTTTGTCGATGCCGAATTGAAGGTTCGGCGCCTCACTCCGGAACCGGAAGCCGATCGTCAAACGCTGATTCGCCGCGTCACGCTGGATTTGACTGGGCTCCCTCCAACTCCCACCGAAGTCGCGACTTTCGTTGCCGATCAATCCCCCAATGCCTACGAGAAACTGGTGGACCGCTTGCTGAGTTCGCCGCGTTATGGCGAACACCGCGCCCGTTATTGGCTGGATGCGGCCCGCTATGCCGACACTCATGGTCTCCACCTCGACAACTATCGCGAAATGTGGCCCTATCGCGACTGGGTGATTCAGGCTTACAATGCAAATCAGCCCTTTGATCAGTTCACGATCGAACAACTGGCGGGCGACCTGTTGCCTGAGCCGACGCAGTCGCAACTGGTCGCGACGGGGTTTAACCGCTGTAATGTGACAACCTCGGAAGGCGGAGCGATCGCGGAGGAATTCCTGGTTCGGTATGCGGTGGATCGCGTCAACACCACGTCTTCGGTTTGGCTCGGACTGACGACTGGATGCGCGCAATGCCATGACCACAAATTTGATCCGATCAGCCAAACGGAATACTTTCAGCTTTTCGCGTATTTCAATCACACGACGCAACCCGGAATGGACGGCAACCAACCGGACACGCCGCCCATCATCCGCGTTTATCCTGACGCGGAAACCAAAGAGCAGGAGACCGTCACCAAGGCCAAGCTCGGCGAAATTGGGCGTCAATTGAAAGCCGCGAAGAAGGACGCTGCGCCGGCTTTCCAGGCATGGCGAGAATCCAAAAACGCCACCGTTGGTCACTTGCGAGGCCATCAGAATCGCGGTGCTGCTGATTTCTCCGTCAACTTCGGGAAGGATCAGCCCATGACGATTTTTGCGGAGGTCGCCGCCCCAGACAAACTGGGACGCTATCCACTTTGCGAACAGCTTGACGAAAACGGACGAGGGTTCCGAATGGTTCTCGACCTGTTTGAGGAAGGCGTTGAATTGACGTTTTTTGACGGCGAAGGCGGAATGCTTCAAGCCCACCTCATCAAGCACCTGCGTCCCGGTAGCCGGGCGTCATTGAGTTGGGTCTACGACGGATCAGGAAGATCCGAAGGCGTCGTTGCCTACTCCGGAGCGCGCAAGATGGGCCGGGAACGGTTTCCCTATTTGGAGATCGACACGCTGGCCGGAGACTTCGCCAACGATGCGCCCCTCAAGATTCTGGCAGATGGCGAGATGCTGAAGAAACTGGAGTTCTACGACGCGTTGACGGCTGACGAAATCAAAGGGCTGAACTCGCTTTCCAAGATCCCAGGAATGCTCTCCGGGAAGATGGAAGAAAAGCCTGCCCAGGAGTTGCTCGATCACTTTCACCAGGCTCATCACGAACCCACCCGCAAACTCTACGCCCAACAATCCGAGGCCCAAATGCAGCTGAACCAGATTCAGCGCAGCACTCCCATTACTCACGTGATGGCGGACAAACCTGGAACACCATCAGCACCGATTCTGGATCGCGGCGAGTATGATCATCCGACCGGAGAAATCGTCCAACCGGGAGTCCCGGCAGCATTGCCCAAATTGAGCAACGACGCTCCAATGAACCGTCTTGGACTCGCCCAATGGATTGTCGATCCCGAGAATCCGCTTACGGCGCGCGTTACCGTGAATCGGATCTGGCAGGAATTTTTCGGAGCAGGGTTGGTCGAGACGGCCGACGACTTTGGAACTCAGGGATCGGTCCCGACTCACCCCGAACTGCTCAATTGGTTGGCGGTCGATTTTGTCGAGAACGGTTGGGATGTGAAACGGCTCGTGAAACAAATCGTGATGTCACAAGCGTATCGCCGCGGATCGAAGATTGACTCCCGGAATTGGAGGAAGGATCCCGAAAACCGCTACTACGCCCGTGGACCGCGATTCCGCATGGACGCGGAAATGATTCGGGACCAGGCTCTGTTTGCGAGTGGCTTGCTGGTCGAGAAAATCGGCGGACCGGGCGTTCGGCCCTATCAGCCCGGCGGGTTGTGGCAATCGGTCGGCTACGAGAACAGCAATACGGTAAAATTCTTTCGCCACTACAACGAGGCCCTTTATCGCCGAAGCATCTACACCTTTTGGAAACGCACCGCTCCGCCTCCGAACATGACCGCATTTGATGCGCCGAATCGCGAGAGCTGTATTGTCAATCGCGAACGAACCAACACGCCACTGCAGGCGCTGGTTTTGATGAATGACGTGCAGTTCGTCGAAGCGGCCCGCCATCTTGCCGAGCGCTGCCTCCAGTTGGAAGACCCGGTTCAAGCGATCGCCATGCATGTGCTGGGACGCGAATTTGCCCCTGACGAGTACTCCATCGCGGCGAACTCGCTGCGCATTTTCCGAGAACACTATCGGAATTCTCCCGAGGAAGCGAAACAGCTGTTAACTGAAGGTGATAAGCCCAACTCGAACCTGAGCAATCCGGTTGGACTCGCCTCACTGACCATGGTTGCGAACCAGCTCCTCAACCTCGACGAAGCCGTTACCAAGCACTAGACTGACCATGAATCCGTTCACCGACTACCAGACGCTGGAGACCCGCCGGCAATTCTTTGGACAAGGCGCCCGCGGTCTGGGTATCGCCGCCCTCGGTTCGCTGCTCGGCCAAAATGCGGTGGGATTGAGCGACCTTTTCCCCAAGGCAAAGCGCGCCATTTATCTGTTCATGTCAGGGGCGCCATCACAATTGGATCTCTGGGATCACAAGCCGGAAATGCAGAAGTGGTTCGACAAGGATTTGCCGGATTCCATTCGTCAGGGCCAGCGACTCACCGGCATGACGTCAAAGCAGAAACGTTTCCCGGTGGCGCCGACCATTTACGACTTCAAGCAACATGGAAACTCGGGAACCTGGGTGAGCGAGTTGCTCCCGAACATGGCCAAAATGACGGACGACATCGCCGTGGTCAAAACCATGTACACGGAGGCGATTAACCATGATCCTGCGATCACCTACATCCAAACCGGCGATCAAATCCCCGGAAAGCCCAGCCTCGGCGCATGGCTCAGCTACGGCCTTGGGAGCGAGAATGAAAACCTGCCTTCGTTTGTCGTTCTGAACAGCAAATGGTCAGCGAAACGCGATGCCCAGGCCCTGTTCTCGCGCCTTTGGGGCAGCGGATTTCTGCCTTCGAAGCACCAGGGAGTCGCGCTGCGCTCCCAGGGCGATCCCGTCCTGTATCTTTCCAATCCGTCCGGCGTTGATCCCAGCGTTCGACGCACCATGCTCGATGGATTGAACGCGCTGAATCAAAAGCAGTTTGAGAGGCTCGGAGATCCTGAAACGCAGGCTCGGATCGCGCAGTACGAAATGGCCTTTCGGATGCAATCCTCCGTTCCCGAGTTGGTGGACACCGCCGGTGAATCCGAGGAAACCCTGGATATGTATGGTCCGGATGTGAACGAGCCGGGAACCTTTGCTTACAATTGCCTGCTGGCCCGCCGCATGGCGGAACGCGGCGTTCGCTTCACCCAGATTTTTCATCGCGGCTGGGATCAGCACGGCAACCTGACGGGTGACCTTCCGCGGCAGTGCCGGGATGTGGATCAGCCGGCTTATGCCCTGGTTCAGGACTTGAAACGGCGGGGTTTGCTGGACGACACGTTGGTGATCTGGGGCGGCGAATTCGGACGAACCATCTATTGTCAGGGAAAACTGAGCCAGGACAACTACGGTCGCGACCATCATCCGCGGTGTTTCAGCATGTGGATGGCCGGTGGGGGAATCAAACCCGGAACCGTCTACGGCGAAACAGACGATTTTTCCTACAACATCGTCGAAAACCCGGTTCACATTCGCGACTTAAACGCCACGATTCTCCATTTGCTGGGCATCGATCACGAACGGCTCAGCGTTCGTCACCAGGGCCTCGACGCCAGATTGACCGGCGTGGAAGAAGCCCATGTCGTGAAGGGCGTGCTCGCTTGATTCTCTTCTCCTAGAACGAACGCACGAGTTCGAGAATCCGGGGCAAAAAGATGATCGCGCCAATGACGAACGAAGCGACAGCAAGGGCCAGAACACCTCCTGCGGCCGCATCTTTGGCGATCCGAATCAGCGTATCCTCACTTTCGGTAACCCGGTCCGCCAATCGCTCGATTGCGGAGTTCACGGTCTCAGCGCCAATCACTGCCCCCATGCAAAGAACGACTGCGATCCATTCCAAATGGGAAATCTGAAAGTACCATCCCGCCACCAACACGATCGCGGAAATCACCAAGTGAATCCGCATGTTTTGCTCGGTGCGGACAACGTAACGAAGTCCGGCGAAGGCAAAACGAAAGCTGCGACCGAGCTTGGGAAAATCCACCATGCACAATGATAGGCTGGAAACCCAAGGTGCGACCTCTTTTTCGGTCTTACGCAGCCTTCCGTTGCAAAATTCCGCCAACCTCGGTCAAAAAGCGGTCCGCTTGATAGGGCTTCTGCACAAAACCAGACGGAGGCGTGCCTGATTCCGGGCTCATCGCAAAGGCGTCGAAGTCCATCAGGTATCCGCTGACGACGATGACCGGCACATCACCGATCTCGCGGCGAAGAATGTCGAAAAACTCGCGACCGCTCATTTCCGGCATGTTCAGATCAAGAACAATCAGCGAAATCCGATCCTGATGCTCATGGCAAATCTCCAGCGCCTCGCGGCCGCTGCGCGCACCGACCGACTCGTAGCCGCCACGCTTCAGAATCGCCTGCGTGAGCCGTCTCACCATGTCTTCGTCATCAATCACGAGGACAAAGTCTCCGGCGATTGGCGTATCCGGAGCCTCGCTCTTCAGTGAGGTGACCTGCTTGGCTTCCACCGATTCGTCACCGGTCTCGACCACCACCGGGACAGGCAGTTCCGAAGACGGCAGATAGACCCGCATCGTCGTGCCCTGCCCTTCCTCGCTTTCGCACGCAATCCAACCGCCGTGTTGCCAGACAATTCCGGAAGTTGAGGAAAGCCCCAGGCCGCTGCCTTCGGGATTCGTCGTAAAGAAGGGCTCAAAAATTCTTCCGCGAATCGCATCCGGGATTCCGTGCCCCGTGTCCTTGACGACAAAACAGACATAGTTGCCCGCTTCCAGATCGTCGGGAGCCAGGTCATCGCCGCCCACTTCAAAGGATTCGGCCCCAATCGTCAGCACGCCACCACCCTTCATTGCCGCGATCGCGTTTTCGCAAAGTTCAAAAAGAACGGTACGCATTTTCTCTCGATCGCCGGACACATGGCAGTTGTTCTCGGGAAGCTCGATTTTGAGCTCGATCTCTGGCGGCAAATTCGGGCTGATCTGACCTTTTACCCAGCGAACCAGATTGTGAACATTGTTCACCTTCACATCGAGGAGATTGGCCTTGGAGTAACCGAGCAGGCCGCGAGACATGGTTGCAGCCTGGTTGGCGGAAGCCTTCGCCTCCTCAACCACGGTCGTCCAGAGTTCCTCGGAAATCGATCCGTCAACCTCCGCCAAATTGGCGACAACACCGGTTAGAATCCGGTTGAACTCATGACCAATGCCGCTGGCCAGGTTACCAATCAACTCAGCCTTCTCCACGCTCTCGGCTTTACGCGCAATGCGAACTTCCTCCGTTCGGTCCTCGAAACGCCAAAGCAGCGCGAGCAACTTCTCATCCGCCTTGACCGGCGTCACCCGGACTTCCGCTTCTCCATCTTCAGGCTGGCGCAGCTTCCAACTCTTTGGCGCCACCTCTTCCGGCGTCACGAAGCACTGCTTCCACCAGCGAAGAAACTCCTCTGTTTCCTGGAACATCCACGCCAGACGCTGAGGCAACTGCTCAGCCTCCATCGACTCCATATCTTCCTTGGTCATGCCGCACAGCTCCAACAAGCTGGAGTTGTGCCCAACCACCTTCGAGCCATCGGGCGTGATGAAAAGCATCCCTTCACGGCTGGTATCGTTCGTCGCAAGCACTTGAGCATTCAGCCCCTGTGTCCAACGATCCAGCTCTTTCAGGCGTTTGGCGTGGTTCGCGACTTCCTGGTCGGTTTCCGATTTATACGAGTGGAGCCGTTTCGCCAACGCGTTCATCCGTTTGGCCAATCGCCCCAATTCAACGCTCGTTTGCTCGGGCAAGCGTTCGTCGAAATCTCCCGCTTCCAAACGCTTCGCAAACTCGGTGATTGAATCGAGCTGTCGACCATGGCGCATCGACAAATAGAACAGCACACCTGATCCCAGAACCAAAACCAACAACCCCATGGCGAACTGCGTTCCTGCTGAACTTCCGGACAACTGGACAGCCATGTTCTCGGGGAAAAGGAACGCCACCCTCCAAACGTCGCCGACCATTTCAGCGGCAAAATCCAGATTCTTCTCCACCACATGAAATTTTGTTCCCTCGGGATCGGTCAATCCAGCCTCCGAACGAACGAGTCGTTGCCCAACCTTCGCCTCCTCCGTATGTGCCAGAATTCGGCCTCGCCCGTCCAACAACGCCAGATTTTTCGATCCGGTCGCTTTCAAAATCGCCGCGATTTCAACAGTCGGCACATGGGCGACCATCCATTCTTCATTGTCGACATCTTCGCGAAACGGAAAGGCAATAAAGATCGACCACTTCGACTCTCCCGCCTCGATCCGTAGTTTCTCGCTGCCAACACGCTCCAATAACGAAGCCTCCACCGGAACCTTTTCCTCCACCTTCGTCGATGCGACGACAGCACCTTTCCGGTGAATTTCCAACGCATCAATCAAGGGATGCTGATCGCGTTTGCCCCGCAAGACCGCACTCCGCGATTCCCCCGGAAGTTCGGCACTGGCAACCAAGGGATGCGCCATCGCCTCGTGAAGCACGGTCTCCACTTCTGCGATCGCGCTCTGGATACGAGGCTCCAGATTCACTAAAACCGGTTTTGCAAACGCGCGTTGCGAGGCCTCAGCCTGTTCGATCGCACGGTTTGAGTTTGATGATACCAAGACAATCAGTGTCACCAGGCCGACCAGAGCGACGCCCAACGTGAGGCGGACATCGAGGCGACGGAGGAGTTCCAAAAGCGACGCAAACATATAAATTTAAATAAAATTTATAATTAGCAGAAATCAACTAGTGATTCTGCACGTTTTCGCCCGAACTTTTTCGACTAGCCGCCGATGGCAATCATCCGGCGCTGCGGCTGATAATTCTCGCGAAAATCGTGTTCTTTCGGCTTTCGATCGACGACATCACGGAAAAACTGCTGCAAATCCGCATCGGTTGTTGAGGAATCACGAAGAACCTTGCGCATGTCGAATTCAAGGTGACTCCCCAAGCAGGGACGAAGCTTCCCTTCTGCGGTGAGACGGAGCTTGTCGCAATTTTCGCAAAAATGCAGATTCGTCATCGCGCTGATAAATCCGATTTTTTGACCGGACTCCAGTTCGAAATAACTCGCGGGGCCGTTTGTTCGATAGTCGGGAAGTGGTTTCAACTCGCCGTGTCGAAATTCGATGATGCGCCTTGCCTCAATCGCCGGAAGGAAGTTCTCCTCGGTCAAAACTTCACGACTGCTGACAGGCATCAACTCGACGAAACGGATCAGGCATCCCCGCTCCGCCGCGAACTCCACCAGACTCCACAGTTCATGCTCATTGCGATTGCGCATCAGCACGCAATTGAGTCGAATGTTCTCGAATCCGGCTTCCTGAGCAGCCTCAAGCCCCTCGAGAAATTGAGGCAGCAGGTCGCGACTGGTGGATTCGCGATAAACCTCGGGATCAAGACTATCGAGCGACAGATTCAAAGCCCTGACCCCGGCATCATAAAGGCCTTGAGCGTTGGTGACGCCAGACTTCAATTTCCGGCTTAACAACGTTCCGTTGGTTGAAAATCCCAAGTTCTGAATCTGGGGAATGGCTCCCAATTTACCCATCAAATCGACCACTCCCGGCCGGGTCAGAGGCTCCCCGCCCGTCACCCGGATTTTGGAGATTCCAAGGCTGACTCCCGCGTGAACCACCCTCAAAATTTCTTCCTCAGTCAGGATCTCGGTCCGTTCCAGCCAGGTTTGCTCCTCATCCGGCATGCAATACGTACAGCGCTCATTGCACCGGTCGGTGACCGAGATGCGCAGGTAGCTGATGCGATGTCCGTAATGATCTTCCACTGAGACTGTGACTGATTCCCGTTTCGAATCTTACTCCGATTTGCTCTCGAGCGCAGCCTGAATCACCCCGGCAACATGCTTTCCGAGCAATTGAGAACCTTCCGGTGTGAAGTGAACGTTAGCCGGACGCATGATCTCGCCGATCTGCGGTTTCACGAGCGCAAACATGTCGTCGATTTGAACGCCATGCTTTTCCATGATTTTAGCGGCAATCTCGTTGTATTTCGCGGCATCGCCGACAACGCGCCCGGCGGCCCCTTCCGGAACCGGAGTTGTATTCCGCCAGATGAGCGTTGCTTCCGTTTGTTTCAGCCGCTCCACCAGTTTTTCCAGATTGGCACCATACTCGGCCGGGGGAACTTGTTGCCCGCTCGAGGAATCTTCGGGATCCGCAAGATTTTTCCCATTCGGCCCCATGTATTTGAGGTCGTGAAGCCCCCAGTTGAAGTGAATCACGTCCCATTTCCCGGTTCCCAGCCAGGATTCGATAGCCTCAAGCCCCCGAGTCGTTGGACCGCAATTCGCCGCAGGACGATGCACGTTGGCAACTCCCTGCAACGCTTCCCGGGTCGGTACCGTGTAGCCAATGGAAATGGAATCTCCGATGAGGAGAACTCTTGGCAGCCCTTCGATATCCGTAATTTGGGCAAACGCAGGATTCGGTTTTCGGGCAGGCTTGGGTTTGGGAGCATCCTGGCCGACCGCCGGGAGAACCAAGAGAGATGCCGTTAAAACGCTGAGTCTAGCCGAAATCCAAGAGCGTAAATGTAGCTTTGCCATTTCCAGACAACGAAAGCGTCCGTGCACGACGTTGCAATTTGTTTCTGCGAACGTAATTTCGCGCATGACTCCCGAATCTGACATAGGCAAACGGATTGCCAAGAGCGGCATCATCGCCGTACTGATGATAGAGCGTGAGGAGGATGCCGTCCCTACCGTGCGAGCGCTGCTCAACGGAGGCGTGGACGCGATCGAATTGACGCTGAGGACGGACGCTGCCCTTGCTGCGCTTTATCGCATTCGACACGAAGTTCCCCAGATCCTGGCCGGTGTCGGAACCATCATCAATCCCCGGCAAGTCGGACAGGTGAAAGATACAGGGGCCCATTTTGGGGTTGCGCCCGGCGTCAATGCTGAAGTGGTGATGCATGCCAAGCACAACGGGTTGCCGTTTACGACTGGCGTCATGACTCCGACCGACATCGACCAGAGCATCACGCTCGGATGCCGGCTCCTGAAATTTTTCCCAGCCGAATCAGCCGGAGGTCTCAAGCACCTCCACAACATTGCGGCACCGTATCAACACCTGGGAATGGGGTTTATCCCGCTCGGCGGCGTGAATCCTGACAACCTGCAAGAATATCTCTCTTCCCCACTCGTCACGGCGGTCGGAGGTTCATGGCTCGCCCCGAAAGATCTGATCGCAGAGCAAAATTGGGACGAGATTTCGCGCCGGGCAGAGCACGCGAGGAAAGTGGCCGACAAAATCTCGTAATCGAGCAATCGGCGATCGCCGGTCCGTTCCACTTCGAAAGCCACCTCATCGCCAGAGGTCGCGGGCCTTGATGTCCGTACATAAAATCGTCGCCCTTGGTCCCACCCAAGAGCGACGATTTAGGAATGAACTTAATTAAACAAACACACTAATTTAACCAACGAATTTAGAAATTGATTCGACCGGTGATGAGAACTGGGACGGACCAGAAGTTTCCTTCCGCATCATTCAGTTCTTCCATCTCAAACTCGGCAAGATCGGAATCGTCCTCATCAAGCCCGGTCTGATAACCGATACCACTTTCGATTCCCACCGTGAAGCTCTGGGTAACATCGAAATCGATTCCGAAAGAGAAGAGCAAACCAAGGGCAACGGAATCATCATAGAGGGTTACATCATTGTAGGTGCTACCGTGATGCCCTTTCTCAGCAATGAAGTTTACGTCAATATCATCGACAAACTTGATTCCAGCTTCAAACCCGACAAACGGACGAAGGCGGCCTTGACCAAAGTCGCGCTCATAGCCAAGGGCAATTCCCCAGTCCTGATAGTCGTGAAAATCACCGGTGAGCGTGCAATCGTCAATATACCCAAGTGAGGTGAGACCACCGTCAAATTCCGTGCGGGATACCCGCACAAAGACGCGACCATTGTTCTTTTCACTGTAGATGGGATTCTTGCCGGTTGTAGAGAACGTGCTCCCAAGGTTTAAACCAAGGCGAAGGCTGAAAGAATTGCCGGTGTCATAGATATCATCAATCGAGCGGCCGTGAATATCGGCTGATGACTTATATCCTTTCCCACCAAAAGCGGACTTATCGAGTGCCTTGTTGACAGAGCTGGTTAGCTCACCATCGCCAACTGCAAAGACCCAGCCACCGGTAGCCTCAAGAAACAGATTGCGAGACTTCTGGTAATTACTTTCGATAACGGCTTTTCCCAAGGAGGAAGGCGCCATGACGGATTCCAGAGAATCGGAATCATAGGAGGCGAGGTGCAGATCGTCGCCGGCGGTCGCAATGGAACCAGCAACCAGACTGAGGAGGGTTATTTGTAGGATGGATTTCATCAACTTTCGTGTTCGATTTCCCATAAAATGCCATAGAAATCATAATAGTCAATTAATATTAAATATCTGCACTTCTAAACAAGACGAAGCACGAAGAAGAATCTCCCAAGTTCGACCACAGAACCACCAACGGAGCCAGCAGGCTGCCCGAGCGCTGCCAGGCGTATTTCGAGCCGTTTCTAGGCGTATTTCGATATGACCTTGCTCAAGGTGAGCCCCTGAACTGCGATGCTGAAAATGACGACCACGTAAGTCATCGTCAAAAACACATCGCGAGACTCAATCAGTTGCGCCGGGAGAGCGAGAGCGAGCGCAACCGAAATGCCGCCACGCAATCCTCCCCACGTCATAATGGGAATTGCTCCTTTGCTGAAGGGACGAAACTTCGCAAGCATCCCTACCGTGGAACAAACCGCCACGAATCGCGCACCAATCACGAGCGGAATGGCAAGCACTCCCAAGAGAAGCGCATTCCCATTGAGGGCGAGAATCAACACTTCCAACCCGATCAGCACGAAGAGAACTGCATTGAGGATTTCATCGATGAGTTCCCAAAACTGGTCGAGATGCTCCCGCGTGTGTTCCGACATGGCAAGTGTTCGCCCCTGATTGCCAATCATCAATCCGGCGACGACAACCGCCAACGGCCCGGAGGTGTGCAATTTCATGGCCAATGCATAGCCACCGGCGACGATGGCAAGAGTAATCAAGACCTCGATCTGGTAGTTTTCAATCTGCCGGAGCATTTGATAACCAAGCCACCCGAGGATCAGGCCAAAAATGACGCCTCCCCCAACTTCGACCAAGAGGATATGGCCGATATGGCCGGCCGAGACATGGCCATCCGAACTGGTCGCAATCCCGAGAATGGCCAGGAACACCACAACTCCGATTCCATCATTGAACAGGGATTCGCCGGTGATTTTGGTTTCCAGCGACTTTTTAACGCCCACCGTTTTCAGGATCCCCAAAACAGCGACCGGATCCGTTGGCGAAATCAGCGCCCCGAAGAGCAGGCATTCAATGTAGCGAACCTCCATTCCAAACGCGCCGAGAAGAAGCCAGGCACCCGTTCCGATTATTGCGGTGGAAAGGACGACACCAACGGAAGCCATAATCCCAATGACACGGCGTTGTTGCCTGAGATCATCGAGATTGACGTGGAGCGCGCCCGCAAACAGCAAAAAACAAAGCATCGTCTGCATCAGCGCCTCATTGAAATCCACCTGCGAGATGATGTCTGTCGCAGAGTCGCGAATCCCGGGAAAGACGGAGCCCAACAGGATCAAAACCAACGAGAAAATGAGAGCGAACAGCATCACCCCAATGGTGGTCGGCAGCCGGTTAACCCGTGCGTTAAGATACCCAAACACAGCGGTGATACTCAAAAGGAGCGCGATCAGTTCGAAGATTTCCATGGCTAAAGGCGACTGATAAAGGGTAATTCCTACTGCCGTCCAGTCGTGATTCGCGAAAGAAAAACCAAAGATTACCGAAAAACGAAAAATCGCTAATTGATGATTGCCTCTGGATTTGCTTTAAGGAGATACTACCATTCCCGAGCCTTCGGTTTTACTTGCCCTCCGATTACCCATGTCACGGGCCGTTGCGTGAGAAACCAGGACTCAACCGGTTATGAGTGACCGTTATCAAATCCAGGAAAAAATCGGCCAAGGTGGCTTAGGGGCCGTATATCGGGCTTTCGATACACAGCTTAAGCGTGAAGTTGCGCTCAAGCGTATCCTCACGCCAGAGCAAGCAAACAAGGATGACGTTGAGGAGGCGGCGCAGAAGCTGATGAAAGAGGCGACGGTCATGTCGTCTCTCAATCACCCAAACATCGTCACGGTTTTCGACATCGGTCAGGACGAATCCGGCGGATTTGTGGTCATGGAACTCCTCGACGGAGAAACTCTCGACGAGACCGTCGGGCGAGGGTTGTTGACGTTAAACGACTTCTCCGAGGTGGTGAACCAGACCTTGGAAGCACTCATCGCAGCACAGGCGGTGAATATGCTGCACCGGGATCTCAAACCCGGCAACATCATGGTGATTTGGCGGGCCAGCGGCAAATTCCAGATCAAGGTCCTCGATTTTGGTTTGGCGAAAATCAGCGACGCGCCCTCCGTTCAGACCATTGACCAGGGTGATGCCATTCTCGGCTCAATCTATTTCATGGCCCCCGAGCAGTTCGAGCGACTGAAGCTCGATTTCCGGACCGATCTCTACGCGATGGGTGCCATCTACTACTTCAGCCTTACCGGAAAATATCCGTTTGATGGGGAATCAGCGCCCCAGGTGATGGCCGCTCACTTGCAACACAAGGTGAAGCCCCTGAAGGAAGCGCGCCCCGATCTCCCCGATGACGTTTGCCAATGGGTCATGTGGCTCATCAATCGCGACATGAAACGGCGTCCTGCCGACGCCCGAGAGGCCTTGGAGCGATTCCCGCCGGTTGCGGCAACTTCAAGCGGTCCCGTTTACGTTGCTCCCGAGGAAGAAGTCGCCGAGGCAATTCTCGTTCCGGAAGAGCCCAATCAAGGCGTCAACCCGGCGACGGGCCAGCTACAGATTGGCGGCAGTCCACGAACGATGAAGACCGGGCCACAGCCCACGGCAAAACGGTCAACAGGTCCACAAACAGGTCCCCATCGGACTGGAGGAGTCACGACATCGACGTCATCAACCGGCCCCATCAGTTCCCATTCCGCGACGGTTGAGTTGCGCTACCAGGAAGAAGCTCGCAAAAAGCGTCGTGGAGTTTTAATCGGATCGCTCATCAGCCTGACGTTCATCATTGTTCTGGGCGCATTCTTCCTTCTCGGCAAATTGTCTGAAGCCGACAAGGCCAAACGCATGGCCAATTTGGCTGATACAGGAAAAGGAACCGCTGAGGATGTGGGCTTGGTCGTAGAATTTCTGAACCCGGAGAAGTCTGACCCGAGAGCACTGCGGGTGCTGAAGGAATTGGAAGGGCCGGGCGTTTATGAAGCCATTTTGCAGGAGCTGAAGGAAGCCACTCCAGGACGTGTCCGGATGTACATCATGGACACCGTCGCCAGTCGCAACATGCCCGAGGCGTTTAGCGACGTTCTGAAAGTCTTCAGCGCGTCAACCGACCCAAAAGAAAGAAATCTGGCGGCTAAAACCATCCGAATCATCGCTCAGGACGATCATCTCAATGATTTGCTGACCGCGTTGAAGAAGCCGAAAATCGCAACGGCGGATCGACAACTTTTAGAAGATGCCGCCATCACGATTTTGCTCAAGGATCCGGATGTGGAGAAACGTTCATCTCCCATCTTGACGGCGATGAACAGCAGCTCGGGTGACCACCGGAAGTCACTTTGCCGGATCGTGGGCTCACTGGGAGGCAAGGCTGCCGAGGCCAGACTGCAAAGAATTTTCAAGGAGGAAGACGCGACCTATAAAGGCGATGCCATTTTGGCCTTGAACAATTGGCCTGTCAGGAGCGCCAGCGGGCTTCTCATTGAAATCATGGATGGCGCGGACAACGCCGCGCTGAAAACTGCGGCCATGAGGGCTTACATCCGGATGCTCGGCCTCCCGGACAAAGAGCCCGTGGACGTCAATGGCTGGAAACGAGCCCTGGACGCCGCCTCGGGTTCTGATCGACAACGCGTTTTCAGCGTCATGGTGGATCGACCTCTTCCGCAGACCATCAACTTTCTCAAAACGACGAAGCTCGCGGGAATGGAATCGCTGCAACAGCGTCTTTTGGCTCAACTCCAGAAGTCGATTACCGAGATGCGAACCCTCGAATCGGGAAAACTGCTCACGGCAACGGCGGGTGAACTCAGAGGCGAGTCCAACGGAGGATACATCAACCCTGTGACCGGAAACTTCGAAAACTGGACCTCACCAAACACTTGGATTCAATGGACCGTCAAAATCGCGGCACCAGGAACCTATACCGTTGAAGTTCTGCAGGCCTGTGAAGATAGGGCCGGAAGCAAAATCGAGTTGATCTGCGCCGGCACGCAACTTTCGGGCGAAACTCAGCGCACCAACAGCTGGGATGACTTCAAAGCGATTAAGTTCGGACCGAAATCAGAGATCACGATTGATGCGAAAAACACCGGTCCCCAGATGATTTTCCTGAGGGCCGGGCGGGTCCTTCAGCCCCGAATCGCGGACATTGAAGGGGTTCGACTTACGAAGAAGTAATCGGAGGAATAATGACCGGTGGTGGTGGTGGCGCGGTTGACGTGGTCGGCGCGGGCTGGCTGCCGCTTTCGAAAATTCCCAATTCATTGGTGGCCTGCCCTTCGGGAACCTGAAACGTTGGCACCTTCAAGGTTTGACCAGCGATGATGACGTCACTGTCGAGTTGGTTGGCTTCCTTAATTTCAGCGACGCTGGTCTCGTATTGTCGAGCAATCTTCCAGAGGGAATCCCCCGAAACGATTTCGTGCTCAACGAGCGTTTTCTGGCGCGACGGAGCCGGAGCCCCCAAAGGTTGGGCGATTGCCTCACCTTGCGTTGGAGCCGGAGATGACTTTTTCTTGCCTCGATCAACGGAGACCGACACACAACTGGTGAGAAAAACCGAAAGCAAAATTGCGGGGAGAATCTGGAATTTCAGCATGCGTTAGCCATATCACGACTCTGGCCGCTAGCGAAGTAAAATTTGCGACTCTAAATTTGGAATTTCCCTGTAATTGCGAGCTTTCCATTCCTCTCTAAGGTTTTGCAAATTCATGAGCACTTGGGATTCCATTCCAACTAGCGTGAAGGTCTGGGTTGGTTCGATTTCCGCGCTGACCTTTTTCCTGACGCTGATCATCATTCCAATCATCGTCGTCCGGATGTCGCCCGATTACTTCATTCCAGACCGAAAGCACGAAACATCGTGGGCTGCGCGCCACCCGATTCTCCGTTGGAGCACCTTGATCGCCAAGAACGCGGCTGGCCTGATCCTGCTGTTAATGGGCGTTATCATGCTGATTACCCCCGGCCAGGGACTCCTCACCATGTTGATGGGGCTGGTTCTGATGAATTTCCCCGGAAAGAGGGATCTTGAATTGTGGTTCGTCCAACGCAAATCGATCCTCAACTCGATCAATTGGATGCGATCGCGCGCCAATCAACCGGAATTGGAGCTACCGCCTTCCGATGAAGCCTAGTCCACCGTCACAGAAACATCTGCGCGCTGATTTCTGAGCAATCCACTAATTCGGCACTCTTAACTAATAACTCTGAGGATTTTCTAAAATTTTAGTGGCACAAATGATAATTCTCGCTCCATTTCCGTCGTGCTGTTTCGACCTCCTCTTCGCCAACGCATTATCAGCCGAGTCATCTTTTACTCGGGCGTAGCCGTTTTCCTTTTTGGGATGGACCATATGCAACGCCGGGCCATTGCCGATTCCCGCGAGTCGAGCCACACGTTTGAGGCCAGAAGCGCCAAGATTACGGAAATCCCGCTTGGGATCCGGAGCGTCTCGAACTGAAAACTGGATGACTTCACCCGGCGTTTCGGGCACTGTTAGGTCAATATGACCAGCAAAATTGCGATCGAAGACGATTTCAACGACATCATCACCAAGGCGATGAACGGTCTGAGGCTGACGGATCGGGAATTGAGCAAGAGAACCGGCGTCTCCGCAGAGACAATCAAATCCCTGGCAAGGGGCGAACTCGACGAGACGTCACTGCCGAAACTGGCCCCGGCCCTCGAATTGGACAGCAACGCACTGCTCCGTTCAGCGATGAAGTTGTGGTATCCGAGACCCGTAAAGTTGGACGGTCTCGAGTTGTTCAATTCCCGATATCACAGCGGAATGACGGTCAACGCCTTTGTCGTTTGGGATCCTCAGTCCCGCCAAGCGGCGATCTTTGATACCGGGACCGACGCGTTCCCGCTGCTCGACTTCCTCAAAACTCACGACTTAAAGGCGACCGGCCTCTTTTTGACTCATACCCATCCCGATCACATCGCGGAAGCCGACACGATTTCGGGACGTCTGGGAATCCCCGTCCACGCAAACGCCAAGGAGCCTTGGAAAGGCGGAATCTCATTTGAGGAAGGAGATACTTTCGAAATCGGAAATCTCAGCATGAGAACAGCCACGACCTGGGGACACTCTCACGGGGGAACCACCTATGTCATTGAAGGGCTGGAACGCCCGGTCGCAGTGGTCGGCGATGCCATGTTTGCCGGTTCCATGGGCGGCGGAATCATCTCGTATCAGGACGCTCTCCAAACCAACCGGGAAAAAATTCTCTCGCTGCCTGACGATACGGTGCTTTGTCCCGGACACGGCCCGTTCACCAGCGTTCGAGAGGAAAAGCGGAACAATCCGTTCTTCCCGGAGTTCAAAAATTAGGGTGCATTCAAGGCCAGCTTCGCCATCTCCACCTCGGTCGCATAAATGGCGACCGCATTGTTCAAGGCATGCATGGCAACCGGAATCCAAAGGGAGCCGGTAACTTCGCGGGCTACCGCAAAAACGAGCCCCAGGACGAAGATGCAACTGATCTCAAACCAGCCGTACTGAACATGGATGAGGGCCCAGAGAAGCGAAGTGATGACCGCCGTCCCGGTCCAGCCCAAAACTGAATTTCGCCAACCGGCATAAAGGAAGCCACGAAAGAAAAACTCTTCAAAAAGGGGCGCCATTACCGCAACACCCAACCAAAGAATGATCATGTAGTCGGTCGACAGAAACGCTTTCTGCATGAATTCCGGAATCTCTTCCCGATTAAACATCGGAGCCAGATGACCGAAGAGAAATCCCAAGCCATAGGTGATTGCCAACCAAAATGGCAATTGAAGCCACCAACGCCACGGCCATCGCAAGTCAAGGTAGTCCGCCCACGGAACCTTGCGGATCCAAACAAAGAAGAACATTGCGATGATGGCGGCAACCCCAGCTCCCACCGTCGCCACCCCCAATAAATCGCCATCGTACTGCAGGGTATCGGCCGCATCCCGATCCACCAGAAAGTTCAAACTGACCATGACAATCGCGATGGCGGTTTGGGCAATAAACCACACCAGGCAGATGACAAGACCAATCCCCAGGGTTCCCAACGGCCCCCAAAGCTGCGGCGGCTCACTGGTTGGAGGAGCAAATTCTGGAGGAACCGATTGGGGGGAGCTTTCCATGCTCCCGGAACGTGACGGAACCCAGCAAAACCATCAAGAGAGATTTTCCGGAAGCATCAACCGGTTGAAGCCTCTTTGGAAGCGGCATCAGCCTTCTCTGAAGCGTCCTTCCCGTTTCCCGGAACAACCTTGCTCTTGCGGCGCAGCAACTTGAAGAAGCGCTTTTTCGCTTGTTTGGAAACCAACGCATAAATCGTGTCGCCCCCTTCAATCACGTCACCGGCGGCAGGCATTGAGGCGTTGGCGCCATGCAGCAAACCGATCAAAATGCTTCCGCCTGGCCAGTCCACATCGCTGACTTTCTGACCAGCCACCACGCATTCCTCTTTAATCATGGCTTCGATGATCTCGGCATCCGCGATATCCAGAATCGTATGACCGATGTCCGAAGTGACGTAGCGCATCAGCTCGATTCGAGTCGCCTCTCGCGGGCTAACCGCATGCTTGACCCCGACCCCAACTCCAAATGAACTGATCGCTTCCGCGTAGTCGGCCCGGTGAATCAGGGTCAGACATTCTTTGGCCCCCAGGTGACGGGCTTGGAGGCAAGCCATCACGTTGTCCTCGTCGCTGTCGCTGGTTGCCACAAAAAAGTCCGCCGCTTCAACGCGTTCTTCACGCAACTCCGACAACTTGGTCGCATCGACATTGAGAATCGTCGTATCCTTCAGTCGATCCGTAAGCTCCTCGCACAATTTGGGATCCGACTCCATGATCCGGACTTTGCATTCCCAGCTTTCGAGCAGTTGCGCGAGCGAAAACCCATACTCCCCTCCCCCGAAAATCACGACGCGGAGAGACTCGTGCTTCACCCCTTTTCCCAGCTTCCCGGCACTTTCGTGAACAATGCGAGGCTCGCCAATCAACATCACCAGATCCCCCGCAACGAGCTGCTCGTAAGCGGTGGGAATCACAATCTCTTCACCGCGCTGGATCGCCCCGACCCGAACGCGATCCGGCAATCCCAAGTCGAGCAATTGCTTGTTCTCGGCCACGCTTCCCCGCGAAATTTTGATCTGCTGCAGCTCGATATGACCTCGCGCAATCTCCTCCACAAACATCGATTCCGGATTCCGGATGAACTTGGCCAGCTGAATCGCCGCCAGAAGTTCGGTACTGAAGAGCAGGTCGACTCCGAAATGGCTGCGATAGTCAAAAAGCCACTCCTCGCGCTGGGCCGCCGGATGAACGCGGCAAATTGTGCGCTTTGCGCCCAATTCCTTGGCCACGCTGCAGGCGACCAGATTCACGTCGGCACTGCTGGTCAACGCCATAAACAAGTCACACTCATTGGCTCCGGCATCGAGCAGGACATCGACTGACGATCCGTTTCCCTGAATGATCCGGGCGTCCAGCGAGGCCAGATCATGAGCCAATTTGTCGCTCATTTCCACGATCGTGGTGTCATGCGCTTCGCTGGAAAGATGTTCAGCCAAATGGCGGCCAACTTCACCGGCGCCTACAACAATGATTTTCATAAACGGAAATATGTGGGATTACGTGCCACGGCGTAATGGAGACTAAAAACGGCGTTGCACAATCGAAAGCACCCCCGACCACGAATCCCAGGATTGACGCGACGGCATCTTTTGGCCTAGGCTCCGGCGATGGCAATCTTGCCGAACAGACTGCTGGACATCGTTTACCCGCGGCTGTGTCCGGGGTGCGACACTCCAGATTGGGAACCTGGCCAACTCCGGCTTTGCGGCGACTGCACCAAGCGGCTCGCTCCACTTCCCTCGCCGTTTTGCGATACTTGCTGCGAACCCTTTGTCGAAGGCTCCCAAGCCGGTGCAACCTGCCGCCGCTGCCGGGACTCGAAGCCGGCTTACGACTTTGCCCGGGCACCGTTTCTCGCCAATGACCTGCTTCGCGAGATGATTCATGCGTTCAAATACGGCCGGCAAATGCATTTGAGCCCCCTGCTCGCAACCCTTCTCGAAGCCGGCTTGAGCGATCGCAGGTTCCGTTTGGAAGACCGGTGGCTGCTGGTGCCGGTTCCCCTGCATCCCCGTCGAGAGCGGGAACGCCACTTCAATCAATCGGCGGAACTTTGCACGCTCCTGTCCCAGAATCGCGGATTTCGCCATTGCAACGCCCTGCGCCGCATTCGTTACACCTCTGCACAGGCTCACCTAGAACGAAAAGAGCGCCTGACGAATTTAGTGGACGCCTTCGCCGTAAGCCGCTTAGCATGGCAGCAAAAGGCGCTGAAAAACGCCAACATTTTGCTCGTCGATGATGTGATGACGACCGGATCAACCGCCAATGAATGCGCAAAGGTGTTGAAACAAGACGCGAGCGCGTCAAAAGTCGCGGTTATCACTATCGCAAGAGCCAGTGTGACATCGTGAAACTTTAACAATTTTGCTCCAAATGGGGATTTTTAAGAAACCATCCATCAAAGGAATCGGCGACAAGAAAAAGGACATGCCTGAGGGTCTCTGGCAAAAATGTCCGAGTTGCGGAGCCATGCTGCATCAACTCGAACTGGAGGAAAACCTTCGAGTCTGCGGCAAATGCGACCATCATTTCATTCTCACCGCGCCCGAACGAATCGCCAGCCTGCTCGATGCCGGATCGTTCCAGGAAATGGACACCAACCTGGACAGCATTGATCCTCTGGGATTCTTGGACTACGCCAACAAAGTTCCGAAGTACCAGGAAAAGACCGGGTTGCACGAAGCTGTCGTCACCGGCCGTGGAGATCTCGGGGAAAATCCCGTCGTTGTCGGCATCATGGATTTTCGCTTTCTCGGGGCGAGCATGGGGTCTGTAGTTGGCGAAAAAATAGCCCGCGCAATCGAGACCGCCACCGCTGAACGCAGGCCGGTCATCTTGTTCAGCGCTTCCGGCGGAGCCCGGATGCACGAAGGGATTTTGAGCCTGATGCAAATGGGTAAAACCAGCGCCGCCCTGGCCCGCCATCACCAAGCGGGTTTGGCCTACATCGCGGTTTTGACCCATCCGACAACCGGCGGCGTCACCGCGAGCTTCGCAACCCTCGGCGATGTGATCATCGCCGAACCGAAATGCATGATCGGCTTTGCCGGACCGCGGGTGGTCAAGGAAACGACCCACCAGAGTTTGCCTCCCGGCTTCCAAACCGCAGAGTTCATGAAGGAACATGGGTTGGTTGATCTTATCATCGGGCGCAAAGACATGCGGAAAACGCTGATCGATCTCGTGAGCTACATGCAGCCGCCATCCAACGATTGAAGGATCGTCAATGGCCGGCAATAAGGGCTCGTCGATCAAGCGGAGGATTTCTTTTCGCGGCTTAAGCAACATTCGCCCGACCATCCAGGTTCCTCTGGCGATGCTGTTCCGGCTGGGCGCGGCACTGAGCATTGGCTGGATGATCCACGCCCATCACCTCCGCGTCACCGCCGAGGGCGATCGCCCAATTCTTGCTTCAGAGGTTCGTGAGTTTCTTCCGGAAACCCACACGCTGATGGTTGATGTGAAGAGTCCGCGCGGCGGATTTCACGCCTACAACAAGAAGAAAAAGAAAATCGGCTATGTGGTTCGAACCATGCCGCATTCCCGGGACATCAATGGATACTCCGGCCCCAGCGATGTCCTGATGGTGTTCGATACCAACGATGCGCTTCTCGGGCTCTCCATCCGCCACAGTTACGATACACCGAGTCACGTTGAGGACGTGACAAAGGATTATCTCTTTATGGAACGTTGGAATGGCCAAACCTGGAGCGAACTGGCCAATCAGGAGAAGGTTTTCGGCGTCTCGGGCGCCACGCGAACCAGCGAGGCTGTCGCAAACAGTGTCTTCCTTCGCGCCGCCAAGGCGGAAGGTCTCAACCGGACCGGCCCTTCCTTCAACTTTCGCTGGCAGGACGCCACCCTGATTCTCACGGCATTGGCGGGTCTGCTGCTCGCATTTTGGCGTAATCCCCGAATTCAACGCCGCAAAACCTGGATTCACGTCGCCATCGTGATTTATCTCGGGCTCGTTTCCGGCGATTTGCTCGCTCAATCGCTGATTTCCAGCTGGATGGAGCATGGCATTCCCTGGCGAACGCTTCCCGGCCTAGTCTTCCTGGCGGCGATCGCCTTCATCATTCCCTGGGCAACGGGACATCCCGTCTATTGCACCCACATCTGCCCACACGGACATCTGCAACGATGGCTGATGAAACTGGTCCCCGCCAACCGCAGACCCCGGCTCAATCCTGACGTAAAATGGGGAATTCTCGCCCTACCCGGTTTGCTCCTGGTTCTGGTATTGACCGTTGTCTTCCTCAAACTCCCAATCGATTTGGCCGGAATTGAGCCATTTGATGCGTGGGCACTACGCGGTGCCGGACTGGCAACGATCATCGTGGCGGTCGTTAGTCTTGCATTCTCGGCAGCTGTCCCAATGGGCTATTGCCGGTTCGGATGCCCAACGGGCCTGCTGCTCGACCTCACCAAAAAGAACCCCCACGGTTTTCATCGCCGGGATGCATGGCTCCTTGGCCTGCTCCTCCTTTCCTGCTTCTACTATTTCGGTTACGAAATCTGGAATCCTTGGCTGAAATCATGAACTGGGTGATCCGAATCTCGATTCTCGCGGCCCTCGTTCTGGGCCTTGGAAGTCTGCTGTTGCGGGGCGTTCAGTCGGTTCGGCATGAACAGCAAACCCGTACGATGCTTCTCCAGATTCAGGCCGCCGTGCAGGACTACCACGTGGATCAAGAGCGCTACGTTCCGCGGGAGGAATTGACGGGATCCCAACTGATTGGCGTGTTGTCGGATTTTGGATTCCTCAAGGAACTTCCCATCAACCCATGGACTCGGGAGACCTGGAAGCTGGACGGCGAAGAACCCGATTTTTTGCGCTATGCCACGGATCCCAATTTTGAGACGTATGCGCTGCGAGCCCTGGATCCCAGAACGGGGGAAGTTCTGCTGGAGATTGACAGTGTCGAGCAACCGTCTCTCTGAATCGGCGTTAGCCTCTTTTCCCACCCCCCAGAATCGCGCCTTCCAATCGGTTTCTGAATTCCGCCTCCTCCACGTCCTTCATCATTTGCTCATGGGGCGACTCTTCGCCCAGCAACTCAGGCTTGAAGTTAATGGTGAAAGCGGCGTAATCGAGCCCCGTCTCCTCCAGCTGTTCGCGCGCTTCCTCTTCGTATCCCAGTTCCCAGGATATGGCGGCCCGCTGCGCTTTGCGAAAATGCGCATCGGGATAACGTTTGAAGAATGTGTCGAACGTCGATGAAACCCGCTTCCAGATCTCAGTCCGCTTCGCAAAATCGTTGTCGATCATACCATTGAGCTTGGCGTAAACTTCCAGCCCCAACCACGGGAGGTTGGGCGAATCCATTTCGTCAATCAGCGAGTCGGCAAAGGCGGTTAGTTCAGCAACATCACCGTAGTTGCTGGGGCTGAGAAACTCAGCCTTGAGCCGGTAAGGGGTTGGATCCTCGGGATTCAACATGATAGAGCGATCATACCACAGGCTGAAGAGTTCCTTCTCACCAGACATCAGGGCAACTTTGAGCATCAATTCGGGAACGATCGGCATCTGGAGCCCATTATCCCAAAATTGCTCCAGACGGTTTCTCGCCAAACCCAGCTCCGCCAAATCGCCGTCTTCGTCATCCGGTTTCTCGGCCCGGTCGTTCCACGCCAACCAAACCGGCACCGCTGTCCGAAAGACATCGCGAACCTCCTGCGGAACGGAATGCATCTTGAAAGACGTGTCAAAACGGTTAACGACCGACTTCGTCTTCCCTTCCATCACATTTACGGCGGCGATCGTAGCCTGCTCTACATGATCCCAATACACCGTAGAGAGATAAGGATCATTGGTGTTCACATTCCATTCTGCCGTGCTATCAATCAGCTCCGCCATGATGGCTTCCTTTGATTTCTTATCTTCACTTCCCGCGCTCATCTTCATTTTATGAAGATAAGAAGGAGCCCGGACTTCAGCAGGATAGGCCGCGAGAACCTGTTCATCCAAGGTTGGCGATGGACTCGGATCTCCGGCTTTCGCAATGAGTCCGTATTCCGTGCTTTGAATTCGCTCTTTCGCATGGAGAATCGCCGCATCCCGGCACCCTGCCTGGATACAATGGGTTACCGCTCTCTTTAAGGCGGCAAAGTCGCTCCGACTGAAGGCAACTCCTTCTCCCGTATAGATCCTGGCGAAGAGATTCAACGCCGTGATTGCCTCTCGATCCCACTTCCAACTGCGGTGGCCGTTCGCGAGATACGCATCGACCAAGACCTGCTCGTAGTGGTTGACGACGGACTCCTCGTAAAGCGTTACATGATCAAACGACGCCTGATGAACCTGCGATCGACGGACGTTTTGAACCATTTGACGATCAGGAGCAGCAACGACGTTGTAGGGCAGACTGTTATCATTGGGACCAACACCGGGAGGAGTGTACCCGGGTGAAACTGTCGGATAAGCCGCGGCAACCGCATTCTGCGGGGGAAGTGGCTGAGAAGGCGGCACGGTTCGAACGGGAGGAGGCGTTGGCTTCCTCGGTTCCTTTCCAGGCATCACGATCGGGGCAGAACGTTCCGGAGTTTTCTTCCTTTCGGGAGTAGGACTTCCGGCAAAGTCCGCAATAACGAACACCAACAGCAACGCAATCGCACCAATGATGGCCGCCCGGGCATAGCTCTGGCGATTCGTCTCCTTCACCTTCTGCTCCTCTTTACCAATCGTGGGAGCACGATACGTCAGGCGAAGCTGTCCCGCGAAAATGACGTCCTGATCCTTCAACGGCCGTTCACAAACCGCCATCGCATTCACCCGAGTCTGATTTTCGTTGGGAGCAAGATTCACGAGAATATGACGATCATCATCCTCGGCGAGACGAAATTGCTCGTCGGAAACTCCGTAGCAATCGGCAATCACGACATCACAGTTGATGCTTGAACCAAAGCGAATGTATTCACCTCTCAGCGCGACAAAGTTGCCCTGGGGGGTGATCAACTTCCCGAGACTTGGCTCCTCCGCCCTTCTCCGTTCCAATTCCTCCGATTCGCTGGATGAAATTCCGACTGGTATCGACTTCGATTGAAACGGCAGAGGGGCTTCAATATTGATTCCACATCCCCCACAAGGCCCCACCAAACCAGCCTGATTCTCCGTAAACGCCATTTGCGTTCCGCAGCTTGAGCAGGTGAAGAGGTAGGATTTCATGAAAGCGGCTCTAGAAAACCTCTAGAAACAGCAAAACATAATAACAATAACCAGAAATTCAATATTTATTAAATAATATACCGACCATCGGCTTACTCCCCTCTTGATCAAGGTTCTCCAACCCGCTTCTAATACGCCGGCCCGGAAGTCAGTGGACAGATGACGCGAATGAACTGAGCCAAAACCCGAAAACAATTCCGCTAGCTCTCTTCGTCGACAGTCTCGTCTCGTTGATAGATCGGCAATTGCCGATACGGAACCGTAAACGAAAGAACCATCATCGCCGTGCCGTAAATTTCTCCGTGGCTACGGGAGTGCCAGGAGCCAGTCGGTTTCTGCTTGGGAATATAGTAGGTATACATCCATTCCGCATACTTCTCCCAGTATTTCCCACCCAGCTGAAACATGCCCTGAGCGTTGTAGTAATTCCCATAATATTCGTGGGAACTCCGCGGCAGATTACGAAAGTTGTTCAAGATATATTCCCCGGCTTTATAGGTGGATTCGTGACCGTGGTATCCACACAGCTCGAGGCACAACAGACCACACCCCGTCAGAGAATCGGCGTGTCCACGCGTATCGGTATACCCAAACGTTCCCAAGCGTTTGTCGTGGCGGGCAAATACGTATTCGACGGCGCTCTGAATCGCTTCATCGGGGATTGGCGCTCCATTGAGCTTTGCCGAGCGCAAACTCATGAGAGCCCATCCCGAGCAGGAGAGGTCGCTATCGCGGGAATCCGGCTTGTATCTCCAGCCACCAACAAATGCTTTGCTCTTCGACACCGCCTGAGCTCGCAGGATGAGTTCCGTCGCCTTGGCCAAAACAGGATCGAGCTTGTCTTGCCGCTCCGGATCAACCATCCCGGAGACTTCGGACAAAAACAGCGTCGCGATATTGTGCGCATACATGGGGCCATGCCCAGAAGTGTCGCGCCGATCCAGGAGCCCGTTGCTCTGTTGATACTTTAAAACGTAGTCAATACAGCGGTCGATCGTCTCGCCATACGGGCCAAATCCCGGGATATGTCCTTTCGAAAGATAAGCCATTCCGACCAATCCCACGATCCCGGTCGAATCGCCATGTCGGCCCGGGAAATGCCCCTCGGTTTGCTGATTCTTTTTGAGATACTCAAGTCCGGCATCCGTCGCTTTATCAACTTCGGCGCGGTATTGAGAAAAGACGTTCTGAGCAATCTCGCCCTGAGCCTGAACTTGTCCGGAAAACGCCGTGACCAAGGCAAGAAAACTAATGATGATTCGGCTCATTTGGTGCGGCGCGCCTCCTTTGCGATAATCCGGAAATACTGATTCACGAGTCCCTGATACTCTTCCGGTGCCCCGGCGCTCTGTTGGTTGGTAATGTCGTTTTGCAGCGTTCC
The DNA here is from genome assembly GCA_963977015.1 of uncultured bacterium. Classification (GTDB taxonomy): domain Bacteria; phylum Verrucomicrobiota; class Verrucomicrobiia; order Verrucomicrobiales; family DEV007; genus JBCDHN01. The sequence goes on along the minus strand of CAXBMO010000027.1, from coordinate 34,247 downwards.
CTGAAATCGCGCCCAGTCTTCCGCGCTGATTCCCAGTTTTGCCATCTCCGGCGGAACTCCACTCGCATCGACGGCAGGCCCGGCTTCTCCGCTCTCGTTAAGTTCCTGCGATTCCGCCGCCATCGACGGCTCTCCCGGTTGACCATTTTGGAGGGACGGAGGTGCCATCGCAGCAGCCTGACTCATCGCACCCATGTTCTCAGCCGCCTGCTGAGCCATTTGTTGAAGCGCGTTCGCCGCATTCATGGCCTGAGACGCAGCCTGAGCCGCATCCTGGGCCTGAGCCGCCTGGCTTACCTGCTCAAAGCTTTGCGCCAGTTCCTGCGAGTCCATCACCTGGCTCTCGCCCTGATCCTGAGACGGAGAAAGCGCGTTCGCCTTGTCACTGAGTTGCTGGGCGGCCTTGCTTAACTGCTGCGCGGCTTTCTCCAGCGCTTTCTGGCTTTGCGCCTGGGCCTGACTCCCGGATTTCAACGCACTCTGCTCTGAAGAACTGGGTTGCGCCGGCGGCAGGTCACCTTGTTGGGCCTGCGCCATCGCTTGTTCCGAAGACATCGGTTGTCCAGCTTCCTGGGCCGCTTGTTGAGCCGCTTGAGCCTGACTTTGGTCCTGGGATTGCTGCGCTTTCGCAAGTTGCTCCGAGGCGGACTGTGCCTGTTTCATGGCTTGCTCGAAACTGTTCTCCGCCTGTTGAGCATCATAGCGCGCCTGTCCCTGCTCCGCCGCTTCCGCAGCCTTTGACAGCGCCTCGGCTTCCTGGGCCAACGTTTGTGATTCGGCAGAGAGCGCCTCCTGCATCGCGGCAAGCGCGTCCTCCAATTGTCCGGACTGAATGGAGTTCAGCGCTTCCGAAACCGCTTCCTGACGCTGAGCCAGCTCCTGCAACTCCGCCGCCATCTCGGCCGATGGCTGAGCTTCGCCGTCCAAATTGGTTCCCGCCGGTGCCTGCGGAGGCTGGGCCGCGGCCGCCTGCTCGAACATCTCTTCAGCAGCTTGCGCCATTTGCTCGGAAGTCGCATTCTCACCAGCCTGCGCCATTTGCTCAGCGGCGGCTTCCATCAACTCTTCAAATTGCCCGGATGACATCGGCTCGCCCGCCAATTGTTCAGCCGCCGCCTCAGCCGCTTGCTCCATCGCTTTTCGCATCTCCGAATTGGGCTGCTGTCCGGACTCTTGCGCGGCTTGTTGCATCGCCTCCTGGGCAGCCTGTTGCATGGCTTCCCGGGCTTGTTCCTGGAAGGCTTCTTGAGCGGCTTGCGCCAATTGCTCGGGAGTCGCGGCGGGATTCTCGGCCTGAGCTTGAGCCATGTTTTGAGCAGCTTCCTGGAGTGCTTCCTGCATTTGGCTCTCGGACATGGGTTGGGGAGCGTTGGCCAACTGCTCGGCAGCGGCTTGAGCGGCTTGCTCGATTCCTTCCTGCATTTCCGGATTTGGCACCTGGCCCGTTTTGGATTCAGCGGCCTGTTCGAGCGCGTCCTGAACCTTTTCCTGAATCGCCTGCTGGGCAACTTCACGCTGAGCCTGGTCTGCAACCTGTTCAAAGTTCTCGGCCGCCTCATTCGCGGCAACCTCGGCGCGATCCAAATTGTTGCGTTCCAACTGCTTCGCCGCGTTCTCGGCGTCTTTCGTGCCTTCCTCGAGCGATTGGTTCTCGGTCGCCATCTGTTGTTGAAGATCTTCAGCGCGTTTCGCGATCTGCTGCTGTTCCTTTCGAAGCTGCTTCATGATCTCCTCGGTCAACGCCTCCGCATTTTCCGGCATGGCCGCCTGCTCCGTGGCCGCTTTGAGTTGCGCTTGTTCCTCAGCCAGGGTTTCGGCCCGTTCCGCCAATTCCTCAGCTCGCTGATTCTGTGCCTCCAACACCTCGCGCAGAGCTTCCGGATCGTCGCGAAGCATGTCTCCCAATTCATCCTGGACCCGCTCCTGCTGTTTCTGCCATTCCTGCATTTCCCGGGCCCGCTGCTCGGCGTTTTTGCTCTGCTGCTCGGCATTGGTCAGCGCGTCTTCGGCGGCCTGTTCCTGCACCTGCTTCGTCGCTTCCTGAGCCAACCGGCGCTGCTCGTTGGCCAACTCCGTCAATTCCGCAACCTGCTCGACCTCGTCCTTGCTCTCACCCAGGTTTTTCAGCACCTCGTCGATATTCGCCAGCGCGGCTTCCAGCTCTTCTTCCACCTGATCAGCCTCCGCCTTGCGTTCCTCGTGTTCGTCGCTCAGGGGAATGGCTTCGGCGGATTCGCGTGCCGGCTTCACATTCTCTTCCGCGATTTCTGCCATCTCCCTGGCTCGCTCGCTAAAGACCGTGTCCTCCATTTTCGCGCTGATTTCCCGGAGCTTTTCCTCGGCTTCGATCATCTCCTTGCGAGCCTCATCCAGTTTGGCCAACGCTTCGGGTGAAACCTGCTCCTTTTCCCTGTCCAGTTCACGCTGCAACTGATCGTTGTCGCTCTTCGCTTCACGCAGATCACGCTTTGCTTCCTCTAGCGTTTGGCGAATTTCCTTTTCCTGAGCTTCAAAAATCTGCTCCACCAACGGCTTCGAATTTCGATCCAACTGAATCTCGATCGCCTCGCTGACTGTTTTCTGAGCCCCCTTCAGGTGACTCGGGAGATTGTCGGAGAGCCGAACGTGAACGGTCAGACTCCGGGCGCGCTCCAAATCCAGGCTCGAAAGATCAAACGGCGCTTTCCCTCCCCAACCTTCCGCATTCTTGCTCGGGAGGGTCTGAGGCAGCACTTCGGCGGGCTCTCGACCATCGATCTTGACGAGCAACTCTGCCGCGCTGAACCCAAAATCTTCATTCGCTATGTAGCTGATGGGTAAAAACTCGGTTGGTCGCAGTTTCAGTTGCCGGGCTTCCGGCGAAGTCAGGGTAATTTCCGGAGCCTGATCGCGAACCGAACGCAATCGGTAGAAAATGGGTTGATTCTCGAAGCCGTAGTCGTCTTTGAGCTGGATCTGCCATTCTTCGTCCTGATCGCGCTTCAGGAAAAAGCGCCAGGTCAATTCACGCGGATCATCCTCCGGAGCGCGATCGCGCTGGGCCTGTGGCTCGGTTCCGATCAACAGATTGGCGGCTTCCATCGGCCGGTTGGTCAAGGCGGTGACGGTCACCAACGTATTTTCGAGCGCGACGATTTCACCGGTTTCGGTGATGCCTTCAACCGGAGGCAGATTGGTATATTCCGGGAATTCATAGCGAATCGTCAGGGTGTCGATGATCGGAGGCGGGACGACCTCCACGTTGTAGAACTGGCTGACAGCCGCACCGGCATGAACGCGGTACTGAAAGTCCTTCTGCACATTCGGAAACGTCCGGACAAAGGTTCGCACGTGATCATCGTCCTCACTCAGGAAGTCCATCCGCTCGACGCCCTCCGGCGCATCTTCATTGTCGCGGCGTCGCACCGTTGCGCGATTGAGGCGCTTGTGACGAATCGAGACTTCGATCGAAACGTCCTCTCCGGCCGGAACCCGAATGTGTCCGGGCTTGACGGTAAGCGTGTCGGCGTAGGCGTTTCCGACCTGGAGAAATGGCGCCACCGCCCTCGTCAGCAACGTGGTGCTGGGTTTGGGCCAGATGACAAAAATCAGACCGAGCAGCCCGGCAAAGCAAATCGCCACCATCGCTGCACGGCGAATCGGCCTGGTATCGAACTCTTCCTCGCTGCGAACCTGGCCGACGTCGCGAACCGCCGATTTCACCACTTCGCCAATCAGCTCTTCGGATCCCCGAATCTCGTTGGGATCATCGCTCGCCAACAACTCGAGCGAACTGGAGATCGTCTCCTGCAACTCGGGATGCCTCGTTTCGACGTAACGCGCAATATTGGTCAGGGTAATCCGCTTCGTTGCGGGTCGGAACACCCACCACCAGGCCGCGACGGCAGTCACGACGAGGGCTCCGATCGTGAGCGACCATCGCACCGCGCTCGAAAAAATCGTGACCGTCGCATCGATCGCCATGATCGTGAGCAGCGAGATCAGCGCAGTGGCAATCACCGCGAAAACTCCCTTGGTGATGGCGATGCGCCGGACTCGCGCAATCAGGTCGCGCAGTTTATCGACAATCGGCGCGGGGAGCGCTCGCAAATTGCGCTCGGAGAAGGCGGGAGAAGCAGTGCTCATAGGAGGTTCGGGGTTTTGACAGCGCCCGGCGCAGAATGTTTGATCGCGTTCGCGATTTGAGAGAATCAACTCTCACCAACCGCTCTATTCGCCGAAAATTTCGCCGAAAAACGTCTGCATCTCGGCCCAGGAAGCCTCATCCGCAGCCTTGTCGTAGGCCAGCGGGATACCGAATTTTTCACCTTTGGCCGTCGCCCCCGGGTTGGTGAATCCATGCAACGCGCCCTCGTAGTTGATAAACTCAAAATCGACCTTCGCCGCTTCCATTTCCGCTTTGAAGGCTGCGACCGCCTCTTCGCTCACAAATTGGTCCGCCGCACCGTTGCAAACCAGCACCTTGGCATTCACCTCCCCGGCTTCCGCCTTCTGCTTCGCGCCGAGACTTCCGTGAAAACTCACAACTCCGTCCAAATCCACGCCAAGCCGCGCCATGTGGAGAACGACACCTCCGCCAAAGCAGTAGCCAATCGCCGCATTTTTCGCCGGGTCGGTCACCGGCTGTTCGTTGAGAAGCGTTCGAGCGGCTTCGAACCGGGCCTTCGCGACATCCAGATTCTTCATCGCTTCACCGGCAAAGGCGCCTGCATCCTTCGGATGATCGGCCGTTTTCCCGTCGCCAAACATGTCGATCGCCATGGCCGCGTAGCCCAGTTTCGCCAGCATTTTGGCGCGTTCGCGGGCATAGTCGTTGTGTCCCCACCATTCGTGAACCACGATCACGCCCGGACGTTTCCCCTCAATCGCATCGTCCCACGCGAGCAGTCCTTTCATCGTCAACCCACCGCTTTCGTAGGTCACTTCTTTGGTCACCACTTCCGCAACGGTTGGAAGCGCCAGAACGAGCGAGGAAAGCAAGTGAACGGAGAGTGTTTTCATGATTCATCGACGCTGCAATTCGGAAATCCGGCAAGCAAAAAGCGGGTGACCGTCGGGACATCCGGATTTCGTCATCCTTTGCTCAGGTTCTCATGCTATCATCGCCGCGATGCGCATCCTCTTTGTAGAAGATTCGAAACACCTGCAAAAACCGGTCGGCAAAGCCCTGAAAGCCTCGGGCTACGCGGTCGATATGACGTCGGATGGCGAGGAAGGTTACTGGATGGCGCAGACCTACGATTTCGACGTGCTCGTGCTCGACATCATGCTGCCGAACATGGACGGGCTCACCATCTTGGAGAAATTGCGCGAAGCGGGCGACAAGACACCGATCCTCATCCTGAGCGCAAAAGACACGATCGACGACCGGGTGCTCGGCTTGCGCAAAGGCGCGGACGATTACCTCATCAAACCCTTCGCGATCGAGGAGCTCCTGGCCCGCATCGAAACCCTGAGCCGGCGACGCTATGAGAAGCGCAGTTCCAAGGTCTTTGTCGGCGATCTGGAGCTGGATTCGGCGACGAAAACCGCGACCCGGGGAGGTCAAAAGCTGGATCTGGCGCCCAAGCAGTTTTCGTTGCTCGAATACCTGATGCTGCGTCAGGGACAAGTCGTCTCACGGACGGAAATCGAGGAACACCTCTACGACAGCAACGCCGTCGTCATGAGCAACGTGATCGACTCGGCCGTCAGTTCCCTGCGCAAATCCATCTCGACTTCACCGGACTCCAAGCCGCTCATCCATACGCGACGCGGTCACGGCTATATTCTCACCGACCAGGCCGTTTAATCGCGGCTCGATTTCGGTTGCGCCCCTTTGCAGCCTTTGCCACGATCCGCGACACGATTGAACCGGTCGCCTAACTCCCCTTTCTGGATCTCGCTTGCCGTCATCGCTGGCGGGTATTTGCTGTTCATCCTCGCGATCTTGGCGGCGACGGCGGTTTACAGCCGGCCTTCGGATTTGTTCGCGGCGTTGGCGTCCAAGGAAATTCGCTACTCGGTGTTTCTCAGCTTCACGACCTGCACGGTGACGGCACTGCTTTCGCTCCTCGTCGCCGTTCCGGCAGGTTATCTGCTTTCGCGACGCGAGATTCCGGGAAAATCGCTGATCGAGGCGGCACTTGACATTCCCATCGTGCTTCCACCCATGGTGATGGGCCTCTGCCTGCTGATCTTTTTCCAGACCACGATCGGGAACCAAATCGAGCGCGTGATCCCATTCACCTACACCGTGTTTGGCGTGGTGCTCGCGCAATTTGTCATTGGCGCGGCCTTCGCGATTCGGACGATGCGAGGCACGTTCGAGCATCTTTCGGCCCGTCCCGAACAGGTCGCCCTCACCCTCGGTTGTTCGGAATTTCAGGCGTTTTGGCACATCGCGCTGCCTTCGGCGCGTCGTGGGATGCTGGCGGCGGCGACCGTGGCCTGGGCCCGGAGTTTGAGCGAGTTTGGTCCGATTCTGGTGTTTGCGGGAGCAACCCGGATGAAGACCGAGGTCTTGCCAACCACGGTTTGGTTGGAACTGAGCGCTGGAAATCTGGAGGCGGCGGTAGCGGTTTCGCTCCTTTTGGTGGGAGCGGCTTTCGCGGTCCTCGCGCTGGTTCGCAAATTTGGCCTCACCTTTGCCGCCTGAATCATGATCGAGCTTCGCGATATTTCCGTTCACGCTGGCGACTTTCGATTGGAAGGCATTTCGTTCCAGGTCGCGGCGGGTGATTTCGCCGTGATCATGGGCAAAACCGGTTCTGGGAAAACCACGATTCTGGAGGCCATCTGCGGGCTTCGCGACGTCGCCCAGGGCGAAATTTTGCTCGAAGGAAAGGTCGTCACCGCGCGACCTCCCGCCGAGCGCAACGTGGGATATGTTCCCCAGGATTTGGCGCTGTTTGAAACGATGACGGTTCGCGAGCACTTGGAGTTCGCCCCGAAATTGCGCGGCTTTGCGCCGTCACGCACCCAGGCCATTGTCGAGAAATTGTCCGGCCTTCTCGGAATCGGCGACCTGCTGGATCGACGTCCGCTGGGCCTGAGCGGCGGCGAATCCCAACGCATCGCGATTGGTCGCGCCCTCTCCTTTGAGCCTCCCATTCTTCTGCTCGACGAACCCATGAGCGCGCTGGACGAGGAAACCCGCGAAGAGGTCTACGGACTCCTCGAAACCGTGCGAACGTCGACCGGCGTCACCACACTTCACATCACCCACAGCCGGGCCGAAGCGCTCCGGCTCGGCACCCGGCATTTTCTCCTTCAGGATGGCCAGGTAAAGGAAAGTCGCAGATGACGCAGCGCGAAACGCCGCTCCGGCTCTTTGGTGGGTAAAACGGGACATCGGCCCGTTCCCCGGAGACTCCCGCCGGTCGACCGGCAGGTCGTCCGCAGGAACGGGCCGATGTCCCGTTTTACAACGCATCCGCCTTTTGCTGAAAAGCAGCAATGAACCTTCATCCTGCCGGGAAAAACTCATCCATCGGAAACCGCCCGTGTCGGGCAACACCCGAAGCAGAACCGTCGCGTAGCGACATGGCATGTTAGCCGTGGGTTTCAACCCACGGACCGCATTTGATCCGGAGCTTGCGTCGCGTCAGCGACCGCTCACGCGTGGGAACGTTTCCATTGCTCAAGAACGTATTCATCTCGCGGCTCTCGTTCGAGAAACTAACCCCATTCGGCAAATCGGGGCGCAACAGCATGAACGGTCGCTACGCGACGGATCTCTTGGTCGATCGCTTTCCGTGGGTTGAAACCCACGGCTAGCATGAGCTGTCGCTACGCGACGGCGATTCCACGGATTCCAGCGCAACCAGTGGGTAAAACGAGGAATCCCAGCCGAATTTCAAAATCCCGACAAAGTTCTTCCGACTTGATTGGACGCCTGCCGATCGGCTTGAATCTCCCCAACTTTTCCCCGTTTACAGAATCCCCGCTTCGACTAGTTTCTCGCTTCCATGTCAGCAAGTCTTTCTCCACTTCTTCGCGACCCCAATATTTCGGACGGTAAACTGATGGCCGTCAATCGGGGTGAGATCGCCATTCGCATCTTCCGTGCCGCCAACGAGTTGGGACTCAAAACGGTCGCCATTTTTGCCGAAGAAGATCGATTCAGCCGCCATCGCTTCAAAGCGGACGAAGCCTATTTGCTGCGCAAAGAAAAAGGGCCGGTGGGCGCGTATCTCGACATCGACGGCATCGTTTCGATCGCGAAAGACAAGGGCGTGACCCACATTCACCCCGGTTATGGCTTTTTGTCGGAGAATCCCGATTTTGCGCAGGCCTGCATCGATGAAGGGATCGAATTCATCGGGCCAAGTCCCGATTTGCTGAACAAGATGGGCGACAAGGTCGCGGCTCGCGCCGTGGCGCACAAAGCCGGAGTTCCAACGCTTCCGGGAACGGAAGATCCGGTCGTCAGCGGTCGGGAAGCGATGAAAATCGCCAAGGAGATTGGCTTTCCCCTCATCATCAAGGCCGCGTTTGGCGGAGGTGGCCGCGGAATGCGGGTGGTGATGAAGGAGGAGGATCTGGAGCAGAACCTGGCCGACGCTCAAGCCGAAGCGGCGCGCGCGTTTGGCAATCCAAGCGTCTTTCTGGAGCGCTACATCAATCGCGCCAAGCACTTGGAGGTCCAGCTTCTCGGCGATCGTCACGGAAATGTGATTCACCTGCACGAGCGCGATTGTTCGGTGCAACGCCGTTATCAGAAAGTCATCGAGATTGCGCCAAGCATCGATCTCGATCCTGGGTTGGTGAACGACCTTTGTCAGTCAGCCGTGGCGATCGGTAAAGAGATCGGCTACAACAACGCCGGCACGGTCGAGTTCCTCTACGACATGGACAAGAAGGACTGGTTCTTCATCGAGATGAACCCGCGGATCCAGGTCGAGCACACCGTGACCGAGCAAATCACCGGAATCGACCTGGTTCGTTCGCAAATTCTGGTTTCGAAGGGCTTCCAACTTCACGACGAGGTCATCAACATCCCGCCGCAGGACCAGATTCCACGCAACGGCTACGCAATTCAGTGCCGGATCACGACCGAAGATCCCGAAAACGGCTTTGCACCGGACTACGGCCGAATCGTCAATTATCGCTCGGCGGCGGGTCTCGGGATTCGTCTCGACGCGGGTTCCGGGGATGCGGGCAGCGTGATCACGCCGTTTTACGACAGCATGTTAGTGAAGGTCACGGCGTGGGCCAACACCTTTCGCGGGGCGAACCAGCGCATGTATCGCGCGCTGCGGGAATTCCGAATTCGTGGGGTGAAGACGAACATGCCGTTCCTGGAAAACGTGATTCTGAACGACGCCTTCCTTCAGGGGCAGGCTCACACCAAGCTGATCGACGACAACCCGGACCTGCTGAAATTCAAGGCCCGTCGCGACCGCGCCACCAAGCTCCTGGCCTATCTCAGCGACGTCACCGTCAACGGCCATCAGCAGGCGAAGAACTGGAAACCGGCCGAGGTGATGCCGCCCGCGCGGTTGCCGCATTTTGAGCCGCGTCGCGATCCCGCACCCGGCTCCCGCCAGAAGCTTCTCGAGCTGGGACCAACCGGATTCGCCGAATGGATCAAGAAGGAGAAGCGCCTTCTCATTACCGACACAACGTTGCGCGACGCTCACCAATCGCTCATCGCGACCCGCATGCGCTCGGTCGACATGTTGGCGATTGCCGATGCCATCGCGCAACGCACGCCGGAACTCTTCAGCCTGGAAATGTGGGGCGGCGCCACGTTCGACACCGCGATGCGTTTCCTGCGCGAGGATCCGTGGGAGCGGCTTCGCAAACTCCGTGAGCGCATCCCGAACATCTGTTTCCAGATGCTGTTCCGCGGTTCCAACGCAGTCGGTTACTCCAATTATCCCGACAACGTCGTCGCCGGTTTCGTGAAACATTCGGCCGAGGCCGGGATGGATATCTTCCGAATTTTCGACAGCCTCAACTACCTGCCGAATTTGGAAGTGGCGATGAAAGCGGTTGTCGAGGACACCAACAGTGTCTGTGAGGCCGCGATTTGTTACACCGGCAACATCGACGATCCCAAGCGCGATAAATACTCGCTCGAGTATTACGTGAAGATGTCGAAAGAGCTGGAAAAGATGGGCGCGCACATTCTCGCGATCAAGGACATGGCCGGTCTCTGCCGACCATTTGCCGCACAGAAGCTGGTGAAAACCTTGAGCGGAGAAATCGGCATCCCGATTCACTTCCACACCCACGACAGCAGCGGAATCAGCGCCGCCTCTGTTCTCAAAGCCTGCGAAGCCGGAGTCGACATCGTGGATTTGGCGATCAGCAGTATGTCCGGCTCAACCAGTCAGCCGAACCTCAATTCGATCGTCGCCGCTCTCGAAGCTCACAAACGCGATACCAAGCTCAATCTTCAGGCGTTGAACGAGTTCAGCGATTACTGGGAGGAAGTGCTCGATTTTTATCAGCCCTTCCAAAGTGCGCCTCGAGCAGGCAGCGCCGAAGTCTACGAGCACGAGATGCCCGGCGGCCAGTTCACCAACCTGAAGGAACAGGCGGCGGCACTCGGACTCGGACATCGCTGGCCGGAAGTCGCCAAGTGCTATGCGGAGGTCAACCAACTGTTCGGTGACATCGTCAAAGTCACACCGAGTTCGAAGGTGGTCGGCGACATGGCGATTTTCCTCATCACGCGCGGGATCAAGCCCTCAGCAGTTCCAAACCTGGAGCCCGGTTCTCTCGATTTCCCGGAAAGCGTGATCGACATGCTCGCGGGCGGTCTCGGTCAGCCCGATGGCGGTTGGCCTCAAGACCTTCAGAAGGTGGTGCTCAACAATCGCAAGCCAACCACGAAGCGGCCTGGCGAGATTGCTGCGAAAGTGGACCTCGACGACGTCAAGGCAGAGGTCTCAACCGCCCTGAAACGTCCCGCGACCGACGACGATCTTTACAGCCACCTGATGTATCCCCAGGTTTTTGCCGACTTCCAGCAGTCGCGCCGCGAATTTGACGACATCGGCGTATTGCCGACGAGCGCCTACTTTTATGGACTCAAGGTCAGCGAGGAAATCTCGGTCGAGATTGATCCCGGGAAAGTCCTCTTCATCAAGCTGATCGGAATCGGCGAGCCGAACACCGAAGGTATGCGGACGCTGTTCTATGAACTGAACGGCATGCCGCGCGAAGCTCAGGTCGTCGACCGCTCCCTCAAGATTGAAACGTCAAGCCGCGCCAAAGGCGATCCCAACGACCCGACCCACGCCGTTGCCCCAATGCCAGGAATGGTGACCGAAGTCGACGCGATCGTCGGCGCCAAGGTCAAGGAAGGAGACAAGCTCGTCACCCTCGAAGCAATGAAGATGCTCACCAGCGTCTGCGCCAATCAGGATGGCGTGGTGAAGGAAGTTCTCGTCAACAAGGGCGACTCGGTTGGAAGCGACGACCTCCTGATTCGGCTGGATTGATCGAGGATCCCCCAAAAAAGTAGTCTCGAACCCACCTGAAAAATCCGTAAAGAAGAAATAGGGAGTGAACTGGACTAACCCAAGGATCACCGGATGACACTTGCGATTTTCCTCTCAATTCTGATTGTAGGCTATATGTTCGTGGGGCTCGCACATCTGTTGCACCGGTCGCGATTTCGAGACCTCGAGCCCGAACATCCGCTCCGAAAGGAGGAAGAAGCACGCCAAGCTCACCAACTCCAAGAACGTCTTCAAATGGTATTTTGCGGCGCGATTCTCATGGCATGATGTTACGCTTGCACTGATCACTGGAACCCATAGTCATCCGCAATTAGTCCAGCCACTCCAAACCCCATCTGGGAATAGGCATCCGAGCATCGCGATAAACATTTCGCACCTGCCGACAAAAAGATACCTAGACCTTGAGATATAATGAACCGCGTCGTTCGCAAGTGCCACTCCGCTTTCCGCTCAAACCGCAGCTAGCGAAAATGCGGGGAACGAGCACGCCCCTGGGATTACCGAAGGAGAGAATTGGCCCCTGAAGTGGGCCGACAACTAGTTCGCGACGATATTCACCAATTTGCCGGGAACAACAATCACTTTGCGGATCGTCTTCCCGTCGATAAACGGCTGCACTTTTTCCTGCTCCAGCGCAAGCTTTTCGCAGTCGTCCTTGCTGGCGTCTTTGCTAACCACCATCTTCTCGCGAAGCTTGCCGTTCACTTGAATCACCATCTCGATCTCGTCCAGGACGAGATGCTTTTCGTCAAACGTTGGCCACGTTTGATAAGCCAGACTTTCCGGCAGAGCATCCCCAAATTTTGCCCGTAAGAGTTCGTTCAACTCTTCGGTCAGGTGCGGTGCAAACGGGTTCAACAATTGCAACAACGTCGCGATGCAGGACACCGGACGTTTCTCCGCTTTGCCCAGCTCGTTGGTGCAAACCATCATCTGGGAGATCGCGGTGTTGAAGCCCATCGTCTCGATGTCGTGGGTCACCTTTTTGATCGTCTCGTGCAGAACGCGCAACTGCGCTTTGTCCGGCTCAATTTCGGTCACGGCGTCGCTCAACGTCCATTCGCCTTCCTGGGTTTCCTCCATCACCAATCGCCAGACCTTGCCGAGAAAGCGGTTCACGCCTTCCACGCCCTTGGTCGACCACGGCTTGACCTGCTCCAATGGTCCCATGAACATTTCGAAGAGACGCAGCGAATCCGCGCCGAACTCCTCGACGACGTCGTCGGGATTCACCACATTGCCGGTGCTCTTCGACATCTTCTGGCCGTTTTCGCCGAGAATCAGGCCCTGGTTCACCAACTTCTGAAACGGCTCCGGCGTCGAAACGTGACCCAGATCAAAGAGCACCTTGTGCCAAAACCGCGCATACAACAGGTGCAACACCGCGTGCTCGGTCCCGCCCACGTAGAGATCGACGCCGCCGGGTTGATCCCCGCTCGTCCAATACTTCTCCACGTCCGAATCGACAAACGCCTCGTCGTTTCGCGCATCCATGTAACGCAGGTAATACCAGCAACTGCCGGCCCACTGCGGCATGGTGTTCGTCTCGCGCTTCGCCGTTTCGGAATACGCGATCCAGTCCGTCGCTTTCGCCAACGGCCCTTCCGGCGATCCCGTCGGTTTGAAATCCTCCAACTCCGGTTGCAACACCGGCAACTCGTCCTCGCTCAAGGCGCGATGATTTCCGTCTTCCCACACAATGGGGAACGGTTCGCCCCAGTAACGCTGGCGGCTGAACAGCCAATCGCGCAGCTTGTAATTGATCGTCTTCTTCCCCTTCCCTTCCGCCGCGAGCCACTCCGTGATCTTCTTCTTGGCGTCCCGCGTCTTCAGCCCGTCCAACATGCCGGAATTGATCGCCACACCGTTGCCGGTGAAACAGGTTCCCTCGAAATCGTCGGGAGCCTTCACCACTTCGGTGATCGGAAGCTCGAACTTCTGCGCAAACTCGTAATCCCGGTCATCGTGACCCGGCACCGCCATAATCGCGCCGGTGCCGTAACTCATCATCACGTAATCCGCGATCCAGACGGGAATTTTCTCGCCGTTCACCGGGTTGATTCCAAAGCCGCCCGTAAAAACGCCGGTCTTGTCCTTGGCCAGTTCGGTCCGGTCCAGCTCACTCTTGCTCGACGCCTCTTTCTGATACGCCGCGACGGCTTTTTTCTGAGGCTCAGTCGTGATTTCATCCACCAGCGGATGCTCGGGCGAAAGCACCATGTAGGTCGCGCCAAACAGCGTGTCCGGGCGCGTCGTGAACACGGTCACGTCATGGCCTTCGACATCGAAAACCACTTCCGCCCCATCACTGCGACCAATCCAGTTGCGCTGCAACAGCTTGATCGACTCCGGCCAATCCAGGCCATCCAACTCATCGATCAACCGCTGTGCAAACGCGGTGATCCGCAAATTCCACTGCCGCAACGGACGTCGCTCCACCGTGTGGCCCTTGCCTTTCCACTCATCCACCTCCTCGTTTGCCAACACCGTCCCCAAATCGGGCGACCAGTTCACCGGCACCTCATCGACGAACGCCAGACGCACCGCGTCGATCTCCTCTCGACTCCAGCCCTTCTCCTCCAGTTCGCTGACCGGGCGTGCCTTCCCCGTTTCCGGGTCGCAGTAGGAATGATAGAGCTGCAGAAAGATCCACTGGGTCCAGCGCACATAGCCGGGATCCGTGGTGTTGACCTCGCGCTCCCAATCGTAGGAAAACCCGAGCCGCTTCAGCTGCGCGCGAAAATTGTTCACGTTCTGCTCCGTCGTCACCCGCGGATGCTGCCCCGTCTTGATCGCGTATTGCTCCGCCGGCAGCCCGAATGCGTCCCACCCCATCGGATGCAACACGTTGAAACCGTTCATTCGCTTGTAGCGCGAAATGATGTCCGTCGCCGTGTAGCCTTCCGGATGCCCGACATGAAGCCCTGCCCCGCTGGGATAGGGAAACATATCCAACACATAATACTTCGGCTTGTCCGCGTCGAAATCGGGCTTGCCGGGGTTGGAAACCGCAAACGTCTGCGCTTCGTCCCAATGGGCTTGCCACTTGGGTTCGATGGATTCAAACGGATAACGATGTCTGGCCATGATCAATCAACGAGAAAGGTTGGAAAATCCGTTCGGGACGCCGAACGGGCGCGCACAGAAAACCGGAACTGACAAAAAGACAAGGACTATCCCGACCCAAACCCGGAGGGCGGCGTTCCGTTGGTTCCCCGATCGTTGCGGTGGAGCGAGGGCTGTCACCATGCGTGCCATATCCTGTCCCGGCAGGGACGCCAGAATCATTCTCGCGCACCTTCGGCGCGCCATGGTCTTTGTCGTCGGTGGTCCCGGGGTTTCGCTTCGCTTTACCCCGCGCTAGTCTCGGTAGTCCCTCCGGGACTCTCTCTTGGATCGCAAAGCGGGTTGGGCGGAATTGATATCCGGAGTTTCGAGGATCCCGATTGTGGTTAGCACTATTGACTTCTCGATCGGGTTTCGATACCTCAGACACATGGAGACAGAGTTTTGCCCTGATTGCCGAACCAAGGTTTTGGTTTTGGATGACCGGAAATGCCCAAACTGCAGGAATGAAATTGCGGAACCCACGTTGGGAAGTTCACCACAGAAAGAAGGAAGGCGGCCAAAACTCAATCTCGATCGCCCCCCCAAGAACCCCTCCTTTCCCGACGTGAATCCCAAGGATTCTGCACCAGAGTCGACCGGTAACCATAATCCATACTCACCACCCAAATCCGATCTCGACAATCGATGGCACTATCACGGCAACTCGATTTCCGAAGCGGAATACCTACTCGCGAAAAAACACAACGTGTTTCGGTGGATTCTCTTTTTCGCCATTGGAATTCCTGCATTTGTTCTCACTCCATTTAGGACTTGGCTCAAGGGCCTCATTTTTGGGCCGCTTTTGTTTCTCTTCTTCAGAGTCGCTTCAGCGCTGTTCCCTCAGTCGCAACTCTACGGATCCACGATCTATCGGAAGTATCACGATCACCGAAAAATGGTGAGGTTTCGCGAAACCGGTAAAACGTAACCCGAGCGCTGAATGGCCCCGTAGATCCGTGGTTGCGAATGTGGCTATTTCGGCGACTATCTAATCACTATGGCACTCGATAAAATCACGCAAGTCAGCGGAACCGGCGTCCACGTCCCCGGAGCGGATATTGATACGGATCGGATTATTCCGGCCCGCTTCATGAAGTGTGTGACGTTTGATGGGTTGGGCGAGTATCTCTTTTATGATGTGCGTTATAAGGAGGATGGCTCGAAGACCGGGCATCCGCTGGATCAGCGCCCCGATGCACCGATCCTGATTTCCGGAATGAATTTTGGCTGCGGCAGTTCCCGCGAACATGCGCCTCAGGCTCTCTATCGGCACGGAATTCGTGCGGTGATCGCAGGGAGTTTTGCAGAAATCTTTTTCGGCAATTGCACGACGCTGGGGATTCCCTGCGTGACGGCGACGGAGGAAGATTTGGCGAAGCTGGCGAACGCGGTGGATGCCGATCCGAAGCTGGAAGTGACGGTGGATGTGGATGCGCAGCGCGTGCAGTTCGGTGACGAGAGCATTACGGTACACCTTCCGGACACGGCGCGCGATGCGTTGATTGCCGGGAAGTGGGATCCGATTGCGGAGTTGCTGGAGGGCGCGCCGGAGGTGGCGAA
Source organism: uncultured bacterium (assembly GCA_963977015.1). Lineage (GTDB taxonomy): Bacteria > Verrucomicrobiota > Verrucomicrobiia > Verrucomicrobiales > DEV007 > JBCDHN01. Next base: position 18,123 of record CAXBMO010000027.1, on the reverse strand, counting down.
GACGGCTGAGGCTCTGCCCTACGTTTAACGCTCTGAGCCAGGTTTCCGAATCGCGGAATGTTTGAGATTTCCAAGGTCAAGGCGTTGGCGCTGCCGTTTGCGGTGCAGTTGCTGACGGCGATTGCCATTTTCGTGATCGGCCGCTGGGTGGCCAAATGGATTGTTGATCGCGTTCGCTCGGGGCTCAAGAAGTCGAAGCGCGACCCGATTCTGGTCAACTTCATCGCGAACATTGCCAGTGCACTGCTCTACCTGGTGGTGATTGTGGCGGCCTTGGGCCAATTGGGCGTCGATACGACGTCGCTGGTGGCGTTGGTTGGTGCAGCGGGACTGGCGGTGGGTTTGGCGCTGCAGGATTCGCTGAAGAACTTTGCGGCCGGGGTGATGCTGGTGGTGTTTCGTCCTTTCAAAATGGGGGATTTCATTGAGGCGGCCGGGGTGGCAGGCGTGGTGGAGAAGATCGAGATTTTCAGCTCCACGCTGCGGACGCCGGACAATCGCGAGATCATTGTGCCGAATGGCGAGATTTACGGCGGGCCGATCACGAATGCGAATGCGCGGGAGACGCGCCGGGTGGATATGGTGTTTGGGATTGGGTATGATGATGATTTGCGCAAGGCGAAGGAGATTCTCCAGGAGTTGATTGATGCCGATTCACGCGTGTTGAAGGATCCGGCCCCGTTTTTGGCGGTGGGCGAGTTGGCGGACAGCAGCGTGAATTTTCTGGTGCGGCCGTGGGTGAAGGCGAGCGACTACTTCTTGTTCAAATGCGAATTTACGGAGGCGGTGAAGCTGCGTTTTGACGAAGAGGGAATCTCGATTCCCTACCCGCAAATGGACGTGCATCTGCCCGCCGGAAATGGTTGATTCCGAGGCATTTTTGCCTCAACATCGCGCGAGATGAACAAACGGATTGTCATTACAGGCGCTGGAGGGATGCTCGGAAGTCTTTGCGCAGACTGGTTTACCGGTTTGCCGGGGTGTGATGTGTTTGCGCTGAGCCGCAAGGAAATGGATTTGAGCAAGGATTCCTCAATCCGGAGGGCGCTGAATGACATTGGCGACTTTGACGTGATTCTGAATGCGGCCGCGATGACCGATGTGGACGGCTGCGAGGAGAATTCCAAACTGGCCGACCAGATTAATGGTTACGCGGTGGGGCTGATGGGCTCGATTGCGGCGGACCAGGGCGCTCAGGTGATTCACATCAGCACGGATTACGTCTTTGATGGCGAAAAGGAGGAGCCTTACGTCGAAAGCGATGAGCCGAACCCGATCAGCGCCTACGGAGAATCGAAACACATTGGCGAGGAGGAGCTTTTCAGCTCATTTCCCGATCACCTCGCGGTGCGGGTTTCCTGGCTTTACGGGCCCGGCAAGGCGGGGTTTCCGGAGTGGGTGATTCGGCAGGCAATGGCGAAAGAGGAAGTGAACGTGGTGAGCGACAAATGGGGAACGACAACCAGCGCGAGGGAAGCCGTCGGGTTTTTGGAGTCGTTCGTCCTCAGCGAGGAGCCTTATGGCGGCATTCTTCACATGGCCAACACGGGAACCTGCAGTTGGAACGAATGGGGACAGCACTGCATCGACTGCGCGGCAGAGGCGGGGATTCCGCTGAAAACCACGCAATTGGGCGAGATCAAAATGGATGAATTGGCCAAGTTGGCGAATTGGAAGGCGAAACGCCCACGGCGGACGTCGCTTTCTACCGAACTCCTGATCAAGGACGCCGGCATCACCCCAGCGCCGTGGCAGGATGCGATCGCGAAGTTCATTGAGGAGGATCTCGCGCCAAAGATTTTGGCGGAATAGCGGATTCTTTCGCGTCCAACCCAGCCAAACCGAATCGAATTCATGAAAAACTGCTTCATCGTCGCACTCGCTCAGGCTGCGCTCATCCTTCCCTGGAATCTGTCCGCGCAGGACCCCGTTGATCCGCTGGCAGAAACGCTCGAAACCATCGAGGCGAGCATCGAGCTTCACGAGTGGCTGACGCTGCTCGACATGGCTGATGCGACCCATCGCCAAACCCAGTTGGGAATGGGGATGAATCACGCCCAATACATCGCGGAGTTGCTCGGCCTGAATTATGAAGGCAACTCAATTGCGGGTGAGGACCAAACCGTGGATCAAGGTGATCTCAGCCAGATTCGGCAGGTCGAATGGAAGCGGCGCAAGCACGAAGCGGAGTGGATTTCAGTGATGGGAACGGTGACGATGAACGACGGCGAAGTGCTGCTTCTCGAAATCAATTTGGTGAAGAGTAAGGGTGGTTATGCTTTAACCGGTGCAGTTGGCTAAATACGAAGGGCTTTGACTTGGCCCCGCTCCGCTCTAGGCTGAATTGGCCCATGACCGTCCCCCGCTATCAGCTTTGGATTCTCGCTCCGTTTTTCGGGGTCCAGATTCTTGCTGCTTCGTTGGACGAAAATGCCGAGTTTCAAGCCGCGATTCAGGCGCTCGCAGACGATCTTCCTGCGGTGGCAACCGAAAAGCTGGCGCGGATCTATCGCAGTCCAGAGGAGCTCACGCCCGAGGAAGTTGCGACCGTCGCGTCCCGGCTGCTCGAGAGCATGGTCCGGCAGGAACGCTTTGTGGATGCGTTGGCGTTTTGCCAGGAGAAGCCGCTGGAACGCCACCCCGCGATGCCCTTCTGGAAGGGAATCGCGTTGGCTCGACTTGGGAACCATTCGGAGGCGGAGCAACACTTCCGCTTTTACGAAGGATTGGTGGGCGATCCCCGCTTTATCTACGCGACGTTGACGCGCGCGAATCTCCTGGTTTCGCTGAATGAACCGAGAATGGCACTCAAGGTCCTGGAGCCACTCCGCTCCGCTTCAACGATTGAACCCGTGCGACTTCAGGCGGCCATCCGTTCCGCAGACATTTATCTGAGCTTGGATGAGTTGACCGAAGTGGAGACGATTCTCAAATCGATCAAGGACACGGCCGATGAAAGCTCGAAACTGAAGATCGCGCTGCTCGATGCGCAGCGCTTGCTCGCAAAAGGTGATCTGAGCCGCGCCGAACGGCAATTTCGCTCAGTGATCCAAAATTCGGAAGGAGTCAATGCCCGCATTCATCACCGTGCCCAATTGGGCATGGCCGACGTGAGTCAGCAACGCGGCAAAACCGACGATGCAGTAGATCAGTTGGTGCAATTTGTGAGTAAATCGCCTGATAGCCCGATGCTGCCTGCCGCGTTTGAGCGTTTGGAGAAGCTTCGGTTTTTCGAGCGGGAGCGACCTCATCCCATGGTCCAGAATTGGCAGAAATCGCCCAAACCGGAGCTCCAGGGCTTGACCCTGTTTCACAGCGCCCGCCAGACCAAGCTGGAAACCGCCTCGAAGAACCTGGAAGCGTTTGTCGCGAAACATTCGGAGCATTTTCTGGCCAATGCAGCGACGATTCGCTTGGCCGAGCTCTACGTGGAATCCGCCAACCCGGAAAAGGCCACGGACCTGCTCGACAAGATCAATCTGGCGATGCTGAACCCCGGGATTCGCCAATACGTGGCTTATGTTCGCGGTCGGGCGGAGTTTGCCCTCAACAATTTCTCGAAAGCCGCCGATGCGTTTGGCTTGGCGGGTGGTGATGAAGCGGAGAATCCCAACGCCGTTTTCAACGCGGCGGTTGCCGCGCTCTACGGTCAGAATCAGCAACGCTATCTCGCAGAGTTCCGCCAACTGGGACTCCAGGAAAAGATTGCCAGCGCCCAGGCGGATCTCCGGCTGGAACGCGCGCTCCGGCTCGCCGCGACTTCCGATCCGGAGGCACTCAACGAGCTCCAGGAATTCGCGACCGACCATCCCGACCACCCGCGCGTTGCGGAAGCGGAATTGGCTTTGGCTGAGATCTACCTGCTTGAGTTTCTTCCCGTTGCGGCCCGCAAACAACTGGCGGCACTTCGCCAACGAGAGCTTTCCAATGAGTTGGCGGAACGCTCCGACTACGTTGCTATGTGGATTGAAGCTTCTGCGGGGAATGAGGAAGACAAAGCGCTCGAACTGGGAGAGCAATTTCTCAAATCCTGGCCCCAATCCAAGTTTCGCTCCGAAATCCGCATGAAGCTGGGTGAGATCTACTACGCCGCCAAGGACTTCCCGAATGCGCGAGATCAGTTCCAGCGTTTGGCGGAGGAGGATCCGAACGGCCCACTTCGCGACACCGCGTTGTTTTTTGCGGGAAAAGCCGCGGAATCGACCATGAATGCGAAAAGCCTTCAGTACGCGATTGAGCTTTGGGGGCGCGTCGTCGATGCGGGTGGTCCGCTTGCGCAGGAAGCCCTGCGTCATCAGGCGCTCGCGACCCTCAAGATGGGCAAAGCCGACGATTCGGTTCGCGTGTTGAACAAGCTGTTGGAAAACGAGAAGTCCCTCGATCCCAATCTGCGCCTCGCGGTGCTTCTCAACAAAGGCCAGGCCGCGACGCGAAAAGCGGCGGATTTGCCCGATCCACGACCGATGCTCGTGAGCGCCATTGCCAGCTTTGACCGGATTTTGGATTCACCGGGCGCGAGCCGATTCTGGAAAAACCAGGCAGCCGTCCACAAAGCCCGCTGTCTGGAACAATTGCCGGACGACGGTTCTGCGTTGGAGGTCTACTACGACGTCATCAGTCAGGCTCCCGCCCTGGGACTCAGCCCGGAGGAGGTTCCGGAATACACCTGGTTTTACCGGGCTGGATTTTCAGCCATCGCCCTGCTCCAGAAGCAGGAACAATGGGGCGCCGCGATCCGGCTGGCGGAGCGGTTGGCCCAAACCGGAGGCACGCGGGCGATTGAAGCAGCCCGATTGGCGGACAAGCTCCGATTGGAGCACTTTTACTGGGACGACACCGAGTAACGCCCCTCGCAGCGGTTTCGTGATGCTCTGCAAAACTGCAAACTTTCGGTGGTGCGCATCGTTTTAGTTTGCTTAAACTTCTGCCGATGCCGGACAGTCCAGACGTACCCGATCTCCCCGATCACGATTCTGACGATTTTCGCCCAGATTGGAGATCCATGATCGGGGTCCTGATTGTACAGGCTCACAACGTTTTCAACGACAAGATCAGCCAGTTCATGCTGATTAGCCTGGCGGTGACGCTGGGCACCGGGATGCTCGTCACCGACGGCGTGGAACTGGTTGGCGAAGCCAAAGCCGCGGTCGAGCAAAGCACGGAATTCCAGTTGCTGATGGATTACGAGCTCTACATCTCGTTCCTGGTTGCGCTTCCCTTTGTCCTTTTTGCCCCCATCGCCGGCTGGATTTCCGACCGATTCTCCAAGAGATCGGTTTTGCTGTGGTGTCTCTACATTCAAGCCGCCGTGCTGGCCTGGATCACGCTCTGCCTGAAGAATCAGATGCTGTGGTGGGCCACCCTGGGGTTCTTCTTTCTCGCCTTTCAATCCACCCTGTTGTCACCCGCCAAGATGGGAATCTGCAAGGAGCTGGTCGGCTCCAAGAAGCTGGCGGTCGCCGCGGGATGGATGCAGATGCTGGTGGTGCTTTCCATCATCATCGGAACCGTGATCGGGGGAATCTGGTATGCCGGGCTCAAGAAGACGCATGATCTCGTTCTCCTCCCGGACGTGGCGACGAGCGAATTGCCCACCTCCGGCGAGGCGACCCTGATTGTGGGCAGTTCCGCCGAGGGCCTACATTTCCGCTTCTTCGACAATGACGGCGCGTTGGTCGCGGACCTTCCGGAATCCAGCCTGCCACCGCAAAAAGCAGACCTGCTTCAGAAGGTCAAAACGGATCACTTGAATCCGGCGTTCGAGTCGTCCGCAGAACTCAATTCCGTCCAACAACAGGAAGTCGTCGACATCGTCGCGGCCATCGCCGGGCTTCCCAACAAGGCAACCGAATGGCACGCGGCAACCTTCATCATCTTCGTCTTGCTGCTCGTTTCGTCCTTTCAGATCATCTCGATGCAGTTCGTGCGCAAAACGCCCAATCAATCGCGCGATCCCTTCCAAACGAAAACGTTGTTCGAGCATTTCGAACACTTGGGAGAATTGTTCAGGCACCGGGAACTGAGACTCGCGGGGATTGGAGTCAGCTATTTCTGGTTTGCGGGCGGCGCCGTTGCCCTCATGCTGATCGATGTGGGCAAAGAATGGCAACTCGCCGGGCTCGGTGACGCCGGACAGTTTTTTGCGCTGCTCAATGGAATCGTCGGACTGGGAATCGTGTTGGGAAGCCTTTTCGTATCGATCGTTTCGCGAAGAGGAATCGAGTTGGGGCTCGTGCCGCTCGGTGCGTCGGGAATCGCCCTCAGCTGCCTGGGGGCGGCCTTGACCGGCTCTGCTTCCATCTACTACGTCTGGGTTTGCTCCCTGGGCTTTTTTGCAGGGATGTTCCTGGTTCCCTTAAACGCCTTTATTCAAGATACCGCGCTCCCTGAACATCGTGGTCGCATCACCTCCGCCGTGAACCTGCTGAACGCGATCGCCGGAATGTTGGCGATCGGCTTCGTGAAGTTACTTCGCGAGGCAAGCTTGAATTCCTCTTGGCAATTTGGAATCCTGGCCCTCCTTTCCATCGCCGCCGGCATCTATATTCTTCGCCTGATGCCGGGGCACTTCCTGCGGTTCATGATCATGCCGTTGTTGCATTCCGTCTACCGCATCACGCCACTCAACACGGATCGCATTCCGAAGTCCGGCGGCGTCTTGATGATCAGCAACCACGTTAGCTATATCGACGCCTTTATGATTAGCGCAGCGTGCCCACGGCCGGTTCGCTTTGTCATCGAACGAAACTTTCTCAAATTCCGCGCCTTCTCCTGGTTTCTGCGAGTCTTTGACGTGATCCCCATTTCCTCGACCCGCGCCAAGGAAGCCATTCGAGCCACCGCCGATGCCGTCAACGAGGGCTCCGTGGTTTGCATTTTTCCGGAAGGGATGCTGACGCGAACCGGAATGTTGAACCAACTCAAGAAAGGATTCGAATTGATCACGCGTCAGGCCAACGCGCCGATCCTGCCGGTTTACATGGATTCGCTTTGGGGATCGATTTTTTCCTTCGAACGCTTCCGCTATTTCTACAAGGTGCCCAAGCGGTTACGTTATCCGGTTACGGTCAATTTCGGAAACCTGATTCCCTGCGACGAGGTCGAGAGCGCCCATGTTCGCTCGGTGATCCAGGATCTGTCGGCCGAAGCGTTTGCCGAACGGAAGGATCTCAAGATGAGCCTTGGAGAGGCTGCCGTGCGAGGCTTGAAACGGCGCAAGCGTGAGGAAGTCTTCATCGAAATCGGAAAACGCCGCCGCGAATTGAGCCGCAACACGACCTTTGCCACCGCATCGGGCCTTGCCAAAAAATGGAACTCCACCTGGCCTGCGGAACAGCAACGCGTCGGCGTTTTGCTCCCGGCCGGGGCGCTCACGAGCCTGATCAACGTCGCCCTCGTCCTTGCCAAACGCGTTCCCGTCAACCTGCCGCTCGAGTTCATCACCCACCCCGAACGGCGAGACCGGGTTTTGAAGCGTCATAACATCGATCTTGTCATCAGCTCGCGAACGCTATTCCCCACTACCCCAATGCCGGAGACCTTCCTCGACATGGGAACGGAGATTGGCCGGGTTGGCCCGCTCACGAAGATTCTGAGCCGCATCCTCTCCCCTCTCGAACCTGGGTCCTGGGTCGTTCGCAGGTTGAAACTTCATCGTCAAAACCTCGAGGCGGAAGCGATCGGGTTTGTCACCGATGAAGACGACTTCGTCTCCCTGAATCACCGCAACATTCTCGCCTCGGTTTTTCAAATCGACAGTTCGCTGGTCTTTCTTCCCAACGATCAGATTTACGTGGAACAAACGCTGAACAGTGTCGCCGCGAGCATTCTTGGCCTTTGGCATCCGGTCATCCAACGAGGCCGAGCGGTTTTTCGTGGCTTGGGTTCCCGGGATATTCCCGTTCGACTGGTGTTGCTGGAATCCCAACCGCAGATCGTCCTTCTCGACCCCACGTTAACGCGAAACTTGCTCGCAGATTCCGACGAAGAAATCAGCGAGAGCATCAAAGTCTTTCTCAATTATCATCGCAACTCGCTTTCCAAAGACGAGATTGAAGTTCTGGAGTCCTCCGGCGGCGAATACTGCGAGATCTTCGCGCCCGACCAACTCGGTGCCATCGTGTGCATGAATACCAAGGATCCGACGTCCATGGTTCCCGCCCACCTTCCCCAGGTCGGCAACCGCGAAGGAACCGTCGGGCGATTGCTTCCCGGCATCAGCGCAAGGCTCGTCACTTCGGACAACGGCGACCGGAAATGTCTCAAACTCTGGGATCATGGTGAGGTCCTCGTTCGTGGCATTTCCTTTCCCAAAAACTCCACTCGAACCGAGCTCAATGGCCAGGACTGGATTCAAACCGGGGAACGCGGAACGTTCGACCGGGATGGGTTCCTGACCCTGAGCGACAAGCCTGCGGACTAGGGCTCATTTTCAAACGCCCCCTGGGACGCGACAAAGCTCGCATTTCATGGTGAAGTTGGCCTGCATCATGCTTTCTTCGATACCCTTATGCCTTTGAATTTTGGATACGTGTCAACGCGCTTTGCCGGAACGGATGGAGTTTCGCTGGAGGCGGCAAAGTGGGCCAGTATCATGTGGGAGGGCGACAAACATGTGACCCACTGGTATTCGGGCCTCAGCGATCGACAGCCGGAGATTTCGATGTGCGTTCCGGAGGCGTATTTCCGTCATCCTGAGAACGTCTGGATCAACGAACGGATCTGGTCGAGACAAATTCGCGAACCGATGGTCACCCGTCGCATCCGGGTTTTGGCAGACTACCTCAAAGAGACCCTCTACGATTTCTGCGACAAATTTTCGATCGACGTGATGGTCGCCGAGAACGCCCTGACGATTCCCATGCACATTCCCCTGGGGATCGCCATCACCGAGTTTCTCGCAGAGACCGGAACGGCCTGCATTGCCCATCATCACGACTTCTATTGGGAACGGACGCGATTCAGCATCTCGGCGGTGAACGATTACCTCGATATGGCGTTCCCTCCGCGACTTCCCAAAATCGCGCACACCGTCATCAACGCATCCGCGCAACAGCAGCTCTCCTTGCGGAAAGGCGTGGGATCGGCCCTCATGCCGAACGTCTTTGATTTTGAGAAACCCGCGCCCAAGATCGATACCTATACCAAAAAGTTGCGAGCCGACCTTGGACTGAGCGAAGACGATATCTTCATCCTCCAACCGACTCGAATCGTGCCGCGAAAAGGCATCGAACACGCGATCAAACTGGTAAGCATGCTGGACAACCCACGTTGCAAACTCGTGATCTCGCACGACGCCGGCGACGAGGGATATGAGTATCAGCACATGATCGAAGAGTTGGCCCATGAAGAGGGCGTTCAACTCGTCATGGTCGGAAACCGGGTTTCAGAGATTCGGCACCGGGATGCCAAGGGCAGGAAGATGTATACGCTCTGGGATCTCTATCCTCATGCGGATTTGGTCACCTATCCAAGTATCTACGAAGGCTTTGGCAACGCCTTGTTGGAAGCGATTTATTTCAAGAAGCCGGTTCTCGTAAATCGCTACAGCATCTTTATTGAGGACATCGAACCAAAAGGCTTTCGCTTCCCCATGATCGACGGCTTTATCACTCGAGGAGTGCTTCACGAAATCAATCGCCTCCTCCACGACAAGACCTACCTCAAGGAAGTCGTCGATCATAACTACGAAGTTGCCGCTCGATACTACAGCCACAGCGTGATCCTTCGGAGCCTTCGAACGATCGTGAACAACCTCACCGGTTGGTCTCCCGAACACGACGTTCCTCCCGTCGATAATACGGTCCCGGCTGACCTGAAGGCATAAAAAAAGCCGCTCGAAAGCGACTCAAAAAAATCTCTGAATGTAGAGAAGGCGAGGGATAGGAGAAGAACTCTACAATTGCCAAAGAGAAATACCTCGCGCGGCGGTTTGCTTGGGATCGAACAACCACTTCACATCAATCACGATGGGCACTCCATTGGACAGAGTCTCGAGCGACTCAAAGTCAACCTCCTGACAATACGCTTCATGCTTTACGGCAACCACGATCGCGTCAAACGCCTGCCCTGACCGATAGTCTTCAGCCAGCTCCACCCCATACTCTTCCTTTGCCTCCTCCGCCGAAGCATGAGGGTCATGAATGGTGACATCAATGCGGTAGTCTTCCAGTTCTCGAACAATATCGATAACCCGCGTGTTTCTCAAATCCGGAACATTCTCCTTAAAGGTAAACCCAAGAACCAGGACCTTGGCTCCCTTGATCGCCTTCCCCGACTTGATCATCAACTTGACGGTCTGCTCGGCGATGAACTTGCCCATTCCGTCGTTGATGCGTCGCCCGGATAAAATCACCTCGGGATGATAACCAACACTCTCCGCCTTGTGCGTCAGGTAAAAGGGATCGACACCAATGCAATGCCCACCAACCAGGCCTGGGGTAAACGGAAGGAAATTCCACTTCGTTCCCGCCGCTCTCAGCACCGCATTCGTGTTGATGTTGAGCTTATCAAAAATCAACGCCAATTCATTCATCAACGCGATGTTGAGATCGCGCTGGGTGTTCTCAATCACCTTCGCCGCTTCCGCGACTTGAATCGACTCAGCCACGTGAATGCCCGCCGGGATCACCGCTCCGTAGATCTTCGCAAGAAGGTCCGCCGATTCCTCACAATCGCCCGCCACCACCTTGGTGATCTTGTCAACCGTATGAACTTTGTCGCCCGGATTGATTCGCTCCGGCGAGTAGCCAACCGCGAAATCTTCCTTCCACTTCATCCCGCTCTCCTTTTCCAGAACCGGCACACACTCGTCTTCGGTCACTCCCGGATAAACCGTCGATTCATAGACCACAATCGCCCCCTCGGAAAGATGCTTACCCACCGTGCGAGATGCCGCCAGAATCGGGCTCAAGTCCGGGCGATTGTTCCCATCGATGGGCGTGGGAACGGTGACGATGATCACGCTCGCCTCACCAATCCGCTCCGGATCCGCCGTAAACTCCACCGTCGAGCCCTGCAACGTTGCTTCATCCACCTCCCCCGTGTGATCATGCCCCGCATTCAACTCGGAAACACGCCCTTCGTGAATATCAAACCCGATCACCGAAAACGCCGTCGCCAACCGAACAGCCAACGGCATCCCAACATACCCCAGCCCGATCACACAGATTTTGCGGTCGCTGGATTCGAATTGGCTAAGCTCAGGAATTTTCACGATTGAAACAGAAGTGGTTCAGTCTCGAATCAAGTCAGATTCAAGGTAGAGGCGTTCGTATTCGGCAACCACCTTTGCAAGCCCAAATTCAGATTCGATCCTTGAGCGGCAATCACTGGAGATAGACTGCCGATATTGAGACACCCGATTCATCATTTCAGCCATGCCACGGCAGAGTGCATCTTTATCGCGAGGAGGAACTACGATCCCCGTTTCACCGACAACAAATCCAGCGTCCCCTACATCGGTCACAACACAGGGAACCCCGCAGGCCATTGCCTCGCCAACGATATTCGGAAATCCCTCTCCTCGAGCAGACGGAACGCAGAGGAGATCACAGGCGTTGCAAACCTTTTCCACATCACTGCGCTCACCAAGAAGTGTCACGTGCGCTTGCAGTTGATGATCGGAAATAAAGCCCAGAAGTTCCCGGTTTTCCGAATCAACATCGCGCCCTGCCATGATGACATGAAAGCCACGTTCGCCTAACTGACTAACGGCTCTCAAAAAAGTGGCGTGATCCTTCATGGGATGCCAGCGCTGGATGACGCCGACGACCGGGCAATCCGGCGGGATGTTCAGCTCGGCGCGAACCTCGCTGCGGGCGGTCGCGTCCGGCTGGAACCGCTCCAGATCAAAGCCATTCGGAATGAACCGCGAGTTCGCCTTGGCGTATCCCAAGTTCTCGTGTTGCCGAATCGCGACCTTCGAATTGCAGATCACCACTTCCGGCAGTCGTGACAGGTAGGCGCCCGCCTTGATCACAAGCTGGGTACTCCGCTTTTCATCAGACAGCCGATCGACGGAATGGCGAATATTCCAGGCGACCCGCCTTTTCCGCCCCGAAAAACCCGCAGCGGCGGTCGCCGCCAGATTTCCATGATACATCCACCCCTGAACCCAATCAGGATCGAAAGCTTGAACCAACTTCCTCAATTTCCGGAGAGCGGCCACCTTGCCGACACCGTGATTCATCTCCAACGAATGCACCGCCACTCCCAGTTCTTCCATTCGCGGCCCAAAAACCCCTTTGTCCCACATCGACACCACCTCATTCTCAAACTTTTCCCGATCCATGCCACTCAGTAGCTTGAAGAGCATGGCCTCGGCTCCCCCGGTGTCCAGGCACGTGATGATGTGGATGATGCGAGTCTTTTTCATTCCCTCTTGCGCGATGGTGTTTGTTGAACCTACCGTTCGGTGCTGATGCAGATCCCTCTCTTAGAGTTAACCGAACAGAATGCAGCCCTTGAGGAAGAGTTTCTTACTGCTTTCACTGAAGTTTTGCGCTCAGGCTACTACATTTCCGGACCGCGGGTCGCCCGGTTTGAAAAAGCCCTCGCCGATTACACGGACACTGAGCACGCCATTGCGGTGAGTTCTGGAACGGACGCGTTGTTGGTTGCTCTGATGGCTCTTGAGATCGGCCCCGGCGACGAGGTGATTTGCCCTTCGTTCACGTTCTTTGCGACCGCCGGTTGTGTGGCGAGGCTGGGAGCGACGCCGGTGTTTGTCGAATGTTGCCCTGAGACTTTCAATCTTCGTCGGGAAGATGTCGAGCCGGCTATCACGGAGAAAACCCGCGCGATCATCCCCGTTCACCTTTTCGGTCAGGCCGCATCCATGGATGGCATTCTGGAGCTCGCGAGAGAACGGAAGTTGCCGGTGGTTGAAGATGCGGCGCAGGCGCTCGGAGCGCGAGATCAAGACCGCCCAGTGGGTTCGATGGGAGATTTTGGCACGTTCAGCTTTTTCCCTTCCAAGAACCTGAGTGGGTTCGGAGAGGGCGGTGCGATCGTCACGAACAACCCGGATTTAGCGCATCGCTGCCGACTGCTGCGGAATCACGGGATGGAACCTCGTTATCACCACAAGATCATCGGCGGCAATTTCCGGCTCGATGAGATTCAGGCCGCGATGTTGGAGATCAAATTGCGGCATCTCGACTCCTACGCGGAAAAGCGCCAGAAAAACGCCGCAACCTATTCAACGTTGCTGGAGCCCCTGGAAGCCAACGGTCACCTGAAGATCCCCAGACCAGGAGCGGCAAAGCACCACATTTGGAACCAGTTTACGCTTCGCATTTCCGGCGAAGGTCAGCGCGATGCCTTGCGCAACCATCTTCAGGAAAACAATGTCGCATCCGAGGTCTACTATCCCGTGCCGCTGCATCGTCAGGAGTGTTTTGTTGACGTAGTAAAGAGCGGGGATTTCTCCACGACGGATCAACTCGCTGGTGAAGTGCTTAGTATCCCGGTGTTTCCTGAGTTGAAAGAGGAGCAACTGCACTATGCGGCGGAACAGGTTTCCGCGTTTTTCAGTTAAGCCCGCTCCATTGCGTGGCTTAACCTGAAATGCTTTCCAAGATCCTCTCCGCGCGAATATCCCAGGTATAATTCTCCTTAAAGTCGGCCAGAGCGTTCGCCCCAATCCTCTGAGATAGTTGTGAGTCCGATTGGAGCTTTTCCAACGCTCGGACCCAGGCCTCCAGATCTTCCGGATCGCACAGCATCGAGTTTTCCTCGGTCAAGACTTCACGAAGCACCGGCATGTCAGAACAGATCATGGGACGTCCGGATGCCATGTATTCAAAAATCTTCAAGGGAGACATGAATGCACTGGTGTCTCCTCCCCCACCCCATACGGCGACCTTGCGTTGATAGGGTGCCAGGAGAATGTCAAAGGAAGCTCGCAACCCGGGAACCTGCTCCGGAGGAAGATATCCATGGCAAACGACATTTTCAGGCAGCTCTCCGCCGTTTAGCGCCGCGATATCTGACTCTGTTCCTCCCACAAAATGAAACTCCATGGAGGACAGTCTCTCTGCGCAATTCAAGACGAGCTCGATTCCACGCCCTGGATAAACGCCACCAATATAGCCAGCGCGAGTCTTGCTGGAACCCGCCGAAAATTCGGAAATCGGCGCTAAATCGGCAGCATCATGGGCAACAACGATTCGCGCGGCATCGATCATTCCCGCGTCGACATACATCTCTTTGAGGGCGTCTGAAATAACGATCAACTTTTGAAAACCCTTGGCCTTATAGAGGCGTTCCGCCAGGACTCGCCCGATCCTGCCCCGATCCCAAACTCGCTCATGGGATTCCAGAGCGACCGGGAATCCCAACAACCCGATCGTAGCCATGGCCGGAAAATACCGCCCATAAATCAACTGTGGCTTCCAACGAGATGCAGCTCTCGAGGCGTGATAAGCATAGATCCAAGGGCGCCCCGGAATCTTTGGGAACGGCAAGGGTTGGACTTCAAAATTCTCGGCAACTCCGTAGTGCTGAAAGATATCTCCAACGCCCTCAACTTCCTGCTCGGGTCGACTCATGGTCAAAAGACGAACCTCGTGACCCAGCTTGGCCATCGAGTGACACATCTTCATCACGTGCACGCTATTCGCGGAGCGCGACGGAACGGTGGATGAGGATACGTAGAGAATCTTCACTTCGTTTGGATTAAAGTACAAAACAAAGTCCCGCCACAAAGGAACCGGGACTCCGTCATCAACAATCGCTGGGATTTTGGCCGATCAGACAAACTTAAGGCGTTTTGCGGCAAAGATCAGCATTCGCAGGAGAATCATCCCGTGTTTCCAACGGCTGATGTTGGTATCGCCATAGGTGCGCTCCTTATAGTGAACCGGAACCTCCACGATCCTCAACCCCATCCGCGACACCCCAAAAATAAGGTCAAAATCACCAAACGGGTCAAAGTCCCCAAAGTATTCCCGATTTCCCACCAGGCGATCATAGTTTCGCCGCGTAATCACCTTGGTTCCACACAATGTATCCTTGAATCGCTGCCCAAGAACGTAGGAAAAGGCCAAGGCGAAGGCTTTGTTTCCCAAGATATTGAGAAACCGCATTGCCTTTTCTTCCATGGGATAGACCAACCGACTCCCATTGATAAACTCTCCCAATCCTTTCGTAATGGCTTGGTAAAACACCGGCAACTCTTCCGGAGGAACTGTTAAATCTGCATCCAGAATCATGAGGATTTCGTTCTCGGCCATGTCAAAGCCCTTGCGCACGGCGTTGTATTTCCCTTTGCCATCCTGTTGCCCGATCTTGATTCGATGCGTCGAATCGTATTTCTCTTTTATCTCCTGAATTCGCTCCCACGTGTCGTCGGTCGAATTCCCCTCAATGAAGATAATTTCGTCATTCGGTCCCATCTTCGGCAGGCGCGTAATGGCGTCTTCAATATTTCCTGACTCATTCCTGGCCGGAACCACAATAGATACCGAGGGAGAGTCGAGAGGTTCCCTATTGAAGGGAGCCTTGCCAAGAATCTGGATATTCACCAGGTTTGCCCATCGAAACCCTGCCAACGGAGCCAGGTAACGGTTCACAAAATACCCCAAACCTAGAAAATTGATCGGCCACAACACCCGGCTTTGGGAACTGATCGTCTCCAGCCCCGCCAACTTCGCCAGGTTCTCCAGATCTTCTGGCGCGATCCAATTCATAAACGTGTTTTTGCTGCCCCACCGCGATTCGATCAAGGGTTTCCAAAGCGCGCTGTAAAACACGACCACGATTTTTGCCTCATCACCAATTCGTCGTCCAATTCGATCGAGAAGCTGGGCAATATCATAACAGCGATGAACTGCGTGACGAATCACAACGTAGTCAGCTTCTTCCAGCAACTTGTCGGCATCCAACTCCTCATGATCCTGGACAGAAAAGGTTTTTCCGGAATCCTCTGTGACCAACCGTGGAACCGATTCATCAATGCGCCCCGGCAGATGCAATTCCGAAGGATTGATCTCAACAGCCTTGTCTCCAGGCCGAACCGTAACTCGCAAATAGTCCAACGTTTTCCTGACATGATAACGTGGCTTTTTTTGCACTCTTGGAGATGGTTTCTGATTCTGGTTCAAATTCGTCTTCCTTACCTATTTCTTCTGAACGACAATGTGCGCGAACATTGCCAACTGGCGACGCCAAGGGGAGAGCGCCTTCTCAACTCCGCTCCAAAGTCCAAACAACGCAGCAGGTTGGAGTTGTCGCATCGATACGCCTCCACTGATGAGATAGAGAAGCGGCATGATCGGTTGAATCCCAACGATGTTGAGTTCGGGAAACTCCTCTTCGAATTGCTGCTTGTCTCGCTCAAAAACAATCCAAGGCAATGCGCCATTTGCGCCGGAAAGAGGTCCCGTGGTTTCAAACCCCCAATCCGGGCGACCGGGATCAAAGGGTTCGTGATGGAGATTGTTGTAAACGAACTTTGACCAACCCGACACCCAAGGCTCGATCATGCTAACCACCCCACCTGGGGCCAGTGCCTGGGTTGCCGAACGAAAAAATCGTCTCACATCGGGCACATGATGAAGCACATTGATCATCGTGATTCCCCGCAAGGATTCGGGAGCAAACTCCTGTTCCAACTCTTGAGCATCGAGCGTTAGATCAATGCCACTCAAGGGAATGATATCCGAGGTGACGACCTCGTCAGAGTTCATGAACTCCGCAAAAAATCCGGCACCGCTTCCAATTTCCAGGATGCTGGTCCCGATTGGCGAATCAGGGATCGCCTGCTTGTGGCAACCATACCACGCTTCGTAGATCCGATGGAGAAATCCGTTGCTCTGGATGATCTCCTTTCGGGCCTCCGTGCAGTCCGGGCTATCCAAATCCACTCCGATTGAGGCGGGGTGAGCCAAAACCTGTTTCAAGCCAATCATGAATTCGATTTCTCCTTTGTCAGGGTTCGTGTTGCCACCACCACAGGGCCCGACCTCACCATCTGCTCTCCCTGGCGCAACACCTCTTCATAGACCACCTCGAGACCAGTCACACGGTTAAAATCCAACGACAAACGCGGAACTTGGCTGAAAATGTGAGGGGGGCATCGAAACCAGGACGCGCAGCCGTTTTTGCTCTGGCGATTCCTGACATAGGCCGCGAGTACGTCGAGGACACGAGTCGCGCTCGCTTTGTCAAAAGCGTTACGCCCCAATTCCTTGCAAGTCATTTGATACGCATCCAGAGTCTCGCATTTTTCCACGGCTTTCAGGATCTTTCGACTCGTAACCGCGCCAAAACAACCGTGAAGTACAGGCCTGTCCAGAAAACAGAAAAATCGCCCTTGGGCGAAGGTGAACCCGAGCGGCTCAAGGATCTCCGGCGGGAATCGGAAACGATTCTCCTCGGCATCCACTGCGCGAAACTCAAACCGGTGACAGACGGGTCCATCAAACCAAGTCAGCACTCTGGTTTGCCGGCCCAGCAGGGCATAGGCAATGGCCACGGTCGAAGCACCAACCACGGCCAACCACCCAAAATCCAGCGCGCCGAAGCCCGCCACGCCAATGGCGGCCAAAACGATCTGCCATTTCCAGAAACAAATTCCGCTCAACACAAACACCCCACCGTGAAAAATGAAGGCCAAGGCGTTGATTCCAACCCAGGCCGCGGGATGAATCAGGGCCAGACAGTAGCCGAGTTCAAACATCAACGTGGTGAGAATCATGACCGGATTGACCTGGCGGACCACTCGCCTTACGGCCGGCAGCCAAGAACCAAACGGGTTCCAGTCGTTCTGCTCTTCCGCCGCGTAGCTCAGATTGACCAACTGATTCGCGCCATGCCAACCAGCCCGCATCTTCCCGATTCCCGGTTTCAGATAATACGCGCCGACCACTCCTGCCTGGATCACCAGAAAACTATGAGCATCGGCCAAATCGAGCGCCGGAAGCAAGACCAATTCAACCGCCGCCGCCAGGGAAACACCGAACGGCAGCACGATGTCAGTCATGCTGAGCTCCAGCGGATAACCCATCCGCGAATAGAGCGCCAGTGCCGCCAACACGAACGGCCCGCAAAAGGCCGGGTGCCAGAGTGACCTGATCCAGAAAGCTGGACACCTCAAAACGATAGTTCTGCTAGGATTTG
>CAXBMO010000026.1:0-89783 GCA_963977015.1 uncultured bacterium | reverse complement strand
CGGTCCTCGCGACGGCGAAGGCGCTCCCCGAACCGGTCCCCGCGACGGCGAAGGCGCTCCTCGAACCGGTCCACGCGACGGCGAAGGCGCGCCTCGAACCGGTCCACAGGACGGTGAAGGCGCTCCTCGAACCGGTTCACGCGACGGCGAAGGCGCACCTCGAACCGGTTCACGCGACGGCGAAGGCAGACGTTCCCCAGAAGGTGCCCGCGATGGCGACGCCGGACGCTCCCCAGAAGGTGCACGCGATGGCGACGCCGGACGCTCCCCAGAAGGTGCACGCGATGGCGACGCAGCGGCGATGGGTGATCGCAAAATCAATCAGTTGACCCGGATTTATCGAGTCTACGACAAGAACGGCGACAACAACGTGACCTTTGACGAATGGGTCGCGATGAAGAATTACGAACTCACCAACGAGCAGCGCGAACGCGAACGCGGCTGGTTTGATCAGGCCGACGCGAATCGCAATGAGCAGTTGACGCTCGGCGAATGGATCGACTGGAAAGCAAGTCAGGGGCGCGGAGAGTGAGCACCGACAATCCGTAGTCCGTCAACTGCAACCAGCTTTCAGCATGCAAATACCAACGCCAGGACTAGTTAAGGGGTTTCTGATCGTTGGCTACTGTTTGCTAACTACACTCGCTTTTGGTGAGGACGAAGTTCCCTGGTCCTTCCAGGCACTGAAGCGCCCGCCGGTCGATTCCACGAAATACCAAGGCTGGGCGTTGGACGATCTCGATCGCTTCATCACCGCTCGACTCGAGGCAGAAAATCTACGCCCGAATGGCCGTGCCGACCGCCGCACCCTGATCCGCCGGGCCGCGTTCGACCTGACCGGCCTCCCGCCGACTCTGGATGAGATCGACGCCTTTCTCCGCAATCCATCTTCGGACGAAATCGCCTTCGCCAAGGTCGTCGACGGCTACCTTGCCAGCGAGCGTTTTGGCGAACGCTGGGCGCGACATTGGCTCGACGTCGCACGCTATGCCGACAGCATCGGTCGAACCTGGAACGCGCCCTTCGTCTACGCGTGGCGCTACCGCGATTGGGTCATCGATGCGTTCAATGACGACAAGCCCTACAACCGCTTCATCGCCGAACAGCTCGCCGGCGATCTCATGCCCGCCAGTTCGGTCGATCAGCGCCGCAAACAGGTCGTCGCAACCGGATTCCTCACCCTCGGTTCCCTCACCATCAACAGCGGCGGCAATGAGCCGTTCGTCCTCGACCAGATCGACGATCAGATCGACGTTACCACGCGCGGCTTCCTCGGGTTGAGCGTCGCCTGCGCCCGTTGTCACGACCACATGTACGATCCCATCTCGCAGATGGATTACTACGCGATGGCGGGCATCTTTTACAGTTCGTGGACGTATTCCGGAACGCCACATGTCAGTGATCATGCCGGGTATGGTTACGTTGATCCTGAGATGCTCGTCCAACTTCCGTCGGACATCAGTTCGAAGATCGATCGCGTCCGATCCGTTCCCGCCGGCATTCACTCAATGAGCGACCTGCGCCAATTTGGCGGAAAACCACCGCCTCCGTTCGAGCTCATGCCGGATTGGGCCATGGGCATGCGCGATGGTAACCCAGTGAACTGTGAATTGCGCAGAGGCGGCATGGTTTGGGATCTCGGCCCGGCCCCGCAACGTGGCGATATTCAGATCAACGGTCTACCAGAGTTTCCCGAGGTTCCGGCGGACGCCAGTGGCCGGCTTCAGCTCGCGCAATGGATTGCCTCGCCGACGCATCCGCTCACGGCACGCGTCATGGTCAATCGCGTCTGGCAACATCTCTTTGGCAAAGGCCTCGTCGAGACGCCTGACAATTTCGGCTTTACCGGCCGGCAGCCTTCGCATCCGGCATTGCTCGATCACCTCGCCGTCCGTTTCGTCGAGAGCGGTTGGTCGGTTAAGAAGCTGATCCGCACCATCATGCTGAGCCGGACCTACCAACTCAACGGTGACTTCCAACCCGCCGCTTACGAGAAGGATCCAGACAACACACTCTACTGGCGGACCACCCCCCGCCGCCTCGAACTGGAACCCCTGCGCGACAGCGTGCTCTTCGTTGCCGGGGTGCTTCAGACGGAGCGACCGGAGCCGGGCGCCATTGCCGGAAACGGCAACCGGGGCCGAGGCCGCGTTCGCAGTGAACTGGGATTCGATTCGCCCGTCCGAGCCATCTACCTTCCCGTGCTGCGCGACGTCTTGCCGGATGAATACGGCGTGTTTGACTTTCCGGATCCCAGTTCGGTCAACGGCCTGCGTCACATCACCACAGCCCCGCCTCAGGCGCTCTTCTTCATGAACAGCCGGTTTGTATCCAACGCGGCTTACGACACCGCCTACCGGATTTTCGACCTCGCCAAATCCGACCGCGACCGGGGCGACCTCGCCTACCAACTCCTCCTCAGCCGCCCGCCGAGCGCGGAAGAGAGAAGCGGAGCGCTGGAGCTGATGCGCGGACTCGACGTCAGCGGGCTCAAAGATCCGGAAGCGTATCGGTGGGCGGTTTTCATCCAGGCGCTCTTTTCCGGAGCGGAATTTCGTTATGTCCTCTAGATCCCAGCAACACCAGCGGCCAACCCGACTGTATTCCGGACACGTTCCGGACAAATGTCCGGAATACAATAGCGTGACCCGACGCCGCTTCCTCCACACATCCGGCCCCGCCTTCGGCACCCTGGCCCTCAGCGCCCTCCTCCCGACCTGGGCGACCGCCAACCCGCTCGCCCCAAAACCGGTCCATCACCCGGCCAAAGCCAAGCGCGTCATCTTCCTCTTCATGAATGGTGGGCCGAGCCACCACGAAACCTTCGACTACAAGCCGGAACTCGCCCGCGCCGCCCAATCCACCCCACGCCTCCTCGCGCCGCAGCTCAGCTTCTCTCCCGCGGGCCAAAGCGGCCTCATGATCTCCGAGGCGTTTCCCAATCTCGCGAAGCACGCCGATGACCTCTGCCTCCTCAACGGCATGCGGATCAACACCAACAGCCACTTGCAGGGTGTCGTCCGCCTCCACACCGGCAACGAGATGTTCGTCCGTCCCTCCATGGGAAGCTGGGTCGTCTACGGCCTGGGCTCCGAAGCGGAAGATTTGCCCGGCTTCATCACCATCAACCCGATCTCGAACCAGGGCGGCGCGAGCAATTACGGATCGGCCTTCCTTCCGGCCAGTTTTCAGGGCACTCGCATCAGCGGCGCAGGCGGAAGCGTCCCCAATCTCACCAACGATCGCCTGACCAAGCGAGATCAGCGCAGCCAGCTCGATTTCATCAACCGCTCCAACGCAGATTTGCAAAAACGCTTCCCCGGCAACCCGGAATTTGAAGGCGTCGTCCAGAGCTACGAGATGGCCTTCAAGATGCAGACCTCGATTCCCGAAACCTTCGATCTCCGCGCCGAGCCCGATTCTGTGCTTCAACTCTACGGCAACTCCGGCTTCGGCAGCCAATGTCTCATGGCCCGGCGCTTGGCGGAGAAAGGCGTTCGCTTCATCCAATTGACGGCAAACGGCTGGGACCATCACGGCAACGTCGGCGAAGGCGTCCTCGACCGCGCCGCCCAAATCGACAAGCCCATCGCCGGTCTCCTCACCGATCTGAAACAGCGCGACATGCTCAAGGACACTCTCGTTGTCTGGGGTGGCGAATTCGGGCGTGGTTCCAATGAGGACAACAACGGCGGTCGCGGCCACAACGGCCAGGGCTTCACATTTTGGATGGCCGGAGGTGGCGTCAAAGGCGGCATCGCCCACGGAGCGACCGACGAACTCGGAGCCCAGGCCGTCGATGGAATCATGAACTTTCACGATCTCCATGCCACGATTCTCCACCTCCTCGGCCTCAATCACAAACGGCTCACCTACCGCTACGCCGGGCGCAAATTCCGGCTCACGGACACCGAGGGCATCGTCGCGACGGAGATCCTGGCGTAAAGGGGTATCACCATCGCGCAGACCCTACCCGAGTCTCACGCGCACGATATCCGCTTGCCTTTCACCAGAACCGGGCTGTTCTTGGCCTCCAGTTCGGCTTGCATTCTTCATCAAGATGGGGACCTGGGCCGAACTCGCCATTAACGTTCGATTGAAGTTTTGCAGAAGCCTAGTTTCCTCATCATCGGTGCCCAGAAGTGTGGCAGTTCCTGGTTGTTTACCCAACTCGATCAGGAACCGAAGACCGCCATGAATCCGCTGAAAGAGACCCATTTTTTCGTGCAGAAAGAGCGTCCCACGGATGAGCAATTCGAAAACTATCTCCGTGGCTGGCAAGGAACCAAGGGCGATCTACTCGGCGAGGCAACTCCCTCGTATTTCGTGTCGCCACCAACCGCTGAGACAGCCAAGTTCAAACCATTTATCAGGTCTTCCTTTCACCTGACTGCAGCCCCGACGATTCGGGAGCGATTGGGCGGGAACGTGAAGCTGATCGTTTCCGTGAATGATCCGGTCAAACGGGCAAAGTCGGCGTTCTTCCATCATGTGAAACGGGGGCGAATTGCTGCGGGGCAAACCCTCTCCGATACAGAAAACCTGGGCGGGGTTGTTTACTTCGGGTTTTTCGGCCAGCACTTGAAGTATTGGCTGGAGCATTTCCCGCTGGAGAATTTTTTCTTTACGTCCCTTCCTGAGATCAAAAGGGAGCCGGAATCCGTTTTGGAAAAGATTGCGGATTTCCTGGAGATTCCGGACTACAAAGTTCCAGCGACGCTTGATAAGGGCAAATACGTCAACCCGCTGAAGAAGGTGATCACAGATCGGGGATGTGTGGCCGAGGGGCTTGAGAACTCGCCCAGGATCACAACCGAGGAGCTTGCGATGTTGCGTGAGGTTTACGCCGAGGATTCCGAGCGATTCAACGAAATGGTGGGCCGGAAGATCCTTTGAATCAGCGCCGCTCCACGCTAGGGTTCGGCCAATGTCAGGAACCATCCAGATTCGCGGCGCCCGCCAGCACAACCTCAAGAATATCGATGTCGAGATCCCCCGGGATCAGCTCGTTGTCATCACGGGAGTGAGCGGGAGCGGGAAGTCGTCGCTGGCATTCAACACCTTGTATGCGGAGGGGCAACGACGGTATGTGGAGTCGCTCTCGGCGTATGCGCGGCAGTTTCTGGATCAATTGGAAAAGCCGGATGTGGACTTCATCGAGGGGCTTTCGCCGGCGATCGCGATCGAGCAACGCGGCGCCGGCTCGAATCCGAGATCAACCATCGCGACGACGACGGAGATCCACGATTACCTGCGAATTCTGTATGCGGCGTTGGGGGTGCCTCACGACCCGAACACAGGCGAGCCCCTCTCGCGAACAACCCCCGCCGAGATCATTGCCCAACTACTTCAGCTACCCGAGCGGACGCGGTTGATTCTGCTGGCGCCGGTGGAAGCGAACGACGGTGAGAGTTTGCCGGAGCTGGCCGATCGCTTCAAGAAACAGGGGTTTGTGCGGCTGAGGATCAATGGGGAGATTGTGGATTTGGATGGTGGCGAGATTCCGGAGAAAGCGAAGGAGATTGAGTTGGTGCTGGATCGTCTCGTGATTCGCGAGGACATTCGTTCCCGTCTTGCCGAGGCGGTGGAGGCGGCGCTGCGAATCACGGGCGACAAGGTAATCGTGCTGGTTCAGGAACCGGACGCGGCCGGCTTCACCCCAAAGACCTTTGTGACGACGTTCACCAATCCGGAGACGGGATTCACGCTGGCGAATTTGACGCCGAAGCATTTCAGCTTCAACAGTCATCTCGGCGCCTGCCCCAAGTGTCACGGCTTGGGAACCGAGCTGGTGCCCGACCCGGAATTGATGGTTCCGGATCCGGACAAGACTCTGACCGATGGCGGCGTGAAGACGTGGTGGAGCGGATCGAAAAAGCGGAAGGGAATGCATCAACGCGCCATCACCGGGTTGGCACAGGTTCTGAAGCAGGACGTTGAAGCGCCGATTCGCAGCTTGTCGAAGGAGTTTAAACGGGCGTTGTTTTTTGGGAGTGAGGTGGCGATTCCATTGGAATTCGGCGGAAACGGGAAGCCGTTTGAGGGATTGAGCGTCCAGGCAAAACGTTTGCTTGAGACAAGTGATAGTGAAATCACGAAACGCAATGTGCGGCGCTTCATGTCGACGAAGCCGTGCAAGAGTTGTGAGGGGCGTCGCCTGAAACCGGCGATCCTGGCGGTGACGTTGCCGCATCAGGATACGCCCTGTTCCATCCATGAGTTTTCCATCTTGTCGATCGAGCGAGCGCGAACGTGGCTCGATGGGATCGAGTTGACCGACGTGCAGGCGCGGTTTGCGACCGAGGTGATCGGTGAGATTGCGAAACGGCTGGAGTTTCTCGCCGAAGTCGGACTGGGGTATCTGACACTGGATCGCGAGAGCGGGACGTTGTCCGGCGGGGAGAGTCAGCGGATTCGGTTGGCAACACAACTCGGTGCAGGGTTGGCGGGCGTGCTTTACGTGCTGGATGAGCCAAGCATCGGGTTGCACCAGGCGGACAACGAGAAGCTCATCGCGACGCTGCAACGCTTACGTGATTTGGGCAACTCGATCATTGTCGTTGAGCACGATGAGGATACGATCCGGGTAGCGGATCATGTGATCGACATGGGACCCGGCGCGGGTGAGCTTGGCGGGCATATTTTGGCACAGGGCACACCTCGAGAGGTGGAGGAATCCCCGGACTCCGTCACCGGAAAATTCTTGAGTGGCGTGGATTCGATCCCGATTCCCAATCAACGGGTGAAGCCGCCCAAGCGAAGAAAAGCGGGCAAGGGCGACGCACTCGAGGACGGTTGGGTTCAGGTGCTTGCCGCGACGGAACACAACCTGAAGAACGTGGATGCGGCGTTTCCGCTGGGTTGCATTACCTGTGTGACGGGAGCGTCCGGCAGCGGCAAATCGACGTTGGTGGACGACATTCTGCGACGCGCCTTCTTTCGCGAATACTTCCACAGCAAGGAAGCACCCGGCGCGCACGAAGCCATCACCGGCTTGGGCCAACTCGACAAAGCCATTGTGGTGGATCAAACACCGATCGGAAGAAGCCCGCGTTCAAACCCGGCAACGTATTCGGGAGTGTTCGGGCCGATCCGTGATCTCTATGCTGAAATTCCGCTAAGCAAACAGCGCGGTTATGAGCCGGGACGTTTCAGTTTCAACGTGGCGGGCGGACGTTGTGAAACCTGTCAGGGCGATGGCTCGATCAAGATCGACATGCATTTCCTGAGCGATGTCTACGTAACCTGTGAAACGTGCAACGGGCGGCGTTACAATGACGAGACGTTGCAGGTGACATTCCGCGGCCAAAGCATAGCCGACGTCCTCGAAATGAGCATCGATGACGGTCGAAAGTTCTTCCAGAAGATCCCGCAGATTTACTCCAAACTGCGCGCGCTCTGCGATGTTGGACTCGGTTACCTGAAGCTCGGCCAAAGTGCCACAACGCTCTCCGGCGGTGAGGCGCAACGGGTTAAACTGGCGGCTGAGCTGGCGAAGAAGGCAACCGGGAAGACGGTTTACATCTTCGACGAACCGACAACGGGGCTCCACTTTTCCGACATTGCGACGCTGTTGGAGGTATTTCTGCGGCTGAGGAATTCCGGGAACACGCTCATCGTCATCGAACACAATCTCGATGTGATCAAGTGTGCCGATTGGATCATCGACATGGGCCCGGGCGGAGGCGAGCACGGTGGAACGATTGTCGCGGAAGGACCGCCAGAATTGATCGCAAAAAACGAGGCTAGCGTTACCGGAAGATACTTGAAGCGGTATTTGGGCTGACCTGGTGGCTCGCAACGACGCAAAGCTCGCAACGATTTTCTTCCTTCTACGAATCCTCCCCGTTGCGGACTTCGCGCCGTTGCAAGATTCATTCCGAGCAAGCACAGCTGGAGGGTCTCACGCGACGGCGCAAAGCTCGCAACGATTTTCTTCCTCTTACGAATCCTCCCCGTTGCGGACCTCGCGCCGTTGCGAGATTCATTCGCGGCTCGGTTTCAGCTGCCATTTCTCATCAAAGAAGTCAGCCGCAACGACCTTGCCCGGTCCTTGGCTCGTCATGGGAGTTCGCGTGTCGACAACGGCCCAGTCGGGAAGCTTGGGAACCTGGCGGGCGTTGTTCAGATAGTCGTATTCGCGATAGGTGAAGCCGCTGTTGAGGACGACGTAGCGATCCGGGTTGAGCGGATTCGGGTAGATCATGAGGAGCGCGTGATGGTCCGCCGGGAAGCTTTGCTCACCGATGGTAATGGACTCCGAGGTCCAGCCAATGGGGAGTTGTTTCACAGCTTTAGCGAGCAGGCTGTTGCTGGAGGGATCGCCCCACAGGACGAGGTTGTGGCTCGCAACATCTTCTTCCGTTACTTCGGAGTCGACCTTGATGCGGGCGTGGCCGCGGAACTGTTGTCGCCAATGCGTTTGCGCGTGATCCAACTCGCGACTCACGAACTCGCCGACGGAGTCATGCGCGGCTTTGCCGCCGGGTTTCACAAAAAGGAACGAGTCCATGAAGGCGTCGTCGATCGGCCCTTGGAGCCCGTGGCGCTTGACGAGACCTTCCCCGCCCATTCCAGGTTGATCCACGACTTCCCAGGCTTCCCCGGATCTGCGGAGATGAACCCGATAGGAACGATCTGAGCCTACCCAGGGACCTTGGAGTTCCTTCATGTTCATGCCCAAGCCAAAACGAATTTTGGGCTGCCACGCGGGCGGGAGTTCGATCGAGCCGGGAGGAAGATCAATCGTGAAGGCCGTGACGCCTTCGGTCTTGAAAATCGTGGTGATGCCGGACTTCCAGTCGACGTTGACGTGGAGTTCGGCAGGCTCCCAATGTTCTGCGAGGGCATCAATCGTGGCATAGTGCATGCGATTGTAGCGCAAGGTGTGGGTCTTGAGCTTGATGGCTGGCGGACGCGTGTTTCTCCCGATTTTGGCAATCGCATTGAGGCGCCGCTCAATCTCGACTTTGGAATCCGGATGAATCTTGTGCTCGGTGTCCGGCCCGATGATGTGCGTGAGGTGAAGGCTGCGTTCCTTCATTCGCTCAGCCATGATGTCGGCGGCCTGTTTTTGGCGGTCGAGTTCGCCGCTGTAGGCGACGGTCGGAATGTTGAAGATGTTGACGGCGACATCGGTGCAATCGTAGAGCCGCCAGAGTTTGCGCTGATACCAGGTCGGATTGAGCGTTTCGCTCTGGAAGGATTTGAGAAACTCGGGCGTTTCCGAAAATCCCGCGCCGGGATTGGCCGCACACCAGCGGTCGGCATAGTGAACCGCGAAATTCCAACACGCAGCCCCGCCCATGGAGAAGCCACGCACCAGGATGCGGTCATCGTCGATGCGATAGTTTGCCTTTACGTGCTCCAACGCCTCCAGACAGTCGATCTCTCCGGCGAATTTGTTCCCGTTCGAATAGCGTGCGTAGGGATGCAGGACGATGGTGTCTTTCGGCTGGTACTGGCCCGCGTTGTGAAGCCGCTGTTGGATGAAACCCAGTTCCGTGCTGCGTTCGCCGCGACCGTGAAACCAAAAATCCAGCCGATGCCGCGTTGGCCCATCAAACTGGTAAGACTCCGGAATTACGAGCCCGTAGGGCTGGACCGAGCCATCGAGTTTCGAGCGAAACCCGCGAACGACGAGCCCCGTCTCCGCAGTCCAAGGAGCCCGACCAGCCTCCAATTGGGAAAGTCGTTCGCCCGCCAGTTCCAACAATTGGTATGCCTGGGCAATCTCGGCTTCCTTCTGAATCTCCTGATAGTGGAGCGGGTCGGCGACGGCTCGAACCAGAATCTCGATATCGGGAAGAAGCCGCGTGAGGTCGCTTTGCTTGGGGAAAGCGGAAATCCTCGCTTCCAACTCGGAAATCGCGGCGTCCAGCTTCTGTTGGTCCTCCTCAAAAACTTCAATTCCGAGGGGTGGCACACGCCGAACGTTTTCCGGGAGATTGTCTGCCGGCCCGTCTGCGAAAGCACAACCCAACAAGATGATCGAGAGAATCCAAATACGCATCTCCGACCTTTAGGGGAAACGCACATGGGGATCAAGATCTGGTTACTCGGCCATTCTTCCGTAGTCTGGCGAGCACTCCGCTCCCGAGGCCCGCAGGACACTCATACCTGGGACGGAAGTTAGGGGCGCCACGGCTGGAGCCGTCAAAAGATCATCGATATGCGCGGTGGACAATCGATCCCGGAAATCCTGGTAGCCAAGTTTCAGGATTTGGACCAAAGTACCCGTTTTCGAATCATAGGTCGCGATATTCGGCATCTTCAACCCATTGAAGTTGCTGGATTTCACCATGGTGTAGACGGCTTGATCCAAAAAGACGAGTTTCTGACCGATCTGGAGAGGCTTATCAAAGCCATAATTCCCAACAATATCGCTACTCAGGCAGGAAGACGACCCTAACTCATACTGGAATGGCGCATCTGCCAGAGGTACGGATCCGACCAATTCCGGCGTGTAAGGCATCTCCAAAATATCGGGCATGTGGTTGGAGGGAGAGACGTCCAAAACCGCGACCGACTCCTTGCCCCGCTCGATCACATCCAACACGGAGGCCACCAAGACACCAGCATCGAGAGCGACCGCCTCACCCGGTTCGAGATAGACGTCGATCTGGTAGCGTCGCCGAAAATCCACAATCAAGTCGACCAACCCATCAACATCGTAGCCGGGACTGGTGATGTAGTGACCGCCTCCAAAGTTCATCCATTTGGCTTGCTCAATGAGGTGGCCAAACTTGGCCTCCACCGCCGCCAAGGTCTTCTTCAGCGGCTCGATTCCCTGCTCGCACAAGTTGTGAAAGTGCAATCCCTCAATGCCGGGAGGAAGCTCGCGACCAATCTCATCCGCCCGCAGCCCAAAACGGCACCTGGGGGCGGAGGGATCATATTGCTCGAACTTGGAAACGCGGCATTCCGGATTGATCCGAAATCCGAACTGAATCGGACGCTGCGCATCACGAAAATGGGGGTAAAACCGCTCGTATTGCCCCATCGAGTTGAAGACCAGATGGTCCGCCAACTGAGCAACCTCTTGAATCTCACTCTCCCGCAACCCCGGCGAATAGAAGTGGACTTCCTTGCCGAATTTCTCACGCGCCAAGCGCGCCTCATGCACTCCGCTCGAACACGTTCCCGCCAAGAATTCTTTGAACTCTGGAAACGTACGCCAAACGGCAAAGGCCTTGAGCGCCAAGAGAACTTTACAACCTGATCGGCGTTGCACCTCGGCAAGCAGCCTGCCATTCGACCGGAGTTTCTCCAGATCGATGACATAAGAAGGTGCCTCCACGGACTCCAAATCGAGACCGTCCAACATGTTTCCGTGCGCAGTAAAATTCATGGAACCAAACATTTTCCTCCAAACTCCCCCGGCCATCCGGAACTCCCATATTTTCCTAAGTCCCAGCAAACCAGTGCTATCGGCGCATGATTTAAACAAACTTTCCGATTTGCAAGCTTTTCAGATAAATAATCTCGACCCAATCGACCTGGAATCTGAGAATTCGATTTTTTGCTGGCACTCCTCTCTCATTTCTCTACTGGTCACAGATACAGACGCCTCAACAATGAGTCAGGACCACAACGAAACCCCATCTTTTCCTCCGTCCGCAGAGTTTTCCGCGAACGCCCATGTCAAGTCTCTCGAAGACTATCAGACCCTCTATGATCAGTCCGTTACCGATCCGGAAACGTTCTGGGCAGGTCAGGCCCAACGGCTGAGTTGGTTCGAAACCTGGGACAAGGTTCGAGAATGGGACTATGAGAAAGCCGAGATCAAATGGTTCCTGGGCGCCAAGCTGAACGCCTGTTACAACTGCGTCGACCGGCACGTCGAAGAAGGTCACGGAGATGAGACTGCGCTGATTTGGGAAGGTAACGATCCCAGCGAGAGCAAAACGTTCACCTTTGCCGAGATGCAGGCTGAGGTGCAGAAGGCGGCCAACGCCCTGAAGGCGCTTGGAATCGAGAAAGGCGACCGGGTTTGCATCTACATGCAAATGATCCCGGAATTGTCCATCGCAATGCTCGCCTGTGCGAGAATCGGTGCGGTTCACTCGATTGTATTTGGTGCCTTTACCTCCGACAGCCTCGTAACGCGCATCAACGATTCCGGCTGCAAGGCGATCATCACTCAGGACACCGGTGTCCGGGGCAAGAAACTGGACATTCCGATGAAGGCGAATGCTGACATCGCCATCGCCAAAACGCCGTCGGTCGAGAAAATTCTCGTGGTTCAGCGAACAGGCTCTCCCGTGGAAATGCAGGAGGGACGCGATAGCTGGTGGCACGAAGCCATCGCGGCGGCAGATCCGGTTTGTCCTCCCGAGCCAATGGATTCCGAAGATCCGCTCTTCATCCTCTACACTTCAGGCTCGACCGGCAAACCCAAAGGGGTGCTGCACACCACTGGCGGCTACCTCACCTACGTCGCATCGACTCATCACTACATTTTCGATTACCACCCCGGCGACATCTACTGGTGCACCGCCGACATTGGCTGGATCACCGGTCACAGCTACATCATCTATGGGCCGCTCGCGAATCGCGCCACCACAATGATGTTTGAGGGCGTGCCGAACTACCCGGACTTTGGCCGGTTCTGGCAAATCGTCGAGAAACACAAGGTCAACATTTTCTACACCGCGCCAACCGCCCTGCGCGCCCTCATGAAGGAAGGCGATACCTGGCCCAACGCCCACGACCTCACCTCGCTCAAGCTTCTCGGCACGGTGGGTGAGCCCATCAAATCGCCGGAATGGACGTGGTATCACACCGTTGTTGGCAAGGAACAGTGCCCCATTGTCGACACCTGGTGGCAAACCGAAACCGGCGGCATTCTCATCTCGCCGCTTCCCGGCGCAGTCCCGACCAAACCCGGCTCCGCCACCCTCCCCTTCTTCGGCGTGAAGCCCGCGTTGGTCGACGACGAAGGTACCATCATCATGGGGAACAACGTTCGCGGCAATCTTTGTATGCTGGAGCCATGGCCCGGCCAAATGCGCGGCGTTTACGGCGATCATCAGCGCTTTTTCGACACCTACTTTGCGAGATTCCCTGGCAAATATTTCTCCGGTGATGGCTGCATGCGCGATAAGGACGGTTACTACTGGATCACTGGTCGCGTGGATGACGTCATCATTGTCTCCGGCCACAACCTTGGAACGGCCGAAATCGAAGGTGCCATCGGCGGGCACGATCAGGTTGCGGAAGCCGCCGTTGTTGGCTATCCCCACGACATCAAAGGCAATGCGATCTACGCCTTCGTCACTCTCAAAACCGGCGAAACGCCGACGGATGAAACCCTGAAGCAAATCATCCAACACGTTCGCAACGACATCGGGCCCCACGCCTCGCCAGAGAAAATCCAATTCA
This sequence comes from uncultured bacterium, assembly GCA_963977015.1. Taxonomy (GTDB): domain Bacteria; phylum Verrucomicrobiota; class Verrucomicrobiia; order Verrucomicrobiales; family DEV007; genus JBCDHN01. Next base: position 76,400 of record CAXBMO010000026.1, on the reverse strand, counting down.
CCGACGGTCTCCCCAAAACGCGATCCGGCAAAATCATGCGCCGGATCCTGCGCAAAATTGCCGAAGGCGACATCCATGATCTCGGCGACATCTCGACCTTGGCCGACCCGGGCGTCGTCCAATCCCTGGTCGACGGCCGAGTCGCCTGACCCATTCATGGGGAATGCGTCAGAGCCGTGCGCCAAAGGTTGGATCGCTGATCCGATACCGATGGCAGGGTAAATCCGCGCCCTGCGCAGATCGATTCCGGAGAGGTGAAGCAACCCGCCGTTGTTGGCGAGTTGACTTCTTGGAAGCCAATTCCAGTTGTCACCTCACGCACCTAGGTCAAGGCTCAGGAGAACACTTCTCAAGCGTGTTCCAATTTCATCATGAAACCAAATCCCCTACGCTGCCTCCTGGCTCATTGTTTCTTTCTCACCTTCGTCTTTGCGTCCCACGCGGGCAGTAGTTCCGCGCTTCCACGAAGCACACCGGAAGCCCAGGGCATTGCTTCCGCTGCGATCCAGAATTTCATCGAAGCGGCGGACGAGCAGATCGATACCCTGCACAGTTTCATGCTCGTCCGGCACGGACACGTGATTGCCGAGGCGTGGTGGGAGCCTGAGTCGGCGGACAAGCCGCACATTCTGTGGTCGCTCAGCAAGAGCTTCACTTCCACCGCAATCGGGATGGCTGCGGAAGAGGGAAAACTAAGCCTGGATGACCCGGTGCTGAAATTCTTTCCTGACGAGGCGCCGGAGGAAGCGAGCGGAAACCTCAAAGCGATGCAGATCCGCGACCTTTTGACCATGAGCACCGGGCATGAGGTCGAGCCGAAGTTTAACCTGCAAACTGGGCCCACCGTGAAGGGCTTTCTCACCCACCCGGTTGCGCACGAGCCCGGCAGTTGGTTTCGCTACAACACCCCGGGCAGCTACCTGCTCTCCGCAATCATCACCAAAGCCACGGGCGAAACAGTGGTCGACTACCTGAAACCGCGTTTGTTCGAGCCGCTCGGGATCGAAGCTCCCAGATGGGACGCTACGGACGAGGGCTACAGCATTGGGGGCTACGGCTTGTTTGTTCGAACCGAGGACATCGCCAAATTCGGTCAACTCTATCTCCAGAAGGGCAAATGGAACGGTCAACGATTGCTCACCGAAAAATGGGTTGAAGCAGCAACGGCGAACCAGGTGGACAATAGCAAGGCTCCACACGCGAAGAATCCGGATTGGGCGCAAGGTTATGGTTACCAATTCTGGCGTTGCCGGCACAACTGCTATCGGGGCGACGGTCGCGACGGGCAGATCTGTCTCGTGATTCCAGAGCACGACGCCGTCATCGCCATTACCGCAAAAACGGGGCAGATGCAGACCGAGCTGGATCTGGTGTGGGAACACCTCCTGCCGGCGTTCCGATCCAAAGCGTTACCCGCCGATCCCGCCGCACACGAGAAGCTGGGGCAGACCGCCGCGAAGCTGACCGCTCATCCTGCGGAGGAGTAGTCGGGATTACCGGGACTTGCCGGCGCCGCGTTTCACGCCCCCTGGCCTTCCTTGCGGCGATGAATGCCGATCGAATTGCCATCCGGGTCGCGGACGAAGGCCATGTGGCAAACCGGCGTTTCCAATGGACCAAAGTTAAACTCAATCTTCGCCGCCTGGAGTTCCGCAATCGCCTTGTCGAAATCGTCGACTTCAAGCGCCACGCTGCATCCGTCCCTGCTCGGTTCCATCCCTTCAGCGACACCGATCGCGAGAGTGCCGGTGCCAATATCGTATTCCACCCAATGGCCACCTTCCATTTCGTGATCCATCGTCGCGGTCAGCCCGAGGATGCCCTCATAGAAAGCCCGGGCCTTGGCCATATCTTTGACGGGGTAGCAAGAGAATGCAATTTCCTGGATCTTCATGATTCTGGTATCCAACAAATTGGCAAAACCTTCAAGTGGAGTTTGAAAGAACGCAGTGGACACTTGGAAGCGCCACCACAGTAAATTCCATCACATTTCACGTTTCAGACCAAGGAACGCTCGCCCCTATCGAGGCTTGACCAGTGATTTCGTAGGCAACACGACCTGGATTTGGCAATCGAAGGAATTAGATCCCAAAAATTGCATCGCATCGCGAACCGTGTCTGAAAGAGGTTTGGTAGGAAACACAAGGATGGTTGTTTCATCATCCCCCCACATCTTCCACGCAAGCATTTCACGATTGCCGCCATACATCCAATTCTCGAACACTGGTTTGGGTCTGGGATTGGAGGCAAGAGGTTGAACCCGAAACTCAATACTCGCTCTTGCCTTCTGACCGGCGTCGTCGGTCGCTTGCACTTGAAAGGTGCTCCTGCTGGATGCTAGCGAAGCGATTCCCACCAGAGAGTTCTCGGTAAACCTCATCCCTGGAGGGGCTCTTCCTATAAACGTAATGTCAGGCACTCCAACTCCACCTGTGGCGGCGAACTGAAATTCATAGCGTTTCCCCTCAACCGCAATGGGGATACTCTGCGTTGCGATTTGGAGTTTGGAAGAATCATGATGAGAAGCCTGCAACGTGATTTCACTGGATTCAATCGGCTCTTCCAGGTCGACAGTCATCGCTTGAAATACGAGAGGCCAAGCTCCCTTCCCGGTAACGGTCCCATGAAGGCGGCCGTCCTCAAAGCGTAAGCCTGGTGGGACTTCGCTGACGAGCGTGATACGGGGAATTCCCACGCCTCCCTCAATTTTTGGACTGTATTCGAAAGGTTGCCCAATCGCAGCCGTCATCCGGTTGGGAACCACAAATTGAGGCCTGCTGGTCTCTGGATAGGCACAATGAATCACCAACTCGGACGGAACGGATTCTTTGGTAACCGGATCAACGACCACAAAGGTCTTCCTGGAAGTCCCGGGTTTTGAAACAGACGCTCGCCAATACCCATCACGATCAATCGACGTGTCATCGCTGAACCTCCATTCGAATGGAGCTTCACCACCAACAACCAGGGGACGCCAATCAACCTTCTGACCGGGGGGAAGATAGAGGTGCGTTAGTGCAGGCGATTGAATTGGGGCTCGGGAGGGACCAACGCGTAACCTCAATTGGCTGTTTCCTGTCCTGCCTTGGCAATCTTCAAGAGTTACTTGGACGGTATGGAGACCAGGTTGAGTTGGCTTGCCAACGATGGCGGCTCCTTCGAGACGGAGTCCCGGCGGTAGATTGGTGCCCGTTACCTCAACCGGTTCCATGAAACCACGATACGGAATCGCAATAGCCGTGTTTTCGTTCACCCACGCTTGAGCCGTCAATGGGCCTACTTGCGGCTCAGGAACGGCGGGAAGGACTGCGAGGGTCGCATTCATCGGAACTGCTTCCGCGTTTTCCAGAAAATAGCGAACCTCCAGGCTACCTTCCTTGATGGGAATTCCGGAAACCGCTCCAGTTTCCGGATCAAACTTCAGCCCCGATTCCGCCAGCCCTTCCACGCGAATCAATTCCCCTGCGAGGCGGGGGCCAGAAAGTATGGCCCCTACATATTCCTGCCCCACCCTCGCCAACGGAAGAAGTGGCCGGAGAATTGCAACATCCGAGACGGACAAGATATACTCACGTTCCTCACGAGACCCCTCCCAACTCACCGGATGCCCCAGCGCAGTCACGAAGGAGCCCGGCTGCTGATGAATTGAAATCTTCAAACGAAACTCTCCGGACTCTTTCGGCACGCCCTGAATGGCAACGCGGTGAGCATCAAAGACGAGTCCATCCGGCAGAGCGTCCGGATCCTCAAGGCTGGCAACAAAATCGCTCGTAGGGTGGGTAATTCCCAGAACGGTCTCATAGCCAACGCCCTTTCTCGCCGGGGGGAGAGCGGCAGTCTGCCGGGAAAGTCCCACGGAAGGCAGGTCGCGAACTGGCAGTTTCATCTCCCAGAGTTCCAAGTCGGTTTCGATCTGGTCCGTATGCCCGGCCTCATCCACGACCTGAAGACGAAGTGGAATCTTCATCGGGGTCGATTGATTTCCAGGCAAGCGCGCCTGACCAAAGATGGTGCCCGACTCACGATCAAACTCCAAATTGATGGAAGAAAGGTCACCCTCGAGCAGGCGAAAGATCCGCCTTCCTTGCCCTCCCTGAACTGGGAACGTAAACGTGAACGACTCGCCGGGAAAGGCTGGAGGGAGCTGGAACTTCTTCAGAAACTGAATCGGTTCGTGTCCTTTTAGAACCAGTAGAACAACGACGATAATGAACATCGCCGCAAAGCCATTCATCACGACGTCAATAAGCGGATCAACGCCTCGCCCGCTTTGCTCGTTAAACAGTGTTTGCCGGTTGCGTAACCTTGCCATGATTTTGGGATGTTTTCAGGATTGATCGTCCTGAGGTGGTTGATCAGAAGGAAATTCCCATCCCACAATCGAGCCAGGCTCCGCAAACAGAAGTTGCTTACCATTTGCGGTAGGAGCAAAGAGCTTCCCATCTACATGGAATTTCTTCCCGCGATAGGGGGAAAGGTTTCCTTGCTGGATTCGCCACATTGCCAATTCTCCATTGGAGGCCCGCGCCAGCCATCCACTTCGTCCGGCGATGATCCGGCCCGGTTGGTTGCTCCAATCCGGGTGAGTCAGCACCTGAGGACGAGAGAGTTGATCGTTCCAGTAGTAAAGCAGTCCCTTCTTATCAAGCGCCACAGCCTCAAAGCCTGAAAGCATTTGCAGGGAATTGAGAGCTGAAGCGGGTTGAAATTCCGTAAAGGAAGAGGTCCCGGTAATCCCTGCCGAACCCGCGGAATCACGAGAAACTTGGAGAATTTCAATTCGCCAAGTCGAGGGGTGATCAACATTTGCTCCTGCAAGGGCGATTGCACCTTCGCCGTGAAACGCATCAAGTGACCGGCCAAAACCCGGCTCCAACTGCCGAGCATCGACTTCGGAAAAATCGCCATCGCCCCGAAAAATCCGCAACTCTTCAAAGTTGCCATTGATGTTTCGAACGACAACAAAAGGCGTATCCTGAATCGCGGTCCCTCCACAATTTTGAACTGCGTAGTCCGTGATTTTATGGAGTTTCCCGTTCTCCCTCAGGGCAAGCACTTCGCCTTTCTCGCTCCTAAAAATAGCGGCTTCTGGCGACGGTGCATTGGCAATGGAGCTCGGCACAACTCCCTCAATGGGATGGCTCCACCGAATCAGGCCAGATGAGGTATTCCGGAATGCAAAGATATGACGCCCCTTTCCGGATTCAACAGCTGCCACAAACCCCGTACTTGTACCCTGAATGGAGGCAAGACCGGTAACTCCAAAACTCCGCGTACCCAAAACTTCACTCACCGATTTTTCAAAATTCGTTTTGAGCTCCATTCCAAGCTGGCTGAACTCGACATAGGGACGCATCAGTGCTTTTCGAATGGAAGGGAACGGTGGGTCGTGAACCTCTTCAAGGATAGTCGTGGTAGCCTGGGCCAAGCGGTTCTCAATGCGCTGGAACATTCTCCGAATGGTGACCATTTCGCCTTGTAAGGACTCAACGGCCAAAGTTACCGGACTATCAGATTTCCACTGGGTGACAATGTCGTTGAGAGCGTTGCTGATCGTCGCCAGTTGAAGCGCAATATTCTTTTTGAGTTTGGTGTGGAGCAAGCCAAGGACCAGGAGCCCGATTAGACCAAGAAACGTGGTATCAAAAGCGAGGGCCAGGTTCTGGAACCCCTGAGTGAACAATGTAACGGTATGCTCATTGGCGGCGGGATCGGCCTCTCCGACGGCTTCGCTCTTGGTTGCAAGCATGGACATGACCGCTTGGCGAATCCTTCCCAAGGCCTCTCCAATCCCCATGACCGTGCCAAGGAACCCCAGTAGCGGAAGCGCAGCTTCAGCCCAACTTACCGCGATAAATCGTCGAGCGATGTCATCTTCATCACTTGCCAACATATCGTCCTTTGCCGCCAGAACAGCCGTCAAATCATGATCAACATTATAGCGCCTGACAAGCCGGTAAAAGCGGTAACCCACATAGCCAAGCAACCCCTTGGAGTATCTCTCCTTGAGCTCTCTTTCCAGATGGATGTACTTCAATGCATCAGTCTTACTTTTATCCAAAGCTCCACGCTTCAGGAGTTCCTCAATCGACAACATTCCGTCCTCAAACTTCTTGTTGGTCTCTTTCAAGACTTCTCTCTCCGCAATGAAGGATAAGTTGAGGGCTTGAGCCACCCGAATGTGAATGGCAATTAGATAGAGCAGCCCAAAAAGGAAGCACCCCAGCACGGTCATTGGAATGGGCCCGCTCATAAAGAGCTTAAAGCGCAAGGCGGGAAGATTAAAGAACCCCGAGACATCCTCCTCGGCAATCGGTGAACCTACATGCGTATGAAGCGCCCAAAGTCCATACACCAATGCTACCGCGAAAATCAACGGCTTAAAGAATCCGGTCGCTCGAATTCGCATCTTCTCAGGCGATTTCTCAACGGATTGAACCAGGAGTGCCATGAATTTGTTCAAAGCTGTAGGGGTCGGGGTTTAGCCTCTAAAATGGGCCTGAAACTCATTCGGGGCTCACGAATGGTTTCCGTGACAGGAACAGAACGGGGAGGTGAATTCGTAAGAATCGGAGGAGCTCCATCCTCCGCACCACCACTGATCACAAAATTACTTCCCGCCACACAAGGCTGCCACGCAGACCATACGAAGTCTTGGAATCCCAGGGCTGAGGGATCGGAGGCCGCGTGACAAGCAAACTCCCACTGTTCCACAGAAGGGAACCCAAGTATCCAGTCCAGGAAGTGACGGTTTTGAGCGGTCAACCAATGATGGATCTCCAAAATCGAAAGGTGAACCTCATTGGACGATTGCAGAATTTCCTCTTTGATAAGGGATTTGCAGAGATAATAAGGACGATCGCTCGACTGTTGACTCGGAACGTGGTGCCCAGGAGGAACCAGCACAAATTGCATGTCCTTCACCTGAATCTCTTGAGGAATTCCCGTGACCATCGAATAGATCGTCTGAATGGCGAGAATCTCGTAGGGTTCATGGAATGTTGGCAGAAAGCTCCTCAGTTGGGCATCCGTGAGGGGAAGCAGCTCTCTCGCCAAGCTCTCAGAAGCGCCCAAAGATGCCTCCAGGTCATCCAGTGAGGGACTGCCGCACAAATATTGGGCTACGGACTCGGCGCGTTCCTGCCCCTGTTTGGGTTGGTTCCACATTGCCCTCAGTCCCCGAAGCCAGGTTTGAAGGGGCGACTCGGCGGGAAGCATTCGTGATGCTTCTGGTAGTGAGAGGGCGGGCGCGGATTCTACAATTGCATCGAAAGCGCCTTGCCGGGGAATTTGTTGGGAAATCGAAAGAAAGTACTCAAATCCCTCGGTTAGCACGCAATCATCAAGACGAACCGTCACCAATCTCACTTGCTTACTGGCGGCTCTTTCGACTTCGCGAAGAACGTGAAAGGAACCGTTCGAATTTGCCGAAAGTAGCAGGACGAAAACTGTTGTCCGGTTAAGGGCTTTGATGATTTCGACAGGATAAAAGGACCCTGGCGCCAGATCATATGGCGCCATCCAGCACCGACATCCCCGGGCGATCAAGCCTTCTCGGAGATCATTAGCTTCATCCGAATCGAGGCTTGAATAGCTGATAAAATAGTATTGCCCTTCTGTCATAAAAAAGTCGCAACAACCTATGGAATGCGAATCCAGAACAGGTATGCCCCTTGCGTCCCAATTCCTTCCTCACTAGCTTCCTTATGACTGTGGATATTCCTGAATCCCTGTTTTTGATGCAAGCATATTCTGAGGTTTCTGCCGAATGGCATTCAACGACACCTTCGGAGCAGACGTTGATCAGCGGCAGGTGGCAGGAAGCTAACAGGGGTGCCATTCGCTCTTCTTCCTTCCACACAATCCTGGGGATTTTCGATACCATCCAGCAGGTCGTTCCCTCTACCAGTAGTGCGTAGAGCCTCCGAATTGAGGAACGTGGAGGAAGTCGATCTATCACTTAAATCACGGCCGATGCTGCTCCCAATAGACAAGAGTGGTTTCCCGTGCTCGAGTTCGATCTCATGAAGCCCCCTTTGAGTTTCCTCTTCTCTTTCATTCTGCTGATTTCGGCGCAGGCGGAACAACCCAACATCATTCTCATCCTCGTCGATGACATGGGCTGGATGGATTTATCCTGCCAGGGCAGCGATTACTACAAGACGCCCAACATTGATCGCCTGGCCGATGAGGGGATGCGCTTCACCAATGGATATGCTGCTTGCGCGGTGTGTTCGCCAACCAGGGCTGCGGTGCAAACGGGCCGTTATCCGGGCCGCATCGGGGTGACGGACTGGATTCGATCGCAGTTTCAACGCGGAGGATTGGGAACGCCGGAAAAGAATCCGGTCGACTATGTGGGCGGGCCGAAGAACAAGCTGCTTTGCCCTCCCAATCCGTTTTGGATGGAACACGAGGAGGTGACGATCGCCGAGATCCTGAAGGAGGCTGGTTACCAAACCGGTTATATCGGCAAATGGCATCTCGGCGATGAGGCGTGGTATCCGGAGGGGCAGGGATATGCAGAAAATCGCGGCGGGTGCGACTATGGACAGCCCCCGAGTTTTTTCGATCCCTACAACCAGCCCAAACATAAGCATGAGATGATTCGGGCGGGGATTCCAGGGTTGCCGGGACGCAAAAAGGGCGAGTATCTGACGCATCGGGAAGCGGATGAAGCGGTCGCGCTGATCCGGGAATGGAAAGACGAGCCTTTCTTTCTCCAGGTCTCCCATTACGCCGTTCACACGCCAATCCAGGCATTGTCCGAGGTCGCGGCGAAATATGAACAGGAAGGGAAAACGGCGGCCAACGCAAAATACGCGGCCATGGTCGAGAGCGTGGACGATTCGACGCGGGACATTCTGGCTACGCTGAAAGAGTTAGGCATTGATGATCGGACGATGGTGATTTTCACGAGCGACAATGGTGGTTTGGATCGAAATGGCGGCCCGACGGAGAATGCGCCGCTTCGCAGCGGAAAGGGCTATTGCTATGAAGGCGGAATCCGGGTGCCGTTCCTCGTTCGCTGGCCCGGAGTCGTGCCGGAGGGCAAGGTTTCCGAGACGCCGGTCTGTTCGATCGACCTGTTTCCGACCATCCTCGAGTCCGCCGGATTGGAGGCCCCGAAAGATCGCGAAATCGACGGTCTTTCCTTCCTGGCCCATTTGAAAAGCGGAGGCGAACAGTCTGTCGATCGCGATGAACTGATCTGGCATTTCCCGCACTATCGCCATGCGCCCGGTCCCTATTCCATCATCCGCAAGGGTGACTTCAAGCTGATCAAATTCTGGGAAGGGATTACCGAACTCTACAACCTGGCAGACGACCTCGGGGAAGAACACGACTTGTCCGCATCCATGCCGGAAAAGGTGCGTGACCTCGACGCCCAACTCGGGGTGCGCCTGGAATCGATGAATGCGAAATTGCCGATCCCCAATCCGAATTGGAAAGGGTAGTCGCCGCCGATTGGTGATTCAGTCCTTCTCTCCCCCCCCACGATTGATTGGGTAACCGGTCGGCTTCTCACGAAACGGCTGGGTCAGCATTCGATCCAGCCACAACTCGCGCCGCTTTCGAAACTGGCCGATGCCAATGGTCATCCCGTCGTGGCCCTTTTTGGGTTGCGCGGTGTAGGTGCCGAGGAGCCGGTCCCACCACGGAAGGTTGAAGCCGAAGTTGCTGTTGGTTTCATTTCGCCGCACGGAATGATGAACGCGGTGCATGTCCGGCGTGACGATGAGCCAGCGCAAAACGCGGTCGAGCTTCAAGGGTAGTCGCACATTGCTGTGATTGAACATGGCCGAAGCGTTCAGGATGACTTCGAAGAGCAAGACCGCAACGGCCGGAGGACCCAACGCGGCAATGACGGCGATTTTGATTCCCATCGAAATGAGAATCTCGACAGGATGAAAGCGCAATCCGGTGGTGACGTCGAATTCCAGATCCGCATGATGCATGCGATGAAATCGCCACAAGGTCGGCACCGCATGAAACATGACGTGCTGCAGGTAAATCACCAGGTCCAGCACCAGGATGGAGACCAGCACCGCAACCCAGCCGGGGACAGCCACGGCACTGAGCAAGCCCCATCCTTTCTCCTCGGATAATACGGCGAATCCTACGGCTGCGGCCGGAAACACGAGACGAACCAGGAAGCTATCCAGGAAGACGATCCCGAGATTGCTCGGCCATCGGGAATGACGCGGAATCTCGCGTTGCCGTCGCGGGGCAATCATTTCCCAAAGCGCCATGATCGACAGGACGCCGAGAAAACACGACATGCGAACGAGCGGTTCGTTGTCTTGGAGGAACTCAAGCATTGGGAGATTTTCGGAAGGTGAGGATTTGATCAGGTGACAGGATGTCCGGCATTTTTGCAAACACCCCTTCCCTCCTATTACGGCTCATCCGGGAAAAACGTCGCCCGCGGAATGCTCGATTTCCCTACCCGAAAAACGAACTGATCGGCGTGCCCTTGTGCCCCACGAGGAACGGTCGGCCGTTCGGCGCAAAGACGCGCTTGTTCATGTCCAGCTGAAGCGCTGTCGCGATCGTCGCATTGAAATCTTCCGGCGTGCAGGGATCCTCTTTGATCGCGTAACCTTTGCCATCGGTTTCTCCGAATACCTGGCCACCAACAATTCCGCCGCCTGCCAGCATTCCGGAGAAGCAGCGAGGGTGATGATCGCGCCCCGCGCGGGCGTTGATTTTCGGAGTTCTACCAAACTCGGTCGTCACGACAATGAGCGTTTCATCGAACTTGCCGATCGCCTTCAAATCATCAATCAACGTGGCGACCCCCTTGTCCATACTTCCAATCCTTCCCACGCCATTGGTCCAAAGCCCGTTGTGCATGTCCCAACCTCCGTTGGTGACCTTGACAAAGCGGACGCCGGTTTCGACGAGACGACGGGCCAACAGGAGGCCTTGGCCAAAGCGGCCATTCCCATAGGCATCGCGTTTTTCGCGGGGCTCCTTGCTGAGATTAAAGACATCCAGATCTTTGCCCTGCAGGAATTCCAGCGTGTTGTCATAAAACTCGGCATAAGCCTTTACGTCATCGCTCCCAAACTTTTTGAGGAATGGCGAATTCAGCCCCTCCAACGCCTCCATCCGATCATCCATGCGCTTCTGCGGCACGGGAAGTTTGGAGTTGGGAAGACCACGGCTGGGATCGCCGATTGGCAATGGCGCGTAAGCCGGCCCCAGGAATCCGGCGCCAGGCTCATTGCCACCGCCAATGTAAACCGTGTCCGGAAGTTGATCGTGCATCGGCCCCAGAATTTTCTGCGCCCACGCTCCCATGTTCGGATGGCGAATCGCGGCGCTTTCCTGATAACCGGTCTGCATCCAATAGGAGCCGCCCCCGTGGGAACCCGTCTTTTGGGTCAACGTCCGAACCACCGCGACGTCCTTGAAGCGTTGCGCGATGCCCGGCAGATATTCACTGAGCTTGATCCCCGGAACGCCGGTTTCCACCGCGCCGGTCTGGCCCTGGGTGTCGGCGCCGGGCTTCGGATCGAACGTGTCCAAATGCGTCATCCCGCCCGCCATGTAGAGATAAATGACGTGCTTGGCTTTGCCCTGCGCTTCGGCCAGCACGGTATCCGCAGCGGGAACCAGGCTTAGCCCGAGAGCGGCTTTGGCAGTGCGTTCCGCAAACTGGCGGCGAGAAATTGGGTCCAAGTGGTTAAGTTCGTTCATAGCAGCATTGGGGTTGGGAGATTCAACAATTCCTCCCGCAGTCGATCATTGGATAAACATGAATTCGTGGACGTTGAGCAGGGCCCAAACCAAATCGGAGTAATCCGCGCCGGCATCACCGCCCTTCACCAAAATCTCGGCGTATTCGCGATCCATCGCCTTGGGTCGACGGCTTAGGATGCTTAGAAAGCACGTCTCGATTCCCTCCGTCTTGCTTCTTGCGCTTTTCGCGGACTGAATCACCGCTCCGGAAGATGCGCTGAGCACCTTGTTGGTGAGATCGCCATTGAGCAGAAACATGACCTGGGGAATCGTGCCGACTTTGCTGGCGTTCTCGATGTAACGCTTGTCGGATTGCCCAAAGGTGTAGAGAAAGCTGCCGACATTGGAGGGTAGTGGCAGTTCCGACGCGCGGATCAGGTTCAGCTTGCCCCTGTTCTGGTTCCCCATCATTGCGCCCCCTTTTCCGAGGTTCGCATACGCTTTACCGACTTCCTTTGCCATCTCCAAATCCAGGTTCGCCCAATCCGTATTCATGATCGCCCGGTAGTCTTCGAGGATCCGGCGCTGGTTCGCTTCAGGATCGGAATTCGACATCGCCACAAACGAATCCCAGAGCTGCTCGGCGCTCAATCGGCGCATGATCGGAGCGGGAAAGTGATACTCACCCTTGTCGATCATCGTCAAGGTGGGTGACGAGTGGCTCGCCTCACGTTGATAGGTCTGCGATTTGTAGAGAATGCTCAGGAACGCCTTCAAATCGTAGTCCAACTCTTTCATGAGTTGCTCCAGAAACTTCACCAACTCGTAGTTCTGGGCCTGGCCGTCGAGGTGACCGGGAATGTTGTGCACCGGCTCAATCTGACCAAGCCCGAAGACGTGCTTCCACATCCGGTTGACGATGTTGATCGTGAAGCGCGGGTTGTCCTTGGAAACCAGCCAGTCCGCAAACCCCTCGCGCGGCGTCGCGTATTCCTCCATCTCCACGATCTCCCCAAAATAGGTCGCCGGCGCGACCGACTGATTGGGATCCGCATCGTCATACTTGTAATCGAACGGAAGCTTGATTTTATTCGCCCCACCCTCACCGAGACTCCAGTCGAACCCACTGACCGCAGCGTAAAAATTGCGAAGATCGACCTTCTTCGCCTTCGCTTCCGCATCCAGTTGCTTGATCCTCGCGTCGAGCTGTTTCTTCAACTCGGGGTTGGCCTGCTTCTTGAAATCGACCTGACCAAAAAACGCCGCCATCTTGTAGAAGTCCATCTGGTAGACTTCCTCAAAGGGGTGGTCGTGACACTGCGCGCAGGTGATCTCCGTGCCGGTAAACACGGTGAAGGTGTTCGACAGGTTGCACAGCTCCATTCCGTAATCCGTCAGGAGATATCCGGTCGCCGGGCTTTCCCAATAGTAGCCTTCCGCCGAGATCAATTCCTCCACCAGCTCATCCCAGGGCGTGTTCGCGCGGATCTGGTCCTTGATCCATTCGGCGTAGGCCTCGGATTTCAACTCGCCAAGTCCGCCCATGCTGATCCCGTCACGAATTCGCAGCAGATCGCTCAGGTAATTGAAAAAGTGACTGACAAACGCCTCGGAATCGAGCAGCGAATCGATCAGCAACGCCCGCTTGTTCTTGTTTCCATCGCGCAAAAAGCCATTCGCCTCCTGGTAAGTCGGGATCCGGCCTGCGATATCCAGATAGACCCGGCGCAGAAACTGCTCATCACTCGTCCTCGGAGTCGGGAAGGTCATTTTCTCGCGAAACTTGAGATTCTCCAGCTCCTTCAATTTGTCCTCCCTGCTCAGCTTCGTGTTGTCGCGAAGTGCGAGCTGCTTCTCCTTGATCTCCGCGTTCGCCTCTTTCAGCTTCTCCAGCACCATTACGTCGATCTGACGCGTTGCCGTTCGGGGATCGATTGGAGCGTTCTCCCGCACATAACCGCGATCCATCTCGCTCAACAGATCAAAGGGAAACGCCAGGCTCTTCCCATTTGCCAGCTTCATCATCACTTTCCCGTCGCGAAACCCGGTCATTTCGGCATCGACCTTGCGTCCTTGATTGTCCGTCCAAGTTCGCATCTCGCCTCCGACAGCTGACTGGGGAATGGCCAGAACAAGGGCCACAAAGGGGAGGACGAGAAAGGATAACTGCATGGGAACGAGGGTTTGGCGCAAGCCCTGCCATTCAATCAGGAAACAAGTGACAAGGGAATCCTTTTCTCAGAAATCCGGGCACGAAGCTACCTTCGAAAAGCCTGGGTCCCGCGTTTTGCTCAATCTCGAGCGCCGGAACCCGCAATCCGCGGCTCATCAACGAATCTAGTTCGCCAAAAACAGAGGAGGTTTTACCGAGCGATCCTTCGTTACCTGCCCAACCGCAGTCAGCTGGTTGAGCTTGTCACATACGCGCATGCGGAAATCATCAGAGTTGTGCGAGCCCTTGAATCCATTTCGCTTCAACACGTTTCCGGCTTCCTCAACGCATTCGTCGAGATTTTTCGGTCCCTCCTGGAGAAATGCCAGGAGTCCCTCTCTTAAGTAGTCAGGTTTCTTAGTAATAAGACTATCAGTATAACAGAGAAATGGGGAATTACCTCAGATTAATGGAATTATCGTGATGTTATGGGCTGAGAGCCCGATCGCGCCTCCGCGAAACTCTCCGTATCCTTTCCCGGTCGAGAGGCGAATTAGAGGCAACCAGGCGTTGATCACACACTGTCCTGGCAGCCTCTCAATTGCTCAACCAGCCCCTTTCACCCATGTCTTTCCTCGAATTCTTCCTCACCGCTCTTCTCGTCGTCATTCTCCTCGCCGCCATGCTCGCCTACCCCTATTTTGCGGGCAAATCGCGAACCGACGAAGCCGAAGAGCGCGAAAAGAAGAGCGACGCACTACGGACCAAAGAACCAACGCAGGAATAGCCGAGATCGTCACAGGTCAGGACAAACGCGTGATCCTCCGCTCTCGCCCCCTCTCCTATTCCGGTTGACCAATCTGCTGGGCGCCCTACGTTTTTGGCTCAGCCATGTCCAACCAGGAGCCCACGACCGAACAAATCGCGCAAATCGGTGACGCCCTCGCCGCCGGTCAGAAGATTGAAGCGATCAGGATCTACCGGGAAGCGACGGGCAAAGACCTTCTCGCCGCCAAACAGTTCGTCGAGGCCCTCATCGTCCAACTGAAGGAGCAGGATCCGGAGAAATACGCCGCCCTCTCCGCCTCCAAACAAGGTTGCCCCTTCACCGCCGTTTTCGTGCTTTCCCTCGTCTTGGTCGGCGCCATCTACTTCGCCTCTCTCTTCAGCATCACGGCCTCGAATTAGGATCCTCCTGCCCGGTTCCCCAACCGCCGTCGTGCATCGCGGGTTGACAACAAATACGCCTGCCCCAATCCCTTCTCATCCCAAACCCCATGAGACTGACTATTTTCCTCACCCTGTTGTTTGTGTCTGCAACCGTCGCGGACGAAGCGCTGAACCCGGTTACCCTCCAGTTCGAGAACGAACGGCAACCGACGGCTGATGCCGGGGTCGGGCCCGGGATGGATGTGGTCCGCGAGGGGGAGCACCTCTTTATGCTGCAACAGCGAAACCTGGTGATTCTCTCGGTGAAGGATCCGGCCCGGCCGGAGGTGGTGGGAAAACTGGAGAATGTCGGCAACCTTCGGCAGGTTGTGGTTCGCGGAAACGTCGCCTACGTCACCGCGCGGGAGGACGGCCTGTTCGTCGTCGATGTTTCGGACAAGTCGGCGCCAAAAATCCTCTCGCACTACGACTCCATCGAATTCGCGACCGGGATCGACGTGCAAGGCCAATTCGCCTTTGTCGCCCAACGCTGGTTCGGGGTGGAGATTGTCGACGTCTCCGACCCGGCGAACCTACGCCACGTTTCCGTGGTGCGGGTCGGTGAGGCGCAATCGTGCGTGGTTTCCGACGGTTTCCTCTATGCCGGCGCGTGGGGAGAATGCCGCGTGGCGATTTGCGACGTTCGCAATCCTGCCGATCCGAAGCAGGTCGCCGAGGTCGAACTCAATGGCCGGGGCGATGGTTTGTGGGTGGAGAACGGAATTCTTTACGCGGCCTACGGTCATCATCAGCCGGGCGCGGAGCTTTCGCTGGACGACCCTCGATACGGAAGCGGCAACGGCATGGACATTTACGACGTTTCCAATCCCGCTGAGCCAAAACAGTTGTCCCGCGTCCAGTTCGCCTGGCGGTATTACTACAGCTGGCCGGATACGTGGCGGGTCAAACTCTCCTTCCCTTACGCTTATCTCTATCACACGCACAACGGAGTGTTCATCCTCGACGTTTCCGATCCAAAGCGGCCGAAGGAACTGGCGCAAATTCGCATTCCCCGCTATCCGGGAGAGAAAGGGTATCACAAACTCAAAACCGAGGACAAATCCGGGACCCGGCCCAAGATTCTCCCCTTCGACCCGGCTGAAGTTTGTTACAGTCCGGTGTGCGGATTGGAAGCCGTCGATGGCTATCTGTATTTCACGGGCTTGTTCACGGATCTGCATCTCTTCAAGAACGACGACCTGGCTCAGGCGATTTCGCAGGGAAACGCCGATGCCGGAGAACTGAAAGCGAGTGGCGATTTCCATGACTTTGCCTCGTTGGAGCCATTCGGGCTAAAGAACCTGGCCAGCTATCGGCCGGGCGGGCAGGTCTACGCGGCGGTGGAAGAGAACGGATTGATTTACGCCGCCTGCGGTTCAGACGGAATCCATGTTCTGGATCAGGACCTGGGCCTTCTTCAAAAGCATCCGACCACGGGATTCGCCATGGACGTTCAAATGTCGGGAGAGAAACTGTATGCCGCCCAGGGCTCGGAAGGCCTGGTTTGTTATAAAGTAGACGGCCCGGCGCTGAAGAAAGTGACGTCCTATGAGACCAACCGGGCGATCCGGCAGGTGCGAGTTGCGCCAAATGGCCGTTACGCGGTCGTTCATGCTGGAGGGGGAGGTTACGAAATCCTGGATGTCTCCAACTGGGACGAACTCCAGCGGACGAAACAGATTCGCGGTTGGGGCGGCTTGGTGTATTACCGTCAACTTTGTAACGGATTCATCGGCGATGGGCTGATTTGCGGGACCTGGTGTGCCGGTCGCACCTTCATGTCCGATCTGAGTGAGGACGAGCCGGTTGAACTGCCGGACCCGCTCGGCCTATTGCCTGACATGAGCAGGGGCGGCTATGCGGCCTGCGGCGACTATGCCTTGCTCACGCGCAAGGGGGGATACTCCATCTACAAGCCGCTTCGCGATGGCGAATACGATTTCGAAACACCGGTCTACCGGATTCCCAATGGCCCCTCCTTTTACGGCAAACCCACAGTTCGGGGAAACACCCTGGTCACCTGCAATCGCATCGACGGGGACGTCACCGTTCTCGACATCAGCGATTTGAAAACGCCGAAGCTCGTTCAGAAGTTCAAAGTTCAAGGCACCCCCGATCTGGCTTTCATCGGGGACGGACATGTCCTGATCCCCGCTGGCCGCCAGGGGCTGATCAAGTTCGATTTGTGAGACGGTAACCTGAGAACATGGGAACCGGGGCGACGCGATCTTCCCAATTGAATCATCGCGCACGCTTGATCATGTCATGCTGCCCGGCATCAGGAGAAGGCCATCCCACCATTGATGTCCAGATTCACGCCCGTGATGAAGGAGGCCTCGTCAGACGCGAGATAGGCCACGGCATCGGCGGTTTCCTCGGCGCTGCCCTGGCGGCGCAAGGGGGTCGAGGCGGCGACGGTTTCGCGCACCGCATCCTTGGTAAATTTGTCGTGAAACGTCGTCGCGATCATCCCGGGACAAAGCGAATTGACGCGAATCCCCTTGGGTCCCAGTTCCCTGGCCATGCTGCGGGTAAAGGTCATCAACGCGCCCTTGGCCGTCGCATACGCGCTGGCTCCCGGACCGCCACCGTCACGGCCCGCCTGCGAGGCCAGGTTCACAATTGCACCACCTTCGGGCATGTGCGGCGCCACCGCCTTCGTCGCGAGGAAGGTCGATGTCACATTGAGCTGCATCACCCGGTTAAAGAACTCCTCGTCCATCTCCTCCAGCGTTTTGCGACCGACCAACCCTCCGGCAACATTGACGAGGATGTGGATGGCGTCGCCAAATGCGTCCTGCGCCGCCGAGACCAGCGCATCAACTTCTGCCGCCTTGGTCACATCCCCCTTGAACTTGATCGCCCTGCCGCCGCCGGCCGCTTCGATTTCTGCGAGGGTCGCATCGGCATCTGCTTCGTTGTTGAAGTAGTTGACTACGACATTCGCGCCTTCACGGGCGAGTTTGACCGATACCGCGCGTCCAATATCGCGGCTACCACCGGTGACGACTGCTGTCTTGCCTTGGAATTTCATAAGCTGGAGAGTCCGGTTGCTTGATGGGAAGGATTCAACCGATGAGGAATCGCAGGATACTCTTGGATTGATGAGTCCCTGACAGTATGGCAGCCACGGATGCGCTCAACCGCTTTCTGGCAGCAGCTTCCTAACATTGATCCATGCCGCTCGTCATTCCTTCCCGCCAACGGAAGACTCGCGAACGATCAACTCACCTTGAAGCGTGATCCGCAGGAATGGCGAGTCCGGTGCGGTGATTCTCCGTACCATCGCCTCCGCCGCGATTCGGCCGATGTCATGACAAGGCTGCTGGTAGCTCGTCAGCGGCACACTGAGCAATGCCGCATAGGTCACATTGTCAAAGCCGCAGACTTTAACGTCCTGCGGAACCTTTGCTCCAAGATCCAAGAGCCCGCGCAAAAACGTGCTCGCGGTGGCGTCGTTCGCACAGACGACCCCATCAACGCCTTTCGCCAGCAACTCGTTGGCGGACAGCTCAGGATTCTCGGCATCGTGGATGACGAACTCCAAGTTCTTTGGGTCCATCCCCCGCTGAATCAGCGCCTCGCGACAGCCCATGCGACGAAGCTGAACCGTTGTCGCCGGATTGTCCTTGCTCACAAACGCCAAATGCTCGCAGCCCTGGTCCAGCAGATGGTCCGCAACCACGCACCCCGCCTGCACGTTGTCGATGCTGATCAACTCATGCGGCGTCTGTCGCGGCCAACGGTGAACATCCCGGTCCAAAAGCACGATCTGAATGCCCTCGGCATGAAAACGCTCGATAATCTCCAAGTTGAATTTCTCGGGTTCCTCCACATGCTCGGTCGGCGCAAAGAACACGCCACGCACCCGCGCCTCAATCAGTTCCTCCGCGAGCGATTCGGTCCGCTTCTTCAAGTCGTCCACCTCGTTCAGATCAGTCGGACGAACGACCCGCATCCCCTCCTTTCCCGCAGTCTCGGCCAAGCTCGCGCAAATCGGACGAAAGATCTCAGTTTCCGAGAACTGAGGAATCAACAACCCCGCCAGCAGCGCAGTTTTCCTTGTCGCGAGCACTTGCGTCCCAAAACCCGGTTTCCGCAGAACCAGTTTGTCAGTGCTCAACAACTGCAAGGCTTTCGCAACCGTTGGGCGTGACACCCCGTAGGTCTGACTGATCTCGCTATCCGACGGGAGCATCTCTCCGGCAGGAATTTGCTGACGGCGAATTTTTCCTTCCAAATCGTCATATATTTGTAAGTAGCTGGGTTTTGAATCACTCATGACTTAAATGTAACCAATTTGTAAACTCCTAACAAACTAATTGTAAATCTTTTTTCTTTACATTTATTCGTCCATTTAGTTACATTTATCTTTACAAAGATTCAATGTATTTTTCATGACCTCCACTTCCCATCGACATCTTAAGATTGCCGGCATCGGAGAAATCCTTCGGGATCTCTTTCCCAACGCCTCCCATCTTGGTGGAGCACCTGCCAATTTCGCGTATCACTGTGATCAACTCGGCGCCACCTCCTATCTCGTAAGTTCCATCGGCACCGACAAACTCGGGCTCCAAACCTCCGCCGAGCTTCAAAGGCGTGGAACCAATCTCCGCTACGTGTCGGAACTTCCGGGACTCGCCACCGGTCGGGTAAACGTCACACTGGATCACCAGCAAAAACCAACCTACGACATCCAAACGGACGTGGCTTGGGATCAGATCCCGTTCACCGCCGAGCTCAAAGAACTCGCGAGCCAACTCGACGCCGCATGCTTTGGCACCCTGGCACAACGCTCTCCGACGGCGCGGGAATCCATCCGGACGTTCATCCGCCACATGCCCGCCCAGTCGCTCAAGATCCTCGACATCAATTTGCGTGCCCCCTTCTACTCAGAGTCTCTCGTTGAGGAGTCTCTTGAACTCGCCAACGTCCTTAAACTCAGCGACGAAGAGCTTCCCACCCTCGCTGAATTCTTCAGCCTGTCAGGCAGCACGAATCATCAACTCTCCACGCTCCTCAACCGCTTCGATCTCAAGTTCATCGCGTTCACCCGCGGAGCCAAGGGCAGCATCCTTCTGGACCGTGACCAGAGTGACGAATGCCCCGTGAGCCCACTCAAGGTCGTTGACTCGGTCGGCGCCGGAGACTCCTTCACCGCAGCGTTTTGCGTCGGCCTTCTTTCCGATTGGCCGCTTTCCGAAATCAATATGTTCGCCAACCGCGTCGCCGCATCTGTGTGCTCGCAACATGGCCCCACCCCGAAACTCCCCACCCACCTATCCGAAAAAACTCCATTCAAACCAATCCTCACAACCTCATAAATTACGATGAAAAACCTTATCCTCACAAGCATTGCCATTCTCGCCAGCTTCACCATCACCTCCTGCAATCGCGACGATGGAGGCGGCGATCAATTAAAGATTGGCATGACCGTCCAAGACCTCAGCAATCCGACCTGGTCGGGCTACTGCAACGCCATCAAGAAGGAAGCAGAGGCCAACGGCGCCAAAATGAACTTCATCGCCTGTGAGAGCAACGTCTCGAAGCAGATCATGCAGATCGAAAACTTCGTCTCTCGCGGCATGGACATCATCATCGTCCACCCCGCGGATCCCGCGGGAATCGAATCCGCTTGTCGCGAAGCACGCAACGCTGGAGTCAAAATCATCTCTTGGGATGACGACATCGAGAACGCCGACGTCCGCTGGCTGATCAACAACTACGATCTCGGCCACAAGGTCGGCTCCGAAGCTGCGACCTTCATCAAGGAACAACACGGCGGAACTGCGGAAGTTGCCATCCTCAACTACCCCCAACTTCCCGTTCTCCTCGCTCGTGGAAATGGCATCCGTGACGCCATCACCGAGCTCGCTCCCAATGCAAAAATCGTCGCCGAGACCAGCGCCATCAATCCTCAGGAAGGCATTTCGAAGATGGAAACCATTTTCCAGTCCAATCCTGATGTGAAAGTCGTCGCCTGCATTGGTGGCGGTGGATCCGTTGGCGCCAACGAAGCCGCAAAGGCGGCAGGCAAGGACGCGGACGACTTCGGAATCTTCGCCGTCGACGCCACAAAGCCCGAGCTCGACGCCATCAAAAACGGCGGCGCCATCAAAATGAGCGTCATCGTCACCGGGACGGATCAGGATGTCGCCAAAACCGTCTTCGGCTTCGCACAGAAGCTCAACGCGGGAGAAGAGCTCCCCGCCAAAGTCTTCCGCAAGCTGATCCCGGTCACGTCGGAAAACGTCGACCAATACTACACCAAATAACCTCCTCGAAAGCCCCATCCCCATGTTCCTTCAACTTCAAAACATCACCAAAACCTACCCCGGCGTCGTGGCGTTGAACAACGTCAGCCTCGACGTTCTCGAGGGCGAAGTTCATGCCCTCGTCGGCGAAAACGGCGCGGGAAAATCCACCCTCATTAAGACCTGCACCGGTGCGATCACCCCTGACGAAGGGAAGATCATCATCCAGGGAGAAGAGTTCACCTCTCTCAACCCGAAGTTGTCGGAACAGAAGGGGATCGGCGTGATCTATCAGGAGTTCAACCTTGTCGACGAACTCTCGGTCGCGGAGAACATCTTTCTCGGTCGAGCCATCCGCAAAGGCATCGTCATTGATCGCAAGGCGATGGAGCACGAGGCGGCAAAAATCTTCAAGCAACTCGAGATCGACATCGATCCCTCCGCGCTGGTCGGTCGCCTGACCGTCGGCTACCAGCAACTGGTCGAGATCGCGAAAGCCATCTCCCAGAACGCCAAGCTGCTCATCATGGATGAGCCGTCTGCCCCCCTCACCCAAACCGAGGCGCAGGCGCTCTACGCCGTGGTCGAAAAGCTCAAGGCCGCCGGCGTCACCATCGTCTACATCTCCCACCGCATGGATGAGATCTTCCGACTCTCCGACCGCATTACCGTGCTTCGGGATGGTCAGAAGATCGAAACCGTAAACACGGCCGATACCGACCTTGATAAGCTCGTCAAATTGATGGTCGGCAGGGAACTCACCGAAACCTATCCCACCCGCAGCCACGAAATCTCCACCGAGGTGTTGCTCAGGCTGGAGAACGTTTCCGGGCAGATCGTCAAAAACGTGAGTCTCGACATCAAGCGCGGAGAAGTGCTCGGTCTGGCTGGTCTCATCGGGTCGGGCCGCACGGAACTCGCGGAGATTCTCTTCGGCTACAAACCAAGAACCTCGGGCGAGATCACCCTTGAGGGGAAACTGATCAACCCGCGGCTTCCCAAGGAAGCGATCGCCAAGGGCATTGCCCTCGTCCCTGAAGACCGCAAGAAACTTGGCGCCCTGTTGGAACGTTCCATCAAGGACAACACCACGATCTCCGTGCTTGAGCGCATCTCCAAGTTCTTCACCGTCGACAACAAGGAAGAGCGAAAAATCGCCGAACACTACCGAGACGCAATCCGGATCAAAACGCCGAACCTTGAACAGAAGATCAAGAATCTCAGCGGCGGCAACCAGCAGAAAGTCATCATTGCCAAGTGGCTCGCCACCCACCCGACTCTCGTGATCTTCGACGAGCCCACCCGAGGCATCGACGTCGGCGCGAAATCGGAAATCTACGCGCTGGTCAATGAACTCGTCGCATCCGGCAAGGCCGTCCTCATGATCTCCTCGGAAATGGAAGAAGTCATCGGCATGTCCGATCGCGTCATCGTCCTCCACGAGGGCAAAGTCACCGGCGAGCTCGCCCGCAAAGATTTCTCCCAGGAAGCGATCATGAGCTTCGCATCGCAAAACTAAACCCCAGTCTCCCAAAAAAACTCGCAATGAAACTAACTTCCAACTTAAACCTCGCCGGGAACGCCGGACTCGCCTTTGCCAAACAATACGGCATCTACATCGTCCTCCTCATCCTTATCATCTTCTTTTCGATCGCTTCAGAGAACTTCCTTGTCGGCAACAACCTGCTCAACGTCGCACGCCAGGTGTCCATGTTGGGCATCACCGCCGTCGGCTTTGCCTTCGTCCTCCTCCTCGGCGGCATCGACCTCTCCGTCGGATCACTCATTACGCTGGTTAACATTTTTGCAGCCTCACTCATGGTGAATGCCAATTGGAGCCCGGTCCTGGCCGTCTCCGCAGCCCTGCTTCTCTCCGCAGGAATCGGCTTTTCCAACGGCTGGATTATCGCCAACCTCAAGATGCCTCCGATCATCGTCACCCTCGCCATGCTGATCATCATCGAAGGGGTTGCCTACCTCATCTGCGACGGCCTGCCGATTTACGGATTCCCGAAATCCTTCGCCGTCATCGGTCAGGGATATGTCGGCCCCATTCCCATCCCGGTGATCATCATGGCTGTCATCATGGCGCTCGGGAGTTTCATCCTCGGCAAGACCTTCTTCGGCCGCTACTTCTACGCCGTGGGTGGCAATGAGGAAGCCGCCAAACTTTCCGGCATCGATGTGAAGCGCGTAAAGTATCTCGTCTACACCCTCTCCGGATTTTTCGCCGGAGTCGCGGGGATCGTCATCCTTTCGCGAACCAATTCCGGCCAGGTTCTCTCCGGAAAAGGCTTCGAGTTTGATGTCCTTACCGCCTGCGTGCTCGGCGGAGTCAGCGTCACGGGCGGCGTTGGGAAGATCTCCAACGTCCTCGCCGGCGTTCTCATTCTCGGGGTGCTCAGCAACGGACTCGTCCTCATGGACGTCAGCCAGTTTGTCCAGATGGTGATCAAAGGTTCCGTCCTCATGATCGCAGTCGCCCTTGATTGCCTCCAAAACCGCAAGACAGTATGAGCGACCACCTCTCTCTCAATCAAAGAAATCTCAGTCGGCTTCCCGCCTCGGTGGCACGTCCGGAATACGACCGCTCCGCAGTCACTCCCGGTATCATTCACATCGGCGTCGGCGGGTTCCACCGCTCCCATGAAGCCTACTATACCGACCGCCTTCTGGAGCAATCCGGATCCACCGACTGGGGCATCTGCGGCGTCGGCATCCGCGAGGCGGACCACAAGATTGCCGACGTTCTGAAACGCCAGGACTATCTTTACACCCTCATCGTCAAGCATCCCAACGGCGAATGCGAAAACCGGGTCATTGGCTCCCTCGTCGACTTCATGCTTGGTGACAAAGACCCCGCTGCGGTCACGGACCGCATGGCGGCTGAGACGACCAAAATCGTCTCCCTCACCATTACCGAAGGTGGCTACAACTTCGACCCGGGCACCGGCGAGTTCATCATCGACAAACCTGAGATCCAACACGACATCGCGTCGCCGGAATCGCCGAAAACCACCTTCGGCTTCCTCACCGAGGCACTCCGCAAACGCCGGGCGTCAGGGCTCCCCGCCTTCACCATTCAGTCGTGCGACAATATTCAGCACAACGGTGACGTTACCCGAAAAATGCTCCTCGCCTTCGCTTCCGCACAGGATCCAGATCTTGCCGAATGGATCACGGAAAACGTCGCCTTCCCCAATGCCATGGTCGACCGCATCACCCCGGTCACCACTCCCGGCGACATCAAAACCCTCGAGGAGCAAACCGGGCTTCGAGACGAATGGCCGGTCACCTGCGAACCCTTCTGCCAATGGGTGATCGAGGACAACTTCTCCGATTCCCGGCCATCATGGGAAACCGTCGGCGCCCAGTTCGTCGACGACGTCACTCCCTACGAGACGATGAAGATCCGGCTCCTCAACGCCGGTCACTCGGTGCTCGGTCTTCTCGGTTCCATCCACGGGCATCCGACCATCGACAGTTGCATGGCCGACCCCCTGTTCTCGACCTATCTCCGCCGCTTCATGGACGTTGAGGTCACGCCCATCCTTGAACCGGTGAACGGGATCAATCTTGACGACTACAAGGATTCCCTGATCGCGCGTTTTGGAAATCCCTACATCAAGGACGACCTCGCCCGAATCTGTCTGCAAAGTTCATCCAAAATACCCAAGTTCCTGCTCCCCACCATCGTTGAAAATCTCGATCGCGGCGGCAGCGTGGAATTTGCCACGCTCGCCATTGCCGCGTGGTGTTACTCCTCTGACAAAGGAACCGACCGGCTTGGAGTCAAGCTCGACATCGTCGACGACCTGAAAGCCGAACTCCATGCCGCCGCAGCAGAAACACCTCATCACAAGACCGCCTTCCCCGCCGTCCAATCGGTCTTCGGCGACTTGGCGGAACGCGAAGCGTTCACTCGCCAATATGTACCAATGGTCGAGGACCTGTACAACAATCCCGACATTGCACGTTTGATGCAATCCCTGCTCTTCGGTCGCGTATAGGCGTCACGCCACCTTCGTGACCGCCCCCCCTAACCCTGCGTCGCAAATTGCGACCCTCCATCCTATGTACAAACTCCCCACAGTTCGTTACAACAACCTCCTCTATAGAACAATGAAACCCTCAACAATAGCAATAATCATCCTCGCCACCGGTATATTCCCGGCCCACAGCCAAGACGCCCCTCCAATCAGCGACCCATTGGCGAAAAACGTAATTACCGACGACCTCACCGACTTCGATTCCGGCGCCTACCTCACCGGAGATTGGGGCGGACTACGCCCTCAACTGATTGATAATGGCATCACGCCGTTCCTCTATTATGACACCATCTTTGGCGCCAATGTCAGTGGCGGCATTCGAGCCGACCAAGAATTTGCCGGGCAAGTCTACGGCGGCTTCGATCTCGACCTTGAGAAGCTCTTCGGCATCCAAGGCACCATGATGAAAATGTCCTACGTTCACCGTCATGGTGACAGCATCAGCCCTTCGGTCGGCGGCATCTACGACCCAATGACGATCTTCGGTGGACAAGTCAGCTACCTCTATCAGTTCTTTCTGGAAACCCAGTTCAACGACCAATGGTCCCTTAAATTCGGACGCGTCTCCGCCGACACCGACTTCGCGAAATCACCCCTTTACGGCTACTCTCTCAGCACCGCCATCAACGGCCCCATTCGCGCCACACTCCTGGAGAACTCCATCACGTCCTTCCCTTATCCGGTCTGGGGCGGCCGCCTGAAATACAACGCCACTGACGAGCACCAGTTCCAGCTCGGCGCCTACCAAACGGGTCCCGACCAATGGGACTTCACCGCCAACGGCCTTGACTTCAGTTTCGGTGATGATGACGGCGTCTCCGTCATCGCCCAGTATGACTGGACTCCACAAATCAACGGACGCGACGCCCGCTTCATGCTCGGTGCCATCAATTCCTTCCGCGATTTTGACAACTTCGACGGAGAGTCCACCACCGACTTTCTCTTCCGCGCTTACCTGCACGGGGAAATGGAAGTCGCCGACGGCCTCAAAGCCTTCGGGATGATCTCCTACTCCGACCAACACGAGGTCGCCAAGACGCCGATGCAGGTCAGCACCGGTCTCAACTACCAGGGGCTCTTTCCCGGTCGTGATGACGACACCACCTTCTTCTTCGCCACCTACGGCCAACTGAGCGACGACTTTGGCGACTCCATCGGCGAAAACCTCTCCCACGAACTGGTCTACGAGCTGGGCCACCGCCTTCAGTTCACCGACTTCTTCTACGTCCAACCTTCGGTTCAATATATCCAGAACCCCGGTGGCACGGGCGACATCGACGACGCCTTCGTCGTTGGAGCATGGGTCGGCTTCAAATTCTAACGAAGCGCAGACTATTCTACCGACCGGTCGCCTTGTCGACGGCCAAAGCCCCACCCTACGTCTTTTCCGCCATGGAAAGCCGTCAGGGCTGAGGGCTTGTTTCGTAGAATGGTTTTGATTTGGAGATTTTTTCTCTTAACGGAAAACTGCATCGTCCCGCTTGCGTGATGAGAGGTGTTGCGAAACCCCGATCAAAACCCTCTATGAAAAACCCCCTCTTGTTGGTCTGGCTTTGGGCCGGACTTGGATGTGTTGCGTCCACGTTTGCCCAGGAATCCACTGGTTTTCGAGCCGGCACTGCCGCAGTCGATATTTCACCAACCGTCACGCCCTTTCAATTGCGCTCCGGCCCTTCGGAGTACGTTCATGACCCGCTCCATGTGCGGGCGGTCGCGTTTGAAAACGGGGAAGGGCGCGCATTGATCGCGTTGATGGATGCCATTGGAGTCGGGCGGGAGATGACCGACGCGGCCAAGCTGGAAGTCGCCAAAAAAACGGGCTGGAAGCCGGAGCAGATGCTCGTCTCCGGAACCCACTCGCATTCCACGCCCAAAGGCGGCGACACCTCTCCCGGCCGCATTGCCTATGAGGAGCGTCGCAGCACCGGACTGGTCAAGGCGATGATCGCGGCGATTGAATCGCTGGAGCCTGCCAAGGTCGGTTTTGCCTCGGATGAAGAACCTTCCGAGGTTTACAATCGCCGCTGGTATCTTGAACCGGGGGCGATGGATCCCAACCCGTTTGGGAAGCTGGACGCGGTCCGCATGAATCCGCCGCGCGACAAAATCGTGAAGCCCGCGGGGCCAACGGATCCGGAAATCTGTGTCGTGGATGTGCGCACCAGTCGCGGCAAAGCGCTCGGCCTCATCGCCAATTACGCGCTGCACTACGTCGGCGGAATCCCGAAGGTTTACGCGGACGACGGAAAGGAATACGGGATGGCTTCGGCTGACTATTTTGGGGAGTTTGCCCGCATCATGCCGTATCGCGTGGGCGGGTCGCGACCACCCGAGAACTTCGTCGCGATGATGACGAACGGATCGAGCGGCGACATCAACAATATTGACTTCGATCGCACCCGCGCCCCTCGTTCGCCATTTGAACAGGTGCGCGTGGTCGCGAACAAGGCCGCCGACGCAGCCTGGCGAGCGGTCAAAAAAATCGAGACTTACGACGAAAACCCGGTGGTCGCGATGCGGCAACGTGAGGTGGTGCTCGACTATCGCACGGCCACCGAAGAGCAGGTCGAGTATGCAAGGAAACTCCTGGGCCTGTCACGCAAGGAGCGCGAGGGGCTGCACCACAAGGCCGAGGGTTACGCCAACGCCACCCTGCGTCACGATGAACCCGACCGCACCGAGAGCGTGATCGTCCAAGCCATCCGCATCGGCGACCAGGCCATCGTCTCGCTTCCGTTTGAGGTGCTGGTCGAGATAGGGCTCGAGATCAAGGAGAAGAGCCCTTTCCCCCACACCTTCATGATCGAACTCGCCAACGGCGGCTACGGTTATCTGCCACCTCCCAATCAGCACAAACTCGGCGGCTATGAAACGTGGCTGGGGACTTCGCGCTTTGTTCCGGATTCCTCCGTCAAGCTGACCGAGAACCTGCTGGAGATGCTGGGAGAGCTGAAAGCGTTGTAGCTCTACGCCTTTGGGTAGATCCCAAGCAGGGTGAAGTCGTCAAACTCGCCCAACGCCTCCAACGCGGAAGCGGCGCGATCGATGTCGGCGGCCTCCACCTCGAACTCGAGCACGAAGGTGTATTCCCAGGATCGGTCCCGCCGCGGAAGGGAGAAGATCATCGCAAGGTTGATTCCGTTTTCGGCGAAGACCTGCAGCGACCGGGCCAAGCCGCCCGACTCGTCGCGCTCCAGATTAAACAGCAGGCAAATCTTGTGGGTTAACCCCGTTGCCTTGACCAGTTCCGGATCGAGGATCGTGCCGCCGGGGTGTTTCTCGATCACCCAGAAGCGGGTCACGTTCTCGTAGTTGGCGTTCGGAATGGGATCGTCGATCCGCTGAATCACCTTGAGATTCGGGTAGCCGCTCGGGGCGAGTTTGGAGGCAATCGCCGCGACTTCCGGATCTTCACTCGCCGCCTCAGCCGCGGCATCCGTGCTGAGACACGTCTCGCGACTGAACCTGGCGCCGAGGCTCAATTCGTCCAAGCGCCCGCGGGATTGACGCATCGGCACGGGATGCGTCCGGATTTGCCGAATATCCTCGATTTTGCCGCTTTGGTTCATGAGATAGAGCTCGACCGGCACCGTGACTTCCCGGGCGATCCGGACGATGGTGTCACTCTTGGAAAGGGGCTTGGACTGGGTCAGAATCGGATCGATCACCGCATGAGTCGATTCATCGACGATTCCGGCCAACTGGTTTTCGAGCGCGAGGATTCCCAAATCCGCTTCCCCATTGGCCACGGCCTCATAAACCTCCGCGTGAGAACCGCAGCCGACCATCTTGCCGGTTTTCCCCAGTTTTTGCGCGGCCTGAAAGCCAAACGTCACGGGGTGCTTCCCCAGATAAGCGATGCTCATTCGCTAAGGCTTGACCGGCTTGCCCCCGGCATCAACCACGGAAACGTTGATGAGGAAAAAGAGCGCGCTTTTGGTCGAGTCCATCCAACTGCGCTTCTTGCCGATCAACGGGAATTCCCGGCCTTCCGTCACCTCCACGACCTCCTCGTGCGCCATTCCGCCGACGATCACGTTGCCACCGATGGGAAGCCGGACCGATCCCTCAAAGCGACGCGTATTGAACACCGGCATCTCCATCCGGTTCTCGGTCATCACCACCGCCTTGGGCCGCCTCAGAATTTTGCCTTTGGCGGCTTTGGAGATCGGGCTGCCGTAGTTCACAAACCCGAGGAAGCGCGTATCATCCATCGCCATATCCAGGTTGATGGAGCCATCCAGCTCCAGGCGGGGCGAGAAGTTGCAGGTCAGCCCGATGTTCCGCGATTCAAACGCGCGCGGCTGAGCCGGGACCACGGGAATCTCGGATTCGGCGTCTTCATCCGCGATTTGAGGCGGGTCAAATTCGCTCGGAAACACCAATTCACGAACCACCTCCACCTTGGCCCGTTGTGCACTCCGCGCGGTCACCGTCGGTGCGGAAAGAAGATCGACGCCCTCGATTTCCTGCAGGGTTTTTCGCAATTCGGCGGCTTCCTCGCCGGAAACCACGACCTTGGAGAAGGGCGAGTCTCCGGTTGTGAATTTGAGCCGCTCATCCGCCAGGAGTTCGAGCGGAATCGCAAACACGGTCGTCTTGATCAAAATCGCGGTGACCGATTGGTTCAGGAATTCGAGCACGACCGCCAGCTTCTCGTGCGCCTCCGGTGTCGCCTCCACCGTCATCTCGTAGGGAGACGAAAACTCGACGTTGCTCACGGGAATCCCGCCCTCCACCAGCCGCGAACCCATGAAACCGGCGGCAAACAGCGGATCGAAGAGATTTCCGCCACTCTCCTCGCTCTTCCGCTCGAGCAGCCTCACCTCCCCCGCAGCGAGGTGCGCCCACTGAGAATCCGAGAGGTAGTAGGTCCGCGGTTCAGCGCTCGCTCCAAGCACCAGGAAGCAACTGAAAAGGGCCAATACTGAGGAAAACAGATTCATTGGGAACGCAACGGACAACCTTCGCACAAGTAAGACGAAAAAGTCGAGCGAAGCGTCACTCGACTTCCAAAAACGCGGTTTTGCTCAACTTCGCGTATTCGCCGTCCTGCGCCAGGAGTTCATCGTGCGTGCCTTGCTCGATGATCTTTCCGTGATCGAGAACGTAGATGCAGTCGGCATTGCGAACCGTGGAAAGGCGATGGGCGATGACGAAACTGGTGCGATTGACCATCAGTTTCTCCAGCGCTTCCTGAATGAGCCGCTCCGTTTCGGTGTCGACGCTGGCCGTGGCTTCGTCGAGCAGGAGAATCGGGGGATTTTTCAAGAGGGCGCGCGCGATGGAGATGCGCTGCTTTTCGCCGACGCTCAGCTTCACCCCGCGCTCGCCGACATTGGTTTCGAGTTGCTCGGGAAGGCGCTCGACAAATCCCGCCGCATTCGCGATCCGGAGCGCTTCCCAGAATTCCTCCTCGGTTCCCTCGCGTTTCGCGATGAGAAGGTTGTCGCGGACGCTGCCGTTGAAGAGGAAACTTTCCTGCGTCACGTAGCCGATCTTCGAGCGCAGCGCGCGCTTGCTGAAGCTGCGAATGTCCGTTCCATCGATGGTGATCAACCCCGCATCCGGCTCGTAAAACCGCGCCAGCAAGTTGATGACGGTCGACTTTCCGGCCCCGGTGGAACCGACCAACGCGATCGTCTGCCCCGGCTTTGCTTCCAGGCTCACGCCCGTCAAGGTCGACTGCCGCCCGGTGTAGGAAAACCCCACATTGTCGTAAACCACGTGACCGGTCACCTTCTCGATTTTTTCCCCGGACTCCAGACTCACTTCGGGATCGGAATCGAGAACACCGAAGACCCGCTCGGCCGCGGCCAGTCCGGATTGCACGAGTTGATTGAGCTGATGGAGCCGGGTGATTGGCTCGTAAAAGAACAAGGTGACGAGATAGAGAAACGCCGCCAACTCGCCAACCTCCATTTTCCCGTCAAAAACGAGAAACGCGCCAAATCCCAGAACGATGACGCGTCCAATCGAGTTGAAGAACGACATTCCGGGTTTGTAGATTGCCCAGGCCCGCATCACCTTGAGCGTCGCCTGCCGCACCGCTTCGCTCGCCTTGTTGAACGCGCGGTGTTCGCTTTCCTCGAGCGCGTAGGCTTTGATCTGGCGAATCCCGGCAATGTTGTCGTGCAACAGGCTGTTCATCTCGCCCGTAACTCGTCGAACGATGCTGTATCGCTTCCGGCCACGGGTGTAAATGATGGCTCCTCCGATGAGGAACGGCAGCGGAATCAAGGTGGCCCACGCCAGCGCCGCATTCGTCAAAAAGAGCATCGTTCCGACGATCGCGATCTGCAGAATGGAAATCAGCCCCTGCTCAATCCCGTCGATCAAGACGCGCTCCATGCTTTGCACATCCTCGCTCACGCAGGTCATCGTGTCGCCGGTCGGATGGTTGTCGAACCACTGGAGCGGCAGCTTTTGGATGTGCTCGTAGAGGTCGCTGCGCAGATCGAATATGATGCGCTGCTCAAACGTATTATTAAGCTGAATCCGCAGTGAATCGAAAACCTCACGGACGAGGAACGAGCCGGCCGCGAGCCAGATCATCGGCCAAAGCAGTTCCCGCTGCTCCTGCGCGATGACGTCATCGATGATAATCGCTATAATTTTTGGGAAAATCACCACCATCACCGTCGCCGCCACGGCGCAAAACAACTGCGCCGTCGCCAACCCGGGATAGCGCTTCAAGTAACTGAAAATACGGACAATCGTGTTCAAAACTGGTTTTGACGGACCTTTGATTTAGGCATGACAACGAATCCAGACCGTGTAAATTTTTCGAGCAACAGCCTCAACGCTGGTTCCTCCGAATTCGGTTGGGAGGATGCTCATCACCTTGCACTCGTGGCCGCCGAAAACAAAATACGCCGAAAATCTGGAAAGATGGTGAGCCTTCTCGCCATCCCGTTCCTGTTGTTGGCTGGTTTTGTCATCTTTTGCAACCTACTGGTCTCACTTTCTACGCAGGACAAAGTGTTTCGGTCTCCCGACGAAGTTCCGGAAAACGCGGTGGGGGTCGTTTTGGGCACCTCCAAGAATGTCGGCCCCAATCGGCCCAACGCCCATTTCACGACTCGCGTCAATGCGGCGGCGGAGCTCTTCAAAATGGGAAAGGTGCAGCATCTATTGGTGAGTGGCTCCAATAATTCTCGTTATTACAACGAACCGAAGGACATGCAAACGGCACTGGGCAAGCTTGGCGTCCCCGATACCGCCATCACGCAGGACGAATCCGGCTTTCGCACGCTCGATTCCGTCGTCCGGGCCAACAAGATCTTCGGCCAGGAGCATTACACCATCATCACCGACGATTTTCACGTCACCCGGGCCGTTTTTCTCGCCTCGCATCACAAGCACCACGTCGTCGGCTTTGCCGCGCCCGGTGTCGATGTCCATCAATCCGCCAAAAGCCGGATCCGCGAAGTCTTCGCCCGCGTCAAAGCCGTTCTCGACGTCTACGTTTTCGACACCCAACCGCGCGAAATGGGAGTTCCTGCTCCGATCAAGGTAGCGGGGACACCGGAGGCTTAGCGCCGTTCGGAAATCACTGGACGCTCTGAATCCGGTCACGAACCGGTAACAATCCGGGTTCATTCTCCGGGGATGAAAACTCGCCCCCTGCCTCATCACCCTGCCGGATTCACACTCATTGAACTTCTGACCGTGGTCACGGTTGTCGCCATCCTCGCAAGCGTCGCGCTTCCCGCGGCCATGAGCGTCAAAGATCGCGTGAAAGCCAAAGCCCTCCTTCAATACGATGAGGTGGTGGATCGCGCCCTCGCAACCCAGGCGAACTCGGCGCCTCCGCTGATTGAACGATTCGACCTGGAGATGGCCCTTGCCGCCGACTATCAGCGAATCGGTTTGGAAGTGTTCAATCGGTTTCGCCTCACGGCTGAAGGCGAGATTGTGTTTCGCCCACTCCGGCAGGATCTCGACGACCAGGTTCTCCTCAACATCCCCTTTCCTGAAGGCACCATCGAAGCCTGGGACATCCAACTCGCGGTCGAACAGGAGGATGGCACCTTCATCGAGCCGGATGACGTCAGCTATCATCAACGCGGCATTCTCTGGAAACCGGAAACGACCTCAACTGAGCCGATTCTCGCCCAGATCCGCTACTCCATTCTCGGTCGTGATCGCCTTCAATTCGTGATGCCCCCGGCGCGGCGGCTCGAACAACTGCGCCTCACGCTCGACCTCAGCGAAACTCCCGACAAGCAGGTCGCCGACTACAGCCTCACTCCCACTTCAGTCGATGGCGATACGGTGGAATGGAGTTTCGACAATCTCGTCACGAATCGGCAGATTGTCGTCAATGTTCCCGGCGCGGACAGTCCGGCGGGGCGCCTCATCCAGCTGTTCCGCTACATGGCGCTGGCCGTCCTTCTCTTTGGCGGCGGGTTCTTGACGATGAACGAGCGGGACGAACCGGGGCGTCTTGACGGATTTCGCCTCGGCCACTTTTCGCTCCTCGCCCTAACCTACTCGCTCTTCTTCATCGTCTTTGCGGTCATCGTGTATCACGAGCAACTCACCGTCATTCCCGCGCTGGGCATCTCGCTGCTCTCCTCGCTTCCGTTGCTGATCATCCACGTTATCAAGATCACCAATCTCAGCTTTGCCCTCAAACAGATCCTCCCTCTTGCCATCGTCACCCTGGCCGTCGTCGTCAATGGCGTCTATGGCGGCCCCGTTCGTGACTACATCTTTCTCGCGATTGTGATTCTCTGCGTCGCCTTCCTCACATTGACCTATCGTCCCACGGAATCGAAACCGGCTTCCAGGGGATTGGTCACGCAAACCGCCTAGAGGGCGTTTGCCATTGCCTTGGGACCCAATCAGCGAAAAAATGTGGGGTTCGAATCCCTTGTTCCGATGAAGTTCGCTCCTATCGTTTCGCCATGAAAGCGCGATCCCTTCGTGAGCTCACCCCGCTCGACGTCCAATTGGAGGATGGCTTGGCGGTGCGTCTTCGCCCCATCCAGCCCGGCGACACCGAGCGGGTCCAACGGGCCTTGGCGCTCTTGTCCGAATCCTCGTTTCGCAAGCGCTTCTCCCAAATCTCCGCCAACCACGATCTTGCGGAATACCTTTCCAACACCGCCAACGAGCAGCAGGTGACGTGGCTCGCGATGGATGCTCAAAATCAGGACGCTCCGGGATTTGGTGGAGCCTCGCTTTGGCTCGATCTCGAAGCGGATCGCCAGGCCGAAGCCTCCTTCACCGTTGCCGATGCCTGGCACCGCAAGGGTTTCGCCACCCTGTTGTTTTCGATTCTTTGGATCGAAGGTTGGAACCTGGGCCTCCGCCGAATCGTCGGCTATGCCCGTCCCTCGAACGCGGCCATTCAAGGATGGTGGACGGCCCTCGGCGGCACCGTCAGCCACTCCCCTTCCCTCGTGCAGATGAACTTCGAGATGGTCTCCCCTGAAGAGGTCATCCAAAAAGTCGGCTACGATCTCCACGCCAGCCCGCGACAGTATGAGTTCGCCGACTGGCTTCAGCACTGGATGAACCTTCTCGACGAAGCTTCGTGAGTCCCTGCAACGAGGCGTTCGCCCCTTTTTGTGATTTTTTCACAGAAAAGGATTGCCACGCCCCTCCATTTTGTGATTTTTTCACAGAATGCCCCGAACGCCTCCTGACGATCATCCCATTCCCGACTTCAACCGGACCCAGCTTCACATTCTGCAGATTCTCTGGCAGGCGGACGACGCTCTCCGGGCTCAGGACATCGAAGAACGCTTCGATTGGGAAATCGACAACGCCACCCTGCGCTCCGTCCTCCGCGTCTTGATGGAGCGGGGCGAAGTCTTGCGCGAGCGACGCGGCAAGCCGTTCTACTATCAACCTGCCAACAAGAAGCAAAAAGCTCTCTCGACCTGGTTCTCGGGTTTGGCCGAAGTGTTCACCGGTGGCTCGAAAGCCGGTCTCATCGCTCAACTCTTGCAGGATCGCACCCTATCGCCCGAAGAACGCGCCGAACTGGAAAAGATTGCGCGCAACGAAGATTCATCATCGCACTAAAACCCCCAAACTCACGCCTAACATGTCAACCATCACACACCTCCTCTTCTGGGACGGAATCGGAGGAGCCTTGCTCAAAATTTCCAGCCTCTTGCTCCTGGCCCTCGGCCTTATGAAC
The DNA here is from genome assembly GCA_963977015.1 of uncultured bacterium. Taxonomy (GTDB): domain Bacteria; phylum Verrucomicrobiota; class Verrucomicrobiia; order Verrucomicrobiales; family DEV007; genus JBCDHN01. The sequence goes on along the minus strand of CAXBMO010000026.1, from coordinate 40,892 downwards.
CTGCTCGGCCGCGCCGAACCACGGTGGAGAGTCGGGATCGCACGAACCGCGCTCGTCATTCTGCCGCTCCTGCTCGCCGCTCACAGTTGGGCCCCGAAATGGCAATTCACCGTTCCCGCCCCCCTTGCTCCGGCTCCCGAATTGACCGCACTCCAACCCAATCCAACGGGCGAACCCACCGTCGAAACCGCGCCCCTTCCGCTTTCGCAACCCAACACTCTCAATTGGCCACTGATCCTCACCTGGGTCTGGGCGATCGGCGCAGCCATTGCGTTGTTTCGGGAAATCTGGCGACTGACTCGCCTGAGAATCTCCGTCCGCGCCGGAGCGTCGCCATCTCAAAAACTGACCCGCCTCTGGCAACAGATCGAATCCGAATTCGCCCTCTCCAACGTGGAACTCAAAATCGTTTCGGAAAATAGCTCGCCGTTCGTCGCCCCGGGGTTCCAACGCCGGATCGCCATTCCCAGAACCTTCGAATCACAGGTCGAATCGAACCTGGACGGAGCTGCTCACGCCCTGAGGCACGAGGCCGCCCACCTGCGATCGAACGACGGCATCTGGATTCCGCTGATTCGGCTCGCGGCCTGCACGCTTTGGTTTCACCCGTTGATTTGGTGGCTTGCCGCAGCCCATTTGCGCGCCTGCGAAGAGGCTTGCGATGCGGCTGCCGCCCGAAAAGGTGGCGTCGAAAGCTACCGCCAGGCGCTGGCTCAATTGGCTCTCGACCTCGTCCCCGTTTCCGAGCCTGCCGCAGCCACCTTTCTCCGTGCGCCTTCCGTCCTGAAACGACTGCACCGCGTCTCGGCCAACAGCAGGCATCGCCCGCCACGCTGGTGGGTCGCCCTTCCTTTGCTCCTCACCCTGGCCCTGCTTGGCGGAACCATCGGCGTCCTTCAAGTCATCGCCGCGGAACCCGGGAAGGAAGCCGCAACCATCATCGGTCCCGCCGAAAAATTGAAACGAATCCAGGTTCCCCGAATCGAGTTTGTCGAGACTCCCCTCGATGATGCAATCGCCTTTCTCGCGCAAAAAAGCATCGAACTGGACACCACTGAATCGGAACCGGCAAAAAAAGGGATCAACTTCATCATCGATCTCAAGCACCGCCCCAAACCGGTAACCCTGAACCTCAGCAACGTCTCGCTGGAAGACGCCTTGCGCTATACCGTCCGGCTCGGAGGCGTTACCTATGAGGTGGAGCCGAATGCCATTCTCATCAATTCGCTCGATAGCGGAAACACGCCAACGCCAAACCCGATCGACAACCTCACCCTCCAACAAAAAGCCAACACGATCATCATCCCAAGCCTGCAATTTCAGGACACACCGCTGAAGGATGCGATCGCCTTTCTCCGTGCGAGGAGCAAGCAACTGGATACCACGGAACCGGATCCGGCCAAGAAAGGGCTCAACATCCTCCTCGAGGCACGGGACTCCGCTGACGTGAAGATCTCGCTTCGCCTCAGCAACATTCCGCTGGCCGAAGCCCTGCGTTATTGCGCCCAACTCGCGCAACTGCGCTTACGATATGAGGAAAGCGCCGTCATCCTGCTCCCTCCGGCCAACGATCAGCTTCTTTGGGTCGTGGCCTACAAGGTCCCGGACACCTTCCTCGATGAAGACCATGTCGCGCGGGAAAACCTCCCTTCTCCAAGCGCCATGGAATGGGCCAGGAAGCACGGCATCGATGGCCCAAAAGGATTCAGCCTCGTTCACAATCGCGGCACCAACCAGCTCATCGTTCGCGCGACGGAAAAAGCGCACGACGCCATCGCGAAACTCATCCCCCGCTCGACTGCCGCACCGGAACCCGACCCGGCAATTTCGGCCTATGAAGCTAAGCTCAAACGGATCGTCATTCCGCAAATCGAATTCCAGGACACGCCGATAGAATCCGCCCTCCAGTTCCTCGCCCTAAGAAGCAAACAACTGGATACCGAGGAAGCCGACCCGGCAAAGAAAGGGATCAACCTCATCATCCGCGACGATAGCGACGCCAAAATTTCGCTCCGGCTCAGCAACGTTCCGTTGTCCGAAGCCCTGCGTTATACGGCGCAACTCGCCGGCATGAAAGTAGAGATCCAGTCCAACGCCGTGGTGATTGCCCACGAAGTAGAGTAGATTGAGATGCCCGTTAGGCGATTCGGTCCCTAAATCTCAAACTGCTCCCACAGATCCTCGAATCCGTTCGCCGCCGACTCGTTAAAATCTCGCGGGATCAGTTTGTCCTGTGCGAAGCTCAACATGTCGGGAACCTTGCTTTGGAAATCGTTCATCCAGTCCCAATGTCGCTGCAACTCACCCATGCCGACTCCCTTTTGCGCGCAATCCAGGCGGTGCTCGTCCACCTTTCGAAACTTCTCCATCCAGAATTGATGATGCTCGATCAGTTGGATCGGATCGCCTAACCGCAATCCCGGATCGATGAACGGAACGACCCGGCGTTGAAACTGGACCGGATCTTCCTTGCAGTCCTTCCAGAGGTGGAACAACTCCCACATGCAATAGTGGCTCTCCAGGTACTTTGGCCCGATAAAGAGCGCCACGCGTTCGCCCTGGATGAGCCGACTCATAAAATTGCGGATACTGTCTCCCACCCGGATCTCTTCCTTGTCGCGAACCACGGCAAAGTTGCGTTTCTCCGCCATCTCACAGAGCTGCGTCACCTTGGCGTCACTCTCGCTCCAGTTGTAGGACACATAGAGAAGATTCTTCGTGTTGGGAGAGTCGGGAAGCTCCGTTTTTCCTCCACCCGGCTTCGTCTGGAAGACCGGCGTTTCCAACGTCGTTAAAAATGGGAGCATCGACGCGATCGAAACCCGTCCGCTGCCTTTCACGAACACCTCGGTCTCCCCTTCGCGCTTCGCTTCCACCAATTCCTCGAGATCGCGGAACACGCCTTCGCGCTCGGGCACGGGAACCTTCTCCTCCAATCCCAACCGATCCTGAAAAGATTCGTGGATGTCTTCCAACGCCGTCCCGATCAAGCCGAAAAACTCGCGCCGCGCATCGCTCCACGCCTCCTCACTCCGGTCCATCCAAATCTCGACAAACCCATCCGCCTCATCCGCCGTCACCAAGGCCCGAATCCCGTTCCGCTCCAAAATCGCGCCCTTCCTCCAGAAACTATCGCGCCCCAACAGCATCGGATGCATCTTCACCAGAAAGCGCGTCATCACCGAGGTGGGCAACACATCATACTCGTAGCGAAAGACGACTTCCTTGGCCCAATCGCCAGCCGAGATCGCCTGCTTCGTGGAAAGGTCCGGAATCCAGACGCGCTCCTCATCGCCTTCAAAGCGGAAACACAAATCAAAGTCTTCCATCAGATCGATGAAGAACTTCTCGCGCCCGGTGTAATGGTAGTTGTTCTCCACCTCCGCGAGCAATCCCGGCAATTGCGCCATCGCCAAGACGCCTTTCTGCTCCTTCACCGAAGTCTCGTTCAGGATCTTGTAAACCGCCGAAGTCACCCAACCGGGATTCCGCACAAACGTCTCCTGGCCCGCATGTTTTTCCCGCACCATGGAACGCTCGTGATCGCTGCCAAAGTGAAGGATCGAGCCAAGCGCATGAAGTACGCCGAGCAATGTCTCTCGCGGGCTCCCCTCGCCCACCTGCCCTTCATCGCAAATCGTCTCATACCGCGTCCGGCTAATTTCCTGAGTGATCTCCGCCTCCAGCCGATCTTTCACGCGCCGCCCAGCCGCGCGAAACGGCTGATGCACCAGCGGCATCGCCTGCGGACTTCCCACGATTCTACCAATCTCCGTTCTCAGGTCCTCGATTCCCTCTCCTTTCAGGCAACTCACGCGGCGGACGAAGCTCACGACCTGCGGATACTTCTTGCGCAGTCCGTCCCAGTCCAGATCCATGCCTTGCTCATCACTCTGGTTGCAAGCTACAATCACCGGCGAACCTCCACCGAAGTTCTGGATCATCCGCAGCCAATACTCCAGCCGGTTCTGTTCCTCGCTGATCCGGATATTGAGCACGAGCAGATAAACGCTGCGCCGGGTCAGAAAAAATTGATGGGTCGCATGCATGATATCCTGCCCTCCAAAGTCCCACACATGCAGCCTTACCTCGCCACACCAGGCGCAATTCTCCGCATCCGCTTCGCCATCCGGGGTATGCCGCCGGATTCCATGGATCTGGGTTTCGTTGCCGTCGAAGGCTTCGCCCCGCAGTTGTTAGTTGTTTAATGATCGAGGTTTTACCAACCGCACCATTGCCGACGACAAGGTGTTTGGCTTCGTGGAGCGGTGGACCAACGGCGGCTTGGCTGTCATCCTGGGTAGAAGCCGTCAACTACGAACGTTTCCGTTCCAACCAATCGAATCCGAACCAATCAGTGATCGCCTGATGGCCTTGCTGCCATACTTCGGGCGCAAGGCTCTCGATCGGCTTGCCGGAGAACCTGATCGAGCCGGGGAGAGAGTTCCATGAGCGTTCGGACCCAGCTTCCAATTCCGGCCCCAGCGCCAGCATTTCACGGGAAAGTTCGCGAATTTGGTTCTCGAACAAATCCACCGTGCGCAGGTTGGAACGACCCGTCTTGGGCGAAATCAACTGAAAGATGGGAGAAACGTCAGCGATTTTGTTGTTCCTGAGGTCGAGAGATTGGAGGCTGGTAAGCTCGCGCAGGAAGCTTGCGTCAGCGATTTTGTTGGAACTGAGGTCGAGAGATTGGAGGCTGGTAAGCTCGCGCAGGAAGCTTGCGTCAGCGATTTGGTTGCTCCCAAGGTTGAGAGATTGGAGCGTGGAAAGCTCGCGCAGGAAGCTATAGTCAGCGATTTGGTTGTAACTGAGGTCGAGAGATTGGGGGCTGGAAAGCTCGCGCAGGAAGCTATAGTCAGCGATTTGGTTGGAACTGAGGTCGAGGGATTGGAGGCTGGTAAGCTCGCGCAGGAATCTTGCGTCAGCGATTTGGTTGGAACTAAGGTCGAGAGATTGGAGGCTGGAAACCTCGCGCAGGAAGCTTGCGTCAGCGATTTGATTGCCACTGAGGTCGAGAGATTGGAGGCTGGAAAGCTCGCACAGGAAGCTATAGTCAGCGATTCCGTTGGAACTGAGGTTGAGAGATTGGAGGGTGGAAAGCTCGCGCAGGAAGCTTGCGTCAGCGATTTTGTTGGAACTGAGGTTGAGAGTTTGGAGGCTGGAAAGCTCGCGCAGGAAGCTATAGTCAGCGATTTTGTTGAAACGGAGGTTGAGAGTTTGGAGGCTGAAAAGCTCGCGCAGGAAGCTATAGTCAGCGATTATGTTGTAATCGAGGTTGAGAGATAGGAGGCTGGAAAGCTCGCGCAGGAAGCTTGCGTCAGCGATTTGGTTGTCACTGAGGTTGAGAGACACGAGGCTGGAAAGCTCGCGCAGGAAGCTTGCGTCAGCGATTTGGTTGGAACTGAGGTCGAGAGATTGGAGACTGGTAAGCTCGCGCAGGAAGCTATAGTCAGCGATTTGGTTGGAACTAAGGTCGAGAGACACGAGGCTGGAAAGCTCGCGCAGGAAGCCTGCGTCTTGCAGGGAATTGTTCCCCAGTGAGAGAAAAACCAGGGACGGGAGGGACTGAAGGGTAGTTTGGGCTCCTTCATCGCCGAGGCCACAATTCCTCAGATTCAACGCGACGATATGCCCCGTCACCGGATCGACGCGGTAGCACTTGCGGTATTCGGATTTCGAAACCAGATCCTCGTTCGAGACCTCGGTCCCTCCGGGATACTCATCAATGTTGAAAAGCGGACGCTGGAGGCGGTTCTGAAGTTCGTATGCTTCGCTCATAGAAGAAGAATTTGCGGGTGAGGGTAAACAGACCGGACCGTGACCCGTAAGGGGACCGGCCACACGGATTCGCGCCCATCGCCGCGATCTCGCCGATGCCCTGCCACTGCTCTTTTCCGGTCGTGCTTCACGATGGCAACCTAACGCCGTTTTCCTAAATCCATTCGCTGCGTCTGGCAACGCGCCTTTGCACGAAAATCTCCCGCGGCACCGCGGCACCGGCACGATGGACATTCGGTCCGTCACCGCAGGTTTCGACCGGCGATTCGACGTCTCGGAGTGGATTCGTTTCCCAGATGGGAAACTTGATCCTGCTTTGGTCTGCACCGATGCTGGGACGAAACCATGACCGAACTCAAACGCTGCGTGCGTTGGCTTACCCCGGTCGTTTGCCCCCTGAAAATATGAACAACTACCCGAAAACATTCTCACACATCGGCCTCTCGGTCCCGAACCTTGAAGCGGCGGTCTCGTTCTACGAAAACGTCATGGGCTGGTACACCATCATGAAACCCACGGTGGTGAAGGAAGAGGCGGACTCCGCGATCGGCAAGATGTGCATCGATGTGTTCGGCGAAGGCTGGGGTTCCTTCAAAATCGCCCACCTCTCCACCGGAGACAAAATCGGGATCGAGTTGTTCGAGTTCCAGAACAATGAGAAGCCGAAGGAATTCGAGTATTGGAAGACCGGAACCTTCCACTTCTGCGTTCAAGACCCGAATATCGAAGACCTGGTCGAAAAAATCGTGGCCCACGGAGGAAAGCAGCGGATGCCCATTCGCGAATACTATCCCAACGAGAAACCCTACAAGATGGTCTATGTCGAAGACCCGTTTGGCCTGGTTTTCGAGATCTATACCCACAGCTACGAGCTCACCTACTCCGCAGGCGCCTACCAAGGCGAACCAGACTCGGAGAACAGCCCGTAAACTCCGGCGGCCTTGCCAACACCTCGCGAGGCTCACCCAGTTTTCGGTTGCATGGCAGATTCCCGCCTGATAGATCTCGCCCCATGGAAGGAGGCGAAACGAAGAAACCGATCGTTATCTTAATTCACGGAACGTTTGCGAGTTCCGAAACCCTTGACGAGGAATCCAGGGCACCCCGCTTCGAGAACCGTGGAGCGCGTTGGTGGCAAGAGAGTAGTGATTTCTACGAAGCATTTGAAGGTCGACTCGCTCCACTGGGCGTTACCGTCTCCAAGTCGAAGAAGGAATGGAACGAACTCCCCTATTTTGAGGACTCCCTCGTTTTCCACTGGGATGGCAACAATAGCGAGCGCAGCCGACACCAAGCGGCCAATGCACTGCTCGACAAATTGATCGAACTGGAAAACGATCGCCAGCCGTATCACCTCGTCTCGCACAGTCACGGTGGGTCCATCATTTGGACAGCCCTCCAAGAGGCGATCGATCGCAGATGGCGTTCGCCAAAGAACGAGGAGGCGCTTCGCCTGACCCATTTGCGTTCCTGGAACACGGTGGCGACTCCGTTTTTCCAGTTTAAAGCCAGCTGGCTGGCGGGATGGCCCGGCGCGATTGCGACGGCGTTCGACTTTGCCTTGCTATCAGTCAGTCTGTTTCTGTTCTTCTTCTATATCCTCCTGAATTTCTTTTATGTGAACTTTGTCGACCCCACAATGCACGATGTAACGTGGAGAGTGGTGGCGGAAGAATTGCAAACCCAACTGGTCCCCAAAGTGGCCACGACGCTCCATGGAGCCAAAGATTTTCTGATCAAACCCATTCTGGGAGAGCGGGATGATCGCTGGGTTCTGCTGGGTACGTTTCTACTCGTGCTGGTGGCCTTGCAAATTCATGGCTTGATCCATGTCGGCAGAGTGGAGGCGCATCAACTTCGGCGACAGATCCGCACCAAAAGACAGGCATTCATCGAATTCGGAAGCCGGTGGCTCGGGATTTGGTCGGATCAGGACGAGGCGATCAACGGGTTGAAGGCTTCCGTCAAGCTTGCCGAATCGGATCAAAACCCGTTGCTTGCGCCCGTGCGAGTTCCCAATCGCCGGGTTTTCCGATCTGATATATACGCCCAGCTTTCCAAATATATTGTACTCACCATCGTCGGCCCTATCTACAACAGGCGAATCCGCCGCCAAATCGATGGCCAAATCTGGAAAATCCTGCGACGCCAAGCCGTGGGTCTGGATCGGCCGGGATGCAACATCGAGACGGTAAGCCAAGCTCCCTACGGATTCTCCCACACCCTCAAAGAAGATGACCTGAGACTCCCACCGGAAGTCGACCAAGAACTGATTGCGGCAGCGAATCGCCGATTGAGCAATAGCGACCTTCTCTCCACAGCACGGACTTCACTGGCCAACTATTCCAAAGGGCTGGACACCTTTTCGGGAGCATTCAACAGTGGGGAGGGATTGCTGGGACCGGAGCTGATCCACAACAGCTACTTCAACCACCCGCAAATTATCGAAATTCTGTGCCAGCACATCGCGCATCAGGAGGGTGTAAGTGCGCCATCGCCAGAATCTCCGAACTCAAGCCTCGGAACCTGGCTCCAACGGGGCCGGACACGCCTCAACCAGGAGATCGCCTCGTTCAAGAGCAGCGAACCTTGGAAAGATCCGGCCCTCCCCCTGCTGGGCCAGCCCAATCGATGGGCCGTCTCCAGTCTCGTGGTGTGGATGAGCCCGCTCCTCGTTTTTGTTTGGGCGCAGAACACGAGCCCCAGCGATTTGGGGCCGATCGCGGACAAACTGATTTCTTTGCTACTGGCGATCTTCGCCGTACTCCCCGTGTCCCTCGCGGCCCTATTCATTGCCATTCCCGCAAAACGAAGGGCCAAACGAGGCGCCCGCAAAGGCTGGATGGCGAACCTTTCCCTCAAAGCCAGCCTCGTCGTGTGGGTCCCAATCGTCGGGTGGATATTGGCGACTTTGGTTTTCAATATCCTGGTTGGGACAGGAATCCTTGAACCAGAGCGATGAAAATTGCGCGCAATCAGCGATTGCCTCAATTCAAACCTCCCTCGCGCGCCCACCAAGGCGTCCCCTGAATCACGGGAAACCCGGGATCGACGCTGGCGATGATTTTTCACTTTCCACCCGGAATCTGAACGCTAGGCTGGGCATTCAGCAGGAAATGAAGATCCGAATCGCGAGGCCATCTGACGAAGAGTCCATCCGGCAGATCCACCATCAAGCTTTCGAAGCTGGTGAGCGTGAGTTGGTCTCGGCTCTCGTCGGCAACCTGTTGCAAGAACAAACCAGTCCTCAGATCATCCATCTCGTGGCTGACGATGGCGACGGTTTGGTGGGGCACGTCGCATTTTCCCCCGTTTTCACGAAAGAGGATGAACGTCTGGCCGGCTGGTTGCTGGCGCCGCTCGCGGTCAATCCACAAAGCCAAAAAAGGGGAGTCGGAAAGCAACTGGTGGAGTTCGGGATCAAGGAATCCGCCCAGGACGACACCAACATCATTTTGGTCTATGGCGATCCGGATTATTACGCTCGGTTTGGCTTCCGCACCGCGGTGGCAGAGAACTTCATTCCACCCTTCGAACTCAAATATCCGGCCGGCTGGCAAGGCATTGACCTTGGCAACAACAGCCCCCTCCGCACGCCTGTATCCATCACTTGTGTGACCCCTCTCAATCAACCAGAACTTTGGTAATGACCGCGACCAACCTCCTCAAGCCCATGATCTTTCGCTTCATTCTACTGCCGCTTGCGACACTGGCGTTGGCGGCACCTTTATCCTTTGGCCAGGAATCTGAATCTCCTGACCTCGCATCCAAAGTTCTCACTGCCGCCGGAGGAAAAGACAAGCTCTTTACTCAATACCGATTGACTGAACTCCTGAAAGTAACCCGCGATCAGGAGAAGCTCTTTCAACCTTTCGACGAGAATCGCCGACCTCGGATCAGTTACATCCGGGCTCCTCATCTGTGGTGGCTGAATAAGAAAGGGGAATGGACCGAGCGAGGCAAAGAACCCGCCAAATGGCTCGCGTATGGATGGACCCTGGCGGTCCTCAATGATCCGGAAGCCAAGATTCAACCGCTTGCTGACCTCGTAGATCCCGAGACGAAAATGGAAATGGTTGGATTGAGGGTTACTGGCCCGGTCGAGCCTGCCATGGATCTATACTTCGACCACAAGACGATGTTGCTCGTCCGCATGGACTGGGACGACGAAATTTGCCGGTTCAGCAAACCGGAGCAATTCGATGGCTTTCGGTTACCGACACGCTGTGTTGGCTATCGCCGCAAGTCCGGCGAGCCCTGGTACGTATCTGAAATCAAAAACGTGGAACGATTGACCAAAATCCCGGAAGAGGTCGATACCTCCGAGTGATCCATCGGTCGTCAACCAACGGACAAACCAAAAAGGATCGTGGTTGGCTTGCGCTGTTCCGCCGGAGCCAGAAACCCGCCCGCAATTCGAATTGGCATTTTTTGAGGAAGGTGCCTATCGTCGGCCCTTCGAAAATCCCATGAAAGCCCCTTTCCTATTTCTCTTCTGCCTGTTCCTGGCCACCCCTCTCTCCGCTGCGCCGGAGCAATCCGTCCAACAGGTAAAGGCGATTCCCAACCTGGTGGCGTTCTGGACGTTCGGAGATGCGGAGGGCGAGCCCAAAGCCTCGCTGGTAAACCCGACGCTCGAACTCCTGGAGCGCAACGGCCCGATCAAGGCACTTGAAGGCGGCCCGTTCGGCTCGGCCATCAAAATCAACCAGGGACAATGGCTGACCATCCCACGGAAGAACATCGGTCCCCTGGATATTCACGGTCAGGATGCGCAGGTAACGGTGGTCGCGTGGATCAAGCGAAACAAGACCAGCCATTGGCAGGCGGTGGCGGGAGTTTGGGATGAGTCGCGCAAAAAACGACAGTATTGCCTTTTTCTGAACGCGGCCAAACAGACCGACTTCAGGACGATGAAACGGATCCCGTCGAAAAACCGGTTTCAGGGCCATGTTTCATCCGTGGGTGGCGGCACTCCGGGCAACGAGTTTTGCATCACCTACGCGTCGTCGGGGCAAACCGTTCCCATGGAAGGATGGCAATCGCTCGCGATGACCTACGATGGCAAGGAAGTGCGGTTGTATCTCAATGGTCAGTTGAGTGAGGCGGAAGGGATGAATCCATTCCCGTATCCCGAAGGCTTGTTCAACGGAGGAGAGAATGGCGCGGATTTCACGGTTGGCTCAGTGAATGTCGGCGGGAAGCCGGGCAACTTTCTCGGGGCAAATCTTGGCGGTCTTGCGGTTTATGACCGGGCATTGACAGCCGCGGAGATCGAGTCCCTGCCAAAGTAGCATTTCCGTCGGAGTTTGCTTAGCCCCAAACTTCGGAAGCTGAACCCCAACCTTCCCTTCAAGCTCGCCCTTCGCTCCAGGCCGGGTGATTTGAGACGCTCACGAAACGCCCCTTTCATGAAGGCCCTCCTCTCGCTCATCGGTATTGAGCTAAGCCCCGTTTCCCACAAAGAGAAGCTCGTCTCCCTGGTTGGAGGAGTCCTTTCGATCAGTATCTTGGTTTGGATTACCCGCCAAGCCGTTGGCCCGGTTGATGCGACGCTCATCATTGCGTCGATGGGGGCCAGCGCGGTCCTCTTGTTTGCAGTGCCACACGGCCAGTTGTCTCAGCCGTGGCCGGTATTGGCCGGGCATGGAATTTCCGCCACGATTGGGGTGCTCTGCTCCCACCACCTCGGCGACACCTGGCTCGCGGCAGGATGTGCCGTTGGGCTTTCCATCGGGGCCATGCATCAGCTCAAGTGCATCCATCCACCTGGAGGCGCCACGGCGTTAACCGCGGTTCTGGGCGGTCAAGCGATCCAGGAAATGGGGCTTGCCTTCGTCCTCTGCCCCGTCATGGCCAATGCGCTGATCATGGTCGGAATTGCCGTGGTCTTCAATCTCCCCTTTGCCTGGCGGAGATACCCGGTTGGACTGGCAAAAGGTCGCCGCCCCTTGAAACCCCATCCCTTTGGCAGGGAAATCCAACATGAAGACATCGTAAAAGCCTTGCGAACCCTGGACTTGTTTATTGACGTCGCCGAACCGGATCTCCTCGCGTTGGCCCGAACCATTGCCCGTGAGCGAGAAGCCAGGATCATCAGGGAAACAAGGCAAAAAACCGCCCCCCACGAAACGTAAAAGCCAAGCGCTCAACGGCAGTGCCATTCCCACAGCGCAACGACACTAACCTTCGCCGCAATGATGCCGCGTCCGGAGGTGCAGTGATTCTCCGAGAAACGCTTGCTTGCGGACGCTCAGCGTTTCATCATTCCCGGCAATGACTCTTTCAAAATCCCTTTTGACGTGCGCACTCGCGTTCGGATTGATGTGGACTTCCCACGCGGCGGAGAAGCTGAATTTTGTGTTCTTCCTGGTCGATGACCTCGGCTACATGGACATGGGGTTCAACAATCCCGAGTCGTTTTACGAAACCCCGAACTGCGATCGCCTCGCGGCGGAGGGAACCGTGCTGACGGAGGCGTATGCGGCGAGTCAGGTCTGTAGCCCAACCCGGGCGAGCATCCTGTGCGGAAAGTATCCGGCGCGGATGGATGCGACGAATTTCTTCAGTGGAAAGCGGGCGGGCCGGTTCGAGCCGGCGGAGTTTGTCGACCGGATGGCGCTGGAGGAGGTGACGCTCGCGGAGGCGATGAAGGAAGCGGGATACGCGACGTGTTTCGCCGGAAAGTGGCATTTGGGGCCGGAAGGTTTTTGGCCGCAGGATCAGGGGTTTGATCACAACTTTGGCGGCGGGTCGAATGGCCTGCCCCGCAGCTATTTTGAACCGTATAAGAATGTGACAAACCTGGAACCTCGGAAGCCGGGCGAGTATCTGACAGATCGGCTGGCGGAAGAGTGCACCGGGTTTCTGGATTCGGTGAAGGACGATCCGTTCTTGCTCTATCTATCGTTCTATAATGTGCATACTCCGCTCCAGGCACCAAAGGAGCTGGTGGAGAAATATAAGAAGAAGGCGGAGACGATGGGGTATGCGCAGCTGGAGGATTCCGTTCGCTTTAGCGATACACGCCTGCCTCAGGTCTGGCCGGATACCAAGACCGCCCGCCGGGTTCGCGTGTTGCAGGACCACGCCGTTTACGCGGCGATGATTGAGTCGATGGATCGGGCAGTGGGAAAAGTGGCGGCAAAGCTGGAGGCGTTGGGACTGAGCGAGAACACGGCGATCTTTTTCATGTCGGACAACGGTGGATTGTCGACATCCGAGGGAAGCCCGACTTCGAACCTGCCGTATCGGGGCGGGAAAGGCTGGATGTATGAGGGCGGGCTGCGGGAGCCGGTGTTCGTGAAATGGCCTGGGGTGACGAAGCCGGCAACGCGGAACTCGACACCGATTGTGAGCACGGATTTTTATCCGACGATTCTGGAGATGGCAGGATTACCGGCCAAACCCGAGCAGCATGTGGACGGGGTCAGCTTTGCGAAGCTCTTGCGCGATCCCGAGGCGACTCTGGAGCGGGAAGCGATCTATTGGCATTACCCCCATTATTCGAACCAGGGCGGGCTACCGGCGAGCGCGGTGCGAATGGGAGAGTTCAAGTTGATTGAAGATCTGGAGACAGGCGATGTGGAGTTATACAGCCTGCTGGATGACCCGGAAGAGCACAACAACCTGGAGCAATTGTATCCGGAGAAGGTGGAGGAGATGCGCAAGAAGCTGCAAACCTGGCGCCAGGAGGTAGGGGCCAAGATGCTGCGCCCCAACGCAAAGACGGGTGAGGCTCCACCGGAGTTGTAAGGATGAAGGCGGAAAGACGTGTGGTGAAGTGGCCCGCAAGGCGGTGTTGAAGTTCTGCCATGCCGACCTATGGTGGCCCCTTCTTTCTGCCACCCATGTCTGGAGCGTTACCCAGCCTGACTGATGCAACGTTTTGCGATCCACGGGAACTGCTCGTCGCGGTTTCCAGCGGGAAGCTTTTGCCGAAAACGCTCGGTCGGATCGAACATATTGCGGAGCCGGCGCAGCCGTTTGTCGCGGCCTTGGCGATTGGTCAGAGTAAGGCCCCGCGGATTTGGGTGTGTTGTCCGCACATCAAGGCGCAGGAGCATTTGCATCACGATTTGGCGATTTGGGGAATCCAAGGGCGTTTTTTCCCCGAGGTGGAGTTCTCGGGTTTTGAGGACGCGCTACCGGATCCGGACATCGGCGCGGAACGACTCGCGATTCTGCATGACGCCGGTCAGGAGGGCGATCCGGCACAACCACTGGTCGTCATCATTTGTGAGGAGAGCCTGGATGACACGGTGCCAACGCCCAAGGGGCTGAAGTCCGACCAAATCAAGGTGACCGTGGGTGAGCGGCTGGATTTGACGAACCTGACAAAGCAACTCGACAAGGCCGGTTACGAGCGCGGCACCCAGGTTTTTCAACGCGGCCAGTATGCGATTCGCGGCGGGATTGTGGATGTGTTCTCGTGGCAGAACACGGAGCCGATTCGGATCGAGCTGTTTGACGATGAAGTGGAGTCGCTTCGCGAGTTTGACGTGGACGAGCAGACGTCGATCCGGCGCGTTGATTCCGCGACGATCCTGCTGAGCGCGTCGCAGAAGCAGGGGCACTGCCAGCTGCGGGACTACATTCAACCGGGCGATCTTTTTGTCGCGGTGGAGTGCAAGCCGGAGACGCGGATCTCTGATCGCGATGTGGTGATTACGGCGTTTGGGGAGGAGGAATCGGGTCTCGCCTGTTTCGACAATCCGCTCGGCTCATTTGGAGCGGGCGACTTCATTTTGCAGGAGGCGAAACGGGCTCAGTTCCTTGGTCAGATGAACGAGTGGCGCGACGAGGGCTGGCAAGTCGCAATGTTCTTCAACACCGAAGGAGAGTTGGAGCGCTTTGCCGAGCTCGTCGACCTGGATTACATCGAGTCGGGCCAGATCCAACCCTACCGAGGTCAACTGGGACGCGGATTCACGATTCCCGGTGCGAAACTGGCGATTTTGGCCGATGCGGAGATCTTCGGCCGTTACCAGAACCTGCGCGCACGCCGCATCGCGAACAAGCGGATCAAGCAGCGCAAGTCTTCCGACGCGGAGTTGCGGAAGTTTGAGGAGGACGATCTGGTGGTTCACCAGGATCACGGCATCGGACGGTTTATCGAGATCGGGAAGAAGGACGGCGAGGAGGTGTTGATCATCGAATACGCGGAGAAAGCGAAGCTCTACGTGCCGATGGATCACGCGCATCAGGTTTCGCGTTATGTGGGGGTGGGCAGGAAGGCACCTCCGCTCAACAAGTTGGGCAGCACGCGCTGGAGCAAGACGCGCGCCAAGACGGAGGAGTCGATCCTGGAATACGCAGCGCAGTTGCTCAAGGTCCAGGCAGAGCGCGACACAGAAAAAGCCTACAATCATTCGCCCGACACCAAGTGGCAGTGGGAGTTCGAGAACTCCTTTCTTTACAAGGAGACGCCGGATCAGCTTACGGCGATTGAGCAGGCGAAGCGCGACATGGAAAGCGATCAACCGATGGATCGGCTGCTTTGCGGAGACGTGGGATTCGGGAAGACGGAGGTTGCGATTCGCACCGCGTTCAAGGCGGTGATGAGCGGACGGCAGGTGGCGGTATTGGTGCCGACGACGGTTTTGGCACAGCAGCACTACCAGAATTTTCGCGAGCGGATGTCCGACTATCCCATCACGATCGATCTCCTGAGCCGTTACCGGACGGCGGGCCAACAGCGCAAGACGATTGTGGGTGTGGCAGCGGGAAGCGTGGACATCGTGATTGGGACGCACCGGCTGATCTCCAAAGATGTGGCGTTCAAGAAACTGGGGTTGGTCGTGATCGATGAGGAGCAACGCTTTGGCGTGCGCCACAAGGAGCGTTTTAAGGAGGTGTTTAAGCTGGTGGATGTGCTGACCCTCTCGGCCACACCCATTCCGCGAACGCTGTATCTCTCCCTGATGGGGGTGAAGGACATGTCGACGATTGATACGCCGCCGGCGAACCGGATCCCGGTGGCTACGTCCATCGTTCCCTATGACGAACGCGTCATGAAGATGGCGATTGAGCGCGAACTGAAGCGCCAGGGCCAGGTGTTCTTTCTCCACAACCGCGTGAAAACGATCGGCAAGTTCAAGGAGAAGATCGAGAAACTGGCACCGAACGCCCGCGTTGAGATCGGACACGGCCAAATGGACGAGCATCAACTTGAGGACGTCATGAATCGCTTTATTCGCGGCGATTTCGACGTGCTGGTTTCGACGACGATCATTGAGAGCGGGATCGACATTCCGAACGCGAACACCATCATCATCGATCGGGCGGACCGGTTTGGGTTGGCGGATTTGTATCAGTTGCGCGGGCGCGTTGGTCGAGCCGGAGAAAAGGCCTACGCGATCCTGATGATTCCACGCGACATGATGACGGCGGGTGACGCGCGGCGACGCATCAACGCAATCAAGCAATACACGGCCCTGGGATCCGGGTTCAAGATTGCGATGCGCGACCTGGAGATTCGGGGAGCGGGAAACCTGCTCGGCCTGCAGCAGAGCGGCCACATCGCCGCAGTCGGATTCGATCTCTATTGTCGCCTGCTCAAACAAAGCATCGCGAAGCTGAAAGGGGAACGCGTAACCCGGACGGTGGATGTCGCGATGAACCTGGACTTTGTGAGCATGAACGAGGCGGAGTTCGACCAACACGGATCCGGCCTATTGCCGGCGTTTATCCCGGCCGAATACATGGAGGAACCGCGTCACCGCATCACGAGTTATCGCAAACTGGCGGAAATTTCCTCGCTCAAGCAATTGAACGGAATGATCAAGAATTGGGAGGATCGCTTTGGGAAGCGCCCGGAAGAGGTCGATAACCTGTTTCGATGCACCGAGCTGAAAATGCGCCTGGCTCAGAAGCACGTCGGCACCTGCGAGATCAAGGGCGACAAGCTGATCCTGACGCGAAAGGGGCACGGAATTCAAGTCGATGGCAAATACCCAAGGCTGAAGTCGAGAAAACCCAAGGACCGGCTATTGGAAGCGCTGGAATGGGTGAAGAAGCTCTGAACTCCCGTTGAATCACGCCACCGCGTCCAACTGCTTCCACCGGCGATGCGCCCGAACGGAGGTGTGGTAGTAGTCCATCAGCGATTCCGTCGCCGCGCGCCAACTGCAGGCTTCCATGTCGATTCGAGCGCGTTTCGAGAGATGCGACCGCAACTTCTCGTCGTCGAGCAACTTGCGAAGCTGGGCGACAAAGTCTCGACGATCATTGGAGTCGAACATCAGGCTGTTGACGCCGTGATTGATGACGTCGGGAATTCCGCCCGCGCGTGCACCCACAACCGGAACTCCGCTCGCCATCGACTCCATCGCGACGAATCCCAGCGTTTCGGTATCGGACGGAAAGGCGAATACGTCAGCACTCGCATACGCTTGCGCGAGGCGTTCGCCCTTCATGTAGCCCGCAAAGAACGTGGGGGTGCCCCTGAACGCCTCCTTCAGTTCCTCCTCAGCGGGCCCGCCACCGATGATGGCGATGCGTATCCCGGGAATCTGCTTCGCGGCTTCGAGAAGCCAACTCACCCGCTTTTCGTGAGACAAACGCCCCACACAAATGATCAGTGGCTTCTCCGGTTCTCCCTCGCTCAAAAAATGGCGAATCTCGTCACTCCGATTACCGGGATGGAAGGTCTCCGTATCAACTGCTTTCGGCCAAACCCGAATCCGCTTGATCCCCATTTCCTCGGCGACTTGCACCATGGGAACGCTCGTGGTCAGATTCAACTGCGCCGCATTGTGCACCGTCCGAACGTGAAGCCGCCCCGGAGGAATCAAAAAATGGACCTTCAGGCGTTCCGCGTATTGCCCGAGATCCGTGTGATAACTGGCGACCATCGGGATATCCATGTTCGCCGCCACGACCGTGCCCCAAGCCCCGATCACAAACGGGTTCACGGTGTGAACGAGATCGGCATCGAATGCCTTGAGCTCCGAGTAAATTTTCGTGCTCGGCATCCCCAGGCGAAGCTCCGGATACCATGGCTTGAACGGAATGGATTTCAGCCGAACGACCGGAAACCCCTTGTAGTCGGAAACATTGTCACCGTGACGATACTCCGGCGCAAAAATAATAGCGTGATGCCCAAGATCGTGGAGCTGATCCAACGTTCGGATCATCCTGGTGACGACACCGTCGATCTTGGGGAGAAAGGTCTCTGTGAAAAATGCGATTCTCATTAAGGGACCCCGTGTTTTCGCAATTGGATTAGGCGCCGGGAACGCCCGCTTTTTGGTCCTGCGTCCACGTGGAATAGCAAGGAATTTTCGATTTGTCACACCTATCCGCGTATTTTTTCGCGATCTCGGTAACTTCCTCGAGCAATCCCTCGCTCAGCGTGGTGGGCTTCAGCCCCAGGTCCAAAAACAGGTCATTGTGAACGTGCAATTCGTTCTCGGGAGCCTCGTTCCGCGGGTTCGAGACATTGGCGATCTCGGCATTCGCCAGCTTCGCGACGAGTTCCGCCAAATCGCGCACCCGATGGGTCTCAGTCATCTGGTTCAGGATCTTCACCCGATCCCCCTTGGCCGGCGCATTCTCGAGTGCCAACTGCACGCAGCGCACCGTGTCGCGAATGTGGATGAACGCGCGGGTCTGGCCGCCCGTGCCATGCACCGTCAGCGGGTAACCCACTGCGGCCTGCACCAAAAAGCGGTTCAACACCGTGCCGTAGTCGCCATCGTAGTCGAAACGGTTGATGAGGCGCTCGTCCTGGCTCGTCTCCGGCGTGTGCGTGCCCCAAACGATGCCCTGATGCAGATCGGTGATCCGCACCTGGTCATTCTTCACGTAATAGGCGAAGAGCAGCTGATCCTGGCTCTTCGTCATGTGGTAAATACTTCCCGGATTGGTCGGATACAGAATCTGCTGCTCGATCTTCTGACCGTCTTCGGTCGTCACCTCCACATCGAGGTACCCCTCAGGGATCTTCATCCCGGCGGTTCCGTAACCGTAGACGCCCATCGTTCCGAGGTGCGCCAAATGAATGTCCAACCCGCTCTCCACGATCGCGCAAAGGGTGTTGTGGGTCGCATTCAGGTTGTTGTCGACCGTGTAACGCTTGTGCGCGGGCGACTTCATCGAATAAGGCGCCGCGCGTTGCTCGGCAAAGTGGACGATCGCATCCGGCTTCTCTTCCTTGATGATGGCCAAAAATCGATCGTAGTCCTTCGCCACGTTGATGTTGTGAAAGCCGATATCCTTCCCGGAAACTTCCTTCCAAGCCTCAATTCTCGTCCCCATCGGAGTGATTGGCGTCAGCGAATTCGCTCCCAACTCATTATCGATGTTTCGTCGCGATAAATTGTCCAGAACCACCACGTCGTGGCCGAGGTTTGAGAGATGGAGAGAAGTGGGCCAACCGCAAAAGCCGTCGCCGCCAAGAACCAATACTTTCATGCTTATAATCTAGGAATCTATGTGAGGGCCTGAAAAGCCGATTTAGCCCGTATCACAACCTGACGCGAGCGAAAACTCAAGGAATTCGCACAGAAAGTGTGCACCGCAACCTGTAGCAACTCAATTTTCCACAACCTTCAAAACTCAACCCCATCCTTAAAAGCTCGCGCCACTTCCCAAGTTTGGAGAAACTTGATCTTGCCGCAAACCTCGGCTTTGTCTCAGTCTCCATCCTAACCGATGTCAACCCGCGACCAACTCGACCAGGCTCTCGAAGCCTTGGATCCCGCTGCCAAAGCGCCGGCTGTCACCGGTTTGAGCGCAACTGCGGCCCAGCGGGAAGCCAATGATGCCGGCGAAATTCTGCGTCGCCTCGCCCAATCGCTGGAAGACCACCTCAAGCCTCTCGCCAAAAGCATCGCCATCGAGGGAGGAAAACCTGTCGTCGACTCCCGCGCCGAAGTTGAAGAGACCATCTGGACCATCGATCAACTCGCCAAACTCGCCCCCCTCACCGGCGAAGCTGAACTCCTTTACGATCCCTACCGCCTCGGCTGGCTCGGCTTCCTCCGCCGCCACCCCTACCGCACCGTCGGCGCCATCACCGGAGCCAGCTTCCCGCTCCTCATGCCCGCCCTCGCCGTGCTCCCCGCCCTCACCGCAGGTTGCAACGTCGTCCTCAAGCCGGCCCGCGCCACCCTCCAGATCGCCAACGAGCTGCGCGACCTCTGGCTAAAAGCCGGAGGCAACCCGCAACAACTCGCCATCCTCAACGGCCCCGGCACCGAACTCGGTCCCGCCCTCTGCGCCGATCCCCGCATCGAAGCTCTCGTCGTCTACGGCAGCCGCAAAACGGCCCTCTCCGTCCAACGCGTCGCCCGCTTCAAACCCACCTCCCTCCACTTTGGCGGCCCCGGCGTCGTCGTCGTTGGTCAAACCCACGACCTCAAGGAACTCGCCACCGAAATCGTCGCCCAAGCCTTCACCAACAACGGCCAGACCGCCTTCGCCCCCAAACTCATCCTCGCCACCCCCGCCTGCTACACCAAACTGCGCAAACTCCTCGCCCAGCGCATCCTCGACCTCAAGAGTGGCCCCCCGCTCGAAAACCACACCGAGATCGGCCCCCTCCCCTCCAGCGACCGCGCAGAAGCCCTCCTCGACCAGGTCGAGCACTTCGTCGCAAACGGCGCCCAACTCATCTGCGGCGGCAAACACAGCGCCAACTTCGTCATCCCCACCTTCCTCGGTCTCGACAACATCGCCCCCTTCCTCGACGCCGACCTCTCCGGCCCCGTCCTCGCCATCAGCCAGATCGACGACTTCGACGCCCTCCCCGAACTGCTCGGTCCCCGCCGCGAACTCCTCGTCAGCCTCTTCGAGACCGACGACATCTACGCCGCCGGAATAGCCCGCCGTCTCAGCGCCCAAGCCATCTACATCAACAGCCTCCTCCAGTGGCAAGCCTTCGCCCACTGCATCCACGAAAGCGCCGTGCACCTGGATTCCCAGCCTGCCGGGCAGCTCTTTGATCAGGTACAGACGAAGCAGCGGGGGTATCAGTTTGAGTAGGTAGGTCGTGTTGAGAGCCGCCGCACTGCCGATAAATTCGACAGTGAACTTCCCCCGGAGAGGTCACGCCAAAGACACCGTTTAGGGACTCAATGCGATCTTCCAGAATCCATGACTTGAACAATGTTTGAATAGCGGTGATTCATATTAACTAGGCAGACACCTTTGATCCTGACCGGTCCAGTTTCGAAACATGATAAGTGAAGAATGCGAGCTATGAAGCCCAGTCACATTTTGTTCCAACTCCAAGGAAGAATAGGACGCAACCTGTTCTGGAAATTCTGCCCACTAGTGATAATTTCAGGGTTAATAATTTATTCGATAGTGGAAGCAATTTTTGGTTCGGGTGCAGCATTTTTCTTTGCATTCATCCCTGCAGCTTGGATGTGTATCGCGATTCAGACAAAGCGTTGGCATGATCGCAACAGGTCAGGATGGTGGATCCTAATTACCTTGATTCCCTACGTGGGAATTATCTGGTGGATTATTGAGTGTGGTATCCTGCCCGGAACCACTGGTTCTAACAAATTTGGATCAAATCCAAGAATTAATCTACTCTCCGGTCACCGCCTGGCTGAACCAATTCAGCTTCCGACTGATTGGGCACATCCAGATGAATCGGTAACTGTGCTTTCGGTCACCAAGCCACAAAAATGCCCAATCTGTAAGGGGACCAGAATTACTGAGCATTCAAGAAGTGGTTGGCGGTGCATCGAGTGTGAGCACTGGTGGGCCTGACGCCGATAAGAATTAGAATTACACTACACACCCTAAAAGTTTATTTTTTTTTTGACTTCATTTCAGTCCACTTCACATTCGCAGTGTGATCGCAGATTGGGGTTTCGGATTTTTTTTAATCTTTGCTGTAGTGCTCGCCATTGTAGTCAGCGCGGCTAGGTGGCTGCACATCAAAAACTCAAACAGGACCCCACCGACGGTCACCAACAACAATTCAGCCTTTATGGGGACATCCCCCGTGCCCGCTCCACAAAACCGCCGTACAGTTGAAAACGATCACTTTAGGGTAATTTCAAGCCCTACCCCCGCAAGTGTTGGATCCACAAGTTTCGCTATAATCAGTGAAGGTAAGCCTTCTAAATGTCCACAATGTAAGAGTAAACTCATAAAAGAGCTAGGTAATTCAAATTGGGAATGTGGTGAACTCGAGTGCAAATGGCAATGGAAACAGTGAAGACCGGAATAATTAATTCAACGACGGCCGACGATAACTTCTCGGTTTTGAACGTTTACGATCCGGACGAAAACCCTGTAGATCGCCAAGAACGTATCGAGTGGTGGGATCAAAAACGCCTCAGAGATTCAAGAGTAATGGTTATCGGCACTGGGGCTGTCGGGAACGAAACGCTTAAAAACCTCGCACTACTGGGATTCGGTTACGTTTTCGCGCTCGATTTTGACACAGTCGAAAGATCTAATCTCTCAAGAACTGTACTTTTTCGGAGAGAGGACATTGGGAAAAAAAAGGTCGAAGTTGCAGCTCGTCGAGTTCGAGAGCTTGCTGTCAATCCGTCATTCGAAATTGAGTGGTATCATGGGGACGTAACTAGAGATCTAGGACCTTCAATTTACGCTGAGATGGATGTCGTTTTGGGTTGCTTGGATAATGTTGGAGCAAGATTGGCAATTGATCGCAATTGTCGTTTAGCTGGTATCCCCTGGATTGACGCGGGCATCCACGAGTTGGGGCTCTCTGTGACTTTTTTTAGCCCGGATTCACTGATTTCCTACGAATCGACTCTAAGTAAGAATGAACTCCAAAATGCGGTAGATCGTAACTCTTGTTTTGGATTTAAAGTCCAAGCGGCGAAGGAGAGTCGGGTAGCGACCACACAGATTGCTGCAACGCTTGTTTCAGGCCTCCAAGTTCAGGAAGCCGTAAAGCACCTTTGCAAGCAGAATCTAGCGATCGGAAAGCGACTCTTCTTTCAAGGAATGTCAAATAGCCTCGATTCTTTTGGTTATGCGAACATTTCAGAAACAACTGAACCATTAAGCCCCATCACACCCAATTGGGAGGTCCCTCTCCCAAGTAGTTGCACCGTCCGTGATTTTTTAAATGCCGTAACGACAACAGAGCATTCAGGCGAAAACTGTAGCCTAGAGATAACACACACTACGTTTGTGAAAAGTTTTGTGTTAGAAACCGGAGTAGAGATTCCCGTATACCGTCCCATTTTCACAATGACTCAAGATGAGGTCGCAAAGATTTTTGAGGATCACAACGCGGTGATTGGGGAGACCAGTTACGAAACTCACACCTTAGAATCCATTGATCTTACCTCTGAGAATAATGTGCTAGACAAGACAATTCAACAGCTAGGTTTCCCCTTTGGCCCTTACATCACTGTATTCTCGCCTGTTAAAGATGACTTTGACTACTACACCTTGAGTTTGGACCGAGCCAGTCGCCTGTGTCCACCACAGTCCTTACGATATAAATTTTCTCAGATAGATAAAGCTATGAACGACAAATTGACCCTGACATTCGTACATCCCACCACCGGCAAGGAGATTACCGTGGAGATATCTTCATCTATGACTCCATCAAGAGTGATCGCAAAACTCGTAGAAGCGAACTTTCTGAAGGCTGGAGATTACTCTCTTGCTACTACCGGCGGTGAGAGCATCCTCCTAGACTCCAACACAGCACTTTCGCAACAGGGAGTGGCATCAAATACAGCTCTCCGAATCGTTCCAGCAACGCAAGCAGGAATCACACAACCCATCTAAATCATGGCATTTTCTGCTAAACAACGCCGGTTACGCCTCAAAAACGAATACGGTGACATGGTCAAATTCCAGCAACAGTGCCCGTGGGTAACTTGGGAAGTAGTTTCCGGATCACCTCCATATGTTACCGAATACAAGTTAAAGCTTGAGGTCAAATCCGTTATTAGTAGCGGCTTTGATTTCCGGAACAACCACGAAATACGGCTGAAGCTGCCCTCAACCTTCCCAGAATCATCACCTGAAATTGTGATGGTCACCAGGCCTGCTCCCTATCATCCAAATTGGTGGAGGGACGGTCGTTGGTGCGAAGGAGCGGGCAGCTGGGATTCTGAAATAGACCTTGTCGATCATGTTGTAAGAATGGTTCGAACTTTAGAATTTGATACCGAGGTTTCAAATCCCGAGAGTTATACAGATGGTGATGCGGAAAAAGCAAAGTGGTTTTGCAAGATGCGAGATAGTGGACGGCTTCCGGTGGCACGAACCCCAAAGCCAAACTTAACCGGGAAAGTTGAGCAGGAAACCTTTGAAATCTTCAACATTTCTAGTGCCTCAGGGAAACAGGAAACTGGACCCGATGATTTTAACATCATTTAATCCCCAATAGCTTCTTACAATGGACGACACCCTAACTATCATCGATGAGTCTTCCCCTTACTCCCCAGAACCAGCTCGCTTTCAGGACTTACAACTCGATGGTTTTCAATCCGTTTCTAATCGCCAAGTTGGAACTAGTTCAACGCACATTGTTATCGTTGAACCTTCGGCCTTTGAAATTATTAATGGTCATATAGGTTGGGGACAAACCACTAGTCTCAACAGAAATGAGCAAGGTGGAATTTTGCTTGGCCAAGTCTTAGATATTGGTGGGGACGTTATCGGTCTAGCCCGCAGCGCGATACCTGGTCATCAAGGAGACGGGAACCCTGTGCATCTTGATCTTGGTTACGATGCCTGGAATGAAATGCTCAAAGTGGCGGATAAAGCAATTCAATCATCTCCCGACCTTCGGATTATTGGTTGGTAT
This sequence comes from uncultured bacterium, assembly GCA_963977015.1. Classification (GTDB taxonomy): domain Bacteria; phylum Verrucomicrobiota; class Verrucomicrobiia; order Verrucomicrobiales; family DEV007; genus JBCDHN01. The sequence goes on along the minus strand of CAXBMO010000026.1, from coordinate 16,345 downwards.
CACACCCACCCGAACAACCTTGATGTCTTTTTTTCTGGCACAGACCGCGATACGCAACGTCGCTACTTTAGCGAGGACTGGCAGTTCGGAATTGTTCTGAATCCACATCGGGAAATTTGGTGTGCATTCCACGGTGAAAACGCTCTCCCTTGCCTTGGGTTCCTTAGAACTAACAAACCTATCGGTTTCTCCAATCACGACTCCAATCACGACTCCAATCACGACTCCGGCCTCATCATGAATTCCCAAAACCAGCCTCAAATCATCGTCCAGTCCCCTCAGAGTCGAACAACACTATTGGAAATTATCGCAATTGTTACGCTGGCTATTCTACTGATCGTCGGTGGTTTTCTCGGTCTTCGAGGGCTGCAATTTGAAAGGGCGGCCTCCGAGGTTTCAGATCTGAAGTTCGAATTGACGGAACTAAAAACACAACTTCAGGAAGTAAGGAGAAGTGTGTCTTCTGGCGGATTTCCAACTAATCCGGACGACAACACGATTCCACCTGATAGCATCAGAACTCTTTCTACAACTAGCAGTCAACATCAGAGTGATCAAACGATGGTAGCAAACGCCAAAGCACAAGACACCGAAGTTACAAAATCCAAATCCGAAGACAACAAGGACGCAAAACCCAAAGTCGAAGACAACAAGGACGCTAAACCCAAAGTCGAAGACAACAAGGACGCTAAACCCAAAGTCGAAGACAACAAGGACGCTAAACCCAAAACCGAAGACAACAAGGACGCTAAACCCAAAACCGAAGACGACAAGGACGCTAAACCCAAAGCCGAAGACAACAAGGATGCTAAACAAAAAATCGAAAACAACAAGGGCGCAAAACCCAAAACCGAAGCGCTCCCCCCCGAAGCAGATGTCTCTACGGCCACAAAATCCGAATCGGGAGACTCCGAGAACAGCTAGCCCCTCAAGTCGATATTGTAGTATATTCGAGTCCCAAAATGGAAGACGAATTCAATATAATCCATACTGAACAAAAACGCCACTCGTTTGAATATAGGCACCAGCCATCGTATGATCGATGCGAGTTTCACGAAAGCACAACTAGCGGTTTGGTTAGCAGTCCGTTTGTAACAATTGAATCATCTGCAAGGCGGGTTATATACGATCACATCAATTGGGGCACAAATGATCGAACTAGACAGAAAGAAAAGGCCGGGCTCCTTATTGGTGAAGTGGTTGTCGACCCAAGTCAAATAGGACTTCCTAGGTTATCTATGAGTAACCTAAACGTCATTGCGACGCATGCGATACCCGGCAAGGAGAGTCATTCCTCGGAGGTGAGTGTCGAAATGAATTTCTCAGCTTGGAATGATCTACTCCAAGAAGCGGATAGCCTCAAAAAGATGCTCGGCGACCCTTTTCTCAGGACGGTTGGTTGGTATCATACCCATCCCAACGAACTACAGATTTTTTTCTCTGAGCCTGACAGGGACACACAGGTACAGCTATTTGGTAAACTATGGCAAATTGGGGTAGTTCTCAATCCAAACACTCAGCAGTGGGGGGTCTTTCACGGTAAAGACAGTGCTCCCTGCAGAGGAATCATGGTCGATTGCTCTGGCTTCGAATGTGATTTTCAAAAACGGATGCAAGGTAGCAGTTCTACCTCGAACGATCGTGACAATTACTCTCGCGCAACCGGGTATTCGGGTTCCGATGGAATCAATAAGAGCCCTCCACAATCTTTCGTAGCCCGACTCTTTAAAGGGCCAAAAAATAACAACCCTACGTAACGATTTCAGCAATGTCCGACGACTTTAAAATTCTGGGCCAGACCGAAAGCAATCAGACGCCAAATCAAGACGCTTTCAAAGTACTCGGCACAAATCGCCCTAGCGACGATTTTGCTGTCGTGGACTCAACTCAAAGCCACGAAAGGAAACCCTCTATTTCCGTGGCTGAGTCATACCTTGCCCCTTTGGTGAAGATGCTTCCCCGTGGAGCCGATAAACCTTCGTCTCTGAATGACAACGAGCTACTCATTTCCATTGATGAAAAAACCAAAAAGGCCGTAAACTGGACTCGCTTTATTAATCCGGCGCAGTTTCAGCGTCACTACGTTGTGTTTCTTGAAGGGCGTCAAACCTGCTCCCCTCGTAATTTTCGCTTTGAGCGGTTACAAGGTCAATCCATTGAGTTGGACATTTGGTTTGAAATCCACGGCCCCATTCGCAGTAAAGAGCGGCAATTTGTTGAGTCCTTGGCTAGGGGACGATTAGGCTTTCAGGGAGACATTATAGAACCACATGAGATCTTTCTACGATTTGTCGAAGAGACGATCCTCCACTCACTGCATCAAGACGTTGGAGAAGGCACTGCATTGTCGCCTGCCGCATTGGATTCGTTGGCACGAACTCTCGCTGAAAAAGCAAGCAGCCAACTGGGACTACAGTTAGTCGCTGGAGTGACTTTCCCAAGTTACGACGGTATCTTGTACTTTTCAACGCCCTCTTTCAAAACATTCATTTCCAATGAGCCTATCCAATTTCGGTATGAAATAGGCCTGATGTCAGCTGAAGAACACGGGCATGCTTCCCAAACTTATATTCCACCTGTAGATCTCCGGAGAAATATTGACACTGAAGTGAAGAGATGGCTCGCAGGATCTCCTACAATCGATGATATTCACAAGTCGCCAGAGCGCGTTCGTGCGGGTCTTGAAGGCCACATAAACCAATTTGTCAATCAATATGGCTTGAGTATCCAACACCTAGCACTCCACACGAATTTCTCTTTAATTGCCACAATTGATGACACCTTTGAACACGATGTCTCTTGCCGTGTTCAACCAGATGATACCCAAGTTTCAATTCGCCATCAATTGGATACGGACCTTTCAGAGGTCGCAAAATACCAACAAGCTGGAATCACCAATTTCGAGAATTGGGTTACTGATATTTTGAATCGTTGCACGCAAAAAGAATTATTTGGTCACACCTATACCGACTTGCTACTAGCATTCGATCCTATCAAACAGCGGATAGGATCTGCAGTAAGACAACAAGCCGCCGATGTCGGGTTAGTGGTCCGCCAACTCATCAGCATTCCCAACCTTCCTCTCCGCAAGCTTATTGATGAAGGATTTCGCCTAGAGATTACTCGTGGTGGCGACCCAGAAGGTTTGGAAGGCGAAACCAATGGATCGGTAAGTTCCTCCAAAGACTCACCCAAACCGAGCTCCGACGACGAATTCCAAGTTGTTGGCGAAGGTGACAATGGCAAAACAGAAGAAGTTGCCACTGCCGATGAAACCGTCCAAGCAGGAAGCAAATCTACATCGAATTCTTCCCAATGGGGTAATCAACGCGACGAAGGATTTTTGACGAAGGATTCTAGGGTGCGATTTCCATGCCGAGTTAACGTGGAGGGGCGACTTCGAAACCTTCAATCATTGCGAGACTACCTCACCCCCACATGGGACTGGGAGTCCGAAATGAAACGTTTAATCAATGTTCGGGTGGAATCGGTCACCCGAAATCTGTTACCACAACAGCTTTTTCTAGAGTTTGAGGAGAGCATGGACGATGGAGCATCACCCGGAGATCAGATCAAAGCTTCAATTGAGGAGGCCTTCGGACAGCAGCCTCCTCACGGATATGATGCTGAATGCTACACCATAATCCTTTCCCCGCTAGAGACACAATTTAGCAAAACTCACGACATTCTGACGTCTCGGCCTAAAACGTTGGGATTCGAGGTGACTCCTCTGGATAACGCCTTGGAAAAAATTTCATTCAATATAACATTTAGTATTGAGGGAATAGCAAACAATGCTGAGGCCTGGGGCAAATTTCAGAACTCGGCTAGGCACCTAAGCGATGACGACTTTTTTGCGAAGGTAGGTGAAAGTATCGTAAATGTTTGTCGCCAGAACCTGCAAACGCTGGGCTCCTCAAAACTACGATATCGTGATATCCGCGAAGTTGAAGACCTAAAGGCCAGTGTGATCTCGCCATTCGCCAAGAGAAGCGTTGCCAAAGCCTTTGGGTTGGATATTTCCATTGATCTTTTGGAAAGGGGGACTGGCCGGCTGGAACTCAAAGCCGCAGAAGATGCGGAGGAGTTTCGTAGAGCTCAACTCAAAATGCGGAAGAACCGGATTAATGCGATCGTTGAGCGCCAAGCGATGCTGCTAGAACAAAAGAAAGATTATGAGGAATCCGGGTTTCCCGGTGATGAAATCAAGCTCGACAAGACCGTTCAAGACCTTAACGCCTTGGAGGAAGAGTTGAAGGCGCTGGAAGATCAGTCGGAATTAGGGAACCTTAGAATTGAAGATCATTCCAAGAATAGTTCGCAACCAAGTGATTACTCACGTTTGACCGATAATACTAATACGACTGATCGTGAGGAAGGTTCCTAGAACTATGCCTGAGTCAAACACAAATCAAACGCCCCCTGGAGACGAAGGTGACGGCAATTTGCCGTCACCAGAAGCGGACACCAGCCCGGAAGGGAATCCCACCGAAATACCACCGTCTGATAAATCAGCAACAGAAGGCGGACAGTCGGCTTCTGGAATTGCCCAAGAACCAGCCGTTGGAGAGCAGCAAGGGCCTGCATCAGATCGGAAACAACCGGTACAGGATGGTCCTCTTCCTGCAATTCCAAAGGATAAGGCTGAGCCTACCAAGGTGGAGAACAAAGCAACGACTATCAAGGAAAACACAGGAATAGTCGCTGAGCGGGATGTCCACTACAATATTTTTAGGAATGACTACCGGCCAGGTTCCGCCGAAGCATCGCTGGCCGGGGGACAAAAGGCCAATCCAGTATTCACGACAAAAAATCCGAATTTCAAAGTTTCTGATCTGGTTGATAATGTCGTGTTCTATTCCAACCTACGCTACGATATTAGGTTTGGAGAAGTCTCAAAACTCATGGAATCAAGGATGGCGGTAATCGAGTCGATTGATGAACAAATGCTCGTGGAGGCAGGCCAGCGGGTGGCCCGAGAATTACATAGGGCAAAACACAAATGCCTCCAAGTTGATATCGACAGCGGGGATGAGTTGCTGGACAATACTTTCACGGCCAAGTCCTTCGCGGAAACCTATTCGGAAGTTCCAACTGCGATATTTTTTCATGTTCGCAACGGCGTGATGCAGGGTTTTGCAAGCCGAACACTAGGGGCTGGGGCAGCAAACCTTAAGCCATATCTGCAACAAAAAGAGATAGTGTTTGTGTTCCTGATATACTCAGGCTTCACAATTCCCAATCTTCGAGATTGTCTCCTCCAGACCGACACATTTCGTTGGGAACTGGATGCACTTGAAATACAGCTCCTGAAGCATTTTTCAGTCGAGAAAACGGTAAATCATATTCATGAACTACAGCGACAAAGGCAGTCTCAGCTCTGGTCACAAGATCCATTCGAATTTTACAACGATGTTCGCAGAGAACTACAGAAAAACGGCCCAGAAGGTCTTGAAAAGCTAATAAACGATCGCGAAAACACAGCCTATTCCCCTCAAGTTGAACTTGGTGACGAGCTTCGGGTGTTATTGAAAAAGCCGTGTCATCAGGCTATCCTTTTTTTGGTATCCTACCTTCCGGGCATTCCGGTGACAGTTTTCAATAAAGTGCTAAATATCTTGTTGATTGGCAAAAAGCAAAAGGTCCAGGTAAAGAAACACACAACAAGCAAAGAAGGGAAGGTGGAAGAACAAATTGAAGAGCAGTTTGTCGAGGCCAACGAATTCTTGCTTCAAAATAGGGATGACATATGGGAAGAATGCTCCATTGGCTTATTTCCCAATCAGCGCGGAAGTTTGGTGGTCGAATTCGACGGTACAGTGATTCGTGAACAGTTACGTCGTCAACTCCAGTCACAACCTATTACGTTCGATGGCTTCCAAAAAATTTACTCCCACAAAATACTTTTCGACCCAGAATTGCCTGATCGTAGTGTCAGATTTTTGGTTGACTACTTTGCGTCTATGTTTCCTCAATTTGCTGAGGAAACAGATCAGGGCTGGCTGCGCGAACTAACAGACTTTTCAAAGAATCTTGTGGCCGCACTAGATGAGTTCGAACGAGAAAAATTGCAGCGAACCGATGATATGGACGGTATTGTGGAGTGGTTCAGAGCCTATGACCATAATCGTAATTTATCAAGCTTTCTGATCTCTCGCATCGCGGAACTTTGCCGCGCCATCATCCGAAATACCAGTGCTGGAGACGTCACCAAACTTCTGGGAAGTTTAATCGATTCGCGAGACGAGGACATCGCCATCCAGATTAGCACCCGGTTGCGTTACGAGGAGGGATTTGATATTCTAGAATTCTTCTCTCAGATACTCTGTAGAGGGAAAAGCAACGCGCGCAACGCAGCCATCGGAGCGTTGCTGTCCGAATCCTCGCAATCGATTGAGCGATGCTTGGAAGTGCTCGACCGGTTGGAAGAATGGAGAAACAAAGACGACGAGCACGCACGGTGGAACTACGCGGTGGCGTTTGTCCCGATCGTCAGTCGTAAGTTTCGCCATGCCTTGGCAGGGAAAAATGCGGAGAAGGGGCCATTCGAGGCGATGTGCGAATTCCGCCCTTCATTCCGCGAGTTCTATATTTCACGATATCGAGACGAGAACCTTAATGATTCTCTTTCATTCGTGCTTCAAGATGAAATTGAGGCATTTTGGGGATTCCGTGGAGCCAAAGACGCCGAAAGCATGGTTAACTCGATCTTAGCAGATGCCCTTGCGGATACTGCTGAGGTAGAAAACGAAAACTCTCCCTTCTACAATGCTGTGGAAGAGATTATTGAAGGCTGGGAAGGCCGTGATGCGCACAAGATTGGGTTGCTTTGGAGGGAACGCTACCGCAAGAAAGAAACCTCGTTACGCAACAAGCGTTCATTGAGCAAACAAAAGCGTCAGAGAGTGGAGGCAGAAATGAAGGCAATTGTTTTGCTGGCACAACGCCTCGGCTAACTCAAGTCCAATGGTTAAACCCTTGCCGAGCTCACACTGTCATCTATCCGAAAAATCCTAACCAAGTTTGGTAAAGAGCATTCAATCGCCCCAATCTTGAATGATTTTCCGTTGGGCTTCCCAGAATTTTTCAGTTTCGCTTAGTTCTCGGGGCTTCGCGATGTTTGATGGAGAAGACGAGGAACTCCTCAGCCAACTACGTTCATCAGGCCAACGTACATTCAGAAGAAGAGGGTATTGTTGGTCCGTGCGGATTTGATGATAAACTTCCCTAAGGTTCAAAGATCCATGCGCCGATACCTTACGGCTGAAGGCTTTCCACAGTCCGCCCGTGCTCTTTGAGTTTGCGGCTCCAGGGAAAAATAAGGTGGCTGCTGGCAGTACTTCCGCCTGTTCTCCGCCCGGGTCCATCATTGAGCCGGGGTCCTTTAGTTCGGTGGCATCCATCTGTTGGCAACAATCCAACAAGTAGAGCTGGGGGGCTGAGATACTTTGAAAACATCGAAGAAGTTGACTCTCATAGATTCCCCATCGTTCACTGAGTCGGCTGTCTGGATGAACAAGGGCAACCTGGTCCCGTTCCGATGCTGTGCAGTAGTAACCATGTCCACCCCACATGATAATCACGGATGTTGGAAGCGGGCCTTTCTTTAAAGCAAAAGCCAAATCGCGGAGGGTTGTAGACGTCAATAGAAGGTCCGGATCAACAGTGCACTGTCCACTCCAGACCGATGGTTCTCCCCAGCAAATGAGATGGCGTTGCGCAGGTGGGATTCCTATGCGATCAGCGAACGCTTCCCCTTCAGCAATGTCACTGGTCACGGAGGGCAACTCATTGATGTCATAGCGATAAGTTGCCGCTGCGAGGATAAGAAGAACCGAACCTGAGTCGATCGGGAATGTCACGGGATCATGGGGCTGAGTGGTAGACAGGCTCATGCGAGAAAGGTTTGGAGGTGCTTCCAGAAATCGGCAGTTTGGTTGTAGGCCCCGTGCGCTTCGAGCGGGTTGCGCGATTTTGTATCGATCTCTATATCCGTTACTCTATTGCCGAATAGCGGGCGGCCAATGAACGAAAGCCAGTCCAACGGATCGTAAATATTCAGCCACTTCGCCGGAAAATGTGGCGGCAATCGATCGGCAGTTTTGGATTCTGGATCGAAAGGCAGACCACCATCCGCAAATACGTTCATTTCGTAGAAGAACGGTGCCTGAGAACCGAACGTGACCAGGCCGTGAACTTGGTTATCACAGGGATTTCGGCAAAGGAAATCAAAAAGGGCTACGCCGCCGAGGCTATGGCCAATCATGATGACCGGTTGATTGCCAGCTTGATCCAGAACGTCTTGAATCCTGAGGTGCAAATTCGGGTAATGGGCTTGGTAAAAGAGCACGTCACCGACTGCGGGAATGGCAAGTTCTGTGAAATGATTTCGAACCATGCCTGTAATCAAGCCTGATGCAGAGTCCCAGAATCTCTTCACACCACCCAGAAACCGGTCAGTTCCACGGAGGGCTTCCGCTAGAGCGTCGAGGGCCACCTCGTAATCGGATTGAGTGAAGGAAGATGTAGATTTCTCGTAGAGGTGTAACTGACGAGCTCTAAAGAAGATCGCCCGCGCCAAAGCATCACGGTATTCTTGTACATTGGAAGATTGCACGGCTACAAGATTGGAGTCCAAATCGCAGGAGAGCAGCCAATCAATGGCAGAAGGAATGTAATAGTTGAGTTCCAAACCAGCCGCCGTTTCGGTAAACACTTCAAAGCTGGAATCGGAATTAACGGCGGCTGAGGCCTTATCTCGCAACTGACTTAAGCAGCTGAGCAACTCCTGTCGAAAGTCTTTGGCCATCGGAGAACCGGAATGTAGCTCCGACCCGATGTGTCGAATCATTAAAATTTGAAGCGCGTGAAGTGGCTGTGTTTCTATATGATGCCAAGGATTAGTGGGCTGAGCGAACTTTCGGGCTACTGGAATGGAGAGCCCACCTCCGTGAAGTCGGACATTTGTGTCGACTCCCCACGGAATAGTTACAAGACTATGTCCCAATAACTTTTGAGCAACGTCTTTTTCGGTAAGCTGTGAGACGGCATCGCGAACGTTGATACCGTGGAGATAAAGCAGTGTGGCCATGAAATCGCTAGTTGTGGCTTTGGGAATTCACAGAGAAAAAGGGAATTTGCCCTTAATCATTTACTTAAAACTCCTGATGAACCGGAGAACCTGATTTATTGATTAATAGGTGATTGAGGACTTTGCAACCTATTGCTACAAAGACGGGTAAACACTCTTGCTTATCATTTACCCCTCTGCCGTTATAGAAGTCAAGTCCCCGAAATTCGAATAGTAAAGGATGGGAAGTGAACGCTAAATTGAGCAGCGGTGGATGCTTGTCACGTCTGGGTTTAAGAGTAGCAGGGATACAGTTTTTCACCAACGCGGATGAAGCATTTCACCTCTGCCCAATGATTCCGCAGAAGGTTCAGGAATCGGCGATCCATTCTCCAATACGCGTCTTCCACACCTCCGCCCAAAACCTACTCGGCCGACTCCTCAGTGTTGTAGATGACCGGCATCTGTCCCTTCCAAGTTTCCCAGGCTTCGCCGTTGGTCAGTAGTTCAGCCATGAAATGGGCGACGTTGATGCGGCTGGTTTGACCGGGGTCGAAGATGGCGCTGCGCGTTGGGGAGAGGTGAAGCTGGTAGGGAGTGACGTCAGGTTCGTTGGTCAGGCTGTCCGGTCGCACCACGACCCATTCGATGGCGGGGTTCTCCGGCCCAAAGGTGGTGCGCAGGTAGTCGGCGGCGTCTTCGTTGTCGGAATGGGGCGGAAGGAGGGCGCGCAGCAGGCCGATGATGCATTTCTGCCCCAGCGAGATCGGCTCGTTGAGATCGCGATTGCTGTTGCCGGCGGTGTTCATGAGGACGAATTTGACCGGCGAGCCCGGCGCGTTCCCCTGCTTGCGTTGCGCCGCCTCGCACAACCGGCGCGCGGTATCCCTAACCAGCCTTCTTGGATTGCCAAAGAGCCCGGCAAAGTTCAGCGAGTGGCCCAGGCAACTGGCGACGGCGTCGCAGCCCGCCAGGTGTTCGGCGATTTCCCCGTCGCCAAGTTCGAGGATGGATCCGGTGACGATCGTCAATCCAGCGTGGCTTCTCAGGTGTTCGGGTAGCTTTTCGGGCGATCGAACCACGGCGACGACTTCCTGGCCGCGACCGAGCAGATCTTCCACGATGAGCCGTCCCGTGGCTCCGGTTGCTCCCACGACGAGTGTTTTCATGCGTCCGTTTCTTCTTGAGATTCCGCCCCGGTGCCGACTTGCGCCTGCCGCCGATAGTCATCGGTCAGCATCCCGGCAAAACCCCAGTTTTCTTCCGCAATCTCCTGGATGACGATGTGGATGTGTTCGGGACGTTTGCCGAGCCGTTGAACCAGGGAATCCGTGATGTCTGAAACCAGGTCTTCCTTCTGTTTCCGGGTCGCGCCTTGGGTGATCTGCAGGTTGACGTAGGGCATGTTCGTAAAAAACGTTTCGAGGCCCCTACCGAACTTCCGAAGCCTTGGCAAGAGGCGACGCGTGAAAACTTTCTTCACGACGACCGGGCGTTCGCCTCTCGAATAAATCGGACGAGATCGCGGCAGGCAGACGTGATCCGGCCACGCTGACGCAGCAGGATGAAGTCCCAGGTCGCGAACCGGTCGGACAACCGAACGAGCGCGATGCCGGGTGGCGGCGCGCCTTCCAGGTAATCGGGCAGGAGGCTGACGCCGCGTTCGCCGGCAATCCGGGCAAAGGTCTCGGCGACGCTGTCAGTCCGGCCGAGCCAACGCGGGCGAAATCCGGCTTCCCGGCAGAGACTCGCGACCCACTTTTTGCGTCCGGGAACCGTTTCCTCCGACGGGACGAGAAATCCCTCCCCGCGAAGTTCGGCCAACGTAATGGCATCGTTGCCCGCGAGGGCGTGGTTCGAGGGAAGCGCTGCCAATACACCGACCCGCGCGATTCGCTGCAGATAAAACTCGTCGTCGGCGAGCGAGGCGCCTTCCTGCCCAATCAGGGCGAGGTCGAGATCGCCGGCCCGCAACGCCTGAAGCTGCTCGCTCGGCGTTTGGTCGAACAACCAGAGTTTCACCCCGGGATGCGCCTCCTGAAATTTTCCCAACACCGGTGTCAGATACCGTCCCGCAGCCAATCCCAAATATCCGATCCGCAGCTGGCTCTGGCGACCGCTGGCGTGCGCGGTAATCTCGGCCCAGGCCAGGTCGTAAGCCTTCAGCACGGGCGCCATTTCCTCGCGCAACCGGTAGGCCAGGTCCGTCGGTCGCACCCCCCACGATCCGCGCTCGAACAAGGGCGCGCCGGCTTCCGCCTCAAAGGCGTGGATCTGCCGAGTCAGGGTTGGTTGCGATACGCCGAGCCGGGTCGCGGCGCGGTTCAGGCTGCCTTCTTCCATGATGGTGAGGATGGTGCGAATGCGGTCGAGCATGAGTGGACTATACGCAAACCGTATAACGCTGGCAACATCGCCGTATTGGCCGGGAGTGGAACGGGGAGGCACCGTCCCCACGTCGCCAACACCATCCAGAACGTCTGGCGACTGAAACGCTAACCTTCACCCATAAAGCAATGCTGAAAACCAAAAAAGACCATCAATCGTGGCTGGTAACCCAGCCGGATCACAGTCAACTCGCCGGAACGCTCGCCGCGCACTGGGGCAACGCCGAATTCCGTCAACTCGGCGACTACACGCCGGTCGCGAATCCCTCGCAACTCCGTTCCCAGGCCATTTTCGCAATCGCGCAACACGACAACGGCTGGATCGAGTGGGAGGCGGAACCGAAGCTCTCCGCGTCCGACAGCCTTCCCAACGACCTCTCCGAGATGGTGCGCGACCAGGAGGACGGGATGAACCGCTGGCGGATCGGGCTGCGACGCTTCCCCAACGCCGACTTTGCCAATCTCCTGATCAGCGAGCATCCGCGCCTGCTCTACAAATATGGTCAGCGGAATGGAATGGAGGAAGCGGAGATTCATCCCCTGTTCTGGAAGAAACGCCCCCAACAGTTGCTCCCCGGCAGCGCAACGCGACTCGCCGGCTTCATCGATGAGTTGGAGCGCCTTCAATCCCGCTGGAAGGACCGGCTCGCCGCGAATCCGGAAACGCGCGACTGGATCGAGCCGGAGACGCTGAGCCCGCACGTGCGGATGCTGCAGATTCTCGACGGGCTCTCGCTCGGCCTCACCTCTTCCCTCATTCCGGCGCGATCCGGCGAGGCGCGCGGCCTCGGGCACGACACGTTTGAACTTCGCGAAGTTCCGCAAACCAGTTGGGAAGACCGTGTCACCATCGAAGTGCGCCCCGATGGCGAGAACCGCGTCGTGCTCGATCCCTACCCTTTCCGTCCCGACCCGCTTGTCGTGCGCGTCCCCGTCCGGGTGTTCGACGCTGAACCTGACCGCAACGAATCGTTCCAAACCCGTTGGAACACCACGGCTCCCCAACTCCTCGAATTCCAGCTTAGCTCCCCCACCATAGCCTGACATGAAACCTCACCTGCAAGACCGGATGATCGCCTCCCACTCCTTCCGAACCCTCATCGAGAACCGGGCCACCGCCGGGCATTTCGATCCCGGCAGAACCGTTGATGAAGACACCATCCACGACCTGCTCCGGCTCGCCACCCGCGCGCCCTCCGCCTTCAACCTCCAGAACTGGCGCTTCATCGCGGTACGCTCGCCAGAGGCCAAAGCGCGGCTCTGCGATCTGGCTTACGGCCAGGAGCAGGTGCGGGAAGCAGCCGTCACCTTCATTGTCTGCGGCCAGCTCGATGGTTACCGCGAACTCACCCGCACCCTCCAACCTTCGGTCGACGCCGGGCTCCTCCCACCCTCCGTGCAGGAGCAATGGGCCGCCATGGTCGGCGACCTCCACCGCGACAACCCGCAACTGCGCCGCGACGAAGCCTTCCGCTCCGCCTCCCTCGCCGCGATGCTTCTCATGCTCGCCGCCCAGGATCGCGGCCTCGCCTCCGGCGCCCTCAGCGGATTCGACGCCGACGGCGTAGCTGAGGAATTCAACCTCGGCGACCAACTCGTCCCCGTCATGCTCATCACCATCGGCCACCCTGCCGCGACGCCGCGGCCCGGGAAGCTTCGGAGACCGGTTCACAAGATTCTGGAGATTCGGTGATTGCGGGAATCGACTTTCGGATTGCGTTTGAGGTTTGGGAAGCGGTGCCCCGGGCAATCGCTCCTAATCCGGGCGATTGGGGCGCCAATGTTTGGTTTTGGTTGAGTTTGCAGCAATTTGATCGTGGGTAAACGACATGAAGCGTTTTCTGGTTGGCTTGGTTGCCGCTCTTCTTTTGGGAGTTTCCCTTTCGCACGGTGCGGCAGAGCCTGCCAAGCCCAAAAATCCGCCCCATAAACCCAATGCACATGAGAATCTCAGCCGCCTGAAGCGCGATTGGGATCTGAAATGGCGAGACGTTTTTTATGGAGTCATCATCAAGGTGACGGAAGAGAAAGACACGGATGATGAGAAGGCGGCACCTGCTGAAGAAGGAGAAGGCAAGTATACGTTGTTGAACCTCGCCACTTCCGAGGAGATCGTGGTGCCGAGATCCCGGATGAGTGACCGGGACTTGGAAATTATTTCGGAGTATCAATCGGGAATCATCAAGGGGAAGGTGATCGGAATTGAGGACGGGGACACGTTGATGCTGGTGACCGATGCAAAGCGGATGCTTCGGATTCGGCTCCACGGGATTGATGCACCGGAGAAGGCCCAACCTTTTTGCGCGAGGGCGAAACAGCGTTTGGGGGAGTTGGTACAGGGCCAAAGGGTGACGGTCTACCGGGTGGGCAACAGCTTTAAGCGGATTACGGGAACGGTTTTTGATGCTCAAGGAGAGAACGTGAACCTGCAATTGATTGAGGAGGGATTGGCGTGGCACTCGCCAGATTATTGGGTCAACGAGGAGTATGAGGAGGCCTTTAAAAAGGCGAAAAGAGAGAAGGAAGGGCTGTGGGGTGGGTCAGAAACGGCTCAACCTCCCTGGGATTACCGCATCGGTCGCCCTGCCGCCCGCAAAACCCGCATCCTCAGCCCCCGATTCCTGCCGGTTGAGAAGGAGCTTTGGCGTAGCCCGATCCCGAATCCACGGATTACGTCTCCGTTCCATCACGTCACCGTTGATCTCCACCAACGGCCCACCGTGGTGGGCGACACGTTATGGCTCAACCACAACGGAACGCTCCACCGAATCGATTGCCACCATCGCAATCGCGCCGGAGGCCATTTTTCTGCGTTGGGTGAAGGAATTAAAAACTGCGGGACCTGCAATCCCGATCAGCCGTAATCCGCTGAATTTAAAAGCACTCTAATTCCCCGGAATAATTGCTGCTGCCACGACAATTGCCAAGGAGAGGAAGACTGCGGAAGTGACGATGGCGACGGCAACATTGCCCTTCTTCAACTCTTCCCATTCATTGATCGGTGAGATCTTATCCCAAATCTTGATGAGTATTCCAAGGGCGAGGGACAGCATCAGGGCTGCCGAGATCCCATAGCCAAAGAGAATGAGAATATTATTTAGAAACGCTTGCCAATCCATAACGCCAAAGAGTAAGCAACCTGTTCCGAACAGGCAAGCTCAAATCCGCACCGCCGGCAGCATGGCTGCCTTAAATAAAAGCGGCAACAGGCTGCAGCAGTCCAAATTACCGTAGACCTCATGACCGCGTTGCCACCACGCCACCACCGTGGTGCGATCGAAGGAACGGGATGTGCCCGCGTTTGAGGCGTTTCATTTCCCGAGACGGGATCCAGGCTTCGAGGCGATGCGTGGCGCGCTCCAAAGCTTCCGGATTCAGGATGACGGTTTGGTAGGACTTTATCGTTCTGCTCAGGAATAAAGTGTCGACGACGTTGCGCGGCTTTTCGGTCTTGAACGTTGCACGGCCACAGAGATTGATGATCGAGTGGAAGGTGGAATCGGGCAGTGCAAGGAAGGATTTAAGTGCTTGCACATGAAGATGGTTTTGACGCAGGGGGTTTTGGATCGCGTGCTTTTTGCCGGGAAAGGTGAGGGTCCAATTTTCGTCATTCTCGCTTCCATGAATCCATCCGCCAAGGTTCTTGGTTTCGATGACGAAGATGCCGTAGGGGGAGAGGACGATGTGGTCGATTTCTGTGGACCCGGCCTTATCCGGGCGAGGAAGGAAGACATTATTGAAGATTCGATATTCCTTTGAGGGAAGGAGTTTGAGAACGAACCAGTCAGTGCTTTTTTCTCCGATCCATCCCTTCACTCTCGGTGAGCGACGGATTTCTCGTCCTATCACGGTGATGGCGCCGATCACCATCGGAGTTAGTAGTATAACCAAGAAGAAGGCGCTGCCGGGTCCAGATGTGTTGGCCGAAGGAGCTGTTGTTCGAGATGGTGTTTTCGAGGTTTGCCCGGTTGGCGATGCGGCGCTTGGTCGCGCCGACGGCGAAGGCATGAGCTTTTGCTCGAGTTGCTTCCAGTGTGCGGATTTGAAGAATACGCCATTTTTCATGCGCAGGAGATAGGCTTGGTGGTCGGCCCGCGGGTAGTGGATCTGGCTGATGACGGCCCAGTTATTGGTCGCGCTTGCCATCTTTTGCCCGGCCTGATACCAGGCCTGCCCTTGGGAATTCTGTGCTTTCAGGTTCTCGATTTGTTCGTAGGTGGAAAGTGCGGAGCCTGAGTTGGTGTGGGAGATGGCTTGGCAGCGGCCGTTGAGAAGGTAGGCCTGAATGGTCCAGCCCTCGTGATGGAAGGTGAACAGGTGGCTTCCGAAGAGTTGATCTGGTTGCTCCGAGATGGGCTGGCCGTAACGCTGGGTGAGGTCCAACCGGGAATCGCCAAGGCGGGCTTGGGCGGGGAAGGTTGCCAGGAGGGTGATGGCGACAATCAGGGCAGGGCGCTTCACGTGGATAGGATAGGATGAGGGGTTTTGGGGAGGCTGCGGTCGAACTGGCGCTCGGTGACGAATCGGCGATCCATCCTACAAGGTGATTTATTTACTTTAGAAAAGTTAAGCAAATACCTTAATTTATCATAATACCCACCGCAGAAAGACCGTTTTAAATATTACCACATTAAAACAAAACACTCAAAAAAAAGAATAACCAATACAATGAGTCCCGGGGTTCAAGATTTTGTGAACGCGATGCAAAGTGGTTACCGGAGCCACGACCGCGAAACAGCGATTCGTGAACCGGCGGACGGCGATTGCGGCGCAGCGGAAAGGGACCGGTTGTCTTCCCTTCTTCAGCACTCGTTTCTTGCTGATCCTTTACCCAGTTGTGTGCGTCAAGTTCTGCAAAATGAAAAGCTTTGGATCATCGCGTGTTTAG